>NZ_FPJO01000034.1 GCF_900119365.1 Streptomyces atratus
GTGCGGTCGTCGGGACGGACGGTGACCGAGGTTGCCCGGGAGCTCGGCGTCAGTTCGGAGTCACTGCGGGGCTGGGTGAAGAAGGCCCGCGCTGCCCAGGACACCGGATCGGGACCTGGTTCCGTGCGAGCGGGGCGGGCCGCCGACGATCGGGACGAGGAGCTGAAGCGGCTGCGGAAGCTGACCGCCGAGCAGGCGAAGACGATCGAGATCCTGAAGAAAGCGACTGCCTTCTTCGTGAAGGAGAGCGACCGGTGAGCAAGATATGCCGGTTCATCCACGCGGAGAAGGCGAACTATGCGGTCACGCCGCTGTGCAAGGTGATGAGGACCGCCCGCTCCACGTACTGCGCGTGGGTGGCCGGGCGGCAGGCCCGCGCAGCGCGGCGGCGGGCGGATGAGGCCCTGGCGCACGAGATCACGGTGATCCACCTGGCTTCCCGGCGGAACTACGGCGTCCCGCGCGTCACCGCCGAACTGCGCCGGCAGGGCCGACTGGTCAACCGCAAGCGGGTGGAGCGGGTCATGCGGGAGCACGGCATCGCCGGGCACAGCCGGCGCACCGGACGCCGCGGCCTGACCAAGGCCGACACCAGGGCCGCCCCGTCGCCGGATCTGATCGGCCGGGACTTCACCGCGACCCGCCCCGGTACGAAGATCGTCGGGGACATCACCTACATCCCCACCGCCGAGGGCTGGCTCTGCCTCGCCGCGTGGCTGGACCTGGCGACCCGGGAGGTGATCGGCTACTCGATGGCCGACCACCATCGTGCCGAACTCGTTGTCGATGCCCTGGACATGGCTGCCGCGCTGGGCCGCCTGGAGCCCGGCTGCGTGATCCACAGCGACCGCGGATCGGAATACGCCTCCGGCCAACTCCGCATGAAAATCGGCGAGTTGGAGTGTCGGCAAAGCATGGGGCGGACCGGCAACTGCTTCGACAACGCCGCCGCGGAGAGTTTCTGGGCCGTGCTCAAAGAGGAGATCGGCACCCGCTTCTGGCCCGACCGGGCCACCGCCCGCACCGACATCTTCGACTTCGTCGAGACCTTCTGCAACAGACGCCGTCTGCGCAAGCACATCCACTGGGGCTACCTCACGCCCCACGAGACGCGCCTGCGCTACCAACAGGATCAGGCCCTCGCGGCGTAACGACGACGTGTCCAAGATCACGGGGAAACTTCAACGGTGAACTCCCCCTTGTTCACGGCACGTTGATCCGCCTGAAGGTCGAGTACCTGCCCGGCGACCGCGACCCCAGGCCCGTCTGGCTGTGGTCCTCGGCCCCCGGCGTCGACGGTGCCCACCTGGACCGGATCTGGCGGACCTTCCTCCGCAGATTCGATCTTGAACCAATACCGTTAGTTTAAGCGGCTGGTGGGCTCTATGTGACGGGTCGTCAAGCGGGGTGGTGCGGGGTGCAAGGGGCTCACGATGTGGTGAGTGTGGGACTGCTGGCCCGGGTGTATCCGGCGGGTGCAGTGGACCGGGCAGTCGAGGCGTGCGGCCGGCGCGAACGCCGGTCCAGGGTGCTGCCTGCCCGGCTGGTGCTGTACTTCGTGCTCGGGCTGGCGTTGTTCTCTCCGGACCCGTACCTGGAGGTCATGCGTAAGACGACGTTCGGGCTGCGGCAGGTCGGCCTGCTGGGCACCTGGCGGGAGCCGTCCAAGCCCTCGATCTCCCTGGCGCGTCGGCGGCTGGGATGGGAGCCCCTGCGTGAACTGTTCGCGCGGACTGTGGTGCCGCTGGCCGAGCCGTCGGATGCGTGGGCGTTCTGGCGCGGACTGCGTCTGATGGCAGTGGACGGCACCTGCGTGGACATCGCCGACACTCCGGCCAATGACGAGGTGTTCGGGCGGCATGGCGGCCGGCCCAAGCCGGGGGAACGGCCCTACAAGCGCGCCGCGTTCCCGCAGGCCCGGGTCGTGGGACTGGTGGAGTGCGGCACGCATGCCATCGTGGATGCGGAGGTCACCGACTACCACACGCACGAGACGACGGCTGGTAGGGAGTCGGCCCGGTCGATGCGGCCCGGGATGCTGGTGCTCGCCGACCGCGGCTACCCCGGTGTGGAGCTGTGGCGGGGCTGGGCGACCTCGGGTGCCGAGCTGCTGATGCGGCTGGCAGGCAGCCGCTACAGCCTCGTCCCTGACGAGGTTCTGGCGGACGGGTCCTGGCTCACCACCATCTACGGGCACACCGACCGGCGGCGGGAACACGGCATCCAGGTCCGCGCCGTGCGCTACCAACTCGAGGCGGCCGGTGAGGAGTACACGCTGCTGACCACGCTGACCGACCACGAGCAGTACCCGGGCAGCGAGCTCGCAGCCCTCTACACGGAACGCTGGGAGATCGAATCCACGTTCAAGGAGCTCAAGGCCCAGCAGATCGGCGCCGGACAAGTCCTGGCCAGCAAGACACCCGACGGAATCCTCCAGCAGATCTGGGGCCACCTGCTCGTCCACTACGCGCTACGCGTGCACATGCTCCAGGCCGCCCGCGCCAACACCGAGAACCTCGACCCGGACCGCCTCTCGTTCATGACCTGCCTGCGCGCCGCCCGCCGCATCACGATGATGCCGCCAGCGGACTTTTTCCCCTCAGCCTGACCGCGGCCTTGCCTTCGTTTTCGGCGAGCTCCTGGCCAACATCAACCCACCGAGACGACCGCGCTCCAACCCGAGAACCGTCAAGCGGATCATCTCCCGCTACGTCATCAAGAAGCCCGACCATCACGGAACGCCAGCCCCACCCCGCACCCCGACTCTCACCCCACCAGCCTCTTGAACTAACGGTATTGGATCTTGAACACACCTTCCGGCTCATGAAGCAAACGCTCGGCTGGACCATGCCGAAGGTCCGCAGCCCCGAGACCGCCGACCTGTGGACCTGGCTGATCACCGCCGCCTACACCCGGATCCACCTCGCCCGCGCACTCGCCGAGGACCTCCGAAGGCCCTGGGAGCGACCGGCCCCACCCCGCCGCCTCACTCCCGCCCGAGTCCGGCGAGGGTTCCGCAACATCCGCGCGACCACGACCCGCCCCGCCGGTGTTCCGCAACCCTCCCGACCCGGCCCCGGGCGTCCCTCCGGATCGAAGAACCGCAAGGTCGCACCCCATCACGACGTTGGCAAGACCGTGAAACGCGCCGAGAGCCTCACCGCACATCGAACTGCCGCAGGTTAAACGGAAAGCTGAGTAGCTGTTGTCGTACCGATCTTGGGATTTGTCGATCGAACGGGAGTCCCGATTGGGTGGTCGCGGGGTGCTCGGCGCATATGAGTAGGGCCTCCTGAACAGCTCGTTGGTGTCGAATCACCGAGCAACATCAGGAGGCCCTGGTGCCGCAGTGTTCCGTGTCGATGGCCGGGCAGTCCAGTTCAGTCACGCTGGAGTGTGACTGCCTGGCTCACCGGTTCGGAAACGCCGCCGACAACGGGTCCCGGCAGCCGCGATATCCGACGGACATGACGGACGCGGAGTGGGCGGCCATCCGGCCGCTGCTGCCGGTGCCGGGCTGGATGCGCGGCCGGGGAGGGCAGCCGGAGGCGTACTGTCACCGGGCGATACTCGATGCGGTCCGCTACCTGGTGGACAACGGCCAATGCCGTTGTTTGAGAGGTGCAAGTAGTTCCTCTCCCAAGCACGGTGACCGCCGGGGTGCTGGTTCGTTGATCCAGACCTGCTGCCGGAGCGCCGGATCAGGCCGGATCGTCTGGTCGCGGCCGCTTCCCGGCTGCTTCCTGGCGCATCCTTGCGGCGAGGGCCAGGAAGACCGACAGATTCTCGACCATCTCTACGGGGAGCCTGGCCCACGGCTTTCCGTCGCCGTGCCGATGGATCTCCAGCCAGCCGTGTTTCACCGTGACCCGGTTAACCTCGCGCCAGTCGAGCCGGTGGTCGAGGTACCCGACGCCGGCGGGATCGAGGTGGGCCCCGAAGAAGTCGACCCGTTCGCCCGCCTTCAGCCGGTCCCTGTCCTGCGGCAGCCGTACGCGCGTGAATGTCTTGTCCAGTTCGTCGATGAACCGTGCGACCCCCTTGTACACGTCGGTCACCGTGATCTCGGCGCCCTCACGAGGACGCACCCAGAGTTCGTGTGTGGTGACGCTGGTGATCCCGTTCGTCACTTTGGTGCTGCTCCGCCGAATGCCATCGATCTCGTCCCATGAGTACGCCTCCGGCCCGTGCCCGGCGACCTCCCGGACGATGCCGTGCTGGTAGTGACCTACCCAGACCTGCGCCTGCCGTCTCGTGAGCGCGAGGAAGAGGAAATACCCGGCTGCGGCGACTATGGCGGTCCCCAAGATGAGCAGCGGCAGCCCGTAGTACCAGGCGCCGTGGCTCCGCTGGCCCTCCACTGCGGCCGAAATCCCCAGCCAGAGCACCGGCAGTCCGACCAGTGCCGGCAGCAGCACCACGATCCACGGAAAGCGCTTGGGCTCGGTCCACACCAGCCCCTGGCGCGAACCGAGTTCGAACTCCCGCGCGACTCTGCGCATGGAGGGCGGAACAGGAGTGGAACCACGATCCGACACAAGCCCCCCAAGGCCAGACAGTTGAGGGCCATTATCGGGGAGAGGAGCCCGTACGGGAAGAGCGCCCCGGCCCCGCGCATCGGTTAAGCGGACGGTCCCGCGCCCTCGGGCCGGGACGGTCCCCCGCTCTCGTCGCCGCCCCCGGCCCTGCGACGTCCCGCTGCGCTCGCTCGGCAAAGCAGACGCCCGCGCCGGCCACCACGGTCTGGGCCTGACCCTGCACACGAGCTGGGGCACGCACTACTACGGCAACATCCCGGCTCTCATCCTCACCCCAGACTGGTCCAAGGTCAGATAGGTCCCGTCAGGCAAGACCTCCATGGGCTCCGCGGCGACGAAGGTGCGGGCTCTGATCAGCAAGTGTGCTCCGGCCTGCGTGTAGGCCTTCCACAGTGCGACACCGGGGAAGGCCCGGTCCATGATCACCAGCATGCCGGCGGCACTGCCGGCCATCTCTGTCGCCAGCGCGGGCTCGCCACCACCGCCCTTGAAGCTGCCTATCCGCGCGTCGATCGTCGCGTGCGTACTGGTCTCGGTCAGCGTCACCACCCTGGCCTGCGGGAACCCGACGGGCCGACCGGCGCTGTCCACCTGCCCACCAAAAGCTGCACGTGTCGTATCGTTCTCCGGCACGTCCAGCAAGAACCCGTCGACCGCGGCAACTCTCATCCCGCGCCAGAACGCCGCCTCGAGTGTGGGCGGAGCGATCGCCCCCGCCACACGGCGGAACACTCCTTCCAACGGTGCGGACCCAAGCTGCTGCCGGGCCCTGGCGAACGACGACTTGTTCGGGACCGACTGGTCCATCTCACCCAGGGCCCCGACCAGGTTCTCCGCGACATCGTCGTAGGAGTCCTGCTGGAACAGCGCCAGAGCAAGCACGAACTAGACCATGGACCGGCTCGACAGGGGACGGGGCTTGGCATCCCGCCGACCACACGCGGTCAGCACCTCGTCCACCAGCTCAGGAACGGTCCACTCGGTGAGCAACCCGAGCCGGACCTCATCGGATAACCCGATCCATGGATGCATGTCCGATCAACGAACCAGCACCCCGGCGGTCACCGTGCCTGGGAGAGGAACTACTTGCACCTCTCAAACAACGGCATCGGGACAACGGCATCAAATGGCGGGCGATGCCCGCCGACTTTCCGCCGTGGGACCGGGTATACGCGTTCTTCCGCCGCTGGCGCGACCACGGCATGGTCAAGGTCGGCGTGTACGCCAACGGCGACCGTGCGCGCGAGATGCAGGCGAGGGGCACCCTGCGCCGACTCCTTCGCAACGGGGTTCTTGTGAGGATCGAGAGCAAGGGCAACATTGCCGAATACCGTCTGGCCTCTGACTGAGCGCGATCCGCTGCCTAGCCTCTCCTCATGCCGCCTCGTACCGATGCGCCCGCCTGCCGCGCCATTCGATCCAGTGCGGGACCTCGGCCGCTGCCACCACCGGCGTCATGGCGGGCATCGACGCCTGACGATGCAGCACAGGCGCCCCGCCGCCCTCGCGGTGACGGAGCGTCGGCACGCTCACGTGGCGGGCAGACATGCGCCCGCCCGTTTGATGTCGGGGCCACCTTTCCGAGCACGGACCGAAGTGCCCCGGTGGCCCGGAGTGAGGTCGCGCCGATGCCATGTCCGTAGGAGCCTGAAAAGGCACGCCTGTACTCGCACCCAAGGAGAAATCCATGCGCACCAACAAGGCGTTCGCGGCTCTCAGCTCAGCTCTGGTCATCGGCAGCCTGGCATGCGCGCCAGCGCTCACCTCACAGGCGTCGGCCGCCCCCAAACCTGCGCAGGCAGTAGCCGCCCACGACTTTGTCACCGATTCTTTCCGGGACGGCTACCGGAGTGGCTTCCGGAACGGATATGCGGACGCGCGGGACGACTGCAACCGTTCCGGGTCCGTGTTCCAACAGGGCGTCCAGCAGGACAATCGTTGGGCACAGGGCTACGCCAGGGGCTACGACGACGGCTTCAGCCGGGCGACCGACCGGTTCTGTTAGCGGCCTATTCCCGCACTCTCTGGAGGAAGCGCAGCAGGACTAGACGCGACGGGTGATCGGGCATGCGTTCGATTCTAAGTCTCTCCTGGACCTCTGCGAACTTCGGCCCACGCTGGCCGTGGCCCGCCGTGACACCCCTGTCACGGCGGGCCACCCCGGGTTGTCATACCGGCCCAGTACCGTGGACCCATCACATTCGCGCCTATGGCTGGGCGCAGCTACGAGACCGCCCCTCACCCGGAACAGCGCCCGGAGGGAGGGGCGGACGTGCATCAGTCGCCCTCAGGCTCCGGATGTAGCACGGCCTTCTTCATGGCCGTCTCCAGCTCGTGCCGGGGCACCCCGGCCGCCTCGGCGTGCGCGGTCACGGCAGCTTGGAACGTTTCTGCTGCCTGCCGCCATGCGGCCGAACCTTCCTCGGTGTACGGCTCGGCGTGCGCCTTCTGCTGCTCGGCCACCGCCTTGCGCTCAAGCTCGACCAGATCCTCAGGATGTCGATTGCCACGGCCGGATCGTAAACGGCGCCACTGACAATCGAACGGAGCCGCGCAGGTCAGGCCGCTGCGACGACATCCGACCGGACCGCGGCCTCCCACTCCACCAGCAGCCGCTGATACTCCGCCTCACCCTCCAGCGACAGCGGGCCAGCCGCCCACAGCGCGCGGATGTCCGCGTTCACCGCGGCGGGGGAGCGCACAGGCGTGGCAGGCGAAGGGGTGATCGACATGGGAACAGGCTACGAGGCAAGACTGACAGTCGCGCCGACCGCGTCGAGGGCGAGATGCCATGGGTAGGCCTGCGGGTTGCCCTGTTTTGGAGGGTGCGACTCGTACCCGTCCTGCCCATCGAGGAAGACCACGCCCTGGCTGCGGAGGTCGGCGATGCTGCGGGCCACGGCCGGCTGAGCGGCCTGCGCCTGATTGAAGTAGGGCATGGCCAGTGCGGGCACGCCCATGTGTACGCCCTCGGAGATGAGCCCGAGCGCGAGCGTGTCCGAGATGCCGCCGCCCCACTTGTTCAGGCTGGTGCAGCTGAGCGGCGCGAACAGCATCGCGTCAGCGTTGGGCAGCGCGTCTTTCTCCCGGGGGAGCTTGTACCGAGACCGCACGGGGTGCCCGGTCAGCTTCTCCAGCTCGCCCATTCGCGGCTCCCACCAGGCCGCTGCCGACGGTGTCAGGATCAGGCAGGTGTCCCAGCCGCGGGCCTGGGCTTGGCGAACCCCCTCGTCGATGTACTGGGTCGGGCCGGCCGCGCAGGCGATGAGATAGAGAACTCGCTTCGTCATGCCGGGAGTCCACATCGCGCGGCCAGGCGACGCAAGTCCCCGCCGGGAACCGGGGTCGCCCCGACCACGTCGGCCACCAGGTCGACCGTGGACTGTCGGCCGATGACCTCTTCCGGGGTCAGCCGCGCCGCCTCGATCAGCGAGTCCGCCGCAGTCTCCTTGCGCCGTGTCAAGAGCTGAGCGCGTGCCATCGTGATGAGGTGCTGCGCCTGCCGCTCCTTCGACAGCCCATGCAGTGCTTCGCCCTCGAGCCCGTCCGCGGCCTCGATCGCTGACCACCCGTCCTCGAACCTGGTCAGCACATCCACCCGGTGCAGCCCGACGTTCGTCGGCCCGAACATCGTGTAATCCTCGTCGAGGTCGGCGCCCTGCTGGTCAGCCACCTCGGCAGCCTGGTCCACGTGCTCACTGGCTTGCCGAACCGCGGCCGTCGACCGGTCCAGGGATGCGGCTGCGACCGCCGCGGACAGGTACAGCATGCCGAGCGTCGACAGCCCCAGCGGTCCGCTTGCCTCCAGCTCTGTGGACAGGCGCCGCGCTGCCCCTATGGCGAAGTCCACGGCCGCGCGCGGCTGCTGCTGGTACGTGAGCGACTTCGCTACCCGTCTCGATGCCGAACCGATCGCCACTGCATCGCCGGAGCGCTCGGCCGCAGCCAGGGCTCGGTCGGCAACCACCGCAGCCTGCACGGCCGTTGCCGGGCCGTACTTGTGGAGGAATGAGGCCGTCAGCTGCAGAACGCGCGATAGCAGGGCGTGAGCCTCGCTGGCCTCAGCGCCGGCCCGCGCGGCGGACTGCCTGGACCTGACGATCAGCGCGGGCAGGTCTCGGCCGAGCGCCCCGTAATGACAGGCCTGGAACGCCTCGCAGCAGTAAGTGAGCCGTCGCCGCAGCTCCGCGAGCGGCGGGGGATCCCCGTCCTCGTCGTCGTTGTGGTACAGGACATCGATGACAGCCAGCGCCTCGACAGGCGGCATGGTCGCCGAGGGCGGCTGAGGGGGCCTGACCAGGGTGAGGTCGCGGTCCGCCCCTCCAGGTGGCGGCCTCGCCCTGGTTCAGTTGCGTGGGAGATCGAATGGGAGACGAGTGAGGGATGATCATGTCGAGCGGGCTCGAATCGTCTCTAATTCTCTCTAATAATCTCCATCTGAAGTCGGGGGATTGGGTGCTGGGAAACGCCCCCATCGGACCCTCAGCCCGCCGACTCACCCGCGTGCGGGCTCAGCACACCGGCCGCCACCAGCGCGAACAGCAGCACGCCGAGCAGTACGCGGTAGATGACGAACGGCATGAAGCTCTTGGTCGTGATGAACTTCATGAACCAGGCGATGACCGCGTACCCCACACCGAACGCGATGACCGTCGCGAAGATCGTCGGCCCCCATGACACATGTCCCTCACCCGCGTCCTTCAGCTCGAAGACCCCCGAGGCGAGCACCGCCGGGATCGCGAGCAGGAAGGAGTACCGTGCCGCAGCCTCGCGGGTGTACCCCATCAGCAGACCGCCGCTGATGGTGGCTCCGGAGCGGGAGACACCCGGGATCAGGGCCATCGCCTGACAGAAACCGAAGATCAGGCCGTCCTTCACCCCGAGTTCCTTGAGCGTCTTGCGCTCCTTGGCGGCCCGGTGCTTCCCGCCCGCCTCGTCGCGGGCGGCGAGCCGGTCGGCGATTCCCAGGACGACACCCATCACGATCAGCGTGGTGGCGATCAGCCGCAGATCACGGAACGGGCCCTCGATCTGGTCCTTGAACGTCACACCGAGCACGCCGATGGGGATGGAGCCCACGATGACCAGCCAGCCCATCTGGGCGTCGTGGTCGCCGCGCATCGACCGGTCGGTCAGTGAACGGAACCAGGCCGAGACGATCCGGACGATGTCCTTGCGGAAGTAGATGAGGACTGCCGCCTCCGTGCCGATCTGGGTGATGGCGGTGAACGCCGCACCCGGGTCGTGCCAGCCGGCGAACGCAGCGGTGAGCCGCAGATGCGCGCTGGAGGAAATCGGCAGGAACTCGGTCAGTCCCTGAACGAGGCCCAGGACGAACGATTCGAACCAGCTCATGGGGCTTTGGCCATCCCGGGGGTGCTCGTGCATCGGCCGACGGCAGCGAGGGCCGTCGGCAGCGTGCGCATTGCGGTCGATTGAGGGCAGACCCGTCACGGGCCCGGATGTCTTCGGTCGGTCGCGGGCAGGGTACCGCCCTCAGATGAACAGCGTTACGCGTACCCCCGGGTCGCCCCACCGCCCCGGCGCAGGGCGCCGTGCGCACCGGCTCACCCCGCAGTCAGGCGGTGGCGCTTGCGCCAGGCGACGACGGCCGCGCCGAGCCCCGTCAGCACGATGAAGCCCATCGCGGCGAGGAACGCCGGAGACGTCGGTGACGAGGCCTCGCTGCCCGCGACGACATACGCCGCGGTGTTCGGGATCGAGCCGAGCCCGGTCGCCACCAGGAACGGCAGATACCCCATCCGCGACACCGCCGCGCAGTAGTTGGCCGCCGCGAACGGCACACCCGGGAACAGCCGCAGCGCCAGCATCGAACGGAACCCGTGCCTGCTCAACTGGCCGTCCGCGGCCTTCAGCCACCGCCCGCGCAGCAGCGTACGGAGCGCGTCCTGCCCCAGCACCCGGCCCAGCCCGAACGAGATGCCCGCACCGAGCACCGTCCCCGCCAGCGCGGCGGTCAGTCCCGCCTGCGTACCGAAGAGCGCACCGGCGGCGAGATTGAGCAGCGGCCGCGGAACGAAAGCCACGGTGCACACGCCGTACGCGACACCGAACAGGATCACCGCGACGGCGCCACCGCTGAGCCGGGCGGGCCAGCCGGTGGCGAGCAGCCGCTGGGGTTCGAGGAGGAGCATCGTCGCCGCGGCGCCCAGCAGCAGGGCCACGAGCAGCGAGAACCGGGACCAGGGCGAGAGCAGCGCCCTCGTACAGCGCACGGCGAGGCCGGTGGCGGGCCGGGCGGCGGGGACGGGGTCGAGCATGCGGGGAGAGTAACCGACGCCGGTGTCCGATCGCCGTGATGTGCGTGGCGGCAGCCGGGCGGCCGAGACCGCGCCCCGCGCCCGCTCCGGTGGCCGGCGCGGGCCGAACGCCTTTGCGGGACCGGGGTGCCGCCCGAAAACCATTCGACGCGGCCATGCCCGTCCGACATGATCGGACCCATGTTCCGGTACGCCTTCCTCGCAGCGCCGTCCGCAGTCGCGGACGCGCCGAAGGCTGCCGTGAGCCCCGTCACCGCAGCACTCTTCGCAGCAGCGTTCACCGCTGCCGCGGCGCCCATCGGCGGCGCCCGAAGCTGACCCTCCCCCGACAGTCCGGCGGACCCCGCAAGGGGAGGGTCGGCCGGGCCCTGGGGTCTTCTCTCTCAGCTTCGAACACCAAGGAATGAACCATGCCCAAGACGGCATACGTGCGGACCAAGCCGCACCTCAACATCGGAACCATGGGCCACGTCGACCACGGGAAGACCACCCTGACCGCCGCCATCACCAAGGTGCTCAGCGACCGCGGGACCGGCACGTTCGTCCCGTTCGACCGGATCGACCGGGCGCCGGAGGAGACACAGCGCGGCATCACCATCAACATCGCGCACGTCGAGTACGAGACCGACACCCGTCACTACGCGCATGTCGACATGCCGGGGCACGCCGACTACATCAAGAACATGGTCACCGGCGCCGCCCAGCTCGACGGGGCGATCCTGGTCGTCTCCGCGCTCGACGGGATCATGCCGCAGACCGCCGAGCACGTGCTGCTCGCCCGCCAGGTGGGTGTCGACCACATCGTCGTCGCTCTCAACAAGGCCGACGCGGGCGACCCCGAGCTGACCGACCTGGTCGAGCTGGAGGTCCGCGAGCTGCTGTCCGCGCACGGCTACGGCGGTGACTCGGTGCCCGTCGTACGGGTCTCGGGCCTGAAGGCGCTGGAGGGCGACCCGCGCTGGACCGCGGCCGTCGAGGCGCTGCTGGACGCCGTCGACACGTACGTACCGATGCCGGTCCGCTACACCGACGCGCCGTTCCTGCTGTCGGTGGAGAACGTCCTGACCATCACCGGCCGGGGCACCGTCGTCACCGGAGCCGTCGAGCGCGGCACCGTCCGTACCGGCGACCGGGTGTCGGTGCTCGGACCGGACCCGGACATCGAGACCGTCGTCACCGGGCTGGAGACCTTCGGGAAGCCGATGGAGTCCGCGGAGGCCGGTGACAACGTGGCCCTGCTGCTGCGAGGGGTGGAGCGCGACCGGGTCCGCCGCGGCCATGTGGTCGCGGCGCCGGGCAGTGTGACGCCGAGCCGGCGCTTCACCGCGCAGGTGTACATCCTGTCGGCGCGGGAAGGCGGCCGGACCACCCCGGTCACCACCGGGTACCGGCCGCAGTTCTACATCCGCACCGCGGACGTCGTCGGCGACGTCGACCTCGGTGCGGTGGCGGTGGCGCGTCCGGGCGACACGGTCGACCTGACCGTCGAGCTGGGACGTGACGTCCCGCTGGAGACCGGACTCGGTTTCGCGATCCGCGAGGGCGGCCGCACGGTCGGCGCCGGCACGGTCACCGGCGTCCTCTGAACGGCGACGCACCAAGGGCCCGCCTCCCGTACCCCACGGGGGCGGGCCCGGTGTCGTGCGCAAGACTGACGGCATGACAGACACAGCACTGGTACTGGGTTCCGGCGGTGTCACCGGCGGCGCCTGGGAGACCGGAATCCTGCACGGGCTCGCGAAGTCGGGCGTGGACCTCTCCGCAGCGGATCTGATCATCGGCAGCTCCGCGGGAGCCATGGTCGGCGCACAGCTGGCCTCCGGACTGCTCGGCCTTCCCGAACTCTACGAACTCCAGCTCGCCGATCCGCAGGACATCACGGGCGGCAAGCTCGGCATGCTCACCCTGCTGCGCTACGCGGGGGCCGTACTGTCCGCCCGCACCCCCGAGGCGTACGGCCGGAAGCTCGGCAGGATCGCGCAGGACGCCCGGCTCGGCGTCACCGCGGAGCAACGGCGCGCGGCGATCGAGGGCCGTCTGCTGTCGCCCGAGTGGCCGGGGCGCCCCCTGATCGTCACCGCCGTCGACGCCACGACCGGCGAACTCCACACCTTCGACAAGGACAGCGGGGTGTCCCTCGCCGACGCCGTCACCGCGAGCTCCGCGGTCCCCGCCGTATGGCCCGTCGCCCGCATCGACGGGCGGTCCTGGATCGACGGCGGGGTGCACTCCACGGCCAACGCCCAGCTCGCCGCCGGGTACGGACGCGTCGTCGTCATCGCGCCGTCGGCCAGCGGCAACAAGGCCATCGCCTCGCCGGGTTCGCAGGCGGCCGCGCTCGCCGCGAACGGGGCCCGGGTCGAGGTCATCACCCCGGACGCGGCGGCGAAGAAGGCCTTCGGCCGCAACCCCCTCGACCCGAGCTGCCGTGCCGCAGCCGCGCGCGCCGGGCTCGCCCAGTCGGCGGCACACACCGAAGCCGTGGCCGCGGTCCTGAGCAGCTGATCCGGCACCCCACAATGGGGGAGTGAACGACTCGATACCGGTCATCCGGGACGTGGACCAGGGCACCGCCAGGCTTCTCCCCGACGTGGACCGGGACAGGGCCTGGCTGCTCACCGTCGACGGCGCGCCCCAGTCCTACGTAGACCTCGACGCGCCGGACCATCTCGAATTCGAGTACGCGCGACGGCTCGCCCATGTCATCGACTGCGCGGCGGCACCGGGCGCACCGCTGGACGTGCTCCACCTCGGCGGCGGTGCGCTCACCCTGCCCCGCTATGTCGCCGCGGCCAGGCCCGGCTCCCGCCAGGACGTCGCCGAGGCCGACCTCGGGCTCCTCGAACTGGTCGCCGAGCAGCTGCCGGTCCCCGACGGCAGCGGGATCACCGTGCACGGCGCGGACGCCCGCAGCCGACTGGAACAGACCGCGCCCGGCTCCCTCGACGTCCTGATCGCGGATGTCTTCGGCGGCTCGCGGGTCCCCGCCCACCTCACCACCGTCGAGTACGCACAGGCTGCCCGCCGGTCGCTGCGGGACGGCGGAATCTACGCCGCCAACCTCGCGGACGGTGCGCCCTTCGACTTCCTCCGCTCCCAACTGGCCACCTTCGCGGCCGTCTTCGAGGAACTCGCACTGATCGCCGAACCCGCGGTGCTGCGCGGCCGGCGCTTCGGCAACCTCGTCCTCGTCGCTTCCCCGAGCCCCATCGACACCGCGACGCTGACCCGCCGCTGCGCCGCCGACGCCTTCCCCGCCAGGGTCGAGCACGGCGCCGCGCTGGACCGGCTCACCGGTGCCGCCGAGCCGGTCAGGGACGGGATGGCGGTCGCCTCACCCGAGCCGCCCGACGGAGCCTTCAGCATCGGCTGAGGCCGGCCCCCGGTCCTTCGCCACCTCGGTGGCGGGGGCCCGGGTCAGACCGCGCACCTCCGGCACGAACAGCACGGCCCCGGTGACCAGCACGATCAGCGCCGCACAGCCCCACAGGGCCTCGCTCCGCCCGACCAGCGATTCCACCGGACCGGCGAGCGCGGTGGCCACCGGCATCATCGCCACCGAGCCGAACCAGTCGTACGCCGAGACCCGGGAGAGCTTCTCCTCCGGGATCTCCTGATGCATGGCCGTCATCCACGAGACCCCGAACACCTCGATGGCCGCCCCGCTGACGAACATCACCACGCAGAGCGCGCCCACCGGCAGCGGCACCGCGAGGCCCGCCGCCGGCAGCGCCAGCGGGAAGACGCAGAGCGTTCCGGCGAGCAACAGCCGTTGGGGCTTCCAGCGCAGCATCAGCAGCGCCCCGCCCAAGGTGCCGGCCCCGAACGCGGCGAGCGCGAATCCCCAGGGGCGGGCGCCACCGAGCTCGTCCCTGGCGACCAGCGGACCGTACACCGACTCCGCCGCACCCACCGCGGCGACCACCACCGAGAACTGCGCGACGATGCTCCACAGCCAGGGGCGGCCGACGAACTCCTGCCAGCCGTCCCGCATATCGGCGAGCAGACCGCCGCCCGGCGCGCGCGGGGGGATGTGGCTGACGTCCAGGAACGCGCGCAGCGCACCCGCCACCGCGAAGGCGGCGGCATCGACGGCCAGCACCCAGCCCGGATCCATTGCCGCGATCATGGCGCCGCCGAGTGCCGCACCGCCGATCGTCGCGCCCTGCATGGCCATCCGGAACAGCGCGAAGGCGCGACTCGCCTGCTCACGGCTGACGCTGGACATCAGCATGCCCTCGGCCGCCGGGTTGAAGAACGCCTGCCCGGTGCCGCACAACGCGGTGAGCAGCATCATCTGCCACAGCTTCGGATCGCCGGCCAGGACCAGCCAGGCGAACGCGGCCTGCGAGAGGCAGTTGAGGGTGTTCGCCGCGACCATCACCCGGTGGCGCGGCAGCCGGTCCGCGATCGCGCCCCCGACCAGCAGGAAGAGCACCAGGGGCGCGGTCCTGGCGGCGGCCACCAGACCGACGTCGCCGCCGTCACCGCCCGCCTCCAGCACGGCGAACGCCGCCGCGATCAGCGCGCCATGGGTACCCAGGCCCGTGATGATCGCGGCGGCGGTGAGCAGACGGTAGTTGCGGCCGGGACGCAGCGGACGGTACTCGGGGGCGGAGGCGACAGTCACCAAGGGACTATCGCCGCCGCACCCCTCGCCGTGCCAACTGTTTTCCGGGGGAGGGAAACGGGTCAGTCGGTCTTGACGACGTCCACCAGCCGCACGGTGCTGAGGATCTTCTGGATCGTCGTGTCCGGGAGTTCGTCCTTGACGGAGTCGGCTCCGTACAGGACCCAGGACGCGAACTCACCCTTCTTGTTCTTGAAGGTGAAGGCGATCGTCTTGCCGTCGCTGTCGCACTTCTTCTTCTTCGTGACGTTCGGGGCGGTGGCGGTGACGACCTGGCCGGTGAGGCCCGACTTGGTGGTGTACTGCTTGGCCTCGGTGAACTTGATGGTGCTCTCCGGCATGTGCTGCGCGTAGGCGGCCCACGCCCAGGTGCCGGCCTCGCTGTGGGCGTTCTTGGCGGCGTCGGTGGCGCCCTGGGCGCCCCTGGTGCCGGCGCTCGCGAGGCTCATGTCCTCCTTGACGCCGTCCTTGTCGGAGTCGTCCACGCACCACTTCTTCTGGTAGTACGACGGCGCGGAGAAGCCGATGAGGGGCGATTTGTCGCCCTTCTTGTCGTCCTCGAAGTACGAGAACGTGCCGGGCGTTCCGACCTCCCAGTCGCCGGGCACGTCGAACTGGGTGCCCCACTTGGGGTTGGTGACGACCTTCCAGCCGGGGATGAGGGGCTTGGGGTCCCCGTCGTCGCCGCGCGGGTTCGCCCCGTCGGAGGCCGACTCGGACGGCTTGGCGGGCGCCGAGGACTGCTTGTCGTCGGCGACATCCTTGCCCTTGTCGTCCTTGTTCATCACGACGACACCGGTCACCACGGCGGCCACGACGACAGCGGTGGCCGCGACGATCGCGACGGCGGTGGTCTTCTTCTTGTTGTCGCCGGGCTGCGGCGGACCGGGCGGGCCGGGCACCGCGTACTGCGGCACGGTCGGCTGCTGGTGCGGGTTCGGCTGCGCATAGCCGGACTGCTGTCCCTGCTGCGGATGCCCCGGTTGTCCCTGCTGCTGATATCCCGGCTGCTGATAGGGATTCGGCTGCTGGTACCCCGGCTGCTGGTACGGGTTCTGATTCTGGTCCTGCGGGTTTTGCTCGCCCCCGGGCGGCTGCTGTCCTGGCCACATGGCGAGTAACGATAGAGGGGTGGTGGCCGGTCTGCTACGCCCGCCCCCGTGTGCGGACGGTGAAGGATGTGATCTAGGCGGGTGCCGGGGGGTTTCCGGGGATGGTCAAAGAGTTCTACTCATAAGTAACATCTGGTCATGAGCGCTGAACAGATGACCGTCGGCGAGATGCTCGTCGCGACGGTCCCGATGGCCCGGACCCTCAATCTCGAATTCCTGGAGACGACCGCCGAGCGCGCGGTGGTCCGCCTGCCGGACCAGGCCGAGTACCACAACCACATCGGCGGACCGCACGCCGGAGCGATGTTCACGCTGGCGGAGTCGGCGAGCGGGGCGATCGTCATCGCCGCCTTCGGCGACCAGATGTCGCGCGCCGTGCCGCTGGCGGTGAAGGCGGAGATCGGCTACAAGAAGCTGGCCAAGGGCGTCGTCACCGCGACGGCGACCCTCGGTCGCCCGGTGGCCGAGGTCATCGCCGAACTGGACGCGGGCCGGCGGCCGGAGTTCCCCGTGGCCGTCGAGATCCAGCGCGCCGACGGCGCGGTGACCGGTGAGATGACGGTCGTCTGGACGCTGCGTCCCAACGCCTGATCCCGGCCGGTTCCACGAAGAGCCGTCACGCACCCCAACGACAGGGCGTGTGACGGCTCTTCGACCTGTCCGGGCGGCCGACGGGACAGGTAGGCTTCCCGCCGTGCGCCGAGGAGTTGCCCGGCGGGCAACGGACATTCGGTCACGGGAGGATCGGCGTTGCACATCCAGGAATGGCTGGAGACCATCCCCGCGGTCAGCGTCTACGCCCTGGTGGGCGTGGTCATCGGACTGGAGAGCCTCGGCATTCCGCTGCCGGGCGAGATCGTCCTGGTCAGCGCGGCACTCCTGGCCGCCGGGCACGACGGCATCAACCCGTGGATCCTCGGCGCCTGCGCCTCGGCCGGCGCGATCCTCGGCGACTCGATCGGATACGCCATCGGCCGCAAGGGCGGACGGCCGCTGCTGGCCCGGATGGGCGGGAAGTTCCCCAAGCACTTCGGCAAGGTCCAGATCGCGATGGCGGAGCGCTCGTTCCAGAAGTGGGGCATGTGGGCGGTGTTCTTCGGCCGCTTCGTGGCGCTGCTGAGGATCTTCGCCGGTCCGCTGGCGGGCGTACTGCACATGCCGTACTGGAAGTTCCTGATCGCCAATGTGCTCGGCGGCATCGTCTGGGCGGGCGGCACCACGGCCGTCATCTACTCGGTGGGAGTCGTCGCCGAGGCCTGGCTCAAGCGGTTCTCCTATCTCGGCCTCGTGGCGGCGGTGCTGATCGGCATCACCTCGATGCTGATCGTGAAGAACCGGGCCAAGAAGGCGGCGGAGCGGATGTCGGCCACCTCGGCGACGGTACCGGCCGCGGACTGACCGGAGGCGACCCGTACGGTGCGGGCGCAGCGGACCCGGCAGGCCGCCGGGCGCCCGCTCCCGGCCCTCTTCGCTCAGCCCTCGTGGGCCTGACGGTGTGCCTTGGCCAGCTCCATGTAGCCCACCGCGTTGAACTTGATGCCTTCGAGCTCCTCCTCGGTCAGCTGCCGCTTGACCTTGGCGGGGACACCGGCGACCAGTGAACCCGGGGGCACCTGCATTCCCTGCGGGACCAGTGCCTGCGCCGCGATCAGTGAACCGGCGCCGATGCGGGCACCGTTGAGGACGGTGGACCCCATGCCGACGAGGACATCGTCCTCGATGGTGCAGCCGTGGAGCACGGCGTTGTGCCCGACCGAGACGCGCTCGCCGACCGTGACGGGGAAGCCGGGGTCGACATGGACGCTGCAGTTGTCCTGGATGTTGCTGTCGGCCCCGATGACGATCGGGCCGCAGTCGGCGCGCAGCACGGCGTGGTACCAGACGCTGGAGCCCGCGGCCATCGTGATCTCACCGATGACGACGGAGGTCGGTGCTGTGAAGGCCTCCGCGTCGATGTCCGGCTCCTTGCCGCCCATTGCCGTGATCAACGCCTGCTCTGCCATCGCCCGTTCCTCCGTGCTCAGGTGTCCTGCGGCCGGGGTTGTCCGGTCCCGGCAGCCGACCGCGGCTGATCGATCGCGTCGATCGCGTAGGAGAAGCCGATCGCGCAGGAGAGACCGTATGCGACGGCCGGTGGGCCGCGGCCGAGTGGGGTGAACATCACAGGTCGCCGCGGTGATCGGTCCGAGCGCCGCCGACTACCGTGAGCGAGTGCCGACGAACAGGAACGCGTTCTCTTCCCTTGCCGCCTGGCGGCGGCGCGCCCTGTCCCGGGCCGTCCACCGCGGCTGGCGCTGGGTGCAGGAGACGGGCGCGGTCACCGCGGACCGCCCGGGCGCGCTGCGCTTCCGCCGGATCGGCGCGGGCACCCGGCTGGCCTTCCCGCAGGGCACGGTCTTCGGGGAGCCGTGGATCGAGCTCGGCTCGCACTGTGTGATCGGTGAGCAGGTCACGCTGACGGCCGGACTCATGCCCGACCTGGACCTCGGTCCCGATCCGATCCTGACCCTGGGGGACGGGGTGGTGCTCGGCCGCGGCAGCCATGTGGTCGCCGACACCACGGTGACCATCGGCTCCGACACCTACTGCGGGCCGTACGTCTACATCACGTCGACGAACCACAGTTACGACGATCCGCACGAGCCGGTCGGTCGGCAGTGGCCCCGCATGGAGCCGGTCGCCATCGGGCCGGGCTGCTGGATCGGCACCGGGGCGGTGATCCTCCCGGGGGCCACACTCGGCCGCAACGTGGTGGTCGCCGCGGGGGCGGTGGTACGGGGCGAGGTGCCCGACCACGCGGTGGTGGCCGGTGCCCCCGCCCGCGTCGTACGCAGCTGGGACGCCGAGAAGGGCTGGCAGCCGCCGCTGCGCACCCCCGCGCCGGTGCCGATTCCTGCGGGCGTCACCCCCGAGCAGCTGCTGGCCCTGGCGGAGCCGGACGAGCCGGCGGGCCCGTCCGCCGGCTGACCCGGCCTCATCCGGTCGCGAGCAGCACCGTGCCCACCAGGGCGAGACCGGCCCCGGCGGCCTGCACCCCGCGCAGCCGTTCCTTCAGTACGTCGCGTGCGGCCAGTGCCGTGACCACCGGGTAGCGCGAGGCGAGTACGGCGGCCACCGTGACCGGCCCGTGCTGTGCGGCGACCGAGTAGGTGCCGTTGGCCGCGACATCCGCGAGCCCGATGAGCGCCAGGGCGGGCAGCGCGGCCGGCACTGCGCCGGATCCGCCTTCTCCGGGCAGTGCCCGGGCCCCACGCCGCACCGACGCGTACAGGGCCGCACCGCCACCACGAAATTGGTGAGGCGCTGGACGAAGAGCGCCAGGAACAGCCCGGTCACTGTCGTGGACGCCTCCGCCATCAGGGACATCACCGAACCGAAGCCGAACGCGGCCACCAGGGTCAGCAGCACCGCCCGGCGCCCCGCGCAGCTGCGGGAGCAGTCCACCGCCGAAGTCGGCCAGTCCCCAGAGCAGACTGGTGGCCAGTGCGAACAGTGCTGTCGTCGCATGCCTCGCAGTACAGTGCGGTGAACGGTGGGGTGCACCACACCGTAGTGCAGTATTTTCGACCCTGTCATCCAGAATATTGGACGGAATGTGTCTGACCTCGATCAGCTCACTCAGTCGCTGGCACGCAATCTCAAGCGTTGGCGAGGGGAACGCGGCTTCACCCTGGATGTGCTCGCCGCCCGTGCCGGGGTCAGCCGCGGCATGATCATCCAGATCGAACAGGCCCGCACCAACCCGAGCGTCGGCACCACGGTCAAGCTCGCCGACGCGCTGGGTGTCAGCATCACCACGCTGCTCGACTACGAGCAGGGCTCACCGGTCCGACTGGTGCCCGAGAGCCAGGCGGTGCGCATGTGGTCCACCGAAGCGGGCAGCTCCACAACCCTGCACGTCGGTACGGAGGCGAGGGGGCCGCTCGAACTCTGGACCTGGCGCCTGATGCCCGGCGACAGCAGCACCTCCGATCCGCACCCCGAGGGCACCGTCGAACTGCTCCATGTCACCGCGGGCGAGCTCACCCTGGTCGTCGACAACACCTCGTACGCCGTACCGGCCGGTGGCTCCGCCTCGTTCGAGGCGCATCACCCGCACGCCTACCGCAACGACGGCTCCGAGCCGGCCGAAGTCACCATGGCCGTCTCCATCCCGCCCGTACGGTGAGACGGCCGGCCGAGGGGCCCGGGGCGCTGTTAGCGTGGTGCGCATGCGCGCTCCCATCGGCTCCTTCGACGACGCCGGTCCCGCGGCCGACCGCCTCGACCTGCTCACCGCGCCCGTCGCAGCGGCCGTGTCCGCGGGCTGGGGCGGCTTCCCCGCCGAGCAGATCATTCACGTCGACACGGACCCGGCCATCGCCGACACCGCGGTCTTCGTCGAGCACCACGGCGCGGAGCTGCTCGACCGGTCGGCCAACTGCGTCGTGGTGGCGGGCAAGCGCGGCGGCGAGGTGACGCTGGCGGCCTGCCTCGTCCTGTCCCACTCCCGCGTCGACGTGAACGGTGCGGTCCGCAAGCAACTGGGCGCCCGCAAGGCTTCCTTCGCCCCGATGGAAACGGCGGTCGGCGAGACCGGCATGGAGTACGGCGGCATCACCCCCATCGGCCTGCCCTCCGCATGGCCTCTGCTGATCGATCCCGCGGTCGTCGACGAGGACTGGGTCCTGATCGGCAGCGGCAGCCGCCGGGGCAAGCTGATCGTCCCGGGCAAGGCGCTGGCGGCGCTGCCGGGCGCGGTGATCGTCGAGGGGCTCGGCGCCAGGAGCTGAGACGGCGACCGCCGATTGCCGGCGCTCTCAGCCCGGCGAGTGGCAGAGGGCCCGCGCCGGCGGCACGGCCCGGTGGGAGGTCAGCCAGCGCGTGGCGTGGTCGACGGCGTCGGTGATGCGGAAGAGGCGGCTCGTCGACGAGCCGACCGGGCCGGTGCGCACGGCCGCGGCGTCGTGCGCACCGGCGAAGTCCGCGCCCAGGGCCGCGAAGTCGCTGTCGTCCAGGGCGACGTCCTCGTACTCCCACCACTGGCGGCGGCTCCCGGCCGTCACCACGCAGCGGTAGCTCCGGCGGGGCGGGGCGGGTACCCGGTACTCGCCGAGGTGGAACGCGGAGCAGGTGTCGAATCCGGTGCCCAGCAGGAGAACCTGGGCGCGCAGGTCGTAGAGGCGGGCCAAGGGCGAGTCCTCGCCGAGGTGACAGTCGGGGCGGTGGCCCGACAGCAGGTTCCGGGCCAGCGGGCCGAGCGCGGCGAAGGACGTCTGCGGATGGTCGCTGCGCGCCGCCCCGTCACCGAGCCGCACCGCCTCCGCGAGGCTGCCCATCGACGGTGCGGCCGAGGTCGCCGGGTCGAAGGGCGGCATGCTCGCCCGCACCGCCTCCCGGGCCCGGTCGTCGAGGCCACGCACCCGGTCGAGGTAGTGCGGAGAGGTATCGGAGTTCTCCGGGGTGAACGCAGGCACGACGAGCGTGCCCTGTGCCCCGAGGGCGTCCCGCAACGCACCGGCCATGGCGAGGACCCCGCCGCTCACCGGGCCCACCGCGCGCATCGAGGCATGCACCAGGAGGACACCGCCGGCCTCCACGCCGAGCTCGGCCAGCTGCCCGGCCAGCCCGCTCCGGCTGTGGGTGACGGACGGCGCAGTCGTAGTGGTCACAGCCCGCCATTCTCCCAGCCGGACGCCGGGCGCGACACCACGCACATTCGGACGAGGGACGCGGGTGCGCCCGGTGAGTTCCTAAAGGCTGTCCCGTAATCCCTGGCGGGCGCGCGACGACAGCCGCGGCACCTCGCCGCGTTGTCGGAACGCCCGAATACATCCAGTATTCGGGCGTCCCTCCGCCTTGCGATGCGCCGCGTCTGACGCCGCACGCTGATCCACCAGGGATTACGGGACAGCCCTCAGCGCTTCAGTGCCGGGATCTCGATGGCGGGGCACCGGTCCATGACCATGTCCAGCCCCGCCGCACGCGTGCGGCCGTAGGCCTCCGTGTCGACCACTCCGAGCTGGAACCAGACGGCCCTGGCCCCCGCCGCGACCGCCTCGTCGGCCACCGCGCCCGCCAGCTCACTTTTGACGAAGACGTCCACGACATCGACCGGGAACGGTACGTCGGCCAGCGAGGCGTAGCCGTCCTCGCCGTGCACCCGCTCCGCCTTCGGATGCACCGGGACCACCCGCTTGCCGAAGCGCTGAAGCACCTCGGCGACGCCGTAGGCCGCGCGCGACCGGTTGTCGGACAGGCCCACCACGGCCCAGGTGTCGCCGCTGTCCCGGAGAATCCGGTGGATCGTCTCTTCGTCTGCGTACATGATCCGGTCAACGGACGGCGGCCCCGGACCATTCCCGTACGGGGCATAGGCTGTCCGGATGCAGGAGCAGTACCGGACAGTCGCCCGAGCGGGCGTGCACGAGACCGAGATCAACCGGTCGCGCTTCATCTGCGCGCTCGCCCCCGCCGTCACCGAGGAGGAGGCGCAGGACTTCGTCGCACGCGTCCGCAGGGAACACCCGACCGCCACCCACAACTGCTTCGCCTACGTGATCGGCGCCGACGCCTCCGTACAGAAGGCGAGCGACGACGGGGAACCCGGCGGCACCGCGGGCGTACCCATGCTGCAGATGCTGACGCGACGTGAGATGCGCTACGTCGTCGCCGTCGTCACCCGCTACTACGGCGGCGTCAAGCTCGGCGCCGGCGGACTGATCAGGGCCTACGGGGGAGTGGTCGGCGAGGCCCTCGACGAACTCGGCACCGTCACCCGCCGGCGCTTCCGCCTCGCCACGATCACCGTCGGCCACCAGCGTGCCGGCAAGCTGGAGAACGACCTCAGGGCCACCGGCCGCACCGTCCGCGAGGTCCGCTACGCGGAGGCCGTCGTCATCGAGATCGGACTGCCGGACGCCGACGTCGAGTCCTTCCGCGGCTGGCTGGCCGACGCGACGGCCGGCGAGGCCGAGCTGGAGCTGGGCGGCGAGGCGTACGGGGACGCCTGACCGGATCTCCGTGCCACCACGTGGTCTCCAGGGGCGCGCCGCCACCGATCGGCCGCACCGGACAACGGTCGCGACGGCGAAGGCCCGGACGTGGCCGACGGTGATGCGAGACTGTGAAGGGTGAGAAAAGTGGGGCTCACCACTCGGGGCGGAGGAAGAGAACGATGCGGGGCGGAGCCGGGTCTTGAGAATTCTGCACACATCGGACTGGCACCTGGGGCGCTCGTTCCACCGGGTCCCCCTGCTCGAAGCCCAGGCCGCCTACCTGGACCACCTGGTGGCCACAGTGCGCGAGCACGAGGTGGACGCGGTCCTCGTCGCGGGTGATGTGTACGACCGGGCCGTTCCGCCACTGTCCGCCGTCGAGCTCTTCGACGACGCACTGCACCGGCTCGCCGCCGTCGGCGTGCCCACCGTGATGATCTCCGGGAACCACGACTCGGCACGCAGACTGGGCGTCGGCGCGGGACTGATCGGGCGGGCCGGAATCCATCTGCGCACCGACCCCGCTGGCTGCGCCACCCCCGTCGTCCTGCGGGACGCACACGGCGACGTGGCCTTCTACGGGCTGCCCTACCTGGAACCGGCCCTGGTGAAGGACGTCTTCAAGGCGGAGCGTGCCGGGCACGAAGCGGTGCTGACGGCGGCCATGGAACGGGTACGCGCGGACCTGGCGGGCCGCCCGGACAGCACCCGGTCCGTGGTGCTCGCCCACGCCTTCGTCGCGGGCGGCGAGCCCAGCGACAGCGAGCGCGACATCACCGTCGGCGGGGTGGCCGCCGTGCCCGCCGGAGTCTTCGACGGCGTCGACTACGTGGCGCTCGGCCATCTGCACGGCTGCCAGAGCGTCACCGACCGCGTCCGCTACTCCGGCTCGCCGCTCGCGTACTCCTTCTCCGAGGCCAGCCACCGCAAGACGATGTGGCTGATCGACCTCGACGCCTCGGGCACGGTCACCGCCGAACGCCTCGACTGCCCGGTGCCCCGCCCCCTCGCCAGGCTCCGCGGCCGCCTCGACGAGCTCGTCGAGGACCCCGCACTGGAGCGGCACCAGGAGTCCTGGATCGAGGCCACCCTCACCGACCCGGTGCGCCCGGCCGAGCCGATGGCCCGGCTCCTGGAGCGCTTCCCGCACGCACTCAGTCTCGTATTCGAACCCGACCGGGCCCCCGACGACCCGCTCGCCTCCTACGCACAGCGCCTCAAGGGGCGCGACGACCAGCAGATCGCCGAGGACTTCGTGGCACATGTGCGTGGCGGCTCCGCAGCCGACGAACAGGAGCGAACGGTGCTGCGCGGCGCCTTCGAGCACGTCCGGGTGGACGACGGCGTTCGCGAGGTGAACCGTTGAGACTCCACCGCCTCACCGTCACCGCCTTCGGGCCGTTCGGCACCACCCAGGAGATCGACTTCGACGCCCTCTCCTCGGCCGGGCTCTTCCTGCTGCACGGGCCCACCGGCGCCGGGAAGACCTCGGTCCTCGACGCGGTCTGCTACGGCCTCTACGGCGCGGTGCCCGGCGCCCGCCAGAGCCCCGGCACCTCCCTGCGCAGCGACCACGCCCCGGCGGACCTCGCCACCGAGGTCGCACTGGAACTGACCGTCGGCGGCCGGCGCCTCGAAATCACCCGGAGCCCCGCCCAGCCCCGCCCCAAGAAGAAGGGCACCGGCTTCACGACGGAGAAGGCCCAGAGCCGGCTGCGCGAGTACGACCCCGAGGACGGCTGGCGGGCGCTCAGCCGCTCGCACCAGGAGATCGGCGAGGAGATCACCCAGCTCATCGGGATGAGCCGGGAACAGTTCTGCCAGGTGGTGCTCCTGCCGCAGGGCGACTTCGCACGCTTCCTGCGCGCCGACGCCGAGGCCCGCGGCAGACTCCTCGGCAGGCTCTTCGACACCCACCGCTTCGCCGCCGTCGAGGAGCGCCTGGCCGAGCTGCGCCGTACCGCCGAAACCAGGGTCAGGGCCGGGGACGAACGCGTCCTCGCGGCAGCCCAGCGGATCGCCCAGGCCGCCGGACCCGCCGCACGCGAATCGCCGCTCCCCGACCTCCAGCCCGGCGATCCGGGGCTCGCCGAGAGCGTGCTGGAGTGGGCCGCGACGGCCCGCAGCGGCGCCCGCGAACGGCTCGACATCGCCGCCTGTGTCCTCGCCATGTCCGAAGCCCGGCAGTCTGCCGCCCGTCTGGCCCTCGACAGCGAACGCGAACTCGCCGCACTCCAGCAGCGCTACGAGGAGACGCGGCGCCGCGCCGCCGCACTCGAAGCCCGCCGCCCCGACCGCGACCGGCACCACGAACGCCTCGCACGGGCCCGCAAGGCGGACCTCGTCGCGCCCGCGCTGGACCTGCGCGAGGCGGTCGAACGCGCGTACCGCACAGCCTGCCAGACCCGTGACCGCGCCCGCGCCGTGCTGCCCGGCACCCTCGCCGACGCCGGTGCCGAACAGCTCGCGGAGCTGGAGCGGCGCCTCCGCCAGGAGCTCGGCGGGCTCGACGCCGCGAAGCGTGCCGAGCAGCGCAGCGCCCGGATCGGCACCGAGCGGGCCGGGCTGGAGCGCCAGGCCAGGGCCGACGACGAGCTGATCCGCGAAGCGGAAGCCTGGCTGGCCGGCTGGGACTCCATCCGCGACGGCCTGCGGGCACGCATCGAGGCGGCCCAGGAGGCCGCCACCCGCGCCGAGCAGCTCGCCGGCCGGCTGGAGCCCGCCCGCGCGCGGCTGGACGCGGCCCGCCGCCGCGACGCGCTCGCCGCCCAGGTGTCGGCCGCCACGGAGCGGCTGGCCACGGCCCGGGAACACGCCGCCACGGCCCATGAGTCGTGGCTGGAGCTCCGCGAACGACGGCTGCGTGACATCGCGGCGGAACTGGCGGCGGAGCTGGTGGACGGCGAGGACTGCAAGGTCTGCGGCTCGCCCGACCACCCCAAGCCGGCCCGTGCGGCCGACGGACATGTCGACAAGGCCGCCGAGGACCGGGCCCTCGACGCCCACCGCCGCGCCGAGGAGGCGCGTACCCGGGCGGACCGGGAGCTCGGAGTCGTACACGAGCAGCACGCGGCGGCCCGAGCCGCCGCGCAGTCGGCGGTGCCGCAGCCGAGGGACGGGGAAGGGGCCGTCGGCACCGGGCCCGACGCAGACCCCACCGTCGCCGAACTCGGCGCGCTCGTCGACCGGTTGACGGGAATGCACGCCGAGGCCCATCGCAGCGCGGCGGGCATGCACGCCGCGCGCGAGGCCCTCGCAGCCGCCGAGCGGGAACAGGCCGAACGCCTCGACGGCCGGCAGCTCGCCGAACGCCGGGCCGCCGCTCGCACCTCCCTGCGTGAGGGCCTGGACCGTGAACAGGCGGCGCTGGAAGCCGAGCTGGCGACCGCGCGCGGCGACTTCGACAGCGTGGCCGAACATGCGGCGCTGCTGGAACGCCGGGTCGCCCTGCTCGCCGAGGCCGCCGAGGCGGTACGGGCCGAGGAGACGGCCGGGCAGCGCCGCAAGGAGGCCGACGACCGGCTCGCGGACGCCGCGTTCCGGGCCGGGTTCGACACCCCGCAGGCCGCCGCCGAGACCCTCCTCGACGACGCCGCGCAGCGCGAACTCCAGCGGCTCGTCGACGCCTGGCAGTCCGAGGCGGCGGCGGTGGCCGATCGCCTGGCGGAGACGGGGACCCGGGCTGCCGCCGACCGCCCGCAGGCCGCGGTGGGGGCCGCGCAGGCCGCGTACGACACGGCCGAGCGCCTGCTGCGGGACGCCTCCGCAGCGCACTCCGCCGCGCGTGGACGCTGTGCCGAACTCGGCCGGCTCTCGCGCGGCGCAGCGGACGAGGTACGCCGACTCGGCCCGCTGCGCGAGGAGTACGACCGGGTCGCGCGGCTGGCCGGACTGACCGCGGGCACCTCCGCGGACAACGAACGCAAGATGCGGCTGGAGTCGTACGTGCTCGCCGCCCGGCTCGAACAGGTCGCCGCCGCGGCCACAGCCCGGCTCCAGCGCATGTCGTCCGGCCGCTACACACTGGTCCACTCCGACGCTCGCACCGGAGGCCGCAGATCGGGCCTCGGGCTGCATGTCGTCGACGCCTGGACCGGCCGCGAGCGCGACACGGCGACGCTCTCGGGCGGCGAGACGTTCTTCGCCTCGCTCGCCCTCGCACTCGGCCTCGCCGATGTCGTCACCGACGAAGCGGGCGGTGTCCGGCTGGACACCCTCTTCATCGACGAGGGCTTCGGCAGTCTGGACGACCAGACCCTCGACGAGGTGCTCGACGTACTGGACTCGTTGCGCGAGCGGGACCGCAGCGTCGGTATCGTCAGCCACGTCGGCGACCTGCGCCGCCGCATCCCCGCACAGCTCGAAGTGGTGAAGGAGCGGCAGGGTTCGGCGGTACGGCACCGCGCCGCCCGCGAGGTCAGCGGCTGATGGCGCGGCGGGGGAGCGGCGAGGAGCAGACGACGCTCGTGGTCACCGAACCGAGGGCGCCGATCCTGCCCGAGACCTCCTCCAGGTGCCTCATCGAGCGGGCGGTGACCTTCAGCACGAAGCAGTCGTCACCGGTGACATGGTGGGCCTCCACGATCTCCGGAGTCGTGTCGAGCAGATCGTGGAACGGCTTGTAATGGCCGTTCGGGTAACGCAGCCGTACGAGGGCGAGGATCGGCAGCCCGAGTCGTTCCGGGTCGATCACGGCGGCGTAACCGCTGATCACCCCGGCCTCCTCCAGCCTGCGCACCCGCTCGGTCACGGCGCTCGGGGACATCGCCACCGCACGCGCCAGCTCGGCGAACGACGCACGCCCCTCGCGTTGCAGGACATCGAGAATGCGCCAGTCGGTGGCGTCCGGGGAATAGTCGGTCATACCTGGAGACAACAGGGAAATCGATGGCGGATCAAGCGCTGTGCCGGGGATCTCATCTTCCGGGCGACGGATCACCGGCCGTAGATTTCCGGACATGACATCGCAGCACACCGCCACCGCTGGCCACCCCGTCCTCCGCGTCCCGCCGGCCTCCCCGGAAGCGGCCGCCGCCTACTTCGGAGCCTCGCTCGCCTTCCACGCGGACGTCTCCGATGTCGCCGCCGCGTTCGCGGCCGAGGGCGATCCGGGCTTCGTGCTGCTGGACTCGCGCTCCACCCAGTCCTGGAACCAGGGACACATCCCCGGCGCGGTCCACCTGCCGACCGCGCTCATCGCCGGGCAGGCCCGGAACCTTCTGGACCCGGCGGTTCCGGTGGTCACTTACTGCTGGGGCCCCGGCTGCAACGGTGCCACCCGTGCCGCTCTCGCCCTCGCCCGACTCGGCTACCAGGTCAAGGAGATGCTCGGCGGCTTCGAGTACTGGGTGCGCGAGGGCTTCGAGTACGAGACCGGGGAAGGGCACGAGCGGCGCGACGCCGACCCGCTCACCGCGCCGGTCGACGCCGAGGACTGCGGCTGCTGACCGCCCCGACGCCGTCCGGGCCGCAGCGGCGATCGGCGGCCGGGCTCATGGTGTGGACCGAGCCCGGCCGCCGAGGGAATGCGTCAGAGCTTGGACAGCTCGTCGACGAGATCGTCGAGTCCGAGCGGACCCTGCGACAGCGCGGCCATGTGCCAGGCCTTGGCGTCGAACGCGTCACCGTGCGCCTTGCGGGCGTTCTCCCGGCCCAGCAGCCAGGCCCGCTCGCCCAGCTTGTAGCCGATGGCCTGTCCCGGCATCGAGAGGTAGCGGGTCAGTTCGCTCTCCACGAAGTCGGCGGGACGGCCGCTGTGGTTGCCGAAGAACTCCTGGGCCAGCGCGGGCGTCCACCGCTCGCCGGGGTGGAACGGGGAGTCCGCCGGGATCTCCATCTCCGCGTGCATGCCGATGTCCACGATCACCCGGCAGGCCCGCATCATCTGCGCGTCCAGATAGCCGAGGCGGCGCTCCGCGTCCGGCAGGAAGCCCAGCTCGTCCATGAGCCGCTCCGCGTACAGCGCCCAGCCCTCGGCATTGGCGCTGACACCGCCGATCGACGCCTGGTAGCGGGACAGGCTGTCGGCGACATGCGTCCACTGGGCGATCTGGAGGTGGTGGCCCGGCACGCCCTCGTGGTACCAGGTGGACACCAGGTCGTACACCGGGAAGCGGGTCTCGCCCATCGTGGGCAGCCAGGTCCGGCCGGGGCGCGAGAAGTCCTCGGAGGGGCCCGTGTAGTACGGGGCCGCGGCGCCGCCGGGCGGGGCGATGCGGGACTCCACCTTACGTACGCGCTCGGCGAGTTCGAAGTGCGTGCCGTCGAGCGCCTCGATCGCCTCGTCCATCAGGTTCTGCAGCCAGGCCTGGACCTCGTCGACCCCCTCGATGTGCTTGCCGTGCACATCGAGGTGGGCCAGCGCCTCCCAGGGGCCGGCGCCGGGCAGCACCTTCTCGGCCTCGGTCTTCATCTCGGCGAGCAGCCGGTGGTACTCGGACCAGCCGTACGCGTACGCCTCGTCGAGGTCCAGGTCGGTGCCGTTGAAGTAGCGCGACCAGCGGGCGTACCGCTCGCGGCCCACCGTGTCCGGGGCGCCCTCGATCGCGGGGGTGTACACCTCGCGCATCCAGTCCCGGAGCGACACGACCGCCTCCGTGGCCAGCCGGGCGCCCTCGTCCAGATCGGCACGCAGCCCCGCGGGTCCGGCGGCGACGAACTCCTGGAAGAAGCCCGGACCGCTGTCGCCCGCCCACTCGTCGAGCTGGCCGACGAAGGTGGTGGTGGCGCGCGGACCGCCGTACAGCTTGCGCTCCAGACCGAGTGCGAGGGACTCGCGGTAGCCCTCCAGCGAGGCGGGAACCGCGCGAAGCCGGTCCACGATCGCCGCCCAGTCCTCGTCGGTCTCGGTCGGTGTCACCGTGAACACCTCGCGGACGCTGTGCGCCGGGGAGAACAGATTGGAGACCTTGCGCAGTCCCTCGTCGGCCTCGTGAACGGCGAGTTCGGCCATGAGGCGCTCGCGCAGAAGCCGGCCGCAGCGGCGCTCGGCATCGCTGTCCGCGCCGGGCAGTTGTTCGGCGGCATCGAGCTTCGCCAGGGTGGTGCGGGCCAGCTCGGCAAGAGCTTCCTGGCCGGCGGGGGAGAAGTCGGGAAGGCGGCGCGAGCTCTCCGCGACACCGAGATAGGTGCCGGCGATCGGGTCGAGTTCGATGAATGCGTCGACGTAGGCGTCGGCGACCCGGCGGGGCAGCGCGCTGCTGGAAGTGTGTGACATGCGGACATCCTTGTACGGCGGAGGCCTCCGCGTCATCATCATTCGGCCTCAGTGGCCTGACTCCGCCGATTCTGCGGGCGGCGGCAGCAGCGGACCGCACTCCCACTGCTGGAATATCAGCCTGGTCTCGACCCGGGCCACTTCGCGGCGCGAGGTGAATTCGTCCAGTACCAGGCGTTGCAGATCGGCCGTGCCCGTGACCGCGACATGCACCAGATAGTCGTCCGGGCCGGTCAGATGGAACAGCGCGCGGGACTCCGGCAGCGTCCTGATGCGTTCGACGAACGGTCCGATGAGCTCTCTGCGGTGCGGCCGGACCTGGACGGAGAGCAGCGCCTCCAGGCCCCGGCCGAGCCGGGCCGGGTCCAGCCGCAGCTGGTGGCCGAGAATGACGCCTGACCGGCGCAGCCTGGTGACCCGGTCCAGACAGGTGGACGGTGCGACGCCGACTTCGGCGGCCAGCTCGCGGTAGGTGGTCCGGGCATCGTTCTGCAACAGCCGCAGAATGTGCAGATCCACCGGATCAAGAGCGACAGATTCGGCCATCTGTCGAACGTAGCACGGGAGATGGCCCCATGGATCCGATGCTTGTTCAGAGTGATGACATGGACACCGAATCCTCGATGACGCCCTCGACGACAACCCGGTCCAGGGCGCTGGCCACCGAAGCCGTGCACGCGGGCCGCGACGACCTCGCGGCCCTCGGACTGCACGCCCCGCCGATCGATCTGTCCACCACCTACCCCTCGTACGACTCCAGGGGTGAGGCGGAGCGGATCGACACCTTCGCCGCCACAGGCGCCAGGCTCGAAGGGCCGCCGGTCTACTCGCGGCTGGACAACCCGACGACGGCCCGGTTCGAGACCGCCCTCGCCCGGCTCGAAGGGACCGAGAGTGCCGTGTCGTTCGCCAGCGGAATGGCGGCGCTCACCGCCGTGCTGCTGGTCCGCGCGAGCATGGGACTGCGCCATGTGGTTGCCGTCCGGCCGCTCTACGGCTGCAGCGACCATCTGCTCGGCGCCGGGCTGCTGGGCACGGAGGTGACCTGGACCGATCCGGCGGGCATCGCGGAAGCGATCCGTCCGGACACCGGTCTGGTGATGGTGGAGACGCCCGCCAACCCGACACTCGCCGAGGTCGACATCCGTGCCGTCGCGCACGCCTGCGGCTCCGTGCCGCTGCTCGTCGACAACACCTTCGCCACCCCGGTGCTCCAGCGGCCCGTCGAACACGGTGCCCGGATCGTGCTGCACAGTGCCACCAAGTACCTCGGCGGGCACGGCGACGTGATGGGCGGGGTCGTCGCCTGCGACGAGGAGTTCGCGGCCCGCCTGCGGCAGGTACGTTTCGCCACCGGCGGGGTGCTGCACCCGATGGCCGGATATCTGCTGCTGCGCGGCCTGGCCACGCTTCCGGTACGGGTGCGGGCGGCGTCCGCGAGCGCCGTCGAACTGTCCCGCAGACTGACCGCCGATCCGCGCATCGCCAGGGTCCACTACCCGAAGGTGGGCGGAGCGATGGTGTCCTTCGAGGTGTACGGGGATCCGCACCGGCTGATCTCGTCCGTGCGGCTCATCACGCCCGCGGTGAGCCTCGGCAGCGTGGACACCCTGATCCAGCATCCGGCCTCCATCAGCCACCGCATCGTGGACGAGGGAGACCGGCGGTCCTCCGGCGTCGGGGACCGGCTGCTGCGCATGTCGGTCGGCCTGGAGGACGTCGAGGACCTGTGGGCCGATCTGTGCCAGGCGCTGAGCTCGCAGGAGGCCGGACGGGAATCCTCCGCCTCCGGGGAGTCAGCGGCCGGCCTGCTCGTACGGGGGCAGTGAGCGGACCGGCGTCGCGTCCAGCCGGGCGGTGATGACCAGGGTGCCCTCCTCGATCTGGTAGTCCAGCGGCAGGGACAGCGCACGCATGGCCGCGACCATGCCGGTGTTGGACGACTGGGTGACGGCGTAGACGTTCTCGCAGCCCGCCTCGATGGCGAGTGCCACCAGGCGGCCGAGGAGCTCCGAGCCGATGCCGCGACGCTGCCAGTCGTCCTCGACGAGGAGGGCGACCTCGGTCTCGTCGCCGTCCCAGAGGAGGTGGCCGAGTGCGACCAGTCCGCCCGAGGCCGTCTGCACGGCGAGTGTGCGGCCGAAACGGGGACTCAGCAGGTGGTCCAGGTAGCGGTCGGCGTCGTGGACCGGCCCGTGGTACCGCAGCCGCAGCGTCTGCTCGGAGCAGCGGTCGTGCATCGCACGCGCTGCGCGGAGGTCGCCCTGGTCCGCGCGGCGTACCGTGATCTCGTTGCCCTCGGGCAGCGTGAGCACGTGCTCGCTGCGCGGGACGCGGGGGCCGAGCCGGGCGTCGAGCTCGACCAGGGCACGGGCCCGGGCGAACTCGGTCGGTGTGAACGGAAGATAGGGCCGTTCGATCGTGATGGCGCCCCCGGACGGGTCGCGCAGCCGCATCGCCGTCTCTTCCAGCACTCCTTCGACGGGGGCGGTCTCACCGGTCTCGCGGCCGGTGACCGAGACGGCGGGCAGTGAGTGGATGGTGCAACGGCCGAGCAGCTGGCGCAGGGCGAGGGGGAGTTCGGCCGCGTCGAGGGCGGTGCGGGTGGCGAGGCCGAGGACGCGCGTCGGGGCGTCGACCAGATCGTGCGTGTCGGCCCGCTCGATCCAGGTCGAACCGCCCCCGGCGGCCGAGATCGCCCGGCTCAGCTGCTGGGCCGGGAGCGAGGCGGGTGCGCGCAGCAGGAACTCGTCGACCGTGCCTTGCGCCAGCGGGTGCGTCTGCAGGGTGAGGATGTCGACCCGGAGCCGGGCGAGGGCGCCGCACAGCACCGCCAGGCTGCCGGGGGCGTCCCGCACCGTGGTCCGCATCCGCCACAGCACCGTGTCCTCGGCGGCCGGGGCCTGCACCTGGGACGGGGCCGAGTCTGCGTGGTCGCTGTCGCCGTCGCCCTCGGTGAGCGGGCCGGTGCGGGTCGGCGGCGGGGCGTGGCTGTGCCGCCGTGCCCACCAGGTGTGGAACCCGGCCGTCACCGCCAGAGCGACGGCCGAGGCGATCAGCAGGTACGGCCCGTCCGGCTGGTGCCCGATCAGGTTCGCGATGGCATCGGCCACAGCGACCGCGGTGAACAGCGCGGCCAGCTCCGTCACGTCCCGCCGCCAGTGGTGGGAGCGGCGGGCAGTCTTCGCGGATGTCACATCAGTCATGGATTCACTCTGACCGAGCGTTGTTGCCTGGTCACGAACGCTCTGTGACTGATGGGTTAAGTATGGATCTAGTCCCTTATCTCTCGCTTTCGGTCAATTTGGTATGCCTGGCCGAGGTAGGTCGTCACGCCCGTCCCGAGCCCTGCTCCCAGGCGGCTTTCAAGCGTGCGGCCTGACGTACCAGCTGCGACGATCCGCCGCGCGCGGCGGCTTCGGCGAGCCCGGGTATCGGCTCGGCACCACCCACCGCACCGCAGTGCTCCGCGCACTCGGCGGCGACGGAGAGCAGGTCGCTCAGCCCCCGCGCCGTCGCCTTCTTGTCGGCCAGGAGCCCCGGCAGAACGGGGGTCAGCACGGCAAGCACCGTCCGGTACGCGCCCGTGGCGGCCGCGGTACGGGCGGAGTCCGCGAGGCGGTTGAGCTTCACCAGCCTGTGACCGAGGAGGATCGCCAGCTGCTCGCCGAGCAGTGTCGCGTCCAGCCGCTGCTGGGCCGCGAGCGTCAGCAGGGCGTCCACCCCCGACAGCCGGTCCTCCGGATACCGGGCACCCAGTGCGTACCCCACGGCCAGATGGATGGCCTCGGCGGCCGGACCGTCCAGTTCGACAAGGCCGAGAAGCGGCTGCGCCACATCCTTCATCTCATCGGTGACACACGTCGCGATGGCCGGCAGCAGCCATGCGGCCAGGGTCTCGCCGTCCTCGGGCAGCGTGGCGATCCAGGAGTCGGAGTGGTCGTTCCAGTGGTCGCAGGTGCGATGACGCGGGGTGTGCGCGCTGCCCAGCCAGTGGAAGGAGCGCGGGAACTCCTGCTGGATGAGCGGGTTCTCCTCGCTCGCCATCAGGGCGCGCCGGGTCCAGCCGGCCGGCTGCCGCTCCACCCAGCCACGGGCGGTGGACTCCTGTCTGTCCAGGTCGAACCGGTGGACGGTCGCGAGTGGCCGGTCGATCCGCAGCCAGGCGGCCAGCCGGTCGCCCTCCGGGGTGCCGAGCCCGGCGGCTGCCCCGGCCGCCGCTGCGGCCTCCTGACCGCCCCGCCGCGCACGCAGCAGGGCCTGCGCGAAGTCGGCCTCCCCGGGCCGGACTCCGAGCTGCTGATACGTGCGCAGCCGCTCGACCAGGACGGCAGGGTCGATCGAGCCGGTCTGCCAGGTCGGCAGCGCCAGCAGGAATGGTGCGCTGCCGGTCAGGACGGCGTCGGCGGCTTCCCACAGCCGGGCCTTCATCACTCCCTTGAGCGCCGCATGGACACAGACACTGCTGCCGGCCCAGGCCGCACGCCCCTCCTGTACCGCCTGCATCGGCACCCGGCCGAGCAGCACCGCCAGGACCAGGGTGATTCCCGCCTCCGAGCGGAGCCGCTGCTCGACCCTCGACTGCGATTCGTCGACGAGCCACCAACTGCCGGCCAGGGCGTCCTGCAACGCCTCGGTCAACGCGGGCCGGTCGGTGCGGGCATGGCGGACCAGCCCGTCCAGCGCCCGCTCGAAAGCGGTGGCATCCCGTGACGCCGTTCTCGCCAGGACCACCAGCTCCTCGACGAGCTCGGGCAGCGTCGCAGGCGCCGGTTCGACACGTCGCGGGACGGGGGCGCAGGGCAGGAGTTCCATGTACGGCTCAACCGCCGACGGGCCGTCCATCAAGTCACCGAACACCTCGGCCGCCGCGGTACGGAGCGCCGGACCCAACAGCGACGTGGACAGGGCGGTTTCCTCCCGCACCGCCGCGTCGACCGTGGGCAGGTGGCGTGCGACGAGCTTGAGGGCCCGCTCCTGGATGTCGATGTCGGCGTGTCCGAAGGTCTCGGCGACGACGGGCAGGAGTTCCCCGGCCGCCGATGGATCGCGGCGCAGTTTCTTGCCGATCAGCACCAGTTGGGCACGGACGAGCTTCTTCTCCGGGCGGAACAGCAGAGAACCCGAGACATCCACCAGGGACCGCACGGAGAGTTCGCCGTGCTCGTCCAGCCGGGCGAGCACTTCCTGGGCGTGACCGGCCACGGTGGAGATCCCGTCCGCCGCCATGGCGGTCCAGTCCGCCACCCGCTCCGCCTCCTCCTCGCGGGTGAGCACGAGCTGACGCAACAGGGCGAGGAAGAACCGCAGCTCGCCGGGCTTTCCGCCACGGATCAGCCGGGCCGCGCAGGCGTCGACGAGCGAAGCCCGCTCCAGCAGACCCTCGTCCGCGAGCAGGGCGAGCGCCACATGCCATCGGCTCGGGTCGTCCGGTTCGTCGAACCAGAGCGTCGACGAGGGCAGTTCCGCGACCTCGAAGAGCCGCGGCACGAGAACGGTGAGATACGGGTCCGTCCGGAGGGCGTCGGCCAGCGGTCGTCTGTTCTGCTGCCACTGAGAGGCCGAGAGCGTGTCGGCCCAGCCCCGTACGAAGCCGTCCGTGGTGGGCACGGCGCACTGCGAGGCCTTCACCAGCCTGGTGATCAGCTCATAGAGGGTCTCCGCCGTCGCGGGACGGTCCGCCAGCCGGTGCGCGACGTCACCGAGCCACTCGCGGTCACGGTTCGAGAGGACATCGAGAAGCATCGAGTAGGGAGGCCGTGACCAGACCTGCAGATCCCGGCCGCCGATCCAGGCGGCGCAGCCCGCGGCTCCCGTGTGACAGCCGGCGCCCGCAACCAGCAGGGCCTTGCGGAGCCTGTCCTGCTTCTCCCAGGGCCAGCTCCGCGCCTCCTTGCGCAGCGCCTTCAGCTCCGCCAGCGCCGACCTGCGTTCCGTCCGGTCCAGCTCGGACAGCAGGGCGGGGACGTCCCTGGTGCGCGCCTCCCGGACGGCGGTGATCAGCTCCTTCATGCCGCACCCCCGGCAACCGGAGCACCGCGACGGACCATGCGGACGGCAAGGGCGTGCTTGCACGGACCCCGCCTCCCGCGGTAGTCCGCCCACCACTGACAGGTACAGCTGAGCATTCCGTCCCCCTCCCTCACTTGATAGCGGCGTTCTCCCGAGGCCACGGCAGCCGTGTCTCCGTCGAGCACGACCGCACCCGAAGCGGCCAGCTGCCGGGCCGCCACCAGACGCGGATTGTGCCGCTCGGCCCGGTCGGCGTCGTACGGCAGCTCGCGGTGGAAGTACGAGGCGTCGGCGAGGTCGTAACCGACCCGGCCCGCCGTCCCCAGCCGGGTGAGCGCCGCCCGTACCCGCTCCACCGTGAGACCCGACTGCTCCGCCAGATCGGCGAGGTCGATCCGGGGCTCCCAGGCCAGCAGCACGGACACCAGCTCGGCGTCGGCCGCGGCATCGTCGGTGGCCAGCGCGTCGAGCACACCACCCTCGCCGGAGAAGCCGCGCGAGGCCTCGGGCGAGAGCGTCAGGGTGAGGCGCATCCCCGGCAGTACCACCTCCCATGCGCTGGCACTCGCCGCCCCGTCGGCCACCGGCCCGTACACCCGCAGCGAGGTGGCATGGCGCAGCACCCGCTGCAGCGCCACCAGCCGCTCGGGACCCGGCAGACACACCGCACCCGCCACCGGACGCGTCGTCGGACGGAGAGTCTTCCCCGCCGGGATCACCCACTGGGCGCCCCGTGAGGCATTCCCGGACGAACGCGGCAGCGAACGCAGGAACCGGACGGCCTCGGCCGTCGACAGCTCGGCCCGCAGATCGAAACCCGCGGACACCACCTGCGCCTCGGCGAAGCCACGCAGCCAACGGTCGGGCAGGGGCACCTTCTTCTCCACGACCGGACCGTCCAGCGTGGTGACCGCCAGCTCGTCCGGGCCGACCCGCAGGTGCAGCGGATCGTCGCCCGCCATCCGCGAGAGCGCCTCCCGCAGCGGATTGTTGACATCCACATTCGTGGTGCCGTGGTCCGTACGCGCACCGTCCAGACCCTCCTGGAGCACATCGAGGCGTGCGTACACCCCGCAGCAGCCGGAGAACGACTCGAAGCGCAACCGGTCGCCATTGCCCGTCACCACCGGGTCGAGGGACGAAGGCGGAGCCGTACGGTAGTAACGCGCGGACGCCACGTCCGCCACGGCCAGCAGACCTCGGGCGGCGATCCTCGGCGAGGTGAGAAGGCCGGAGAAGAACCGGGGATGCGACTCAATACCCCGCGGTGTGAGACCGCCGGAGGTCTCCAGGCCGAGGAGCTGCCCCCTCTGCGAGGAATCCAGGGCGGACGGGCGTGAGTAGGCCAATGCCTGAACGGATCGGGTCATGGAAAAAACCGTAGATCCCACCACTGACAATCGGCCCCCGGTCACCGCCCGGGGGCCGATCGCCGGGCGTTCTCACTGCCCGACGCGCCCCGGCTGCAGCACCTTGCTGAACAGTACGGACCCGCCCTGCGCCCGCAGCCGCACGGTCAACTCACCGCTGTCGCCGTCGATGTCGACCTCCCCGAAGTACTGCGGCGACTCCATCGGCGACACGTTCGCCCGGTCGGGCGCCCGCACGAAGACCCGGTCGGGACCGAACGTCGCGTCCAGCTCGTTCGCCTGGAACTGACCCGCGGCCAGCGGCCCCGACACGAACTCCCAGAACGGCGCGAAGTCCTTGAACACCGCACGCCCGGGCTCGTAGTGCTGCGCCGATGTGTAGTGCACGTCCGCCGTCAGCCAGACCGTGCCGGTGATCCGGCGGTGCTTGATGAACCGCAGCAGTTCGGCGATCTGCAGCTCACGGCCGAGCGGGGCCCCGGGATCGCCCTGTGCGACCGCCTCGAAGTCCGTCGCACCGTCGGTCACCACCAGTCCCAACGGCATGTCCGCGGCGATCACCTTCCACACCGCGCGGGACCGGGACAGCTCGTGCTTGAGCCACCTGAGCTGTTCCGCGCCGAGGATGCCCGTCGTGTCGTCGGGCTGCCTGCCGGGGGAGTTGGCGTTGCGGAAGGACCGCATGTCGAGGACGAACACATCGAGCAGCGGACCGTGTCGCACCACCCGGTGCATCCGGCCCTCCCCGGACCGGCCATGCAGCGTGGACACCGGGAAGTACTCGCAAAACGCCCGCATCGAACGGGCCGCGAGCACATCCACGTTCTTCTCGGTGTACCGGGCGTCGTCGAGGATCTGTCCGGGATACCAGTTGTTGCGCACTTCGTGGTCGTCCCACTGAACGATCGAAGGCACCTGGGCGTTGAACTCACGGAGGTTGTGGTCGAGCAGGTTGTAGCGGAAGTTCCCGCGGTACTCGGCGAGGGTCTCGGCGACCTTCGACTTCTCCTCGGTGGTGACGTTGCGCCAGATCCGGCCGTCGGGCAGGGTCACGCTCGGCTCGATCACCCCGTCCGCGTAGATGTTGTCGCCGCTGCACAGGAAGAAGTCCGGATCGAGGCGGCGCATCTCGTCGTACACCACATAGCCGCCGATGTCCGGGTTGATGCCCCAGCCCTGCCCCGCGATGTCGCCGGACCACAGGAAGCGCACCCCGTCCCGGCGCCGGGCGGGTGCCGTCCGGAACGTCCCGTACACCGGCTCCCCGGTGCGGCGGGGGTCCTGCGGATCGGCGAGTGTCACCCGGTAGTGCACCTGCTCGCCCGGCGGCAGCCCGTACAGCGGCGTCGTCCCCGTGAAGTCGGTGCCGGAACCGACGAGCGGACCGTGCCAGGTGCGGGCCCGCCGGAAGGACTCCGTCGCCGATGTCTCCACGATCATCCGGGCCGGCCGGTCCGACCGTACCCAGACCAGTGCGGAGGACGAGGTGACATCGCCCACCTGCACGCCCCATGCCGCGCGCGGCCGGCCGGACAGCGCGAAGGCCGGGGCCGCGGCGCCCACCGCCGGGAGCGTGAGCGCGGCCGACACGGCGAGCGAACCGCGCAGTACGCTGCGGCGGTCGGGGGACGGAATTCGCGGACGGTTCGACATCGAGGCGCCTCCGGGGCAGGGGTCAGCGGGATGAACGGGTGGCTGGTCGACCGACCCCACCCTTGTTCCCGTCGGCGGCGCGCACACCAACCTCAGATGAACACCCGGCTCCGGCCCCCGCCGGCACCCGGGCCGTCCGTGTCCCGTTGAGCCGCCGCCAGCAGCCGTACGCCCTGTTCGATGTCGGGCGATGTCAGATGCGCGTGGCCGAGGACCAGGCGCACCGCCCGGTCCTCGCTCGGCACGCTGCCGCAGGCACCGAGCGGCCGCAGGGCGACTCCGGCCCCGGCCGCGCGTGCCATGAACACCGGCTCCGGACCGTACCGTTCGGGCAGCGCGGCGATGATGTGGAGACCTGCGGCGATTCCGCTCACCTCAGTTCCGGGAAAGTGCTCAGCCAGTATCGATGCGAGCGTGTCGCGGCGCTCGCGATAGGCGCGCTGACAGCGGCGCAGCTGCCGGTCGTAACCGCCCCCGGTGATGAAGTCGGCGAGGACCGCCTGGTCGACGGCCGGATTGCCCAGATCCATCGTGCGCTTGCGGGCGACGATCTCGTCGGTCATGGCCGCTGGTACGAGGAACCAGCCCAGCCGGAGCCCGGGTGCCGGCGATTTGCTCACCGAACCGGTGTACGCGACGTGCTCCGGATCGAGGCCTTGCCTGGACAACAGGGCCGCCAGGGCGTCGCACTCGGGTCGGGCGTCCTGTCCCGGAACGAAGCGGCCCGGGGCGAGGATTCGGTGACCGGCGCGGGGTCAGCGGCTGGTGTCGAGAATGACGCGCGCCACGAGCGCCGGATCGTCGTTCATCGGCACATGCCCGCACCCCGGCAGCCGGACCAGCCGGGCGTCGGGGATGGTGTGCTTGGCCCTGATGCCCTGCCGGCGCAGCAGGATCCGGTCCCGGCTGCCCCAGGCGACGGTCACGGGCAGCCCCGGCACATCGTCGGTGAACGCGGTGCTCCGCCCGCCGGCGAGCGTCTGACGGAAACCGGCCGCCTCGCGCAGGGCGATGGTCTCCGCGACGACGGCATCGGCTGGACGCCGGCCGGGCCTGGCGTAGATGGTGCTGGTCAGCGCCGTGCGCCCGGCCGCGCTGTGCGAGAGCCGCTCGATCAGCGGGACGGGCATCGCCAACGCGGCCTGCCGCATCGCGCGCAGCGTCCCGAACGCGTAGCGCCGCTCGCTCTCGGTCCAGAACCCGGCGGGCGAGAGCGCCGTCACCGACCGCACGAGCTTCTCCCGGCCGAGCGCCAGCGCCAGCAGACCGCCGAGCGAATTGCCCGCCACATGCGGCCGGTCCAGACCGATCGCCTCGCAGAACGCGCCGAGCACCGTGACCACCGTCGGCAGGTCGTACGACAGTCCGTCGGGCAGTTCCGGCGAGACGCCGAAGCCGGGGAGATCGACGGCTATCACATCCCGCTCCACGGCGAGCACGGACAACACCGGTTCCCAGGCCTGACGGTGGTGGCCGATGCCGTGGAGCAGGAGCAGAGGCTCGCCGGCGCCCGTCCGTTCGTACGCCACGGACGCGGTCCGGGGCCCTTGAGGTGAGTCGACGCTGAACGAGACTGTGGTGGCCATGCTGGTGCTCCCGGGGTGATCGGGCATGAAGGGGCCATGCCTGAAGGCGACTTAGACGTCTCGTCAATAACAATTACCGCTCAGTAGGCCGCAGTTCAAGGGGGGCAGGCGATTCGCGCTGGACAGGGTGTGACGGGTCGGCTGGGATGGAGGGGTGACAGCCGACACCGCGACCGATGTCTTCGAGAGCCACCGCCCCGTGCTCACCGGCGTCGCCTACCGCATGCTGGGCCGGATCGCCGATGCCGAGGACGTGGTGCAGGAAGCCTGGCTCCGCTGGTCCTCCGCTCCCCGTGAGGACGTACGGGAGCCGCGCGCCTTTCTCGTGCGGATCATCACCCGCCTCGCCATCGACCGGCTGCGGCAGGTGCAGTCGCGGCGTGAGGCGTACGTCGGGCCGTGGCTGCCGGAGCCGGTGGTCACCGATTTCGGGCCTGCTGTGCCCGACACCGCGGAACGGGCCGTCCTGGCCGACTCCGTCTCGGTCGCCGTGCTCGTCGTCCTGGAGTCCCTGTCGCCGCTGGAACGAGCCGTCTTCGTGCTGCGCGAGGCGTTCGGCTTTCCGTATGCGGAGATCGCCGCCGCCCTCGACCGGACCGAGGCCGCGGTCCGCCAGCTGGCGGGACGTGCGCGGCGCCATGTGGAGGAGCGCAAACCGCGCTACGACGTCGACCCGGCACACCGCCGTGATCTCACCGAGCGGTTCCTCGCGGCGGCGGCGGGTGGCGACATCGAGGAGCTGCTGGCCCTGCTCGCGCCCGACGTGCGGCTCGTCGGGGACAGCGGGGGAAAGTCCAGGGCGCCGCTGCGGGTCATCGAGAGCGCCGACAAGGTCGGCCGCTTCCTCTTCGCGGTCGCCCACGACCATGCCCGGGAGCTCGACTTCCGGCTCCTGGAGCTCAACGGCGGACCGGGTCTGCTGTTGTTCCTGAGCGGAAAGGTCGACGCGGTCGTTCAGCTGGACATCGAGGACGGGCTCATCCAGTGCGTCTATATCGTGCGGAACCCTGACAAGCTCGCTCGTCTCACCGACCTTTCAGAGGCGTAGCGGGCCTCTGGTCGCCGACCGCGCTCTCGACCGGCGTCGGCGACTCCGGTAGTCCTGGAGTCGGCCGCCTCCGCCGCTGCCCGCTGCTCGAAGCCCCGCGCCCTGCCCTTCCGTTCCAGTGGTCGTGGGGCTTTGTGCTGCGCTCGCCTCACGGCATCACGAACGTCCTGTGAACGCTCTGCGGCAGATGCCCGTTTCGCTGCGTGACCGAATGAGGATTGGTCTTGACCAAGGGTGTGTGCCGACCTATGGTCTCAACGTTAAGACAGGAACCTTTAATAAATAACGTCGCGGAATAGCCGCTGGGTGATTGCGGAGGACAGGGTGGGGACCACACAGCTGGAATCGGTGCAGGAGCCGAAGTACTGGCACCTCAAGACCGTGCTCAGTGAGGCACTCGACTCGGACTTTGCGGTGGGGGAGATCCTGCCCAACGAGCGCGAGCTCGCCGCCCGCTTCGGAGTCGCCCGGGCCACGCTCCGGCAGGCGCTGGAGCAGCTCGAACTGGAAGGAAGGCTGCAGCGCCGCCGCGGCGTCGGAACCACTGTCGCCCCGCCGCGCGTCGGCGTCGCCGTCTCCACAGCACAGCGGGAATGGTCCGGCGGCGGTGCGGTGGAGGCATGGCAGCCGGTGGACTGCACGACGGCGGTCGCGCCCTCGTCGGTGGTGGCCGTGCTCGACGTGGAAGCCGACGAGCCGGTGCACATCGTGCGCCGGATCCGGGTGGCCCATGGACAGACGGTCGCGGCGGAACTCCTGTACGTCCCGTCGTCGTCCGTGCCCGAACTCTCCGCGATCGACGCCCCGTCCGGGCCCGCCCGGGCCCGTGCGGTCCTGCGCGAACTGCACCGCCTGGGCCTCGACGGTCAGGACCGGTCGGTGGAGCTCGGTTCGGCGCGGGTGGACGACGCCAAGGAGCTCGACAGGCTGCCCGGCGCCCCCGTGCTCGTCGTCACCACTCGCTACCTCGTGGAGGGCGGAACCGCCGCGCTCTCCGTCGCGACGTACCGGGCCGACACCTGCCGGCTGACCTTCGGCGACTCGGGTGACCTGGAGATCAGCCACCACGAGCAGGAGCGCCGGGCCTCCTGAGTGCGGCCGGCTCTACCGGTACCTCGCCTGTACGTACGGCCCGTCGCACTCAGCGGCGGGCCGTCACCGTTCCCTCCACCGCGAAGAGCTGCTCCTCCACGTGGTCGAGAGCCAGCCGCAGGGCACCGGTGGCCACCGCCGCCTCGCCGAGCAGGGACAGCGTGACCCGTGGCGGCCGAAGGCAGTAGCGGGCCAGCTCGCTGCGGAGTGGATCCAGCACATCGTCCAGCTCGGTGGCCCAGCCACCCACCACCACGAGTTCCGGGTCCAGTGCCAGCACCAGCGCCGCGACATCGTGCACCAGGCGCTGAACGAACCGTTCGACCGCCGCCTGCGCCCGGACATCGCCCTGCCGGGCCTTTGTGAACACATCGGCGACCGCGGGCTCGTCCAACGGATCCAGCGGAGTTCCCGTCGTGGACAGAAGCCGCTCCGGAGTCGCTTCGCGGCCGAGCAGATGCAGTGCGCCGATCTCGCCCGCAGCACCGCCGAAGCCCCGGTGCAGCCGCCCGCCGATCAGTGAACCGGCGCCCGGACTCAGCCCTGCCAGGACGAACACGATGTCGTCGGACTCGGTGGCCGCCCCCTTCCAGTGCTCCGCGACCGCCGCGGCATTGGCGTCGTTCTCCACCAGGACGGGGCAGCGGAAGGAGCGCCGCAGCCGCTCACCCAGCGCGAGACCCGTCCAGCCCGGCAGGGCGGTTCCCAGCCGTACCGTCCCGTCTGCTTCCACGATCCCGGGACTGCCGACCCCCACCGCACGCAGACTGCTCCTGGCCACACCCGTCCGCCGCAGGAGGTCTGCCACCACGGCCCTGACCTTGTCGAGCCGGTCGTCGGCGCCGGCGGTCTCCGACACCTCGCGGGCGCCCGCGCCGATGATCCGGCCGTCCAGCCCGGACAGCAGTGCGGAGACACGGTGCGGGCCGATCTCGATGCCGAGCAGATGCCCGGCCTCGGCACGGAACCGGAACCGGCGGGCCGGCCGCCCCTGGCGCCGGGCCTGACCTCCGTCGGGTACCGACTCGACGACCAGTCCGGCTTCGAAGAGCCCCTCCATGACACCCTCGACCGTCGGACGGGACAGCCCGGTGATCCGGGTCAGGTCCGTCAGGGTAGGGGCGTCGGCGCCGCGCAGAGCGTGCAGCACCACCGCGGAATTGATGCGTCGCAACAGCGACGGATCCCCACCGGTCAGCCGGCCCACGGTGTGTCCTCCCAGCTCTAGCGCATGTCAGGCGGATGGTACTCGCTGCCCAGGTGCGGGGCGAGCGTGGGCCGCGGAGGGGTTCCTCCGGGCAGGACATTCAGCCCGGAGCGACGAACCCGGACTCATATGCCGCGATCACCGCCTGGGTACGGTCCCTCGCGCCCAGCTTGGCGAGTACGGCACTGACATGGGTCTTCACCGTCTCGACGCCGACCACGAGCTTGGCAGCGATCTCCGCGTTCGACAGGCCACGGGCCATCAGCCGCAGGACCGCGGACTCCCGCTCGGTCAGCGCTGCCCGGTCCATGACCGCGCGCGCCTTGCTCGTCCCGTACTCGGCGGCGAGCTGCCGGACCGCCGCAGGGAAGAGCAGCGACTCGCCCTCGGCGACCAGACGCACCGCATGCACGATCTCGGCGGGCCGGGCACGTTTGAGAAGAAAGCCGTCCGCACCGGCGCGCAGCGCCTCATAGACGTACTCGTCGTTCTCGAAGGTGGTCACCACCAGGATCTTCGGCGGATCGGGCACCGTGCGCAGCACCACCCGCGTGGCCTCGATGCCGTCCATCAACGGCATCCTGACATCCATGGCCACCACATCGGGGCGCAGCTGATGCAGCAGCGGGATCACAGCGGCGCCGTCGCCCGCCTCGCCCACCACCTCGATATCGGGCTGAGCCTCAAGGACCGCACGCAACCCCGCGCGGACGAGGGGTTCGTCGTCGACCAGAAGTACGCTAACCGGCATTGGGCCACCCTAAGGGCTGCCCTGCAACCCTTGGCGGGCGTACGACTGGTGGGCGTACGACGACAGCTGCGGCAGCTCGCCGCCTTGCTGGAACACCCGCCTGCATCCGGTACGCCGATGTCCTCGGCCTTGCGGCGTGCCGCTCCTGACACCGTGCACCGATTCGCCAGGGACTACGGGGCAATCCTCAAGCCGTCCAACGGAAGCCTCGCGCGAACGCGCCATTCTCCCTTGTGCGGCCCCGTCTCGGCCTTTCCGCCCAGCAGCGCTGCCCGCTCCCGGATGCCCCGCAGCCCGCTCCCGCCGCCCGGCACAGCAGCCGAACCAGCTGTCGAGTCACTGAGCGGATTGGTCACCTCCAACTCCAGCCGGCCGTCGGTGACGGTGATCCGTACACGGACGGGGACCGTACCCGAATGACGCAGCACATTGGTGAGGGACTCCTGAAGGATGCGATACCCCTCGCGGGAGACCGCGCCCGGAACCCGCTCCAGCGGACCTGACACATCAGCGTCGATCTTCGCGCCCGAACCGCGCGCGGAGTCCAGCAGCCGGTCCGCTTCGACGAGCGTCGGCCGCTGTCCCACCGGCGTCCCCGATTCGCGCAGCACCCGCAGAACCCGCTCCAGATCGTCGAGCGCGTCCCGGCCCGTCTCCTCGATCGCGGCCAGGGCCCGTTCGGTGAACTCCGGGTCGCGTGCCGCCCGGGCCGCACCGGCCTGTACGACCGCGACCGTCAACGCGTGCCCGATCGAGTCATGCAGCTCACGTGCGATGCGGTTGCGCTCCAGCAACTGCTCGGTGCGCTCCTCCAGAGCGGTCAGCCGCTGCACCGGCGAGGGGCCGAGAAGCCGCTCGGCGGCCTCGGTGATGAGCCAGCCGCTCAAGATGACGACGGCGAGCAGTGCCAGGAGCGGCAAGGGGGCGAACAGGGCATACCACCAGTGCGGATCCACCCCGCGGACAAGCCATTGGTCGCTCGGGCCGTTGCCGGAGGCAGTGAGAACGAGGTCCACCGCGGTTGCCGACAGCCACACCGTCGCGTACCCCACGGGAACGGCGAGCAGCATTCGTGTCTCCAGCCACAGCACGGTCCTCCAGCGATCGGCCCAAGTGGCCGCCGTGGCCGCGGAGATAGTGGCATCAGCTCTGCCTCGCTGTTCCGGTACCAGCAGAAGTTGTGCCTGCACCCCCTCGGCCAGCCGCATACCGGGCAACAGGCCGACCGGTACGGCGAAGACCATGGGCGCCCATGGGGAATCAGGCGCGATGAATATCCACACGCTGTAGCCCGCACCCGGGACGAGGAGATGCAGCCACCGGGTGTAGGTGACAGACGCGGCGAGCGGACGCAGGAGGCGGAGCATGCAGCCATCGTGTCAGCCGCGTGGGTGCGGCGGCTCCCCCGAGAGAGGGAGACGATCCCCGCCCCCGGGGGAGGCGAGAAGCTGGGCGTGGCCGCGAGGCTTGGGACATGACCAGCATCGACGTCCATGAACTCACCAAGGAATTCGGCACGACCCGTGCAGTGGACAACCTCACGTTCAGTGTGCGACCCGGGCGCGTCACCGGATTTCTCGGCCCCAACGGCGCAGGCAAGTCCACCACCATGCGACTCGTTCTCGGCCTCGACCGGCCCACCGGCGGGACGGCCACGATCGGCGGGCAGCTCTATGCCACACTCGGTGATCCGCTGCGCCGGGTCGGCGCCTTGCTGGACGCCCAGGCCGCCCATGGCGCGCGTACCGCGCGGAACCACCTGCTGGCTCTGGCGGTCAGCAACGGACTCGGTGCGCGCAGAGTCGAGGAGGTCCTGGAGGAGGCAGGCCTCGGCGCGGTCGGCGGAGCCCGGATCAAGACCTTCTCACTGGGCATGCGACAGAGACTGGGCATAGCGGCCGCGCTGCTGGGCGACCCGGAGGTCGTGATGCTGGACGAGCCGTCGAACGGCCTCGATCCGGAAGGCATCATCTGGATCCGGGAGCTGATGAAGCGGCTCGCCCGCGAGGGCCGCACGGTCCTGGTCTCCAGCCATCTGATGAACGAGACCTCGTCGTTCGCCGACCACCTCGTGATTCTCGGCCGGGGCCGGCTCCTCGCCGACCTGCCGATGCAGGAATTCCTGGATTCCCGCAGCAGGCCCCGCGCACGGGTCCGCACGGCCGAGTCCACGCGGCTGCGCGACGTCCTGATCCGCAAGGGATACGAGCCCGCGCAGGGTGACGACGGCTGTTGGACCATCGAGGGCGCGAAGGCCGGGGAGATCGGTGCGATAGCCGCCACCGAAGGCATTCCCGTCCTCGAACTCACCGACGAGCAGGTCACGTTGGAACAGGCCTACCTCGAACTCACCGCCGACTCCGCAGAATTCGCATCGGTGTCGGCCCCATCCGCCAACCGTCAGGAGGCCTGACCGTGTCGACCACCGCAGTGCTGCGTTCCGAGTGGATCAAGATGAGATCGGTCCGGTCCGTCGCGGGATCCCTGACAGCGGTCCTCGTCGTGACCCTTGCCATCACCTTGCTCGCCTTTTCCACCGTCGGCCAGTCCGAGGCGGACAACGTCGATGCCGAGCCGGTCTTCGACGCCTTCTACGCACTGAACTTCGGCCAGATCGCTGCCATCAGCTTCGGGGCGACCGCGCTGTCCTCCGAGTTCCTCAACGGGGCTCTGCGGATATCGCTTGCCGCTGTTCCGCGCCGCAACCTCTTCTACGCTGCCAAAATCGCCCTGGTCGGGGCTCCGGCACTCGTCGTCGGCCTCGTCACCAGCTTCAGCGCCTTCCTCGTGGGACAACTGTTCATGGGAAAGTACGCGATCGGCCTGGGGGAACCGGGCGCTCTGCGGGCAGCTTTCGGGGGCGGGATCTATCTGGCGCTGATGGCCCTGTTCGCGGCCGGACTGACAGTGCTGCTGCGCAGCGCCGTTGCCGTGCTCAGCCTGCTCATTCCGTTCGTGCTCATAGTCTCCTTCGTGGTCGGTGACGTCGCGGGTGGGGCCGCGCAGTATCTGCCGGACAGGGCGGGGCAGTTGGTGCTCCACCAGAACCCCGGAGGAAGCCTCGGGCCGTGGGGCGGACTCGCGGTGACAGCGGCTTGGGCCGCGGCCGCGCTGCTGGCAGGCTGGTGGGCGATCCGGCGAAGGGACGCGTAGCCCGCTGCCCCGATCCGAATACGGAGCAGGATGGCTCAAAGCGCCTCAAAGCGCATGGCAAGGGGTGGTTGTCAGTGCCGGGCGGTTTACTGGCGGCATGACCACCGCACATCACCTCCGCCTCATCGAAGCGATGCGCACCTTGGGCTTTCCCACGGAACGCATCCGGTCGGGTTCGGGAGTCAGTGGACCCGGGTATCACACGGTGTCCCTGCACGCGGACGTCGATCACTGGGACGACGACGAGGTGCGGCGACTGGTGCACCGGGCCCAGTGCCTCGCGGAGCATGACGCATTGCTGACGCTGCTCGCCGGTCGCTGGGGGGATCCGCAGACGATCAGCCTGTGGAGCGCACAGGAGCGGATGATCGCCGGCGAGGAGATACCGGAGGCATGGGGCGAGACGGTTGCGGGCTGCGAGTATCTCCAGCTCTGGAAGATCGAGGACCGGTGGATCGCCATCGGGCTCTACCTGGAGGAAGAAGGACCGGGGTGCGAGCTGAACGTGGTGGTGACGGAGACCGATCCGCCGTGAGATGAGCGGGCCGTGCAGGTGTGGACGGCGGGGGGTGGAGTGCGCGTCAGGGTTCGTCGGTGGGGACGGCGGTGTGGTGGTCGACGCAGGCGAGGAGACGTCCGTACTCCTCCGCCATCGTCTGAGCGGTCCAGTGGGCGTTCAGGCCGCTGGGGTTGGGCAGCGCCCAGACGCGGGTGCCGCCGATCGTGTGGTCCTGCGGACCGATGCGGGCGGTTCGCCTGCCGAAGGCCGTGCGGTACGCCGTGACCCCTACGACCGCCAGCCACTGCGGCCGCAGGTCCTCGACCTTGGCTGCCAGGATCTGTCCGCCCTCGCGGAACTCCTCGGCGGACAGTTCGTCCGCCCGGGCGGTGGCACGGGCGACCACGTTGGTGATGCCGAGGCCGTACCGCAGTAGTTCGGTCTGTTCGGCCGGCCTCAACTGTCGAGGGGTGAAGCCGGACCGGTGGAGCACCGGCCAGAACCGGTTGCCGGGGTGGGCGAAGTGGTGGCCCGTCGCCCCCGTCGTCAGGCTCGGGTTGATCCCGCAGAAGAGCACATGCAGGCCGCCCGCGACCACATCGGGAACGGTGCGGTCGCGGGCGGCCTGGAGCTCTTCGGGCGTCATACGGCTGCGGTCGAGGCCGTCAGAGGATGGAGCCCGGCGTGTATGCGGCGGCCTCGGGGTGCTGCTTGGCGATCTCCTCGATGCGGGAGATCAGCGCGGTGACCTGGTCGCCCGCCGCCCCGGTGAAGGAGAGCTTGTCGGCCATGAGCGCGTCGAGCTGCGCGCGGTCCAGCGGGATGCGGTCGTCGGCGGCCAGCTTGTCGAGCAACTCGTTGCGCTCGGCGCCCTGCTCGCGCATGGCCAGGGCCGAGGCGACCGCGTTCTCCTTGATCGCCTCGTGGGCGACCTCACGGCCGACGCCGGCGCGCACCGCGCCCATCAGCACCTTGGTCGTGGCGAGGAACGGGAGGTAGCGGTCCAGCTCACGGGCGACGACGGCCGGGAACGCGCCGAACTCGTCGAGTACCGTCAGGAAGGTCTCCAGCAGTCCGTCGAACGCGAAGAAGGCGTCCGGGAGCGCGACCCGGCGGACCACGGAGCAGGACACATCGCCCTCGTTCCACTGGTCGCCCGCCAGCTCGCCGGTCATCGACGCGTAGCCGCGCAGGATCACCATCAGGCCGTTGACGCGCTCGCAGGACCGGGTGTTCATCTTGTGCGGCATCGCGGACGAGCCGACCTGACCCGGCTTGAAACCCTCGGTCACCAGCTCGTGCCCGGCCATCAGACGGATCGTCTTGGCCACCGACGAAGGAGCCGCGGCCAGCTGGACCAGCGCGGTCACCACGTCGTAGTCGAGCGAGCGCGGGTAGACCTGGCCGACCGATGTGAAGGCCTGGGAGAACCCGAGGTGCGCGGCGATGCGCTGTTCGAGGTCGGCGAGCTTCCCGGCGTCGCCGCCCAGCAGGTCGAGCATGTCCTGCGCGGTGCCCACGGGACCCTTGATGCCACGCAGCGGATAGCGGTCCAGCAGGTCCTCGAGCCGCCCGTACGCCACCAGGAGCTCGTCGGCGGCGGTCGCGAAGCGCTTGCCGAGCGTGGTTGCCTGCGCGGCGACGTTGTGGGAGCGACCGGCCATCACCAGCTCGCGGTACTCGCCCGCCAGCTTGCCGAGCCGGGCCAGGACCGCGACCGTGCGGTCGCGCATCAGCTCCAGGGAGAGCCGGATCTGAAGCTGCTCCACGTTCTCCGTGAGGTCCCGGGAGGTCATGCCCTTGTGGACCTGCTCGTGGCCGGCGAGGGCGTTGAACTCCTCGATCCGGGCCTTGACGTCATGCCGGGTGACCTTCTCGCGCTCGGCGATAGAGGCCAGGTCCACCTGGTCGATGACACGTTCGTAGTCGGCGAGCGCGGCGTCCGGCACCTCGATCCCGAGGTCCTTCTGAGCGCGCAGCACCGCCAGCCACAGCTGGCGTTCCAGCTTCACCTTCTGCTCGGGGGACCAGAGGACGGCCAGCTCCGTGGAGGCGTAGCGGCCGGCCAGGACATTGGGGATGCGAGGCTTCGCAGACACAGCAGTCACGTGTCCAGAGCTTACCTGCCGTCCTGAGCTGTTCGTGAGCGTCCACCACGTCCATAAGGTCCAGGTCAGAGGCTCCTGGACCACCGCCGTCCCACGCGCGGCGTGTGAGGCGCGCGTGGGACGAGACGGCCTCGGGCCGGTGATTCCCGCACCGCCGGGGCCTTGAGGCGAAGCCCTTCCGGGTCCGGCGCGGGCACCGTTGCACTCCGGCAGCCCCCTGCCGTCGAGTACGAAGAGTGATTAAATGGTGACGATACGTGTGGTGCGTCCGATGTGCAGCACGCGGCACGGGAACTCGCGGCACGGGGGCACGCTGCCAGGAGCACCGACGGCGCAGGGCCTCAGCGAATCCCGTAGTAGAGGGAGTTGTGTGCGGTGTCCGGCAGGTACAGCACATCGTTTCCGTCCGAGTCCCGGCGTACCGCGAGCCGGTCCGCGCTCACGCCCGGCGCGGCGGACTGCGCGGTCCAGGTCCCGTCCGCCGACTGCGTCGCGGCGAAGACGCGGTCGGTGCCGGAGCCGGTGACATAGTAGATCCGCTTGGTGTCCGTCTCGTCCCAGGTGATACCGAGTGCCGCGGCGGTCTGGCCACCGGCGTACACGGTCTTGCTGACCCAGTCGCTGCCGCTCGGGTACGCGTAGTACACGCGGAAGTCTCCGCCGCTGTCGGCCGAGCGGTAGCGGTAGGCGACCTTCGGGGTGGAGCCGTCGAGGGTGAGCTTGGCGCTCTGCACCGCCGGACCCGTGTATGCGTTGTCGATGCTCCACTCCTCGCCCGCGGTGAGCTCCTGGATCACGTCGGAGGTGTCGGGCGTCACCGGGACGGTGAGCGCAGCGCCCGCGCTGTCCGCGAAGGCGCCGGTGGACGGGTCGTAGCGCAGATAGGAGAGCTGGTGCCGGAACCCGGTCGCCGGGGCCTTGGCCCACTCGTACAGGAGGTGCACCCGCCCGGCGGCGTCCACCGTCAGGTCGTCGGGGTACACGGAGCGGTTCAGTGCGCCGGCGAAGGTGGCGACCACGCTCCAGTGTGAGGCGGCGTTGTCCCAGCGGTACAGCTTGCCGGGACGCTGGTCGGCGCCGGAGCCGACACGGGCGGCCAGGTAAAGGTCACCGTTGGGCGCGGTGGTCACGACCGGGTAGGTGATGCCCACGCCCTGGTCGGGCAGCTCGGCCGCGTGGTCCGTGACGTCCCCGCCGGGGGCTTCGGTGCGGAAGTAGCGCCAGGCGTTGGCATGCATGGAGGCGAACACGTGCAGGCGGCCGCTGCCGTCACGCGCGAGGGACGGCTGGTTGTGACCGTTGTCGTCGGCGAACTCGGCCTGTTGTCCGCTCTTGTCGAGCAGCGGCAGGCGGCTCCAGGCCCCGTCCGGGTCGCGCCGCGCGATGGCCGGGCGGTGCGTGGCGGCCGTCGAGCCGGGCTCGTTGAAGGAGAAGTACGTGTACTGACCGCGGCCCTTGTACGTCGCGACCGGCGTCCACCAGGCGGCCTGGTTCGACGAGTCCATCGCGTACGGAACCTTCTCGATCACCGTTGCCGCGGCTGCCGTGGGGTCCGTGCTGTCGGCCTGGGCGGCCGGGACGAGCGTGAGCAGGGCGGCCAGGGCCGCGGCCGAGGCGGCGTACGCGCGTGCCGTGGGACGTCGCAAGGTGAACTCCTTCGCGGGCGTGATGGTGAGGCGGACGGGAGCGGTCCCGCAGGTCGGTCCACCCCCTCCGCTGCGCCGGAAACTTACAGCAGATCCCAGATGGTGAATAGAAATTGTGCAATGCGGATCTGAGATACGCCTTCGGGATGGCGTGTGCGGCATGGCGAGGGGCCCGGTGAAGGCCGTTCTGCCTTCACCGGGCCCCGGACCGCCGCGCGCCGGCTCAGCGCCTGATGAGGTCGGTGACCTCCTCGGCGGCCTTCTTCATCGCGTCCTTCGGCTTCGACTTGCCGACCAGGACGGCCTGGACCTGCTTGGCCACGGCTTCCTCGATCTGGGCGTTCTGCGCGAACTGCCAGAACGGGCTGCCGGTCGCCGTGTCGGTGATCTTCTCGGTCCACTCGGTGGTGAAGGTGTCCTGCGCGACCTTCGGGTCGGCCAGGCCCGCCGTGGTGGACGGCGGCAGCGCGCGGGAGGCGAAGTACTCGGTGGTGGTGGCGCGGTCGGAGGTGGTGTGCAGCGCGAACTCCGTCGCCGCGTCCTGCCCCTTGCCCTTGACGATCGCGATCACACCGCCCCACAGCAGCGCCTGCGGCGTGTCACCGGAGCGCAGCACCGGCCGCTTCATCGGCTGCATCGCGTCGGCCAGGGTCTTGTCCTTGGACTGGGCCGCGGTCACGCCCTTGCCGATGATGGCGTCGTCGTAGAAGGCGGCCTTGCCCTGCCCGAACAGGGCGCGCGCGTCGAAGCGGTCCACGTCCGCGGCGATCAGCTTCTCGTCGTGCAGCTTCTTGTACCAGGTGACCGCGTCGATGGAGGCGTCGTCCCCGATGGTCACCTTGCTGTCTTCCAGAAGCGTGCAGCCGAAGGTCTGCATCCACGGGAAGATGTCCTTGAGCTGCGCGACCTTGGTGGCCGCGGCGTAGGGCACGACACCGCCGCCGAGCCCCTTCAGCTCCCGCAGCGAGTCCTCGAACTCCTCGATGGTGGTGGGGTGCTTCTTGATGCCGGCCTTCTCCAGGAGCTTGGAGTTGGCGATCACACCGATCGAGCCGGTGTTCCACGGCAGGCCGTACTGCTTGCCGTCGTACATGCCGCTGTCCAGCGCCACGTTCGTGTAGCCGCCCTTCAGGGCCACGGAACTGAGGTCCGCGAGCTTGCCCATCTGCGCCACCGCGGCGAGCCAGGCGATGTCGAGGTGCACCGCGCCGGTCGTCCCCCCGCCGCCGAGCTTGAGGGTGAGCTGGCTCAGGTACTCGTTGTACGGGTACGAGACCGCGCGGACCTTGGAGCCCTTGTCCTTCTCCCACGCCGCGATGATCTTCTCGATCGAGGGCTTGGCGGCCTCCTCGTTGAGCGACCAGGAGGTGAAGTCGAAGTTCTTGGACTTCGTGTCGCCGCCGTTGGAGGAGGTGCCGGCGCCGGACGGTGCGCAGGCGCCGAGCGCGCCGGCGCCGGCCACACCGAGCGCGCCGATGCCGAACATGCGCAGCGCGCCGCGCCGGCTGATGCCAGAGGTGGTCATGGTGTCTCCATGGGGAGTGGGTGGAAGGGGAAGTGCGTAGGCAGGGGGCGGGCGGATCCCGTGGGCTCAGCTCTTGACCGAGCCGGCGGTCATGCCGCCGACGAGATAGCGCTGCAGGAACATGAAGGCGACGACCACCGGCGCGGACACCACCAGCGAGGCGGCCATCAGCTCGGGCCAGGCGGTCTGGAACTCACCGATGTAGGTGGAGACCAGGCCGGGCGGCAGGGTCTGCTTCTCCTTGTCGGCCAGCGTCACGGCGAAGATGAAGTCGTTCCAGCCGCGGACGAAGGCGAACAGGCCGGCTGCGATCATTCCGGGCGCGGCCAGCGGCGCCACGATCGAGTGCAGCGTCCGCCACCGGGACGCGCCGTCGATGGACGCGGCTTCCAGCAGGGCGTCCGGGATGGTGTCGAAGATGCCCTTCAGCATCCAGACGCACAGCGGCATCGTGAACGTGGTGAAGGACAGCACCAGGGCGGTGTACGTGTTCAGCAGGCCGAAGCTGGAGAACACGGCGTACAGCGTCACCAGCAGGAGCGCCTGGGGGAACATCTGGGAGGCCAGCACCAGGTGCATCAGCGAGCGTCGTCCGCGGTAGCGGAACTTGGAGAACGAGTAGCCCATGTACGTGGCGACGACCACGCTCAGTACGGCGGTGATCGAGGCCACGATGAGGGAGTTGACCAGGTACTTGATCAGCTGGTCGTTCTCGGCGAGGGCCGTGAAGTTGCTGAAGGTGATGTCGGTGGGTACGAGCTTCGGCGGGAACTGGAAGGTCTGCTCCGGGCCGCTCAGGGCGGTGGCCAGCAGCCAGTAGACCGGCAGCATGCCGAAGGCGCCGATCACCAGGATCGCGGTCCAGGCGGCGATCCGCGAGCGCAGCAGGTCCTTGCGTATCCGGCGCCGCTTGGTGCGCCTCGCGGATGTGGCGGACGTCCTCAGCCGGTCGGTGCCGGACAGCGGGGTGGTGGTCGTGGTGGTCATCGGGCGTCGCCCTTCCGCTCGGTGATCCTGAGATAGACGGCGACGAGAATGAGCAGGAGCAGCATCCACAGGCCGCCCAGCGCGGTCGCCCGGCCGATGTCGAAGCCCTTGAAGGCGGTCTGGTACACGGCGGTCGCGAAGGTCTCGGTGGCGCCGGCCGGGCCGCCGCCGGTGAGCACGTAGATGGTGTCGAAGTGCTGGAAGTTCCAGATGAACTCCAGCAGCAGCACGATGGAGGCGACACCGCGGACCTGCGGCCAGGTCACGGCGAAGAAGCGCCGGATCGAGCCCGCCCCGTCCATCGAGGCCGCCTCGTGCAGCTCCTTGGGCACGGTCTGCAGACCTGCCAGGAGCATCACCATCATCCAGGGGAAGCTCGCCCAGGTCTTGGTGACGATGACGGCGAGCATGGCGGTGCCGGGCTGGCCGAGCCAGGAAACGGACTCCTCGATGATCCCGGCCTTCATGAGGATGCCGTTCAGCACGCCGTAGTTCGCGTTGAAGATCCACATCCACAGGAAGGAGACCACCACGCCCGGGATCACCCACGGGAACAGGAACAGTCCGCGCAGGAAGCCGCTGCCCTTCAGGCCCGAGTTCAGTGCGAGCGCGAGCGCGAAGCCGACCACGAAGGGGACGAGCGTCGCACCGACGGTGAAGACCAGCGTCTGCTTGAGGATCGTGAGGAAGTCGCCGTCCAGCCAGTGGGTGAAATTCTCCAGGCCGACGAACTCACGGCCCGGCAGCCGCAGGTCCTGCTTGAAGAAGCCGGTGAACAGCGCGGACAGCAGCGGATAGATGATGATCGTCGCGAACAGGGCGAGCCCCGGTGCGGTGAGCAGCAGTGCGAACGCGCCGTTGGAGAGCCGTCCGCCGGTCCGCTCACGGCGTGGAGCGGCCTTCTGTGGAGGTGCGGCCGTACTCATGGGTGTGTCCTCTCGAACGGGGCGGGAGCGGTGGTGCAGGGCGTGGCACGGGAGGCCGTGCGCAGGCAGGCGGATGTGACGCGGCCGGGCGTGAGCGGTGAGCCGCCCCGTCCCGCGCTTCGACCGAGGCCCTGTGTGAATGCCATGCATGCTCCGTTGAACGCAAGTTGCAGCATGCGGGATCGTTCTCCATATCGTGCGACGGCGTCAACCCTTTAGGTCGGTGAATCGCCAGTTCTGTACGAGACCGGCGGAGTCGCCGCACATGCCATGAGCTTGGCTGATGGCCCACGGCGGCGATGTCGTCGGCTGCGCTGGAAACCTACAACACATCCCACTGTCCGAACAGTGGTTGCACAATATGCATGTGATGTACGTTCAAGGACACTCCGCTGCGGCGGAGAGCATCCGAGCATCACATCAAGGAGGCCGCTCCGTGCGGGAAGAAGAGGTCCATTACGACATCGCCGTCATCGGCGGCGGCCTGGCGGGGACCTGCGCGGCCATCGCCGCTGCCCGGCTCGGCCGACGCGTCGCCCTGGTCAACAACCGGCCCGTCCTGGGCGGCAACGCCAGCAGCGAGGTCCGCGTCTGGGTCTGTGGCGCCACGGCCCACGGTGTGCACCGCTGGGCCCGCGAGACCGGCATCATGGGCGAGCTGTACACCGAGAACCAGTACCGCAACCCCGAGGGGAACCCGTACTACTGGGACCAGGTGGTCCTCGACGCCGTCCGGGCCGAACCGGGCATCGACCTGTACCTCAACACCGACGTCCGGGAGGTCGACGCGAGCGGCCCCGACGGCGCGCGCGAGGTGCACTCCTGCACCGGCTGGATGATGGGCTCCGAGCGGCGTATCACCTTCCACGCACGGCAGTTCCTCGACTGCACCGGCGACGGCCTGCTCGGCCACCTCTCCGGCGCCCACTACCGCATCGGCCGCGAGGCGCGCTCGGAGTCCGGTGAGCCCTGGGCGCCCGAGGACGCGGACGAGGCGCTGCTCGGGTCGACGATCCTGTTCCACACCAAGGACACGGGCCGGCCGGTGAAGTTCGTGCGGCCCGACGGCGCCCGCGACCTCACCACCACGCCCATCCTGCGCAATCGCGTGCTGCGCACCGGCGACAACGGCTGCGACTACTGGTGGATAGAGTGGGGCGGCGAGCTGGACACCGTCCACGACAACGAGCGCATCCGCGACGAACTCCAGGCCGTGATCATGGGCATCTGGGACCACATCAAGAACTCCGGCGAGTTTCCGGACGCCGAGAACCTGACCCTGGAATGGGTCGGCAGCCTCCCCGGCAAGCGCGAGTACCGCCGCTTCCTCGGTGACCACATGCTGACCCAGCAGGACATCCTCGAACAGCGGCAGTTCGCCGACCGCGTGGCCTTCGGCGGCTGGTCCGTCGACCTCCACCCGGTGCAGGGCATGTACGCCGACGAGCCCGGCGCCCGCCAGCGCTACGCGGACGGCATCTTCCACATCCCGCTGCGTTCCCTGTACTCGGTGAACGTCACGAACCTCCTGTTCGCCGGGCGCAACATATCCGCCACCCACATCGCCTTCGGTGCCACCCGCGTCATGGCCACCTGCGCCACGCTCGGCGAGGCCGCGGGCACGGCCGCCGCGCTGTGCGTCGCCGAGAGCCTCAGCCCCCGTGAACTCGCCGCGAACCACCCCGAGCTGGTGCGCCGAACCCTGCTGCGGCAGGACGCCTCGGTCATCGGCCTGTCCGACGACGACCCCGGCAACCTCGCGCGCACGGCCCGGGTCGGCGCCTCCTCGTACCTGAGCCGCCTGGCCGCCGAGCCCACGCCGGCCGCGCCCGGCGAGCCGTACCCGCTCACCCGCGACCTCGCGCTGCTGCTGCCGGTGGACCCGGCACTCGACACGGTCGACCTGCTCGTCCACGGCGCCCCGGGCGAGCGGCCGGGCGAACTCACCGTGGAGCTGTGGAGCACCGGCCGCCCCGAGAACGCGGTCCCCGTCGACCACGTGCTCACCACCACAGTGGCCGTGCCGACCGGCGGCCCCCACTGGGTCACGGCCCGCCTCGACCACCGCCCGGACGCCCCGGAGAACGTCGTACTGATCGTGCGCGCCTGCCCGGGCGCGGCGTTGGTCCTCGTCCCCGAGCGCACCGACGGCGTCCTCGCACTGCGCAGCAGGGTCGAAGGAGACGCGGCCGTCGACCACGACATCCCGGAGGAGGAGGGCCAGCTGGTCCTGGAGTGGCAGGCCCGCGGCCTGCGCCGCCGGACCTTCGGCTTCCGTGCGACCCCGGACACCGCCGCGTTCCTGCCCGAGCGGGCCGTCGGCGGATTCCAGCGCGCCTACGGGGGCCCGCAGATGTGGTCGTCCGAGCTGCTGCCCGACCCGGACCGGGCCGCGCAGTGGCTGCGCCTGGACTGGGACAAGGAGCAGCAGCTCACCGAAACACGCGTGGTGTTCGACGACGATGTCGACGAGTACCTCAACAACCTGCACCGCCACCGCACCCCGTTCGAGGTCATGCCGGAACTGGTCCGCGACTACCGGATCCAGAGCCGCGAGCCCGACGGCACCTGGCGCACGCTGCTGACCGTTACGGGCAACCGCCGCCGCCACCGCGTCCACGCGCTGAAGGGTGCGGACGGCGGGCCCGTGCGCACCGACGCGCTGCGGCTCGTGGTGGACGCGACGCACGGGGCGCGGCACGCGCACGTGATCGCGTTCAAGGCGTACGGCGCGTAGCCACGTGGCGAAGGGGCCCGGTGAAGGTCGAACGACCTTCACCGGGCCCCTTCGCTTGCCTGATGTCAGAGGGCGCCGAGTGCTTGGCTGATGGCGTCGGCGGCTTCGATGACCTCGCGGGTGAGAGCGTGGCGCTGCCCTTCGCCCTCGGCGCGGTTGCCGAGGAGGGAGGTGGGGCCCCACAGGGAGATGGCGGCGACGACATCGCCCGAGGCGTCGCGGACGGGCGCGGCGAGCGAAGCGCGCCCCAGGGCGCGTTCTTCGGCTTCGATGGCGTAGCCGGTGCGGCGGACGGTGTCGATCTCGGTGTCGAGGAGGTCGTGGCTGGTGGTCGTGTAGTCGGTGTGCGCCGCGAGCGGTTCGGGAAGCAGCTTGCGGCGCTCCTTGGGCGTGAGGCCGGTGAGGAGGCATTTGCCGATGCTGGTGGCGTGCAGCGGGGCGGTGTGTCCGGCCTGCGTGTACGACTTGGGGGTGCGAGTCCCCTCGAAATTGCACAGGAACATCAGCTCGGTATCGCGGCGGATGGCGACGTTGGCTCCGAGTCCGGTGCGGGTGGCGAGGTCCTGGAGGACCATGCGGGCGGCGCGGTGGACGGGGTGGCGATTGGCGGCGGTGGCGGCGAGCGGGAGGATGCCGAGGCTGAGGCGGTAGAGGTTGCTGACGGGGTCGCGTTCGACCATGTCGAGGCGCTCGAGGGTGGACAGGAGGCGGGAGGTGGTGGAGGAGCCCAGTCCGGTGAGTTCGGCGACGTCGGAGACGCGCAGTTCCGGACGGCCGGAGTCGAGTGCGCGCAGCACCGAGACCGCTCGTTCGACGCTCTGGTTCGTCCCGGCGTCGGTCGCCCGCGTAGCCATGACCCTCCTTATTTTGCAAACGGCTTGCACAATCTGCATCAGCATATCGCGTCGATCTGAGGGTTGTTCTTGAAATCCGTCGGCTCGCGGCCGGAACGTATACGGGGCATTCGCCGTGCTGCGCGGGGCACCCGTGGGTGGACGGCATCCGCGTGAAGGGAAGCGCATGGCAGGACGGGCGCCTTCGCCGATGTCGCCGGCGCGCGCTGCTGCTTCGTTGCGTTCGCCCGGGAAATGGACCCTGCGGGCGGCAACGTCATCGTAAGCCGGACGAACCCTGAAAGACGCGCAAGCGCGTTCGAACAAAACCTTCGGTGAGGCCTCCGGCGCCGCGGTCCGGTTTGCGAGGTGCTACGGGAGCGGATCCGGGGCGACCCGGCGCCACGCCGCCACGGGGCCGGGATCACGGGCGTCATCGGGAGTGACCCAGAACGCCCTTCCCAACTCGGCGCTGTACTGGGCACCGGACCTTCCGTCCCCGGAGGAGCGGCCGCTCAGCCGTCGGCCGATCCACGGCATCAGGTGCTCGCGGGCGAAGCGGAGGTCCTCGACGCGTCGCCGGGCCCACCTGGGCGGCACGGCGGTCGGCAGCGGTGTCCGCCAGTCGTTCTCCGCAGGCAGTCCCAGCGTCTGCCAGACCGCCTCGGCCACCCTGCTGTGACCGTCGGCCGTCAGATGCAGCCGGTCGACGTCCCACAACCGGGGATCGCCCAGGGCCGGTGCTCCGTACAGGTCGACGACCACCGCACCGTGCCGGGCCGCCAAGTCGTCGACCAGGGAGAACAGCTCCTCCATCCGCGGACGGAAACGCTCCGTCACCGGGCCGTTGCGCCCCGGGCTCCGCATCAGCGCGAGCTTCTTGCATGAGGGTGCGAGCCGTTCCACGGCCTCTTCGAGACGTCCCCGGACCATGCCCATGTCGCACTTGGGCCGCAGCGTGTCGTTGAGTCCGCCGACGAGCGTGACGACATCCGCCCGCATTGCGGCGGCCACATCGACCTGCTCGTCGACGATCTGGCCGATCAGCTTGCCCCGCACGGCGAGATTCGCGTAGCGGAATCCCGGTGTACGGACGGCCAGACGCCCGGCGAGGACATCGGCCCAGCCGCGGTACGAACCGTCGGGCAGCAGGTCCGACATGCCCTCGGTGAACGAGTCGCCGACCGCGACAAGACTGCTGTAGGAGGCATTTATTTCCATGGCGATGCGATCGTATCGCGGTGGGTCCGGCCCCTTCCGGGGTCCGGTCCGGGGGCGCGGCCGGTATCCCTGCCGCGCCCCCTGCATCCGTGTCAGCGCGCCTTCGGGCGCCCCACCAGTTCGCGGAGCACGTCCTCCATGGTGACCATTCCGGCCAGCCGGTCGTCCTCGTCGAGTACCGCCGCCAGATGCGTACGGCTGCGCCGCAGCGCGGTCAGGACATCGTCGAGCGGTGTGTCGGCCCGGACCCTGGCGATGGGGCGCATCGCCGTCACCGGGAAGGGCACATCGCGCGGTGTGACATCCAGGGCGTCCTTCGCATGGAGGTAGCCCAGGATCCGCTCCTCGCCGTCCATCACGGGAAAGCGCGAGAATCCGGTCTCGTACGAGAGCTGTTCCAGCTGTTCCGGTGTGGTCCCGATCCTGGCGTACGTGACCCGGCCCACCGGCATCACCACGTCCCGCACCGGGCGACGGCCCAGTTCAAGGGCGTGGCGCAGTCGCTCGGCGGAGCGGTCGTCGACCAGCCCGGCGTCGCCCGCGTCCGTCACCAGCCGGGCCAGTTCGTCGTCGGAGAACGTGGCGGTCACCTCGTTCTTCGCCTCGACCCGAAGGATCTTGAGCAGCGCGTTGGCGAAGGCGTTGATCGCGAAGATCACCGGGCGCAGCGCCCTGGCGAGGGCCACCAGCGGCGGTCCCAGCAGCAGCGCGGCGCGCACCGGTTCGGCCAGCGCGATGTTCTTCGGCACCATCTCGCCGAGGAGCATGTGCAGATACGTCGCAACGGACAGCGCGATCACGAACGAGATCGGATGGATCAGTCCGTGCGGCACGCCCACCGCGTCGAAGACGGGCTCCAGCAGATGCGCGAAGGCCGGCTCGGCGACGATACCGAGCACCAGGGTGCACAGGGTGATGCCGAGCTGCGCCGCCGCGAGCAGCGCCGATACGTGTTCGAGGCCCCAGACGACGCTTCGCGCCCGCTTGTTCCCGGCCTCGGCCTCGGGCTCGATCTGGCTGCGGCGCACGGAGATCAGCGCGAACTCCGCCCCGACGAAGAAGGCATTGACGACCAGGGTCATCAGACCGATGAAGAGCTGGACGGCGATCATCGTGCGTCCTCCGTCTGCTCGTCGTCGCCAGGCAGCGGCGCGTGCAGCAGAGCCCGCGCGGCGCGGCGTCCGGACGCGTCGACCACGTCGATCCGCCAGCCCGCCAGGTCGATCGTGTCACCCACGGCGGGGATCCGGCCTACCTCGGTGGCGATGAGCCCGGCGAGTGTCTCGTACGGTCCGTCCGGCACCCGCAGTCCGATCGTCTTCAGCTGGTCGATGCGCGCGGCCCCGTCGGCCGACCACAGGATCCGTCCGTCGGTGTCCTCGCCGGCCGGCGCGAGGTCCGCGGTCTCGTGCGGGTCGTGCTCGTCGCGCACCTCACCGACCACCTCCTCGACGATGTCCTCCAGCGTCACGACGCCTGCCGTGCCGCCGTACTCGTCGATGACGACGGCCATCGCGGGCTTGCCGGACAACCGGTCCAGGAGCCGGTCCACCGTGAGGGTCTCCGGCACGAGCAGGGGTTCGCGCAGCATCTCCGAGACGCGCGTACGGGACCGCTGCTCGGCGGGGATGGCCAGCACGTCCTTGATGTGCGCCACACCGACGACGGTGTCCAGGCTGCCGAGATAGACAGGGAAACGGGACAGGCCCGTCGCCCGGGTGGCGTTCGCGACATCCTCGGCCGTCGCCTGCACTTCCAGCGCGGTGACCTGGACCCGAGGGGTCATCACGTTCTCCGCTGTCAGTTCCGCCAGGTTCAGCGTGCGGACGAACAGCTCCGCCGTGTCCGCCTCCAGCGCACCTTCCTTCGCGCTGTGCCGGGCCAGCGCAGCCAGCTCCTGCGGGCTGCGTGCGGAAGCCAGCTCCTCGGCCGGTTCCAGACCGAAGCGCCGCACGATCCGGTTGGCGGTGTTGTTGAGGTGGCTGATGAAGGGCCGGAACACGGCGGTGAAGGCCCGCTGCGGGGTGGCCACGGCCTTCGCCACGGCGAGCGGCGAGGAGATCGCCCAGTTCTTCGGGACGAGTTCACCGACGATCATCAGGAACACGGTGGACAGCGCCGTTCCCAGCACGAGGGCCACCGAGGACGCCACGCCTGGGGGCAGGCCCACCGCCTCCACCGGACCGCGGATCAGTTTCGCGATGGACGGTTCGGAGAGCATGCCGACCACCAGGTTGGTGACGGTGATGCCGAGCTGAGCACCGGAGAGCTGGAAGGTGAGGCTGCGTACGGCCTTCATGGCGCTCGCCGCGCCCCGCTCACCCCGCTCGACGGCCCGTTCGAGCTGGCCGCGCTCGACCGTGGTCAGAGAGAACTCGGCCGCGACGAAGGCGCCGCAGGCCAGCGAGAGCAGCACTGCCACGAGCAGCAGAAGCACTTCGGTCATCGGTTCACCTCCGTCCCATGATCGGGCAGGGACAGGAGGATCGCTCGGTGCCGGCGATGACGACTACTCGGAGGCTCGCCCATGGACGGACGCTCACACCTTTCGGAAGGATCGGACAGAAGGACACCCATGGTAAAGGATCGGCAAAGTCGTCCGATCTCCCGGCGGTTCTCTCAGCCCGTGAGCGGCTTCACCCAGCGCCGCCAGTGATCCTCGCGGTGGTAGCCGCCCGAGGCCCATGTGCGGTGGGCCCGGTCGTTGGCCTCCAGGACCATGGCGTCGACCCGTCGCCCGCCCAGGGCGAGGAATCGTTGTTCCGCCGCCTCCATCAAGGCGGTGGCGATACCTTGCCGGCGGCAGTCGGGGTGCACGGCCAGTCGGTAGGCGGAGCACCGCCAGCCGTCGAATCCGGCTATGACGCTTCCCACGAGGCGACCGTCGCGGTCCGCCAGCAGCAGGGCATCGGGGTCCCTGGAGATGAGCCGGGCCACTCCGTCGTGGTCGTCGCTGATGCTCGTTCCTTCGGCGGCCTCGCGCCAGAACCGCAGTACGGCGTCGATGTCGGTGAGGTCGGCGGAGCGGATGTGGAGATCACTCATGGAGTGAGACAAGCAGAGGGCCGATCCGTTCGGCGAACGATTTCGGCACCGGACAGTGGCTCGGTGACTCCGTGGATCAGTAGGCGGAGTTGACGTTGTCGATGGATCCGTAGCGGTCGGCGGCGTAGTTGGCGGCCGCGGTGATGTTGGCGACGGGGTTGGTGAGGTCGTGGGCGGTGCCGGCGACGTGGTAGGCGCTGAAGGTGGGCTGGATGACCTGGAGCAGGCCCTTGGAGGGGGTGCCCTTCTGGGCGTTGATGTCCCAGCCGTTCTCGGCGTTGGGGTTGCCGCCGGACTCGCGCATGATGTTGCGGTGCAGGCCTTCGTAGGAGCCGGGGATGCCCTTGGCCTTCATGATGGCCAGGGACTGCTTGATCCAGCCGTCGAGGTTGTTGGCGTAGCCCTTGCCGGTCTGCTGGGTGTCCTGGACGTCGCCGGCCGGGGCGGTCCGGAC
>NZ_FPJO01000075.1 GCF_900119365.1 Streptomyces atratus
GGGTACGCCTCGTACAGCTCACGGCCCATCCCGGCCCGCTGCGAACCCTGACCCGAGAACAGGAACGCCGAACGGCCACCGCCCACGACACCGCGGACCGCACCCGTAACGGACCGCCCCTCGGCCACCGCCCTCAGCAGCGCCCCACGGTCCTCACCGATCACCACCGCACGGTGCTCGAACGCCGTACGCGCCACAGCCAGCGACCACCCCACATCCAGCGGCGAGACACCCTCCACCAGACCCAGCAACCGCTCCGCCTGACCCGCCAGCGCCTGCTCCGACCTGGCCGACAGCACCCACGGCACCACCGGCAACACCGAGGCAGCCGCCTCGTTCAGTTCCCGGATCGCGAGGTCCGTCGCGCTTCCGATCGCACGCTTCCGCAGAGCCGCCACGGCGGCGGTCAGCTGCTCCAGGGCCGGGCCGTTCTTGCGGAGTACCGACACCGTCAGTGCCGTGCTCTCGCCGAGGCACGCCCGGCCCAGAGCGGTGAGCACACTGTCCGGACCGAGCTCCACGAACTGCTCTACGCCCAGATCGCGAAGTGCGTGCATGCCGTCGAGGAAGCGGACGGCCTGGCGGACGTGGTTTATCCAGTAGTCGGCGGTCAGCAGTTCCTCACCGGCGAGTTCACCGCTGAGGTTGGAGACGATCGGGATCTGCGGTGCGTGGAAGGTCAACCTCTCAGCAATCGCCTTGAACTCGGCCAGCATGGGCTCCATGCGCGGTGAGTGGAAGGCGTGGCTGACGCGCAGTCGCGCCGACCGCTCGAACCGGGCGGCCACCGCCAGTACGGCGTCCTCGTCGCCCGAGACGACCACCGACGACGGACCGTTGACGGCTGCGATCGAGACACCGTCGGTCAGCAGCGGCAGGATGTCCGCCTCAGTCGCCTTGAGCGCGACCATCGCACCGCCGGCGGGGAGCGCCTGCATCAGCCGGCCCCGGGCCGCGACCAGAGCCGCCGCGTCCTCCAGGGACCAGACGCCCGCGAGGTGGGCGGCGGACAGTTCGCCGATGGAGTGGCCGAGCAGGTAGTCGGGCGTGATGCCCCAGTGCTCGACCAGCCGGAACAGCGCGACCTCGACGGCGAACAGCCCCGCCTGCGTGAACACCGTCCGGTCCAGCTGCTCGGAGTCGCCGAAGACGACCTCCTTCACCGGGCGGTCCAAGTGCCGGTCGAGCTCCGCACACACCGCATCGAACGCCTCGGCGAACACCGGGAACGCCTCGTACAGTTCGCGACCCATGCCGACGCGCTGCGCGCCCTGGCCGGAGAACAGGAACGCGGTCCGCCCGGCGGCCGCCTCCGGCGCCGGCTGGGCCGGGAGGGACAGGAGGCCGCCCTGGTCGTACCCGTCGGGCGACTCCTCCACGATCACGTGCGCGTTCGTACCGCTGATGCCGAACGACGACACACCGGCACGGCGCGGCTCGCCCCCCGCCGGCCAGGCGACCGGCTCGGTGAGGAGTTCCACCGCGCCCGCCGACCAGTCCACCTGTGTGGACGGCTCGTCGACGTTGAGCGTCTGCGGGAGCACGCCATGGCGCATGGCCATGACCATCTTGATGATGCCCGCGACACCTGCGGCGGCCTGTGTGTGGCCGATGTTCGACTTGACCGACCCCAGGAGCAGCGGCTTGTCCGCCGATCGCTCCTGGCCGTACGTGGCGAGCAGGGCCTGGGCCTCGATCGGGTCGCCCAGCTTCGTACCCGTACCGTGCGCCTCGACCACGTCGATCTGACCGGCGGACAGGCCCGCACTGGCCAGCGCCCGGCGGATGACGCGCTGCTGCGAGGGACCGCTCGGGGCGGTCAGGCCGTTGGACGCACCGTCCTGGTTCACGGCCGAACCTCGGACCACCGCGAGGACGCGGTGACCGTTGCGACGGGCGTCGGACAGCCGCTCCAGGAGCAGGACGCCCACCCCCTCGGACCAGGCGGTGCCGTCGGCGGCGTCCGCGAAGGCCTTCACCCGGCCGTTGGGAGCGAGGCCCCGCTGCTTGCTGAACTCGATGAAGCTGCCGGGCGTGGCCATCACGGTCGCACCACCGGCCAGTGCCATCGAGCACTCGCCCGAGCGCAGCGCCTGGGCCGCCAGGTGCAGGGCGACCAGCGAGGACGAGCAGGCCGTGTCGACGGTGACCGCCGGGCCCTCCAGGCCCAGGGTGTACGAGACCCGGCCCGATACGACGCTGCCGGCGGACCCGGTGGTGAGGAAGCCCTCGACACCCTCCGGGACCTCGACCAACTGCGAGACGTAGTCGTGGTACATCAGACCCGCGTACACGCCGGTCTGACTGCCCCGCAGAGCCGTCGGGTCGATACCCGCGTACTCGACGGCCTCCCAGGAGGCCTCCAGGAGCAGGCGCTGCTGCGGGTCCATCGCCAGGGCCTCACGCGGCGAGATCCCGAAGAAGACCGGGTCGAACTCGGCCGCCGTGTGCAGGAAGCCGCCCTCCGTCGCGTACGACGTACCGGTGCGGTCGTCACCCTGCTCGAAGAGACGCCCGATGTCCCAGCCGCGGTCCGTCGGCAGCGGGGAGATGGCGTCGCCACCGGAACCCACCAGCTGCCACAGGTCCTCGGGACCGGCCACGCCGCCGGGGTAGCGGCAGCTCATGCCGACGATGACGACCGGGTCGTCGTGGTCGACGGCGACCGGCGCCGAGGCCGCGTCCCGCTGCGCCCGCGCACTGCCCGTGCTCTCCGTGGCGATGTGCTCGGCGAGGACGGTGGCGGAGGGGTAGTCGAAGACGAGGGTGGCGGGCAGGCGCAGGCCGGTGACCGTGTTGAGGCGGTTGCGGAGTTCGACGGCGGTGAGGGAGTCGAAGCCCAGCTCGGTGAAGGCCCGCTCGGCGGGGACCGAGTCTCCGGACGCATGTCCGAGTACGGCCGCGACCTCGTTCCGCACGACATCCAGCACCAGCCGGACCCGGTCCTGCTCACCGACGGCCAGCAGTTGCTGGGCGAAGTCGGCGGACTGCCCGGCACCCGCGCGTGCGGTCCGCCGGTTCGTCGTGCGGACCAGGCCACGCAGCAGATGCGGGACGACCGGCGCCGAGCGGAACACTTCGAGATCCAGCCGGACCGGGACAAGCGTTGCCGAGCCCGAGCCCGAGCCCGATTCCGAGTTCGAGCCCGATTCCGAGTTCGAGCGCAGGGCGGCGTCGAAGAGTTCCAGACCCTCCTCGGGTGAGAAGGGCGTGATTCCGCTTCGGCTCATCCGCTCCGCATCGGCTGCGTCGAGGCGGCCTGCCATGCCGCCTTCGGCCCAGGGGCCCCAGGCGAGGGAGACGGCGGGCAGCCCCTGGGAACGGCGTACGGCAGCCAGGGCGTCGAGGAAGGCGTTTCCGGCGGCGTAGTTGGCCTGGCCAGGTCCGCCGAATGTGCCCGATGCGGAGGAGAAGAGGACGAAGAAGGAGAGGTCGAGGTGGGTGGTGAGTTCGTGGAGGTGCCAGGCGGCGTCGACTTTGGGGCGGAGGACGGTGGTGAGTCGTTGGGGGGTGAGGGTTTGGAGTATGCCGTCGTCGAGGGTTCCGGCGGCGTGGATGATGCCGGTGAGTTTGTGGGTGTGGGTGATGTTGTTGATGACGGTGGTGAGGGCGTTGCGGTCGGTGGTGTCGCAGGTGACCCAGTGGGCGGTGGCGCCGAGGTTGTTGAGTTCGGTGATGAGTTGGGGGCCGTTGGGGCCGCCGTTGGGGCGGCGGGCGGCGAGTACGAGGTTGCGTGCGCCGTGTGTGTGGACGAGGTGGCGGGCGATGTGGGTGCCGAGGGCGCCGCCGGCTCCGGTGATGAGGATGGTGCCGTTTGTGTCGAGTGGTGTGGGTTCGGTTGTGGGTTCGGTTGTGGGTTCGGTTGTGGTTGTGGTTGTGGTTGTGGGGGTTCGGGTGAGTCGGGGGATGTGGGTGGTGTTGTTGGTGGTGAGGGCGATTTGGGGTTCGTCGAGGGTGGTGAGGGTGGTGAGGGTGTGGTGGTCGGGGGTGGGGGTGTTGGTGGGTGTGTCGATGAGGGTGATGCGGTTGGGGTGTTCGGCTTGGGCGGAGCGGATGAGGCCCCAGGTGGTGGCGGCGGCGAGGTCGGTGATGGGGGTGTTGGCGGTGGTTGCGCCGTGGGTGAGGACGACGAGGTGGGTGTTGTCGGGGTGGTCCTCGTCGAGCCAGGCCTGGAGACGGGTGAGTGTGTCGGTGACACGGGTGTGGACATCGGTGATCTGGTCGACACCGGCGTCGGGCCGGGGGACTTCGAGGATGTCGAGTTTTTCTGCCGGGTCGGTGACCGGGGTCGTAGGGGCCGGGACCCATTCCAGCTGGAACAGTGAGTCGGAGTGTGCGTGGGGTGTTGCTCCGTCGATCTGTTCGGCTGTGACCGGTCGCAGGGTGAGTGTGTCGATGTGTCCGACGGGGGTTCCGGTGCCGTCGGCGAGGTCGAGGGTGACGGTGGCGTTCTGGCCGTGGGTGATGCGTACGCGTAGGACGGGGGAGCCGATGGCGGTCAGGCTGACGCCGGTCCAGGCGAAGGGCAGGCCGGGGCCTTCGAGTCCGGTCGGGCCGCCGCTGACGGCGATGGCGTGGAGGGCGGAGTCGAGGAGTGCGGGGTGGAGGCCGAAGCGGCTTGCTTCGTCCCACTGGTCCTGGTCGAGGGCGATGTCGGCGAATACTTCGTTGTCGCGTCGCCATACGGCGCGCAGGCCTTGGAAGACGGGTCCGTAGCCGAAGCCTGCGGCGGCCATGTTCTCGTACAGGCCGTCGGTCTGTACGGGTTGTGCGTTCTGTGGCGGCCACTCGGTGAGGGGGGTGCCCGGGATGGCGGGTTCTGCTGAGACGGAGCCTGTGGCGTGCAGGGTCCAGGTGTTGGTCTCGGTGCTGGAGTGGATGGTGATCGAGCGGCGGCTGTCGGCTTCGGCCGCGCCGACGACGACCTGGAGAACGATTGCACCGTTCTCCGGGAAGACCAGCGGCGCCTGGATGGTCAACTCGTCCAGCACGTCGCAGTCGACGCGCTCACCAGCATGCAGCGCGAGCTCGACGAACGCGGTGCCGGGCAGCAGGACCGAACCGAAGACGGTGTGGTCGGCCAGCCACGGATGCGAGTCCAGCGACAACCGGCTCGTCAGTACGAGTCCGTCGCCGTCCGCGAGGAGCACCTCGGCACCCAGCAACGGGTGCTCCGCAGCACTCATGCCGAACCCTGTCGGGTCCTCGGCCCTGGCACCCGAGAGCAGCCAGTAGTGCTGGTGGTCGAAGGCGTAGGTGGGGAGGTCGGTGCGCTGGGCGCCGGTGTCGGCGTAGTACGTCGTCCAGTCGACGGCCTTGCCTCGGACGTGGAGTTCGGCGAGGGCGGTGGTCAGCGCGTCGGGTTCGGTGCGGTCCTTGCGCAGGGCAGGGAAGAAGTCGGCGTCTTCGGTGACGCAGTCCTGGCCCATGGCGGAGAGGACTCCGCCGGGTCCGAGTTCCAGGTACGTGGTGACGCCCTGGGTTTCGAGGTGGCGTACGCCGTCGAGGAAGCGGACCGCCTGGCGAACGTGGTCCACCCAGTAGTCGGCGGTCAGCAGTTCCTCGCCTGCGAGTTCGCCGGTGAGGTTGGAGACGATCGGGAGCTTCGGTGCGTGGAAGGTCAGGCCCTCGGCGACGACCTTGAACTCGGCGAGCATGGGTTCCATGCGTGGTGAGTGGAAGGCATGGCTGACCCGGAGGCGCTTGGTCTTCGCGAAGCCGGAAGCGATCGCGAGTACGGCGTCCTCGTCACCCGAGACGACCACGGAGTCCGGGCCGTTGAGCGCGGCGATGGAGACACCCTCGGTGAGCAGCGGGAGGACGTCAGCCTCCGTCGCCTGGACGGCGACCATGGCCCCGCCGGTCGGGAGCGCCTGCATCAGGCGCCCACGTGCGGCGACCAGGGCGGCTGCGTCCTCCAGCGACCACACCCCCGCCACATGCGCGGCGGCCAGCTCACCGATCGAGTGGCCGAGGAGGTAGTCCGGGGTCACACCCCAGTGCTCCAGCAACCGGAAGAGGGAAACCTCGACCGCGAAGAGACCGGCCTGGGTGTACACGGTCTGGTCGATGAGCTCCGACCCGCCGAACACGACATCCTTGACCGGCTGGTCGAGGTGCTTGTCGAGTTCGGTGCAGACCGCGTCGAAGGCGTCCGCGAAGACCGGGTACGCCTCGTACAGCTCCCGGCCCATCCCGGCCCGCTGCGAACCCTGACCCGAGAACAGGAACGCCGAACGGCCACCCTGGACCGATCCGCGGACCACGCCCGCCGCCGTACCGCCGGAGGCCAGGACCGTGAGCCCCCGCAGGAGGCCCTCGCGGTCACCGGCCACCACCGCGGCCCGGTGCTCGAAGCGTGAACGTGTTGCCGCCAGCGACCAGGCGACGTCGAGCGGGGACGTCCCGGCGTCCTTGCCGATCCGGGCCAGCAGCCGCTCCGCCTGACCGGCCAGCGCCTCTTCCGACTTGGCCGACAGCACCCACGGCACCGCCGGCAGCGCGGCGGCGACGTTCTCGGCCCGCGCGGGCTCGGCCTGGGGCTGCTCGATGATGACGTGGGCGTTGGTGCCGCTCACGCCGAAGGAGGAGACAGCGGCCCGGCGCGGGCGGTTGCCCTGTTGCGGCCACTCGCGGGCCTCGGTGAGCAGCTCGATCGCACCCGACTCCCAGTCCACCTTCGTGGACGGGCGGCCGACGTTCAGCGTCTGCGGCATGATGCCGTGGCGCATGGCCATGATCATCTTGATGATGCCCGCGACACCTGCGGCGGCTTGTGTGTGGCCGAGGTTGGACTTCAGCGAGCCGAGCCACAGGGGCCGGTCCTCGGCGCGTTCCTGGCCGTAGGTGGCCAGCAGTGCCTGGGCCTCGATGGGGTCGCCCAGGGTCGTACCCGTACCGTGCGCCTCGACGATGTCGACCTGGTCGGCCGAGACCTTGGCGTTGGCCAGGGCCTGGCGGATGACGCGCTGCTGCGACGGGCCGTTCGGGGCGGTCAGGCCGTTGGACGCACCGTCCTGGTTCACTGCCACGCCCCGCACGACCGCCAGGACCTGGTGGCCCTTGCGCCGGGCGTCGGAGAGGCGCTCGACGAGGAGCATGCCGACGCCCTCGGACCAGCCGGTGCCGTCCGCGTCGTCGGAGAATGACTTGCAGCGACCGTCGGCGGCGAGACCGCCCTGGCGCTGGAAGTCGAGGAACGCGGTGGGCGTCGACATGACGGTCACACCGCCGGCCAGGGCCATCTCGCACTCGCCCGAGCGCAGCGCCTGGGCCGCCAGGTGCAGCGCCACCAGGGAGGACGAGCAGGCCGTGTCGACGGTGACCGCCGGGCCCTCCAGGCCCAGGGTGTAGGCGATGCGGCCGGTCACGACGCTGCCGGTGTTCCCGATGCCCAGGAACGCCTCCACGCCCTCGGGCACGGAGTCCGGCGACATCGCGTAGTCGTGGTACATCAGTCCGGCGAAGACGCCGGTACGGCTGCCGCGTACGGTCGCCGGGTCGATCCCGGCCTGCTCCATGGCCTCCCAGGAGGCCTCCAGGAGCAGCCGCTGCTGCGGGTCCATCGCCAGGGCCTCACGCGGCGAGATCCCGAAGAACGCCGGGTCGAAGAGCCCCGCATCGTGCAGGAAACCGCCCTCCAGGGAGAGTTCCTGCTGGTCGGGGTCCGTGTCGAGGAGCCTCTCCAGGTCCCAGCCGCGGTCGGTGGGGAAGGCGGAGATGCCGTCGGCGCCGGTGGCGACGAGGTTCCAGAGGTCTTCGGGGGAGTTGATGTTGCCGGGGTAGCGGCAGGCCATGCCGACGATGGCGATGGGTTCGTCGTCGCCGGAGGTGGTGGTGGCCGTGGTCGTGGTGGTTGTGGTGGTTTCGCCGGAGAGTTCGTCGGCGAGGTGGTCGGCGAGTTGTCCGGCGGAGGGGTAGTCGAAGACGAGGGTGGCGGGCAGGCGCAGGCCGGTGACCGTGTTGAGGCGGTTGCGGAGTTCGACGGCGGTGAGGGA
>NZ_FPJO01000016.1 GCF_900119365.1 Streptomyces atratus
CGGGAAGATGCCGCTGAACGTCCGTACCTGGACGTGCGACTGCGGAACGACCCACGACCGGGACGTGAACGCAGCGAAGAACCTTCTGGCCGCCGGGCTGGCGGTAACAGTCTGTGGAGCTGGTGTAAGACCCCAACGGAGTTCTCCGGGCGGGCAGTCGGCGACGAAGCAGAAACCCCCACGGCGCGAGCCGTAGGAATCCCCCTCGTTCACGAGGGGGAGGAAGTCAACTCCCCGACTCTACGGAGGAGGTGTGCGGCCGGTTGACGCGGCCCGGACTCCGGGTCCTGGGCCGGCCCGGCCAGAAGCCCTCCCGTCAACTGGACCGAAGGGCTCCCGACTTGGTGTTTCTCCGTACTCCCGGCAGGGCCCCGCCGCAGCCGGCCCCGGGCCCGTCGGCTAGGCGGCCGGCGCGAGGCTCGCCCCGCCGGGAGCCTCTGCCTCGGCCAGTTGCTCGGTCAGCGCGTTCCGGGCGCGAGCCACTCGCGAGCGCACCGTCCCCACCGGGCAGTCCGTCACGCGGGCGGCCTCGGCGTAGGAGAGTCCGAGAACCTGGGTGAGCACGAACGCCTGCCGACGGTCGTGGGGGAGAGCGGCGAGGAGTTCCTCCAGCACCACCCCCTCCTCGAAGCCGGGCAGGGCGAGCGGCTGCGTGCGCTCGACGATCACGCGCCAGTCGTCGGTGTCGGCGAGCAGGGGGCGCGCGGCAGCCCTGCGGAAGTCGTCGACGACGGCGCGGCGCGCGATGGCGAGCAGCCAGGTACGGGCCGAGGAACGGCCCTCGAAACGGTGCAGGCTTCGCAGGGCCCGCAGGAACGTGTCCTGCGCCAGGTCCTCGGCCCTCTGCGGATCGGCGGAGAGGTGAGCGACATAGCGCACGACGTCGCGGTGCAGCGCCCGTACGAAGGCCTCGGCCGCCTCTGTGTCCCCGGCGCGGGCGGCGAGCGCCCAGCCGGTGGAGACCGTGTCCTCCTGGGTCCTGTCTTCGGGGGCGGAGGCGCGCTGTGGCCCGCGGCGGGCGGGCAGCATGGTGTTCATCGCCAGGTGTGTCCTTCACGGATCTGTCCGGCACCCGGGCATCCGGTCATGGCGCGCGTGCGGACGCGGTACCTGGTTCGGGCACGCCACAGTTCGCGGGAACGGTCCCGGGGTCTCCGGTGAATGGGGGCACCCGCACCCTTCGGGGCCGGATGTGCCGGAGGACACCCGCTTCGCGCGGGCACGATGGCCGGCGACCGGTCGTCGACGGGCCGTGTGCCATGGAAGTACGTCCTCCGGAATGCCTGCCGCGTAGTCAGAACGCGGCGAGCACCGCCGGAGGCCCGCGCCGGTCGAGCGCGCGGGCGCACCGGAGCCCCTGCGGCAGCCGGTCGCTGAGACCCCGGCTGGGGCGCAGGCGGCGGCGCGGGGGAGGGAGAGGCGCGGTGAACAGGGGGTGAAGGGGGCCGAGGAGCCGGCCCGCGACGGCGCGCAGGACCTGGAAGGTGGCCCGTTCGCCCTGGGCGAGCCACAGGCCGCAGATGAGCGCGGCGAGGAGGTGTGCGGCGAGCATTCCGGTCGAGGACATCCCGGCCATGTCGTGGCCCAGGGGACCCATCGAGCCCATGTGGTCCATGGCGCCGGATTGGTCCATGCCGGCCATGTGGTCCATGGCAGCGGAGTGGTCCGTCCCGGCCGCGTCCATCCCGCCCGTACTGCTTGTCGCAAAGACGCTGGTGCCCGCCCGAGAGCCGTACGTCCTGCCGTCCGCCGAGCAGAGGTTGTCGACGAGGAGGCGCGCGGGCGAAGACGTGGCGAGGGAGCCGAGCGAGGTCTGTGCGGCAGCGAAGGCACTGTGCAGCACGGACTGTGCCGCCACGGCGAGGCCGGTGACGAGCCAGGGGCCGCGCTCCCGGGCGGCGAACCACCAGCCGGGGACCGCGATCGCCGCGAAACCGGCGGTGAGCACCCAGAAGGGAAGGGGGCTCTCGGACATGAGGACGTGTCCTGTCGCGGCGAGCGTGACGGAGACGACGGCGAACATCGCCGCCCTCACCGCCCGTCCGACCGGCCCCGCCTCCATGGCGACTCATCCTCCCATCGCGGGGCGCCGGTGAACATGGCGCGGTGTCCGACTCGGTGCCAATGCCGGAAAAGCCCCTGCCGGTAGCGGAATCCGGCATATGCGGGAGATGCTGCCTGCCGGGGCACGCATGGTGCCAACCGCGCCTCGGCCGCGCTTTTACGCCGTCACCGTGCCAGGCCGGACGACAGTTTCGCCTCGACGGGGTCGTGGCGAGCGGCTGCGGCGCGGTCTCCTGGGGTATCAGTGACCGCCTCCATGCCCCATGCCGCCCATGTCACCCATGCCGGGGTCGTCGTCGTGGTGCGGTACCCCGTGCATGCCGGGAGCGACCGGCCCGGCGAGTCTGCCCACGCCGTACGAGACGGCGAAGAGGGCCACGAGCAGGAGCAGAGAGCCCCCGAACAGCACGTATGGCAGCGAGGAGGCGGAACGCCGGCCGACGGAGGGCGTCACCGAGTGGTCCATGAAGAGGCTCCGGCGAGAGTGCGGGCTTTGCGGTCCAGAGGTCGGCCATACCCACTCGCGAGTTCCCCGGCATATGAGTGGCGTGCGCCACATGACCAACACCTGCTCCACGCGCCTCCGTCGTACCGGAGGCATTCGCCCTCGTCGGGACGGCGAGGGCTCGCAGTGCGCTCCCGTGCTCAGATCATCACGACGAACATGACCGCCATGCCCAGGGCCATCACCCCGTGGCAGCCCAGGTCCCACGCGGCGTGCGCGCCACCGGCCGGGACCGCACCATCGGCCGGACGAGGCGCCAGGCGGCCCGTGTCGAAGCTTCTGGCCAGCCACCACAGCCCGAGCGCCAGCAGCACGAGGGCGAGGGCCCCCGCACCCCAGCGGTCACCGGTGCCGCTGAGCGTCATCGTCGCGGTCGCGCCGGGACCGGACATGTCCATCCCGGGCATGTCGTGAGCGTTCCCGCCATCCGTCGAGCCCATCGAGGTGCCCCAGGACATCGCGGCGATCATCCAGGCCATCGCCCCCGTCATCACGGCGTGCGGCAGTGCGTTCATCACCGCGCGCCCCCGGGTCTCCGGCCCGCTCGGCAGCGCCAGGGCGGTCAGCGGGAACCAGGCGGCGGCGGCCGAGAAGAACACCACCTGCGGGACGACCAGCAGGTCCATCCCCCAGGGCCACACCATGGCGAACATGGCCAGGGCCATGACGGCGTGCAGTCCCTGTGCGAACCACGCGGTCCACACATGGGCGCGGGCCGCGAGCGCGCGCCAGAGGCCGTAGGCGGCCAGCACGCAGAACAGCATCGTCAGAATCCAGCGCAGCCCGGTGGCAGCGATCATCGGGCCATCTCCTTTGCCGTTTCCTCACGCGCTTCGGTATGCGTGTACCCGCGGCGGCGCAGGGCCGCCACCACGAGGTCCCCGAGCAGGAAACAGATGAGGGGCAGTCCGAACAGGGGCAGGTAGTAGGCGAGGACAGCGGCCACGACGACGAGCGGCGCCATGACCTTGCCCGGCACCCGTCGCCAGGCCCCGCGCGCGGGCGGGCGTCCGAGCCCGGGCCCGGTCGTACGGCTGGGCCTGCGCAGCCACCACATGCGGTAGCCCCAGAAGAGCATCCCGATGAGCGCGATCGCGATGAGCGCGAGCACGATCTGGTTCGCCAGGCCGAAGAGCAGACCCATATGTGCGTCGATGCCCCAGCGGGTGAGCTTCGCGAGAACGGGAAAGTCGTCGAAGGCCAGCTTCGCGGTGACCTTGCCGGTGGCGGGATCGACAGCGACCGAGTCCTGCTGCTCCGGCCAGTGCCGGGTGTTCTCGCGCACGATGTACGCGCTCTTCGCATCGGCGGGCGGGGTGATGACGAGCTTGCCGCGCAGCCCCTCCGCACGGGCGACACGGACCGCGCCATCGAACCCGATGTCTTTTGTCCGGTGCGACGAGGACTCGCCGACGCCGCCGTGGTGAAGTGTGCTGGAGAGCGACGGGCCGGCTCCTCCGAGCGCGTCCTGGATCCTGCCGATGTTGGCACCCGCGTGCGCGGACCACGTCAGACCTGTCGCCGACAGGCCGAGGAAACCGATCGACACCCACAGCCCGATCGACCCGTGCCAGGACAGGGTCCGCTTACGCCCCTCGGGGGCGCGACGCGGCACGAAGAACTTCCGCAGCCGCGCGCGGCCACGGGGGGCACCGAGCCACAGCGCGAGCCCGCCCAGCACCTCGACCCACAACCAACTGGCGGCCATTTCACTGTAGTTGCGGCCGACTTCACCTAGCTGGAGGGTGCGGTGCAGGCTGTTGAACCAGGACCGCACCGGCAGCGACTCATCGAACGTGCGCAGCGTGCCGCGTACCTCGGCGTCATACGGATTGACGAACGCGGTCTGTGTGTAGCCCTCGGGGAGTCCCTTGACGTCGAAGGTGACCCGGGTGGTGTCGGCGTCCCCCGTGCCCTTGGTCACGGACATGAGCTGCCCGCCGGGTACCGCCTCGCGCGCCGCCTCGACCTGGGTGGCGAGCGGCTTCTGCTGCCCGTGCGGCGTGACCTTGAGCTCGTGCCGGTACACGACGGACTCGATCTGCGGGGTCGCCGTGTAGAGGAGCCCCGTCACGGCGGCGATCAGCAGGAACGGGCCCACGAGGATGCCCGCGTAGAAATGCAGACGCAGCAGGAGGGGCCGCAGCCCGCTCCATGCGCTGCCGCCGTTCTTCGGCGTGGGGGTAGCGAATTCCTCAACCGGCGCCGGCTGTTCGGCGGAGCGTTGGCGGGGCGGGGGAACGGGCGGCGACGCGGCAGGCGTGGTCTCGGTCATCGAAGCCTCCTCGGGCGTGGACCGGCGGGGGCGGTACGTGCAGGAGTCGGTGCGAGAGGCGCAAGTTCCCCGAGTGCGGTGTGAGCAGGACGTATGGGGTGTGCGGGTCTGCTGAGCGTCCGAACGGAGACGGCGTACAAGCGTGCCCGGCGGTGAAGTCCCTTCTTGGGAAGGAGCGTTGCCTTGCCAGGTAGTCGTGTCCAGGGTGCGGCTGGTTCCCGGCGGCAGGCGGGGCGATCCTCACGAGGGGGCTGCGCGTCTTCCGCGCTCCGAGGCCGGCCTGTCGGTCAGCACCCCTCGTCATGTCCGCGCGGCACTGCCCGGAACTTTCCCGCACCCGCCCCCGACCACTGCAACGGTGCCTCGAAGCACCGCACTTCATTCCGAGAAGACGCCGGGAGCCCTCCCGCCCTGACGGGCGGAAGGGCTCCTGACCTGCTGCTTTGCTGTGCCCCGGCAGGATTCGAACCTGCGGCACCCGCTTCAGGAGCGAGATGGGGCGAGTCGAGGTCCGACCCGCGGGATACCGCCTTCGGCGCTGCTGACTGTGGCCTCCGCCGGCAGCCGAAGTTCCCCGTGAGTCCCCGCCCGATCTGGCGCGGCTGTGGCACGGGAACTTCTGTTCCGCAGCTCTGGAGAGATCGGTCAGCCGGGCGGGGGCATAGAGGCCACAACGCGGTCCCACGGAGTGGCCGGCGGTCGCGGCCGGTCGCTGTGGCTGCTGTACTTCGCTGCTGTAGCGCAATGCTTCGTTGCTGTAGCGCAATCGTCGGGCGGACGCAGTGCGGCGGTGACGGAATCCAGGCTGCGGCTGCTCCGGCTGAGTCTCGGATGCTCCCTCTCGGCCATCGGACGGAAACGGCTACACCGTCCGGGCGGATCACCCTTCGAGTCGGCAACTTCCGCGTGGCGACGAGGGCACATTCAACCCGCTCCCCCCGAAATGCGGCGTCGCCGACTTGGGTGCCGGGAGCACCTTGCGGATCCGGGACTTCTGAAGGAGCCACCTGCTCATGTTCACCCGTAAGTCGTCGGCGCTCATCGCGCAGGCAATGTGTGTCGGAGCCATCGCGGCGGTCGTAGCCACCGCCACTCCCGCAACGGCACAGACGAACGTCCAGTGCAGTGAGAGTGCCCTGTCCAACGCCATCACCACCGCCAACCTCTCAGGAGGCGGAACCCTGGTGCTGGCGCCGGGCTGCACCTACGCGCTCTCTGTGCCCCTGCCGGACATCACCAGCGAGATCGTCATCAGGGCCCGGCACAGCACCCTCACTCGCTCGTCCACGGCCAGCTTCGGCATTCTCTCCGTCAGCCCCACCGGCAACCTCACGATCACCGACGCCACCATCACCAACGGCGACGCGCCCGACTTCGGCGGCGGCATCGCGAACCGCGGCATGCTGACCGTGACCGACAGCGCCATCCGCGACAACCACGCCAACTTCTCCGGCGGAATCGGCGGTGGATCGGGGACCACCACCCTGATCGAGGGAACCTCCATCATGCGCAACACCGCCAACGTGAACGGCGGCGGCGTCGCCAACGACGGAAACATGATCATTCGCAACAGCCGCATCATCGACAACACGGCCGTCAGTGGCGTCGGAGGCGGTGCGGCCAACGACGGCACCCTGCGGATCTTCCGCACCAACATCAACGAGAACAATGCCCAGCGGGCCGGAGGCGTCGCCAACGTCGGAGGCGGCACGACGACCATCACGTCCAGCAACGTCAACTCGAACACGGCCGTCACAGCCCCCGGCGGTGTCCTCAACACCAGCGGCATCGTCACCCTGAACTCATCCCGGGTCAGGGACAACCAGCCCACCAACTGTGCCGGCAGCGACATCCCCGTCCCGAACTGCACAGGCTGACAAAGGTCGGTGGGAAGACCCGAACAAGAGATCCGTCCTGTACCGAGTACGCCGATGCGTGGCTTCGGGACCGCAAGCCGACCGGCTGAAGCAGGGAACGAAACGAGGCGGTGATCCGGCCACGCATCAGGCCGACGTTCGGTTCGGGATCTCTGGCCGACGTCACCACGTCCCGCGTCCGGGCCTGGCGTGGCCAGGTGCTACGCGGGGGTCGGCTGTGACGGCCACGTCTTCCTCGGCCCCAGGGCGGACAGCCGCGGCGCGGCAACTTCCGGGGCGACTGGATCAAGGTGCGCAGGATGCGGGCATCGCTGCCGATGTCCACTTCCATGATCTGCGGCACACAGGAAACACCTTGGCCGCTGCCGGGGCGAGCACGCGTGAGCTGATGACGCGCATAGGGCACAACGTCGCCCGTGCCGCATCGATCTGTCGACACATGACCGCCGACCGAGATCGCGCGATCGCTGACCGGCTGGGGGCGGTGGTCCGCAAGCTGCAGGAAGGCGTCGGGACGTAGTGGCACGTGTGTGGCCATGCGAAAGGGCCAGTTCGAGAGGATCAAGCCTCCGGACTGGCCCTTGGTGCTGTGCCCCCGGCAGGATTCGAACCTGTGACACCCGCTTCAGGAGTCTTCCCTGGGCGAGGCTGTGACCTGCATGAACGTCGCTCCCAGCAAGCCTGACCTGCGGAAATACTCCTCCATGCTTCTCGTGTGTTCTCAGGTGTTCCCGGCTTTTATGTGTGCCGAATCCGTTCCGGTCGGCCACTGGGCTGGGGATGGGTGTCTGATGCGGGGCCTCATCGAAGAGGATCACCGGGCGCACTCCGCAAGAGCTGCCGCTGCCGCTCGACGGGTAGGAAGACGGATGCCCCGCTCTCGTCCCAGAGGTGTGAGTGGGCAGGCGGGAACCCGTAGCCTGGGACCAGCACAGTACGCAGCCTGATCAAGCGGAGGGGATGCCGATGACCACAGCTCCCAGCGGTGTGCCTCACCCGCCGCTCCCGTCGTCACACCCGCTGCGGACCATCCGCGACATCCGGGAGTCCCTGCCGGAGGACCAGCGTCGGCATTTCGACGTGGAGCTCGCCGACACGGAGATCGAGGCGCTGCCCGAGATGCTGTACCGCTGGGTGACGCTGAGCAACGACGGTTTTGAGGAGTTCCTGCTCTCCCGGCCCTTCGAGGGGCTGGAGTTCGGTGCCCGCTCCTATGACGAGCCGACGGACGCCGAGTGATCTACCTGTTCGATACCAATGCGTCGCCGAGCTCACGACCCGGGCGAAGCCCGACCCGCGCGTAATGGCCTGGTTTCGGTCCACGGCCAGGCCCAACCGCTTCCTGAGCGTGATCACTGTGGCCGAGATCGAGGCGGGGGTGGCCGCCGCCCCGGATCCCGTACGACAGGCCCGCTACGCCCAAGCCCTCGCTGCGGTACGGCACGAATTCCTTGACCGCATCGCGCCGATCGGCGAACCGGAAGCGGCCGCCTTTCTCACCATCCACAAGACGCTCAAGGCCGCCGGTACCAGCATCGACCCGCCGGACGCACTGATCGCCGCCACTGCCCTGGCCAACGGTTGGACGGTAGCCACCCGCAAGCACCTGGCCCGAACCGGGGCTCTGGTCGTCAATCCGTGGGAACAGCAACTGTGAGTGGGCTGTAACGGTCAGCGTTTCTGACTCACGGGCGACACCGCAGAAGGACAACGAGATCCTGCGCAAGGCTGCCGCCAAATTCCCCAGAAGACGACAGGCTGATCCGCTTTCGTTTCGTCGACAAGCACCGGAACGCCCACGGAGCGAGCGGGCGGGGAACAGAACTACCGGCTGACTCCGCCAGGAGAAGAAGACCACACCCGGTCGTCCCGGCGCCGGGTCAGCTCGTGCCGTATATGTGCTGTGAGCGCAGAGGCCCTGCCGCCCGCTAGGACGACAGGGCCTCTGGCCTGCTGCTCTGCTGTGCCCCCGGCAGGATTCGAACCTGCGACACCCGCTTTAGGAGAGCGGTGCTCTATCCCCTGAGCTACGAAGGCGGGGATCTGTACAAAAATGTGTCTAAAACGGCGCAATGCACGGAGCCGATTCTTGACATGTTTTGGACAGGTTGGTGATCGACCTGTGAGGGTCTGCTCGCCGCGGCCAGTGTAGCGGGTGGCGTGCTCGATGTACGGGGTGTGTGGCGGGCTGGGGATCTTGTCCTGGGGTCGGGTGCTGGGGTGGGGTGGCCTGCGGAGGGTGTCAGGAGTGGAGTGCGTTGAGTGCTCGGGTGATCGAGTTGTTCAGCCAGGCGTAGCCGAGGTAGATCAACAAGGCTCCCCGGGCGCCATATGCCGGGACTCGCTCATGGGGGTAGGCCTGGTCGAAGCGGGAGTGGATGGACTCGCTGTCCTGGCGGAAGCCTTTCAGGCGGCGGCCGGCGGGGGTGCTGGGAGGTACCTGGCGGAGATGCTCGGTGCGGTTGAAGCGCTGCTTCTTTGTCTTCGGGTCGACCTGCCTGTCCTCGTCGGTCTCGTCGACGCGGATCCGGAGCTGGTGTGTCTTGGTGGGGCAGGGGATGGTGATGCGGTGGTAGAAGCGGGTGCTGTTCTTTCCGTCACGGCACTCGAGTTCTTCGACGGGCAGAGGCGTGTAGAGCGTCTCGTTGCCGTCGATGAAGCGGCGCTCGCACACTCTGCCCTCGGCGACGTAGAGGTCGTGGGAGCAGGGGCCGTCCTTGTGGCGCAGGAGCGACTGGGGCGTGAGCCCGTCGTGCTGTGGGGTGAACACGACGAGGCCTTCGGCGATGAGGGGTGCGCGGTGCTTGCCGCGCAGGGCGGCGTCGTAGGTGACGGCCTTGGTGCCGTGGGCGCGCTTGAGAATGCGCTTGACCATGGCGACCAGGGCGACGCCTTCGGATTCGCGATCGGGGTCTTCCTTCACAGATTTGTGGCGGATGGATTCCAGGGCGAGGATCACGCGGCTGTGAGGGGTGGCGGCCAGGCGTACGGCGGTGGAGAGGAACTTGTTGCCGTAGACCTGCTTGCCGCCGCCTTCGATGCAGATGCCGGCGTCTTCGTCCACGCGGTGCTGGCGGATCTCGCCGGTCCTCTTATCGACCGTCTCGTGTCCGGAGTGCCCGGAGGGAGGTCTTGCGACGGTGGCGTCGCCGTGGAGGACCTGTTGGCGCTCGGGGCGGACGCGGCTGGTTCTTTTGCTGGTTTCGCAGAGCATGCCGTGCGCCAGGGCCTGCTCAACCCACAGGTCGCTGCTGATGTCACGGATCTTGTCGTGAGCGGGCTTGAGGTGCCGCCGGAAGTAGTGATTCCAGTTGCTGCGGGTGGGGCCGGTCGGCCGCAGTGCGTCTGCAGCCTCGTCGCCCAGGTGTGTGCGGATCGCTGAGCGGATGCGCTTCCACCAGTCCTCATCCTGGAAGTGGGCAGCGGTCGCGCGTGCGGAGCCGAAGACGGAGATCGAGCACAGGAAGATCAGGTAGATGACGGGGGGATGGTGCGGAGGTCGGCCGACTGGTCGGGGCCCGGGCAGGGTATCGGCCGCGGCGTAGAGGTCCGGGTTATTGATCAGGTAGGCGAAACGGCGGTCGGTGATCAGGTGCGGGGCTTGCGGCCCGTGCAGTTCTGGTGGGTCGCTCTTCGCTCCGAAGGTGTCGTCGGGGATCGTTCCGTAGATGTACGGCGGCGAGGTGTTCTTGGGCTTGCGGGTGGTCTTGGACGTGCGCTTGGGGCGCGTGGCCCTGTGGGGTGTCATCGCGGATCTCCGCCGATCTTCCAGGCCAGTCCGGCGAGGTCGGCGGCGTTGTCTAGGGACGAGAGGCCGAGCCTTCGGGCGACTTCGGAGATCTGGCCGGTCTGCAGCAGCACCTGGCGGGCGACGTAGCGGGTGATGTCGCGGGGTTCGACCCTGCGGGCGGTGGTGGCGAGGCCCGAGAGCCGTGCGATGTCGTTGAAGCCAGCGCCGACACTGGCCTGCGCCGCGTACGGGGTGGAGGAGTCGCTGGTGACGAGGCGGCGCCGGCCCGGCCGGTGCTCGGCTAGGTAGTCGGTGCGCAGACGGAGGGCGCGGACGGCCCAGGGGCTGAGCGGGCAGGTTCTGGGGGTGGTGCGTGTGCTGCCTTCTGTGGTCACGGTGGCTAGTGCGAGGTCCAGGTCGCCGGGGGTCGCCTGAGCGGTCTCGGCGCTGCCGAGGCCTGACAGCAGCAGAGCCAGCAGGGCAGCATGCCGGGTCGCAGGCATGCCGCGTTCGGAGTGGAACTGGAGTTCCTCGATTTCCGCGTCGGTCAGTTCGGCGCCTGTGCTGCGAGGCGGCCGCGGGATGGGAGGGGAGTCGAGCAGGGGCACGGCCTGGGTCATGCCGAGGGCCCGGGCGTGCGCGAAGAGGGAGGCGAGGGCGGAGCGGCGCTGCCGCCGTGTGCCGTCTTTCGGAACGAGGGTGATGTTGTCGTGGCGGTCGCGGCCGGGCGCGCCCATGAACGAGTCGGTCAGTTGTCCGGTGACATCATCCATTCGGTGGATACCCTGGGCGTCGGCGAAGACGTCGAACCGTTCACTGATCTGGATGTAGAGGTCGACTGTCTCGATGGCCATGTCGCCGTCGGCTGCCTGCTGCAGCCACTGACGGCTGACTTCGAGCAGCACCCGGCGGATGGTGGGCCTAGCCATGCCGGACCACCCCCTGAAGAGGGCCGGAACTCGCGCGAACGTGGGCGGGCCCGCGATCGATCGCGCTACGGTGGTTGTTCCTCGCCTTATGTGAGGACATGCCGAAGCCCCCTTCCTGCACGGCGCTGCCGGGCGGGTCGTCGGGTGGAGGTGGGAGTCCGGCAGCGCCGCACCGGCCAAGGAAGCTGGCGCTGCCGGACTGTTTTTGTGTCCCGGGGCCTAGGTGACGCGATGGCCCCGGAGTTTGGCGGTGAGGGCCGTGACGGCCGTCAGATGACTGTGGAGTTCGAGGACCTCCGCCGAAGTCAGATGAGTCAAGTCCGCCAGCAGAACCGGTGGCAGCAGAAGTGACAAGAGATCCTGATCGGGGCCCGTTCCCCCAGGCGGCTGGCCGCCGGGGGCCTCAGTGCGCGGGCGAGGTACCTCCGTCTGCGGCTGCTCGTCACCGTCTTGCACGCCCTCGGAGTCAGGCTGTCGGGTGCTGCCGGACTGACACTCGTCCTGAGGCAACGGTTCCTCGGCTGCACTCGGCTCGTCGTCCTCGTTGGCAGTCTGCGGTGCCTCGTGAGGCGTGTCGGTGTTCTGGGTGCCTGTGGGCGGGGCGTCTGTGTGACTGGCGCCCTCGAAATAGTTCAGCTCGCCGGACTTCTCCACCGTGACGAGACCGACCGCGACCATCAGATCGAGTAGAACGTGGGCCTGCTTGATGCGCTCAGGCCCGGCTTTGGCCGCCACCATGAGGGCGGCCACCAGGCCCTCACGGGAGACGGGGCCGTGTCGGCAACGGTCTCTGACCGTTCGCGCGAACCATTGCCCCCTCCACTTCGTCCTCAGCGCTCCAAGCCCTTCGGCTTCACCGCGCGCGAAGGCACGTGCGATGTACCGACCCTTCTCGCTGGGCAGATATGTCGCTCGCCGGTGCCCCTTGGTGAGCAGTCCGGTGTTCATGATGAACACCGGCACCAGTCCGCAGTTCTTGGCATAGACCCCAGTCGCCGCTGCCAGTTCCTCGGCCCCTACCGGGTTGACCGCCGAGCAGGCGGCCACGGTGACTAGGAGGTACTGCTCCGCCCGCAGCTTGGGCGACGGCATCAGCCGCTCTTCAGGCCTCAGCCTGGCGCGGCCGTTGGTCGGCGGTGTTCCCGCCTGGCGAGTCGACACTGTAGATACCAATCCTTTCAAACCGGCCGGGATGGAAGCGCGACCAATCATGGGTTGCTATTGTTATAGCAACCCATGATTGTGCGGGGTGAGCAAGTCGGCATCCCGTCCGTCACACTGGTCGCATGCCCGGAGGAACGAGACGTGGAAAGAAGCCGCGCGACTATGCCGTGTCCGGCCACTGGCCGTACGCAGTGATGGACAGTGCCCGGCAGGCACAGGTCGGGCAGGCCGTAGCCCGGGCCCTGGTGGAGGCGATGGAGCGGCGCGGCTTGTCGGCCAACGCGCTGGCGACTGCGTCCGGCGTCAACCGGCAAGTCATTTCCAACATCCTTGCCGGAACCGTTTGGCCCGACATGTTTACGCTCGCAAGCATCGAGGAGACGCTCGACGAAATGCTCTGGCCGCGTCACACCGATTGGCCCGCAGGCGATGACGGTGCCCGTCACCAGCCCATTCCCTCGCATCGGCGAAGCGGCGAGGAGTAGTAGCCGGCCGGGTCGGATAGCCGGGAAAAGTCCGATGATGCGCCTGTCATGCGAGGGTCGGCCTCTCGATCGAGGGAACGCAGGCCGAATTGGCCCCTCGCCCGGGAATTGCCCGGTAGCGTGGGGGTACGGCCCAGAGTCGTCAGACCGCCTCCCGCGTTGATGCGTCGGCCTAGGAACCATGCCAGCGCGGGAGGCGGTCGCCTTGGGGTGCCTCTAGGCGGCCTCCGTTGCCGCGGCCGCGACGAAGTAGCAGCGACGACCATCATCCGAGTACATCTTCGCCACGAGCTGCTTCTTTGCCAGGTCGTCCATGAGCGTCCGCGCGCGATTGTGCGCCTTCCCGTCGGCCTCGACCTCCTGGCCTTCCAGCCGTACCGCGAGCAGCTTCCCGGTCCACTGCAGCGTGGGCTCACTGTTGATGATCTGCATGGCCTGCATGCCGCGAGGGCCGAGCTTCGATGCGTCAAACGCTGTCGAAGCCTTGCCGGTGTGGCTGCCTTCTTCAGCCGACGTGGCCGCCGCATCCGAACTGTCCGCAGCCTCATCGGCGCAGGCGTCGGCCCCCTTGCATTCGTCAGGATCCGGCACGTCCTTGAAACTGGACCCGCCCTCGCGCTGCCCGCTACGAAGAGCGGCTCCAGCCCGGGCCGCAGCGTGGAGCATCTCCTGAACGCGCAGCGCCTCCTCGCGAGTGAGCACCACCTGCTGGCGCGCGGAGCGCACCGCTTGCTTCTCAGCTTCCAGCGCGGCGACTCCCGACGTCAGTCGGTCGAGCATGGCGTCGTGCTGTGCCAACTCGGCATCGCACTGGTGAATCAGGGCACCCATATCCACCGCGACCCAGCTGGGATTGGCGGACGCGGCGCCACTGTCGGTGGGCTGCATGGCGATCACCATAGGGCCTCGACAGCACCGGCTCGCCCGCTTTGATAGTCATCGGGGGATCCGCCGGCAGCCCAGGGCGCGTCAGAGAGGCCGGGAGCGTGATGCCTCAGGCCCCGGAAACCGTCGGAGAACGGTAGCTCTGACCTCGTGTGACGGCCCTTAAAACTTGACGCGACTCCTGTGCGCGAGTACTTGAGAACCCGACCACAGCTCAGTCTGTGAGAGGCACTCAGGAGAACGGCCCAGCCCGGATTCCCTAGGCGGGATAGGAGACAGCCACCGGAGAGCTCGCTCGGCTAGCTGGCTCCTGCCGCAAGGCATTGGTGACAGGTGCTCACATCCTGAAGGGTTGAACACCACCTGGGCTCAACAACCGTGAGCAACCACGCGTGGGTCCTGAGAGGCTCATTCCCACTTCATCTTCCGACCCCTCAGTGCCCTGATTCTTCCCTTCACCCTATAGAGGGGCAAGAGGGGTACGTAGGTGACAGACAGAATTCGTGTGTTGCATCGTGAGGGGCGCAAGCCCTACATGACTTCCGGTCAGTCATCCCGCGCTCTCTACGGGCCCCTGGGCTCCAGTGTCTATGTCCCGCCCGGCGTGAACCTGGGCAAGGACAAGGGCGCGAGGTGCCCTGGTTGCCGGGTTGATACTCCGAGCGCGTTCCTCGCCACGTACAGGACCCTCCGTGTGATGCGCCTGCTGAAGGGCGGGGTAGCCGCCAGCCGAGACACGGCCTGGAACTCCGCTTCGCAAGTCCGATAGCTGGCCTGAACCGGCGCTTGCCACCAGGGCCGCTACCGCCGCCAACGGCAAGGCCGTTACCAGGCATGGGAGTGGGCCCACCCGCAACTGACCACCGCGCCACCTGACTGAACCATGAAGGCGAACTCCATCTGGTCGAGGACGCATTGGTCCCAATCGAAGCAACGAGTTCAGGTCCCGGGTGCTGGTCCCCAGGCTGCCGATTCCTCTGCCGTGAGGATGTAGACGACGGGGCAGCCCCATGCGGCACCAGGCGTGTCGGGTTCGAGCAGCACGAGTCCGCACGCCCGGAAGAACGCCCGGCGGCCGGTGGCCTTGTCGCCGTCCTGAAGGACGAGGGCAAGGAACGTCCGACCAGCGGCGTGAGCCGGCGGCGGTGTGCCGCGTCATCTTCGGCACGCCAAGCGCGGCTGTGCGCTTGGCGAGGCCGCCAGCTCGGAGGGCTGGGGTGCAACCGCGCGTATCTCCATCTCGATGCGCAGATCACCCTCTCTGTGAGCCTTGGGTGAGACCCGAGTCCTGCACCTGGAAGCCGTGAAGGTCATGCACAGCTCGACCAGCACTTGCAGCCGCCGCGCGGCTGTCCCCACTGCTGGAGTTTGACCTGGGCGCAGGCGGCCGACCAAGCCGCTGTCCTGACCACGATGGGGGAGCGGGGCCGCCGTAAGCAAAGGCGGCTGCGCGACATGGACCACCGACCGGAAAGCAAAGGCATGTCCACACCCAAACCCGCAGGGCTGCAGCGTCCGGCTGCAGCCCTGCGCACGGTCACCTGGCGAGCCCAGGTCGGTCACGTGCGACCGTGCCTACGGCGGCTTACATCACGACAATGCCGACTGGCACTCCTCGCACCGTCGTACCGCCTGCCGTGTGGTGTTCCCCTCTGTCGCGGTCGCTGGGTGGCTGCTGCTCAACCGGTCCCAGAGCCCGTGCGGCGGTTCGGGGATCCAGCCCCAGCGCGGGGCCGTCACCAACTCCTCGGTCAGGTGGGCGCAGGCCCCGGGCAGGTGCGCGTACCGCGTCGGCGAGATCAGGATCGTCTCCGCGGGGAAGCGCCGCCACTCCTGCCTGTGCTGCGGTACAGCACGTCTTTCCGATACGACCCCGCCTGACAAGCAGGCGCATCCCAGCCCGACGATGCATTCACACCGGTCGCACCGCTCTTCCTTCACAGTCGCACCCGCCCTCAGCCCTTATGAGCGTCCACCCGGTAGACGATCTTCCCATCGAACTCCGTGAATCCCAGCGACTTGTAGAAGGCACGTGCGTTCGGGTTGTCGCGGTCCGTCATCCACTCGACACGGCTGCACCCAGAGCGTGCGGCGGCCAGGGCACGGAGCTCGTCCATGAGGCGGGCGCCTACGCCCTGGCGGCGGAGGGTGTCGCGGACGTAGAGCTCCTTCAGAAACAGGGAGTGGGAGGAGCCGGCCGCCGGCCAGAGGAACGAGTAGGCGGCGAGCCCGACGAGGTTGCCGGCCCCGTCCTCGACCAGGAGCGCGGACGCCAGCGGCGGCGATCCGAAGAGCGCCTCCTCCACCTGGGAGTGGCGTTCCTCGAGCGGCTGGATCTCGGTCGATCCGTAGAACCGCTCGATCTCCTCGATCAGTTCGGCTACGGCCACGATGTCCCGCCTGTCGGCGGGTCGGATCGTCACGGTCATCGACATCTCCTGTCGCTCTTCCATCGCTTCACTCGCTCATTCCAACGCGTGATCCTGCCGTGGCGGCACGGCTCATGGCTACGGGGGCGGGGCCGCCGGGTCCCAGCCGTGCCAGCGTAGGGAGCCCTGGACATGCCGGATGAGGTACTCCAGGTCTGCGCAGTAGACGGAGGGATTCTGGTAGCCACGGGCGGTGCTGAAGCGATGCGGGAGGTAGCCTCCGCCGCACACCTCCACCAGAGGGCAGCTCTGGCACTGTTCAGCGAGCGCGACCTTCCCGTACTGCCGGTGCAGGAGCTTTGGATGGTGAAGGACCTCGTCGAAGGACTGCCTGAAGACGTCGAGCCCCAGCCAGGAGGCGCCTTCCTCGACGGACCGCAGGGTGTCCACGCCCTCGATCGTGCCGTCGGACTCGATCACGACACTCGTCGGCGGGGCCAGACCCAGGGATTCCACCGAGCCGCGCACGCCGGAGCTGAGCGCCACGATGTCCTCCAGCATCCGTATGCCGTGCCTGTCTTCGGGCCGGGCAAGCCAGGTGTCGTAGACGCGGCTCATCCACACCCCGTACTCGGGCACGCTCGGATCGCCACGGTGCGGTGGCTCGTCGTGCGTCCCGTGCGGCAGACCGAAGTCGATCACCGGAGGCTCGAACGACGCCAGGTAGTCGTGGACCTCGACCGGGTCGTTGGCCAGGTCCACAACGGCGAGCACTCCTGCGAACAGGTGGGGTCGGGACCGCAGGAGGTCGATGCCGCGTACGGCCGAGGCGGCGCTCGACCGGGAGGCATGGGTCAGCCGATGCCGATCGTTCGCGGACGGCGGCCCGTCGAGGCTGACGCCCACGACAACCTCGTACCGCTCGAAGAGGTCCAGCCACGGCTCCGTGAGAAGCGTCCCGTTGGTCTGGAGCTCGAAACGTACCTCCACACCGGCCGGAACACTTTCCCGTACGACGCCGAGCAGGTCAGCCATGTGTCGGGGGCCGGCGAGTAGGGGCTCTCCACCGTGCAGAACGACATGCGCGCTCGGCAGGCCGTGCGCCACGGCGTGCTCACCGATCCTCCGCCCGGCAGTCTGGGCAACATCCACACTCATCCGGGCGGGTAGACGCTGCCACGCCTGGTCCGCGGAGTTGAAGACGTAGCAGTAGTCGCAGTCGATGTTGCAGCGATTGGCGACCTTGAGAATGAAGGACCGAAAGGGAGCGATGTTCTCGCGCGGCGTCATCGAGCGGGAGAGCTCACAGGGGCCAGGTCCAGATCAGTGAAGCCTGGTGACCACCTTCGCCTGTACTGTTCGCCGCGGTCCGCTCGGCTGCCAGTCGCTGCCGTACACGGGCGGCGACGGGGTCCAGGACAACCGAGCTCTGCGTGGGTTCCGGGGCCACGGGCGTCACCGGGGCGTGCGGCGTGGGAACGGACGTGCGTGACAGCATTCAACGCTCCTCGTAACAGTGCGACGGCGGTTGAGTCGGCAGATCGGCCCGCAATGTAGCAGTCCCACTACCTACGATGGTATACCCAATCCGGCCACAAGCTCGGCTCACCCCGCCTGCGACGCAAGCAGCCGCTCGAGAGTGTCGGCGGCCCCGTTCACGCCCAACCGCCGGTACACGGCAAGTGCTTCGCTCAGCGAGCCCTCAGCCTGCGCGGGTCCGTCTGCCATCCAGTCGCAGCGTCCGATCCCTTCCAGCGCCCGCGCTTGCTCCAACGGACAGCGGATGTCCCGAGCCAACCCCAGCGCCTGCTCGAAATATCCCCGCGAGGCGGTCCAGTCACCAGAAGCGTGCAGCAGCATCCCCCAGTGGTTCAGGACCTCAGCCTCCCCGCACCGGTCGCCGAGCTCCCGCAGAATCTCCAGGCTCTGCTGGAACGCTTCGACAGCGTGGTCCTGCTCCGCGACGATTCCGTGCGCCACACCCAACTCGCCCAACGAGGCAGCCTCGCCGCCACGGCTACCGAGATCGCGGTACGAATCCAGGGCATCCTCCAACACACGGATCGCCTCGGTGACGTTCCCTTCCACGCGGTCCAGCACCCCGAGGTGGCGGACGCTGTTCGCGCGCCCGAACCGCTCGCCGAGCTCCGTGTAGTGCTCCAGCGCCTGGGCATGGGCCTCCCGTGCCCCGGGCAGGTCGCCGGTCAGCCGCCGTACGACGCCGAGTTCGTTGAGGGCGTACGCTTGGTGGACCCGGTCGTCGAGCTCCTGATAGATGTCGAACGCCTGACGGTGCCGCCGCGTGGCCAGCTCATACTCACCCATGAGGCAGTGCACGATGCCCAGGTCCCGCAGCGAGTTGGCCTCTCCGTAGCGGTCACCCAGCTCGCGATAGATCGACAGGGCCTCGGTCTGCTCCTCCACCGCCACGTCGAACTGGCTTGTCTGCCGGCGCACCATGCCGAGGTCCGCGAGCGCGTTCGCCTGGCCGAGCCGGTCGCCGATGTCGCGGTAGAGGGCAAGGGCCTCGGTCTGGGCGCGGGCCGCGGCGTCGTTGTCCGCGATCATGTACGAGACGATGCCCGCCTGGTTCAGAGCGTCCGCCTTGCCGCGTCGTTCGCCGACTGCCTCGTACTCCGTCACCGCCTCGTTCAGGGCTTCGATCGCCTCAGGGTAGGCGGCCATGAAGCGCCGTACGACTCCGACCTCGGCGAGCGCGCCAGCCAGCGCGCGCCGGTTGCCGGTGTGCCGGGCGGCCTCGGCGGCCGTGCGGTGAAGGCTGACGGCCTGGTCCCACGGGCCGGCCTGCCGCAGGAAGGGGGCCATGGCCGCGGCCATACGGACGACCAGCTCATGCAGCGCGAGACTGTTCGCTCGCCGGATGCAGGCAAGGACGTTCGCCCGCTCGTTCTCCAGCCAGCCCAGGGCCGCCGTACGCGACTCCATGGGTGGCGTCTCCACCTGCGCGGCGACGCCTGGTGGCGCCGGTGTGGCAGTGCCACCGCGAAGGATGTGTCCGTTCGCGACAGAGAGGGCGGCCAAGTAGTAGGTGCACACGCGCTGAACGGCCTGAACTTGTTCCATGGTGCCTCCCTCGTCGGCGAGACCGCGGGCGTAGTCGCGTAAGAGGTCATGAAGCCGATAACGGCTTCCAGGGTGTTCGTCGATCAGATGGGCGTCGTAGAGCGCGTCGAGTTGCTCGCGCGCCGCGGCCACCGAGACTGAGCCGAGCGCGGCACCGGCATAGGCGTCGAGGTCGGTACCAGGGTAGAAGCCGAGACGCTGGAAGAAGCGCTGCCGCTCCGGCGCGAGGTCACGGTAGGACAGGTCGAACGTCGCGGCGACTGCGCGCTCCCCGGCCCGGAGTTCTCCCAGCCGGTCCCGTGCCGCCACCAGCCGCGCCCGCAGGTCCTCGGCGCTCCACAACGGATGATGGCGCAGCCGCGCTGCGAGCAACGAAACCCCCAGCGGCAAATACCCGCACAGTCCCACCAGCTCCGCGAGCACGGCATGGTCGAGCGAGTCCGCCGGCCGCCCGCTGAGGCGTACGAAGAGGTCGACCGAGTGCTCCGGCGGCAACGCCGCCACAGGCAGGACCACCTCCTCGTACGCCGCCAGCCGCTTCCGGCTGGTCACCAGCACGAGACAGCCGCTCCCGCCCGGGAGTAGAGGCTCAAACTGGCGATAGCTGGCCGCGTTGTCGAGGATGAGTAGCGCCTTCTTGTCCGCGAGCCGACTCCGCCACATGGCCGCTCGCGCCTCGGCGACCGCGCCCACGTCGTCGCCGACGGGAATCCGCTGCACAGGCACCCCGGTCGCGGCCAGCAACGAAGCCAGCGCCTCGGTGGCCTGCACCGGCGCGCGCCCCGTCGTGTGACCGTTGAGGTTCACGAACAGCTGCCCGTCCGGGAATCGTTCCGACAGCACATGGCCGGCGTGCACGGCGAACGTTGTTTTGCCGACCCCTGGCATTCCGTCGATCACATGCACGGGCAGCGCCGAGCCGCTCTCCTGCGAGATCCTCACGGACCGTACCAGCGACTCGAGTTCGGCGCTCCGGTCGGTGAACGCCGCGGTGTCGCGCGGTAGCGACCGCAGCACCAAGGCGGCCCCTGGAGGCTCCGTCCCGCTCCCCGGCTGATGCGGCTCAGGGGACTGCTGGGGCGTGCGGGTCTCCGACAGTGCGGCGAGCAGCATGGTCAGCCCGACCGTGGCCCCGCCCAGCATTGCGAACGAGAACCAGGCATGCCGCTGTAACCACCCCAACCAGCCTGGCCACTCCGACTCGGACACCGCGTTCGTGACGAGTCCCACGAGCATCGTTGTCACGGCACCCCCGGCTGCCACGACGCCGATCGTGATCCCCCGCCGGAGTCTCATGCGCGGGCCGCCCGTCCACCGAGCGGAAAGACCGAATCCGTCTTGCTACCGAGGGCACGACACATCGAACCGAGAATAGCCCTGACCACGAAGCCCCCCGAGTCCGACACCCCAACTCCCCAAGCGCATCAGCTATGGAGGACCTTGGCAAGGCCACCTCTACGCCAATAAACGCCCTGCTTCAGGCCGCTTGCCTCAGAGGAGGAAGGCGCCCGGGCTTTCCCCGGCTCGGATTTCTAAGGTGGCTCCGTCCCACCCGGCCCGTTCGGCGGTCGATGCGCCTAGATTCCGGGCTGGACGACATGACTCTGGAGGTCCTTAGAGAGGTCAGTGGCCTGCTGCACCAATAAGCCAGCGTGCCCGGTTGCGAAGCCGCAGACCGGGCACTGGCTGTTACCTATCAGAGATGGCAAACCGCGCAGGCGGCATCGTCGTCGTCATCGTCTAGTGCGTTGGACAGGATTTCCAGCAACGGACGGTTCGGCTTCTGCCGCTTAGCCGCACGCTCAAGTGCCACCTGATGCTTAGCCTCGATGTCCTCTCGCCGCTCTATCAATTCGTCGAGAGACTCCCCCTGTGACCAGGTGTACTTGCGGTCCTGCATGGCCGTGTCCTGGTGTTTGACCTTGTTCTCGTAAGCTATGGCCTTCTCAAAGAGCTCCGGATGCCGGTCCTTCAGTCCAACCCACTCATGCTTACGCTGGAAGAAGCAGAAGTAGCAGCCGGATCGGGTGCGCCACTCGTAGTAGCCGGGGAGGCCGATGCCAGCCTCGTCGAGGATTCGATCCACTCCCGCGCGATCAATACCGTCCTCGCGGAAGGGGAAGACGGCGGTGATGTTCGGCTTGGTGCTGACGTAGCCGAGTCGGTTCTCGTCGGCCCGGATCGCCACGTACGAGATGGCCTCGTCGTCGCCGATCCATTCCTCAAGAGGCTTGATCTTCAGGTTCTTGGTGCACCAGCGCATCTGGGGGCTGGGCAGCGTTCCCTGGTAGACCTCAAGCCAGTGATCGAAGTCCCGGGACGAGTTGAGTCGCTCGATGGGCTTGCCGAGGGCGCCTTCGAGACGGTTGAGGTACTCATATGTCTCGGGCAGCTCGGCGCCGGTGTCGCAGAAGAAGTACTCCATCTCCGGTACGCGGTCTCGCATGTAGATCGCGAGAGATGAGGAGTCCTTGCCTCCCGAGATACCGAGTACGTGGCGCTTCTTGCTGTTGGAGCTGTCGGTGTCTGTCACAGCTGCTCCTTCTGCTCGGATGCGACGCTGTCCTGGCCGGACAGGTGCTCGGCCAGGGCGGCAAGCAGGATGCGTGCGCCGTCGGGGCCCAGTGCTTCCTCAGCTTGCCTGATGACACTGACAACGAGCTCGTCTGCGGCATTCCGCGACTTCTTCGGGACATGGATAAGCGTGCGCTCTTCCGTTCCCTGTGGGGTGGTGAGGGTCAGCAGGCGAGTGTCGATCTGGCGCTGCTTCGGCTTAGAGCGCTTGCTGACTTCCCTGACGGCCTCGTCGGCCGGCTCCTCCTCCACGGCGTTGTAGAGGTGGCTCACGCGGTCCAGCGCGCGCGCCCTGTCCCGTACTACTCGGGGGAAGACGTCCACGTCACGGTCTGTCCAGTCGCCGAGTGCCTGGTTGACGAGTTGGACCACAACCGTCCCGAGCCAGTCGTCATCGGGAAGCATCTCGTTGAGCACTCGAGTCACAAAGCCGTGGAGGCTGACTTCGAGCGAGGCGTCGGCGAAGCCGCGCATGCGCTCAGCCAGGCCAACCCGCAGTTCGCCGATACTCGACGCGGGGAGTCGAAATTCCTGCGCCAACGTATTCACCACGTGCTGGCACAAGCTCGCGCTGGCGTCGGTGAGCTCGTTTAGCGCAGCCGTGAGGCGTACGACGTATGCCTCCGCTGTCTCGGAGTCCTTCCGCGTGCTTGGGGTGACCTTCTCAAAGCCGAGTGCCTCGGGGAGTTCCTCGAAGACCAACTGGTCCGGGTCGGTCGCTTCGGATAGCACCTTGCGGACCACGAGGGTGTCTTCGCTGAGTCGGCGGGTCTTGCGCGAGTATTGGTCCAGGACCATCACTCGTTCCAGCATCCCGCGGGTGACCGCCAGCAGTGCCGGGTTCCGGTTGGCTCGGCTACGGGGGATGTCGACGCCAAGCGACGTGACGAGGCCATCGAGTACGAGTCGGCGCTGGCCGCGGTCGGCCGGAGTCGCCTTGAGCGCGAAACGCTCCGGATTGACGTTCAGGCGCTCCATGATCGGGGCGGTGAGACGAGGGCAGTAGTTGCCTTCCTCGAAGACCGCAACGTCGTTGCCGCGCAAGACGAGCGCTGCGACGACCAGGATCGGGACAACGCCAGCCTTCACGCCGTACGGAGGAGCCATGAGCCGCTCGTAGATCTCTACGAGGTTGGTTGGCTCCGTGGCTTCGCTCAGTGCCGCCTCGAGAGCCTCCCAGACAGGCATGATGCTCTCGTTCGTGGCAGCACTCGGGCGGGACATGCCGTGTGTGTGGATGCTGCCTTCAGAGTTCTGACCGCCGTTGACCTCGCCAGCGGCGCGATGCAGTCCGAGGTGCTCAACGACGCCGTCGTACAAGGCACGTTCTGCGGGGAACTTGTCGTGAGGCCAACCGAGCAGGGGCAGCCCTGTCTTCTCGATCATCGACGTGAGGACTTCGCGGCGCGTGCGGGCTGCGTTGCTGGTGAGCTGGTGGCGGCCCACCATCTCGTTCCGTACGTGAGGGGTCTGGTGATAGACCACGTTGCACGCTTCGGATACGAGCCCTGCGTAGCTGCGGGCCTTGAGCTGCTGGGCCGGTTGCCCGTCGGTCTCCTCGCCGCTCTTCCACAAGTACCAGCTCGACTCATCGCTTCCCGGGCGGAATGCTTCGGCGAGCATGGCGGTGATGCGCTGGGAGAACTCTCCGGCCCGTTCGTTGATCTCCCGCCGGGCGACGTGGTCGAGCTCCTCATCGCTCATAAGGTCCTGAAGCGCCACGAGGGTGTTGCCGACGTCCAGTACCGCCTGGGGGTTCTTGGTCACACCGATGACGACCGGGAGCGGTGAGTCGACCCGGGGGGTGCTCTTCAGATCACCGAAGTGGAAGACGAGCATCCCGTCGGCCGCATCCTGCACGACCTTGGGGCCTCGTAGCTTCTCGGTCTGGTGGCTGACGGCGGTCACGAAGTGCCGCTGCATGCCGGTGAGCTGGCTGTGCGCGCCCGCAGCAACCGCGTTCGGGAGGACATTTGTCCCGAGGTGCTTGTTGAAGTAGCGCACTACGTCGTCGGGTTGGAGCTGGATAGCGATCTCGCGCACCCGGGCATCGATGTCGACGTCGGTGCCTTGCCAGATCCGGTATTCGTCGCTGTATGAGCGGTGGACGACGAGCCCGTCCTCCACCAGCTTGTCGAGCCTCTTCTTCAGCTGGTCGAACCGCTTTGTGTCGGTCGCGTCGGTCGGGTCGTTCAGTGCGAACTGGATCATCGCCGGCGTGGCGCGCAGGAGTCCGTCGGCGTCGATGAGGTTGAGTACGCCGATCGCCTTGAGTAGTTCCTGATCGGCTTCGGGGAGCCCGTGGGCTTCCTCGAGGCGGGCGTTGATCTCCAGCCATCGGCTCGCCTTGGAGGAGGCGAGGATCGTGGTGCGCCCGGCGGAGAAGAAGAAGTCGTACAGCTGCGGGATCCGGATCGTCGAAGCGCGCTCCGGCGCCTCGTCCGCGCAGGTGTCGAGAGTGCGTCGCACCGTGTGGGGCTCGTCGTTGACGAGGAAGCCACTGAGGCTTCGGTCGTTCTGGCCGATCTGTGTCGCCATGAGTGGGGCTGCTACGGCGGTGAGCGGGTGCAGCGGGTACAGGTTGGCGAATGACTCCGCGGTGATATCGACGACGGAGTGCAGAGAATGCTGGCGCCAGATGCCGTGGGCCGCCTGCGCCTGCGCGGCTACGAGCTTCCTCCCCTGTTCCTGCACCGATGCGTGGGCCAGTTTCCTCTGTAGAAGGTAGACCGCGTCACCGAGGTTGGGGGCGAAGGTGACGTCCTCGAAGCGCCCTTGGATCTTGGCCCATTCCTGGGTCTGGACGGAGTTGGACTGAGAGGCGTAGTCCGTAAAAGCCAGGTGCTGCAGGGTGAACATGAAGAGCGGCAGCCCCTTGGCGCCGGCGCTCTTCTCCGCGAGGATTTGGAGCAAGTAGACATCGCTCTCGGCATGGCTGCCCTCGCCGCTGGAGACGAGATATTCCAGCGTCTTGCCGAACTCATCGATGATCAGGAGAAGCGGTGCCTTGCCGCACAGCGTGGTGACTGCGTGCAGCAGGCTGTCGGTCGTCGGGATGTCGGTCTCCGCGCAGGCAGCCATGGCCGTCGCGACGTCCTTCGGTACGCGCTTCCTCCACCTGCGGTCCACAGCGGTCTGAAGGGCCCGGTGGATGGTGTCGGCCAGTGGTTCTCTGCGTGCTGTGGTGACAGCTCCCAGGAAACCTTCTGCCGCGAGCGCCTCACGGTTCTCTGCGATCTCCTGCGCCAATGCGGCGTTGGTCGCAGCTACCGCCTCGTAAGCAGTGGTTCGACGCTCAGCGTCGTGACCCAGGAATGCGTCGATCAGGTTCGACAGAGTCGACTTGCCGGAGCCGTAGGGCCCGGTGAAGGACCAGGCGCGATTGCGCTTGAGATCTCCCAGGGCATTGCCAACGCGGTCCAGGACGTCGCCAGCGCGCACGCCGACGTACGGGGAGTGGAGGTCCTGGACTCGGACGTCGCGTTCCAGGTTGGTGGAACGGAACTCCGTTCCGACGAAGCTGATTCCTGTAGGGATCTGGATTCCCGCGCCCTTCCGCTTGGTGCGGGAAGTTGGCTTGGTGGCCGTGGTCACGCGAGCTCCTTGATCATGTCGGGCTGCTGGGGGATCTGCCCCTGTGCGGCCTCAGCGTCGTCGGCCGTGGTCTTATTCAGGCCGGGGTTCTGCTGTGCCCACTCCTCGGGAGAGGGGAAGCCTTCGCGGTCACGCACGCGGCCGTACTGCTCGTCGAGGATGTCCCAAGCGAGGGTCTCCGGGTTGTCCGCGAAGCGCAGGCTCCGCTGCCCGAGCGACTCCACGATCTCAAGCTGAGGGTGGCTCTCGACGAGGGCTTCGATCGACCTACCAAGCTCCGGCTCGCGCATGTGGAAAGCGCGGCCAGGCGCACCGGGCTCGCTGGCGAGACGGGCAAGCGAGATGGAGTCCGGCTTACGACTGAAGCGAGCCGCGTAGTCGAGACAAGCGTGCACGAGGACACGGGGCGGGAGGCTGGGGCGGATGCCGCTGGTAAAGCGGTACGTGCGCTCCTTGCCGCGGCCTCCTTGGAACTCCAGAAGTCCCAACTCACGGAAGGGGCACAGGAGGGAGTCCTCGAAGCTGCCGGGCGAGAGCGGGTTCGCGTCGGGGTCCGGCGCGTACATCTTGATGAAGCACTCGACGTCTCGGCTGATCGACTCAGGCGCCGGCCACTTGTCGCGGTCGAAGCTGTTGTGTACTTCACGCGTGATGAGGGTGGTCATTTCCTCGACCGTGACCCGAGCGAGCGGCGCGAGGTGGAACATCACGTACCAGCTTGGGGCGAGGCACTTGGCCTCCTTGCTTCCTGATACCAGCCACCAGTGCAACAACCAGAGGCTGCCCGTGTCCTCGAGGTAGGGGTCGGCGCCCTCTTCGTCCAGGAGCCATCGGGCACGCCATGTCGGGGTGGCTGCAAGCGCCCGCGCCTGTAGGTCGGCGCTGCGGTACTCGTGGCTGAGCTTGAACGCCTGCGACCAGTAACGCATGGAATAGACCATGTTCTTGCCCACCCCCAAGCGCACGAGCGCATCAGGGGAGTGGAAGAGCATCTCGTCCTTCTTGACCTGCAGGTATGCCTTGTGCAGCCAGCCGAAGCGCGGGGGGAAGCTCTCGTGCCTGTTGAATTTCAGTCCGACGATGTCGGAGGAGAGGCGGCCTTCTGGCATTACGGTCGAACCCTTCAGTTCAAGGTGAGAGTGCGAAGTCTTGGGGCGCCGGTCAAGGGCTGTCGGTGGGATACATAGCGGTGTGTACAGAGGTGACAGCCCCAACTGTGGCTTCAACGGCGCGGCGAATTTCCTGCTCCGTCGTGGCATAGCCCAACGAGAAGCGGATGGTGGAGTCGGCGTCCTCCCGGCTGAGACCCATGGCGACCAAGACATGGCTCGGGCTCGGTGCCCCGGCGGAGCACGCACTGCCATCGGATGCGGCTACGTCAGGCATCGCAGCGAGAAGCGCGTCGGCTGGGACACCCGGAAAGCTGATGCTCGTGACGCCGGGTAGCCGTGGTGCCGCTGCGCCATTGACGTGGCTTCCAGGGAGCTGCGCCAGGAGTTCGCCCTCCAGGAGATCGCGCAGCTTGGTGATGCGGGGTGCTTCATCGTCGAGCTGTCGGTGAACGGCCTCGGCTGCGGCTCCCATGCCGGCGATGCCAGGGACATTGAGCGTTCCAGCGCGCCAGCCGCGCTCATGGCCTCCGCCGAAGACCAGTGGGCGTTGAGTCAGAGGAGTGTTGCGACGAATGAACAGTGCGCCAACCCCCTGTGGCCCGCCGAACTTGTGGGCAGACAGTGAGAGTAGATCGACGTCGAGGTCACCCAGGTCGAGGGGAAGGCGGCCAACGTACTGTGTCGCGTCCGTGTGGACGAGCGCGCCTGCCAAGTGTGCGGCCTCGATCACGGGAACAAGATCGACGATCACTCCGGTCTCATTGTTCGCCAGCATGATGGAGACGAGGGCCACCCCGCCCTGTTGAAGCGCAGACCTGAAGGCATTCAGGCCGATCTGCCCCTCGCTGCCGACGGGCAAGATCGCGAGGCGCCCCGGAGCGTCCCCTGTGAGCGCTCGGGCGGTTTCCAGGACAGCCGGGTGCTCGACCGCCGAGGTGATGATGCAACCGCTCTGGGCATAAGCAGCCTGCAGCGCAAGGTTATTGGCTTCGGTTGCCCCCGAGGTGAAGATGAGCTCACCGGGGGAGCAGTTCAGCAGTTCAGCGACCTGACGACGTGCTTTGTCTACCCTGGTCGCAGCGTCACGGCCAGGGTGATGGATGCTGGAAGCATTGCCTACGGCGGTGAGGGCTTCGTATGTAGCCTTGAGTGCCGCCGGGCGCATTGGAGTGGTGGCGTTGTAGTCGAGGTACACCGACTGCACGCTGTATGCGTCTGATGCCATAGAGTGCCCCACCTGCCGCGATTCGCTCCTTACGTCACTCCTGGTGGCTGTTCTCGCCGGTAGCTCATGCTCCACCAGGAGCGCCCTGAGATCCTAACGGACGCACGTACCCCTTGAGGCAAGCTCGCTGGAACAACGCCTTTCAGCCACGCGGAGCATCGACATCGCTACGGTCCGAGCCGAAGATTTTCCGAGCGGCCCCCGAATGCCAGCACCCCGGTCTAGGCTTGATCGAGTGTTGCAGCTCATACGCGTCCGATGGTCATGGCGTGCGCCCTTGTCAAAGGGGGGTGGGTATGCGGTCGAGGTCGGGGGGCTCGCATCGCAGCACAAGCCGGATAGTGATGCATCCCTAGCGTGCGCGTCACAACACCGGTTTTCTCCCCGGCGGATGGTAAGGGTGCTGCGGCGGCTCTGCAGGTTCGCGGTGTCGTCAGACGAGATCACGGGAGATCATGGATGGAAGCGCGGGAGATCTTCGATGCTGCGCCGCGGGCAGTGGCAGAATTCCTCAGCGAAACGGGGCAGGGACTGTACATCCCGCCCTATCAGCGGGCGTATAGCTGGGAAAATGCGAAGGTCAAACGGTTGATCGCTGACGTCGCCCACGGACTTGAGCAGATCACGGAGTTTGAAGACTCGATCTGCTTCCTCGGAACCGTGATTGCGTTGCGAGATCTGCAGTACACGACAGTCGAGCCAATCGATCGCCCCATGGTGCCCCCCAAGGTCATGACCATCATCGACGGGCAGCAACGACTCACTACGCTGCTACTGCTGACCACGGTGTTGCACGAAGAGATCAGTGTCCGCGCCGGCAAGTTGCCCAAGACCGACGGTGAAGCGAGAGATTGGTGCTACAACCAGGCCATCGACGTTACGAGTCGATTGACCGACACCTTCGAAGAAGACATGCGGTACGGCAAGGGCGACTTTCGCTACTACCCCCGCATGGTTCGCTCGTACCACGACGTCTGGTCCCGAGATTCAGGTAGGGCAAAGTACGACTCCCCCATCGGGTACTACCTGCATCAGTACGGTCGGTACGCGCGCGACGAGTCAAACCCGAAGGACTACAAGCACGTCTCTTTTGTCGAGGGCGAAGCCGCGGACGCCAACTCTCAGGCCCACAAGACACTTGAGAGTATCCGGGCCTTCGTTCGCAGGACACTTCGCAGTGCTGTCTCTCCATCGAGAAACACGCGAGAAGACGAAACCGAGATTCCGTCGACCAGGGCAATTGGCGAGTCTCAGAAGCTGCAGGAAGCTCTGTTCAACAGCCCGTTCCCCGCAGCCGTGGTGGAGGCCGCGAACGGCGACGATCGTATTGGCTCACTCCTCCGCCTGATCGTGTTCGCCAACTACCTGTTGAACCGAGTGACTGTCGCCGTAGTGACTGCCAAGCGCGAAGACTACGGGTTCGATATGTTTGAAGCTCTCAATACGACGGGGCAGCCACTCACTGCCATCGAAACGTTCAAGCCAAAGGCGATTCAGAACGAGGGCCTCAACGAGTGGAATGGATCTGATTCCTACACCTACTTCGACACCGTCGAAAAATACCTCGACGGGGCAACCTCGGCTGATCAGCGGCAGACTGCAACAAGTAACATCCTAATCCCCTTCGCCCTACTCCATGATGGCCAGCGACTGAGTAAGAGGCTCAGTGAGCAACGGCGGTACCTGCGAACTGCTTTCGACAAAGAGCCGGACAAGGTGGGGCGCCGAACTTTCCTGCACGCCTTGGCCGAGGTAACCCGCTTCGTATCAGGTCCCTGGGGCGCTCCAGAGAGCCTCCCGGAATATGCCGACGACGCGCTACGTCAACAAGCGGCGCTGTGCTTGCAGGTACTCGGCGAAGCGAAGCATGACATTGTGATCGCCCCGCTTACCCGGTACTTCGCTGCGCACCAGCTGAGCTCTGGTGAACACCTCGACCGGCAGGCCAGCGAGTATCTAACGGCCGTACGGGCCTGCGGAGCCTTCTTCGCCCTGTGGCGTGGTGCGTTCGGAGGCACACATGGCATTGACAACGTCTACCGCAAGCTCATGACGTACCACGCCACGAGTAGTGGTCCTCGATTCCCACGCTTCGGCCAGCAACTCACGACCGTCCCACCGGTTGAGGACATGCTGGGCTTCCTACGTCAACAGCTGCAAGCTGAGGGCATTGATGGCAAGAGCCAGTGGGTTGCCAAGGCAGCAGCCACACCGGTCTACACCAGCAATCGCCCCCTCTCCAGGCTGCTGCTGCTCGCAGCCTCAAGTGACTCCGCTCCAGACGAGGGAAGCCCTGGCCTGGTGACACAGGGAAGGAGGGGACTCCTCAGCACGCTGAACCTGAATCGCTGGAACAGCACTGACTTCGCCACCATCGAGCACATCGCGCCCCAGAATCCCGGAGCCAACGGCTGGGACATCAAGATCTACGATGACTCGACAACTGTGCATACCCTCGGAAACCTCACGCTTTTGCCGACAGTCGAGAACTCGTCAGCCAGCGACCGGTCGTGGGAGTTGAAGCGGCTGATGTTCCGCGCCCTTTCCGCCACCACGATGGAGGAGGCGGAGAAGACTCTCGCGATGGCTTCCCGTGAAGGGATCTCTTTGGGGCAAGGAGCAGAAGCAATCATCCACCGGGCACGCTACCTCCCCCTCGTGTCGTCTCTTGCTAGGCGAGACGAGGATTGGACCGAGGAGTTCATTCGTGAACGGTCTAATCGGCTTTGCGGCCTAGCATGGGATTCCCTTGCGCCATGGATTGGCCTTGAGGTGGAATCGCAAGGTTCTACTATTCCTGGACAGCGAGATTCGCTCCTTATCCCCGGTTCCGACCGCGCATAGCTTGCGTGGGGTCCGCCAGTAGTCTGGCGGACCCCACACAAGCCAGCGCGTAAAGTTGGGGCTTCGCCCAGGTGCTTTCCGCCTGTGCCAGACAATGCGATTCGTGGCACGTTGATGGGCCATGCGTCCCCGAGTCGCTTCCAGATTTTCGGTATGACGCGCTGTTCGTCTCGCACGGTCGGCAGGGTTGCGAGGCTGCTGTCGCCGCTGACCGAGCCAAGTTTCATTCCGATGGAGTCCTGCGCTGCCTTCAGCTCGATCGATTGAATGGTGCGAGTCAGGGCGATCTTGATGGCATATGGTGACATCTCTCTCTAGTTCGAAATCAGTAAAGAGAAATCGGCCCATCGGGGATCCAGCCCTCTACGTAACCGATGGTGAGTAGTACCACCCCCTCCGGATGAATTTGCCGCCTACGCCTCCTCAAGTCCGTGAGTTCCCACCGAGTGTGGGACGCGGATTTACGTGTGACTTCCCTGCTCTGCTCATCGCTGATGCGGACGATAAATGTGCGAGTTGCTGTGACGCGATCGAATTCCCAGTTGTCGCCGAACCGGGACTGTCGCAAGCCGTATGTGGATTCGAAGCGGGGGTCCTTGAGTTGGAATCGCTCGGCGAGAAATTCGACAGCGGCCCTCCGGAAGTCCGAGCCTGCGTTGATGCGCACCTGTGGGACCGTCCAGCCACTACAGCACCCACCGCACAGCAGGAGCCGGTGCTGGTCGTCGAGGAGCAGCAGGTAGGCGCGACGGTCGAGCCGGGGCCACGGAATGAAGGGCGAGGGCGTAGGCACAGCTGTAACCCTGCATCCATGCTACTAGAGTAGCAACCTGCGGGATGGCACCTGGGTGACGACGCCGGTGCAGGATCCGCGACCGCACCTGTGGCGCTCGTGCACTGTCAGGCGAGGTGGGGGCGGTCGGTGGAGTTACCTCGTTGCAGCTGTCGTGACCCGCAGAAACTCTGGGGAGGCGTTTTGGAAACGTGCGATCGCGTTTGGTGGCGTCGCAGCTCGCCGGCTCTGACCTGGGACGACGGAGTTTTCGACAGATCCCACGAAGGCGGACGAAGGCGAAGGCGGGGATCTGTAGGAAAATGTGTGGGAAATTGCGGCGGAAGCCGCGATCCCGGACGCATCGATCCACTGATCCACCAGTGCGCCAGTGGACTGGCGCGCCGCCGTCAGTGTAGCGGGTGGGGATGCGCAGGTGAGGGGGTTACCCGCCCGACGCCGGGAGGGCAGCTGCCCGGTCAGCGCCGGGCGCGGGTCACCCTGCGAGGCTCTCCTGCTGTGCCGACGGCGATTCCGCGGGCGACGAGCCTGGCTCGGTGGGTTCCGCGCCAGGCGGTGTCGAGCACGGCGGCGACGACGCCTGGCGCGCGGTCGAGGATCTCGTGGGCGAGGCGCAGGGCTGTACTTGCCTCTTCCTTCCTGTCCGGGTCCTCTTCCGGGGACCGGTGGCGGGCGCCGTCGGCGTTCAGGATGATCCGGCTACGAGGCGGAGGGGCTGCCCATCGAAGGTTCGAGCGCACCGGACAGTGTGGGGTAAGCGGCGTCGCCCGCCTCTGTTGCCAGCCGGATGGGGCGGGAACGCCTCGTAAGGCCCGTTGAGAGTGCTCGCCTTGCAAACTCAAGGCGAGCACCCGTACCTGCATCCATGGCAGCTCACGTCACGCCGGCGTCGTCTGGCACTCCTCGCACCGCCGTACCGCCTGCCGCGCGGTGTTTCCCTCTGTCGCGGTTGCCGGGTAGCTGCTGCTCAACCGGTCCCAGAGTCCGGCCGGAGGTGTGGGGATCCAGCCCCAACGTGGTGCGGTCACCAGATCCTCGGTCAGGTGGGTACAGGCTCCGGGAAGGTGTGCGTACTGCGTAGGGGAGATCAGAATCGTGTCCGCAGGGAAGCGCCGCCACTCCTGCCGGGGCGAGGCTGCGGGACGCGCCTTTGGCGCGGATCCGTCGGGCGGGCACGCACAGCCCATTCCGATGACGAAGTCACATCGATCGCAGCGCACTTCTGCCATGGCTCCGCCCCATCCTCACGTCGTACCAGTGTCCACACGATAGACAAATTTCCCGCCCGCACCACGGGCGCGCCGAGCTGCTCCTCCTGCACTCCGTCGCGTCGGCGGAGACGGCCTGACGGGCGAAGGCCCTCTGGTCCCGGCTGAGTCCGGGGTGCCACTACCGCCTGTACGAGCTCGGGCCCACGTACGACCAGGTACGGGCCTGGCGGACCGAGGCCGACGGCCTCGTCCTGAAACTGATCCACTGACTGTTCGTCACCGTCTGGTTTCTGATAGTTGTTTCAGCGGGGAACGGGCACATGCCCGTGGCGGTGTCCCCCGGCACCGCAGGGAGGACGCACATGAGCACCACCACTCGGGACGAGATCCTCGCCGGCGAGCAGCGGGCGGTGGACCACGCGTACGACTGCTACACCACGAAACTGGCTGAACTGAGCGGCACCTCGGCCGCCACCGCCTCGGCGAGCGGCAAGGACGGGATCGCCAACCGGGCCGACGCGGAGGCTCGCGCAGAGGCCTACGGAGGGCTCGGCGACGAAGCCCTGGTCTTTTCCCGCGTCGACGCGCCGGAAGACCCGGGAGGAGACCCCCGTCCCTGGTACATCGGGCGCCGCGGCGTGCACGACGCCTCGCACGAGCCGGTGGTCCTGATGTGGACCAGCCCCCTGGCGAAGAAGTGGATCGAGACCCGGCCCGAGAACCCGGGCGAGGTGGTCCTGCGTCGGCAGCTCCGCTGCGTGCAGCAGATCGTCGAGAGTTATTTCGACGAGATCTCCCTGCCGACGCCCGCTCCCGTGCCCTCGGCCGTACCCGAGCCCGCCGCCGTACCGGAGCCCCGTCAGGCCGTCGACGACAGCGCGGCGGATGAGATGGACGCGTCCCCCGCCCCGGAGCGTACGTCGGCCCCCACCCCTGGCGATGTCGTACGACGCCAGCGGCGGAAGACGCTCCAGCCGGACGACTTCCTGCTGCGGGAGCTCCAGCGCTCGCGCGGCGGCCGGATGCGGGACATCGTCGAGACCATCCGCCGTGACCAGATGGAGCTGGTCACCGGCTCGCCCTCGGACATCCTCGTCGTGCAGGGCGGCCCTGGTACCGGCAAGTCGGCGGTCGGTCTCCACCGGGTGACCTGGCTCGTCAACAACGAGCACTTCAGGGCCCAGGACATCCTCGTCATCGGCCCCCATCAGCGGTTCCTCGACTATGTCGGACAGGTCCTCCCCACCCTCGGCACCCGGGACGTCAACGCCGTCCAGCTGGACCGCCTGTGGGAGGGCGAGATTCTCGGCACCGACTCCCCGAAGGCGCGCCTCGTGAAGTCGGACGAGCGCATGGCGGCCGTGCTGCGGCGCCGCGTCGAGAGCGACTACCGCCCTGAGGCTCTCGACGCCCTCACCGTCGACCCCTCTTTCGAGGGCGACGAGCCCGCGATCGTCGTCACCGCCGGCAGTACGACCCTTCGCGTGCCGAAGACCGAGGTCCTCGCCCTCCTCGACCGGGCCCGGACCGGCGACGGGCCCTTCCGGGAGCGGCGCGACCGTTTCCGCGGCCTCTTCGTCGACCGGCTCCTCCAGGAGCTCGCCGACATCGCGCCGCGCCGCGGGCAGGCCGGTACGATCCGCCGCGACCTGGAACGCAACCGCCGGGTCGAGCGCCTTGTCGAACGCGTCTGGTCGTCCCCCGGCCCCCGGGAGGCCTTGCGCAGCCTCTACGACTCGGCCGACCTCCTCCGGGACTGCGCCGACGGCATCCTCGACGAGGACGAGCAGGCGGCCCTGCTGCGGGCCCGCGCTGCCAACGCCGACGCAGATCCGTGGACCCTCGACGACCACGTCTGCCTCGAAGAGCTCCGAGTGCTGATCAGCGGCGACACCCCACCGCGATACGGCCACATCGTCGTCGACGAGGCCCAGGACCTGACGCCCATGCAGGCCCGCTCCCTACGGCGGCGCTGTGCCGTGGGCGGCTCCATGACCGTCCTGGGCGACCTCGCGCAGGCGACGGGCGCCCACATCCCGACGAGCTGGGACCTGCTCGGCGCGCTCCTCTCCGACCACGGCGACTGGAGCGTGGCTCAGCTCACCACCAGCTACCGCGTTCCTGCCGAGATCATGGAGTTCGTTGCTCCGCTCGCACGGACGATCGCTCCGGCCCTGCCGTACCCGCAGGCTGTCCGGGAGGCGGGAGCGAACGTCGTACGGACCGTGGCGACCGAGCCGTGGAAGCTGCTCGACGACACCGTCGCCCACGTGGCCCGGCTTGTGGACACCAGTGATGGCAGCACCCCCCGCTCCGTGGCCGTCATCGTTCCCGACGACTCGGACTGGCTGGACGCCATCAGCCGCAGGATCGGCGAGGACGGCGACGTCGGCGAGCGGAACCGCGAGGCCGTCTCCGTGCTGGCCGCAGCCCAGGTCAAGGGTATGGAGTACGACCACGTCCTGGTCGTCGAGCCCGCAACGATCGCCGACCGCGGTCCCGCCGGGCTGCGCCAGTTGTACGTGGCCCTCACCCGCAGCACCCAGAGCCTGACCGTCCTGCACACCGCCCCGCTGCCGGAGGCGCTCACCGGTTCCGGGGACGCCCAGGCACCGACGGTGCCCCATGCCCGGCCGGAGGGCGGCGAGGTCGGAAGGCTTCCCCGGATCGGTGCTGATGTCCGGGTCGAGGTCGTGGACCGGGCCCCGGGCGGTCGCTTCAAGGTCAAGCCGTTGTCGCCGGTGATCGACCGACCACTCGTCCTCACCGTCCGCCATGGATCGGTTCCTCCGCTGCGGGGCGAGAAGCTGGACTGCTGGGTGCTTGCCAACGAGACGACCCAGACGGTACTCACTGCCGACCAGCGCGGTCGGTCGCCCGTTTCAGAGCGGATGGCAGGGCGCTACCTCGCCGCACTGGATGTTCTCGGAGAACTGACCGAGAGCGACGGCGACGTCCCCGACGCCCGCAACCGGCTCTCCGAACTCCAAGGCATGGCCAACCGCATCCTCCGACGGGACCAGGCCGACTGGGTTGACGTGCTCCACCTGTTCGGCGATCCGAACAGAGAACGACTCGGAGTTCTTCGCGACCTCGCCGCGACAACCAACCGTGCGCTCAAGGAGGGCACTTTCGACGTGGACCGGCTCGCGGAGGGGCTGGCAGCTTCCGATTGGGCGGGGCCTCTCGCTGAAGCGCGGCGAGAGCTCCAGGAGCGCTTCGGCGCGACGACGAAGCCTGACTCCGGCGGCGCGGTCCCCGTCGTCCCGACGCAACCCGATCAGAAGGAAGAAGTGCAGATGACCACTGCGGACACCACCGCCGCAACACCGGCTGTGACTACGAAGGACGGCTTCCTTCGCGCGCTGGAGACGGCCGCCGGCACCGACCGCGCGTGCAAGAAGCACGAAGCGGTTCGTCACGCGCTGAAGGCATCGCTCCTCTGGGCGGACCTCCAGCCGGTCGACTCACCGATCGTCGACGTCAGCTGCGTCACCCAGCACGGTCTCTTCCTCTACGAGGCCCTGGGCGCAGGCTGCTCCGCCTATGCGGACCTGCGATCGGGCGCGACCCGCCTGCTCGAGATCAACCACACGCTGCCCGCGGCGGCCGACGGTCTCTACCTCGTTCTCTCCGAACCGCCTGCCGAGGACTGGTCTGCAGACACGATTCGCGACGTCTTCCGTGTCAATGTCATCTGGCGCAGCCCGGCCGGCTGGGGCGGCGAGAACGCAGACGTCGCTTTTGGCTCCTCCGGGGGTGAGTAATTGTCAATAGTTTTCGATCAGTTCGCACCTGCGCCCTGCCGGAGCGGACGACGCAGGCACAGGTGGTGCCGCGTGGGTTGGTGGTGCAGTCGAGCGGCATCCGCGACCCGCACGCTCCGCAGTGCGGCAGTCCCGTTGTGCGCGTGAACCGGTGTGCAGCATTACGGCACTGCGCGGAGGTCTTGGCCACTAGCATCGCGGTATGGCAGATCCCTCGGACTACGAGCTCGCGGCATGGCGTGACATCCAACGGTTCAAGGGTCGCCCACTGTCACGAGCGATGAGAAACGCCGGTGAGCAAGTGGCCACCGGCGCCGCGGAACTCGGCAAGCGTGCCACGAAGTACCTGGAGAACCACCCACGGGCTCAATCGGCGGTTTCGCGTGGGCAGGAAGTCGCTGCCAAGGGCGCTCGCAAGGTCAGCGCCGGGGCTCACGGAGCCGTCGACGCCCTCCCCGACTGGAGCGGCACCGCTCTTCAGTCCATGCGGCAGACGGTGGGACGGGTCTCGCGAGCGGGGCTCTCCTCCAAACGCGTGGTGACGCTCCACAAGAAGCGCGGGCACGACATCGCATCGCTGTCCGATCTGCGCCGCCTCGACCTCGAGCAGATCGACGCTGTCCGTGGACGAGCGGCGAGTTGGTACTACCCGGCCGCCGCAGCGCTCTCGGGAGCGGGTGCAGGGCTCGTGATCTCCGGAGGGCAGCTCGCCGTCGCCGCCTCCGCCGGCGCCGCGGCAGCGCCTTCAGGAGGTGCAATCGTCGGCGCTTTCACCGCTGATGCCGCGGTCGTCCTCGGACTCGCGTCTCGCTCCGTCGGCCAGATCTCGCTGCTCTACGGCTATGACCCCGAAGAGCCCGCCGAGAAGCTCTTCGTGATGTCTGTCGTCAACGCCGGGACGGCGACGTCGGCCACCGCCAAGAGCGCTGCGATGGCCGACATCTCACGGCTCACCCAAGCACTCGTCCGCGGCAAGGCATGGGACGTCCTGAACGAGGCAGTTGTCGCCAAGGTCTCCACGCGGTTCGCGAAGGCATTCGGCTTTCGCCTCACCAAGAAGGGACTCGGCAAGGCCGTACCCGCGTTCGGGATCCTCGTCGGAGGCACCCTCAACTGGACCACCCTGGAGGCGATCGTCGACGCCGCCGACACGGCGTACCGGCGGCGGTTCCTCCTTGAGAAGTACCCACATCTCGGTGACGGGGAAGAATCCGGATCGTTCCCCGATGTCGGCCCGGACACCCCGGACGACGCCGACGAGGAGATCAGCTTGCTCGGCGAGCTCGCAGAGGCGGGCGGACCCGACCTCCGCTGAACCGACGCGGTTCACATGCCCGGCGCGGGTCGAAGAAGGGGTGCCGCCCTTGGGCTGCGCCGCTTCTTCCGCTCAGGCGGTGCGGCGGGTCTTGCGGCGGCGTACCGCGACGGCGGTGCCGCCACCGGCGGCGATCAGCGCGGCGGCCACACCGGCGATCGCCGCGGTGTTGTCGTTCGTTCCGGTCTCGGCGAGGTCGGAGCCCTTGGCCGCAGTCGGCTGGGCGCTGTTGGTCTTCATGGTCCTGTCGATCCAGCCCGCGTAGGCGGGCGCGCTGGTGTAGAGGCCGGGGCCCTGCGAGCACGGCACGTTCGGGGCGCCGGGCCCCGAGGTGACGCCGATCAGTTCCCAGCGGCCGTCCCGGCCCTTTTGGACCTGCGGTCCGCCGGAGTCCCCGAAGCACGCCATGGCCTTGGGCACGGTGGTGATGGTGCACAGCCGGGTCCGGTCCGCCCAGCCGGGCGCGCACTCGGACTCGGCGCCCCTGCGGGTGTTCAGTTCCTGCAGCCGGTCGGGGAACTTGAAGTCGGTGTCGACGGTGGTGCCGAAGCCCAGGAGCCGGGTCGGCGTGCCGGGCTTCCCTGCCTGCTTGGCGATCTTGATGGGTTGCTGGGCGACCGGGCGGTCCAGGCGTATCAGCGCGATGTCGTTCTTGTTGGCGGCCTTGTTGTCGCCGTTCACGTAGCCGGGGTGGACGAAGGTCCGGTCGATCTTCCGGACGGTGCCGCCGGACTTGCGGTGGTCGCTGCCGACCCGCACGATGCCGTCCAGCTTGATGCCCTCGACCTTCAGGCAGTGGGCCGCCGTCAGCACCCACTGCTGATCGATCAGCGACGCCCCACAGTTCCCGTCGATCAGACCCTGCTCCGGGGCCGACTCCGGGATGGTCGCCATGAACGGGTAGCTCTCGGTGGAGTCCGACCCGTTGACGATGGCTGAGGCGCTGCCGGCCATGACGGTGGCGCAAGCCGCGGCGGCGAGAGCGCCGACGGCAGCGGTGCGGGCGGTACGGCGGCGCGACAATTTGAAGCTGAACACAGAGGTTCCCTTTTGCTTGGTGGATCCGTATGCATTCAGCCTCGTTGTCTGAAACCTGCCGCACCATCCGGGCAACAGGCCGGTCGATGGTATGGCCGGCCCCCCTCTCCGTACTGGGGAAAACGTGTCCGCCCGGTGGGGAGGCCGGTGCGGGGGAGAGGTTCGTAAGGGGGCTGTTCGTGAGGGGAGTTGGGGGTGGGCGTACGGTTCTGACTGACCAGCAAGAACCGTTGTTCAACATGCGCGGGGGTGTTCCCGCATGCCCGCATGCCGTGTCCGCACCGCACCGCACCGCGGATTCCGGCGCCTCTCGGGGGTGCCGGGTGTTGCCGTACGGGCGGCCGGGGGAAGCGGCGTGGTGCGGGGTCGGGAGCCCCCGGGCCCGGACGTCGGGTGGCGCCTGACCGACGCCGCCCCGAAGGACCCCCCATGAAACGCCCTCTTGTTCCCTTTCTGGCCGCCCTTGCCTGTGCCGTCGCGCTCATCGTCGGGATCTCGATCGGAGGCAGTCCGGGTACGCCCGCGGGCTTCCACCGCGGCAAGGACGGCACGCTGACGATAGACAGTGCGCACCGTCCCGCCGCGCCGGACCTCATCGGGATGGATGCCGACGGGCGCCCGGTGCGGCTCGCCGACTACGCGGGGAAGACCGTCGTGGTCAACGCGTGGGCCTCCTGGTGCGAACCCTGCCGCAAGGAGACCCCGGCCCTGGTGCGCTACCACGAGAAGATGAAGGACCGGGGCGTCGTCGTCCTGGGGCTGAACCGGGACGGTTCCGCCAATGCGGCGCGCGCCTTCGCCCGTGAGTTCCACATGCCCTACCCCAGCGTTCTCGACCCCGGGGGCAAGCACTTCCTCTCGCTGCCCAAGGGTGTGCTGAACACCCAGGGGCTGCCCGTCACCCTTGTCGTGGACGAGCGGGGGCGGGTCGCCGCCACGGTGTCCGGGCCCCTTGGTGAAGGGACGCTGGAGGGCCTTGTCGCCGCCGCACGGGCCGGTTCCCCTGCCGCGCGCTGAGTGGGACGGGGCACCTTGACGGGGGGCGGGAGCGGGCATAGCGTCGCGAATGTACCGATGGCTGAGCAAGCGCTTAGATGCTGGAGAGGTCGTTCGTGCCGCACCCCGACCCCGCCCCCGCCGCCCCCGACCGTGCCCCGATGGACGCCGGGCGTATCGAAGCCGCGCTGACCGGGCCGGGAGCCCCGTTCGCCGTGGTGCGGGTGGAGGACGGGGTGCACGCCGGCTCGCTCGTGTACGCGGACGGGCCGAGGACGCTCCGTGAGTTCGTGGAGACCACCTGGGCCTTCGGGGACCGGCCGTTCCTGATCTCGGGGGAGCGCAGCTACTCGTACGCCGAGTTCTTCGCCGCCGCCTCCGCGCTGGCGTGCCGGATGACCGGGACGTACGGGCTGCGCCGGGGCGACCGGGCTGTTGTCGCGATGCGCAACCACCCCGAGTGGCAGATCGCCTTCTGGGCGGCGCAGCTGGCCGGCCTGGTCGCCGTACCGCTCAACGCCTGGTGGACCGAGGACGAGTTCGCGTACGCGCTGGACGACTGCGGGCCGCGGCTGCTCCTGGTGGACGGGGAGCGGCTGCCCGGGGTCGCCGGGTGGGCGGCGGAGAACGGGGCGCGCGTGCTCGTCTTCCACGGGGAGGAGACGGTCCCGGAGGGTGTCGAGCGGTACGAGGACCTGCCCGCACCCGATCCGCTCGCCGCGCCCCCCGAGGTCGAGATCCGGCCCGAGGACGACGCGACGATCATCTACACCTCCGGCACCACCGGCCGGCCCAAGGGTGCGGTCGCCACCCATCTCGCCCAGGTGGGGGCGGCGATCAACCCGCGGTTCCATGCGGCGGCCTCCGCGCTCGGCCGCGGGGCCATCCCGGGGCAGGGGCCCGCCCCGGTGTCGCTGCTGACGTTCCCGTTCTTCCACGTCGCCGCGTTCACCGGCTTCTACGCGGCGATGGCGGCGGGCGGCGCCCTCGTCCTGATGCGGAAGTGGGACGCCGAGGAGGCGCTGCGGCTGATCCGCGCACACGGCGTCACCCACTACGCCGGTGTCCCGGCGACCGCGCTCCAGCTGCTCGCCGCGGCCGAGCAGGCGGGCGACGGCCTGGAGAGTCTGCAGATGCTGAACACCGGCGGGGCCGCCGCCCCGCCCGATCTGGTCGCCCGGCTGACCGCCCGGCACGGCGACCGCATCGAACCCCGCAACGGCTACGGGCTGACCGAGACCAGCGGCGGTGTCCTGGCGAACTTCGGCGCCGAGTACCGGCTCCACCCGGACAGCGTCGGCCGTCCGACCCCCACCACTGAGGTGCGGATCGCCGGGCCCGCGGGCGAGACGCTGCCCGAGGGCGAGGTCGGTGAGCTGTGGCTGCGCGGTCAGTCCCTGGCCCGCGGCTACTGGCGCGACGAGGCGGCGACCGCGCGGGCGTTCGCCGGCGGATGGTTCCGTACCGGTGATCTCGCGGTGGTGCGGGAGGGGCGGGTCGACGTCGTCGACCGGATCAAGGACATGGTGATCCGCGGCGGGGAGAACGTGTACTGCGTGGAGGTCGAGGCGGTGCTGCACGACCACCCGGACATCGAGGACGCGGCGGTGCTGGGGGTGGCGCACCCGGTCCTGGGCGAGGAGGTCGCCGCCGTCGTCCGGCTGCGGGCCGGTGCCACTGTCACGGCCGAGGAGCTGAGGGCGCACGTCGGGCGCAGTCTGGCCGCGTTCAAGGTTCCGGCCCATGTGCTCGTACGGGAGGAGCCGCTGCCCCGGAATCCGACCGGGAAGATTCTCAAGCGTGAGCTGCGCGGGACCGTCGATGCGGAGGTCCGGGGCGGGTGAGTGGTGCGGGCGCGGGAGTTGTCAGGGGCGGGTCACGCGGATTCGGTAGTTGCCCTTCTTGTCCTTGTCGACCACGGATATGCGTATCCCGCGGGCCCGGTCGGTGAAGGTCTCGCCGGGCTGGAAGGTGGCGTCGGAGAGTTCGGCGTGCACATTGGGCAGCCGGGTGCAGCCGGTGCTGCCCTTGGTGCTGTCCGTGACGGACATCGGGCCCTGTCCGGTGTCGACGTCCGAGCTCACCTTGTAGATCAGTACGCCCGGCTTGCAGACCGCCTGGTCGTTGCCGGCCTTGGTGCGTACCTCCACCGCGTAACCGGACTTGCTGTTCAGCGGTATGAACGCCAGCTTGGTGCCGCCGCGGATGGCCAGCGGGCCGAGTACGTGGTCGCTGGTGCCGGACCGGGTGGCGCAGCTGATCTGGCTGTTGTCCAGCCAGCGGAGCTTCCACTTGTGCCAGCCCAGCAGGTCGTTGTCGGCCCCCCAGTCCTCGGACATGATGTCCCAGTGCCCGACCGAGCCGCCGCCCTCCATCGTGTACAGGTCGGGGAGGCCGAAGACATGGCCGTTCTCGTGCGGCAGGACGCGGAATCCGGTCTGTTTGAACGATCCCGAGCCGTCGTCCTGGCGGCTGTAGATGAAGGACGTGTTGGAGAGCGGGACGCCGTCCGCCCGCGGGGCGTCGTCGTTGCCGGAGAAGGTCACGGACAGGACGGTGTCCAGGGCGGAGGGCCCGGCGTTCGGTGTGACCAGGATGTTGACCAGGTCGTACGCGGCGAAGTCCACCTTGGGATCGGCGGTGGAGACGATGTCCTCGACGAGGTGGCGGTAGCCCGGTTCGTACGGTGAGCCTCGGTCCATCCCGTACTCGGAGAACGGCAGTGGCATCCGCAGCCAGGACTTCAGCGGGGTCTCGGGGACGTAGGTGAGCCGTCCGTACGACGCGGTCCGGAACCAGTCGGTGGTCTGCGGGAAGAATTCGGCGTACCGGTCCATCGCGGAACCGGCGCCCGGCGCGTCCGGGAAGTCGATCATCAGGGTGAGGGCGCGGACCTTGCCCGTGGAGCGGGCATAGCCCTCGGGTGTCGGCATGCCTTCCGACATCTGTACGCCCATGGTCGCGGGTATCCGGCACGGGGCTATGCCTGCCGGCCGGGCGGTGGCCACCGGGCCCGCCGAGGCTCTGCTGGCTATCGGGAGAGTGTTGCTGGCCGTGGCCATCGCGGCTATGACCAGGGCTGTTGCGGAGGCGAGCGCGATCGGGTGGCGGTGGTTGCGTATCCGGTGGCGGGGCTTTTGCATACAGGCGCCTCGGGGTCCGCGGCAGTCGGCCGACCCTGACTGCGCTCTGCGGATCAGCCTGTTGCGGGTGGTGCGGGGTCGCTCGTTGGGTGCGCCGTTCGGCTGATCTTCCGCCCGGGATATGTGACTCAGGTCACCTTGCGGTGGGGAAATAACCGGGGACTGTTTCCCCGTTTGAACTCGTGTCCCCCGCGAAACGGGGAGGCGGTCCCCGGTTACGGGAAGGGTCGCCAAGGGGTCGATGTGCGGTCGCCGTGGAGAACGGGGATCGTCGTAGGGGAAGAGGGCAGCCGTCGTGGACACCGTCAGCCGCACCGCCACCGGAGCGCCGCAGCCCCGGACGCCGCGTCCGCGGGCCGATGCGCTGCGCAACCGGGAGCGGATCGTGACGGCCGCGCGCGAGATGTTCGTCGAGTTCGGGCCCGATGTGCCGCTCGACGAGGTCGCCAGGCGCGCCGGTGTCGGCAACGCCACCCTCTACCGGAACTTCCCCGACCGGGCCGCGCTGGTGCACGAGGTCGTGCTCGCGGTCACCTCCCGGACCACCGACCGCGCGGAAGAGGCGGTGGCCGCGGAGGCCGACCCCTTCGCCGCGCTCAGCCGCTTCGTGCACGCGGCGGCCGACGAGCGGATCGGGGCGTTGTGCCCGATGCTCTCCGGCGGCTTCGACAAGGACCATCCCGAATTGCTCGCCGAGCGCCGGCGCCTCGAAGAGGCCGTCGAGGGGCTCGTGTCGCGCGCCATGTCAGCGGGGCGGCTGCGCACCGACATCGCCGTCGGTGACGTACTCGTCGCCCTCTCCCAGCTCACCCGGCCGCTGCCCGGCATCGGCTGCCTGGACATCGACCGGTTCACGCACCGTCATCTACAGCTGTTCCTGGACGGACTTCAGGCCCCGGCCCGGTCCGAACTGCCGGGAACGGCTGCGACCTTGGAGGATCTGCGGCGCAGGCCATGACATCCGCACCGGGCTTCTGAAGCCGGGCTTCCGAGCCGGGCTCCAGAACCGGGCGCCCGGTGACGTGTCAGCCGCGCCTCGACCATCCCTTCCCTTTCACCGTCCCTTTCGCCACTCGACCTTTCACCGACATCTCGGTTCACGACTCTTCGCGTGCGTGCGCGTGCATGTGCGTCCTTAGGTGGATACCCCCATGTCAAAAACAGCCGATATCCGACTCCCGGACCCCAGCCGCTGGAAAGCGCTGGCGTTCATCGCTCTCGCGCAGCTGATGGTCGTGCTCGACGCCACGATCGTGAACATCGCGCTGCCGCACGCCCAGACGGCCCTGGGGATTTCCGATGCCAACAAGCAGTGGGTCATCACGGCGTACGCCCTCGCCTTCGGCGGGCTGCTGCTCTTCGGCGGCCGGATAGCCGACCTCTGGGGCCGTAAGCGGACCTTCGTCGTCGGTCTCATCGGCTTCGCGCTGGCGTCCGCGCTCGGTGGCGCGGCGCAGAACCAGGGCATGCTCTTCGGTTCCCGTGCGCTCCAGGGCGTCTTCGGGGCGCTGCTCGCCCCGGCGGCCCTGTCGCTGCTCGCCGTGATGTTCACCGATGCCAAGGAGCGCGCCAAGGCGTTCGGCATCTACGGTGCGATCGCCGGTGGCGGCGGCGCCGTCGGCCTGATCCTCGGCGGCTTCCTGACCCAGGTGCTGAACTGGCGCTGGACCTTCTTCGTCAACATCCCGTTCGCCGTCATCGCGGCCGCGGGCGCGTACTTCGTGATCCGTGAGCCGGCCGGCAGCCGCAACCGCTCGCCGCTCGACGTCCCGGGTGTCGTCCTGTCCGCGCTGGGTCTGGTCTCGCTGGTGTACGGATTCACCCGGGCCGAGTCCGCCGGCTGGTCGGACGCGCTGACCATCGGCATGTTCGTCGCGTCCGGTGTGCTGCTGCTGTCCTTCGTCCTGACCGAGTCCAGGGTCAAGTCGCCGCTGCTGCCGCTGCGCGTGGTGCTGGACCGCAACCGCGGTGGTGTCTACCTCTCGCTGGGGCTGGCCATCATCGCGATGTTCGGGCTGTTCCTCTTCCTGACGTACTACCTCCAGGTCGTGAAGGGCTACTCGCCGATCAGGACCGGTTTCGCCTTCCTGCCGATGATCGCGGGCATGATCACGGGCTCGACGCAGATCGGTGCCCGGCTGATGACCCGGGTCCCGGCGCGCAAGCTCATGGGCCCCGGCTTCCTGACCGCCGCCGTCGGCATGCTGCTGCTGACGCAGCTGGAGATCGGCACCTCCTACGTCGGGCTCATCCTGCCCGCGCAGCTGCTGCTGGGGCTGGGCATGGGTACGGCGTTCATGCCGGCGATGTCGCTGGCCACGCACGGCGTCGAGCCCCGTGACTCGGGCGTCGCGTCCGCGATGGTCAACACCTCGCAGCAGGTGGGCGGTGCGATCGGTACGGCGCTGCTGAACACCATCGCCGCGTCGGCCGCGACGGCGTACGCCTCCTCGCACGCCGCGCTCGGCGCCAGGAACCCGGAGCTGCTGAAGCTCCAGTCGATGGTGCACGGCTTCACCGGTGCCATCTGGTGGGCCGTCGGCATCCTGGTGGTGGCCTCCGCGATCGCGGTGACCTTCATCAACGCCGGGCGTCCCTCGGCGGGCCCGGCGACCGGATCCTCCGGTTCGGGTGACGCGGACGGTGTCGAGGACGAGTTCAAGGTCCCGGTCGTCGCCCACTGAACGCCGACGCGTGACGCGCAACGTGACACATGGGGTGCGATGTGACACGAAGGTGAAGTGAACGCGGCTGTGCCCCGGCTCCTGTTCGAAGTCTCGGACGGGACCGGGGCACAGCCGTGTCGGTACGTGTGCGGCTCAGCGCAGCCAGGGCAGGTCCGCGTCCGTGCCCTCCGGCTGCAGCCCGGCGGCGACGACCTGCATGATCTCGCCCAGCGAGCGCACCTGCTCGGGCGTGAGCCGGTCGAACATCGCCTGGCGTACGGCGTCGACATGGCCCGGAGCGGATCGGCGCAGCATCTCGAAGCCCTCGTCGGTGAGGACCGCGTTCTGGCCCCGCTTGTCGGAGGGGCAGTCCTCGCGGCGCACCCACCCGCTCCTCTCCAGCCGCGCGACGGCGTGCGAGAGCCGCGAGCGGGTGATCTTGGCGTCCTTGGCCAGTTCCGTCATCCGCTTCTGGCGGCGGGGGGCCTGGGAGAGCTGGACGAGCAGTCCGTAATAGATGTGTGGCATGCCGGCATCGCGCTGCAACTGGCGGTCGAGGTGGTCCTCCATGAGCGTGGTGGCGTGGAGATACGCGCGCCAGACGCTCTGCTCTTCGTCGGAGAGCCAGCGGGGCTCACCGGTGGATGCCGTGGTCATGTACTCCACTGTACGACCTTTTCTTGAAAGTTGAACTAGATAGAGCTAAGGTCTCCGGAGGGGGAAGCTTGAACATTAAAGAACCCTTCCTTCTCAAAAAGACGCCAGTAGAAGACTTACCCGGATCAGCAGTGGATGGGGAGTGCCATGACAGTCACCGCGGAGCGCATGCCCGCCCTCTATCTCTCCCACGGCGCCCCGCCGCTGGCCGACGACCCGGTCTGGCCCGGTGAACTGGCCGCCTGGTCCGCCGGGCTGCCCCGCCCCCGCGCGATCCTGATGGTCTCCGCGCACTGGGAGGAGGCCCCGCTGGCCCTCGGGGCCACGGAGACGATCCCGCTCGTCCACGACTTCTGGGGCTTCCCCGAGCACTACTACCGGGTGCGGTACGCCGCCCCCGGCGCCCCGGAACTGGCCGAGAACGTACGCAAGCTGCTGCGCGGCGCCGGTACGCCGGTCCAGGACATCCCGGACCGCGGGCTCGACCACGGGGCGTACGTCCCGCTCGTGGAGATGTTCCCGGGCGCCGACATCCCCGTGCTCCAGATCTCCATGCCGACGCTGGACCCGCAGAAGCTCATGGACATCGGGCGCAGGCTCGCGCCGCTGCGCGACGAGGGCGTGCTGATCGTCGGCAGCGGCTTCTTCACCCACAACCTGGCCGCCCTGCGGCACGCGGGCGGCGGCGTCCCCGGCTGGTCGGCGGAGTTCGACGACTGGGGGAGCCGGGCGCTCCAGGCGCAGGACATCGACGCGCTCCTCGACTTCGAGCACAAGTCCCCGGCCGGCCGGCTGGCCCACCCGCGCACCGAGCACTTCGCACCGCTCTTCGTGACGCTCGGCGCCTCGGAGGGCGAGCTGGACCAGGGGCGCAGCGTCATCGACGGGTTCTGGATGGGGCTCGCGAAGCGCTCGGTGCAGTTCGGCTGAGCCCGGTCCCTGTCCGGGCGCCGGTCCGGGCCCCGGTCACAGGGCCGGCGGGTTCAGTTCGATCGAGCGGAGTGCGGCGGCGAGGGCCGTCTCGTCGCCGACGTCCAGCGCGGTGTCGGTGAACTTGATGGTGTGGTCGTCGCCGTGCGCCGCCGCCCGCGCGAACAGCTCCTCGGCGGACGCGCCCGCCGGTGCGTACGGGGCGGCCTCGGCCGGGCTGTACGCGGCGGTGACCGCGGCGCTCGCCGCCCACGCGGCCTCCAGGCTCGGCGCCCACAGTGTGCGGGGGAGCGCGGGCAGGGCGCGCAGCACGGCATTGGGCGCGGTCGCGGCGTGCACCAGCATGATCGGTTCGCCGTGCCCGTGCGTGGCGAACCGGTGGGTCGCGGCCCGCACCAGCTCCGTCAGCCGGGCCCGCGCGTCGTCCGGGTCGCCGGTGAATCGCTGCGGCCACACCGGGAACGCGGTGAGCTGCGCCAGCCGGTCCCGGATGCCGCCGTCCTGCTCGGGTACCGGCGGTACGGCGTCCAGCGCGGCCGCGGCGGTGGGCGCGGGCGCCAGCGGGGCCAGTGCGGGCAGCGGCTGGTGGCGGGCGGCCCAGTAGCCGAGGCCGTGGGCCAGCTCGGCGATCCGGGGCGCGGTCGCCTCGCCGACGAGCAGGGTGCGTACGCAGTGGCCGACCCGGATCACGGGGTGGGTGGCGCCCGCCGCGATGCCGGGGAGCAGCCGAGGCCACCACTCGGCGAGGACGTCCCGCCAGGGGCGCTCGGTGGTCTCCCGCTCGAAGTGCGCCGTCCAGTCGGCGATCCGGCGCGGGTCGCCGAGGGCCTCGCGCCAGTTCTCCGCCGTCACCCGGGCCGAGATGTCCGGCATGTCCTCCAGCTTGTGGCTGTAGTGGTCGAGCCAGCGGTGCACGGTCGGTGCCTGACCGTTCCGGACCAGCGCCTCGACGGCCATCGGGCCGTGATTGCTCAGCCAGCCGTTGCGTTCGGGGCCCGAGGCGTGGAGGCGCTCCAGCGCCTCGTCGAGCGTGCCGGTGGTGTCGTCCACGGTGTTCCTCGTGTCGTCCATACGGGAGCACGCTAGGCGCGGGGCCCGCGCGGCGTAACGGACCGGGGACCCGGATAGGCACCTGCCCGGGGACTAGGCCTGTGGCCCCAGTCGCTTCTCGTACCAGGCCACGTCCCAGTACCTGCCGAACTTCCGGCCCACCTCGGCGTACGTGCCGACATGGCGGAAACCGAAGCGCTCGTGGAGCCGGCCGGAGGCGTCGTTGGGCTGGGCGATGCCCGCGTACGCCCGATGCAGGTCCTCGCCCGCGAGCGCCGCGAACAGGGACGTGTAGAGCAGCGTGCCGACGCCGCGGCCGGTGGCCCAGGGGGCGCAGTACACGCTCACCTCGACCGAGGTCGCGTAGGCCGCCTTGGGGCGGAAAGCGCTGCTGGTGGCGTATCCCAGGACCGAAGCGGGGCCGACAACCCGGACATCCTGAGCAACCAGAAGACGGTGCGGGCCGTCTTCAGGGTGGGAACGCAACCACGGCAGCCGCTGTTCGGGAGTGAAGGGGGTCGTGTCGAATGTGAGCGCGGTCTCACGTACGTAATGGTTGTAGATGTCCGTGAGCGCCACCAAATCACCCTCGACGCCCGGCCTGACCTGCACTTCTGTGGGACTCTCCAGCATGCGCACCCCCCTCGCGGCGGCACAGGGTACTGCATGATCGAGAAAATGAATGCCAGGCGTGGGAATTCTGTCCGGATTCCAGTCGTTGTTTCCATCGGATGCAGGGCACCCGGAAGGGTGTCGCGACCTACTCAGCAAGGGAGCACGCATGGCAACCCGTGCCGTCGCCCGTCGTTCGTCCGCCACCGGTGGGACCAACCGGGCAAGCAGTGTTCGCGCCTCGGGCGGGGAGATCGCCGATCGCGACCTGGTCGGCATGTACCTGGACGAGATCGCGCGTACGCCGCTGCTCGACGCCGCCAAGGAGGTCGAGCTGTCGCAGACCGTCGAGGCGGGTGTCTACGCCCGGCAGATACTCGGCGGCGAGGTGGACAGCGAAGCCGGCGGAGCCACGCGCGAGGAGCTGGAGGCGCTGGTCGCCGAGGGTGAGCGCGCCAAGGACATATTCATCCGTTCCAACCTCCGGCTCGTCGTTGCCGTCGCCCGCCGCTATCCGCGGGCCGGGCTGCCCCTGCTCGACCTGATCCAGGAGGGCAATGCCGGCCTGGTGCGCGCGGTCGAGAAGTTCGACTACGCCAAGGGCTTCAAGTTCTCCACGTACGCGACGTGGTGGATCCGTCAGGCCATCACCCGCTCCATAGCCGACCAGTCCCGTACGATCCGGCTCCCCGTCCACCTGGTGGAGGAGCTCGGCCGGATCCGCCGGGTGCAGCGCGAGTTCAACCGTGAGCACGGCCGCGAGCCGGAGCACGCGGAGATCGCGGCCGAGCTGGACTCCACGCCGGAGCGCGTGGGCGACGTCCTGGACTGGGCCCGTGACCCGGTCAGCCTCAACATGTCCGTGGACGACGAGGGCGAGACCCAGTTCGGCGATCTGCTGGAGGACACCTCCGCGGTGTCCCCCGAGCAGTCGGTGATGACGCTGCTGCGCAGCGAGGAGCTCGAAGACCTGATCGGCAAGCTCGACAACCGCACCGCCTCCATCATCCGTATGAGGTACGGCATCGAGGACGGCCGCGAGCGGACCCTCACCGAGGTCGGCAAGCAGCATGGCCTGACCCGGGAGCGGATCCGCCAGATCGAGAAGCATGCGCTGCTCGAACTGAAGCGAATGGCCCACGACACGGGTTTTGACGCTGCGGCGTGAGCCTTCGTCCGGTAACCTCCGAAATAGGTCGCTTCGCGTGACCCCCTGAGCTGAGTCCCGGCGCCCACCCCCCCTGGCGCCGGGGCTCATTCTTTTCATGACCGGTGTGCCCCGGAGGCCGGGTCAGCGGGCTGCCGCGCGGGCCAGGCGGGCGCCCAGATCGCCCAGGTAGTCCACCAGCTGCGGTGGCTCGTGCGCGGTGAACTCGCAGTCCACCAGCGCCAGTCGGAGCGCCACCCACTCCAGCGAGTCCGCGAGCACCGCCCGCAGCCGGCAACTGTTCTCGCCGGTCGGCTCCAACGGGCCGACCGACGCCGGCAGCCGCGCGGACACGAAGTCCGCCGGGGCCGCGAAGCTCACGTCGACCGCCAGCTCCGGCTGCCGCCGGGCGATGGAACCGGCGAGGAACTCCGACGCGTCACCCGCGGGCAGCTCGCGCGGTGCGAACCGGGCCCCGGTCGCGAACGGCTCGCTCACCCGGTCGACCCGGAACGTACGCCAGGCCTCGCGCCCCAGGTCGTAAGCGACGAGATACCAGCGCCACCCCGTGCTCACCAGCCGGTACGGCTCGGCCTCCCGCTTCGTCTCGGCGCCGTCGCCCGCGCGGTACGCGAACCGCAGCCGCTCCTGCGCGGTGACCGCCGACGCGATCACGGTCAGCGTCCTCGGGTCGATGGTCGAGCCGTCGCCCCGGGTCAGCGGCATCGTCGCGTTCTGCAGGGTCGAGACACGGTGCCGCAGCCGCGAGGGCAGCACCTGCTCCAACTTCGCCAACGCCCGTACGGACGCCTCGTCCACCCCCTCGATGGCATGCCCGGCCCCCGCCCGCAGACCCACCGCGATGGCCACCGCCTCCTCGTCGTCGAGGAGCAGCGGCGGCATCGCGGTGCCCGCGACGAGCCGGTAGCCGCCGACGGATCCGCGCGAGGCCTCGACCGGATAGCCCAGCTCGCGGAGCCGGTCGATGTCGCGGCGGATGGTGCGCGGGCTGACGTCGAGCCGCTCGGCGAGCTCGCTGCCCGGCCACTCGCGGGGGGTCTGGAGGAGCGACAGCAGATTCAGCAGTCGTGCCGGGGTGTCGGTCATGGCCTCGCCTTCTGCCGGGGTGTCGGTCGTCTCACCAGGATGCGTACCTATTAGGTCATGGACCGGCCTAATGAGTGTCTAACTTCTTCCCATGACTTCTTCCTCATCTCTGCCGTCCACGGCATCCGGGCCCGCGGTGTCCTCGGACCCGTCGGACCGGCGACGCTGGTTCGCGCTCGCCATCGTGATGACCGCGGCCTTCATGGACCTGGTCGACGTCACGATCGTCAATATCGCCATCCCGAGCATCCGCGAGGACACCGGCGCCTCGTTCAGCTCGATCCAGTGGATCACCGCCGGCTACTCGCTGGCCTTCGCGGCCGGTCTGATCACCGGCGGCCGACTGGGCGACATCTACGGCCGCAAGCGGCTGTTCCTCATCGGTATAGGCGGCTTCACCCTGGCCTCCGCGCTCTGCGGCTTCGCCGCCAACCCGGAGATGCTGGTCGTCTCCCGGATCCTCCAGGGCGGCACCGCCGCGCTGATGGTTCCGCAGGTGCTGTCGATCGTGCACGCCACCTTCCCGGCGCACGAGCGGGGCAAGGTCTTCGGTCTCTTCGGCGCGATCGTCGGCCTCGGCGCGGTGCTGGGGCCGCTGCTGGGCGCGCTGCTCACCGAGTGGAACATCGCCGGTCTCGAATGGCGGCCGATCTTCCTGATCAACCTGCCCGTCGGCATCGCGGGCCTGATCCTCGGCCGGAAGTTCATCACCGAGTCCAAGGCCCCGAAGGCGCTCCGGCTCGACCTGGTCGGCGTCGCCCTGGTGACCCTGGGGATGCTGATGCTGATCTACCCGCTGACCCGTGGCCACGAGCTGGGCTGGCCGCTGTGGGGCCACGTGTCGATGGTGGGCAGCCTGCTGGTGTTCCTGTTCCTGGTGCTGTTCGAACGGTCGAAGGCGCGCAAGGACGGTTCGCCGCTGGTCGAGCTGTCGCTGTTCCGGGTCAAGAGCTTCGCGGCGGGCATCGCCGTGCAGCTGACCTTCGGCATCGGGCTCGGCATCTTCTTCCTGGTCTGGACGCTCTACATGCAGATGGGCCTCGGCTGGAGCGCGCTGCGGGCCGGCACGACCGGTATCCCGTTCTCGATCGCCGTGTCGTTCGCCGCCGGGATCTCCGTACAGAAGCTGGTGCCCCGCTTCGGTCGCAAGGTCCTCCAGACGGGCGCGCTGCTGATGATCGCCGGCCTGCTCCTCTACATCTGGGAGTCCGACCGTTACGGCATGGGCATCACGTCCTGGCAGATGGCGCTGCCGCTGGTGGTCATGGGCCTCGGGATGGGCCTGATCGTGGCGCCGCTGACGGACGCGGTGCTCTCCGAGGTGCCCAAGGAGCACTCCGGTTCGGCCTCCGGGCTCATCAACACCGTGCAGCAGATGGGCAATGCGCTCGGGCTCGGACTGGTCTCGGTGGTCTTCCTCGGCGCGATCGGTGAGCGGCTGGCGCCGCAGGAAGTGGGCCCGGCGTTCGCGGAGGCGTTCCGGCACTCGCTGTGGTGGGTGGCCGGGGTGCTCGCGGTGATCTTCCTGGTGATGTTCGCGCTGCCCGCGCGGCCGCGGCAGCACGTGGAGGGCGGCGACGAGGCCGTGGACGCGGTGGGTGTCGTGGACGCGGCGGGCGGCTCCGGGAGCGTCAAGGAGCCCGCGCTGACGCCCTGACCGACCTCCGTCGGGACGGACGAGGGATGAGAAGGACGGTGCCCGCACCCCGGGAGGGTGCGGGCACCTGCGTGTCTGCGTCTGTGTCGGCTCAGGGCCCCGGAGCCCCAACCCCGGTCAGCAGATGCGCGTACGGCTCTCCATGGCCCCGCGTGCGGTGTCCTCGTCGCCGTACACCTCGCACATGTGGCGGCCGTCCGGCGTGGCCGTGTGCTCGACCTCCCACAGGCTCGTCTCGCTGCCGTCGAGGAGCAGGAAGGCGTGCTCGTACAGGGTGAATCCGGCGTGCCGCCCGTCCACCCGGCACTGCCGGCCGAAGACCTGGGTGATGTGGTGGGCGAAGGCGGCGCGCAGCAGCCGGGCGGTCTCCTCGCCGGGACCGTCGCTGTTCTCCGCGCGGCGCAGGACACGGCGGGCGTGGTCGGCGGAGTTGTCCGGGGCGTACATCCGGGGCAGCGGGGCCGGGGGAGCCGCCATCAGGACCGTCAGTATCTCCAGGTCGGCCTGGGGCCCGTCGTCCCCGAACACCGGGACCTCGCCGAAGCTGCCGGTCAGCCGGGCGGCCGCGACATGGGCATCGGCCTCGTCGTCGTACAGCTCGTGGTGCATGAGGTCGGGCTCCGTACGGAACCGCGGGTCCGTCGCGCTCCGCGGACCGCCGTGCACCAGCTCCCACAGGGTGAGAGGGGTGCCGTCGGACAGCAGATATGTGTGCTGGTAGGTCTCCCGGTGGAGTACGGAACTGTGGTGCGAGGAGTGCAGGGAACTGCTGTGGGCGAGCGCGGTACCGAGTCTCTCGACCGTGCTGTCGGGCAGGTCGAAAGAGTTGAGTGCCCGTCGCAGGAGTCGCTCGAGGTGCTGCTCGGTTGTCTCGTACGGATCGCTCAAGGTGCTGTCTCCAGGCCGTTGCCGCGTGTTACTTGCTGCGTGCATAACGTAGTCCCTGGGTCCGACATCGTGACCGGGGTTCAGGAAAACGTATGGCGCACGCAGATGGTTCCTGACGATTCGTCCGAACTTCCTTACCCGGCGGGCGAGTCCGGTTCCGCGCGGCCGTCCGCCGACGGCTCCGGGGGGCCGGGGCTGATGGCGTAGAGGTCGCTGTACGAGGGGTAACAGCCGCCGCCGGGGCGGCCGTCCACGCTCTGAGCTGCCCGGACGGCCTTCACGATGGCGCGCGTGAGCACGTCCGCGCCTGCCGCCAGCAGCTCGTTGAGGGCGATCGGATTCCGCGGATCCAGCGGCCGGGCGCCGGTGGCCAGCGCGAAAACGGTGTCCCCGTCGGTGAGCAGATGTACGGGGCGGACGGCGCGCGCCAGTCCGTCGTGCGCCGTGCCCGCGAGCTTCTGCGCCTGGGCCCGGGTGAGTTCGGCGTCCGTGGCGACGACGGCGAGCGTGGTGTTGAGCGGGGGCCGTGCGTCCGCCTCCCGCGCCTCGGCAAGGCGCCGATCCGCCGCGCGGAGCACCTCGGGCGCCGGGTGCACCGGAGGTTCGGCGGCGCCGTACTCCCCGTACAGCACCCCGGTACGCGGATCGACCACCGAGCCCGCCGCGTTCACCACGACGAGCGCGCCCACCGTGATCCCGGAGGCCAGGCGGATGCTCGCGGTGCCCACGCCGCCCTTGAGCCGGCCGGCGACCGCGCCCGTACCGGCGCCGACGCCACCCTCGGCCACCGGCGCCCCCGGCTCCGCGGCCGCCGCGTCCTCCACCGCCGCGCGGCCCGTCGAGGCGTCGGGGCGGGCCCGCCAGTCGCCGCCGCGCCCCAGGTCGAAGACGCAGGCGGCGGGGACCACCGGCACCACCTGCGCCGGATCGGGGCCGACCCGCACCCCGCGCCCCCGCTCCTCCAGCCAGGCCATCACACCGGACGCCGCGTCCAGGCCGTACGCGCTGCCGCCCGTCAGCACCACGGCGTCGACGCGCTGCACCAGATTGCGGGGATCGAGCGCGTCGGTCTCCCGGGTGCCGGGGCCGCCGCCGCGTACGTCGACGGCCGCGACCGCACCGCCCTCGGGGGCGAGGACCACGGTGGTGCCGCTCAACGCGCCCTCGCCCGGCACCTGCGCGTGGCCGACGCGCAGCCCCGCGACATCGGTCAGCGCGTCGAGCGGACCGGTGGCGTCCGGACCCGGCGTGCCCGGACCGGACGCGTTCGGCGGGGCGGCGGGGGCCGTCGGCCGTCGGGGTTCTTCTGTCATCGCGTGCTCCTCCACTGCGCGAGCCGTCGCCGGCCGTCCATGTGTACTCACCCGGCCACGGCGGGCCGCCGTGACAGCAGCTCCCCCACGGCCACGGTCGCCGCGGCCACCAGACCGGCGGCGAACACCGCCCACCCGCCGGCGAACGTGCAGGCCAGGATCGCCAGCGCGGCCACGGGGAGGGACAGTTGCTCCGCGAAGTCGCGCTTGAAGTGGCGGGCGTGCAGCGCCCACACCGTGAGCAGGAAGAGCGCGGAGGGAAGGGTCACCGCGGCGGCGGCCACCGTGTCCGGGACATGGGCCTTGCCCACGGCCTCCTCCACCGCGACCTCGATGCCCGCGCCGATGGCGGCCGCGGAACCGAAGATCAGGAAGTGTCCGTATCCCCAGATGAACGCTTCCCTGCTGCCGCGCAGGTAGTCATGGATCGGCACGGCGAAATAGATCCACCAGGCGGAGAAGACGATCAGCAGCCCGCCCGCGGCGATCGGCAGCAGTTCGCCGAGCGCGTCCTGCTCGTACACCGCCTCCTGGACCGCGACCGTGGCCGCCGCGATGGTCTCGCCCAGCACGATGATCGTGAACAGCCCGTACCGCTCACCGATGTGGTGCGGATGCCAGCTCGTCGAGCGGTCGCGCTCGGCGAGCGCCGGAACGGACAGCTCCGCCAGCACGAGCACGACGAAGGCGGCGGTACGGGCTCCGCGCGATTCGGCGGGCACCAGCAGCATGGCGATCCAGCCCAGCTGCACCACCGAGATCCCGACGGCGTACCGCAGCGCGACGCGCCGCTCCCCGTCCTGGGTGCAGTGCGCGGCGCGCAGCCACTGGCTGGTCAGCGCGAGCCGCATCACCACGTAGCCGATGACGACGACCGTCCAGTCGCCCGCGTCGAAGGCGCGCGGCACCCCGGCGGCGAGGACGAGCACACCGGTGATCTGGACGAGCGTGACGACGCGGTACAGCGGGTCGTCGGTGTCGTAGGCCGAGGCGAACCAGCTGAAGTTGACCCAGGCCCACCAGATCGCGAAGAAGACGGCCGCGTAGCTGCCGATTCCGGTGAGGGCGTGCCCTTCGGCGACGGCATGGACCAGCCGTGCGCCCGCCTGGGCCACGGCGACCACGAAACAGAGGTCGAAGAAGAGTTCCAGCGGGGTCGAGGCGCGATGTTTCTCGGTGCGGCTGCGAGCCGTCATTACGGGCATGGGAGCCAGCACACCAGACGGGCTCGGCCACGCCGAACGGGGCACGCCCCGGATGGGCAGCGGGGCTCACCCGGCTGAGCCGTAAAACAGGACCAACCGTCATGTAAGACCCTACGGTGACGGGGTGACAGAGCCGCCAGAGCCCTCCGCCGCAGCCGCGCGGCCCGCCCCCGGTGCCCGCACCGGCTCCGCGGGGGCGCCGGGCTCGCCACCGCACGCCGGGCCCCGGACCGCCGTGAGGCCGGGCGCCGGGCGCCGCTCCGTCACCGGCCGTGCGACCGCGGCCGGTGTCATCGTCTCCGCCCTGCTGATCCTCGCGATCGTTTTCGGCAGCCGGCTGCTGGAGAACTTCGACTCCGCCCTCCTCCCGTACGCCGTCGCCACCGTCTTCCTCGCCTTCGGCGTCGCCTACCGCTACACGGTCTGGGTCTCCGCGCCCGGCGCCCGGCGGCTGTTCAAGCAGGGGTGGCGGAGCTTCTTCTCGGTGGCCAACTTCCGCAAGGCCCCCACCGCGCTGCCCCGGATGATCGCCACGTACCTGGCCTTCCAGAAATTCCTCGGCGCCCGCTCGCACGCCCGCTGGGCCGCCCATCAACTGATCTTCTGGGGCTGCATCCTCGCCGCCCTGATCACCTTCCCGCTGACCTGGGGCTGGTTCACCTTCACCTCGAACAGCGGCTCGGGGCCCGGTTACGAGATGCGCATCTGGGGCTTCAAGATCATCGGATTCGACTCCCTGGACTTCCTGGGCCGGCTGATGTTCCACGGCCTGGACATCGCCGCCGTGCTCGTCATCCCCGGCGCCTCGTACTTCCTGTGGCGGCGGATGAAGGACCGCGGCGCCATCACCGGCCAGCGCTTCGCCTACGACCTGGTGCCGCTGATCGCTCTCGTCGTCATCTCGGTGACCGGTCTGCTGCTCACCTTCTCGTCGATCTTCCTGCACGGCGGCGGATACGAGTTCCTGGCGGTCCTCCACATGGTGTCGGTGGTCTTCACCCTCATCTACATCCCGTTCGGGAAGTTCTTCCACATCGTCCAGCGCCCGGCCGCGGTCGGCATGCAGCTGTTCAAGTACACCGCCCGGCAGGACCAGGAGGTACTCGGCTGCCGCCGCTGCGAGGAGCCCATCGACACCGGGCCGTACGTCGAGAACCTCCGCAGCACCATGCGCGACCTCGGCCTCGACTTCGACGAGTGGGCCGAATACTGCCCGCGCTGCAAGCGGGTACTGCGCGGCAGTGCCTATCTCTCCCAGGTGAAGAGGGGCTTCAAGTGACCGTGGATCCGCGTGCGGCCGGCCCCGGCACGGCAGACCCCCGTACGACCGACCCCCGTGCGGCCGTTCCTCTCGACCCCTCTCTCGCTCCGCCCGGCACCCGGGCCTTCCGGGACGCGGGCGGCATCCCCGCCGACCGGTGGCACGCCGACCAGGAGGGCGAGACGCTCGTCCCCACCCACTGCTGCTTCTGCGGGGTCCAGTGCGGGATGTATCTGCGGGTCGACCGCGGCGGCAAGGTCTTCGGCGTCGAACCCCGCAACCACGACATCAACCGGATGCGGCTGTGCCCCAAGGGAATCAACGCGTACCAGCAGGTCAACCACCCCGACCGGCTCACCGCCCCGCTGATGCGCCGATCCCGTGACGAGGACTTCCGCGAGGTCTCCTGGGACGAGGCGCTCGACTTCACCGTCGCCGAGATCAAACGCATCCAGCAGAGCTACGGGAACGATGCCTTCGGACTGCTGGGCGGGGCCAGTCTCTTCTCCGAAAAGACCTATCTGGTCGGCAAATTCGCCCGGGTCGCCCTCAAGTCCCGGCATGTCGACTACAACGGCCGGCTCTGCATGGTCAGCGCCGCGGGCGCCAACAAACTCGCCTTCGGTATCGACCGGGCCGGCAACCCCTTCTCCGACATCCTGCTCACCGACTGCCTGCTGATCGCGGGCTCCAACATCGGCGAGTGCTTCCCCGTGATGACCCAGTACGTGTGGGGAGCACGGGACCGCGGTGCGAGCCTGATCGTCGTCGACCCGCGCGAGACGGCCATCGCCCGGACCGCCGACATCCACGTCGCCCTCAGGCCCGGCACCGATTCGGCCTTCTTCAACTCCGTGTTGAACGTGGTCGTCGAGGAAGGCCTGACCGACGAGGCCTATCTCGCCGCCCATGCCACCGGCTGGGAGGAGGTGAAGGCCAAGGCGGCCGAGTACCCGCCGTACCGGGCCGCCGAGATCTGCGACATCCCCGTCGAGCAGATCGCCCAGGTCGCCCGCGCCTTCGCCCGCGCACCCAAGGCCATGGCCTGGCACGCCCGGGGCATCGAGCACCACTCGCAGGGCGTCGAGAACTGCCTCAGCGTGATCAACCTCTGCACCGCCACCGGCCACATCGGCAGCCCCGGCGCCGGCTACGGCACCATCACCGGCCAGGGCAACGGGCAGGGCGGCCGCGAACACGGCCAGAAGTCCGACCTCCTGCCCGGCGGCCGCTCGATCATGAACGAGGAGCACCGCAGGCAGATCTGCGAGATCTGGGGCATCGAGGAGTCCGAACTCCCGCCCGCCGGAACCTCGATGATGGAAATGGTCTGGCAGATGCAGCGCCGCGAGATCCGCGGCCTGATCGGCATCTGCAACAACCCCTTCGTCTCCCTCCCCAACTACAAGGTGGTCAAGGAGGGGTACGACGCCACAGAGTTCCACGCCCAATTCGATTTCTTCCTTTCCGAGACCGCCGCCAACGCACATGTCGTCTTTCCCGTCACCACCTGGGCCGAGGACGAAGGGGTGATGGCCAACGCCGAGGCCCGGGTGGTCAAGCACAACAAGGCGCAGGACCCGCCGCCCGGTGTACGGACCGACACCTGGGTGATGTGCGAACTCGCCAGGCGCCTCGGCGCGGGCGACAAATTCGCCTTCGCCGACTCCCGCGCCGTCTTCGACGAACTGCGGACCGCCTCCGCCGGCACCGTCAACGACTACTACGGCATCACCTACGAACGGCTGGAGGAGACCGGCGGGATCGCCTGGCCCTGCCCCTCCACCGACCACCCCGGCACCCCTCGGCTCTTCGAGGACGGCAGGACCTACCACCCCGACGGCAAGATCCATCTGCAGGTCGTCGAGTGGCACCCGCCGATGGACCCGTACGACGACGAGCACCCCATGTCGCTCACCACCGGACGGACCGTCGCTCACTTCCTTTCCGGCAACCAGACCCGCCGTCTGGGCGCCCTCGTCGAACAGACCCCGCGCCCCTGGGCCGAGCTCCATCCCTCCCATGGCTTCCGCAACGGCGAACCGGTCCGCGTCGTCACCCGGCGCGGCAGCGAGGTCTTCCCCGCGCTGGTCACCGAGGCGATCCGCCCCGACACCGTCTTCATCCCCTACCACTGGCCCGTCCCCACCGCGGCCAACGCCCTCACCCTCGACGCCCTCGACCCCCGCTCCAAGATCCCCGAGTACAAGGTGTGCGCCTGCCGTATCGAGCACGCCGGGAAGATCGACGAAGTCCCCGCACCTCCCGTCGCGCCCGGCCACGTCGGTTACCCGGAGACCCAGGTCTCCCGTACCGACCCGCTGCCGCCCACGGCCCCCCAGGGGCGTGGCACCTCGGAGAGGAGCTGACCGCCGCATGATGGGCAGAACGATCTTCATCGACCCCGGGCGCTGCATCGGCTGCCAGGCCTGCGTCTCCGCCTGCCGGGAGTGCGACTCGCACCGCGGCAAGTCGATGATCCACCTCGACTACACCGACGAGGGCCAGTCCGTGGCCTCCCTTCCCACGGTCTGCATGCACTGTGAGGACCCGGTCGCCCCGTGCGCCGAGGTCTGCCCCGCCGACGCGATCCTGGTGACCGCGGACGGTGTGGTGCAGCAGGCCGACACCACCCGCTGCATCGGTTGCGCCAACTGCGTCAACGCCTGCCCCTTCGGCGTCCCGAAGATCGACCTCCAGGCGAAGCTGCAGATGAAATGCAACCTCTGCTACGACCGCACCGCCTACGGCCTCGCCCCCATGTGTGCGACCGTCTGCCCGACCGGAGCGCTGTTCTACGGGACCGTGGAGGAGCTCCAGGCCGAGCGCCCCGGCGTCCAGGTCGCCGACACCTTCACCTTCGGCCGGAGCGAGGTACGCACCGGCGTGGCCATGGTCGTTCCCGCCGACCGGGTGCGGTGGCCGGTGCCCGGCGGCCTTCCTGTCGTCGAGATCAACGGGAAGGACGTCCGCCGATGAGCGTCACCGGCCAGCCGCCCTCCGGCGATCCGCGCGAAGCCCTGCACGACCGGATCGCCGCCGACTCCCTCACCACCCGGCGCGACTACCTCCGGATCGTGGCGACCGTCTCCGGCGGACTCGCCGTCGGCGGCCTCGGCGTGGCGAGCGGAATCCTGCCGCGCCACGGCGACCCCGACGACGCCAAGGCACCGGCGCCGAAGCGGATCGCCGCTCAACTCCTGCCCGGCGAGTCCCTCGCCTTCCACTACCCGGACGAAGAGGACCGGGCGGTCGCCGTCCGGCTGGACGACGGCACTCTCGTCGGCTACTCCGCGATCTGCACCCATCTCGCCTGTGCCGTGCTCTGGCGCAAGGACCGCGGTACCGAGGGCGAGCTGTACTGCCCCTGCCACGAGGGCATCTTCGACGCCCGCACCGGTGAGGTCACCGCCGGGCCACCGCCCCGTGCGCTGCCCAAGGTGGTGCTCACCGAACAGCCCGACGGCAGCATCTGGGCGGTCGGCACGACGCGCTCGGGCGAGAGCGTCGAGCACGGCCTGTGCCGTCAGCTCGGCCAGGACCGCCCGGACCTCGCCTCCCGTATCGGCTGTCCCGCCGTCAAGGGCGGCGGGGCGGAAGCCCCGCCGCGCGGGGCCGGGGCCGAGACCTCCGGCAGGCGGCCATGACCGACGCCCGGCAGTCCTGGAACCAGGAGTCCCCGGAGCCCGGGGCGTATCCGGAGTACCACCCGGGAAGTGCTCGCCCCGAACTCAACCGGCCCGTCCACGAGCGCTATCCGCAGCTCCGTGCCACCAGCGGCTACGGCGACCCCCGGGTCCGCCACACCGGCCCCGGCCCGGGGGCGGGCACCGACCAGGAGCCCGAGCGGTCCTCGAAGCTGACGGCCCGCCTGGCCCTCGCCATGACGGCGGTCGTCGGACAGCTCTGGGGTCTGACCGTCGTCATCGACGCATGGATGGAGGGTCACACCGGCACGGCCTGGTGGGGTGCCGGCTTCCTCTGCCTGTCGTTCCTCGTCGTCCTCGGGCTGTGGCTGATCGACCCGAAGGATCGCTGACCATCGCCGTACCCTTGACGTATGAGCACCGCCCCCGCCCCCGGCCCGCGCGATTCGAAGCCCTCCCAGTCGGAGCGGCCGAAACCGAAACCGGCTCTGATCTTCGACGATCCGCTGGACCAGCAGTCCTCGGACGATACGGACCGAGGGTGGGGCGAGCGGGCCCCGGCCGGTGGCAGCGCCGCCGATCTGGCGCGCTTCCTCGATGAGAAGCCGCCCCACCACATCTGATCCCCCTGCTCCGTGGTGGTCCGGCGGTGGTGCCGCCGGTTCCTGAGCCGCGCGTTGCGCTACTGGTCGTGACCTCGGCCGGGGTCCTGGCCGGGGGTCTCGCCCGCCGGACCGCCGGGCTGCGAGACGAGGGCGTCGCGGATCTCCTTCAGCACCTCCAGCTCGCTCACCTCCAGCGTCTCCTGCACCGCTTTGAACCCTTCCAGCAGACTGACCTTCTTCTCGCTCACGGATGAGCCTTCCTTCGCGTGTGCCATAGGCGGAGCAAACTCCTCCGCAACTTACGGCAGTACGCCTGAAAACCACACAATCCGAGGGTTTGTCCAGGTGACTTGACCGATCATCCGTGCGAATCAGCACAGGGTCACCGCCAGTTGGGACGAGATGCCCGCACCGGCCAGTGCGGTGGCCGTGTCCCGGGGGACGGAGAGCACGATCAGCGCTCCGTCCTGGGCGGAACCCTCTGCCGGGCCCTGCGGCACCTCCGCCACCCGCGCGCCCCTCGCCAGCACCCGGGCCTGGGCTCCGGCCCCGGTTCCGGTGCCGCCCTCCCCGGTGGCGATCACGTCGACGCGGTCACCCGGCCGCAATAAACGAACCGCCCCCGCATCCGCGATCCGGACCGGAGCGGACACCGGCCGAGCCGTTCGCCGGGCCTGCGACGGCGCCGGGCCGGCCTCACCCCCGGCCCCCGCCCCGTACGCGGCGCCACCGCCCGTGCCCGCGCCGCCACCGCCCAGCCCCGTGGCGGCGAGCGCGGCAGCCGTCAGGGCCAGTCCGGCGGCCAGGGCACGGCGCTGCCGCCACAACGCCCGCCGCAACCGGCACCCACCGCCCCCGCGCACCCGCAAGGGTTCGAACGCGGGCACCCCACAGGGCGGAGGCGCCGGTGACGCAGACGGCAATGGCGAGAACGGGGACGAAGGCGAGGACGACGGCGAGAACGGGGACGAGGACGAAGAAAACGTGGATGACGCGGACGAGGACGAAGAAAACGTGGATGACACCGACGACACGGACGACGGGAACACGGTCGACACCACCTGACATGAGGAGTTCCGGACGAACACCCCTCACGATCCACCGTCCGCGAGATCCCCGCCGAAGCCTGTGGACGGCCATGGCGTTGTGGACAACTCCGTCACCCACACACGCCACAACCATCCCGGCGCACGCGCTAAGGCAGCTCGATCCCCGTCTCCAGACCGTCCAGCGCATGCGAGCACGGGCAGTCCCGGTCCGCCTCCGCCGGCAGTGCGGCCACCACGTCGAAGAGCACCGAGCGCAGCCGGTCCACATTGGCCGCGAACACCTTCAGCACCTCCCCGTGCGAGACGCCCTCGCCGGCCTCCGCGCCCGCGTCCAGGTCCGTCACCAGGGTCGTCGTCGTGTAGCAGAGGCCCAGTTCGCGGGCGAGGACGGCCTCCGGGTGACCGGTCATCCCGACCACCGACCACCCCATGGCCGCATGCCAGCGCGACTCCGCCCGGGTCGAGAAGCGCGGCCCCTCGACGACCACCAGCGTCCCGCCGTCCACCGGATCCCAGCTCTTCGCCCGCGCCGCAGCCAGCGCGGCCCGGCGCCCCGCGGGGCAGTACGGATCGGCGAAGCCCAGATGCAGGACGTTCGGCTCCGCCCCGTCGGCCCGGACCTCCCCGTCGTAGTACGTCTGCGTCCGGGCCTTGGTGCGGTCCACCAGCTGGTCGGGCACGAGCAGGGTGCCCGGCCCGTACTCCGGGCGCAGGCCGCCCACCGCGCACGGGCCGAGCACCTGGCGTACGCCGACGGAGCGCAGCGCCCACATGTTGGCCCGGTAGTTGATGCGGTGCGGCGGCAGGTGGTGGCCGCGTCCGTGGCGGGGGAGGAAGGCGACCCGGCGGCCGCCGACCTCGCCGAGGAAGAGGGAGTCGCTCGGCCGTCCGTACGGGGTGTCCACGCGCACCTCCGTGACGTCCTCCAGGAAGGAGTACAAGCCCGAGCCGCCGATGACACCGATCTCTGCGTTCACCATGCGATCACAGTAGCGGCGCGGGAAAACGCCGGGAGCCCCGCCGAACGGATCGACGGGGCTCCCGGTGGAAGCGCGGTGCGGTGTGCGACTCAGGCGGCCGACGTGCCGCTCTTCGAGGCCGACGTGCCGCTCTTCGAGGAAGACGGGGCGGAGGCCGAGGAAGAGGACGCGGACGACTTCGAGTCGGATCCCGTCGAAGCCGACGTCGAGGACCCGGACGACGAGGAGTCGGACGACGAAGCGGAACCGGACGTCTTCGCCGAGGACGAAGCCGACGTGCTGCTCGACGAGGAGCCGCGGCTGTCGTTCCGGTAGAAACCGGAACCCTTGAAGACGATGCCGACCGCCGAGAACACCTTCTTCAGGCGTCCGTCGCAGCTCGGGCACACGGTGAGGGCGTCATCGGTGAACTTCTGCACCGCCTCGAGGCCCTCGCCACATTCGGTGCACTGGTACTGATAGGTCGGCACTTGCTCCTCCTGGCACTCTGACTCAATGAGTGCTAACGACGCTCCATACTGACGTATTCCGCAGCATCAGTCCACCGTGACCGGCTTCCGGTGACCGACACCACGTGTCACGGTCCGTCCCGAGGCGGCGGGCACGAGCCTCGAACGCAGCCCCACCAGGATGATCAGGGCCAATACGGTCCCGGCCAACGGCACCAGGAATCCGGTGCTGGCCCCGTGGGCGTCCGCGAGCCGTCCGGCGACCGTCACCGCCGCCGCCTGGCCGAGCGCGACCGAGCCCGTCAGCCAGGTGAACGCCTCGGTCCGGGCGGATCCCGGAACCAGGGCCTCGACCAGCGTGTAGCCGCTGATCAGGGCCGGGGCGATGGAGAGGCCGACCAGGAGTCCGAGCCCGGCCAGCAGGGGCACCGAGTGCACCGCCCACAGTCCGGACGCGGTCAGGGTCAGTGCCGCGTACCCGACGATCAGCCGCCGACGCGGCCCGATCTTCCAGGCGATGGCACCGCAGGCGATCCCGGCGAGCATGTTGCCGGCCGCGAAGACGCCGTACATCAGGCCGTTGGCTCCCGGGCGGCCGATCTCCTCGGCGAAGGCGGTCAGCGAGACCTGCATGCCGCCGAAGACCGCGCCGATCCCGAGGAAGGCCACCGCGAGCACCCGTACACCCGGTACGGACAGCGCGGAGGCGTGCCGCTGGGCGGTGCCGGACGCGGCGTTGCGCACCGCGGGCTGGGTGCGGCGCTGCGCGGCGAAGAGCAGCCCGCCGACCAGGGTCAGCGCGGCCTCCGTGATCAGGCCGGCCGCCGGGTGCACTCCCGTGCACAGCGCGGTGGCTAGCACCGGGCCGATGACGAAAGTGAACTCGTCCGTCACCGATTCGAAGGCGGCCGCGGTGGACATCAGCGGCGAGGCCTCGCGGTCCGGTGTCGCGCCGAGCACGGCCGCCCAGCGGGCCCGCACCATCGGCCCGACCTGCGGGACGGACGCACCCGTCGGCACGGCCGCCACGAACAGCGCCCACAGGGGCGCGCCCGCCAGCGCGAGTGCCGTCAGCACCGATACGGACGCGGCGTGCACCAGGACCCCGGGCAGCAGCACGGCACGCTGGCCGAAGCGGTCGGCGAGCTTGCCGGTCTGCGGTGCGAACAGGGCCATGGAGACACCGGTCACGGCGGCGACGGCGCCCGCGCTGCCGTACGAACCGGTGGTGTGCTGGACCAGGAGCACGATGCCGATGGTCAGCATCGCGAAGGGCTGCCGTGCGGCGAAGCCCGGGAGGAGAAATGTCCACGCACCCGGGGTGCGCAGCAACTGCCCGTAACCGGGGCGGTCGGTGACCGTGGACGCCACGGTCCATGCCTTTCTGCCGCCTGGTGGCCGGGCTCCCGCAGGCGGGCGGCACCGAGGGTGCGGGCCCGTTCGTGCGGGTGCTGCCGAGAGCTGTCCTCTTCGCGCGGGACTGCGGTAGATGCCGGGCGCTCAGCAGAGGCGGAGGACGCCACGACCGCCATACGGTCGCGCCAGCTCTGCATCAGGCAGAGTTGGTCGTTCTGATTGGTCGATCGGATCGACCGGCCCCGTCACGGGGTCGATCGATTCCCTTCATGATACAGGCAGGGGTCCTTGCGCCCCTGTGATTGTACGCAAGGACTCCCTGCAAGGCCTGCACCCACAAGGCCACAGGGCCACAGGGCCACAGGGCCACAGGGGCGCAGAGGCCGGAGGGCCACAGGGCCACAAGGGCGCAGAGGCCGCAGAGGCCGCAGAGGCCGAAACCGCACCGGACATCTGCGCCCTCAGTGGTGCGACTTCGGTCCGCCGGTCTTCCCCAGCCGCTTCACGGCCTTCAGCGCATGTGTCACGTCGTGCACCACGTCGTGCCCCGCATGGGCCCCGGCGGTGCTCTCGCCGCCGCTTCTGCCGCCGGACCCCAGCCAGCCCGCGAGCTTGCCGTTCTCGCCGACCGCGTGCAGCCGTTCCTCCGCCGCGTCGCGCACCGGATCGGTGGCGACCACCAACAGCTCGTCGCCGCGCCGCAGCACGGTCGAGGGCGCCGGTACGAAGCTCTTGCCGTCCCGTACGACGAGGGTGACGGCGGCCCCGGCGGGCAGCCGCAGCTCCCCGACCTCCACGCCGTGCATCTTCGACCGGCCAGGAATGGCCACGGACAGCAGATGGCCGCGCAGCCGCTCCAGCGGCGCCGACTCGATACCCAGGTCGGCGGCCTCGGCCGGATCGTCGGAGATCTTCAGGGCCTTCGCCAGCCAGGGCAGGGTCGGCCCCTGGATGAGGGTGTAGACGACGACGAGGACGAAGACGATGTTGAAGATGCGGGTGGACCCCTCGACCCCGGCGACCATCGGGATGGTCGCCAGGATGATGGGCACGGCGCCGCGCAGCCCCGCCCAGGACATCAGCGCCTTCTCCTGCCAGGGCAGCCGGAACGGCGCCAGCGAGATGAAGACCTCCAGCGGGCGTGCCACCACGGTCAGCACCAGGCCCACCACGACCGCGGGCCAGAAGTCGTCGAGCAGGTCGTGCGGGGTGACCAGGAGCCCGAGCAGCACGAACATGCCGATCTGGGCCAGCCAGCCGAGCCCGTCGGCGAAGCCGCGGGTGGCGGGCCAGTGCGGCAGCTTGGCGTTGCCGAGGATCATCGCGGCCAGATACACGGCGAGGAAACCGCTGCCGTGGACCAGGGCGCCGGCAGCGTACGCGGACACCGCGATCGCCATCACGGCGATCGGGTACAGGCCGGAGGCGGGCAGCGCCACATGGCGCAGTCCGTACGAGCCGAGCCAGCCGACGGCGATACCCATGGCCGCACCGATGGCGAGCTCCAGGGCTATCTCGCCGATCAGTACGTACCAGCTGTCCACCGGCCCCGTGGTCGAGAAGGCGACCACCAGGATCACCACGGGGGCGTCGTTGAAGCCGGACTCGGCCTCCAGTACGCCGGTGACCCGGGCGGGCAGCGGCACCTTGCGCAGCACGGAGAAGACCGCCGCGGCGTCCGTCGACGAGACGACCGCGCCGATGATCAGCGACTGCCGCCAGTCCAGGCCGACCAGGTAGTGCGCCCCGGCCGCCGTGACGCCCACGCTCACCGCGACACCGACCAGCGAGAGCATCACCGCGGCGGGCAGCGCCGGTTTGATCTCTTTCCACTTCGTGCCCAGGCCACCCTCGGCGAGGATCACGACCAGTGCGGCGTAGCCGATGACCTGGGTCAGTTCCGCATTGTCGAACTTGACGTCGAAGATGCCGTCCTGCCCTATGGCGATCCCGATGCCGAGGTACAGGAGCAGGCTGGGGAGCCCGCTGCGGGACGAGATCCGTACCGCCACCACCGCGACGAGCAGTACGAGCGAGCAGACGAGCAGGAGTTCGTTGAGCGTGTGGACAGACAGTGGCCGTTCCTTCCCTGCGTACGTCTGCCGAGTCGATCGACCTTCGGCATCGACCTTCGGCATCGGCCGTTGGCGGCCGGTACTTCGTTACCTTACCTAATCTTTAACGCTTTCTTGACGCGTTCGAGCGTTCGTACGATCGCTGCGCAATTCGAATCATCCCGATGCCGCGTCAGAGCCGTCCCGGCGCTGCGCCTATGGTTGCTCCTGCACTCCCAGGACCACCTGCCCCTCGAAGGACAGCGATGCCCGCCAACTCAACCGCCTCTTCCGCCTCCTCCGGTGCCCCCGGTGTGAAGACGGGCAGGAAGAAGGGGCGACGTGCCCGCCTGATCGTGATCGTTCTGGTGCTGGCGCTTGTCGCGGGTATCGGTTACGGGACGTTCTGGTCCGTATCCACCGTGCGGGCGTCGTACCCGCAGACGACCGGGTCGACGAAGCTCGACGGCCTCGACGGCAGCGTCGACGTCAAACGCGACAGCTACGGGATCCCGCAGCTGTACGCGGACTCCGATGCCGATCTCTTCCGCGCCCAGGGCTTCGTCCAGGCGCAGGACCGCTTCTGGGAGATGGACGTCCGCCGTCACATGACGGCCGGCCGGCTCTCCGAGATGTTCGGCTCCGGACAGGTCGAGACGGACTCCTTCCTGCGCACGCTCGGCTGGCACAAGGTCGCGCAGGAGGAGTACGACAACGTCCTGTCCGAGGACACCAAGAAGAACCTCCAGGCGTACGCGGACGGCGTCAACGCCTACCTCAAGGGGCGCGACGGCAAGGACATCTCCGTCGAGTACGCGGCCCTCGGCTTCACCAACGACTACAAGCCCGCCGAGTGGACCCCGGTCGACTCGGTCGCCTGGCTCAAGGCCATGGCCTGGGACCTGCGCGGCAACATGCAGGACGAGATCGACCGCTCGCTGATGACCAGCAGGCTCGACGCGAAGCAGATCGAGGACCTCTACCCGCCGTACCCGTACGAGAAGCACCGGCCGATCGTGGACCAGGGGGCGATCTCCCCGGTCACCGGGAAGTTCGACCCGGACGCGACCCCGTCCGACACCACTGGCTCGAACACCGCGCAGGGCGCCACCGAGGGCCTGAACACCCAGCTCTCCGCGCTCTCCGACACCCTCGACCAGATCCCGGCGCTGCTCGGCCCGAACGGCAACGGCATCGGGTCCAACTCCTGGGTGGTCTCCGGCGACTACACGACGACCGGCAAGCCGCTGCTCGCCAACGACCCGCACCTGGCGCCGCAGCTGCCCTCGCTCTGGTACCAGATGGGCCTGCACTGCCGCGAGATCACGGCGAAGTGCCAGTACGACACCGCGGGCTACACCTTCTCCGGCATGCCGGGCGTGATAATCGGTCACAACCAGGACATCGCCTGGGGCTTCACCAACCTCGGCGCGGACGTCACCGACCTCTTCCTGGAGAAGGTCTCCGGCGACGGCTACCTGTACGACGGCAAGATCAAGCCCTTCACCACCCGTGAGGAGACCATCGAGGTCGCGGGAGGCAAGGACCGGAAGATCACCGTCCGCGAGACCGACAATGGCCCGCTGGTCTCCGACCGCAGCAGTGAAATGGAGAAGGTCGGCCAGAAGGCTCCTGTCACCAACTCCGCTCCGGACCGGGCCGACGGTTACGCGGTCGCCCTGAAGTGGACCGCGCTGGAGCCCGGCAAGTCCATGGATGCCGTCTTCGAGCTGAACCGGGCCAAGAACTTCAAGACCTTCCAGGCGGCGGCCGAGCACTTCGAGGTCCCCTCGCAGAACCTGATCTATGCGGACACCGAGGGCAACATCGGCTACCAGGCGCCCGGAAAGATCCCGGTCCGCCTCAAGGGCGACGGCACGATGCCCAGCCCCGGCTGGTCCTCGAAGTACGGCTGGGAGAAGGACCCGATCCCGTTCGACGAGCTGCCCTACGAGTACAACCCGAAGCGCGGCTACATCGTCACCGCCAACCAGGCCGTCATCGACGAGAAGTACCCGCACCTGCTGACCAAGGACTGGGGCTACGGCAGCCGCAGCCAGCGGATCGACGACCTCATCCAGTCGAAGATCAAGGGCGGCGGGAAGATCTCGACCGAAGACATGCAGAAGATGCAGATGGACAACACCAGCGAGATCGCCGCGCTGCTGGTGCCCGAGCTGATGAAGATCAATGTCTCGGACAAGAACGTCCGCGAGGCACAGAAGCTCCTGGAGGGCTGGGACTACACCCAGGAGCCCGACTCGGCCGCGGCCGCGTACTTCAACGCGGTCTGGCGCAACATCCTCAAGCTGGCCTTCGGCAACAAGCTGCCCAAGGAGCTGCGGGTCGAGGGCGAGTGCCTCAACGTGCCCCGGGCCGGCGGTTCGGGCCCGGTCGACGAGCAGGACAGGCTGGTGCGCGAGTGCGGCCGGCGGGACGCGGACTCCGCCCAGCCCGACGGCGGTGACCGCTGGTACAAGGTGGTCGCCGACCTGATGGACGACCAGAACAGCGACTGGTGGAAGGCGCCGAGGAGCGGCCGGGACGAGCCGACCGAGAACCGCGACCAGCTCTTCGCCCGCGCCATGGAGGACGCCCGCTGGGAGCTGACCGCCAAGCTCGGCAAGGACATCAGCACCTGGAGCTGGGGCCGGCTGCACCAGCTGACGCTGAAGAACCAGACCCTCGGCACCGAGGGCCCCGGTCTGCTCCAGCGGGCCCTCAACCGCGGCCCGTGGAACCTCGGCGGCGGCGAGGCCGCGGTGAACGCCAGCGGCTGGAACGCGGCGGGCGGCTACGAGGTCGTCTGGGTCCCGTCGATGCGGATGGTGGTCAACGTGGGGGACTGGGACAAATCCCGCTGGATCAACCTCACCGGCGCCTCCGGGCACGCGTTCAGCGCGCACTACACCGATCAGACCGACAAGTGGGTCAAGGGTGAACTGCTCGACTGGTCCTTCGGTACGAACGCCGTCGCCAAGTCGACGACCGACACCCTGACCCTCAAGCCCTAGGGTCTGTCCGTCCGGCGGCTCGCGGCCGGTGTCACCACCACGTCCACGGGGTGGTCGTGCGGTTCCTCCGGGACCCGCGCGACCACCTCGTCGTCGTACAGCAGGACGATCAGTGCGGGATGGGCCCCGGCCGCGGCGAGCCGGGCCAGCACCCGGTCGTAGCTGCCGCCGCCACGGCCGAGCCGCATCCCGCGCCCGTCGACCGCGAGGCCCGGCAGCAGCACCGCGTCGGCCTCCAGGACCGCTTCGGGGCCGAGCCGCGCGCCGTCCGGCTCCAGCAGTCCGCGGCCGGCCCGGACGAGACGGTCCGCCCCCTCGTACGGCGCCCAGTCCAGATCGTTGTCCGCGAGGAGCACCGGCAGCAGCACCCGCACGCCCCGGGCGCGCAGGGCCTCCAGCAGTACCCGGGTGCCCGGCTCGCTGCCCACCGAGACGTAGGCGGCGACGGTACGGGCTCCGGACAACTCCGGGAGATCCAGTGCGCCCCGGGACAGAACCACCGCGGCGTTTTCCGCGTCTTCCTTGGTCAGAAGGCGCCGTGCGGCCAGCAGTTCACGTCGGAGCAGTGCCTTTCGGGACATCTCTGTGCTCAACGGGCACCTCGGATCTCTCATATGTGCGTATAGGCGTACAAAGTTAACCGGAGCCTCATCTTCCTCACATACGCACCGGTTATGGTTCTGCGCATGACTCAGTCGCACCCCAGGATCAGCAAGGCTGTCATCCCGGCCGCGGGGCTCGGTACCCGCTTCCTGCCGGCCACCAAAGCCACTCCCAAGGAGATGCTGCCTGTGGTCGACAAGCCCGCGATCCAGTACGTCGTCGAGGAAGCGGTGACCGCCGGCCTCTCCGACGTACTGATGATCACCGGGCGGAACAAGCGTCCGCTGGAGGACCACTTCGACCGCAATTACGAGCTGGAGTCCGCGCTCACCCGCAAGGGAGACGCCGCACGGCTCAAGAAGGTCCAGGAGTCGAGCGACCTGGCCACCATGCACTACGTCCGGCAGGGCGACCCGCGCGGCCTCGGCCACGCCGTGCTGTGCGCCGCGCCGCACGTCGGCGACCAGCCGTTCGCGGTCCTCCTCGGCGACGACCTGATCGACCCGCGCGACCCGCTGCTCGCCCGCATGGTCGAGATCCAGGAGCGCGAGGGCGGCAGCGTCATCGCGCTGATGGAGGTCGCGCCGGAGCAGATCCACCAGTACGGCTGCGCGGCCGTCGAGCCCACCGCCGAGGGCGATGTGGTGCGCATCACCGGCCTCGTCGAGAAGCCCGAAGCGGGCGAGGCGCCCAGCAACCTCGCCATCATCGGCCGCTACGTCCTGGACCCCGCCGTCTTCGACATACTGCGCAGGACCGAACCGGGCCGCGGCGGCGAGATCCAGCTCACCGACGCGCTCCAGATCCTCGCCGAGGACGAGAAGACCGGCGGCCCCGTGCACGGTGTCGTCTTCAAGGGCCGCCGCTATGACACCGGTGACCGGAGCGATTACCTCCGTGCCATTGTCAGACTCGCGTGCGAACGTGAAGACCTGGGCCCGGACTTCAAGACCTGGCTCCGCAGTTACGTCACCGAGGAGATGTAGCACTTTGAGCAGCACGATGTGGTCGGTGGACGAGCACCTGGCAGACATTCTCGAAGCGGTGCGCCCGCTCGAACCCATCGAGCTGCAACTGCACGATGCCCAGGGCTGCGTCCTGGTCGAGGACGTCATGGTGGAGATCGCCCTGCCGCCCTTCGACAACAGCTCGATGGACGGGTACGCGGTCCGCGTCGCCGACATCGAGGGCGCCGACGAGGAGTTCCCCGCGGTGCTCACGGTCATCGGTGACGTCGCGGCGGGCAGCGACGGCCTGCCCGGCGACCGGGCCGTCGGCCCCGGCGAGGCCGCCCGGATCATGACCGGTGCCCCGCTGCCGGCCGGCGCCGAGGCCGTGGTCCCGGTCGAGTGGACCGACGGCGGCACGGGTGGCGGCCCCGCCGACACCATGCGCTCCCTGAGCGACGCCCCGGAAGGGGCGGGCGGCGAGGTCCGGGTGCACCGCCCCGTCGAGGCCCGCGCCCATGTCCGGGCCCGCGGCAGCGACGTCAAGCCGGGCGATCTGGCGCTGAGCGCGGGATCGGTCGTCGGCCCGCCGCAGATCGGCCTGCTCGCAGCGATCGGCCGCTCGACGGTGAAGGTGCGGCCCCGGCCGCGTGTCGTCGTCATCTCCACCGGCAGCGAACTGGTCCAGCCCGGCGAGGAACTGACCGGCGGCCGGATCTACGACTCGAACAGCTTCGCGCTCACGGCCGCGGCCAAGGACGCCGGAGCGATCGCCTACCGCGTCGGCGCCGTCACCGACGACGCCGACACGCTCCGCGCCACGATCGAGGACCAGCTGATCCGCGCCGACATCGTCGTCACCACCGGAGGCGTCAGCGTCGGCGCGTACGACGTCGTCAAGGAAGCCCTCTCCTCGGTGGGCGACGAGGACGAGCCGGGCAGCGGCATCGACTTCCGCAGGCTCGCCATGCAGCCGGGCAAGCCGCAGGGCTTCGGCTCGATCGGCCCCGACCACACACCGCTGCTGGCCCTGCCGGGCAACCCCGTCTCCTCGTACATCTCCTTCGAGCTGTTCGTACGGCCCGTGATCCGCGCCCTGATGGGGCTGCCGGACGTGAACCGCCCCACCGTCCAAGCCGTGCTGGACACCGACAAGGCACTCACCTCGCCATCCGGCAGACGCCAGTTCCTGCGCGGTACGTACGACGCGGAGGCCGGCACGGTCACCCCCGTCGGCGGCGCCGGATCGCATCTGATCGGCGCACTCGCGCGGGCGGACGCGCTGATCGTGCTGCCCGAGGACGTCACTTCCGCCGAGCCCGGCACGGACACCGAGGTGATCCTGCTCCGCTGATTCCCGGACGGTGGCGGTACGGTGTCTGGCGCTGTGCCTTCCCGGGGACACCCCCGGGCCCCCGGCCCGCACCCCGGTGCGGGCCGAGCGGGCAACCGGCGCCCTACCGCGAGGCGGAGTTAGTTGAGTACGGAGAACAGGCTGACGCACATCGACGAGGCGGGCGCGGCCCGCATGGTCGACGTCTCGGAGAAGGACGTCACCGCGCGGGTGGCCCGGGCCGGCGGCCGGGTCCTCGTCTCGCCGCGCGTCGTCGAGCTGCTCCGTGGCGAGGGAGTCCCCAAGGGCGACGCCCTCGCGACCGCCCGGATCGCCGGGATCATGGGTGCCAAGCGCACCCCCGACCTGATCCCGCTCTGCCACCCGCTGGCCGTCTCCGGCGTCGAGGTCGACCTGAGCGTCACCGACGACGCGGTGGAGATCACGGCCACCGTGAAGACCACGGACCGCACGGGCGTCGAGATGGAGGCCCTGACCGCGGTCTCCGTCGCCGCGCTCACCGTGATCGACATGGTCAAGGCGGTCGACAAGGCGGCGGTCATCACCGACGTACGGGTCGAGTCGAAGTCGGGCGGCAAGTCCGGCGACTACCGGCGCACCGGGGCCGACGGAGCGGACACATGACGGCGCCCGGGGCATCACCGGCCCCGTCCCCCTACCGTGCCCTGGTCGTCACCGCCTCCAACCGCGCCTCGGCCGGCGTCTACGCCGACAGGGGCGGCCCCCTGATCTCCGAGGCGCTCACGCAGCTCGGCTTCGCCGTCGACGGCCCGCAGGTCGTGCCCGACGGCGACCCCGTCGAACAGGCCCTGCGCGCCGGAGCGGCCGCCGGGTACGACGTCATCGTCACGACCGGCGGTACGGGCATCTCGCCCACCGACCGCACGCCCGAGGCCACCCGCCGCGTCCTGGACCGCGAGATCCCCGGCATCCCGGAGGCGATCCGCGCCGAGGGCCGCGACAAGGTCCCCACCGCCGCGCTCTCCAGGGGCCTCGCGGGCGTCGCGGGCCGCACCCTCATCGTGAACCTGCCGGGCTCCACCGGCGGGGTGCGCGACGGACTCGCCGTCCTCGCCCGTCTCCTGGTGCACGCCGTCGACCAGTTGCGCGGCGGCGATCACCCCCGACCGGGGAGCCCGAGCTGAACGTCTCGACCTGGCCGGTGGTCCTCAGCGACGGCGAGATCGTGCTCCGGCCGATCAAACTGCGCGACCAGCGCATGTGGCGCGAGGTCAACCGGCGCAACCGCGACTGGCTGCGCCCCTGGGAGGCGACCGTGCCGCCGCCCGCCCCGGGCGGACCGGTGGCCCAGCGCCCCACGTACCGTCAGATGATCCGCCATCTGCGCGTCGAGGCCAACGCGGGCCGGATACTGCCCTTCGCCATCGAGTACGAGGGCCGGCTGGTCGGTCAACTGACGGTCGCCGGGATCACCTGGGGCTCGATGTGCTCGGGCCATGTCGGCTACTGGGTCGACCAGGAGGTGGCCGGCCGGGGCGTGATGCCGACCGCGGTCGCGCTCGCCGTCGACCACTGCTTCCGCACGGTCGGACTGCACCGCATCGAGGTGTGCATTCGGCCGGAGAACGGGCCCAGCAGAAGGGTCGTGGAGAAACTGGGATTCCGTGAGGAAGGTCTGCGCCCGCGCTATCTCCACATCGACGGTGCCTGGCGGGACCACCTCATCTATGCGCTCACCGCGGAGGAAGTACCCGACGGACTGCTCCGGCGCTGGCACCGGTCACGACCCGGAACACCACGGGAAATAAAATAAGTGTTCGATATTGATCGGCGGTTGACCGATGTCGCACACACAAACACCCATGGCTGATCTGAACAATCACAAAAAAAGTCCGTGATATCAGCCGGATCGTGCGACACACCGGGCCAATTGGCGGATGCCCCCGCGCAAACCCCTCTACGGTGTGAGACGTGAGCAGCAGCGGCCTCATCTATGCAGTCATCGTCGGGGCCTGGGCCGCCTACTTGGTGCCGATGTGGCTCCGCAGGCAGGACGAGCTCAACGAAGCCCGTCCGACGGAACGCTTCAGCACCGCCATCCGGCTGCTGTCCGGACGGGCGGCGATGGAGCGCCGGTACGCCAAGGACCTGCGGGAGCGCATCGGCGAGGAGGCGGAGCCCGACGGGGACCCGGACGTCGACACGGACCGATTGGATTCCGTGGACGTCCGGGCCTTCGCCGCGCCCGACGCGCACACCGAAGCCCGGGTGCACGACCCGGCGCGCGCGCCCGAGGAGCGCCCCGAAGCGGCAGAGGCGAAGACACAGGCAAAGTCCCGGGCAAAGGCACCGGCTTCCGCGCGGCGCGCACGCCAGCGCCCCGGCGGAACGGACGCCGAGCGCGTCCGGCGGGCCCAGCGCCTGCAGGTCCTCGCGCGCCGTCGGCGCACCACCGTCGTCCTCTTCCTGGCCTTCACCCTCGGCGCGGTCGTCGCGGCGGTCGGCGGCCTCCACTTCCTCTGGGCGCCCGCGGTTCCGGCCGTGCTGCTGAGCACGTACATCGTGCATCTGCGGGCCCAGGAGCGGCGCCGGTTCGCCTTCACCATGGACCGGCGCCGGGCCGAGGTGGCGGCGCAGCATCTGCGCGAGAGCCGCACCCGCAGGCACCAGCCGGCCGCGGCGGCCCCCGCCGAGCCCGACGAGGAGCCCGAAGCGCGCCACCCCGAGCCGGAGCCCGCGCCCGCCGTCTCCCCGCAGGAGGCCGGCCGCCGTGCCCTGGTCGAGCAGACGGACCACGCGGAGTGGGTCGACCAGCAGCGTGAGCGCGGCCGGGTCCAGGGCGACAGCTGGGAGCCGGTCCCGGTCCCGCTGCCCACCTACGTCACCGCCCCGGTCGCCCCGCGCGCCACGGGCGGCGTCGAGGTCGGCAACCCGGAGACCTGGAGCGCGGCCCGCTCCAGCGTCGCCGAGCCCACCGGCACCTCGCACCCCGTCGTGCCCGCGGTCGACCCGGCACCGCGCCAGCGCACCAACCAGTCCCGCCGCAGCCGCGACCGGGGCCGGACCCCGCTCTTCGACCAGTACGAGGACGGGGAGCGCCCCAGAGCCGCCAATGAGTGAGCCCGCTCCGGGTCCACTGCCCCGCCGTCTCGGCTGACCAGCACGGACCGGATTTCCGAGCACCCCGTTCGGGGTGCTAGAGTTTCACTCGTTGCAAGGGCCTGTGGCGCAGTCTGGTAGCGCACCTCGTTCGCATCGAGGGGGTCTGGGGTTCAAATCCCCACAGGTCCACCGCACACACAGAGATCCCGTCCGATCGAAAGATCGGGCGGGATCTCTGTCGTTCACGGATGCGCCGGCGACACCGCAGGGGACCGGCGGTGTCGCCGGTCCCCTGCGGTGTGTACGGGCTGTCAGCAGCCGCTGGTCGTCCAGCGGCAGGCGGTGATCAGCGCAGCGGCGTGCTCCTCGCCGCGGGCGTCCTCGGTGCGGAGGTCCTCGGGCAGGAGCTGCAGGGCGTCGATGTCGTGCTCCATCATTTCGGTCTCCTTCGGTGGGGAGGGGTGCCGGTCCGGGTGTGGAACGGCTGCCGGTGGCCGGTGGCCACCGGACGACTCAGGGGGTGGTGCGGTCGCCCTCGGGGAGCCAGGCGCGGGGGCCGCCGAACCGCATGCGCAGCAGCAGCGAGAGGCTTCCGGCGAGGCCGGTGGCGTATTCGGCAAGGACGGTGCGCCGGTTCTCGTCCGGTATCAGGAGACGGCCGTCGCGCAGGACCGCTTGGGCCGCCAGGTGCTCGACGAGCAGTTCCGCGTCGGCGCGGCGGCGGTCGTCGCCGGTCAGTTCGGCCACGTCCAGGAGGAGTTCGGCGTTGCCCGCCAGTCCGTGGCAGGTGGCGGGCGAGTCCGTCACCCGGCCCGCCTTGACCGCGTCGGCCGCGCCCTCCACCAGTGCGCGCAGGGCGTCGTCCCCAGAGGCCCCGGCGCCGCCGGCCGCCCACAGCCGGACCAGGAAGGTGCCCGCGCCGGACGAGCCGCTGCACCAGTGCCGTGCGAGGTCCGGAGAGTCGGAGAGGTGGCGGGCGCGGTCGACGGGCCAGAGTGCTCCCGCCGGGCCGCTGCGGGCGGCGGCCGTCAGGGTCTCGCCCGCCGCGACGGCCGCGGCGCGGAACCGGTCGTCGCCGGTGGCCCCGGCCGCCAGCAGCAGGAAGGTGCCGACTCCGGCGACGCCGTGCGCGAAGCCGTAGTGCCAGGCGCCCGCCAGTGCCGAACCGAAGTCCTCGGGTATCGGCCAGAACACGCCCTCGGGGGTGTGCCGTGCCGCGGTGAGCAGCCCCTCCGCGGCCTCGGCGGCACGGTCGAGGAAGCGGGCGTCCCCGGTGCCGTGCCAGAAGTGCAACTGGGTCAGGCCCGATCCGGCCGCGCCGTGCGTCACATCGGGGTTGGGCCACCGTACGGGCAGCTCCAGGGCCGTCTTCGCGGCCCGTTCGGCGAGGTCGGGGTCGTCCAGCGCCCGCGCGGCGTCGAGCAGCGCCCAGGCCGTGCCCGAGCGGCCGAAGTGCAGGCCCGGCAGGTCCCAGGGCAGCGCGTCCTGCCGGTCGGCGGTCCAGTACGCGGCGGCCCGCAGCCCCTCGCGCAGCGCCTCGGCGGAGAGGGACGAAGGCGCTTGGGCGGACAAGCCGTCCCACTCGCGCAGCGCTCGCGCGAGCACCGCCACCCCGCCCGCCGAGCCGTGCTGGAGGGTGACCGGGTCGCAGGTCTCGCCGAAGCTGTCCGAGGGCCAGAGCCGTTCCGGGTCACCGGGCCGCATGGTGGCGAGCAGGTGGGCGATGCCGTCGTGCAGCAGGCGTTCGCGGGTGTCCTCGGCCCGGTTCGCACGGTCGGTCGAGCCGGTGCGGTCGTTCCTGGCGGTGGCCGGGCGGAAGTTCCGGGCCTCCTCCAGGGTCCAGCGCTCGGCGGGCTCGTCCCGCATCAGTCCCAGGATCAGCGGCGCGTACCCGCGTACCAGGGGCCGGTCGCGGGAGAGGAGTTCCACGAGCCGGGCCAGGCGCTCCTCGCCGGGGCGGGCCGCGGCCTCCGGCAGGTCCGGTGCGAACAGCGGGTCGGCGCCGCTCAGCGCGTGCAGCACGGTCGCGCCCAGGGCGAACAGGTCGACGGAGGGCGGCAGCGCGGGCGCCACATGGCCGGCGGCACGCAGCTCCGGGGCGGTGTAGCCGGGGGTCGCGCCGAGCACCCAGCGCTCGCCCTGCGGGGCCGCCATCTCCAGGTCGATCAGCAGCAGCCGGCCGTCCGGGGTGACCATGATGTTGTTCGGGTTGAAGTCGTGCAGGGTGAGGCCCAGTCCGTGGGCGGTGGCGACCAGTTCGACGAGCTGCCCGACCAGGGACGCGGCCGTCCTCTCGTCGGGGCAGGCGGTGCCGTCCTCGGCCAGCCGCTGGGCGACGGTGCGGCGCAGGGTGGCACCGGGCACCGACTCCACGGCCATGAGGACGCTGCCCTGCTGCTCGAACACCTCGACGACGCGCGGGACGACCGGCTCCGGGCGGGCCCCGCCGAAGCGTCCCAGCAGCGCCGCCTCCCGGCGCAGCAGGTCCCGTACGTCGAGCCCCTCCAGCCCCGCGCCCACATGGGCCCGCGCCTGCTTGACGACGACCTGCTCCCCGGTCTCGGAGTCCTCGGCCCGGAACACCCCGCCCTTGTTGGAGTGCTGGATCGCGCCCCGTACGAGATAGCGCCCGTTCAGCAGCACGGGCTTGGCCGTGGCGGTGCTGCGGGCCGGGGCGGCCGGGCGGTCGGGGAACGGGTCGCCCGCCCAGGCGGGCGGGCTGAACCAGGCGTTGCGCTCGTCGGGGACCGGCCGCCCCTCGGGGTCGGTGAGGGACGCGACGTACCCGCCGTCGGGCATCAGCCGGCGGACGCCGGAGAACACCCCGTACCGGTAGAAGACCTGGCTGTCCGGGCGGTAGCGCCGGTCGGAGAGTACGGCGGGCCCCGGCAGCCCGGCGGTGGCCCGGTGCAACTCCTCGGCGAGCAGTCGGAACTGGTCGTCGTCCGCCGGGTACACGGTGATGAACTTGCCGGACCCGCCCCGCGCGAAGCGCCCCGAGACCAGTTCGGTGACTCGGGCGGGGCTCCCCGCGAACTTGAACCGGCACCGGTGGGCGACCAGCACCTCGGCGGCCCTGGCCAGGGTCAGGGGCGCGGCGAGCGGGGTGGCCGAGACATGGAGCTTCCAGCCCTGGGCCCGCCGGATCGCCCCCTCGGGGGCCACATGGCACCAGAACTCGGCCTGGTCGACGTTCCATTCGTGCTCCGCCCCCGGTGCGTGCCGGGCGATGGCGGCACGCACGAGATCGGGCAGCAGCGCGAGGTCCGCCGGGCGCTCGGCGCGCGGGCGCCGCGGCCCCGGCGCTGACGGTGAGGCGGTCTCGGGCAGTGCTGACACGCTGGTCGACCTCGTATCTCGTGGGGGTGGGAACTCCGGGGCCGCTGGGCCTACTGCTGGTGCGGGGTGCAGTCGTCGCCCCAGCTGGTGTCGAGGAGGGATGCCGCGACCGTGCCGGCCGAGCCCGCGCCGGTTCCGTGCCCCGCGGGGACCGCCGCGACGGCGGCGGCGCCGGCGGACATCAGGACCGTGAGGACGAGAAGGCGGCGGACGGCTGAGGGCATGGCGCAGCTCCTGGGTCGGGAGTGGGGAGGCCGGCGAGCACCGCGTGGGACGGGGTTCGCCGCCAGATGTCGCGGCTGAGGGGGTTTCGGCCGGACGACCAAAGTTCATCCTCCAACGCCCTCTTGGTCCAGCGCTCCGGGCTGGCAATACCCTGCATGGCACGGAAGTAGCAGGGCCGCATTGCGGGGAAGAACATGACTACAGGCACAAATCACGGCGAACTGCCACGCCTCGACCCGACGGCCGTCGCGGTCTTCGAGCACGCACTGTCGCTGGGCAGCGTCGGGCGGCGGCGGCTCGACGTGCCGCCCGGCCTCGGTCTGGCACCGGAGGACGTCGAGCGGGCCTGCCGCGCCCTGCTGGCGCTTCGCCTGCTCAGGCCGGCACCGGGCAACCCCGACCAGCTGATCCCGGTCAGCCCGGACGCCGCCGCGGCCGAGGTGGTCGGCCCCCGGGAGGCGGAGCTGGCGCGGGCTGCGGCGCACATCCAGTCGGTGCGCGACGAGTTGCAGTCCCTGATGCCGCAGTACCGGGCCGCCCGGCGGGCGCGGAGCGGCGAGGAGGGCATCACCGTACTGCCCGACCTGGCGGCCGCTTCGGCGATGCTCACCGAGGAGTCGGCCCGCTGCTGGGACGAGGTGTTCACCGTCCAGCCCGGCGGTGGACGCTCCCCGCACCACCTCCGGGGTGCCATCGACCGGGACCTGGCGATGCTCGGCCGGGGCGTGCGGATGCGCACCCTCTACCAGCACTCGGCCCGTACCAGCCTCGCCACCCAGGGGTACGTGGAACGGCTCACCGCGGCCGGTGCCGAGTACCGCACGGCCGCCGAACTCCCGGACCGCGCCGTGGTGTTCGACCGTGCCGTGGCCTTTCTGCCCCGGCGCGCGAACGGCGGCTCGGGCGAGGGCGCGGTGCTCGTCAGGGACCCCGACGTGGTGGCGTACCTCTGCAGGTCCTTCGAGCAGCACTGGTCCGGCGCGACGCCGTTCCGCGGCACCAGCGAGGCCGCCTACAAGGAGGTCGGCGGCAGCATGCGCCGCGCGCTGGTGGGGCTGTTGGCCGAGGGCGCCAAGGACGAGGTGATCGCCCGGCGGATGGGCATGTCGCTGCGTACCTGTAGGCGGCACATCGCGGAGCTGCTGGAGGAGCTGGGTGCCGCAAGCCGCTTCCAGGGCGGCGCACTCGCCGAACGCGCGGGCCTCACGACACCCGCAGCGCCCGGCGCCCCCGGCCCGCACGACGGCGTGCCCGGTTCGCACGACCACGACGGCGTACCCGGTTCGCACGATGACGTACCCGACGAGCCGGGTGCGCCCGCCGCACCCGTCACGGGCCACGCCGCGCCCTGACCGGCCCTGATCCGCCGGGCAGGCTCTAACGCCGGGGCCCCGGCGCGTTAGGCGATGCTCAGCGAAGCGTTGGTGGCCGCTGCGACAATCCCGTGCACCATGCGGCCCATCCGGTCAGGGAGACAGAACGGACCGGTCGTCGCCCTCCGGCGGCGCCGGGAGGTCCACCGGCCGCACCAGGGCCTCCAGTTGGGACCTGGCGCGGTCCACGCCCTCCTGGAAGCCCTGGCTCGCGGCCTCCGCGAGCGCCCGGCGGACACAGCTCTCCGCCGCGTCCCGCTCGCCCAGCGCGAGCAGTGCCTCGCCCCGGCTCAGCCGCAGCGAGGCCTTGCGCAGTACGCCCAGACCCGCCGTCGCCCCGTGGTCGTCGAGCGCCAGCGCGTACGCCGTGCAGCGCTCCGCCGCCGCGATGTCGCCCCGGGCCAGGAGCTGGTGCGTCCGGTGCTGGAGCGCGAGGAGTTCGGTGAGTACGTCTTCTGCCTCGCGGGCGAGCCGGACCGCGCGGGTGACATGGTGCAGCGAGGTGCCGGTGATCCCGTCCGTGTCCAGTGCGACCGCCAGGTTGACCAGGGCGATCGCCTCGCTCGACGGGTCGTGCGCGCGGGCCGCGAGGGCGGGCGCGAGCTCCAGCTGGACGAGCGCCTCGGACAGCCGTCCCTCCCGGGTCAGCACCCAGCCCAGCAGCGCCCGCACCCGGGACTCCGCGTCCGGGTCGGCGAGCCGCCGGCTCGCCTCCAGAGCCTGTTCGAGCAGCGGCGCCCAGCCGTCCCGGACGCTCCACACCACATACGGCCACTGCAGCACGGCCAGGCGCCAGGCCCGGTCGTCGTGGCCCGCCGCGCGGGCGGCGGTGACCGCGGCGGCCAGGTTCTCGCGCTCCGCCGCGTACCACCGCAGGGCGGCGTCCCGGTCGGCGAACTTCCGGGCCGGGGCGTCGGCGGGGGCCTCTTGGGGCAGTGTGCAGCAGGGCTTCTCGCCCGGTTCGGCGGCGAGGGACGCGGCGAGCGCGGTGGCCGTGTAGCTGTCCAGCAGCCGCAGCAGCGCCCCTTCGTCGGTGCCGAGCCCACGTGCGTACAGCCGGACCAGATCGTGCATGGAGTAGCGGCCGGGGGCGCACTCGGTCACCAGATGGGCCCCCGCGAGCCGGTCCAGCGCCTCGGCCGCCACGGCGGGATCGCGGCCGAGCAGCGCGGCGGCGGCGTACCGCTCCAGATCCGGTCCGGGCACCACCCCGAGCAGGGCGAAGAGCCGCACCGCCTCCGGCGGCAGCCCCTGTACCGTGATGCGCAGCGCCGCCGCGACCCCCGACTCCTCCGCGTCGTCGAGCGAGAGCAGGGCCAACCGCCGCTGTTCGTCCGCGAGTTCGGCCGCCAGGTCGGCGAGCCGCCAGTGCGGTCTGGCCGCCAGCTGCGCCGCCGTGATGCGCAGCGCGAGGGGCAGGCCGTCGCAGAGCCGGGCGAGCCGGTCCGCCGCCTCGGGCTCGGCCGCCACCCGCTCCTCGCCGACCGCCGCGGCGAGCAGTTCGGTGGCGGGTACGGGGCCGAGGACGTCGAGCGGCACCGGCCGGGCCAGCTCCTCGACGATCAGCCCGCTGAGCCGGATGCGCGAGGTGACCAGGACGGCCGAGCCGGTCCCGGACGGCAGCAGCGAGCGGACCTGGTCGGCGCCGCGCGCGTTGTCGAGGACGACCAGGAGCGCGCGCTCCCCGGTCAGCTCGCGGTACAGGGCGGCGCCCGCCGCCGCGGAGTCGGGGAGATCGCGCGTCGGCACCCCCAGCGCGAGCAGGAACTCCCGTACCGTCTCGGCCGGTTCGACCCGTACGCCGCCGAAGCCTCGCAGATCGGCGAAGAGCGTGCCGTCCGGGTAGCGGGCCTGCCTGCTGTGCGCCCACTGGAGCGCGAGCGCGGTCTTGCCCACCCCGGCGGGGCCGGTCACCAGCGCGACGGCCCCGGCCCCGGCGATCCGGTCCAGCGCGGCCAGCTCCGTGTCCCGGCCCAGGAATCCCCGCACCCCGCGCGGCAGCAGTCGCGGCGCCGGCCCGGCCGCTGCGGGGGACCGCCCGGCCTCCCCGCAGGGCGCGTCCGGCCCCGGCACGGGAGCGGGCCCGGTCCCCGGCGCGGGCAGCAGGTCCACCGGACCGCCACCGGCCGCACCCACGGGTTCGCCGCGCAGGATCTTCTCGTAGGCACCGCGCAGCCCCGGCCCCGGATCGACGCCCAGTTCGTCGGCGAGCAGACAGCGGACGCGGTGGTACCGGTCGAGCGCGTCCGACCGGCGCCCCGCCCGGTACAGCGCCAGGACCAACGCCTCGGCCAGCGACTCGCGCAGCGGGTGCGCCGCCGCCTCCGCCTGGAGCACCGCCGCCGCACCGGCATGGTCTCCGAGCCGCTCGTAGGCGCCCGCCAGGCTCTCCACCACGTCCAGCCGGGCCTCCTCCAGCGTCTGCGCGGCGGCCCGCAGCGCGGCGCTCGGGACGGTGCCGTCGAGCGCCGGGCCGTGCCACAGCGCGAGCGCCTCACCGAGGACGGCCACCGCGTCGGCGGGCCGCTGCCGGGACCTGCCGCGCCGGGCGAGCCGCTCGAAGCGGTACGTGTCGAGCAGCGTCCGGGGCACCTCGAACACGTACGACGGGCCCCGGGTCATCAGGCTCACCCCGTGCTCCCCGGCACCGGCCGAGGCCAGCAGGGCCCGCAGCCGCGACACATGCCCCTGAACGACCGTACGTGCGTGGGCGGGTGGCCCTTCGTCCCAGAGCGCGTCGATCAACTGCTCCACCGGAACGGCAGAGTTGGCCTTGAGGAGCAGCGCGGCGAGCACACTGCGCCGCTTGGTGGGGCCCAGCTGGAGCTCTCCCGACCCGGTGGCAGCGCCCACCCTGCCGAGCAACCGGAAATCCATCGGCGCCTCCCCATCGATGCGAGAACGCTCAGCGTCAGGGCCGCCGGGTCGCGCCCGGAGGCCGTACCCCGGACCGACGATCTTACGATCCCTGCCGGTGCCCCCGGGAGCCGCGTCGCCTACGCTGGGCGTGTTCGCACGCTCGTGGATTCTCCGCGATTCCACGCTCATGGATTCTCCGTACCGCGAGGAGCGCCCCGTGCCTGTCGACCTGCCCGAGCCCCGGATCGACACCAGTAAGCCCCACCCCGCGCGCGTCTACGACTGGCTGCTGGGTGGCAAGGACAACTATCCGGTCGACCAGCAGGTGGCGGAGAAGCTGCCCGAGGAGGCACGGGGCAACGCCGCACGGAACCGGGCCTTCATGCACCGGGCCTCCGCCTGGCTGGCCCGCAGCGGCGTCGATCAGTTCCTCGACATCGGCACCGGCATCCCCACCGAGCCCAATCTGCACCACGTCGTCCAGGAGATCACCCCGTCCGCCCGGATCGTCTACGCGGACAACGACCCGATCGTGCTGCGGCACGCGGAGGCGCTGCTGGTCAGCAGGCCGGAAGGGATCACCGACTACATCCACGCGGATGTGCGCCGGCCCGAGGTGATCCTCGAACACGCCCGTGAACTGCTCGACTTCGACCGGCCCATCGCGCTCTCCCTCATCGCGCTGATGCACTTCCTGCCGGACGACGAGGACCCGTACGGCCTCACCCGCACCCTGGTCGACGCGCTGCCCCCGGGCAGCTTCCTGGTGCTCTCGCACGGCACGGCCGACCAGCACCCGGAGCTGAAGCAGGAGACCGAGACCGCGTACAAGAAGGGGGCGATCCCGCTGCGGATGCGCACCCGGAGCGAGGTCGAGCCCTTCTTCGACGGGCTGGACCTCGTCGAACCGGGACTGGTCTTCGCCACCGAGTGGTACCGCGAGGAGCCCGCGCCGGTGCGGGAGCGCAGCGGCTTCTACGTGGGCGTCGGCCGGGTGCGCTGAGCCGTCGGGGGCGCGCGTCCGGGGCCGATGGGTCCGGGGCGGTGCGGCAGTCCGTCTTCCGAGCGCACGAGCGAGAAGGTGGACCGATGAGCAATCTGCACGATCTCCTGGAGAGACGAGTCGGCGGCGGATCGGCGCCGGGGGCCGTGGGCCTGGTGGCCCGTGGCGACCGGGTCGAGGTGGCGGCGGTCGGCTCCGCCGACGCGGGCGGTACGGTCCCGATGGCCCGGGACTCGATCTTCCGCATCGCCTCGATGACCAAGCCGGTCACCGCCGCGGCGACCATGATGCTGGTCGAGGAGGGCCGGATCGCGCTGGACGAGCCGGTGCGGCAGTGGCTGCCGGAGCTGGCAGCGCCGATGGTGGTCCGTACACCGGCCTCCCCGGCCGACGACGTGGTGCCCGCCGACAAGGTCATCACCGTGGCCGACCTGCTCACCTTCCGGGCCGGGTACGGCTTCCCGTCGGACTTCTCGCTGCCCGCGGTCCGGCTGCTGTTCAGCGAGCTGAAGCAGGGAACGCTGCAGCCCCGGGCCATTGAGGCGCCGGACGCGTGGATGGCCACGCTGTCCCGTATCCCGCTGCTCCACCAGCCGGGCGAGGAGTGGCTGTACAACACCTGCTCGGACATCCTCGGGGTGCTGATCGCCCGGGTCTCGGACCGGCCGCTGCCCGAGTTCCTGGCGGAGCGGCTGTTCGTGCCGCTGGGCATGGCCGACACCGGATTCGCCGTGCCGGCCTCCAAGGCCGGCCGGTTCACCAGCTACTACCGCACCGCCCTGGACGGCGGCCTCCAGCTGGTCGACGCCCCGGACGGGCAGTGGAGCAGCGTCCCCGCGTTCCCGTCCGGCACCGGCGGGCTGGTCTCGACCGCCGACGACTGGTACGCCTTCGCCCGGATGCTGCTCGCGGAGGGGAACCCGGAAGGGAGCCCCGGCGGGCGCCGGCTGCTGTCCGCCGAATCGGTGCGGCTGATGACCACCGACCATCTGACGCGGGCACAGCGAGCCCACAGCACGCTGTTCCTGGAGGGCCAGGGCTGGGGCTACGGCGGTTCGGTCGACGTCGAGGCCATCGAGCCGTGGAACGTACCGGGACGCTACGGCTGGGTGGGCGGCACGGGAACGGCGGGGCATCTCACGCCCGCCACCGGCGCGGTCTCCATCCTGCTGACCCAGCTGGAGATGGCCGGACCGACGCCGCCCGCGCTGATGCGGGAGTTCTGGCGGTACGCGGCCGGCGCCTGAGGCGCCGGCCGCTACCGCAGCGGCTTCGCGAAGCAGCGGCTGCTCTCGTACATGCGGTAGTGGCCGAACTTCTCGCACGGGGCGTAGCCGCTGGATTCGTACAGCGCGATCGCCTCGGGCTGCTTGTCCCCGGTCTCCAGCACCATGCGGACCCGGCCCGCCGCCCGCGCGTCGGCCTCCAGGGCGGCCAGGATGCGGCGGGCCAGTCCGTTGCCGCGGCCCTCGGGTATCACGAACATCCGCTTGAGCTCGGCGTCGCCGTCCGAGTAGCCCTCGTCGTTCCGGTCCTGGGTGCGCCAGCCGCCGGTGGCGACGGGGCGGTCCTGCGCGTCGTAGGCGAGCAGATACAGCCCGTGCGGCGGCTCGAACATCGAGGGGTCGAGCGGTGTGACATCGCCCTCGTCCCCGTACCGCTCGGCGTATTCGAGCTGCACCTGGTCGTTGAGTTCGACGGCGTCGGGGTGGTCGAAGGGCCGAGGGTGGATATTCATGCGGGAAATGGTACATGTATGCGGACACGGGGTGTCGGTATCGTGCCGGAATGCTCACTGTGACCAGCGTCAATGTAAACGGGCTCCGTGCCGCCGCCAAGAAGGGCTTCGTCGAGTGGCTGGCCCGGACCGAAGCCGATGTGATCTGCCTCCAGGAAGTGCGGGCCGAGCCTCAGCAGCTGCCCGAGGAGGTGCGCGATCCGGAGGGCTGGCACACCGTGCACGCGCCGGCCGCCGCCAAGGGGCGGGCCGGGGTCTCCCTCTACTCGCGGCGTGCGCCGGAGCGCGTGCAGATCGGGTTCGGCGGCTTCGGGGACGCGGGGAGCGAGGAGTTCGACGCGAGCGGGCGGTACGTCGAGATCGACCTGCCGGGTGTCACGGTCGCGAGCCTGTATCTGCCCTCAGGTGAGGTGGGGACCGAGAAGCAGGACGAGAAGGAGCGGTTCATGGCCGCGTTCCTCCCGTATCTGAAGGGCCTGAAGAAGCGGGCCGCGGCCGAGGGCCGCGAGGTGGTGGTCTGCGGCGACTGGAACATCGCCCACCGGGAGGCCGACCTGAAGAACTGGAAGGCCAACAAGAAGAACTCCGGCTTCCTCCCCGAGGAGCGGGAGTGGCTGACCCGGGTCTTCGGTGAGGCCGAGTACGTCGATGTCGTACGGGCGCTGCACCCCGATGAGGAGGGGCCGTACTCGTGGTGGTCCTACCGCGGGCGGGCCTTCGACAATGACACCGGCTGGCGCATCGACTACCAGGTGGCGACGCCGGGGCTGGCCGGGCGCGCGGTGAAGGGCTGGGTCGAGCGGGCCGCGACGCATGCCGAGCGGTGGAGCGACCATGCACCGGTGACGGTGGTCTTCGAACAGTAGAGCGTGCGAACGGGGGGAGTGGGGGGCGGCCGGGGCCGGGCAGGATCCCGGCGTGCGATCGAGAGTGCCGGCCCGGTGGCCGTCGTGCGACCGCCCGTCAGGAGGCGGGGCTGCGCGGCGGGCCGTCGGTGTTCTCGCGGCGCAGGCGGCGGTCCAGGGCCATGGAGAGCTCGGCGTCCACCACCGCGCGGGCCAGCGGCCGGAGTTGGGGCGGGTCGGTCTCGTCGCTGTGGCTCTCCAGGACGCCCGCGAAGATTTCGGCGAGCGCGTCGGCGTGCTCGCGGACGCGGCGGCCGGTCTCCAGCACGGTCGCGAGCGGCACCCCTTCCTTCACCAGCTGGGACGAGACCTCCAGCAGGCGGCGGCTGATGTGGACGATCTCGTCGCCGTCGGTGGCGAGATAGCCCAGGTCGAGGGCGGCGGCCAGATTCTCCGCGCTGGTCTCGCCCTCGAAGTAGTCCGCGAGCTGCTCGGGCGTGAGGCGGACCGGGGTCTCCTCGGTCGGCTCGCCCAGCCCCAGCACCTCGGCGACGTCGCGGCCGCTCTCGAAGGTGCGGGCGAGATCGGCGATGCCGGTGAGGGTGTGCCCGCGCTCCAGCAGGCCGGTGATGGTGCGCAGCCGGGCCAGATGGTGGTCGTCGTACCAGGCGATGCGCCCCTCGCGGCGGGGCGGCGAGATCAGTCCGCGCTCCCGGTAGAAACGCACGGTCCGCACGGGGATGCCGGCCTCCTTGGCCAGCTCCTCCATGCGGTATTCGCGGTGCTCGCGTCCGTCAGCCACCCCCGCACCCTACCGGCCTCCCCCGTGGCGGGGAGCGGGCTCCCGACGCCCTGCGACGCCGCCCGCCGTCCGCTCTCCGTCGCGGGGGAGGCCGCATGTTGTACCGCCGGTAACTTTCCCTCGCCGTACCCCTACCCATCGGTACGGAGCTGTTCTAGTCTCCCAACAATGCCAGTGATTGCTGGCATAGTCGTGTGACGTATCGCGGGAGGCGGCAGCATGGCCCAGCACGAGCACGTACGAGTGGCGGTGATCGGATCCGGATTCGGGGGCCTCGGCGCCGCCGTCCGGCTGCGCCGCGAAGGCATCACGGACTTCGTCGTCCTGGAGCGGGCCGACTCCGTCGGAGGCACCTGGCGCGACAACAGCTATCCCGGCTGCGCCTGCGACGTACCGTCCCACCTCTACTCGTTCTCCTTCGCGCCCAACCCCGAGTGGCCGCGCACCTTCTCCGGGCAGGAGCACATCCGCGCCTACCTGGAGCATGTCGCGGACACCTTCGGACTGCGCCCGCACCTTCGGCTGGGCCATGAAGTGACGTTGATGCGCTGGGACCGCGAGGAGCTCCGCTGGGCCATCGAGACGGCCGACGGGGCTTCCTTCACCGCCGACTTCGTCGTCTCCGCGACCGGTCCGCTCTCCGACCCGAAGACGCCGGACATCCCCGGTCTCGCCGACTTCCCCGGCAAGGTCTTCCACTCGGCCCGCTGGGACCACGACGCCGATCTGACCGGTAAGCGCGTCGCCGTGATCGGCACCGGCGCCTCCGCCATCCAGATCGTGCCCGCGATCCAGCCGAAGGTCGCCGGCCTGGCGCTCTTCCAGCGCACCCCGCCCTGGGTCATGCCGCGCATGGACCGGAAGATCAGCGGCGCCGAGCGCCGGCTGCACCGCGCCCTGCCCGTCACCGGCGCCGCGCGCCGCGGACTGCTCTGGGGCATACGGGAGTTGCAGGTCAGCGCCTTCACCAAGCACCCGGGCGAGCTCGGTCTGGTCGAGAGGATAGCCAAGGCCAACATGGCGAAGGCCATCAAGGACCCCGCGCTGCGGGCCAAGCTGACCCCCTCGTACCGCATCGGCTGCAAGCGCATCCTGCTCTCCAGCACCTACTATCCGGCGCTCGCCGAGCCCAATGTGGACGTGATCACCTCCGGCCTGGCCGAGGTGCGCGGCTCCACGCTCGTCGCCTCCGACGGTACGGAGACCGAGGTCGACGCGATCATCTTCGGCACCGGCTTCCATGTCACCGACATGCCGATCGCCGAGCGCGTGGTGGGTGCGGAGGGCATCACGCTCGCCGAGTCCTGGAAGGACGGCATGCAGGCGCTGCGCGGTGCCAGCGCCGCCGGCTTCCCCAACTTCATGACGGTCATCGGCCCCAACACCGGGCTCGGGAACTCCTCGATGGTCCTGATGATCGAGTCCCAGCTGAACTACATGGCCGACTACCTGCGCCAGCTGAACGTGCTGGGCGGACGCGTCGCACTCGACGCGCGCACCTCGGCGGTCGGCGCCTGGGACCGCCGCATCCAGGCACGGATGAAGCGCACCGTGTGGAACACCGGCGGCTGCAACAGCTGGTACCTGGACGCCAACGGGCGCAACACCACCGTCTGGCCGGGCACCACCGCCGAGTTCCGCAAGGTCACGCGGTCGGTCGACCTCTCGGAGTACGAGGTCGTACGGATCCCGAAGCGGGCCGCCGCCCCGGCGAAGGCCGTCGCCGAGGAGGTCGTGGGATGAGCCGGCTGCTGCGGCGCGACGGCGCCCTGCCGGTCCCCGCGCGCGAGCTGATCGCGCGCTCCGCCGACGGCGCCCGGATCCATGTCGAGGTGCACGGGCGGGACGATGCCCCCGCGGTGGTCCTCTCGCACGGCTGGACGTGCAGCACCCACTTCTGGGCCGCGCAGGTCCGGGACCTCGCGGTGGACCACCGGGTCGTCGTCTACGACCAGCGGGGCCACGGCCGTTCGCCCGCCGTGGGCCGCGGGGGATACAGCACCGAGGCCCTCGCCGACGACCTCGAAGCGGTGCTGGCCGCCACCCTCGCACCGGGGGAGAAGGCCGTGGTCGCCGGGCACTCCATGGGCGGCATGACGATCATGGCCGCCTCGCGGCGGGCCGGGCTGCGCGAGCACGCGGCGGCCGTACTGCTGTGCAGCACCGGCAGTTCGCGGCTGGCCGCCGAGTCGCTGGTGGTGCCGGGGCCGGCCGGGGCCGTCCGGACCGGGATGACCCGCGCGATCCTCCGTGCGAAGGCCCCGCTCGGACCGGTCACACCGGTTTCCCGGCGGATACTCAAGTACGCGACGATGGGAGCGGGCTCCGCCCCCGACCGGGTGGACGCCTGCGCCCGGATCGTGCACGCCTGCCCGCGCGGCGCCCGGGCACCCTGGGGGCATGTCCTCGCGGAGCTCGATCTCGGCGCGGGCGTACGGGAGTTGAGGGTGCCCACGGCGGTGATCGCGGGTACGGAGGACCGGATGACGCCGCCCGTGCACGCTCGCGCCCTCGCGGCGGCGCTGCCCGACTGCCTGGGGCTCACCGAGCTGACGGGCATGGGCCACATGACGCCGGTGGAGGCACCGGAGGCGGTCACGGCGAAGATCCGGGAGCTCGTCACCGGGTACCTCCCGGCGGGCGACACGGGCGCGGACGCAGGCACGGACGGTACGGCCGAGAAGGAGGAGGTCGCATGAGCGACAGGCGGAGTCTCGAAGGACAGGTCGTCGTCGTCACGGGCGCGGCACGTGGCGTGGGCGAACTGCTGGCCCGCAAGCTCTCGGCGCGCGGCGCGACGCTCGCGCTGGTCGGCCTGGAGCCGGACGAACTGAAGAAGGTCTCCGAGCGGCTGCACTCGGAGAGCGACCACTGGTTCGCGGACGTCACCGACCACGAGGCGATGGTGCGGGTCGCCCAGGAGGTCAAGGAGCGGTTCGGGAAGATCGACATCGTCGTCGCCAACGCCGGGGTCGCCTCCGGCGGGCCGTTCGTCGACTCGGACCCCGAGGCGTGGCGGCGGGTCATCGAGGTCAATCTGATCGGCGGCGCGGTCACCGGGCGGGCCTTCCTGCCGGTGCTCATGGAAAGCCGCGGCTACTTCCTCCAGATCGCCTCGCTCGCGGCGATGACACCGGCGCCGATGATGACCGCGTACTGCGCGTCCAAGTCGGGCGTGGAGGCCTTCGCGCACAGCCTGCGGGCCGAGGTCGCCCACCGGGGTGTGAAGGTCGGGGTCGGCTATCTGTCCTGGACCGACACGGACATGGTGCGCGGCGCCGACCAGGACGACGTGATGCGGGAGCTGCGCCGGCGGCTGCCCTGGCCGGCGAACCGCACCTATCCGCTGGGTCCCGCCGTCGACCGGATCGTGGCGGGCATCGAGCGCCGGTCCCCGCATGTGTACGCGCAGTGGTGGCTGCGCGGGATGCAGCCTGTGCGCGGCTGCCTGCCCTCGCTGATAGGGGTCGTCGGACAGCGGGAGGTCCGCAGGTTCGGGTCGCGACTGGACGGCGTGAGCAAGGGTCTCGTCGGCGCCGGGGGCGCCGCCGATCAGGCGGCGAGGGCGGTGACTACGCAGCGTAAGTGATCGACATGCGGTGGGTGCCGGGGCCTGCGACGCTGATCGAGGTCCTCACGGACCGCCCCCAAGCACCCACTAGGAGTGAACAGCATGGGTATCGCAGACCAGTTCAAGGACAAGGCGCAGGAGCTCGCCGACCAGGCGAAGAAGAAGGCCGGCGAGGGCCGCAGCCAAGGCCAGGAGCGGACGCGCACCGAGGGCCAGGAGCGGACGCGCACCGAGGGCCGGGAGCGGACGCAGAACGAGTCCGAGCGGGCCTCGAAGACGTCGCAGCAGGGCCGTGACAAGGCCCGGGGCACCGCGGACGAGCTCCGCGAGCGCCGCGAGCGCTGACGGGCCGATCGCGACACTGCGCGTTGCCTGTGAGGGGGCGCGCCCGGATCTCCGGGCGCGCCCCTTTCGCACGGCGCGGGCCGAGGCTCTCTGCGGTCCCGGTCCCGGTTCCTGGCCTCAGTCCTCGGCCGCCGGGTGCGCCAGGTCGCCCGGGTCGGTGTTCGCCCCGCACAGCACGACGGCGATCCGCTCGCCGTCGCGAGGCCGGTAGCCGCCGTCCGGCGCCGTGAGCGCGGCGAGCGCGGTGGAGGCGGCGTGTTCGACGGCGATGCGGCGGTGGTCCCACAGCGCCTGGCGGGCGCGGACGATCTCGTCGTCCGGCACCAGGACGGAGTGGACGTCGTTCTCGCGGGCGGCGCGCAGGGCCAGGGCGGTGGCCCGCCGGGCGCCGAGGGCGTCGATGGCGACCGAGTCGACGGGGACATCGACAGGGCGGCCGGCCTCGATGGCGGCGTTCAGCGCCCGGCAGTTCTCCGGCTCGACGGCGACCGTGCGGATTCCGTGGTGCCGGGCGGCGGTGGCGACGCCGGCGAACAGGCCGCCGCCGCCGACCGAGACCACCACGGTGTCCAGGCCGGGGATCTGTGCGTGGATCTCCTCCATCAGGGTGCCGGCCCCGGCGGCGATCAGCGGGTGGTCGTAGGCGTGCGCGGCGAGCGCGCCGGACGAGGCGGCGAATTCCTCGCACGCTTCGAGGGCCTCGGCGTACTCCGCGCCGACCAGCCGCACGTCCGCCCCGTAGCCGCGCAGCTTGGCGACCTTCACCGCCGGGGCGACGCTCGGCAGGAACACCGTGGCCCGTACGCCCTGCTGCTGGGCGGCCCACGCGCAGGCCAGCCCGGCGTTGCCGCCGGAGGCGATGGTCACCCCCGCGTCCGGCAGGGTGCCCGCCTCGCGGTGGGCCTGGATGAAGTTCTGCGCGCCACGCGCCTTGAAGGAGCCGGTGTGCTGCATGTACTCCAGCGCGAACCAGAGCTCGTAGGGCTGCTCGGGCCGCTCGTCGGGTGCGACGGTGACCGGGCGGATGTGCCCGGCGGTCCGGTCGGTGGCGGCCTTGATGTCGTCGTACCCGAGGTCGTTGCCGAACAGGTCCGTGTCCCGGTCGCCCATGTCTTCTCACTTCCGTGGTCGCTGAATCAGCCAGCTTATGCAGTGGCCGGTTCGGTAGCGGGTCCGGCTCTGCCCGATGCCGCTCGCGTCCCACCGTCCCACCGTCCCTGCACCGGCTGGGCTGTTGCGTCTTCGGCCTTGCCGTCGGTGCCCTGCCCGCCGCCGAGGCCGGCTCGGTCCTGGACGCCCTGTGCGACAACCTGCGCTCCATCGAGGACTTCACCGATGTCCACGCCGCCGCCGACCTCTTCCGCGTGATCTGATCCGGGCGCCGCAGACGGCCCTGCCGCCGTAGACCTCGTCCGCCTCAGTTCTCAGAAGAGCCCTTCTCGGGCACACCAATTGGCAAAGCCGTGTCCGGGACGAACTGGCGCCAGTGGCACTGCCGCGGCCCTACGAGCAGGCCATCCTGAAGCTCTACCGCAACGAAGCGATCACTGCCGACCGAGCCCTGGGGCTGCTTCGCGGCAATTGTGGGGTCTCCGCAGGGTCCCCACGCGGTCTTCATCGTGGTCGCCGCGATGATGTCCGCCGAGCCGGAACCCGAGTTCCAGGTGTCGGGAGCCGAAACCCGGGAGCCGAGAGCCGGGTTTCGCGCTTCGAGCGTCGGGGAGGGCTTGTTCACTCTTTTGTGGGTACGCGGAGAGGTCCGGGGCCGGGTCTTGAGCTTCGGGCTTCGGGGGCCGGGACGCGGGTTTCGGGATTCGAGCGATGTCGTACAACCGGTGGGTAAAAGAAGGGGGTTGGGGAAACCTCCCCACCCTCCCCGCCCCGTCACGGCCAGCAAGTATGACTAATCGTGGCCGACTTGCGGCGCGGAGTCGCGGCTGCTTACGGTGCCAAACGTAGCGACCCCGACGCAGTGTTAGCGCACTGGCCGGGGTCTGACCCCAAGATCGAAGTAGGCGATCCCGTGGCTGTTTCAAACCTTAGCCCTGCCCTGCGAACGTCCGCATCCTCGCGCGCCCACCCGAAGGCCAGGCCCGGCTACGGAAAGCGATCCGTGCCGGAGCAACATGCGCCCCGCGAGAGCGATTTCGCAATGCTGCCCGAGCGTCCGCGACGGCCTGTGCAAGCCCTGCCGCCGACCCGACCCGGCCTGACCCGCCCGGCCCGGCGTCACGGAGGCCCGGAACCGAGCAGCGTGAAGGCTCCGTACACCCCCGACGCGAGCGCCGCCACGCCCACGACCACCGCCGGAACCATCCTTCGCCGGGCGCCCGCCAACGCCACCGCAGCCGGTAGCAGCAACGGAAACGCGGGCATCATCAGCCGGGGCCTGGAGCCGAAGTAGCCGGACCCGATCAGCGAGATCACGACCACCACGACGCAGTAGACGATCACGGGCAACGGTTGGCGAGGCCGTTGCCGTACGCACAGCCACACCACCCAGAAGAGGAAGGCGAAGGCCGCGCACAGTCCGAGTCCCGCGAAGACGTTGTGGCCGAACTGTTCCACCACGAAGGCGGCCAGCGCCGCCCCTCCGTCGATCCGGTTGTTCCAGTCCGCCTGGACATCGAAGTACGCGAACGGGTTCCCCTCCCGCACGGCCACGAAGACGATGTACGACAGCCAGCCCAGCGGCGCCAGACAGGCACCCACCACCATCCGTCGGTGTGTCCGGAGCGGTTCGCCTCCGCGCCATGCGGTGAACAGCCGCCATATCGCCGTGACGCCGATCGCCGCGATCAGCGCGGCCGCGACCGGCCGGGTGAGTCCGGCGCCGACGCACAGCACCCCCGCTGTGATCCACCTGTCGGTCAGAACGGCGTACAGTGCCCAGGCCGCCAGCGCCGTGAACAACGTCTCGGTGTACGCCATGGACTGCACGAACGCCGTCGGGTACGCCCCCCAGAGCACGGCCAGCAGTATTCCCGCCCGGCGCCCGTACAGCCGCGCACCCACGGCGAAGATGCCACCGGCGGCAGCGAGTGAGGCGAGCCAGGAGATCAACAGGCCCGCGCCGGCCACGCCGAGGGGCGGGAACAGGACGGACAGTCCCCGCTCCAGCGCGGGCAGGAGCGGGAAGAAGGCCAGATCGGAGTGGAAGGTGCCGTCCGGGAGCCGGACCCCGTAGCCGTATCCGTGCTCGGCGATCCGCTGGTACCAGACCGAGTCCCAGCGGCCTGTCAGCCGGTGCATTCCGTCCTTGCCGGTGACGGAGGCGGTGATCAGGAGGATCGCGACGCCGGTGAGCCGTACGGCGGCGTAGCCCAGCAGTGCGGGCGCGGCGTAGCGGAGTGAATCCGTCAGCGAACGGGACGCGGAACCTGGCCGCGGGGCGGCCCATGAGGGGGGAACGGCCTTGGTCTCGGGCATGCTCGAAAGTATGCCCGGGGCGCTGCGGCGGGGTCAGGACGCCTTGACGGCTTCGATGAACGGCGTCCAGGCGGACGCGGGGACGACGAGCACGGGTCCTTCGGGACGCTTGGAGTCGCGGACGGGGATGACGCCGGGGTGTCCGTCCGCGACTTCGAGGCAATTGCCGCCGCTCCCGTTGCTGTGGCTGCTCTTGCGCCAGGTGGCGAACCCCTCGGCGACTTCGACGCAGTTGCCTCCGGAGGAGTTGCTGTGGCTGCTCCTACGCCAGATCGCGGCGCTCAAGTCGATTTGGGTGCGCACCATTTCGGTATTCCTCTGCCGCTTCTTCGATCATGGCTAGGGACGCCTCCGGCGGCAAGGCGGCGGCCCTCAGGAGATCGTACGACCTCCGATACTGCTTCACGAGGCCCGGATCGTCGACGGTAATTCCGTGATGCTGGCCCTCCGTGTAGGCCAGCGGGGGAGCATCCGCGAAGTCCAGAATCAGGGCGTTGCCCAGCATGAGAGCGTGCGCTCCTGTGTTCCACGGAAGGATCTGCGTAAAGATGCGGCCGCGTCGGGTAAGGGCGGCGACGTGTTCCAACTGCTCGGCCATCTGCTGCGGCGGCAGGATCGGCAGGCGCAGCAGGGACTCGCTCAGGATGGTCCAGTACTGCGGGGTCCGGTGGCTCCGCTCGAAGAGCCGTGCCCGTGCCAGCCGCGCGTTGACCTTCACCTCGGTCTCTTCCTGGAGCTCCGGGAGCCGCTCGGCGCGGATTACGGCCTCCGCGTACGGCCTCGTCTGGAGCAGACCGGGGAAGACTGTCGGAGACCACTCTTCGATGGTCTCGGCACGCTTCTCCGCGTCCAGCACGCGCTCGAAATACTCCGCGTGCCCCTTGCGTCGGGCCTTCCGCACGTCCTCGCACCGCCGCTGGAAGAACCCGTCCGTCTTCAGTACCCGGTCCACATGCTGGGCCAGGTCGAGGGGCATCCGCCGGTGACCGTGCTCGATCTCGCTCAGGTACGTGATGCCGTAGAAGCTGCCGTCCACCAGCTTCTCCAGGGTCAGGCCCGCCTCTTCCCGCTTGAAGCGGAGTTCCTTGCCGTAGAACTGCGGGACGCCCGCCGAGCCGTCGATCTCCTTGCGTGTGGCCACTGTTGACCGCCTTTCGCGCTGTGCGTTGTGGAGCGGGAAGTCCTTTCACGGTAGAGGCCCATGCGGCAGCGTGTGAGGTGTTCGTCACAGTCAGCAACGAAAGGTGCACGCCCCCTCATGGACGACACGTACGACTTCACCGCCCACGACATCGGCCCGGACATCGACGCGCTGCGCGCCGCGCTCGCCGCGCACGGCATCACGCTGCCGACGCTCGGTGTCGACCCGCTGACCCTTGCCGCACGGACGACCCGGCCGCCGCTGGTCGCGCTCGGGAACTGCAATGTGGCGACCGTGCGCCGGATGGCCGAGGTGCTGCGTTCGGCGGCCGGGGGATGACTCCGCTGCCGTTCACGGTGGATCTGCTCGCCGTGCCGAAGGCCGTACCGGAGATGCGGCACACCCTGCGGGAGCGGTGCGTTGGTGCGGATTCGCCGGATCTGCTGCTCTGCGTCAGCGAGTTGCTGACCAATGTGATCGTCCACCTCGGCGAGGGGACACCGGTCACGCTCCGGATCAGCGGTACGCGTACCGGCAGGGTCCGGGTCGAGCTGAGCGATCCCGAGCCGTGCGCCTGGCCGACGCTCCGCACCGCCGGTCCCGGCGACGAGTCGGGGCGGGGACTGTCGCTCGTGGACGCGTTGGCGTTGCGGTGGGGCGTCGACCAAGGGCCGTACGGGAAGACGGTGTGGTGCGAGCTGCGTTGAGCGGTTCCGGCTAGCGCGGCGGCAAGGGCGGCCGTCGCCGGTCCGGGACGTCGTCGTACGTCGGTGGGGCCGCCGCGGGCTGGGCGGCCAGCAGGTCCAGGGCCACCCGTACCGCGTCGTCCAGCACCGCGTACCGGCCCTCCGCCCAGTCGAGGGGGGTGCGCAGCGTCTCCAGGTCCGGTTCGACGCCGTGGTTCTCGATCGACCAGCCGTAGGTGTCGAACCAGGCCGCGTTCATCGGCACCGTGATCACCGTGCCGTCGCCGAGCCTGGTCCGGCCGGTCATGCCGACGACGCCGCCCCAGGTCCGCTGGCCCACGACCGGGCCGAGCTTCAGCAGGCGGAAGGCGGCGGTGATCATGTCGCCGTCGGAGGAGGTCGCCTCGTCGGCCAGGGCGACCACGGGGCCGCGCGGGGCGTTGGAGGCGTAACTGACCGGCTGGGCGTTGCGGGTCAGGTCCCAGCCGAGGATGGTGCGGGTCAGTTTCTCCACCACCAGCTCGCTGATGTGGCCGCCCGCGTTGCCGCGCACGTCGACGATGAGGGCCGGCCGGGACACCTCCATGCGCAGGTCCCGGTTGAACTGGGCCCAGCCCGATCCGCCCATGTCGGGGATGTGCAGATAGCCGCACTTGCCGCCGCTCAACTCCCGTACGACTTCCCGGCGTTTGGCCACCCAGTCCTGGTAGCGCAGCGGCCTCTCGTCGACCAGGGGGACGACGGCGACGCGGCGGGGGAGGCTCCCGCCCCCGGCCGGGCGGAAGGTCAGCTCGACGGTGGTGCCGCCCGCCGCGGTGAGGAGGGGATACGGGCCGGCGACCGGGTCGACCGGGCGTCCGTCCACGTGGGTGAGGACCGCGCCCTCCCGGATGCCCGTACCGGCCAGCGGGGAGCGGGCCTTGGAGTCGGAGGAGTCGCCGGGCAGGATGCGCCGGATCGTCCAGTCGCCGTCCCGGCACACCAGGTTCGCGCCGAGCAGGCCGATCGCCCGCTGGTAGTGCGGCGGGCCCTCGTTGCGGCGGGCCGGGGTCACGTACGCGTGCGAGGTGCCCAGTTCGCCCAGGACCTCGCGCATCAGGTCGGCGAACTCGTCGGGGGAGGCGACCCGTTCGACCAGCGGGCGGTACTGGTCGAGCACGGCCGTCCAGTCGATGCCGCACATGTCCGGGTCCCAGAAGTAGGAGCGGATGATGCGGCCGCCCTCCTCGTACGCCTGCCGCCACTCCGCCGCCGGGTCGACCTCGTGCAGGATGCGGCGCAGGTCGAGGTAGACCGTCGAGTCGCTGTCGCCGACCTCGGTGGCGGGGACGGCGCGCAGCTCGCCCTCGTCCATGACGACCAGCCGGGTCGCGTCGCCGCTGACCGCGAACCAGTCGAGGTGGCCGACCAGTTCGGTCCTCCTGGCCTTGGTGATGTTGAAGTGTTCGAGGGTGGGGCGGCCCGACATGTCCGCCGGGTTGGCGAAGGTCTCGCCGAGCGCGCCGGAGATCGGCCAGCGCAGCCAGACCAGCCCGCCGCCGCTCACCGGGTGCAGCGCCGAGTACTTCGACGCGGAGACCGGGAAGGGCGTCACCCGGTTCTCCAGGCCCTCGAACTCGACGGTGACCGTCGACGGACCCTCGCCCGTACCGGCCTCGGGGATGTCGTCGGCCGGGTCGAGCCCGCCCGCCGCCGGGCGCCCCTCCGGGGACAGGGCGAACGGGGAGGGGGTGGCGGACGAGAGCGGCACCAGGTACGGGCGGCAGCCCAGGGGGAAGGAGAGGTCGCCGGTGTGGACGTCGTACACCGGGTCGAAGCCGCGCCAGGAGAGGAAGGCGAGATAGCGTCCGTCGCCCGTGAAGACGGGGTTCTCGTCCTCGAAGCGGCCATTGGTGACATCGACGATCACGGGCGCGCCGGTGCCCAGGATGCGGGCCAGCTTGATCTGGCGCAGCGAGCGGCCGATGCCGGGGTGCGACCAGGTCAGCCAGGCGCCGTCCGGGGAGAACGCCAGGTCGCGGACCGGGCCGTTGATGGAGCGGATCAGCTCGGTGGGTTCGCCGGTGGAGGTCTCCTCGTCGGTGTCCAGGAGCAGCAGCCGCCCGTCGTTCGTCGAGACGGCGAGGCGCTCGCCGTCCGGGTCGGCGATCAGCTCGTGCACCCGGCCGAGCTGCCCGGAGGCCAGCCGGCGCGGCTCGCGGTCGCCGCTGGCGCGCGGCAGGTAGGCGATCTCGATCGCGTCCTCGCCGTCGGCGTCCGTGACGTAGGCGACCTGGCCGCCGCTGCCGAGCATCTCGGGCAGCCGGACCCGGACCCCGGGGGTGTCGGCGATGGTCCGGGCGGGGCCGTCGCGGTGGGTGAGCCAGTACAGGCTGCCGCGTACGGTGACCGCGCTGGCCCGGCCCGTCTCGTCCACGGAGAGCGAGTCGACGTTGCTGGCGGCCGGGACCTGGTGGATGCGCCGTCCGGTGCGCGGCCCGCCGAGCCGCACCTCCAGCTTCCGGGGCGCCGCGTCCGGCGAGGCCAGGTCGTCGACCAGCCACAGGTCGCCCGCGCACTGGTAGACGATCCGGTGCCCGTCGCTGGAGGCGTGCCGGGCGTAGAAGGCGTCGTGGTCGGTGTGGCGGCGCAGATCGGTGCCGTCGGGCCGGCAGGAATAGAGATTGCCGACGCCCTCGTGGTCGGAGAGGAACGCGATCCGGCCGCCCACGAACATCGGTGAGGCGAGATGGCCGCCGATGTCCGGCAGCAGCCGCTTGCCGTGCAGCCAGAGCCGGCCGGTCGCGCCGCCCCGGTACCGCTTCCAGGCGGCCGGTTCGTGCGGGGGCGTGCCGGTGAGGAGCAGGGTGCGCCGCTCGCCGTCGATGTCGGCGACCGCGATGTCGGAGACCGGGCCCCAGGGCAGCTTGCCGCCGGGGCTGCCGTCGGTGGGGACGCTGTAGGCCCAGGAGACGTGCGAGAACGGCTGGTTGTGCGAGGACACGGCGAGGATGTGGGAGGCGTCCGGGGGGTCGGGGGTCCAGCCGCAGACCCGGGTGTCCGTCGAGCCCCAGTAGGTGAGCCGGCGGGCCGGGCCGCCGTCGACCGGTGCGAGATGGATCTCGGGGTCGAGCGTGCGCCAGGTCGTGTACGCGATCCGGCTGCCGTCGGGGGAGAAGCGCGGGTGGCTGACCCGGGTCCGGTCGACGGTCAGCCTCCAGGCGCGGCCGGGCCGCTCCCCCTCGGGCGCGAGGGGGGCGACCCAGAGGTCGTCCTCGGCCGCGAAGCAGAGCAGGTCGTCGTGGAGGTGCGGGAAACGGAGATACGCGACGTCGTCACTCACCCTTCAATGCTTTCCGCGCGGAAGGGCCCCGGCAACTCGTGGTGCGGGACCAGTTGTGGTGCGGAACACAAGCGAAACGATTTCGTTTCGCTGGACGGGCGGGGTGAGCGTCGATGTGTACGAAACAGTTTCGTTCGATTGACTGGCGTACGAGCAACGGAAGTACGATCACCCGAAACAGGAGGTCGAGACATGGCACGCACCCGGCTCACGCCCGAGCGCGAGAGCGAGCTGTACGCCGCCGTGCTCGACCTGCTCGGCGAGGTCGGCTACGACGCCCTGACCATGGACGCCGTCGCCGCTCGCGCCCGTTCCAGCAAGGCCACCCTCTACCGCCAGTGGGGGAGCAAGCCCGAGCTGGTCGTCAAGGCCCTGCGGCACAACAAGCCGGTGTCCCTCGCGGAGATCGACACCGGGTCGCTGCGCGGCGACTTCCACGCCGCGCTGAGTCGTACCGACGACTGCCAGATGGAGAAGAACTCCGCGCTGATGCGGGGTCTGAGCCATGCCGTCCACAACAATCCCGATCTGCTCCAGGCCCTGCGCGAACTGCTGATCGAGCCGGAAGTGACCGGTCTCGACACGCTGCTGCGCCGAGCCGTGGATCGGGGTGAACTGCGTCCGGACCAACCGGCGCTGAAATATGTACCGCACATGCTGGTCGGCGCCTTCGCCGCTCGGCAGCTCGTCGAGGACCGCGCCGTCGATCAGGCGTTCCTCGCCGACTACGTCGACTCCGTGATGCTTCCCGCGCTCGGAGTCTGACCCCCGGTCCCCTTCGCGCGATCCGTCCCCTTCGTACGGCCCCCTCCCCAAGCCCCACCTGACACGCCGCTCTCGTCGTCGGGCTGGTTCCTCACGCCCTTCTTCCACCCACGACCTGACGCTCCGGGGCCGCGTCCGAGCGGAGCGCGGCCCCGGACGTGCCGGTTACCTGTGGGGATGGGGGACCGGGCCCATGAGGAAGCCCCGTGCGAGCGGCACGGGGCTTCTGTCATGCGGGTACGGGAACGTCACGCGGGGCCGATCGAGTGGGCCGATCGGGTGGGGCCGATCACGCGGGCGTCACGTCGGGCGCGGGTCCGGCGCCCTCGTCGGTGTGCGTGCGGTGCAGAAAGCGGATCAGCGGTGCGCTGTCGAACTGCACCACCTCCACGCCCTCCTTCGAATGGACCTCCACGACCAGCTGCGTCCGCCCGCAGGGCCAGACGCGGACGCCGCCGCGCTCGGTGGGGGCGTGCAGCCCGCCCTCCAGCAGATCGCGGCCGAACGTCCATTCGTCGCCGCCGGGGAAGGCGACGTGGACGGCGCGCGGGTCCTCGTCGGCGTCGTACAGCAGGTCGACCGGGACGGCCGGGAGGTCGGGGGTGTCGTTGACGAGCCAGGCATCTGCCTGTTCATGGATCACGGGGGGCATGGAACGACTCCTCCTGTGCGTACTGCTTCGCCATCCAATGTCCCATATTTTCCGCAAACGATGCGATCGGCAGTTGTGACGCAGTCGCTCTTGCGAAGGGTTTGCAACAGGGTCCTATCATTGAGCGGTTCACGACATCGTCCGCAGCAACGCAGGACCGCAGGAAGCGGAGCCCCCTCCATGCATGTACCCGACGGATTCATCGACGCGCCCGTCTCCGCCGCCGCCGGAGTCGTCGCCGCGGGTGCGGTCGCCGTCAGCCTGCGGGGCGCCCGGCGTGAACTGGGGGGCACCTCCCGCTCGAGCGCAGCCGAGAGTGGGGGAGAGCGCACCGCGCCGCTCGCCGGTCTCGTCGCCGCGTTCATCTTCGCCGTGCAGATGCTGAACTTCCCGGTCGCGGCGGGCACCAGCGGGCATCTGCTGGGCGGGGCGCTGGCGGCGATCCTGGTCGGGCCGTACACCGGCGTGCTCTGCGTGACCGTCGTCCTGCTCATGCAGGGCATCCTCTTCGCCGACGGCGGCCTCACCGCGCTCGGCGTGAACGTGGTCGTCATGGGCATCACGACCACGGTCGTCGCGTACGCCCTCTTCCGCGGACTGCTCGGCGTGCTGCCGCGCACCCGCCGCTCCGTGACCGCCGCGTCCTTCGTCGCCGCCCTGGTCTCCGTACCGGCCGCGGCCGGTGCCTTCACGCTGATCTACTGGATCGGCGGCACCACCGACATCCCGATCGGCAAGGTCTTCACCGCGATGGTCGGGGTCCACGTCCTGATCGGTATCGGCGAGGCCGTGATCACCGCGCTGACCGTCGGCGCCGTCATCGCCGTACGTCCCGACCTGGTCCACGGCGCCCGCGGGCTCACCTCCTCGCTCAAGCTCCGGGTCGACGGCGAGCTCGTCGACGCCCCCGCCCGGCAGCCGGCCGCCCCGGTCGCCGCCCGCTCGCACCGGGGGATCTGGGTCACCGGCCTGGTCACCGCCCTCGTCCTGGCGGGCTTCGTCTCCTACTACGCCTCCGCCGACCCCGACGGCCTGGAGAAGGTCGCCGCCGACCAGGGCATCGACAAGAAGACCGAGGAACACGCGGCCAAGGACTCCCCGCTCGCCGACTACGGCGTCAAGGACATCTCCGACACCCGGATCTCCGGCGGCCTCGCCGGAGTGATCGGCGTCGGCGCCACGGTCGTGGTAGGCAGCGGAGTCTTCTACGTGGTCCGCCGCCGTCGCACGCAGGACGCCCCCGACGGCACCTCGCGCGCCGGCGAGAACGTCTGACATGGGCGCTGGGCACGCGCACAAGCTCTACCGGCACGGTCACTCGCCCGTCCACGACCTGCCGCCGCACTGCAAGATCGCCGCCGCCTTCTGCTTCGTCGTGGTCGTCGTCTCGACGCCGCGCGAGTCGGTGTGGGCGTTCGGGCTGTACGCGGTGCTGCTCGGCGCGGTCACCGCGTTCGCCCGCATCCCGGCGGGCTTCCTGCTCAAGCGGCTGCTCATCGAGGTGCCGTTCGTCGCGTTCGCGCTGCTCATGCCGTTCGTGGTGCCCGGCGAGCAGACCCATGTCCTCGGCCTCTCCGTCAGCGTCCCCGGCCTCTGGGGCGCCTGGAACGTCCTCGCCAAGGGCACCCTCGGCGTCGCCGCGTCCGTACTCCTCGCCTCCACCACCGAACTGCGCTCGCTGCTGCTCGGCCTCCAGCGGCTCAAGCTGCCGCCGCTGCTCGTCCAGATCGCCTCCTTCATGATCCGGTACGGCGATGTGATCACCGACGAGATGCGCCGGATGTCGATCGCCCGCCGCTCCCGGGGCTTCGAGGCGCGCGGCGTACGGCAGTGGGGCGTCCTGGCCAAGTCGGCCGGCGCGCTCTTCATCAGGTCGTACGAGCGCGGCGAACGCGTCCACCTCGCCATGGTCAGCCGCGGCTACGCCGGTTCCATGCCGGTCATCGACGAGGTGACGGCCTCCCGTACCCAGTGGGCCCACGCCGCCGTACTCCCCGTGCTCGCCCTCGCGATCTGTCTGCTGGGATGGACCCTATGAGTCAGCCCACCGCCCCCGCGCCGTCCCTGGAAGTCAGCGGCCTCGCCTACGCCTACCCCGACGGCCACCAGGCGCTCTTCGGGGTGGACCTCACGGTCGGCCGGGGCGAGCGGGTCGCCCTGCTCGGCCCCAACGGCGCCGGCAAGACCACCCTCGTACTCCACCTCAACGGCATCCTCGACGCCGGCGCGGGCACCGTCCGGGTCGCGGGCCTCCCCGTCGAGAAGCGCAACCTCGCCGAGATCCGCCGCCGGGTCGGCATCGTCTTCCAGGACCCCGACGACCAGCTCTTCATGCCCACCGTCCGCGAGGACGTCGCCTTCGGCCCCGCCGCCTCCGGGCTGCGCGGCGCCGAACTGGAGGAACGCGTCACCGAGGCCCTGAAGCAGGTCGGCATGGAGGAGTACGCGAACCGGCCGCCGCACCACCTCTCCTTCGGCCAGCGCCGCCGCGTCGCCGTCGCCACCGTCCTCGCCATGCGGCCGGAGATCCTCGTCCTGGACGAGCCGTCCTCCAACCTGGACCCGGCCTCGCGGCGCGAACTCGCCGACATCCTGCGGTCCCTGGACGTCACCGTGCTCATGGTCACGCACGACCTGCCCTACGCCCTGGAGCTCTGCCCGCGCGCGGTGATCCTCAGCGAGGGCGTCATCGCCGCCGACGACCGCACGCAGGACCTGCTGTGCGACGAGAAGCTGATGCGCAACCACCGCCTGGAGCTGCCCTTCGGCTTCGATCCGCGCTCGGTGACGCTGGACGTTCCGCGACTGTGAACATGAGGTGACCCGCCACACCCGCCACTTGTGACGGGATGCACCATGGGGGGATGAGCGGGAGCGCAGGAGCAGGCGTGGACGTACGGGGCACGGTGGCGGCCGGATTCGAACCGGTCAGGGATGCCTTCATCCGTAACTTCGAGCAGCGCGGCGAACGCGGCGCGGCCGTCACGGTCTACCGGGACGGGCAGAAGGTCGTCGACGTCTGGGCCGGTACGAGAGACGTCGACGGCACCGAACCATGGGCCGTGGACACGGTGCAGATCGTCCGCTCGGCGGGCAAGGGCATCGCCGCCGCCGTACCGCTGCTGCTGCACCAGCGCGGCCAGGTCGACCTCGACGCCCCGGTCGGCACGTACTGGCCCGAGTTCAAGGCGGCCGGCAAGGAACGCGTGCTCGTCCGGCACCTCCTGTCCCACCGGGCCGGGCTCCCCGCGCTCGACTGCCCGCTGACCCCCTCCGAGGCGGCCGACGGGATCTGTGGCCCGCAGGCCGTCGCCGCCCAGCGGCCCCAGTGGGAACCCGGCACCGACCACGGCTACCACGCCCAGACCTACAGCTGGCTCATCGGCGAACTGGTGCGCCGGGTCACCGGCCGCACCGTCGGCCGCTGGATCGCCGAGGAGATCGCCCGCCCGCTCGGCCTGGACTTCTGGTTCGGCCTCCCGGCGGACGAGGCGCACCGGGTCGGCCGCATCGGGCCCGTCGAACCGCCCGCGGTCCCGGGCAACGGCGGCACCCTGCGGGTGCGGCCCAAGCGGTCCGTCACCGAGGCGTACCGCGACCCGAAGTCCCTCACCCGCCGCGCCTTCGGCGCCATCGACCCGCTCCCCGACGAGAACGACCCCGGCTACCGCGCGGCCGAACTCCCCGCCTCCAACGGCATCGCCACCGCCCGCGCGCTGGCCCGCTGCTACGCCGCGATGATCGGCCCGGTCGACGGGCACCGCCTGTTCGCCCCGGCCACCCTCACCCTCGCCCGCACCGAGGAGTCGGCGGGCCCGGACCGGGTCCTGGTCGTCAACACCCGGTTCGGCCTGGGCTACATGCTGCACGGCCCGGCGGCCCCGCTGCTCGCCCGCGGCTCGTTCGGCCACCCCGGCCGGGGCGGCTCGCTCGGCTTCGCCGATCCCGAATCCGGCGTCGCGTTCGGCTATGTGACGAACGGTCTGCAGAAGGGAGTCACCGCCGATCCCCGTGCCCAGGCCCTGGTCAGGGCAGTACGGTCGGCGCTATGACTCCTCATCGCTCTGCTGGTTCACGGTTCGACGGATACGGCGTGCTCATCACCGGAGCGGGCCAGGGCATCGGCGCGGCCACGGCCCGCCGGCTGGCCTCGGAGGGCGCCCGCGTCCTGGTCACCGACCTGGACGGGGCCCGCGCCGAGAAGGCCGCCGCGGCGATACGCGAGACGGGCGGGGCCGCCGAGGCGCTGCCCTGCGACGTGGCCGACCGGGCGGCCGTCGAGGCGGCGGTGGCCCACGCGGTCGCCGCCTTCGGCTCCCTCGACGTCCTGGTCAACAACGCGTACGCCTGCACCAGGGACGTCCCGCTCTTCGAGGACGAGCCCGACGAGGCCTGGCAGCGCGACCTGGACGTCACCCTCACCGGCCCCTACCGCTGCGCCCGCGCCGCCCTCCCGCACCTGGTGGCCTCCGGCCGGGGCGCGATCGTCAACATCGGCTCGGTCAACGGCGAACAGGACTTCGGCAACCACGGCTACAGCGCCGCCAAGGCGGGCCTGGCCAGCCTCACCCGCACCCTCGCGGGACACGCGGGACCGCGCGGCGTACGCGTCAACCTGGTCGCGCCCGGCACGATCCGCACGGACGCCTGGGCGGGCCGGGACGCCGAACTGTCCCGGGTGAGCGCCCTCTACCCGCTCGGCCGGGTCGGCGAGCCGGAGGACATCGCCTCCGCCGTCGTCTTCCTCGCCTCGCGCGACGCGGCCTGGATCACGGGGACGACGCTGCGCGTGGACGGCGGGCTGACGGCGGTCAACTACGGCTTCCGGGACGCGGTTTCGGGGGCCTGACCGATGCGGGCCGGGTCCGCCCCGCGCCCGGGTCAGGCGAGCGCGGGGTGGATGAGCCGCCCGTTGAGGATGAGGGAGGCGGCCTGCTTGAGGCGGCGCACGCGCACACTGATCTCATAGCCCCTGATGCCCTCGGTACGGGCGAAGCGGCCGCTGAGGTAGCGGTAGAAGTCCGGGGTGTCCTTGCAGATGACCACGGCCATGATGTTGTGCTTGCCGCTGATGGCGGCGGCGAAGGCGCACTCGTCGTGCCCGCTGAGCTCCTCGCCGATCTCCTGGAGCCGAGGCAGGTCGACCTGGAGCCAGAGGGTGGCGTTGAGCTCGTAGCCGAGGCGTTCGGGCACGGCGTCGATGTCGTAGACCAGCGAGCCGGTCGCTTCGAGGGCCTCCAGCCGACGGGCCACGCGCGGCTTGGACCAGCCGGTGGCCTCCGCGAGCCGGGTGTGGGAGGCGCGGCCGTCCTCCGCCAGCGCTTCGAGGAGCGGGCGGTCCTCCTCGGTCGGGGTGAGCGGGGGCCCGGCGGGGATGGGGCGCTCCGCGGTCAGCAGCCGCACCTGCTCCTCGGTGAGCGAGCCCTCCCGCCCGGTCCAGCCGGCCGTGTCCGGGGAACCGAAGGCGTGGACGAGAAGATCGACGTTCAGGTCGAGGACCGAGGCCGCCCGGGGAAGCTGCCGCAGCAGCACGTCGTCGCCGACGGTCCCGGCGGGCGAACGGATGATGCAGATGATCTCCGAACCGCCCGACGCGATGCTCGTGTACGCGACCTCCGGCCTGCGGGCCAGGGAATCCGCGAGCGGCCCCACGGCGTCCGGGCGGCAGCGCAGCCGCGCGATCCACTCGGACCGGCCGTGGGCGGCGGGGCTGCTCAGCCCGACGACGCGGACGACGCCGCCGCGGCGCAGGGCGCTGTAGCGGCGCGCCACGGTCTGCTCGGACACCCCGACGACCTCGCTGAGGCGGCGGAAGGAGACCCGCGGCGAGCAGTTCAGTCCATGGATGATTTTGCGGTCCAGATCGTCAGGCATGGATGAATGGTCACATGGGCGGCGCTCCATCCGGAGGTTCCATGACGTTCGCAGGGATCGCTTGGGGATTCATCGACAGTCGGGGCGAAGCTGGTCGGCGGCTTTGCGGGTGATCCGGCGGACCGCGCGGAACGCGGTGGTACGCCGGTGCGCCCGGGAGCGGGCGCACGCCGGACGGCGGTGCTCACATCGCAACCGGTGCCCGCGCGGCACCCACCCCCGCAGCAGAAGGAACCTCTTCGTGAATTCCGCAACGACACAGGACAGATCAGGGCGGGGCGTCACGCTCGTCATGGCCTGCCTGGGCGTCTTCGTCGCCTACCTCCCCGTGACCACCGTGTCGGTGAGCCTGCCGGCCGTCCAGCGGGCTCTGGGCGCCTCCACGTCCCAGCTGTCCTGGGTCTCGGACGCCTTCGTGCTGCCGATGGCCGCGCTGATCCTGGCCACCGGGGTGTGGGGCGACGTCCACGGCCGCAAGCGGGTCTTCCAGGCGGGCATGGCCTTCTGTGCGCTGGGCGCGGCGATCTCGCTGTCCTCGGACTCGGTGCAGGCCCTGTGGGCAGGGCAGGCCGTCTCCGGGCTGGGGGCGGCGGCGCTGCTGCCCACGACGCTGGCCCTGATCAGCCACGCGGTCCCCGACCACCGGGAACGGGGCAGGTTCATCGGCCTGTGGGCCATGTCCCTGATGGCCTCGCTCGCCGTGGGCCCGCTGATCGCGGGTGCGCTGCTGGAGCACGTCGCGTGGCGCTGGATCTTCCTCCTGCCCGTGCCGGTCTCCCTGATCGTGCTGGTTGTCGCGGCGTTCCTGCTGCCCGACTCGCGCGCCCCGCACGGCCGCCGGCTCGACTGGCCCGGACAGATCAGTGCGGCCGTCGCGGTCACCGCGGTCGTCTACGGCGTCATCGAGGGCGGCGCGGACGGCTTCGGTGAGCCCGCCGTGGTGACGGCCCTGGTGCTCGGCGCGGTGTCCGCCGCCGTGTTCGTCGCCGTGGAGCGCCGCAGCGCGAGCCCGATGCTCGACCTGGCGCTGTTCCGCAGCCCGGCCTTCACCGCCACCGCCCTGGTCGCCATGATCAGCTTCCTCGGGCTGATCGGCTTCTTCTTCGTGCTGAGTCTCTACTTCGGCATGGTCCAGCACCTGACCACGATCGAGGCGGCGCTGCGGATGGTGACGGTGTCCGGGGTGGCCCTCGTCGTCGGCGCGCCCATCGGACGCCTGATGCACCGGGTCTCCGCCCGGGTCCTGATCACCACGGGCCTGGTCGTCGCGGCGGGCGCGATGCTCTCGCTGACCGGCGTCGACGCCCACACCTCCTACGGCTCGATCGTCTGGCGGCTGGCCCTGCTGGGCCTCGGCATGGGCGCCGTACTCACCCCGATGACCGCCTCCGCGGTGTCCTCCGTCCCGTACCACCTGGCCGGGATGGCCGCCGCCGGGAACAACGCCTTCCGCCAGGTCGGTGGAGCCCTCGGCCCCGCCGTGCTCGGCGCCCTGCTGACCACCCGGGCCCTCGACGCGCTGCCCGGCCGCCTCGCCGACGCGGGGGTGCCCGCCGAGGCCGGTGCCCGCGTCCTCGACACCGCCCGCGAGCAGGGACTCGGCGCCGTGGCCGGGCTCGACCTGGACGCCGCCACCGGTCCGGCCCTGACCGCCCTGGGCGACTCCTTCCTCGACGGCATGCGGCTGTGCCTGACCGTCTCGGCCTCGCTCGCCCTGCTGGCCGCCCTCGCCTGCGCCGTGCTCCTGCGCCCGGCCGCCAGGCCGACGGCCCCGGCGGCCCCGGCCACCGAGGAACCGCCGGCCCGCCTGGCGGCGGTCCCGGCGAGCTGAGCGCGGCGAGACCCGGAGCATCGGTTTCCGCCGCGTCGGCCCGCGAGCTGCCCGCCGCCGACTCCCGCCCTGCGGTGGCGAACTCCAGCAGGTCGGCCGGCGCGGCGGCCGGACGCCCGACCGCCCCGCCGTGCGTGGCACGGCGGGGCGGTGTGGGGTCGGTCCAGGTCAGACGGCGCCGAACTCCCCGGCCTTGACGCCCGCCACGAAGGCGGCGAAGGAGGCGGGGGAGGCGTGCAGCACGGGGCCGCCCGGGTTCTTGGAGTCGCGGACGGGGACGATGCCGGTGTCGAGTGCACTGAGCGGGGCCCACTCGACGCAGGAACCGCCGCTGCCGCTGTACGAAGACTTGACCCAGAGGAGGGAGGGGGAATCAGTCATCAGGGGCTTCCCTTTCGCACTTCGTCGAACATGGCCACGGACACCGCTTGGGAGAGCGCCTCGGCCTGAAGCTGATGGTAGTACCTCACCAGCGGCAGCACGGACGTCAATTCTCTGTCCAAGTACCCATTGGTTTCAGACTCCACGTAGGACATCACCGAGCGGTCGGGCAGGGTCAGGAGGTTCACCAGCCGGTTGAACGGGCGGCGCTCACCCATGGAGTAAGGGGCCACTTGAAGCACAGTGTCCGGCCTCTCGGCGCACTCGATCAGATGGGCCATCTGGCGTTCCATGACCGCTGCCCCTCCGATCACACGACGGATGCAGCTCTCGTCCAGCACCACGATCAGCATGGGCGGGATGCGACGTACCATGGCCGCCTGGCGCTCTATCAGCGCCTCGACCCGCTCCGATGCTTGATCCGGGGTGATCGTGCCCCGCTTCGCATGCCCCTCTTCGATGGCCGTCGCGTACTCCGGCGTCTGAAGCAGCCCCGGAATCACCCCAACGTCGAACATCCGGATCTCAGCCGCGCGGCTCTCCTGCCCCAGGTACTCCGGGAAGCCTTCCAGCAGACTGCCGTTCCGGAGCTCTGCCCACGCGCGTTCGAACGATTCGGCAGTGCTGGTGAATCCGAAGACAGTATCCACGCTCCGCGAAAAGCGGAGCGTTGGCGGTTTGCGGCCGGTTTCGATGGCCGAGATGTGCCTGCCCGAGTACCCCGCCAGGTCAGCCAGCTCATCCTGCGTCCAGCCGCGCAATTCACGGGAGCTGCGTAAGCGGGCGCCGTAGGCCGCTCGCGGGCTTGCCTCGGGGTTCAACTGCTTGACGTTTACCAACGTGCCCTCCGATTGCGAAACGTTGAAGATGTCTCGACCCTAGGCCACGCTGAAGCCTCCTGGTAGTGGAATGGCTACGGAGCGGAGTTGACGTGCCCGAAGACGACGGTGCCCTGACTCGTCGCGAACCCCTTCAAGTCCCCTCGCCCGGAACGCTTTTCCGGGATACCGGCCATGGCGACCGGGTGGGCGAGTTCCGCGGGGTTGCCGGTCCGTACTGGTCGTTGCGGCCGGTCGGTGGTGGTGTGGAGTGGGAGGCGGAGCCCGAGTGGGTCCGGGCGCTGACTCCGGCCGAGCGGCTGAGCGTGGAAAACGCGTTGCGGAATCTGCGGAGCAGCCGGGGTGGGCTGTGAACGGGGCGGCGCCGCAGGGGGGTTACCGGTGCGAGGCGCTGGCGGTGGAATTCTTCGGGGGCACGGGAGAGATGGCGAGGCACGTGCTGGGCACGTTCCGGACCGCCTCCCCGGTGCTGGCGCTGCGGTGGCTGGGCGGTCAGGCGTTGTGGATCGCGGACCGGATAGACGCCGACTCCGACTCCGACGCCGATCCCGACTCCGACGCCGATCCCGACTCGGACGCTGATCCCGCCTCCGCCTCCGCCTCCGCCTCCGCCTTCGGCCTTGGCTTCGGCCTGCGATCGGACCTGGAGGGTTCGGCGTGGGTGCAGCCCATGGGGCGGCTGCCGGTCGGCTCCATGCCCGACCGCCCCGCCGAGCTCCGTGCCTGGTACGAGGACCGGCAGGGCCAGCGCGCGGCCCAGGCGCACATCAAGAGCGGCAACCCACTGCTCGTCGTCGTCCCCGACACCGACTGCACGTACACCCTCTCCGTACACCCCGATTAGAGCGTGACGATCGACCCACGATGTGTCACGTTCATTCGCGGGGTACTGCTGCTGGAGCCGTGCTCAACTCGTGTGCAGCATCAGCCCGATGCCGACGACCGTCAGCCCGGCCGCTGCGATGCGCGGTGCGCCGAACCGCTCCTTGAAGAACAGCGTCCCTATGGCCGCGCCGACGATGATGGACGACTCGCGCAGCGCCGCGATCGGGGCCAGCGCCGCCCGCGTCTGGGCCCACAGGACGAGTCCGTACGCCGTCACCGACAGGGCCGCGCCCAGCAGCCCGCGGGCGGCGAACGGCCTCAGCCGCTCGACGAGTTCGGCCCGGTGCCGGTACAGCGCGTAGGCCGGGATGGCAAGCCCCTCCAGGATCATCAGCCAGGCGACGTAACCGAGCGAGGTGCCCGAGGCGCGCACCCCGACGCCGTCCACCGTGGCGTACACGGCGATGGCCAGACCGGTCGCGAGGGCGGCCAGCAGCGCAGGCCAGTCCGGACGCCTGCCGGAACCCCGGATGCCCCAGAGGGCGAGCCCGACGAGCCCCGCCGAGGCCACCGCGACCCCGGCCGTGGCCCAGCCGTCCGGGTGCTCGCCGACGAAGACCGCGGCGAGGACCGTCACCACCAGCGGGGCCGTACCTCGGGCGATCGGATACATCTGCCCGAAGTCGCCCAGGGTTGTGAGCTGCTGTCGGTTTGGTGAGCTGGAGCGAGTTTTGGTGAGCTGGAGTGAGTCCGGTCGGCGGCTTCGCGGGGTGGGAACGGTAGTTCTGGTGCCGAATGGGTGACCTTGGCTGCTTGGTGCTCGTTGGACTGGGTGGTGGCTGTCCGGCTTCGAGGGAGGGGGTGTTGTGGTGGGTGGTGTGCGGGAGTTGGCGGCGCCGTTCGTGGTGCCTGGGCCGTGCGGGGTGGCGGTCCGGGACCGTCTCAAGCACCTCACGCCCCAGGACGAGAAGGTTCTGCGTCTGGTGGGCGAGCATCAGGGGCGTCTGGCTTCGCGTGATCTGAAGGCCCGTTGCGCGGATGGTCTGGAGCACGGTGCGGAGTCCTGGGCGTCGCGGAAGCGGGGATTGACCGGGGCGTCGTCGTCGCGGATCGCGGGTGCGATCACCAAGGCCACACACGACCAGTGGGCACTCGCCCGCCGCTGCCAGACCGCCCACATCCAGACGCTCGAAGCCGGGATCAGGACCCTGCGGCACCGCCTGTCCCTCCCCATCGGCGCGCCCGGGACGAAGCGCGCCCCTGGCGGCTTCCGCTCCCGGGGTGAGTGGTTCCACAAGTCCCGCCGCCTCAAAGCCCTGGAAGCCCGCCACAGTTCGGCGGTCCGTGACCGGCAGACCGGACGGGTCCGGGTCGTACGGGGCGGCAAGCGTCTCCTCAACACCCGCCACCACCTCGCCCAGGCCCACCTCACCGAGGAGCAGTGGCGGGAACGCTGGGAGGCGGAGCGCTGGTTCCTGGCGGCGGACGGCGAGTCGGGGAAGCGGTTCGGGAACGAGACGATCCGCTTGACCGACACCGGCGAAGTGTCGATCAAGCTGCCCGCCCCGCTGGCCCACCTGGCCAATGCCAGGCACGGCCGGTACACCCTCGCCTCCACCGTCGCGTTCGCGCACCGCGGGGTGGAGTGGGCCGACCGGATCGCCGCGAACCGGGCCGTCGCCTACCGCATCCACCGCGATGTGGACCGTGGCCGCTGGTACCTCACCGCGTCCTGGCGGCGCCCCGCCGTCCAGACGGTCCCGCTTGAGACCGCCCAGGCCCGGGGCATGGTCGGTGTCGACACGAACGCCGACCACCTCGCCGCCTACCACCTCGACCCCCACGGCAACCCCACGGGCGAGCCCCACCGCTTCTTCTACGACCTGTCCGGTACCGCCACGCACCGCGACGCCCAGATCCGCCACGCCCTGACCCGGCTCCTGCACTGGGCCAAACAGACCGGTGCGAGCGCGATCGCCATCGAGGATCTCGACTTCACTGCCGAGAAGACCCGGGAGAAGCACGGCCGCCGGAAACGGTTCCGGCAGCTCATCTCCGGCATCCCGACCGGGAAGCTCAGGGCCCGGCTGGTCTCCATGGCCGCCGAACACGGCCTTGCGATTGTCGCAGTCGATCCCGCCTACACCAGCATGTGGGGTGCCCAGCACTGGCAGAAGCCACTGGTCACCCCGCACCGCAGGATGTCCCGTCACGATGCCGCCGGTATCGCGATCGGACGACGCGCCCTCGGACACCCGATCCGGCGTCGGACGGCACCGCCCCGCGCACACCAGAGCGATGTGCACGGGCATCGGACCGCCCAGGCCGGACCAGGTATCCGGGGACGCGACGGAACCCGCCCACCCGCCACGGACCACGCCCCAAGAGGCGTGCCGCCGAACGGGACGAGAAAGCGGCGACCGAGTGCATCCAACACCGTTCGGGATGCGCCCAGTACACATGAGTGGGTCCAGGACTCACTTATGCGCACTGGCTAGGAACGGTGAACGAGCGCATCAGCAGCAGCATGTACGCCACATGGAGCCCGGCCGAGACCAGTAGATGCGGCCAGGCCCCGGCAGCCGGGGACGGTACGAAGCAGGCGCCGGCCGCGCTGATCAGCAGCCCGCCCCCAGAGATCAGAGTGAAGGTGAGGAGCTGGTCCTTGATCGCGTGTCCCAACACTTCGTTCCAACAGTTCTGGAGTGGACACGTGACGGCATCGACACATGCGTCAGTCCCCGGCTGCCCCGAGCTAACTGCCTGTGGCGTTGTGTTGCCGCCTAACGGGACGTAATCCATGCGGCGAACACACTGCCTGCAACCGTGGCCAGCGCTGCGACGAGCCATCGGGGCATGTGTTCAACGGTTAAGTGCAGTCCGCGGTAACGGAGTTCAAGAGTTGGCAAGGGTGGGGGCGTCTTCTTTTTGGGCATGGCTGTATCCAATGGTGTGGTGGGTTCGTCGCGGAACCGGTCTCGCTGTGATTGATCGCGATATCCGGGCCGAGAGTGTGAGAAGGCGCGATCGGCAAAGCGGGTATCTCGCTGACCTACGATGAGCACATCGCATCACTGCGATTGCATAGAGTGACGTCTACAAGGTTGATGCCTCTCAGTTCCGCCGGACTCGGGCCGTCTGCTCAGCACAGCACGGAGAAGCATCCGGGCGCATCGACCCAACTGTTGCTTCCCTGCTGCCTCTCGCTGCCGCACGCCCCATCGAACGGCCCGCGCTCAACCAGGGTCAACAGCCCGCATGGGGTCCCGCTGGTGTCCCTTTTTCGTCAAACTGACATATGCCTGTCGGGAGGTGACGTCCCGTGCCCCGACGACCCCGCCCCGTGCAGCATCCCCTGTGGTGAGAACTGCCGTCCGAGAACGCGCTCGATCGTCGGGGCCCGTCGCAGCGGAGTTCAAACCCAAAGGCAGGTTGACTGTTGAGAATCCGCTTGGGGCCGTACCGCTGGTCGAACTCCCCAACCGTTCCCGGCTGCACGCTTCCCCGCGCTCCGAGCTGGTGACCGTGCTCCCGCTACAGGACGCGGTAAACACGCTGCGGGCGCAGCTTCTTACTGGCTAAGGGATGTCCCGCAACTGCTGGTCACCGTTGCCGGGGGCTATCTGTAGCGATGGTCAGCCGAAGATGAGCTCGATGTCCTTGTCCAGGCAGAGCCTCATGACGACGATCAGCTGGCGGGTGTCGTCGATGCGCCGTTGGAGAACAGGATCGCTGTCATCGCGCCGCCACCGGCCGACGATTGCCTCCAGGCGGGGCAGCATGGCGGCGCAATGAGTCGGCGTGAGGTCGGGCCCGTCGTCGTCCGGGTGATCGAGAAGCGGTGCCAGCGTGGTGGAAACGCTGCTCCACGGGCGGTCTCCGCCGAAGCCGTGCATCTCGGCGAGGGTGAACCCCTCGGACTGTGCCAACCACGCCCTGAACGGGGCGAACCCGCTGTAGGACCAGGAGATGTCCGGGCTGCTCACGTCGTCATCTCCGGGGAAGAGTGCGAGCCCCATCCTGTTCCTCCTTGCTCGACGCGCGCCCAGAATCAGCCGTAAGGAGGAGTGTCGGCAACTGAAATGATCTGCCGCACGACTGGTGTGATCACGGCGTCGGAGCCCTCCTGGATAGCCCCCTTCACTGGTCTGAGTCCGCGCGTGTTTGCCCAGCTGGCGACCCCACTGTGCCGCGAAGACGAGAATCAGGCGAGCAAGGGCCGGCCGTGGAAGCTTTCGCTGGAAGATCGAGTTCTGCTGGTCGCCGCCTGCTGGCGAACCGACCTGACGCTACGCCAACTGGCCCCGCTGCCCGGGCGTCGAAATCAGCCGCCGACCGGGTGATCTCCCACCTGGGCCCCAGGCTCGCGCTCAAGCCGCGCAAGCGGTTCGCCAAAGACGCGGTGCTGATCGTGGACGGCACGCTGGTGCCCACTCGCGACCACAAGGTCGCCGAGCAGTCGAAGAACTACCGCTACTCCACCAACCACCAGGTCGTGATCGACGCCGACACGCGCCTGATCGTCGTAGTCGGCCGCCCGCTGCCGGGCAACCGCAACGGCTGTCGGGCCTGGGCCGAGTCCGGTGCCGAGGTCGCCGTCGGCAACACCACCACGATCGCCGACGGCGGCTACCGCGGCACCGGTCTGGTCATCCCGCACCGCCGCCGCAGCAAAGACGAGGAACTCCCCGACTGGAAGCAGGCCCACAACAAGAGCCACAAGCAAGTAAGGGCCCGCGTCGAGCACGTCTTCGCGCGGATGAAGTGCTGGAAGATCTTGCGCGACTGCCGCCTACGCGGCAACGGCGTCCACCATGCGATGAGCGGCATCGCCCGGATGCACAACCTCATGCTCGCCGGATAGGCGACGGGCCGACCTGACCGCCGCCCGTCCCCGGACCAGGCTGTAGATCATTTACGGGACAGCCCTCAGCGCCCGTACACGTCGCACTCATAGCACCCGTCGGCTTGCCGATTTCCACTCAGGGCTACCAACCCGTTCGCCTGCTCCGTGATCCAATCGTAAGAATGGATGTCGGTGCGCTGGTCCCAGTGGATCTGCTGCCGACGACGCTGGTCATCTTTGGTTGCATTGCGGCGTCGGCCAATTAGGACAAGACCTTCGAACTGATCAGTGATGCCAACCAGCCCGACCCCTCCAACATGCGGGCCATTTTGGGCAGTTTGCATATTATGCCTGATCCAGTGACGCCAGTCTTTGACCTGCTGAAGCCCTTCCCTTAGTTTCTCCGACTCTGTGCCATGCTTCAGCGTGAAGAGTCTTTCGATTCGAGGAGTCTCTAGTTCGATACCAAACCATCTCAGGCCGCCGCTGTTAACTCGTGCGGCCATGAAGTCTGGCTCATACTTGCCTCCCAGTTGAGGCTTGGGGATTACCCACCGGCATTGGGGGCCGAGTTGATGCGCAAGCATCTCCGGGTGTGCGGTAAAGAACTCTTGGAGCGGCTTCTCATCCATGGCGGATTCTAGAATATCTCCATACTCGGAGATGGTTTTGCGAGCCGGGGCGCTCTCGGTCATACAAATCTTCGGATTTCCGTTTCGGGCAAGTTCTTGAGTTGCCCACGCGATATACTCATCGGCTTCAGTGAAATCATCCACGCCCCTACCTTCTCACGCAACTTCCATGTGCGTCCCATCTTCCGATAGATGCGACAAGGGTGTGATAGCATTTGCGGTCCGCGTCACCAATGAGAATTACAAGACTCTCGGACTTCTGGTTAACCGTTCCAGTACTCTCGGTGTAGCCCTCGCTCACGCCACGGAAGGCAGCACCAGGAAGTGTCGCTTCCTCGTTGTAGGTGTAGCTGTTTCCCTCGGCGGGAAGCAGCGGGATGCGGTCCAGAATGCTCAACTGGCCCCTGCCGCGAGCCGCCGAACGCTTCCAGGTCTCGCGACCCCGGCCCAGCGGTGGGCCGCCCGCTACCGCCGATTCGGCGAGGCGGGCATGACCGACCGCTCCTCCCGCCCTCACGCCAGCCTGGATTTCCACGCATGGGCGGAAACCGAGTCCGGGGCCCACGACCTATGCGCCTTGGTGCGCACGCTGGTTCACGCAATCTCCGGAATCCGGGGCGGGGTGGCCGTCTACTGGGTGTCGGAAGTCGGGGGCCCGCAGTGGCTTCCGGATTCGGAGTCCGGGCAGCCCCGGTACGCGGTCGCCTTTGAGGTTCATATGCGCGGGAATCCTTTCTAGCTCCTCGCTAGCTGAGTGCCATCCTCATCCAACACAGCTTGTGCAATATTGGTGAAGTCGCGTATTGACCCAATATTGAGTATCTCAAAAAGAGATTCCCAGTGTACTTGCGTCAACTCTCGCACTGCCTCTTCGTCGCCGAACTATCTGTATGTATGGCAGATATAATGCACCTGGCTTAACGCAACTCTGGCAACCGAGATAAGGGCATCTGCCTTATCCGAGGCACTTTTCGGGCCCGGCCAGAGAGACGTCCAGATATGCCGCCTTGAGACGTTCCAACGCCTCACCTGCGGAGCTCTCTACATCTTCGGAGAACAACTCGCGTTGCGGCCCGTCTGTGACATATATTAGCGGCGCCGTAATGCTTGTGAACTCATCGTAAGCGCTGATGAATTCTTTATAAGATATAAGGCGCGATTCCATGCGCTGTCTCTTGTGTTCTGCCTGCGCTGCGATTTTTGCAGAATTCATCTGAGTTCGAGCAGTTGCCCACGCGGCTCCGAGAGCGCCGGATGCTCCAGCAAGTGCCCCGAGTGCCGCCGAAATTCCCTGGTCCATAGGCCAAGGATTTCGCGAACTTGATCGCAAGTCAACTATGTCAATTGTTACGAAATGGGATAAAGGTGCTTCTTAATGCCAGCGCTGCGCGCGTGGCGCTTTTCGAGCCGCCTATGTCGGTCCGCCGAGCGCAAAGGGGGCGATCGACTCAATGTCCGAGTGGCCGGCCTTCATGGCTGATATCGGATGGATCTCTGATGCTGGAATTACTGAATCCAACTCAGCAGACTCCACTGAAATCAAGGGGTGGCAGGGCGGGCAGGCCGTTCGGAAGGTCATCAGATCGTCCGAAATGACGTTTCAGTTCACTGCGATTGAAACGAGCAAGACTGTGCTTGAGCTTTACCGCAGGGCTGCTATCTACCCGCCGACTACCCCGAGGCCACCACGGGTGACCGGGAACGGCGGGACGTGATCGCTGCCTTGGTGCGCGACATCTTCTCTGGCGAGGCGTACGACGACTGACCCGCCCGCAGGAGGAAAAGCCCCCTCCGGCTCAACTGCCGGGCGGGGCTTCTGTGTTCTCTGACGTGCGCGTATGCTCTGAACTGGCAACCAGCAGTGTTGGGATGCGCGATCGCGTTCCAACTGGCATGCGTGACGGCCGCGATCAGGACCGCGAACGCGACCAGCGGTGTCAATTCGACTGCTCGCGCACATCCACCACGCTGCCGCCGGCGTGCCCGATCAGCGACTTGGGGTCGAGCGGGAAGACGGTGTGCGGGGTGCCCGCCGCCGCCCACACCACGTCGTGGTCCAGCAGCCCCCGGTCGGCCAGCACCCGGGTCTTCGTACGGTGCCCGAAGGGCGGTACGCCACCGATCGCGTACCCGGTCGTCTCCCGGACCAGCTCGGCCCCGGCCCGCTTGACCTTCCCGGCGCCCAGCTCCGCGCGTACCCGCTCCACGTCGACCCGCGAGGAGCCGTCCATCAGGACCAGCACCGGGGCCCCGTCGGCCTCGAAGATCAGCGACTTGACGATCTCGCTGAGCGCACAGCCGATCGCGGCAGCGGCCTCGGCGGCGGTACGGGTAGCCTCGGGGAAGCGGCGGACCTCGGCATCGAGTCCCAGCTCCCGCAGGGCCTCGGCGAATCGGGGGTGGGCTTCGGCGGCAGCGGTGGCATCGGAAGTGCTCATGCCCCGCACGCTAGCGAACTTCGCACGGGGCAAGCGACGGGGTTCCACGCGTGCGGGGCGGCTGTCACTGCTCCTTGGAGTAATTCACCACGCAGCGGACGGTCAGCAGCACCCCGAACACCCCTATGGCCAGCACCCCGAGGACTTCGAGAAGCCCCATACCGTCCGCCGCGCCCCTGACAGCACCCGCGATGCCGCCCACGGACGCGCACATTCCGAGAACGAACGTGCGCGACCCCCCGGGCCCGGCAGTAGTCATCTCACGACCCCGCGCGAAGGACCGCCGCGGCCACCGGGCCCGCCGCGTCGCCGCCGTGGCCGCCGGACTGGACCACCGCGGCGGCGGCCAGGTCGTTGCTGAAGCCGGTGAACCAGCTGTTGGACGTGGCCTGGCCGTCCACCTCCGCCGAGCCCGTCTTGGCGCCCTTGTCGCCGCCGACCGAGGCCATGGCGGCCTTGCCGGTGCCCCAACTGGCCGTCTGGCGCATCATGTTGGTGAGCTGCTGGGAGACGTACCCGGGCAGTGAACGGGAGGCGGTGGCGATCGGCCGGCCGTCGAGGGCCCGGTCCACGAGGATCGGCTGGCGGAAGGTGCCGGTCTTCGCGGTGGCGGTGATGGAGGCCATGTTGAGGGCGTTCATCTGGACCGTGCCCTGGCCGATGTACTGCGCGGCCGCCTCGCCCTGGGTCTCCTCGGGCACACTGCCGTCGAAGGAGACGACGCCGGTCTGCCAGTCCAGGCCGATCCCGAAGACCTCGCGGGCCTCCTTGGCGAGCGCCGCGTCGTCCTTGGTGTCGTCGATCAGCTTGATGAAGGCCGTGTTGCAGGACCGGGCGAAGCTGGCCGTCAGGGTGCCGTCGGGAATGGAGAAGTCGTCCAGGTTCTTGAAGGTGCGGCCGTAGTACGTCGCGGTCGGCGGGCACTCGGTCTTCCGGTCGGCCGCGGTCAGGCCCTTCTCGATCAGCATCGCCGCCGTCACGATCTTCATCGTGGAACCGGGCGCCTGCTTGCCCTGCATCGCCGCGTTGAAGCCGGTGGCCGGATTGTTGGCGACGGCGCGGATCGCGCCGGTGGACGGCTGGACCGCCACCACCGAGGCCTGGCTGAACTTCTTCACGGCCACCTCGGCCGCCGCCTGGGCGTTGGCGTCCAGGGTGGTCCGCAGCCTGCCCGGCCTGCCCTTGGTGAGGGTCAGCAGGGTCTTGTCCGGGCTGCCCGCGTCCGCGTTCTCGATCCAGGTCTCGATGTCCGCGGTGCCGCCGGCCTTCTGGCCGTACTTCTCGCGCAGGGCGTCCAGGATCGAGCCCAGCGAGGGGTACTTCTCCTTGGTGAGAACCTTGCCGTTGTGGTCGACGGCCTCGATCGACGGGGCCGCCGCCTCGCCCGTCCTGAGCGAGGCGCCGTCCGTCAGGTCCGGATGGATCATGGCGGGGGACCAGTCCACCAGGGGCCTGCCGGTGGTCAGCCCGCGCACCACGGTCAGCTCGGAGGAGTACGACCAGGGCTTGGACCTGCCCTCGAAGGAGACGGTCGCCTTCACCGTGTACGGCACCTTCGAGCCGACCGCGGGGCCCGGGGTGATCACCGCCTCGGTGACGTGGGCGCTCTCGCGGTAGCCGGTGAGGGCCGGTCCTGCCTCGGCCGCGTTGTTGGTGAGCTGGGACGCGGCGATCGGGTCGCCGCTCGCCCAGGCCTTGAGGAACTTCTTCGACGCGTCGTCGATCTCCGCCTTGGTGACCGGGCCCGTCTTCACCTCGGCGGAGGTGGACTTGCTGTCCGTACCGCCGCCGCCCCCGCCGCCCAGCCCGTCCAGCATGTTGTACGCCCCGTAGCCCACCCCGCCGACCACGACCGCGAACACTCCGCCGACTATCGCAACCTTCGCTCCACTGCGCATGCCTGCAGTCCCCCTCCCCAGGAGCCCCCTTGAACGTGTTCAAGGGGATGCTGCTGGGCACCATACGGGACGGTGGTGAGGGCCGGGACAGTTGTTATCGGAACGCGATATCTGTGGCGTGAGCACGTCGATCCGGACACACCCGGACGACGCGCTCCCGTCAGATCCAGGTGTCCAGCCACATCCGGTCGCGCCAGGACCCGTCCGGGATCGGTGTGCCCGTGTAGATCGGCCAGAAATAAATGAAGTTCCAGATGATCAGCAGGACCAGGACGCCCGCCGCGATCGCGCCCAGCGTCCGTCTGCGCTCACCCGAGGGATCGTCGGTCACCAGGCCCAGCTCGTATTTCGCCCCCGTCCCGGCCGCCGGGCCCAGCATCGCGCCGATCATCATCGTCACCGCCAGACACAGGAACGGCACGAACACGACCGCGTAGAAGAGGAAGATCGTCCGCTCCTGGTAGAAGAACCAGGGCAGCCAGCCCGCCGCCACACCGCAGGCGATCGCACCCGCCCGCCAGTCGCGCCGGAAGAACCACCGCCACAGCACGTACACCAGGGCGAAGCACGCCGCCCACCACAGCAGTGGCGTCCCGAGCGCCAGCACCTCGCGCGCGCACTTGCCGGTCTCCGACGCCTTGCAGCCCGGTTCTTCCTCCCAGAAGTACGAGACGGGCCGGCCGAGCACGATCCAGCTCCAGGGATTGGACTGGTACGTGTGGCCGGACGTCAGGTTCACATGGAATTCGTAGACCTGGTACTCGTAGTGCCACAGGCTGCGCAGCCAGTCCGGCAGCCACGTCCAGTTGCCGCCCCGGCCGTCGGTCTGCGCCCAGTTGCGGTAGTAGCCCTTGTCGGTGACGATCCAGCCGGTCCAGGAGACCACGTACGTGAGGATCGCGACCGGGACCGTCGAGACGAAGGCCGGCAGCAGATCCCGCTTCAGCACCGCCAGATACGGACGGACCGCACCCGCGGTCCGGCGCGCACCCACATCCCACGCCACCGTCATCAGCCCGAACGCGGCCAGGATGTACAGGCCGTTCCACTTGGTGGCGAAGGCCAGCCCCAGCATCAGGCCCGCGGTGATCCGCCACGGACGCCAGCCGAGCCGCAGCCTCTCCGCGATCTCCGCGTCGGGGCGCAGCACCCCCTCCTCGTCGACCGGCAGCGCCGCGGCGAACTTGCGCCGCGCCCAGTCGCGGTCGATCAGGAGCGCGCCGAACGCCGCCAGCACGAAGAACATCAGCACCAGGTCGAGCAGCGCGGTGCGGCTCATCACGAAGTGCAGACCGTCCACGGCGAGCAGGGTGCCCGCCAGACAGCCCAGGAACGTCGAGCGGAACAGCCGCCGGCCGATCCGGCACAGCATCAGCACCGACAGCGTGCCGAGCACCGCCACCATGAACCGCCAGCCGAACGGCGTGAACCCGAAGAAGTGCTCACCGAGCCCGATGATCCACTTGCCGACCGGCGGGTGCACCACATAGCCCGGGTCCACCGGGACCTGCACCTTCGACGGGTCCGCGAGGATCAGCTTGTCGATGTCCTTGGGCCAGTCGCCCTCGTACCCCTGGTTGATCAGGGCCCAGGAGTCCTTGGCGTAGTACGTCTCGTCGAATATCAGCGCGTGCGGGCTGCCCAGACTCCAGAACCGCAGCACTCCGGCGACCAGCGCCACCAGCAGCGGACCGCCCCAGGCCGACCACCGCACCAGCCGCTCGGCCATCGGCGGGGAGATCCCGAGCACCGCCCACAGCTGGGCGCCGGGCCGGGTGTACGGCGGGACAAGCCGCTCGCGCAGCCCGATCCCGGGCCGCGGCGAATGGCCGAAGCGGCGCAGCCGCCGCTGCCAGGAGGTCAGTTCTTCGCCGTGCGGTTCCCCGGCGTCTTGGCCCTGTCGGGCTTCGGGCGCAGTACTCGTCACCGCGCCATCGTAGGGAACGCATCTGTGCGAACGCTGCCGCCCGTGCTGGGAGGATGGCTCTTGTGACTGGAACGACTGGAACGCTGGTACTCGCAGGAACCCCCATCGGCGACGTGGCGGACGCCCCGCCGCGCCTCGCCGCCGAGCTGGAGACGGCGGACGTCGTCGCCGCCGAGGACACCCGGCGGCTGCGCCGCCTCACCCAGGCGCTCGGCATCCACACCACGGGGCGGGTCGTCTCCTACTTCGAGGGCAATGAGTCGGCCCGTACGCCCGAACTCGTCGAGGCACTGACCGGCGGCGCGCGTGTCCTGCTGGTCACGGACGCCGGGATGCCGTCCGTCTCCGACCCCGGCTACCGGTTGGTGGCCGCCGCCGTGGAGAAGGACATCAAGGTCACCGCGGTGCCCGGCCCGTCCGCCGTGCTGACGGCGCTCGCGCTGTCCGCGCTGCCGGTCGACCGCTTCTGCTTCGAGGGCTTCCTGCCCCGCAAGGCCGGCGAACGGCTCGGCCGGCTGCGCGAGGTGGCCGACGAGCGCCGCACCATGGTCTTCTTCGAGGCCCCGCACCGGCTCGACGACACCCTGGCCGCGATGGCCGAGGTCTTCGGCGCCGACCGCAGGGCCGCCGTGTGCCGGGAGCTGACCAAGACGTACGAGGAAGTGAAGCGCGGCGCGCTGGGCGAGCTGGCGGCCTGGGCGGCCGAAGGGGTACGCGGCGAGATCACCGTCGTCGTCGAGGGCGCGGCCGAATCCGGGCCCGAGGAACTGGACGCCGAGGAGCTGGTGCGCAGGGTGCGGGTGCGCGAGGAGGCGGGGGAGCGGCGCAAGGAGGCGATCGCCGCCGTGGCCGCCGACGCGGGGCTGCCCAAGCGCGAGGTGTTCGACGCGGTCGTGGCGGCAAAGAACGCGGCGCGAACCGGTCCTGCGGAAGGCAAAGGACTGGCGTAGAAAGCAAAGCGAGAGCCGCGTACCGGGCCCTTCTGCCACGCGCAGGCCAAAAGCGCTCCAACAGTCGACAGGGCCCGATGCGTTCCTGCCGGCAAAGGCGTCCACTGAATCAGGGACGCATTCTCCGGAGCGCTTGCCCGGAGTGCCTGTCCGGCGGACAAAGGAGCGGGCATGAGCGAGATCGCAGCAGCCACCGCACACGAGGCATACGCCTTCGCCTGCATGAGGTGCGGACACGGCTGGGAGCAGGCATACGAAATAGAGCACCACGTCGACGGTTCCAACAACGCCTTCGTCATATACAAGGCGGACGGGGAGCGGGTTCCCTCCCCCCTTTCCAGGCCCAGCTGCGCGAACTGCGGCGGACACGTGGTCCGGATCATGCGGGCCGGCCGGGTCGCGACCGTCCAGCAGCTGCTCCGCAACCCCCGGCCGGCACGGCCGGCGATCCAGGACGACGAGGCCGTGGCCGCCGCCCCCGCGGGCACCGGACACCACTGGCACCTGTCCGACCTGCTGCACCCCTTCCACCGGAGGTAGCCCCGCCGGTTCCACCGCGGGCGGGGCGCACCGGCGTGTCCTCGTACGATCGTCGTCATGAGCCGTACCGAAGCCCCGCCGCTGCCCGAACCCCTCCGGGTACCGGTCGCCGATTCGCACACCCACCTGGACATGCAGGACGCGACCGTCGAGGAGGGCCTGGCCCGGGCTGCGGCGGTCAATGTGACCACCGTGATCCAGGTGGGGTGCGACGTGCCCGGCTCGCGCTGGGCCGCCGCGACCGCCGCCGCGCACGCGAACGTGCACGCGGCGGTCGCCCTGCACCCCAACGAGGCACCGCGCATCGTGCACGGCGACCCCGACGGCACCGCACGCCAGGGGGCGCGCGAAGGGGGCGGCCGGGCGGCGCTGCACGAGGCCCTCGCGGAGATCGACGCGCTGGCCGCGCTCGACCACGTACGCGGCGTCGGCGAGACCGGGCTGGACTTCTTCCGTACCGGCCCCGAGGGCATCGCCGCCCAGGAGGAGTCCTTCCGGGCCCACATCGAGATCGCCAAACGGCACGGCAAGGCGCTGGTCATCCACGACCGCGAGGCACACGCGGACGTGCTGCGCGTCCTCGCCGACGCGGGCGCCCCCGACCGGACCGTGTTCCACTGCTACTCCGGCGACGCCGACATGGCCCGGATCTGCGCGGACGCCGGGTATTTCATGTCCTTCGCGGGCAACGTCACCTTCAAGAACGCCCAGCCGCTGCGGGACGCCCTGGCAGTCGCCCCGACGGAGCTGGTCCTGGTCGAGACGGACGCGCCGTTCCTGACGCCCGCGCCGTACCGTGGGCGGCCCAACGCGCCCTACCTCGTCCCCGTCACGCTGCGTGCGATGGCCGAGGTGAAGGGGATCGACGAGGACACCCTGGCGGCGGCGATCGCGGACAACACGGCACGGGCCTTCGACTACTGAGCGGCCGGGCGGCGGGCACGAACCGCGAGGGCCCTTACGCTTTACAGGTGAGCACCACTGAGCCCGATGCCCTCCTGGGCCCCGCAGACATCCGCGAGCTGGCCGCCGCGCTGGGCGTACGCCCGACCAAGCAGCGCGGCCAGAACTTCGTCATCGACGCCAATACGGTCCGCCGGATCGTACGGACGGCGGAGGTCCGCCCGGACGACGTCGTCGTCGAAGTCGGCCCCGGGCTCGGCTCGTTGACCCTGGCGCTGCTGGAGGCCGCGGACCGGGTCGTCGCCGTCGAGATCGACGACGTGCTGGCGGGCGCGCTCCCGGCCACCGTCGCCGCCCGGATGCCGGGGCGCGCCGACCGGTTCGCCCTGGTGCACTCCGACGCGATGCTCGTCCGGGAGCTGCCCGGCCCGGCACCCACCGCGCTCGTCGCGAACCTGCCGTACAACGTCGCCGTGCCGGTCCTGCTGACCATGCTGGAGCGCTTCCCCTCCATCGAGCGCACCCTCGTCATGGTCCAGGCCGAGGTCGCCGACCGGCTCGCCGCGCGGCCGGGCAACAAGGTCTACGGTGTGCCGTCGGTGAAGGCCAACTGGTACGCGGACGTCAAGCGGGCCGGCTCCATCGGCCGCAACGTCTTCTGGCCCGCCCCGAACGTCGACTCCGGCCTGGTGTCCCTGGTCCGGCGCACCGAGCCGATCGCGACGAAGGCGAGCCGGGCCGAGGTCTTCGCGGTCGTCGACGCGGCCTTCGCCCAGCGCCGCAAGACCCTGCGGGCGGCCCTGGCCGGCTGGGCGGGCTCCGCGCCCGCCGCCGAGGCGGCCCTGGTCGCGGCCGGGATCTCGCCGCAGGCCCGCGGCGAGTCGCTGACGGTCGAGGAGTTCGCCGCCATCGCCGAGCACAAGCCCTCCGGGACTGCGGAGAACGAGCCCTCCGTGGCTGCCGGGAACGAGCCCTCCGGGAGTGGCGAGTGAGCGTCACCGTCCGCGTACCCGCCAAGGTCAACGTCCAGCTCGCGGTCGGCGCCGCGCGCCCCGACGGCTTCCACGACCTGGCCAATGTCTTCCTCGCCGTCGGCCTGTACGACGAGGTCACCGTCACCCCCGCCGACGGGCTGCGGATCACCTGCTCGGGCCCCGACGCCGCCCAGGTCCCGCTGGACGCGACGAACCTCGCCGCCCGCGCCGCGATCGCGCTGGCCGAGCGGCACGGCATCGCACCCGATGTGCACATCCACATCGCCAAGGACATCCCCGTCGCGGGCGGCATGGCGGGCGGCAGCGCCGACGGCGCGGCCGCGCTGCTGGCCTGCGACGCCCTCTGGTCCACCGGCGCCACCCGGGACGAGCTCCTCGCCATCTGCGCGGAGCTGGGCAGCGACGTCCCGTTCAGCCTCGTCGGCGGCGCCGCCCTCGGCACCGGACGCGGGGAGCGGCTGACCCCGATCGACGTCGGCGGCACCTTCCACTGGGTCTTCGCGGTCGCCGACGGCGGGCTCTCCACCCCGGCCGTCTACGGAGAGTTCGACCGGCTCACGGCGGGCACCGACGTCCCCGCGCCCGAAGCCTCCCCGGCGCTCCTCGACGCCCTGCGCACCGGCGACACCGCCGCGCTCGCCGGGGCGCTCTCCAACGACCTCCAGCCCGCCGCGCTCTCCCTGCGCCCCTCGCTCGCCGACACCCTCGCCGCGGGCACCGCGGCAGGTGCCCTGGCGGCCCTGGTCTCGGGCTCCGGGCCGACCACCGCGTTCCTGGTGGCGGACGCGGAGTCGGCGCATAAGGTGGCCGAGGCCCTGCTCACCTCGGGCACGTGCAGGAACGCGCGGACCGCGGTCTCCCCGGCACCGGGCGCCTCGCTCGTCTGACGGCGCCCGCCACCGCGGGGGCGGCAAGGGCGAGCGGGCACCGCACCGCTGCCGCCCCGTACCCTGGGAAGCCGATCGATCCTTCCGGGCAGGAGTGAAATGGCCGTCAATCTGGTCAATGTCGAGCAGGTCAGCAAGGTGTACGGCACCCGTGCCCTGCTCGACGGAGTGTCCCTCGGGGTGTCCGAGGGAGACCGGATCGGTGTAGTGGGTCGCAACGGCGACGGCAAGACGACGCTCATCCGGATGCTCGCCCGGCTGGAGGAGGCGGACAGCGGACGCGTCACCCACAGCGGCGGGCTGCGGCTCGGCGTCCTCACCCAGCACGACTCGCTCGACCCGCGGGCGACCATCCGCCACGAGGTGATCGGCGACCTCGCCGACCACGAGTGGGCGGGCAGCGCCAAGATCCGCGATGTGCTCACCGGGCTCTTCGGCGGGCTCGCCCTGCCGGGCTTCGAGCACGGCCTGGACACCGTCATCGCCCCGCTCTCCGGCGGCGAGCGGCGCCGGATCGCGCTGGCCAAGCTGCTCATCGCCGAGCAGGACCTCATCGTGCTCGACGAGCCGACCAACCACCTCGACGTCGAGGGCATCTCCTGGCTGGCCCGCCATCTGCGGGCCCGCCGCTCCGCGCTCGTCTGCGTCACCCACGACCGCTGGTTCCTCGACCAGGTCTGCACGCGCATGTGGGACGTCCAGCGCGGCACGGTCCACGAGTACGAGGGCGGCTACAGCGACTACGTCTTCGCACGGGCCGAGCGGGAGCGGATCGCCGCGACCGAGGAGGTCAAGCGGCAGAACCTGATGCGCAAGGAGCTGGCCTGGCTGCGCCGCGGCGCCCCCGCCCGCACCTCCAAGCCGCGCTACCGCATCGAGGCGGCCAACGAACTGATCGCCGACGTGCCGCCGCCGCGCGACACCAGCGAGCTGATGAAGTTCGCCAACGCCCGGCTCGGCAAGACCGTCTTCGACCTGGAGGACGTGACCGTCCAGGCCGGCCCCAAGACGCTGCTCACCCACCTCACCTGGCAGCTCGGCCCCGGCGACCGGATCGGCCTGGTCGGGGTCAACGGCGCGGGCAAGACCTCCCTGCTGCGGACCCTCGCCGAGGCGGCCCGCACCCAGGGCGACGCACAGCCCGCCGCCGGGAAGGTAGTCGTCGGCAAGACCGTCAAGCTGGCCTACCTCTCCCAGGAGGTCCACGAGCTGAACCCGAACCTGCGGGTGCTCGAAGCGGTGCAGCAGGTACGGGACCGGGTCGACCTCGGCAAGGGCCGCGAGATGACCGCGGGCCAGCTCTGCGAGCAGTTCGGCTTCTCGAAGGAGAAGCAGTGGACCCCGGTCGGCGACCTCTCGGGCGGTGAGCGGCGCCGGCTCCAGATCCTGCGCCTGCTGATGGACGAGCCGAACGTCCTCTTCCTCGACGAGCCCACCAACGACCTCGACATCGAGACCCTGACCCAGCTGGAGGACCTCCTCGACGGCTGGCCCGGATCGATGGTCGTGATCTCGCACGACCGGTTCTTCATCGAGCGGACCACGGACCGCGTGATGGCGCTGCTCGGCGACCGCACCCTGCGGATGCTGCCGCGCGGGATCGACGAGTACCTGGAGCGCAGGCAGCGGATGGAGGAGGCGGCCACGCCCTCCGCCGCACCCGCCCCGGCCAAGGAGACGGCCGCACCGGCCGCCGCCCTCTCCCCGCAGGCCGCCCGCGCGGCGAAGAAGGAGCTCCAGAAGGTCGAGCGGCAGCTCGACAAGATCTCCACCCGCGAGACCACGCTGCACGCACAGATCGCGGAGCACGCCACGGACTTCGAGAAGGTGGCCAAGCTCGACGCCGAGCTGCGCGAACTGGTCGGCGAACGGGACGAGTTGGAGATGCGCTGGCTGGAACTGGCCGAGGACGCCTGACCGTTACGGTGCGTCAGGTGTGACGGCTGGGGTTCGTGGGGCGGGTGATAGAAAGAAACCTTGCCCGGCGCGGAAGCCGGACCCGTCCGCACGAAGGGGGACGTGCTGATGACCCAGCCGCCCGGCCAGCAACCGCCGCAGGGAGGCTTCGGGGCTCCGTACGAACCCCAACCCGGCCTGTACGGGCCGCCACCGCAGCCGCCCACCCAGGCCGCCGGTCCGTACGGCACGCAGCCGCCGGGCCCCTACGGGCCGCCCCCGCAGCCGTACGGGCAACAGGCACCCGGAGGTTACGGCTATCCGCAGCCTCAGCCGCAGCCTCCCGGTGGGCCCGGTCGTGGCGGGCGCTTCAAGGGGAAGCCCGCGGTCGTGGTCGCCGCCGTGCTCGCCGTCTGCCTGATCGTGGGCGGCGGCGTCTGGTTCGCCACGAGCGGGGGCGACGACGGCGGCAAGAAGAAGCCCGTCGCCGAGAACGGCGACAAGCAGTCGAGTTCCCCGCCCTCCACCGATGAGGACAAGGGGAAGGCGGCCGTGGACCACGACACCGCCGAGAAACTCAACGCCGGGCGCAAGTCCGGCGAGGCGAAGGTCCTCTGGATTCAGAAGAACGGTGTCGACCTGCCCCGCAACGGCTCCGACGCCTACGGTCCGTGGGTCGTCGGGGACATCGTGGTCAAGGCCATGTACCGGACGGTGTCCGGCTATTCGGCCGTGGACGGTACACGGAAGTGGAGCCTGCGTCTGCCGTCCGACGTCTGCGCCGCCCCCACGCGGCCGACCGACGACGGCAAGATCGTGATCGGGATCGAGCGAGGCACCGCGAGCGACGCGCCCTGCGAAAGCCTCCAGATGATCGACCTCGCCTCGGGGAAGGCGGGCTGGCGCAAGTCGTACGAGCGGCCCGGTCTCTGGGACGGGTTCTCCGACGTGGCGATGGCGATCCACGGAGACGTTCTGACCGTGGGACGGACCAGCCGGACGGACGCCTACCGGGTCAGTGACGGCAAGGCGCTGTGGGGCAGACTGCCGGGCAACTGCCAGCCGTTCGGCTTCGCGAGCGGCCCGCTGGGGATCGCCGCCGCCAGCTGCCAGACCGAGGCCGACGACCACAAGGAACAGCTGGTGGAGCGGATCGACCCGGTCAGCGGGAAGGTCCTGTGGAAGTACAAGGTCAAGAAGGGCTGGCAGGTCGACCAGTTCTACTCGGTCAGCCCACTGGTCGTCTCCCTGAGGAAGGGGGAGAAGAACTGGGCCATCGCGGTGCTCAACTCCGATGGCACGTACCGGTCCCAGCTGGCCGGTGGCACCGACGACTACGAAGCGCGGTGCGGCGGCGACCTGCTCACCCGGGGCAAGAACGTCGACAACTGCCTGGGGGTCGCGGCCGACGCGAACACCTTCTACATGGCGACGAAGCCCGAGTACGTCGGCTCCGACATGACCAACGCGGTCGTCGCCTTCGATCTGGGCACCGGCAAGTCCAAGTGGAAGGTTGCGGCACCCGCCGGGCAGACCCTGACGCCCATGCGGGTGGAGGGCGGCAAGGTGCTGATCTACATGGGCGCGACCAAGGGCAAGGGGGGCGGCATCATGTCGCTCGCACCGACGGGCGGCGCCCTGCAGCCGGTCCTGCGGCATCCGGCGTCGGCGGCCGAAGTGGAGCGAGGCTTCTCCACTCCCCGGGTCGCCTACGTGAACGGGCGCTCCCTGCTCATGCATGCCTTTGTCAGCGCGGACACCGACGAGGAAGAGATCGCGAAGAAGACCATGATCTCTTTCGGCGACTGACCGACTGACCGACTGACCGACTGACCGGCCTGCCGACCGGCCCTGCTGACCGGTGGTCAGTTCCGGCCGGGGCGTAACAGAGGCATCACGGGACGGTTCTCCGTTGGGGACAGGGGGTGGACCGCCCCGGTGTCCGCGGTGACGCGGGTGGTACAAAGAAGCCCCGCTCGACTGTCGCGACACCGCGGGATCCATGCCCGATCCGCTCCTTCCCGTGGAGCTCAGGTGGCTTGTCGGCCCCTTCCTGCTCCACGGGATCGCGGGGGAGAACGGACCGGGCACCGGACCGCACGAAGGGGGACGTGCTGATGACCCAGCCGCCCGGCCAGCAACCGCCGCAGGGAGGCTTCGGGGCTCCGTACGACCCCCCGCCCGGTTCGTACGGGCCGCCGACCCAGCCGCCCGGCCAGGCCGCCGGTCCGTACGGCACGCAGCCGCCGGGTCCCTACGGGCCGGCGCCCGCCCAGCCCGGTCCGTACAACGCTCCCGCCCAGCCCGGTCCGTACAACGCTCCCGCCCAGCCCGGTCCGTACAACGCTCCCGCCCAGCCCGGTCCGTACAACGTGCCCACGCAGCCCGGTCCGTACGGCGTGCCGTCGCCACCGCAGTCCGGTGGCCCCGCGGACGGCAGCGGTGGCGGAGGGTTGTTCCGGGGCAGGCGCGGGGCGGTCATCGGTGCCGTACTCGCGGTGGTGCTGCTGGCAGGTGGTGGCGTCTGGCTGGCCACGAGCGGGGACGAGGACAAGCCCACGGCGAAGAAGAGCGCCGCCCCCGAGCCGAGCACCTCCTCCACCGGCAAGCCCAAGGGCAAGGAGAAGGATCCGGGGCCGAGCGACCTGCGCGCGGAGGCCGACGGGATCAACACCCTGCGCGATCCGGGCGAGGCCAAGGTCCTCTGGCTCCAGGAGGGTGGCGTGGACCTGCCCCGCGACGGCGCGAGCGTGTACGGCCCCTGGTTCGTCGGCGACACCGTCGTCAAGGCGATGTTCCACACCGTCTCCGGCTATTCGGCCGCGGACGGCAGCGAGAAGTGGAGCCTGCGCCTGCCCGGCAAACTGTGCGGGGCCCCTTCGCAGGCCACCACCGACGGCAAGATCGTCTTCGGGGTCGAGAGCGGCAGCGGCAACCAGGCGGAGTGCAACGGGCTCCAGATGGCCGACCTCACGACCGGCAAGGCCGGCTGGTACAAGACGTACAAGCGGCAGGGCGCCTGGGACCTGCTCTCCTACCCCGCGATGGCGATCAACGGCGACACCGTGACCGTCGGGCGCAAGACCAGGACGGACGCCTTCCGGGTCAGCGACGGCAAGGTGCTCTTCGGGGAACTGCCGGGCAACTGCCAGCCGTTCGGCTTCGCGAGCGGCCCGCTGGGGATCGCCGCGGCCAGCTGCCAGACGGCGGCCGACGACCACAAGGAACAGCTGGTGGAGCGGATCGACCCGGCCAGCGGGAAGGTCCTGTGGAAGTACAAGGTCAAGAAGGGCTGGGAGGTCTCGCAGTTCTACTCGGTCAGCCCGCTGGTCGTCTCCCTGAAGAAGGAACGCGACTGGGCCATCGTCACGCTCGACGCGAACGGCACCTACCGCTCGCAGTTGGTCGGCGGCAACGAGAACTACCGGGTGGAGTGCGACACCGATCTCATCACCGGCGGCGGGAACCTCGACAACTGCCTCGGGGTGGCGGCCGACGACCGGACGGTCTACCTGGCGACCGAGGCCGCCAAGTCCGGTTCCGGCCCCACCAACAAGGTCGTCGCCTTCGACCTGGCCAGTGGCCGTACCAGGTGGAAGGCCGCGGCCCCGGCCGGGCAGACCATGATGCCGATGCGGGTGGAGGGCGGCCGGCTGCTGCTGTTCGTGGAGTCGTCGTTGAACAAGGCCGGTGCCATCGCGTCGCTGCCGCCGGCCGGTGGCACACCGCAGCTGCTGCTGCGGCACCCGGACGGCGGGGTGCGAACCGAGCGCTCTGTCTTCCAGCCCCGGGTCGCCTATGTGAACGGCCGTTCTCTGCTGATGAGTACGAGCATCAGCGGGGTCGAGGACGGGGACGAGAAGCGGGCCAAGTCGATGGAGATGTTCGGCAACTGACGGATACCGAGGCGTAACGGAGGCATCACGGGGCGGTTCTCCCTTGGGAACAGGGGGTGGACCGACCCGGTGCCCGGGGTGATGCGGGTGGTACAAAGAAGCCCCGCTCGACTGACGTAACGCCGCGGGATCCATGCCTGATTCGCTCCTTTCCGGGGAGTTCGGGGGGTTTCGGCCCCGTGATGCTCCGCGGAATCGCGGGGGAGAACGGACCGGGCACCGGACCGCACGAAGGGGGACGTGCTGATGACCCAGCCGCCCAGCCAGCAACCGCCGCAGGGAGGCTTCGGCGCGCCGCAGGAGCCGCCGCCGGGTAGTCCTCAGCCGCCCCAGGGCCCGCCGCCCGCCCAGCCGGGCTACGGCTACCCGCAGGCCCCCGGCCAACCGCCGGGCCAGGCCCCCGGACCGTACGGGCAGCAGCAGCCGGGCCAGGCCCCCGGACCGTACGGGCAGCAGCAGCCGGGCCCCTACGCCCAGCAGCCCGGCCCGTACGGTCAGCAGCCGGGTCCGTACGGTCAGCAGCCCGGTTACGGCTACCCGCAGCAGCAGTACCCCGGCGCGCCCACCCCCGGCGGTCCGGGCGGCGGCTCCTCCAAGCGCAAGCCCGCGATCATCATCGGTGCCGCGGCCGCCGCGCTCCTGGTGATCGGCGGCGGCATCTTCGTCGCCACGAGCGGGGGCGACGACGACAAGAAGCCGATCGCGAAGGAGAGCGGGGACGCCGAGCCGAGCACCTCGCCCTCCGTCAACGAGGGCAACGGCAACGGCGACGGCGAGGGCCGCGGCGCCGACGACGACCTCAACGCCGGGCGCAAGGCCGGCGAGGCGAAGGTCCTCTGGCTGCAGAAGAACGACATCGACCTGCCGCGCAACGGCTCCGACGTGTACGGCCCCTGGGTGGCCGGCGACACGATCGTCAAGGGCATGTACCGCTCGGTCTCCGGCTACTCGGTGGCCGACGGCAAGCAGAAGTGGACCCTCGAGCTGCCCGCCGACCTGTGCGCGGCGCCCTCGCAGCCCGCGGCCAACGGCAAGATCGTCATCGGGGTCAAGAACGGCACCACCGACAAGGCGGACTGCGCGGACCTTCAGATGATCGACCTCAGCACCGGCAAGGCCGGCTGGAAGAAGTCGATCAAGCAGAACGGCACCTGGGACTTCCTGTCGGACATCTCGCTGTCCATCAGCGGCGACACCGTGACGGTCGGGCGCACCGGAAACTCCAACGCCTACCGGGTCAGCGACGGCAAGGAACTGTTCGGCAAGCCGTCGGGCATCTGCCAGCCGTTCGCCTTCGCCGGCGGATCCAAGCTGATCGCCGCCTCCAGCTGCCGCACCGACGACACCGGCAATCCGCAGCACCAGATCCAGGAGCTCGACCCGAACACGGGGAAGCCCAGGTGGACCTACCGGCCCAAGCGCGGCTGGGAGATCGACCGGGTCTACTCGGTGAACCCGCTGGTGGTCTCGCTGAAGAAGGACAAGGAGTGGAGCATCCTGTCGCTGAAGCAGAACGGATCCTTCCGCTCGGGCATCGTCAGCGACAAGGGCGACAAGTTCGCACCGGACTGCGGCAGCGCCTTCGCCATCTTCGGCAAGTCCCTCGACGGCTGCACCGGAGTCGCCGCCGACGCCAACACCTTCTACATGGCGACCGCGCCGGACTCCAGCGGCACCGCCCGTACGAACAAGGTCGTGGCCTTCGACCTGAACACCGGCAAGCCCAAGTGGAAGGCCGCGGCCCCGGCCGGGCGCACGGTGAAGCCGCTGCGCATGGAGGGCGGCAATGTGCTGCTCTACGTGGAGTCCGGCTACGAGAAGGGCGGCGGCATCGCCACCCTCGCACCGACCGGCGGCGCACCGCGGATGCTGCTGCAGCACCCCGCGTCGACGGCCGAGATCGAGATCGACTTCTACAACTCGAAGGTCCTCTACGCGGGCGGCCGTTCGTTCATCGCGAGTGGCCGGGTCAGCGCCAGGAACGACAAGGAAGAGCTGGAGACGAAGACCATGATGGCCTTCGGCAACTGACGGCTCGCGAAGCCTTTCGGCGGCAGTTCCCGGCCGTCGGAGCCCCACGGCTCACGACCGGCGGCGGCCGGAGCACAACCGACCGCCGCCGGTCCCGTCCCACCGACTCCCTTTCCCCAGAGGTACGCACGCCATGACGCAGCCGCCCCAGCCGCCCAACGATCCGCCCCAGGGTGGATTCGGCGCCCCGCAGGACCCCCCGCCGGGTGGATTCGGCGCCCCGCAGGACCCCCCGCCGGGTGGATTCGGCACCCCGACCCCGCCGCCCGCCGACCCGTTCGGCAAGCAGCCGGCCACCCCGCCCGCAGGCGGCTTCGGCGCCCCGACGCCGCCGCCCGCGGACGCCCAGCCGCCCGCGGGGGCCCCACAGCAGCAGCCGGCCCCCGGCTACGGCTACCCGCAGGGCCCGCAGCCGGGCTACGGCTACCCGCAGAACCAGCCCCCGCAGCCCGGATACGGCTACCCGCAGGCACCCGTGCCCGGCCAGCCGCAGCAGGGCTACGGATTCCCGCAGGGCATGCCGCCCGGCCAGCCGCCGCTGCAGGGCTACGGCTACCAGACCACGCCGATGCAGCAGCCGCCGCAGCCGCCGCAGAACAACGGCGGCAAGAAGCTCTCCACCCAGATGCAGATCATCGTCGCCGCCTCGGTCGCCGTGGTGCTGATCGTCGCGGGCGGCATCTGGTACTCCTCCTCCGGCGACGACGACAAGAAGGACCAGGCGTCCTCGTCCAGCGGTGCCACCGAGGGCAAGGGCGGCGAGAACAAGGGCGGCGCCGCCCCCGACGGCGCCGGTACGGAGAAGGCACCCGCGGACCCCAAGTCCAAGGTCGCCTTCCAGGTGCCGCTGCCCAAGGTCACCGACGTCACCAAGGTCGAGGGCTCCTGGCTGACCGACAAGGCGTACGTGAAGACCGGTCTGAACGAGATCGTCGCCTACGACCCGGCCAAGGGCACCAAGCTCTGGTCCATCCCGCTGGCGGGCCAGGTCTGCGCCGCCTCGCGGCACATGTCCAAGGACTTCAAGACCGCGATCGCCTTCGAGCAGAGCAAGCCGAGCAAGGCGACCAAGTACCCGCCGTGCAACCAGATCGGCGCGATCGACCTGAAGACCGGCAAGCTGATGTGGAGCAAGTCGGTGACCGCGGCCACCAGCGGTGACGCGGCGGTCAGGTTCGCCGAGGTCACGCTCAGCGGCACCACGGTCGCCGCGGGCGGATCCGAGGGCGGCGCCGCCTTCGACCTGAACACCGGCGCCGAGCGCTGGAAGCCCAAGACCAGCACCGACGGCTGCTACGACATGGGATACGGCGGCGGCGAGGCCCTCGCGGTGGTCCGCAAGTGCGGTACGTACGACGACCCGCAGCTCGTCATCCAGGCGCTGAACCCCACCACCGGGGCCCCGCTCTCCTCGTACAAGATGCCGCCCGGCGTCGACTACGCGAGCATCGTCTCCACCAAGCCGCTGGTCGTCGCGGCCGACGTCGGCGACACCGCCGGTGACGGCAGCGGCGTCTCGGACTTCTTCTCCATCGACGCCTCCACCGGCAAGCTGCTCACCAGGATCGCGGCGGACGGCGAGAAGTACGCGGCGCGCTGCGCCTCCACCGAGGTCGAGAGCTGCAGCCAGCTGGCCGTCGGCAACAACCGGATCTACGTGCCGACCGAGGACCACGAAGGCAGCGGCGAGTACGGCGACACCAACGAGATCGTCTCCTTCGACCTCACCACCGGCAAGCCGACCAGCGACCGGGCCGACGCGGGCGACCGCTACACGATGTTCCCGATCCGCATGGACGGCGGCGACATCATCGCCTACCGGTTCCCCCCGTACGACAAGGGCGGCCAGGTCGTCTCCATCGACGGCGCCACGTTCAAGCAGACGGTGCTGATGGAGAACCCGAGCGACGAGTCCATCCGTGACGCGGAGACCAGCTTCACGCCGGACTACTCCGAGTTCCGCTACAGCGACGGGCACCTGTACCTGTCCAGCACGATGGTCAGCAAGCCCAACGGCTCGCTGGACGCGAGCCGCCGACTGGTGGTCAGCTTCAGCAGGCCGTAGCAGCCGGCCGTATGCGTGCGGGGGTGGTGTCCGTCGGCCGGACACCACCCCCGCACGCGCATGTGTACCCGGGAAGCGATCCGTAACGGTTGGCAGGCAGATCGCAACGGCGACCAGTCGGACATGGCGCACCGTCAACCGGTCCTGAACGCGCGCGATCGGCGTTCTGGCGCCTTTTGGCCGCTAAGGCGCCCGTGGCGTCGAACAAGCGTGTAGCTTGCCGGGTCAGGAAGGCCGGGGGGCCCGGTGTGCCGGTGCTACGGGGGTGTGCTCGATGGGCGTACGGCTGATGGTGGTCGATGATCACAGACTGCTCGCCGAGGCGCTCGCCTCGGCACTGAAGCTGCGGGGCCATCGCGTCCTCGCGGCGGCCGCCCCGACCTCGGGTGCGGCGGAACTGGTGGTCAGCAGGGCCCCGGAGGTCTGCCTGTTCGGCACCTCGGCGCCCGCCGAACCCGGCGCCTTCGACCCGATCGTACGGATCCGTCGCGAGCGCCCGCAGGTGGCCGTCGTGGTCCTCGGACCGGTGCCCAGCCCGCGCGGGATCGCGGCGGCCTTCGCGGCGGGCGCCGCGGGATACGTCCGCCACGACGAGCGCATGGAGGGCGTCGAACGGGCGATGGTCAAGGCGCGGGCGGGCGAGGCGGCGGTGGCGCCGCAACTCCTCCGGGGCGCCTTCGCCGAACTGCTCAATCCCGCCGCGGCGCCGGACGACGAGGGGCAGCGGCTGCTGCGGCTGCTCACCCCGCGCGAGATCGAGGTCCTGGTACGGGTCGCCGAGGGGGAGGACACCCGGCTGATCGCGGCCGGGATGCGGATCGCGTCGAGCACCGCGCGCACGCATGTGCAGCGGGTGCTGATGAAGCTGGGCGTCGGCTCCCGGCTGGAGGCCGCGGCGCTCGCGGCCCGCACGGGGCTGCTGGACCGCGCCGCACCGGTCGACCGGCCGGGGCGGCCGAGCCTCTGAGCCGCGCCGCCACCACCCCTCCACGTACACAACTGACGCCTGACGCCTGACGCCTGACGCCGGACCGCGACGGCCCGCGCCGCCCGGCGTGGACCACTCATTGACGCTTTTGTTGAGTTGTGGTTCATTGTGTTTGGTTATGTTTGGAGGAACCTGGTGAAGAAGACGGTTACGACGCTCGCCGACGGCCGGGAGCTGCTCTACTACGACAGCCGCGACGACGCCGTACGGGACGCCGTCGACCGGCGCCCCCTCGACGCCGTCTCGACCTCGTCCGAGATCCGTCGCGACCCGTTCCTCGGGGACAGCGTCGCCATCGCCTCGCACCGCCAGGGCCGCATCTACCACCCGCCGGCCGACGAATGCCCGCTCTGCCCCTCGCGGGACGGCCGGCAGAGCGAGATCCCCGAGGCCGACTACGACGTCGCCGTCTTCGAGAACCGCTTCCCCTCGCTCGCCGGTGACTCCGGCCGCTGCGAGGTCGTCTGCTTCACCTCCGACCACGACGCGTCCTTCGCCGACCTCACCGAGGAGCAGGCCGCCCTGGTCCTGGCGGCCTGGACCGACCGCACCGCCGAACTCGCCGAACTCCCGCAGGTCAAGCAGGTGTTCTGCTTCGAGAACCGGGGCGCCGAGATCGGCGTGACGCTCGGCCACCCGCACGGGCAGATCTACGCGTACCCCTTCGTCACCCCGCGCACCGAGCTGATGTTCCGCTCCATGGCGGCCCACCGCGCCGGGACCGGCGGCAACCTCTTCGACGACGTGGTGGCCCGCGAGGAGGCGGACGGCTCCCGGATCGTCATCGACGGCGAGCACTGGGTCGCCTTCGTGCCGTACGCCGCGCACTGGCCGTACGAGGTCCACCTCCACCCCCGCCGCCGCGTCCCCGACCTGAGGGAACTCGACGAGGCCGCGCGCACGGAGTTCCCACAGATCTATCTGGAACTCTTGAGGCGATTCGACCGGATCTTCGGCCCCGGCGAGCCGCCGACCCCGTACATCTCGGCCTGGCACCAGGCCCCTTTCGGTGTCCCCGGACGGGAGGACTTCGGGCTCCATCTGGAGCTTTTCACCATCCGACGTACCTCCGGCAAGCTGAAGTTCCTCGCGGGTTCCGAATCCGGCATGAACGTGTTCATCAACGATGTGCCGCCGGAGGCCGCGGCCCAGCGACTGCGAGAGGTAGCGAGCGAGTGAGCAAGCCCCAGAAGAAGTACCTGGTCACGGGCGGCGCGGGATACGTCGGCAGCGTGGTCGCCCAGCACCTGCTGGAGGCCGGGCACGCGGTCACCGTTCTCGACGACCTCTCGACCGGGTTCCGGGAGGGCGTCCCGGCCGGGGCCGAGTTCATCGAGGGCCGGATCCAGGACGCCGCGAAGTGGCTGGACCCCTCCTACGACGGGGTGCTGCACTTCGCCGCGTACTCCCAGGTCGGCGAGTCCGTCACGGACCCGGAGAAGTACTGGGTGAACAATGTCGGCGGCTCCGTCGCACTGCTCGCCGCGATGCGTGACGCCGGAGTGCGGACCCTGGTCTTCTCCTCCACCGCCGCCACCTACGGCGAACCGGCCACCACCCCCATCACCGAGTCCGACGCGACCGCGCCCACCAACCCCTACGGCGCCACCAAGCTCGCCGTCGACCACATGATCACCGGCGAGGCGGCCGCGCACGGCCTGGCCGCGGTCTCGCTGCGCTACTTCAACGTGGCAGGGGCGTACGGCAGTTGCGGGGAGCGGCACAACCCCGAATCGCACCTCATCCCGCTGGTCCTCCAGGTCGCCCTCGGCCGGCGCGAGTCGATCTCCGTGTACGGGGACGACTACCCGACCCCCGACGGCACCTGCGTCCGCGACTACATCCACGTCGCCGACCTCGCCGAGGCCCACCTGCTGGCCCTGGACGCGGCCACCGCGGGCGAGCACCTGATCTGCAACCTCGGCAACGGCAACGGCTTCTCGGTGCGCGAGGTCATCGAGACCGTCCGCGAGGTCACCGGCCACCCCGTCCCGGAGACCGCGGCCCCCCGCCGCGCCGGTGACCCCGCCGTGCTGGTCGCCTCCGCCGCCACCGCCCGGGAGCGGCTCGGCTGGTCGCCGTCCCGCGCCGACCTGACCGGAATCGTCACCGACGCCTGGACGTTCGCCCGCCGAGAGGAGCCCACCGCCCCATGACCGAGAACAGTGAGCCGACCACCGCGTTCACCGAGCTGACCGCCTCCTTCACCGAGCTCTACGGGCGCGCGCCCGAAGGGATCTGGGCGGCCCCCGGCCGGGTCAACCTGATCGGCGAGTACACCGACTTCAACGACGGCTTCGTGATGCCGCTCGCCCTGCCGCACACCGCACGCGCGGCCGTCGCCCGCCGCACCGACGGCGAACTGCGGCTCCACTCGACCGACGTGCCCGGCGGCGTCGTCCAGCTCCGGATCGACGAGCTGGCCCCGCAGCAGGGGCACGGCTGGGCGGCGTACCCGGCCGGGGTGGTCTGGGCGCTGCGCGAGGCCGGCCACCCGGTCACCGGGGCGGACATCCAGCTCACCTCCACCGTCCCCACCGGTGCGGGCCTGTCCTCCTCCGCCGCGCTGGAGGTCGTCACCGCGCTCGCCCTGAACGACCTCTTCGGACTCGGGCTGTCCGCCCCGGAGTTGGCGGTCCTCGGCCAGCGTGCCGAGAACGCCTTCGTGGGCGTGCCGTGCGGGGTCATGGACCAGATGGCCTCCGCCTGCTGCGCCGAGGGCCACGCCCTCCACCTCGACACCCGCGACCTCACCCAGCGCCAGGTCCCCTTCGACCTGGCCGCGAGCGGACTGCGGCTGCTCGTGGTCGACACCCAGGTCAAGCACGCGCTCGGCGACGGCGCGTACGCGGAGCGGCGGGCCGGCTGCGAGGCGGGCGCGGCGGCGCTCGGCGTACGGACGCTGCGCGAGGTGCCGTACGAGAGCCTCGGCGCGGCCCTGGACACCCTGGCCATGGCCGACGTCGACGAGTCCGTGGTGCGCTACGTACGCCATGTGGTCAGCGACAACCAGCGGGTGGAGCAGGTCATCGCCCTGCTCGACGCGGGCGATGTGCGGGCCGCGGGCCCGGTCCTCAACGCCGGGCACGCCTCGCTCCGCGACGATCTGCGGGTCTCCTGCCCGGAGCTGGACCTGGTGGTGTCGGCGGCGAACGAGGCCGGGGCGCTCGGCGCGCGGATGACCGGTGGCGGCTTCGGCGGCTCGGCGATCGTCCTGGTGGAGGAGGAGCAGGCGGACGCGGTCTCCAAGTCCGTGCTGGAGGCCTTCGCGGCGGCGGGCCACGCGATGCCGCGGATCTTCCCGGCCGTGCCCTCGGCGGGAGCCCGCAGGCTCGGCTGAGCTCCGCCGGCCCAGCAGGGCAGGCAGCTCTTTGTCCACTCCTGTCGCAAGACGGAACACGCACCACATCCCGGGGGCGGCCGGAGCCGGTCAGTTCTGCGAATTGCCTTCCGCCACGGCCCGTCGGCCGTACCCTGATGCACAGCACCGGTGGGGGCCGGTGCTGATTCAGGGGTACGAGACAGTCGGGTGCGGCGCCCGGGGCGGGCGGTGGCCGGGACACGGCGGCGGCCGTGGAACCATGGTTCATCTCCCCGATCCGGGCGCCGTACCCGCACTGATCGGTCCCTTTCGGCGGGCCGGGGGTGCCCCAGAGCAGACGCGGCATGGGGGTGCCTGTGGTTCGTATCCGGGTTCTCGTGGTGGACGACCACCGTATTTTCGCCGAGTCGCTCGCAGCGGCGCTCGCGGCCGAACCGGACGTCGAGGTGTCGGCGGCGGGCAATGGCCCCGCCGCGTTACGGTGCCTGGAGCGGGCCGCCGCCGAGGGGCGCGGCTACGACGTGATGCTGGTCGACGCCGAACTGGGCATCGCGGGCGACCACCGGGCACCCGTCCCGGTCCCCGACGGCGGGGAGAACGCCCCGGTGGACGGCATCTCCCTGGTGGCCGGGGTCCGTTCGGGCCGGCCGTCCGTGCGCACGGTGGTGCTCGCCGAGAAGGACGACCCGGTCCGGGCCGCACTGGCACTGCAGGCCGGGGCCTTCGGCTGGGTCGCCAAGGACTGCTCGCTGCAACGGCTGCTCACGGTCGTGCGGGGAGTGCTGCGGGACGAGACGCATCTGCCCCCGGCGCTGCTCACCGGCGTACTGCGGGAGCTGACGGCGGCGCGCAAGCACCGCACCGAGAGCGAGCAGTTGGTCGAGTCGCTGACCCCACGCGAACGCGAGGTGCTGCGCTGCATGGTGGCGGGCCTGGGCCGCAAGGCGGTGGCCGAGCGGCTCTACCTCTCCCCGCACACGGTCCGTACCCATATGCAGAACGTGCTGGGGAAGCTGGGCGTGCACTCCACCCTGGCCGCGGTCGCCCTGGCCCGCAGGGCGGGCGTCGGCCCGGCCGACCCGGCCCCGGCGGCGTCGGTCCTAGCCGGGAATGTTGTCGAACGGGGCGGTCAACTGGCGTAGCAGCCCGGCCAGTTCGCCCCGCTGCTGGGTGGAGAGCTCGCTCAGGATGGCGCGCTCCTGGGCGAGCAGCCCGGCCAGCGACTGGTCGGCCTTGTCGCGCCCCTCGGCGGTGAGCCGGACGAGCACGCCGCGACGGTCGCTGGGGTCGGGGAGGCGCTCGACGAGGTTCTTCTTGGTCAGGCGGTCGATGCGGTTGGTCATCGTGCCGGAGGTGACCAGGGTCTGCGTGAGGAGTTGCCCGGGGGAGAGCTGGTAGGGGGCGCCGGCGCGACGCAGTGACGTCAGTACGTCGAACTCCCAGGGCTCAAGATTGTGCTCGGAGAAGGCGATCCGGCGGGCCCGGTCCAGATGGCGGGCCAGGCGGGAGACGCGGCTGAGCACCTCGAGTGGTTCCACGTCGAGGTCGGGGCGCTCGCGGCGCCATGCAGCGACCAGTCGGTCGACCTCGTCCTCCATGTGGATCAGTGTAGAGGGTCTGTCGACATGAAGTCTCTTGAATTCAAGTGTCTTGACATCAAGATATTCTCGGCGTGATCCTGAGCCCATGACCACACCCACCTGGGACCCGCAGCAGTACCTGCGCCACGCCGACCACCGCACCCGCCCCTTCCTCGACCTCCTCGCCCGCATCCCCGAACTCCCGGCCGCCCCCGCACCCCGTATCGCCGACCTCGGCTGCGGAGCGGGCAACGTCACCGTCCTGCTCGCCGACCGCTGGCCCGGGGCCCGGATCACCGGCTACGACAACTCCCCGCAGATGCTCGAACGGGCCCGCGCCCACGCCGGCCCCCACCTCGACTTCGCCGAGGCCGACGCCACGACCTGGACCCCCGCCGAGCGTCACGACCTGATCGTCTCCAACGCCCTGCTCCAGTGGGTCCCCGACCACGCCGCCCGCTTCCCGGCCTGGCTGGACGCGATCACTCCTGGCGGCACCTTCGCCTTCCAGGTCCCCGGCAACTTCGACCAGCCCAGCCACGTACTGATGCGCGAACTCGCCGGCTCCCCGCGCTGGCGCGACCGCCTCGCCGACCAATTGCGCCACGCCGACGCGGTGCTCACCCCCACCGCCTACCTCGACGCGCTGACCGCCCCCGGCATCACGGCGGACGTCTGGGAGACCACGTATCTGCACCTCCTGCCCGGCCAGGACCCGGTCCTGGACTGGGTGAAGGGCACCGGCCTGCGCCCCGTCCTGACCGCCCTCGCCGACGACCCCGAGGCCCGCGACGCCTTCCTCGCCGAATACCGCGACCTGCTCCGCGCCGCCTACCCCCAGGGCCCGCACGGCACCGTCTTCCCGTTCCGCCGCATCTTCGCCGTGGCCCGCAAGGAGAAGTGATGATCGCCGCTGTCGACCACGTACAGCTCGCCGCCCCGGAGGGCTCCGAGGGCGCCCTGCGCGCCTACTACGCCGACATCCTCGGCATGACGGAGATCGTCAAACCCCCGGCCCTCGCGTCCCGCGGCGGCTGCTGGTTCCAGGCGGGTCCGGTCCAGCTCCACCTGGGCATCGAGCAGGACTTCCGCCCGGCGAGGAAGGCCCACCCCGGGCTGCGCGTCACGGACATCGAGGCATACGCGGCCCGGCTGGAGGAGCGGGGTGCCGAGGTGCGCTGGGACGGTGATCTGCCGGGGCACCGTCGCTTCTACAGCCACGATCCGGTGGGGAACCGGCTGGAGTTCCTGGAGCGGGCCGCCTGACGAGCAGCAGGGCTCAGCCGGTTGTAGTCCCACGTCCAGCCGTTCACCGCAGCCCGGCCTCTGCTTCCGCCGTCTCATGGATACGCCGTATCTCGGTGATCGTTTCGGCGGGGTCTTCCTCGCCTGCGTCCACGAGCCGCTCCAGCGCATGCAGCCGGGCGGCTTGCTCGGGATGCCGCTCGATCGCCAAGAACACGGCCCAGGAGTGGATGAACGCCCTCAGCGGAGAGAGGCTCTGCGTCTGCTGCGCGTTCGTCGTGGCCTCGAAAAGATGCTGAGTGAGTGCGGGAATGCGGCTGGGGGCGATCCGGGCAACCGCAGCCCGCAAGGCGTCGGGTGTGAGCTCAGGCATGGGGATCAGCGGTCCGTACGGGCTGTCGGGCCGTGCGCTCACGGTGACCTCCGGTGCGGGTGATTCGGCCTTCGTTCGTACGGTACCGGCAGCGGCGCCAAGGGGATGTCCGCCCGGTGCGGCCGACCGGGCGGAGCCTGTCCGTGTCCGGCGTCGACCTCGGCCCAGACGAGCAGACCGCCGCATACGCGCCGCTGGCCCCAGTCGGTGGCAAGCGTGTCGACGATCAGCAGCCCGCGTCCGTCCTCCTGGTCCGGCGGTGGCGCGCCCGCTGCGGTCGCGCTGCCCTGCCCTTCGTCGAGCACTCCGACGACGGCCGCCCGAGCGGCACAGGACAGCACAACGGTGATGGAACGGCTCGCGCTGTGCTCCAGGGCATTGGCGGCGAGCTCACCGGTGATCAGTTCCAGAGCGTCCACTGTGTCCGGCGGCAGACCCCAGGACCGGGCCGTCGTCGATACGTAACAGCGGGCCGCGCTCGCCGACGCGAGGGTTCCACCGGGTAAGGAGACCAATCCCAGGGCCTGTGGAGCGGTGGCGCAGCACACGAGGGCGTTGTGGACGATTTCGATGAGCGGCGGCATGACCGTACCTCCTTCACTGGTCTTCATCGGTGTCCGCCGGGGTGAGGCGGGCGCCGCGGCTCTCGGCAACGCGCAGGGTGTCGCGCAACGCGTCGGTCAACTTGGCGATCAGGAGCCAGAGTTCGGAGGCATGCAGGGCGGGGTCGGAGAGCGCTTCCTGTGCCTGATCGAGGAGCTGGCCTGCGAGGCCGAGCTGCGCGAACTCGATCCGGTCGGCGAGCCGGGACAGCGGGCCGGTGCCGTCCGTGGAGAGGTAACAGGGCTTCCCGTCCGCCCCGGCCCAGGGCAGCAGCCGGATCACCGGCTCGGCCTTGCGTTGCGCACGCTGCGCCGGCGTGCCGGGCTCAACCTTCCCGATGCGGTCGGACGGTTGGGGCTCTCCGGGCCATCCGCGCTCAGCAAGATCGAGAACGGGAAGCAGCGTGTTCCGTCGGCAGCCCTGGACAAGTACTTCGATGCCTACGGTGTTGAGGACGCGCAGCGCATGGCCGAGATCAGGAAACTGGCTTCCCTCGCGTCGTCGCCGCGCAGGACCAACCTGTTCAACCAATACCGCGACGCGGTCCGTGACCCTTTCGCCGACTATCTCGAACTCGAAGAGCTGGCTACGCACGCGGACTGGTATGCGGTCCAGCTGATTCCCGGGCTCCTCCAGACCCCTGAGTACGCGCACGCGGTTGTGGATGGCAGCGGCAAGTGGCGGACCGCGCGAGAGGTGCGCACATTCGTCGAGTTGCGCATGAAGCGCCAGCAGGTCCTGCGCCGGGAGAACTCCCTGTCCCTGTGGTGTGTGCTGGATGAGGCCGCGTTGCGCAGGAAGATCGGCGGCGCACAGATCATGACTGGACAACTCCATCATTTGCTGTCCATCACTGAGGAGCTGCCTGGGGTTGAGATCCAGGTCCTGCCGTTCAGCGCTGGTGTTCACGCAGGGATCGATGGGGCCTTCACAGTCTTCCGGTTCGACGCCGGAGATCCTCTGGCCGTGGTGGAGCCACTGACAACCGCCCTCTATCTGGAGGAGGATGTTCACGTGGGGCGCTACGAAGTCGCCTTCAATCACCTGCGTGCGCGGGCGCTGGACATCGCGGCTTCACGCGACTTCATCAGTGAGCTCATCAAGGAGGAAGTTTGACCGGCAAGGCTGACCTTAGTGCGGCCAACTGGAAGAAGAGCAGCTTTAGTTCAGGTGGAGACAACTGCGTTGAGGTGGCGTTCGCAGGTGGTGTGACCGGCATCCGCGACTCGAAGGTTGCGCAATGTCCCGTTCTCGCGGTCACCGCCGACGCGTTCGCCGCATTCCTCGGCGGAGTCAAGGACGGCGGACTGGACCGGACCGTCTGACGTAGCCGCCTTCGGGCAAAGACACGAGGTGGGCTGCCCAGGCCGGGGCAGCCCACCTCGTTGTCCGGTTCGGCAGGCGGAGGTCAGTTGAGAGCCTGGAAGTTGTTCCAGCCGGAAGTGCCTACGGCGACTCCACTGCCTGAGATGTTCGGATAGAAGTAGAGCTGGGCGTCGCCTCCGGTGGCCCAGACGTCAGTCTTCGCGTCGCCGTTCGCATCGGGCACGGCCGTGAACAGCGGACGGTTGGTGCGGGTCCAGCCGGACCCGATGGCGACGGACGCGGGGCCGGTGCCAAGTCCTTCGCCGGAGTTCCCCGTGCCTTCGTAGAGGCGCAGCTCTCCGCTTGTCTTGTGGCGTGCGATCAGGTCGACATGACCGTTTCCAGTGCGGTCTCCCGGCGCGGCAAGGTCGTAGCTGGACCATAATCCCTCGCCGATCAGGACAGGTGCCCGGCTTGCGTCGAGGTAGAAGGAATCGGAGCCGAAGTAGAGCCAGAGCAGGTTGCCTTCCTTGACCAGGAGGTCCGGGAATCCTGGCACGTCGATGGTTCCGTCGCCGTCGGTGTCCAGCGGTCCGTCGATGTCTCCGATGGCGAGGATCTGGTCGGCTGCTGCCCAGTGGTTGTTCGCCTCGTCCAGTGCCTGGAGCTCTCGCGCGCCGGTCAGACAGGACTGGGACTGTCCATCGGCTTGTTCGTCACGGCTCGTACAGGCGAAGCCCACTCCATTGTTGGGGAACACGTGCAGTGTTCTGCCCCCGTCGCCCGGCAGTGCTGCGATCAGGTCTTCGTATCCGTCGCCCGTCCAGTCGCCGCGGTGGGTGATGCCGGCTCCGTTGAAGTCGGTGTTACCTGCTGCGGTGGCGGTTCCCACGCGGCCGTTTCCCTGTCCGGGATAGAGCCACAGTTCGCCGTCGGTGCGCACACCGTAGAGATCTGCGTTGCCATCACCGTTGAGGTCACCGGCCTTGTCCGGGATGGCAGGGCTGTTGGCGTAGAAGAGGTATTGCGCTCTGTCGGACCGGTTCTGAGCCGCGTCGAGACTGCGACGGACGTACAGCCTCTGCGAGCCGGCCGAAGGCGGAGTCAGGGTGATCTTGCCGTCCTTCTTCCCGTCTCCGTCCAGGTCCTCCGTGGGCGCAATGATGCGGACGGTGGTGTCCCAGTCGGTCCAGTACTCGTATGCCGTCACATCGTTGACGCCACCATTGCCGATGATGAACGAGCCGTGCTTACGGGCTTCTCCCGTCTGTTGCGGCCAGCCGTCCGAGCCGTCGGGGAAGCCGGTCGACTTGATGGTCGGCGGGGTACTCGGACGGTTGGGGTCGAAGACGAACCGGCAACCGGGCTGACCTGCGGCCGGTGTCCATGCGGAACATGGAGCGGGCCAGCCCGTTGGTCATGTTCTCGGTATCCCATGCGCGCGGTGGGTGTCGTTGCCCCGTCCCACCCCGCGCCATTGAAGATGGTCCAGGCTTCGCGCGCACCAGTGACGGCCGGATCGATGTATACGGGGTACTTCGTCTCTTCGCCTGTGAGCAGAGACTGGTCTGGCGAAAGACTTATCTGATCGTCAGCAACTTGGATGGGGACGACCGATTCGCGGGCGCCGTGACCGGGTTCGAACTCGCCGTTCGGCGCCGGTCCTCCGTCAGACGGTGTGGCCGAGCGGGCCGTGGTCGGAGTCGCGGTCGTACTGCTGTCCCACATGCGTGGCGCGGGGGCGATGAACACCTTCTGGCCAGCGGGATCGATGGCAGCCAGGTTGCCATCACCATCGGTCGTGACGCTCAGCCCGTCGGTGGAAAAAGCCAGCCCAATCGACCTGAGTTCTGGATTGGCAGCCGCTTCGGCGGACTTGACTACCAGGAGTCGACTGAATCCGGAATTGTTTGCATCATGGGAAAGCTTGGAAATTTGAAGAATAATCTCACTGGTGTCGACTGGTGGAAGCATAAGGGGGTGAACATCGGAGTCGGCATTCTTGCCACTGTGGGAACGGCGGCCTGTATTGCGTCAGTCGTTTGCGGTGCAGGTCTGTTCGTTGTCGGATCCGCAGCCCTCTACGCAGGAGGCCTGGCAGCCCATATGGCCCTCAGCTCCGAGGAGGAGCGGAGACAAGGGGCAGGAAAGTGCATGCTCGGAACGGCAAAAGCTGAACTTAAGGGAATTGCCTTCGGTACCCTCTTTGGTAGAGGAATGCTCGGAGCGGTTAGGAAGGGAGGTAATTTGTTCTATTCGCGATGGGCGATAAAGGGCGGTCATGCTCGAATTAACAGCATAGTTACTGGTCCCAGGAAGGGTGGATTGCCGCTTCTGTGGAATCGTGGTGGATTCCTTCCTTAGGTAGTCGTCGCCTTCAAAGCGGCAGGCGCAAAGCCGTTACGGCTTTGCGCCTGCCGTGCTCCCGCATTGAAGTGACGACATCCGCGAGTGAATTAGGGTCAAGAATGAATAAAGTGCATTGCTCGACGCGTCATCACGTAGATTTGGATCGCGTTGGATCCGCGAATGGCATAAATGGTCGCATTTCCTTTTGGGGAGTTTTGAGCGGGTGTCGCGTGCCTCTAATTCTTTGGGTGGCGATAGCGGTAATCATCGGAATCTTGTTGAGCTGGAAAGCTGCGACAGTTATTGCAGTTTTGTTTGCTGCCCTGTGTCTTATATCTTTCCTTCTGAATGGGTTGAAGGGGCACACAATGAGGTGTAGTGCACTGAGGTCCGTTTCGGGAACCCTTCGGATGGCGGACTACATCTCCTGAACATCGGGCAACGGTGCACCTGCCTCGGGTGCGGCTCGAGCAGCAAGGCATCTGGGCCGAGGAGGCCGGGAACGGTGCTCCCCTTGCCCCGTCCGGGGTGAAAGAGCTGAACGGGTGGCCGGCCCCCCGTTCAGCTCTTGCGGTGCCCCACCAGCCGGGGCTTCGCCTCCAGGTTCTCCAGGCCGTGCCAGGCCAGGTTCACCAGGTGGGCGGCGACCTCCGACTTCTTCGGCTTGCGGGCGTTGACCCACCACTGGCCGGTCAGGGCGACCATGCCGACCAGCGCCTGCGCGTACAGCGGGGCCAGCTTCGGGTCGAAGCCGCGGGCCTTGAACTCCAGGCCCAGGATGTCCTCCACCTGGGTGGCGATGTCGCTGATCAAGGAGGCGAAGGTGCCCGTCGACTGGGCCACGGGGGAGTCACGGACCAGGATGCGGAAGCCGTCGGTGTACGTCTCGATGTAGTCGAGCAGGGCGAACGCCGCCTGCTCCAGGAGCTCGCGGGGGTGGCCCGCGGTCAGCGCGCTGGTGACCATGTCCAGGAGCTGGCGCATCTCGCGGTCGACCACGACGGCGTACAGGCCCTCCTTGCCGCCGAAGTGCTCGTACACGACCGGCTTGGAGACACCGGCGCGGGAGGCGATCTCCTCGACCGAGGTGCCCTCGAAGCCCTTGTCGGCGAAGAGCGTGCGGCCGATGTCCAGCAACTGCTCGCGGCGTTCCTTGCCGGTCATCCGCACCCGGCGGGTACGCCGGGTGGAAGAGGAGGGACGGTTTTTCTCGCTGCTGGTGCTGGAGTCGGTCGCCACGTCGTCAATCATGCCGCGTCGGCGCGCTCGCGGTCGCGCCGGGCGTCGATCCGGCGGGACTCGATCCGGGCGGAGTCCGGCCAGCGCACGTCGTGCGCCCAGCCCAGCTTCTCGAACCAGCGGATCAACCGGGCACTCGAATCGATCTGACCGCGCAGCACACCGTGCCGGGCGCTCGTCGGATCGGCGTGGTGCAGGTTGTGCCACGACTCCCCGCAGGACAGGACCGCGAGCCACCACACGTTCCCGGACCGGTCACGCGACCTGAAGGGCCGCTTGCCGACCGCATGGCAGATCGAGTTGATCGACCAGGTGACGTGGTGCAGCAGGGCCACCCGGACCAGCGAGCCCCAGAAGAAGGCCGTCGCCGCACCCCACCACGACATCGTCACCAGACCGCCGACCAGCGGCGGCAGTGCCAGCGAAACGGCCGTGAGGGTCATGAAGTGACGGGAGACGCCGCGAAGTGCCGGGTCCTTGATCAGATCGGGGACGTACTTCTGCTGCGGAGTCTGCTCCTCGTCGAACATCCAGCCGATGTGGGCCCACCACAGGCCCTTCATCAGGGCGGGCAGGCTCTCGCCGAAGCGCCACGGCGAGTGCGGGTCGCCCTCCGCGTCGGAGAAGCGGTGGTGCTTGCGGTGGTCGGCCACCCAGCGCACCAGCGGACCCTCCACGGCCAGCGAACCGGCGACCGCGAGAGCGATGCGCAGCGGGCGCTTCGCCTTGAAGGAACCATGCGTGAAATAGCGGTGGAAACCGATCGTGATGCCGTGGCAGCCGATGAAGTACATCGCCACGAGCAGACCCAGATCGAGCCAGCTCACGCCGCGGCCCCAGGCCAGCGGCACCGCCGCGACCAGCGCCACGAACGGCACCACGATGAACAGCAGAAGGGCGATCTGCTCGATCGACCGCTTGTTGTCCCCGCCGAGCGTGGCGGAGGGAAGGGGCTGACCGTCGGCCGCCGACGGCTGGCCGTCGTCGATCACGGCGGGGCTGGTGTTCATGGGGAGTCCCCTGGGGATGAGGAATACGACGGATAGCTCTGGCTACGGTTCCGTAACCTACGGTGACGTAAGTATGGCAGCGCCGAGGCCCGCCGCACGAGAGCGCGACGGGCCGCCCACGAAGGGGAAACCCGATCGGGCCGCGAGCGGCGCCGACGGAGTGGACACCTATCCTGGTGGGGTCGGACAGCGCGGTCCGCACCCTGCTTTCCCGGGGTGGCGTCAGCACCGCTGCCTGTCGTGGCCCCGGAGACCCCTGTGGCCGCTGCCTGCCGCGGCCCCGGGAGAACCCCCGTGCTCAACCACTGCAAGGAGCCGCACACCGTGAGCAGTGCCGACCAGACCCCTGCCGCCAGCGCCGAGCTGCGCGCCGACATCCGCCGCCTCGGCGACCTGCTGGGCGAGACCCTCGTACGCCAGGAAGGCCAGGAACTCCTCGACCTCGTCGAGCGTGTCCGCGCCCTGACCCGCACCGACGGCGAGGCCGCGGCCCAGCTCCTCGGCGACACGGACCTGGAGACCGCCGCGCAGCTCGTGCGCGCCTTCTCCACCTACTTCCACCTCGCCAACGTCACCGAGCAGGTCCACCGCGCCCACGAGATGCGCGACCGCCGTGCCGCCGAGGGCGGGCTCCTCGCCCGCACCGCCGACCGGCTCAAGGACGCCGACCCCGTCCACCTGCGCGAGACCGTCAAGAACCTCAACGTCCGGCCCGTCTTCACCGCACACCCCACCGAGGCCGCCCGGCGCTCCGTACTCAACAAGCTCCGCCGCATCGCCGCGCTCCTGGAGACGCCCGTCGTCGAGGCCGACCGGCGCCGTCAGGACCTGCGCCTCGCCGAGAACATCGACCTCATCTGGCAGACCGACGAACTGCGCGTCGTCCGCCCCGAGCCGGCCGACGAGGCCCGCAACGCCATCTACTACCTCGACGAACTGCACGCCAACGCCGTCGGCGACGTACTGGAGGACCTCGCCGCCGAACTCGAACGCGTCGGCGTCGAGCTGCCCGCGGGCACCCGCCCCCTCACCTTCGGCACCTGGATCGGCGGCGACCGCGACGGCAACCCCAACGTGACGCCCGCCGTCACCTGGGAAGTGCTGATCCTCCAGCACGAGCACGGCATCACCGACGCCCTCGAACTCATCGACCACCTGCGCGGACTGCTCTCCAACTCCATCCGCTACACCGGCGCCACCGACGAACTGCTGACCTCCCTCGAAGCGGACCTCGAACGCCTCCCCGAAATCAGCCCCCGCTACAAGCGGTTGAACGCCGAGGAGCCCTACCGCCTCAAGGCCACCTGCATCCGGCAGAAGCTCGTCAACACCCGCGAGCGCCTCGCCTCCGGCACCCCGCACCGCCCCGGCTGCGACTACCTCGGCACCGCCGAACTCATCGCCGACCTCGAACTCATCCAGACCTCACTGCGCGAGCACCGCGGCGGACTCTTCGCCGACGGGCGGATGGACCGCACCATCCGCACCCTGGCCGCCTTCGGCCTCCAGCTCGCCACCATGGACGTCCGCGAACACGCCGACGCCCACCACCACGCCCTCGGCCAGCTCTTCGACCGGCTCGGCGAGGAGTCCTGGCGCTACGCCGACATGCCCCGCGACTACCGGCAGAAGCTCCTCGCCAAGGAACTCCGCTCCCGCCGCCCGCTCGCCCCGACCCCGGCCCCCCTCGACGCCGCCGGCGAGAAGACCCTCGGCGTCTTCCACACCATCAAGGAAGCCTTCGAGCGCTTCGGCCCCGAAGTCATCGAGTCCTACATCATCTCGATGTGCCAGGGCGCCGACGACGTCTTCGCCGCCGCCGTGCTCGCCCGCGAGGCCGGACTGATCGACCTGCACGGCGGCTGGGCCAAGATCGGCATCGTGCCGCTCCTGGAGACCACCGACGAGCTGCGCGCCGCCGACGTCATCCTCGACGAGATGCTCGCCGACCCCTCCTACCGCCGCCTCGTCTCCCTCCGCGGCGACGTGCAGGAGGTCATGCTCGGCTACTCCGACTCCTCCAAGTTCGGCGGCATCACCACCTCCCAGTGGGAGATCCACCGGGCGCAGCGCCGACTGCGCGACGTCGCGCACCGCTACGGCGTACGGCTGCGGCTCTTCCACGGCCGCGGCGGCACCGTCGGCCGCGGCGGCGGCCCCTCGCACGACGCGATCCTCGCGCAGCCGTGGGGCACCCTCGAAGGCGAGATCAAGGTGACCGAGCAGGGCGAGGTCATCTCCGACAAGTACCTCATCCCGGCGCTCGCCCGGGAGAACCTGGAGCTGACCGTCGCGGCCACCCTCCAGGCCTCCGCGCTGCACACCGCACCCCGCCAGTCCGACGAGGCCCTGGCCCGCTGGGACGCCGCGATGGACACCGTCTCCGACGCCGCGCACGCCGCGTACCGCAAGCTCGTCGAGGACCCGGACCTGCCCGCGTACTTCTTCGCGGCCACCCCCGTCGACCAGCTCGCCGACCTCCACCTCGGCTCCCGCCCGTCCCGCCGCCCCGACTCGGGCGCCGGACTCGACGGACTGCGGGCCATCCCGTGGGTCTTCGGCTGGACCCAGTCCCGCCAGATCGTCCCCGGCTGGTACGGCGTCGGCTCCGGGCTCAAGGCACTGCGCGAAGCCGGTCTGGACACCGTCCTGGACGAAATGCACGAACACTGGCACTTCTTCCGGAACTTCATCTCCAACGTCGAGATGACCCTCGCCAAGACCGATCTGCGCATCGCCCGCCACTACGTCGACACGCTCGTCCCCGACGAACTCAAGCACGTCTTCGCCGACATCGAGGCCGAGCACGCACTCACCGTGCGGGAAGTCCTCAGGGTCACCGGCGGCAGCGAACTGCTCGGCACCAGCCCCGTGCTCCAGCAGACCTTCGCCATCCGCGACGCCTACCTGGACCCCATCTCCTACCTCCAGGTCTCGCTGCTGGCCCGCCAGCGCGAAGCCGCGGCACGCGGTGAAGAGCCCGACCCGCTGCTCGCCAGGGCCCTGCTGCTCACCGTGAACGGTGTCGCCGCGGGCCTGCGCAACACCGGCTGAGCCCGTCCGGTCACGGGTGCGGCCCCGCTCACAGGGCGAAGAACGTCGCCACGAGCAGGACCGCACCCGCGATCCCCGTGCACCAGCCGGTCCGCGACAGCCGCAGACCACCACCGATCACCAGACCGGCCAGCAGCAGCGCACCGCCCAGCGGCACCCAGGCATGCAGAAAGCCCGGTGTCCCGGTACGCACCACGTCATCCGTGCCCGGCTTCACCACCACGGGGAACCGGTCGCCCCGGCGCGCCGCGACGGACCTGTCGATCGTCACCCGGGAACGCGCGGTCGCCTGTCCCGACGGCGAGAACGGACCGGTGCAGACATCGGCGCCGCAACCCGTCACCGTCATCGTGCCGTGCTCACGGCCCTTGGCCAGAATGATGTGGTGCGCCTCGTTCCAGGACGACAGCACACCCGCCACCAGCAGCAACAGGACGACACAGCCCATGGCGGCGTTGCGGGCGTATGCCAGGGCGCGGTGGGAGGAGCTCCGCTTCATGGGGAGCGATCCTTGGGCAGACCGGCACCGCCGGTCAACTCATGGCCGAAAATCGCCGGTTACCCGCTACGAGTTGTACGCGCTCTGCGCGCGCTCCAGGCCCTCCGCGAGCAGGCACTCGACCGAGTCCGCCGCCCGGTCCACCAGGTACGCGAGCTCCTTGCGCTCGGTGGACGAGAAGTCCTTCAGCACGAAGTCCGCGACCTGCATCCGCCCCGGCGGCCGCCCGATCCCGAACCGGACCCGGTGATAGTCCGCACCCATCGCCTTGGTCATCGACTTCAGCCCGTTGTGCCCGTTGTCGCCGCCGCCCAGCTTCAGCCGCAGCGCCCCGTAGTCGATGTCCAGCTCGTCGTGGATCGCCACGATGTGGTCGGTCGGCACCTTGTAGAAGTCGCGCAGCGCCGTGACGGGGCCGCCGGAGAGGTTCATGTACGACATCGGCTTGGCCAGGATCACCCGCCGGTTCGCCGGTCCGGGCGGGCCCATGCGGCCCTCCACGACCTGCGCCTGCGCCTTCTGCGCCCGCTTGAACTTCCCGCCGATCCGCTCGGCCAGCAGGTCGGCCACCATGAAGCCGACATTGTGCCGGTTCGCCGCGTACTCGGGACCGGGATTGCCGAGGCCCACGATGAGCCAGGGGTCGGTGGCGTCGGACATCTGCGCTCGGTCTCCTCGTGTACGGATGGTTCCGGACGGCCCGGATACAGGGAAACGGGGCGGCGGGTCCTCGAACAAGGAACCGCCGCCCCGTCAGTCAAGCAGTGCGGGCGAGGCTCAGGCCTCCGCGCCCGCACCCTCGGCGGCCTCGGCGGCCGGCTCCTCGGCCTGCGCGGCGACGACCTGGAGCACGATGGCGTCCTCGTCACCGGCCAGCATGGCGCCCTTCGGCAGCGCGATGTCCTTGGCGAGAACGGACGCACCGGCGTCCAGGCCCGCGACGGAGACCGTGACCGACTCCGGGATGTGGGTGGCCTCGGCCTCGACGAGCAGGGTGTTCTGCACGTACTCCAGGAGGTTGCCGCCCGGGGCCAGGTCGCCCTCGACGTGCACGGCGATCTCGACGTTGACCTTCTCGCCGCGCTTGACGGTCAGCAGGTCGACGTGCTCGATGTCGCCCTTGAGCGGGTTGCGCTGCACGGCCTTCGGGATGACCAGCGCGTCCTTGCCGTCGATCTCCAGGCCGATCAGGACGTTCGCGGTCTTGAGCGCCATCATCAGCTCGTGACCCGGCAGGGTGACGTGGACCGGCTCGGCACCGTGGCCGTAGATGACCGCGGGAACCAGGTTGGCGCGGCGGGTGCGACGGGCGGCACCCTTGCCGAACTCGGTACGGACCTGGGCGGCGAGCTTGACCTCAGCCATGACTGCACTCCTCGTGAGGTGACGAAAATCGGACGGTCACCCGGCCCACGACAGGCCTGCTACGAAGAGCGCGTCGATAACGGACCGCCGTACACATGAGTACGGCCTCCCTCGCCGAGCAACTCGCTGAGTCTACCCGGCGGGGAGGCCGCCCCCAAAGTGGATCTTCGGTACCGCTGTTCCTACTGCTCCTCGAAGAGGCTGGTCACCGAGCCGTCCTCGAAGACCTCACGCACCGCACGCGCGATCGTCGGCGCGATCGACAGCACCGTGATCTTGTCGAGCTCCAGCTCGCCCGGGGTCGGCAGGGTGTCCGTGAACACGAACTCGCTGACCTTGGAGTTCTTCAGCCGGTCCGCGGCCGGGCCCGAGAGCACACCGTGCGTCGCCGTCACTATGACGTCCTCGGCGCCGTGCGCGAACAGGGCGTCGGCGGCGGCGCAGATGGTGCCACCGGTGTCGATCATGTCGTCGACCAGGACGCAGACCCGGCCCTTCACGTTGCCGACGACCTCGTGGACCGTCACCTGGTTGGCGACGTCCTTGTCGCGGCGCTTGTGCACGATGGCCAGCGGGGCGTCCAGACGGTCGCACCAGCGGTCGGCGACGCGCACCCGGCCGGCGTCCGGGGAGACGATCGTCAGCTTCGAGCGGTCGACCTTGGCGCCGACGTAGTCGGCCAGGATCGGCAGCGCGAAGAGGTGGTCCACCGGGCCGTCGAAGAAGCCCTGGATCTGGTCCGTGTGCAGGTCGACGGTGAGGATGCGGTCGGCACCCGCCGCCTTCATCAGGTCCGCGACCAGACGGGCCGAGATCGGCTCGCGGCCGCGGTGCTTCTTGTCCTGGCGGGCGTAGCCGTAGAACGGCACGATCACCGTGATGGAGCGGGCCGAGGCGCGCTTCAGCGCGTCCAGCATGATGAGCTGCTCCATGATCCACTTGTTGATCGGAGCGGTGTGGCTCTGGATCAGGAAGCAGTCGGCGCCGCGAGCCGATTCCTGGAAGCGGACGTAGATCTCACCATTGGCGAAATCGAAGGCCTTCGTCGGCACGAGGCCGACACCCAGCTGGTGCGCAACCTCCTCGGCCAGCTCGGGGTGGGCGCGGCCGGAGAAGAGCATCAGTTTCTTCTCGCCGGTCGTCTTGATCCCGGTCACAGCACAGTCTCCTCAGACGTGTTCCTGGCGCTGCGCGCATGTGTCCCGATGCGCAACGAGCCAGCCGAAATGGGGTGAGCATCTATCACGGTACGCCGTGCGCGGCGTACCTGTTTCCGGTCAGCTTTCGCCGTCACGCTCCGATGCGGCGGCCTGGGCCGCCTGCGCGGCGCCGCTTCCCGGACGCTTGCGGGCCACCCAACCCTCGATATTCCTTTGCTGGCCGCGGGCGACGGCCAGCGAACCGGGCGGTACGTCCTTGGTGATGACCGAGCCGGCCGCGGTGTAGGCGCCGTCCCCGACCGTGACGGGCGCCACAAACATATTGTCCGAGCCGGTACGGCAGTGGGAGCCGATCGTGGTGTGGTGCTTGGCCACCCCGTCGTAGTTCACGAAGACGCTGGCGGCACCGATGTTGCTGTGGTCGCCGATCGTCGCGTCGCCGACGTAGCTCAGGTGCGGGACCTTGGTGCCCTCGCCGATCGTGGCGTTCTTCATCTCCACGTACGTGCCGGCCTTGGCCTTCGTGCCGAGCCTGGTGCCGGGCCGCAGATAGGCGTACGGACCCACCGTCGCGCCCTCGCCGACCTCGGCCCGGTCCGCGACCGTGTTGTCCACGCGCGCGCCCGCGCGGACGACGGTGTCGGTGAGCCGGGTGTTGGGGCCGACCTCGGCGTCCTCGCCGAGGTGCGTGGTGCCGAGCAGCTGGGTGCCCGGGTGCACGATCGCGTCCCGCTCGTAGGTGACGGTGGCGTCGATCGTCGTGGACGCCGGGTCCACGACGGTCACGCCGGCCAGCATGGCCCGCTCCAGCAGCCGCTCGTTCAGCAGCCGCCGGGCCTCGGCCAGCTGGACCCGGTTGTTGATGCCGAGGATCTCGCGGTGGTCGCCGGCCACCGAGGCGCCGACCCGGTGCCCGGCCTCGCGCAGGATGGAGAGGACGTCGGTGAGGTACTCCTCGCCCTGGCTGTTGTCGGTACGGACCTTGCCGAGGGCCTCGGCGAGCAGCCGGCCGTCGAAGGCGAAGACCCCGGAGTTGATCTCCCGGATCTCGCGCTGGGCGTCGGTGGCGTCCTTGTGCTCGACGATCTCGGTGACCGCGCCGTCGGCCGGGTCGCGGACGATGCGTCCGTAGCCGGTGGAGTCCGGGACCTCGGCGGTCAGCACAGTGACGGCGTTGGAGTCGGCCGTGTGGGTGGTGGCGAGCGCGAGGAGCGTCTCGCCGGAGAGCAGCGGGGTGTCGCCGCAGACGACGATCACGGTGCCGTCGACGGTGCCGCCCAGCTCGTCGAGACCGACGCGCACGGCGTTGCCGGTGCCCTTCTGCTGGGCCTGGTGGGCGGTCCGCAGCCGGTCGTCGACGGCGGTGAGATGCGCGGTGACCTGCTCGCTCCCGTGGCCGACGACCACGACGAGGTGCTCGGGGTCCAGCTCTCGGGAGGCGGCGACGACATGTCCGACGAGCGAGCGCCCGGAGATCTCGTGCAGGACCTTGGGGGTCTTCGACTTCATGCGGGTGCCCTCACCCGCTGCGAGGACGACGACGGCTGCCGGGCGTTCGGAGCTCACGGAAATGCCCTTCGGCTTCGGGTGGTGGACACCCGAAGGATACCGGGGCACTGGTGAGCGGACATGGGTGAGGGCCCCGACCTTGGAGGCCGGGGCCCTCACACGGAGGCTCCCCTGCCAGGACTCGAACCCGGACAAATAGCACCAAAAGCTACTGTGCTGCCAATTACACCACAGGGGAACAAGGCCGACTAACCGGACATGTCATCCGGTTGCTGAGCCGGCACCCAACACTATGCCGTACCAAGTGCCTTCTACGCGACGATAAAGGTCCGCGCTTTTGGTGACGTAGATGATCAGGCAGCCGCGGTAGGTCTCGGCGGTGTTCTTGCGGGTGGTCCTGGGGTTGTGCTTCTTCAGAGTCGCCTTCTGGAGCGAGGAGGCGGGGACGCCTGCGAGGTCGGCCCAGAATCGCTCGGCCCCGGCGACATCCCCCGACTCGTGGATGCTGACCCGCAGGTGCATCCGCTCGCGTGGGACCTCAAGCAGTTCGAGCCAACGTAGGTACAGCGTGATCACGTTGGGGTCGCTGTTGATGAAGTGGAGGCTTTCGCGGCGACTGTATGTCTTGTCCTTGGCGCCTTCGGCCCAGTAAAGGGCCACTCCGGCGAGGAACAGTTCTCGGTCCGACAATTGGCCGACCGCGTCCTGTGCGTGAGCCTTGGTCCTGAGTCGTTCCTCGTTCTGGGTGGCGCGCAGACGCGACAGGCCAGCGTTCATGAGCGCACGGCGCTCTTCGTTCGTATAGCGCGGCTCCGGCTTCGGTAGGTCTCGTACCCACAGTGAGATCGAGCTCTTCGAGCACCCCAGCTCCACCTGGATCTGGTCGTAGGTCATGCCTTGCAGACGCATCTCCCGCGCCTTCTCTCGCAGGTCGTCTTTCGCGCGCGGTCGTTTCGTCCATTCCGGAGCGGGCTCGCCCCTGACCAGGCGGCCGAGGATGTCGTTGTTGTGGATGTGCAGCCGGTCGCGGATCTGTCTGAGGCTGAGGCCCTCCCGGCGCAGAGCGATGGCCTGCTCGCGCAGGTCTTCGAAGTTGGCGTACTTGCTCGTGATTTCCGTCATGTGATGAGCGTCGTCCGGAATGCGGACGTCCGGTGCGAAAGTCTGCTCGATTCACCATTTCAAGCGATAAGTGGTCGTTCTGTCGTTGTTCGGCAGGGGCACGTGCTGTCCAGGTCGCCCGAAAATGAGGTGCGGTCGCCCGTAGGGTGGACGGCATGACCGCAACGGGGGCAGACCAGGAAACGGCGGGAGGGACCACCCGCGGCTACTGGTGGTGGGAGCGGCGGCGCGGTGTCGCCCTGGACGTGGGGCTCGGGCTCCTGTCGGCGCTGGAGTGCGCGCTGGAGGGGGTGTCGTTCGCCGGGGACACCGGGTTGCCGGTGCCGGTGGGTGTGCTGTTCGGGCTGCTCGCGGGGTCGGTGCTGGTGCTGCGGCGGCGGTGGCCGATCGCGGTGGTGCTGGTGGCGATCGCGACCACGCCCGCCGGGATGGGCTTCCTGATGGGGCTGGTCGGCCTCTACACGCTGGCCGCCTCCGACGTGCCGCGCAGGATCACCGCGGTGCTCACGGGGATGTCCTTCGCCGGGACGTTCATCGTCACCTACGTACGGCTGCGGCAGAGCGTCGCGGAGCAGGACGACTTCGGGCCCGGCGACTGGTACGTACCGCTGATCTCGCTCTTCATGTCGCTGGGGCTCACCGCGCCGCCCGTGCTGTTCGGCCTCTACATAGGGGCCCGGCGGCGGCTGATGGAGAGCCTGCGGGAGCGGGCGGACTCGCTGGAGCGGGAGCTGTCGCTGCTCGCCGACCGGGCGGAGGAGCGGGCGGAGTGGGCGCGTACGGAGGAGCGCCACCGGATCGCCCGCGAGATGCACGACGTGGTCGCCCACCGGGTCAGCCTGATGGTCGTGCACGCCGCCGCGCTCCAGGCCGTCGCGCCGAAGGACCCGGCGAAGGCGGTGCGGAACGCGGCGCTGGTCGGTGACATGGGCCGGCAGGCGCTGACGGAGCTGCGGGAGATGCTCGGGGTGCTGCGGACCGGGGAGTCGGTGACGGCCCGGCCGGCCCAGGTGCCGCTGGCCTCGGTCGGTCAGGCGGCGGCTGCCGCGGCTGCCGCCGCGACGGAGGACGGGCCGCGGCTGCACGAGGTGGAGACCCTGGTGGGGGAGTCCAGGGCGGCGGGGATGACGGTGGAGCTGTCGGTGGACGGCGAGGCGCCCGCGTATCCGCCCGAGGTCGAGCAGACGGCGTACCGGGTGGTGCAGGAGGCGCTGACGAACGTCCACAAGCATGCGGCGGGCGCGAAGACGTGGGTCCGGCTGGCGCACCGGGAGGCGGAGGTCGCGATGCAGGTGGAGAACGGACCGTCGGACTCCGCCACGGCGGACGCGGGGCTGCCGAGCGGCGGCAACGGCTTGGTCGGTATGCGGGAGCGGGTGCTGGGGCTCGGCGGGGTCTTCGTCTCGGGGCCGACGGACGCGGGCGGCTTCCGGGTGTCGGCGGTGCTGCCGGCCCAGGGGAAGGCGGCCTGAGAGCCTGTCGGGTGACCTTCGACCGGGAAGCGTGCGTGCCAGGGCGTGGCCGCCCGATCAGAGGTCACCCGACAGGCTCCGAGCCGCGGGACCGGCCGGTCCCACGGCTCAGCCCGATACGAGGCGTTCCGGCTGGATGCCGACGATCAGGGTCGCCAGGGCCTGGTCGATGTCCGGGCCGAGGTACCAGTCGCCGGTGTGGTCGATGCTGTAGACGCGGCCTTCGGCGTCGATGGCCAGGACCGCCTGGCCGTCCCCTTCTTCGCCCAGGGGGCTGACCTCGGTCTCCAGCGCCCGGCCGAGGTCGCCGAGGGTGCGGGCGAGGTGGAGTCCGCTCAGCGGGTCGATGCGCACCGGGGCGGGTGCGATCTGGCGGCCCGGCGCGGACGCGGTGATGCGGAGTCCGCCGAATTCGGCCCAGGCCTCCACGGCCGCGGGGAAGACCGCGTGCTGGTGGCCGGCGGGCGAGGTGTGCGAGCGCAGGGCGTCGGCCCACTCCTCGGCCTGCCGGATGTCCCAGCGGCCGGGCTGCCAGCCCGCGGCGCGCAGGGCGGCGTCGACGGCGACGGGGAAGCGGGTGGAGGCGTGCCGGTCGCGTTCGGCGGGGCCCGTCTGTTCGGGCAGGTCGGTTCGGTCGCGCATCGGCGTGCGGTCAGCCCTTCTCGGCGGTGGTCGCCGCCCCGGTGGTCGTGAGGTCGACGGGACGTACGCCGAAGTGGGCGAGCATCGCCGTGCAGGAGCGGCACGGCGGCGCGTAGCTGCCGTGCATCGGGTCGCCGTCCTCACGGATGCGCCGCGCGGTGAGCCGCGAGTGCTTGAGGGCGCGCCGGGCCTCGCCGTTGGTCAGCGGCTTGCGCTGGGCGCGCTTGGAGCGGGTCGACTCCGCGGCGGTGAGCTGCCGGGAGAGCAGTATCGCCTCGGGGCAGCGGCCGGTGAAGCGCTCGCGCCGGCTGCTGGGGAGGGTGTCGAGGAAGTCCTGGACGAGCGGGTGCAGCACGGGGGGCTGGTCGCCCTTGCCCGCGGTGCAGGTCAGTGTCTCGCCGCGTACGGACAGCGCCGCCGCGACCGCGGGCAGGATGCCGTCGCGGCGGTGGTGCAGACGGGGTGTGCGGTCGGCGTCGGTGCTGCTCCAGCTGAGGCGCGGATCCCCGGATGTGACTGATTGTGCAGTGTGCATGGTGCTTTCCCTCCCGTGCCCGCAGCGGTAGCTGCGCGATGTGCACGCCCCCGAGTTGCGGTGACAGCCTGCCAAATGTCCCGGCTGGTGGGGAAGCTGGGGCGGTGAAACGTGTCTCCGTGTCGCCGGACCGCGGCGGCTGCATCGCTCGTCCGTCACGCGGGTGTGACGGTTCGTGACGGATGCGGAGGGGGAGACGTAGGACAGGTCACATGGGCGAGACCCGCCCTTGCGCCACCGCATAGGCTGTGCCCGGACCGTCCCCCTCGGGCAGGCCGGTCCCTCACCAGCCAGACGCAGCAGGGGGCAACCGCCATGACGACAGGTCGGCTCGGGCAGCAAGCCGCGCCACCGAACGCGGCCTATGCCGGGCAGCTCGTGCATTTCCCGGACCCGGTCCGGGCGTCCCGCCATCCCGGTGGTGTGCGTATGGACGAGAACGGCAGCCCGGACTTCGCGCCGTACGCGCGTGCCGCCGCCGAGATCGCCGAGCCGCCGCAGGGCTTCGGGGTCGACGAGCTGCGGCTCACCGACTACGTCTCGGCCAACGCGGCGCTGGCGGCGAGCGGCCACGAGCTGTGGGACACGATCCCGGCGGTCGCCACTCCGCACGGCTGGACGTGGCACCACGTGCCCGGCGGCCGGCGCATGGAGCTGATCCCGGTCGAGGTGAAGGCGCTGCTCAGGCACCACGGTGGCCTCGCCGCCACGGCGGTCGACCACGACAAGCGGGGCACCCGCCCGTTGCAGGAGACCCGGCCCGCGCACTTCCGGCTGCCGAAGGGCGCCGTGTCGGTGAGCGAGGCACAGGTGCTGAACGTCGAGGAGGACCTCGGCTACCGGCTGCCCGGCGCCTACCGCTCGTTCCTCAAGGCGGCGGGCGGTTCGGCGCCGGTCGGCGCGGCGCTCGACGCGGAGCTGGGGCTGCTGGTCGACCAGCCGTTCTTCACGGTGCGCGAGCAGGCCGCCGCGAACGACCTGGTGTACGTCAACAAGTGCCTGCGCGACCACCTCACCAAGGACTACCTGGGCGTCGGTTTCGTCCAGGGCGGCATCATCGCGGTGAAGGTGAAGGGCAACGGTGTCGGCTCGGTCTGGTTCTGCGCCTACGACGACGCCCGGGACCAGGACGGCTGGACCGTGCAGGAACGGGTGGACCGGCTGCTGCTGCCGTGCGGCGGTGACTTCGACGCCTTCCTGCAGCGTCTGGCGGGCAATCCGCCGGAGCTGGAGACCGTGGCGAACCTGATGGTGGACGGCGGCTTCGCGCGGGCCGTCCCGGTGGAGGGGTGAGCGCGATGGTGACCTTTGCGCAGGCGCAGGAGCGCGCGGACGAGTGGATCAACGGCGATGTGCCCGCGTACCAGCACCGTGAGGTGCGGGTGCGGGAGTTCGAGCTGGGCTTCGTGGTGTGGGGCGAGGACCGCGCCGAGGGCCCGGTCTCGGACGGCGGCAAGCAGCGGCTGGTGATCGCCCGGGACAGCGGTGAGGCCACCCTGTGGCCGGGGCTGCCGGTGGGCGAGGTGATCCGGCGGTACGAGGAGGAGTACGGCGCGCAGGCGACGGCCGCGGCCGCTCCGGAGCCGCCGCAGCGCATCGACCTCAATCAGACGTCGTTCCTGTTGAGCCCCCCGGAGTGGCTCCAGGAAGCGGCGGACAAGCTGGGCATCCCGGACCGCCGGGAGGACCGTGACCGGGACCAGGGCCAGGGCCGGTACGCCGCGTCGCCGGATTCGCCCGGCGGGCAGGTCGCGTACGAGCCCACGGCCAACGACGGTGTCCCGGTATCCCCGCCGAACGTGCCCGCCGGGTCCACCCCCTGGGCCGGTACGGACACGAACGCGGGTTCCGACGACGGGGCGGTGCCGCTGCCGGCCACGGTGTTCGCGCCGCCGCTCTCGGGTTCCGACGACGACGGCACCCCGCCGCCGGTCGTGCCGGCCGATGCGCCGACCGCCCTGATGTCGGGCGGCAGCCAGCTGCCCCGGACGGCGGTCGTGCCGGGTCTGGGTCCGCAGGGAGGCGCCCCCGGCGTTCCGGGCGTTCCTCCGGCTGCCCCCGGCGTTCCTCCGGCTGCCCCGGGCGTTCCTCCGGTTGCTCCGGCGCCGGGTGTTCCGGGCCAAGGCGCCCCGGGCCGAGGTGTCCCGGGCCAAGGCGCCCCGGGCCAAGGCGCCCCGGGCCAAGGCGCCCCGGGCCAAGGCGCCCCGGGCCAAGGCGCCCCGGGCCAAGGCGCCCCGGGCCGAGGTGTCCCGGGGCCGAGTGCCGGTGACATCGCCGATGCGGCCACCAGCAAGGCCGCCGTGCCGCCACGTGGTGCGCGCGGTGGCGGTCCGTCGACGCCTCCGCCGCCCGGTGCCCCCGGGACCCCGGGTGCCAGGCCGGGTCCGCCCGTGCCGCCGCCCTCGGGTCCGGGTGCGCCCGGTGCCCCGGCGGGCGGGTACCTGCCGACTCAGCTCGCCCCCCAGACGGGTCCGCCCGGTGCGCCGCTGCCGCCGCCCGGTCCGCCGGGTGCGCCTGGTGCTCCGGTGCCGCCTCCGCCGCCCGGTCCGACGCCGCCGCCCGGTGGTGGGGTGCATCACGCCGCGACGATGCTGGCCGATCCGAGCATGGGCGGCCCGGGCGGAGTCCGGCCTCCCGGCCCGCCTGGTGCTCCCGGCGCCCCCGGCGCCCCCGGTGCGCCGGGTGCGCCTGGTGCTCCGGTGCCGCCTCCGCCGCCCGGTCCGACGCCGCCGCCCGGTGGTGGGGTGCATCATGCCGCGACGATGCTGGCCGATCCGAGCATGGGCGGCCCGGGCGGGATCCGGCCTCCGGGCGCCCCTGGTGCTCCCGGTGCGCCTGGGGCTCCCGGTGCTCCGGTGCCGCCACCGCCGCCCGGTGGCGGGGTGCATCACGCCGCGACGATGCTGGCCGATCCGAGCATGGGCGGCCCCGGTGCGCCGCAGCCCCCCGGCCCGCCCGGCCCGCCCGGCCCGCCCGGTCCTCCCGGTCCGCCCGGAGTGCCGCAGGGTGGCGCCCCCGGCCCCGTACCGCCGAATCCGCACGCCCCGACGCCCCCGGCGTACGGCTATCCGCAGGCGCCGACCGGTCAGCCGACCGTCGGACCCGGCTACCAGGCCGTGCTGCGCTACCGCGCGCCCGACGGCAGCGAGCAGCAGCTGATCCGGCGCTCGGCGCCAGGCACCCCGCACCCCGAGTGGCAGATGCTGCACGAGCTGCGGGCGATGAACGTACCGCCGCAGCAGGTCATCGAGCTGCACACCGAGCTGGAGTCCTGCGAGCTGCCCGGTGGCTACTGCGCGCGGATGATCCGTGAGACCTGGCCGCAGGTGCGGATCACCAGCGTCGCCCCGTACGGCACCGACCATGCCAGCCGTCAGCAGGGCATGCAGCATCTGCTCACCCACCAGGGCGAGCTGCACCAGGTGGCGGACGGCCCGGCCCGTCCGGCGCCGGTGCGAGCCCCGCTGCCGCAGATGCCGCCCGCGATGGCGGTGCCGCCGGAGGCCATCGCGGACGAGCTGCTGCAGGCCTTCGGGCCGCAGGGCATCTGCCGCTTCGACCAGCGCGCCGTCTCCCGTCAGGGTGTGCCCGAGACCGTGGCGCGCACGCTGGTGTGGGCGGGGCTGCCCGCCGACTTCGGGCCGTTCTTCTGGGCGCAGCCCGGTCAGCCGGTGGTGCCGACGCTGGGCGAGCTCGCCGCGCAGCGCCAGGTGCAGGCGGCCCCGGACGCGGGGTCGTACCTCGTCATGGGGTCCGACTTCGGGCGGGCGATCTGTGTCCAGTACGGGACCGCGAACATCGTGGCCGTGCCGGTCGAGGCGGGGCCGGGCGGTCAGTCGGTGGCGCCGCAGTTCGTGAACACCGGGCTGCCGGAGTTCCAGCGTTCGATGGCGCTGCTCGGCCGGATGTGGCGGCTGCGCTTCGGGCTCAACCCGGAGCAGGCGGGCCGCTGGACGGTCGACTTCCAGGCCCAGCTGGTGGCACTGGACGCGGCGGCGCTGGCGTCGCCGGAGAGCTGGTGGTCCGTACTGCTCGAACAGATGTGGGACGGGCTGATCTGACCCGGCGGGTTCCACGGACGGCGCCCGGCTCCCGAGAGGGGGCCGGGCGCCGTGCCGTGTGTTGTCCGTGTTGTCTGTGATGCCTGTCGCTTCCGTCCGGAAAGCAGCTGATCGATTCCGACTTCTATGCCAATTGCCGCATCCTTGACCTATTGCTGATGGTCGGAGAGTCGGAAAGAGGCTTCAAGGATGAGTTCTGCACCGGTGTCCGCGCATGGCTTCGTCGGCGTACGGGGACGTGGCTACCGCCCGGAGCAGGTGGACCGCGCGGTGGCCGGGCTCTCGGCGGAGCGGGACGCGGCGCTGGACGAGGTGTCCCGGCTGACCGCGCTGGTGGAGGAGCTGTCGGCGGAGTCGGTCCGGCTGAGCGAGGTCGTCGCCACGCTCGCCCCGCAGAACTACGAGTCGCTGGGCGAGCGGGCCCAGCAGATCCTGGCGCTCGCCGAGGGCGAGGCGGAGTCCGTACGGGGCGCCGCCCAGGAGGAGGCGCAGGAGCTGCAGGAGGCGGCGGAGGAGTCGGGCCGCGGGATCCGGGCCTCGGCGCGGGCGGACTCCGAGGCCATGCGGGCAGCGGCCGTGGCCCACGCCGACGAGACGCTGTCCACGGCGAGGGGCACCGCCGAAGCGACCGTCGCCGAGGCCCGCGAGGAGGCCGCGGAGGTACGGGAGCGGGCGGAGTCCATGATGGCCGAGACGGTCCGCCGTACCGAGAGCGTCCTCGCCCACCAGGAGCAGGAGCACGCCGAGCGGTGGCAGACGGCCGAGCGCGAACTGGCCGATGCCGAGGCCGTGCAATCGGCGCACCACGACGAGCTGACCGAGCAGGCGGAGGCCCGCCTGGCCGAGGCGCGGCGGGCGCTGGCGGAGACCGAGGAGGCCGCGCGGCACGGCCAGGAGGACGCCGAGGCACGGGCCGCGGAGCTGATCGCGGAGGCCAGGGTCCGTGAGGAGCGGGTGGTCCGGGAGACGGAGCGGATCGTGCGGGAGCACGAGGAGGGCCGCGAGGAGGTGCAGGCGCACATGGCGCACGTACGGAATTCGCTCGCGGCGCTCACCGGGCGGGTGACACCGGCGGAGGACTGATTCGGCCGAGTCCTCTCCCAAGTCCCGTGTGTGGCCGAGGAATTGTCGTGCGCCCGTTCGAGGCTGGGCTAATCTGACGCCATGCGCGGGGGAGCTGAAAAAGAGTCACCTTTGCTGGGCAGTGGAGCCACGCCGACGGAGCCGGACGACCCCCGGCGGATCGGCGCCTTCAGACTGCTCGGCATTCTGGGCACCGGCGGGATGGGGCGGGTCTATCTCGGTGCGTCGGCGGGGCGGTACGCGGCGGTCAAGCAGGTGCTGCCGGTGCTGGCCGCGGACAAGGACTTCCTGTCCCACTTCGGGCACGAGCTCGACAATCTCGCCAAGCTGCCGTCCGGGGTCAGTGCCCGGCTGCTGGCCAGTGACCGCACGGCGCAGCCGCCGTGGTTCGCCACGGAGTACATCCCCGGCATCACCCTGAGCGACGCGCTGCGCCTGAACGAGGGCCCGCTGCCCGCGGACAGCCTGTGGCGGCTGTTGCGCGACGGGGCGAGCGGGCTGCGTGCGGTGCACGCGGCCGGGATGGTGCACCGGGACCTGAAGCCCTCCAACGTCATGCTGACGCTCGACGGTGTGACCCTGATCGACTTCGGAGTGGCCCGGGCGGCCGACCAGTCCAGGGTGACCAGGACCGGGATGGTCATCGGGACGCCCGCCTACATGGCTCCCGAGCAGGCCATGGCCGAGCGGGATCTGACCGGTGCGGCGGATGTGTTCGCACTGGCCGGTCTGCTGCTGTTCGCGGCGAACTGCCGCCCGCCGTTCGGCGACGGGTCGGGGCCGGGCCTGTTCTACCGCATCGTGCACACCGAACCCGACCTCGGGCGTCTGCCGGACCTCGATCCGGCCCTGACCGCCGTGGTCGAGTCCTGTCTCGCCAAGGACGCCGCGGACCGGCCGACGGCCGCCGAGCTCTTCGAGATCGCCGACGAACGGGTGCCCGCCGCGGTCACCGCGCCGTGGCCGCCGGTCGTCACGGACCGGATCACCGAGCGGGCGGCGTTCGCGGCGAACCCGCCGCCGCCCGAGGAACCCGAACCGGAGCCGGCGGCGGAGCCCGTCCCCGCCGTGCCCTCCCTGCCGGACGTCGGGACGACCGGCGCCGTCCCCGAGAAGCCGCGCAGGCGCCGCCCGCGGGTGCTGTTCGTCGCGATCCCCGTCGTGGTGGCCGCGGGCACGACGCTGACCCTGGCGCTCGGGCCGTACCAGATCGGCCGGTCCGGTGCGGACTCCGACACCGCGGCGCCGTCGTTCACCGCCGGGCCGTCCGGATCGGCGGCGGCCGGTGGTTCCTCGGGTCCCACGAAGTCGCCCTCCCACTCGCCCGGTTCCAAGCCCGGATCGGGCTCCGCCTCGCCGGACGGCTCCGCCGACAAGTCCAAGGGCGGGAAGGACGGGAAGGACGGGAAGGGCGGGGCCGACGGAGCCGGGAGCTCCGGTTCCGGCGGTTCCGACGGTGCCGGTGGTGCGGGCGGTGGCGGTGGTGGCGGTGGTTCCGACCCCTCGGGCGGCGGCTCAGGTTCGGGTTCCGGCTCGGGTTCCGGATCCGGCGGTTCCCAGTCCTCGGGCGGCTCCTCCGGTTCGAGCTCCGGCTCGGGCGGAGGACAGGTCCCGGCGCCCTCGGGGCAGTACTACCTCAAGAACGCGTCCAACAAGCGGTGCCTGGGCGAGTCCGCCTCCCCCTTCGGCGGCTCCATGCTCATGAACTCGGTGTGCGGCGAGCCGGCGCACAACGGGGCCACGCTCTACTACAAGTGGACGTACAAACCCATCTCCGACGGCAGGTTCAAGCTCGTCGGCCAGGGCACCGGCAACTGCCTCAGGCTGAACGGCCCCGCAGGGCTGTCGGCCGAGACCTGTAACTCCTCCGAGTCCCAGGTCTGGCGGATCGGGACCAAGACATCGAGCGGTCACACCCTGGTGAACGTCGCCGAGGGCGTCTGCCTCCAGATGTTCAGCAGCATCGGCTTCCAGTCGGTGGCGTGCAACCCCTCGGAGCCGGCGCAGCTGTGGCGCAACTCCTGACCGGCGCGCAGGGGTTGGGCCGCTGCGCGCCCCGGTGAGGGTCGCCGACCAGCGCCAGGACCTGATCGCCGGTTACGTCGACGCGCTGCCCGACGGTGCGGCGATGGACATCAAGTCGCTGGCCCGGAGCCAGCCGCTGTACGGACAGATGGCCGTCGGCAGCGCCTTACGGGCGCTGGGTGTGGCCGGTCATCTGCGGCATGTCCGGTGCCTGAGCGGCGAGAACGGCGGCCAGGTCCGTTGGGTCACCCGCACCTTCTGGTCCCGCACCGCCCGCGACAACGAGTGGTGGAACGCCTTCCTGACTGCCGAGGAGCGCCGCCCCGCACCACAGGAGGCCGCAGAGGCTACAGAAGCCGCAGCGACCTCCGCGCCCGAAGCACCCGTATCCCTGCCCGTACCGGCGCAGCCGCTCGTAACGACAGTGCCGCAGCAACGCACCGCAGAGCCGGAGCCGGTGCCGGAGCCGGTGTCGGTGTCGGTGTCGGTGTCGCAGGCGACCGAGGGGCGTCCCTCTCCCGCCTTCCGGGCCCTGGCCCGGCTCGGCCGCACCGACTCCCGCCTGGCCCTCTCGGCGGCGGACTGCGCGGCACTGGAACAGATGGCCGCCGAGTGGTTCGCGCGTGGCGTGGACGCCGACTACCTGACGCACGCGCTGACCGCCGGGCTCCCCACGTCCGTCGACTCGCCCTTCGGTTTCGTCCGCCGCCGCCTCCGCGACAAGCTCCCGCCCCGCCTGCCCGCCGCAGCCCCGGTCGCGCCGGGAACTCCCGTACGCCGTCTGATGGTCGAGTGCACCGAATGCGGCGCCCCGGGCAGGCCCGAAGCGTTCCGCGACGGCCTCTGCCGCCCCTGCCGCGAACCCGACCCGGCCTGACCCGCTGCGGCGGCGGCGCCCCCTGCCGAGCGGCGGAACGTGTCGAACACCCACCAAAGTGTCACGTCCTCCTCCACCGCTTTCGCCACGTTCGTGGCAGGCGTCAAGGACGGAGGGTTCGGCGCGGCCTGACCGCACCCCGTTGCGGCGACGACAGCCCCGCACAACGACGACAGCCCCGCGCATCCCAGATCCGGAGTGTGCGGGGCTGTCGTCGTGCTGCCTGCCGACAGGGCGCCGTGGAGCGTGCGAGGGCCGGGCTCAACGGCGTGTCAGTGGGGCGCCCGCCAGGATCCGGGGCTCTTCGCTCTGGTAGAGACGGCGTGCCGCGGGGGCGGTGTGGCGGGGGAGGACCGTGCCCAGCCAGCCCGCCAGGAATCCGGCCGGGATGGAGACGAGCCCGGTGGTGGTGAACGGGAACCAGTTGAAGTCGTGGTCGGGGAAGACCGAGGAGGGGGAGCCGGAGACCAGGTTGGTGCCGGTGATCAGCACCAGGGTGGTGAGGGTGCCGACGATGAGGGTGCAGAGCAGTCCGGTGCGGGTGAAGCGCCGCCAGAACATGCTGTAGAGGAGCGCCGGGGCGAGCGCGGACGCGCCGACGCAGAACGAGAGCGTCGCCAGCGCCTGCACGTTCCAGTGCCTGGCCACGACGGCGAGAACGGTGGCGAGCAGTCCGACGACGATTGCCGAGATCTGTGCCGTACGCATCTCGGACAGGCCGGCCAGCGGCTTGCGGTCGGGGTCGCGCACCCCGTGCAGGCCGTGCGCGAAGAGGTCGTGGGCGAGGGAGTTGGCGCAGGACAGGATCATCCCGGCGACCGAGGCGAGCAGGGTGAGGAAGATCGCCGTCGTCATCGTGGTGATGATCAGGGCCCCCATCTGCGTACCGTTCGCGACCTCTCCGCTGATCTGGAGGATCGCGCTGTTCCCGGACGCCCCGGCACCGGTGATGACGTCGTGGCCGACGAGGGCCCCCGCGCCGAAGCCGATCACGACGAGCAGCAGGCAGATCGCGGCGACCACCCCGACCGCCCAGGACATCGAGCGCCGGACGGTCTGTGTGGAGCGGGCACTCGACATCCGCGTGGCGACATGAGGCAGGCAGGCGGCGCCGAGCACCACGGTCAGTTCGGAGCTGACCATGTCCAGTCCGCTGCCGTCGAACTGGAGCCCCGAGCGCAGGTACGCGGCCCCCGCGCCGCTGCTCTGCCGGGCGGCCGAGAGCAGCGAGTCGGTGTTCCAGTCGAACCGGTTCATGATCAGTACGGCGATGGTGAAGGCGGCCACGAAGAGGACCACGGTCTTCACGATCTGGATCAGCGAGGTGCCCTTCATCCCGCCGATGGCCGCGTAGCCGATCATCAGGATGCCGAGCCCGATGATGGCGCCGGTGCGGAAACCCGAGGTGTCGAAGCCGAGGATGAAGGCGAGCAGATCGCCGCTGCTGGCGAGCTGGACGACCATCATCGGGACGAGCGCGGCGAGGGTGGCCGCGCAGGCGGTGATGCGGACCGCGCGGCCGGGGGCGCGGCGCACCAGAAGGTCGCCCATGGTGAACCCGCCCGCGTTGCGCAGCGGTTCGGCGAGCAGGAACATCAGCAGGACGAGCGAGAGGGTGATGCTCAGCGCGAGGATCATCCCGTCGTAGCCGGTGAGGGCGATGATGCCGGTGGTGCCGAGCACCGTGGCCGCGGAGAGGTAGTCGCCCGCGAGGGCGAGGCCGTTCTGCAGGGGCGAGAGCGAGCGGGAGCCGATGTAGAACTCCTCGAGGTCGTCGCGGTCCGGGCCGGTCATCACGCAGAGCAGCAGCGCCACGGTGCCCACGGCGAGGAAGGCCACCAGGGACATCGACTGGGCGGAGTTGTTGAATCCGTTCACCGGGCCGCTCCCGCTCTTCGGATCCGGGCGGCGAGCGGGTCGACCGTGCGCCGCGCGGTCCGCTCGTACACGGCGATCGCGACCAGGGTCACGGGGAGCTGGCAGAGCCCCAGCACCAGGCCGACGTTGAGACCGCCGAACAGCTGGGTGTCCAGCAGTTCCTTGGCGAATCCGGAGAGCAGCAGGAAGACCACGAAGTAGCCGAGCGCGGTCAGGGCCGCGATGCGCCGCAGCAGCCGGTACGCGGTGCGCAGCCGGCGCAGATCGCTGTGGCGGCCGGGCGCGGGCGCGGGGACGCCGGCCGGGTCCGGCGGCGGGTCGGGCGGTGTCCGTTCCGAACTCTGCCAGGGGAGCAGATAGTCGGGGTGGTGGGGGGACGGGGGCGGGTTTCCGTGCGACATCGGTGTGCTGCTCCTTGCGTGGCTCGGGTCCTGGTCTGGACGGCAAGGCAGGAGTGCGGGTGCGGTCGGAAGCGCGAACATTACTCGTGGGTAAGGCAGTTGGGGAGAGGGTTGCTTGAATTACCCACGGTAATGGCTCAGTTGTGTGAGGCCCGTGAATGGGAAGTGACCGGCGGGCGTGGAGCGGTCTCCGGGAGATGACCGTGCGGCGACGGCCACTGCACCCTTGGGTCCAGCCCCTGATACCGGCCTCCACCCAGGGGCCGAGACCCTTAGGGGGAGCTCCTTACTTCTGGCCAGGGGTGCTTCCTCCCGGCGGAGGACGTGGCGGCGGGGGCCCGTTCCTTACCGTATTCCTACACCGCGAAAAGCGGCTGAATCCCACCGGGGACGCGGTCGGACGCAGGGGCGGGGGTGGGGGAAACCCCACCAGGAAACTGCGCCGGGCACCAGTGCACAGGACCCGCTCCCGACACCAGACTTCCGTACGTACGCCGACACATTCCAAGAACTGACCGACATAGGAGATAAACCGTGACAACGGCTGTGACCATTCCCGGGCACGGGGGCGAAGGGGAAGGCGCGGCGCGTAGCGCCTCGATGCGGGGCGGTGGTCGGGCGGCGGGCGGGCGTACGGCCGTGGCTGCGCGAGCGCGGCAGATCGTCAAGGCGTACGGGGCCGGGGAGACCCGGGTCGTCGCGCTCGACCATGTCGATGTGGACATCGCCCGCGGGCAGTTCACGGCGATCATGGGCCCGTCCGGCTCCGGCAAGTCGACCCTGATGCACTGCCTGGCCGGCCTGGACACCGTGAGCTCGGGGCAGATCTTCCTCGACGAGACCGAGATCACCGGGCTCAAGGACAAGAAGCTCACCCAGTTCCGCCGGGACCGGATCGGCTTCATCTTCCAGGCCTTCAACCTGCTCCCCACGCTCAACGCGCTGGAGAACATCACGCTGCCGATGGACATCGCGGGCCGCAGGCCCGACGCCGCCTGGCTGCGGCAGGTCGTGGAGACCGTCGGTCTCGCCGAGCGGCTGAAGCACCGGCCCACCGAGCTCTCCGGCGGCCAGCAGCAGCGCGTCGCGGTGGCCCGGGCGCTCGCCGCCCGGCCGGAGATCATCTTCGGCGACGAGCCCACCGGGAACCTGGACTCGCGGGCCGGCGCCGAGGTGCTGAGCTTCCTGCGCAGGTCGGTCGACGAGCTGGGCCAGACCATCGTCATGGTCACCCACGACCCGGTCGCCGCCTCCTACGCCGACCGGGTGCTGTACCTCGCCGACGGGCGCATCGTCGACGAGATGCACAATCCCACGGCCGACCAGGTCCTCGACCGGATGAAGGACTTCGACTCGCGCGGGCGGACGTCATGACCGTCTGGAAGACATCGAGGCGGAACTTCTTCGCCCACAAGGGACGCATGGCGCTCTCCGCCGTCGCGGTCCTGCTGTCGGTGGCGTTCGTGTGCGGCACGCTCGTCTTCACCGACACCATGAACACCACGTTCGACAAGCTCTTCGCCGCGACCGCGGCCGATGTCACGGTCGTCCCGAAGGCGCCCGAGAAGGACGACCGGCTCCCGGGCAACGGCAAGCCCGTCACGGTCCCCGCGTCCGCCGTCGGGCGGGCCGCGGAGGCCACCGGCGCGAAGGCGGCCGAGGGCGTCGTCTCCAGCGCGTCCGTCACCGTCGTCGACCGCCACGACAAGAACATGGGCTCGACCTCGGGCGGCCCGACGATAGCGGGCAACTGGACCAGGAACGCGCTGCGTTCGATGGAGCTCTCCTCCGGTCACGCGCCGCGCGGCCCGACCGAGGTGATGGTCGACGCCGACACCGCCGACAAGCACCACCTGAAGCTCGGCGACGAACTGCGCACCATCACCGCCAATGGCGACATCGAGGCGCGGATCAGCGGCATCGCCACCTTCAAGGTCACCAACCCCGGTGCCGCGGTCGTCTACTTCGACACCGCCACCGCGCAGACCAAGCTGCTCGGCGGGCCCGATGTCTTCAGCGCGGTCTCCGTCACCGCCGAAGCGGGCGTGTCCGACGAGCAGTTGAAGAAGAACGTCGCCACGGCACTGGGCGACACCTCCGCGTACGAGCTCCGGACGCAGGAGGAGTCGGCGGCGTCCAGCAAGGACTCGATGGGTTCCTTCCTCGATGTCATGAAGTACGCGATGCTCGGCTTCGCCGGGATCGCCCTCCTCGTCGGCATCTTCCTGATCGTCAACACCTTCTCGATGCTGGTCGCCCAGCGCACCCGTGAGATCGGCCTGATGCGGGCCATCGGCTCCAGCCGCAAGCAGGTCAACCGGTCCGTACTGATCGAGGCGCTGTTCCTCGGCGTCGTCGGCTCGCTCCTCGGCGTGGGCGCGGGCGTCGGTCTCGCCGTCGGCCTGATGAAGCTCATGGGCGCCATGGGCATGGAGCTCTCCACCGAGGACCTCACCGTCGCCTGGACGACCCCCGTGGTCGGTCTCGTGCTCGGCATCGTCGTCACCGTCGTCGCCGCGTACCTTCCGGCCCGCCGGGCCGGGAAGGTCTCCCCGATGGCCGCCCTGCGCGATGCCGGAACCCCGGCGGACGGCCGCGCGGGCCGGGTCCGAGCCGCGATCGGCCTGGTCCTCACGCTCGCCGGCGGCGCCGCGCTGCTCGCCGCGACCAGGGCCGACAAGGCGAGCGAGGGCTCGCCCCTTCTCGGCGCGGGCGTACTTTTCACCCTGATCGGCTTCATCGCGATCGGCCCGCTGCTGGCGAGCTTCGTGGTCCGGGTGCTGAGCGCGGTGATGCTGCGGATGTTCGGCCCCGTGGGACGGCTCGCCGAACGCAACGCGCTGCGCAACCCGCGCCGCACCGGAGCCACCGGCGCGGCCCTGATGGTCGGTCTCGCCCTGGTCGCCTGCCTCTCGGTCGTCGGCTCCTCCATGGTCGCCTCGGCCACCGAGGAACTCGACAAGTCCGTCGGCGCGGACTTCATCGTCCAGCCGGCCGGTGGCGACGGCGCGCTCATCGTCGACCAGGCCGCGAAGGCCCTGAAGACCGTGCCGGACATCGAGCACCTCACCGAGTACAAGGTCGTGGGCGCCCGGCTGACCGCCCCCGACGGCACCACCGAGAACGAGGGCCTGGTCGCCGCCGACCCCACGTACAAGGACGACGTCCGCCGCGAGACGGTCTCCGGCGAGCTGGCCGCCGCGTACGGCAAGGACGCCATGTCGGTCGGCGAGACGTACGCCACCAAGCACCGCGTCAAGGTCGGCGACCGGATGACCGTCGCCTTCGAGGGCGGCGAGACCGCGAAGCTGAAGGTCGCCGCGATCACCTCGGACGACGTGAACATCGACAAGGGCGCGATGTACGTCAACATCACGACCGCCGCGCGGTACGTTCCCGCCGACACCCTGCCGCAGAACATGATCATGTTCGCGAAGGCCACGGACGGCAAGGAGAAGGAGGCGTACGCCGCCCTCAAGAGCGCCCTGGCCAAGTACCCGCAGTACGAGGTCAAGAACCAGGCCGACTTCAAGGAGCAGCTCCAGGACCAGATCGGCCGGCTCCTGAACATCGTCTACGGCCTGCTGGCACTCGCGATCATCGTCGCCGTCCTCGGCGTGGTGAACACCCTGGCCCTGTCGGTGGTCGAGCGGACCCGCGAGATCGGCCTGATGCGCGCCATCGGCCTCTCCCGCCGCCAGCTGCGCCGGATGATCCGCCTGGAGTCGGTGGTCATCGCGGTCTTCGGAGCCCTGCTCGGCCTCGGCCTGGGCATGGGCTGGGGCACCGCGGCCCAGAAGCTGCTGGCCCTGGAGGGCCTCGGCGTCCTGGAGATCCCGTGGCCGACGATCCTCACGGTCTTCGTCGCCTCGGCCTTCGTGGGCCTGTTCGCCGCACTGGTCCCGGCGTTCCGGGCGGGCAGGATGAACGTCCTGAACGCGATCGCCACGGATTAGCGCGGGCGACGGCCGACGTAGGATGACCTGATCCGGCCCCGGGGTGTTCCTCCAAACACCCCGGGGCCGGATTCGCGCGTCCGGGACGCGCTCCGGGACACCCCGCCGGGCCGGATTGCGGGCGCGGCTGTCACACCGGAGTCGTACGCTGGGAACCCCCGACCCGTGCGACGTGTCGGGCGCTTCGCGTTGCCCTGCGCGTTGCTCTTCGTGTTGCCCTGGCAGCAGCCGGCTGCCGGACCTCGCCCTCGTTACCCGGACGGAAGCGCTTCATGAGCCTGCACGGTCTGCTGGATGTCGTCGTACGTGACCCGGCACTCTCCGAGGCGGTGAAGGCCGCCGGGGACGGCCACCGGATGCACGTCGACCTCGTCGGCCCGCCCGCCGCCCGCCCCTTCGCCGTCGCCTCGCTGGCCCGCGAGACCGGGCGTACCGTGCTCGCCGTCACCGCGACCGGCCGGGAGGCCGAGGACCTGGCGGCCGCGCTGCGCACCCTGCTGCCGCCGGACACGATCGCCGAGTTCCCGTCCTGGGAGACCCTGCCGCACGAGCGGCTCTCGCCCCGCTCGGACACCGTGGGCCGCCGCCTCGCCGTGCTGCGGCGCCTGGCGCACCCGAGGGCGGACGACCCGGAGACCGGCCCGGTCTCCGTCGTCGTCGCACCGATCCGCTCCGTGCTCCAGCCACAGGTCAAGGGGCTCGGCGACCTGGAACCCGTAGCGCTGCGCATCGGACAGAGCGCCGATCTCGGCAAGACCGTCGACGCGCTCGCGGCGGCCGCGTACGCCCGGGTGGAACTGGTCGAGAAGCGTGGCGAGTTCGCCGTGCGCGGCGGCATCCTGGACGTCTTCCCGCCCACTGAGGAGCACCCCCTTCGGGTGGAATTCTGGGGCGACGACGTCGAGGAGATCCGCTACTTCAAGATCGCCGACCAGCGGTCGCTGGAGATCGCCGAGCACGGGCTGTGGGCGCCGCCCTGCCGCGAGCTGCTGCTCACCGACGAGGTACGGGAGCGGGCCGCCGCCCTCGCCGAACAGCACCCGGAGCTGGGCGAGCTGCTCGGCAAGATCGCCGAGGGGATCGCGGTGGAGGGCATGGAGTCCCTCGCCCCGGTCCTCGTCGACGACATGGAGCTGTTGCTCGACGTGCTGCCGAAGGGCTCGATGGCGCTGGTCTGCGACCCGGAGCGGGTCCGCACCAGGGCCGCCGACCTGGTCGCCACCAGCCAGGAGTTCCTCCAGGCCTCCTGGGCGGCCACCGCGGGCGGGGGAGAGGCCCCGATCGATGTCGGCGCGGCCTCGCTGTGGGGCATCGCGGACGTCCGGGACCGGGCCCGTGAGCTGGAGATGATGTGGTGGTCGGTCTCCCCGTTCGCCGCCGACGACGCCGACCAGGACGAGGACACGCTCAAGCTCGGCATGCACGCCCCGGAGGCGTACCGCGGCGACACCGCCCGCGCGTTCGCCGACACCAAGGGCCGGCTCGCCGACGGCTGGCGCACGGTGTACGTCACCGAGGGCCAGGGCCTGGCCTCCCGCACCGTCGAGGTGCTGAGCGGCGAGGGCATCGCCGCCCGCCTCGACCCGGACCTGGCGGAGATCTCCCCGTCCGTCGTCCACGTCTCCTGCGGAGCCATCGACCACGGCTTCGTCGACCCGGCGCTGAAGCTCGCCGTGCTCACCGAGACGGACCTCACCGGCCAGCGCACCGCCACCAAGGACCTGGGCCGGATGCCGGCCCGCCGCCGCAAGACGATCGACCCGCTGACGCTGGAGACCGGCGACTACATCGTCCACGAACAGCACGGCGTGGGCCGCTACATCGAGATGGTGCAGCGCACCGTGCAGGGCGCCACCCGCGAGTACCTCCTCGTCGAGTACGCCCCCGCCAAGCGCGGCCAGCCCGGCGACCGCCTCTACATCCCGACCGACCAGCTGGAACAGGTCACCAAGTACGTCGGCGGCGAGGCACCCACCCTGCACCGGCTCGGCGGCGCCGACTGGACGAAGACCAAGGCGCGCGCCAAGAAGGCCGTCAAGGAGATCGCCGCCGACCTGATCAAGCTCTACTCGGCCCGGATGGCGGCCCCCGGCCACACCTTCGGCCCCGACACCCCCTGGCAGCGCGAGCTGGAGGACGCCTTCCCGTACGCGGAGACGCCCGACCAGCTCTCCACCATCGCCGAGGTCAAGGAGGACATGGAGAAGTCCGTCCCGATGGACCGGCTGATCTGCGGCGACGTCGGCTACGGCAAGACGGAGATCGCGGTACGGGCGGCGTTCAAGGCCGTCCAGGACGGCAAGCAGGTCGCCGTGCTCGTCCCCACCACCCTCCTGGTCCAGCAGCACCACGGCACGTTCACCGAGCGCTACTCCCAATTCCCGGTCAACGTAAGGGCGCTGAGCCGTTTCCAGTCCGAGGCCGAGTCCAAATCAACTCTCGAAGGGCTCCGCGAGGGCTCCGTCGACCTGGTCATCGGCACCCATCGCCTCTTCTCCTCCGAGACGAGGTTCAAGGACCTGGGCCTGGTCATCGTCGACGAGGAGCAGCGCTTCGGCGTCGAGCACAAGGAGCAGCTGAAGAAGCTCCGCGCCAACGTGGACGTCCTCACCATGTCCGCGACGCCGATCCCCCGTACGCTCGAAATGGCCGTGACCGGCATCCGCGAGATGTCGACGATCACCACGCCGCCCGAGGAGCGCCACCCGGTCCTCACCTTCGTCGGCCCGTACGAGGAGAAGCAGATCGGCGCTGCCATCCGCCGCGAACTGCTCCGCGAGGGCCAGGCGTTCTACATCCACAACCGGGTCGAGTCGATCGACCGTGCGGCCGCCCGCCTTCGCGAGATCGTCCCGGAAGCCCGTATCGCGACGGCCCACGGCCAGATGTCCGAACAGGCCCTGGAACAGGTGGTGGTGGACTTCTGGGAGAAGAAGTTCGATGTCCTGGTCTCCACGACGATCGTCGAGTCCGGCATCGACATCTCCAACGCCAACACTCTGATCGTGGAGCGCGGCGACAACTTCGGCCTCTCCCAGCTCCACCAGCTGCGCGGCCGCGTCGGCCGTGGCCGCGAGCGCGGCTACGCGTACTTCCTCTACCCCCCGGAGAAGCCGCTCACCGAGACGGCCCACGAGCGCCTGGCCACGATCGCCCAGCACACCGAGATGGGTGCGGGCATGTACGTGGCGATGAAGGACCTGGAGATCCGCGGCGCCGGAAACCTTCTGGGCGGCGAGCAGTCCGGCCATATCGCGGGCGTCGGCTTCGACCTGTACGTACGCATGGTGGGCGAGGCGGTCGCCGACTACCGGGCCTCCCTCGAAGGCGGCGTGGAGGAGGAGCCGCCGCTGGAGGTCAAGATCGAGCTCCCGGTCGACGCCCACGTCCCCCACGACTACGCCCCCGGCGAGCGGCTGCGCCTCCAGGCGTACCGCGCCATTGCCTCCGCCAGTACGGAGGACGACATCAGGGCCGTCCGCGAGGAACTCACCGACCGCTACGGCAAGCTCCCCGAACCGGTCGAGAACCTCCTCCTGGTCGCCGGCCTGCGCATGCTGGCCCGCGCCTGCGGCGTCGGCGAGATCGTCCTCCAGGGCCCGAACATCCGGTTCGCCCCGGTGGAACTGCGCGAATCGCAGGAGCTGAGGCTGAAGCGCCTCTACCCGAAGACGGTCATCAAGCCGGCCGTCCACCAGATCCTGGTCCCCCGCCCCACCACCGCCAGGGTCGGCGGCAAGCCGGTCGTGGGACGTGAACTACTGGCTTGGACGGGGGAGTTCCTCACTACGATCCTGGGGTCGTGAGGAGCAAGGGTGCGGTTTTGAACACCAGCCAGACGGTCTTGCCGACGACGTGATCATCGACCCCGAAGTCGTCGGCGAGTTCGTTCACGAGGTGTAATCCACGCCCGGAGCAGGCATCGTCGTCGGGACGCCTGCGGATGTCGCCGAAGCGCTCCGGCTCCCGAAGTCCGGCAGCGCAGTCCTGCGGCGTCAACTTCTCACGATGGACGACGAGCCGGTCGAACTGGTCGCGTTCTACTGCCCGCTGGACATCGCTCATGGCACAGCGATGACCGAGCGCCGAAAGATCCCTGGCGGTACCCCGACCCTGCTCGCCGAGCTGGGCTACCCCCCGCGACTCAGCGTGGACCGGGTCTCCGCCCGCGTCCCCACCCAGGACCAGTACCAGGCGCTCCGATTGCCCGGCGGGCTGCCGGTACTCCGTACCCTGCGCGTCGTCTACAGCGACGACGAGCGGCCCATCGAGGCGACCGTCATGGTCAAGGCGGGGCATCTGTACGAGTTGCAGTACGAGTTCGTTGCCGAGTGAGCACCGCGGGACTCGTCCTCGGCGGCCCATATGTCCGCGTTGGGTTCCGCGTCCCGCGTACACCACCCGATGTCGTACTCGGAGAGCTCGAGGGCTGGTGGTGTCCTCGCTCCGGCGGATTGATCAAGGTGATGGGATGTCAATCAGGGGAGGATCGCTCAGATTCCGCTGTGCAGGCGTACAGGGCGATTGGCGGGCTGTCGAAACACGGCTTAACCTCGCCGTTTCGGTTGAGATGAGGCCGGAAGCGGGGAGGAAATACGAAAGTGCCTTCTGAGCTGGGACGATGAACCTTGTCGAGGGGTTCT
>NZ_FPJO01000020.1 GCF_900119365.1 Streptomyces atratus
CGGCGCAAGGCCGAGGCGGAGGCCGCGGGCCGGACGGCCATCGCGGTGGCCTGGGACGGCGAGGCACGGGCGGTGCTCGAAGTCGCCGACGCGGTGAAGGACACCAGCGCGGAGGCCATCGAGCGGCTGCGGGCCCTGGGTCTCACCCCGATCCTGCTGACCGGCGACAACCGGGCGGTGGCCGAGGCGGTCGCGGCCGAGGTCGGGATCGAGAAGGTGTACGCGGAGGTCATGCCGGAGGACAAGGTCCACGTCGTCAAGAAGCTCCAGGCGGAAGGCCGCTCGGTCGCCATGGTCGGTGACGGGGTCAACGACGCGGCCGCCCTCGCCCAGGCCGATCTGGGCCTGGCGATGGGGACCGGCACGGACGCCGCGATCGAGGCCGGCGACCTGACGCTGGTACGCGGGGACCTGCGGGCCGCCGCGGACGCCATCCGGCTGTCGCGCAAGACCCTCGGCACCATCCGGACGAACCTGTTCTGGGCCTTCGCCTACAACGTGGCCGCTCTGCCGCTCGCCGCGGCCGGGCTGCTCAACCCGATGATCGCGGGCGCCGCGATGGCGTTCTCCTCGGTCTTCGTGGTCGGCAACTCGCTGCGGCTGCGGGGCTTCAGGGCGGCGGCGTAGGACCGGCCCTCACCCCGCCCGCACGAACCGCACCCGGGTTCCCGGCACCGCCTGTGCCGCGCCCGCGAGTGCGGTTTCGTGCACGACACCGACGACCGGGTAACCCCCGGTCGTCGGATGGTCGTTGAGGAAGACCACCGGCCGCCCGTCCGGCGGCACCTGGACCGCGCCGAGCACCATCCCCTCGCTGGGCAGCCGCCCTCGCGGGCGCGGGTCAGGGCCGGGCCACGGGTGCGCAGGCCGATCCGCTTGCTGTCCGGCGAGACGCGGTACACGGCCGTGGTGAGCGTGCGCAGCGCCTCCTCGGTGAACCAGGCGTGGCGGGGGCCGAGGCTCAGCGGAAGCACCAGTTCGGCGGGTACGCCCGCCCAGGGCGCGGCCTCGGTGCCCTGGACACCCCAGCCGGCCACTGACCGCGAGGGTCTGGGACCACTGACCGACAAGGCCTAGGGTCGTCCCATGACCGACACCGACGACTCGCTCCGCGCCCGCTGGCAGGAGACGCTCACCCGGGCCCGGGGCGGAGCCGCCGGTCCCGATCCGGCGCCGTACGCCGCCAACCTGCTGGCGCGCTGGGCCGAGCCGCAGCGGCGGTACCACACGACCGCGCACCTGGTCGCGGTGCTCGATCACATCGACACGCTCGCCGGGCACGCGGCCGACCCGGACGCGGTACGCCTCGCCGCCTGGTTCCACGACGCGGTGTACCGGCCGGACCGGTCCGAGAACGAGGAGCGCAGCGCCGCGCTGGCCGAGCGCGCCCTCCCGGAGGCCGGCGTGCCGGACGGTGTCACGGCCGAGGTGGCCCGTCTGGTGCGGCTGACGGTCACCCACGACCCGGCGGACGGCGATGCCGACGGCGAGGTGCTCTGCGACGCGGATCTGGCCATTCTCGCGGCGGCCCCGAGTCAGTACGCGGCGTACGCGGCGCAGGTGCGCGAGGAGTACGGCTTCGTGCCCGACGACGCGTTCCGGGAGGGGCGTGCCACGGTGCTGCGCCAGCTGCTCGGGCTGCCGAGGCTGTTCCGTACGCCGCACGGGGCGGAGCACTGGGAGCCGCGGGCGCGGCAGAATCTGCTGACCGAACTGGAGCTGCTCGGCCACTGACCCGCGGCGGCGGGGGAATGCCGGGGCCGTGGCCGCTGTTGGCAGCTGTCATGCCCGACTCTGCCGTTCGCTCCTCTCGCATGCCCCTGGCCGTATACATCCTGGGTCTCTCGGTCTTCGCCCTGGGAACCAGTGAATTCATGCTCTCCGGGCTGTTGCCGCCCATTGCCGACGACATGAACGTGTCGATCCCCCGTGCCGGCCTCCTCATATCCGCCTTCGCGATCGGCATGGTGGTCGGCGCCCCGCTGCTCGCCGTGGCGACGCTCCGGCTGCCGCGCCGCACCACGCTGATCGCCCTGATCTCCGTCTTCGGCCTCGGTCAGGTCGCGGGCGCGCTGGCCCCGACGTACGAGGTGCTCTTCGCGTCCCGGGTGGTGAGCGCCTTCGCCTGTGCCGGGTTCTGGGCGGTGGGGGCGGCGGTCGCCATCGCGATGGTGCCGGTGAACGCGCGGGCCCGCGCGATGGCCGTGATGATCGGCGGTCTGTCGATCGCCAATGTGCTGGGCGTGCCCCTGGGGGCGTTCCTCGGTGAGAACTTCGGCTGGCGGTCGGCGTTCTGGGCCGTGGGCGCGGCGTCCGCCGTGGCGCTGGTCGGCGTGACGACGATGATTCCGCGCATTCCGCTGCCGGAGCAGAAGCCGCGGCTCAAGCAGGAGATGAGCATCTACCGGGACAGGCAGGTGTGGCTGTCGATCGTGATCACGGCGCTCGCCGCGGGCGGTGTCTTCTGCGCGTTCAGCTATCTCGCCCCGCTGCTGACGGATGTCGCCGGGCTGGACTCGGGCTGGGTGCCGACGGTGCTCGCGCTCTTCGGGATCGGCGCGCTGATCGGTACGACGATCGGCGGCCGGGTCGCGGACGCGCACCTCTTCGGGGTGCTGATGAGCGGTATCGCGGCCTCGACGGTCTTCCTGGTCGTGCTGGCGCTGTTCGCGTCGAACCAGGTCGCGGCGGTCGGGCTCTCGTTCCTGCTGGGCCTGTCGGCGTTCTACACGGCCCCGGCGCTGAACGCCCGGATGTTCAATGTCGCGGGCGCCGCCCCGACGCTGGCCGGCGCGACGACCACGGCCGCGTTCAACCTGGGCAACACGGGCGGCCCCTGGCTGGGCGGCACGGTGATCGACGCGGACTTCGGTTTCGCGGCGACCGCGTGGGCCGGCGCGGCGATGATGGTACTGGCGCTGGTGGCCGTGGTGTTCTCGCTGCGGCTCCAGGGCACGAGCAGGTCGCGCCGGGTGGCGGGGTCGCCCGCCGCGGTGTCGTCGGGGGCTTCCGCGAAGGAGGGCGCGCCCGCGCAGGAGGGGAGGGCCGTGCAGCGGAGTGCGGCCGTGGAGGCGTGCGCGGACGCGAGCCCTTCCGCGGGCTGACCCCGCCCGGTGTCCTCCGGCACCGCCCCGACATCTTCCGGCACGCGCCCGGCACCGTACGTCAGGTGCCGGGCGCGGGCCGTCCCTTGGGCCGCCGCAGCCCTGCCTCCGTGATCCGGCGGACGAGTTCCTTCGAGCCGATCTCCTTCGCCCCGGCCCGCACCGCGTCCGCGTACCGCGTCTCCGGTACGTCGTAGTGGTCCCGCTCGAAGGCGCGCGGCGGGCAGCCGATGGACGCCGCGAAGGCGTGCAGCTCCTCGAAGGACACATCGCTGACCAGGTGCGACCAGAGCCGCCCGTGCCCCGGCCACTCGGGCGGGTCGATGTAGACGGTCACCGGCGCAGTATCCCGCTCAGCGAACCGACCGGCGCCACGGCCACCGCGGCCTTGGTGCACACCCAGTGCGGATCGGGGCCCAGTTCGGGTTCGACGTCGAGAGCGTGCGGGTCGCCCGCGTCGCAGACCGGGCAGAGCGGCCATCGCCCGTACCGTTCGAGCAGCGCGTCCTGCACGTCCTGGGCGACGAGTCCGACCACGAACGCGGCACCGTCCGGCCACTGCTCGACCCACCAGCGCCGGTGCGTCACCGCGTCCTCGACCAGCGAGACGATCCCGGCCTCGGCGACGTCACCCGCGGCAAGATCGGCCATGACCAGCGCGCGGGCCGTGTGCAACGCCTGTTCCAGGGGATTCATCTCCATGGGCCCATTGTCACCCCGGCCGCGAACCCGCCTCGCGCGCCCGCCGCCTCCCTTTCCGCACTGTCGGAGGCAGCAGCCCAGGGGGCGGGGAACGGGTCACCGAGGAAGCAGGGACCAAAGGGGGGGTTGACGGGCAACACGGTTGAAAATATCTTTCAAATGTGACCCATGACCTGAAGGAAAGTTTCAGCGCTGATTCCCCGCCCGCCCCGGCGGCCCTCGCGGCCAAGGTGCGCACGCTCGCGCCTTCCATGACCCGTTCCATGCAGCGCGTCGCCGAGGCCGTGGCCGGTGACCCGGCCGGCTGCGCAGCCCTCACGGTCACCGGTCTCGCCGAGCTCACCGGCACCAGCGAGGCGACCGTGGTCCGCACCGCCCGCCTCCTCGGCTACCCCGGCTACCGCGATCTGCGCCTGGCCCTCGCCGGGCTCGCGGCGCACCAGCAGTCCGGCCGGGCCCCCTCCGTCACCGCCGACATAGCGGTCGACGACCCGATCGCCGACGTGGTCGCCAAGCTGGCCTACGACGAGCAGCAGACCCTCGCCGACACGGCCGCGGGGCTCGACACCGTCCAGCTCGGTGCCGCCGTGGCCGCCGCCGCCACCGCCCGGCGGATCGACATCTACGGCGTGGGCGCCTCCTCCCTCGTCGGCCAGGACCTCGCGCAGAAGCTGGCCCGGATCGGCCTGATCGCGCACTCCCACACGGACCCGCACCTCGCGGTGACCAACGCCGTGCAGCTCCGCTCCGGCGATGTGGCCATCGCGATCACGCACTCCGGCTCCACGGTCGACGTCATGGAGCCGCTGCGGGTCGCTTTCGACCGCGGCGCGACGACGATCGCGATCACCGGCCGCCCCGACGGCCCCGTCACGCAGTACGCCGACCACGTACTGACCACGTCCACCGCCCGGGAGAGCGAGCTGAGGCCCGCCGCCATGTCGAGCCGTACGAGCCAGCTCCTCGTCGTCGACTGCCTGTTCATAGGCGTCGCGCAGCGCACGTACGAGACGGCCGCACCGGCCCTCGCCGCCTCCTACGAGGCGCTGGCCCACCGCCACGCCCCACGCCCGCGCTGACCGGCCCGCCGATCCGTGACCCCCCGCACCCGCTGAACCGTACGAGACCGAGAAAGCAGAGCCGCCCCTCCATGACCTCCACCACCGACGCCGACCCCACCGCCTCCGACGGCTACGGCGAGCTGCGTGCCCAGCTCGCGACGCTCACCACCGAGGCGTTCCGGCCCGAGCTCGCCGAGATCGACCGGCTCGCCACGATCGAAATCGCCCGCATCATGAACGGCGAGGACCAGTCCGTCCCGGCCGCCGTCGGCGCCCGGCTGCCCGAGATAGCCGCCGCCATCGACGGCACGGCGGAGCGCATGGCCCGCGGCGGCCGGCTGATCTACGCGGGCGCGGGCACCGCCGGCCGGCTCGGCGTGCTCGACGCCAGCGAGTGCCCGCCCACCTTCAACACCGACCCCTCCGAGGTCATCGGCCTGATCGCGGGCGGCCCGACCGCCATGGTCAGGGCCGTGGAAGGCGCCGAGGACAGCAAGGAGCTGGCCGCCGCCGACCTCGACGCCCTGGAGCTCACCGCCGACGACACCGTGGTCGGCATCTCCGCCTCCGGCCGTACGCCGTACGCGATCGGCGCCGTCGAGCACGCCCGCCGCAAGGGCGCGCTGACCATCGGGCTGTCCTGCAACGCGGACTCCGCGCTGGGCGCCGCGGCGGAGCACGGCATCGAGGTCGTCGTCGGCCCGGAGCTGCTCACCGGCTCCACCCGGCTCAAGGCGGGCACGGCCCAGAAGCTCGTCCTCAACATGATCTCGACGATCACGATGATCCGGCTCGGCAAGACGTACGGGAATCTGATGGTCGACGTCCGCGCCTCCAACGAGAAGCTGCGCGCCCGCTCCCGCCGGATCGTCTCGCTCGCCACCGGGGCGTCCGACGAGGAGATCGAGGCCGCGCTCGCCGCGACCGACGGCGAGGTGAAGAACGCCATCCTCACCATCCTCGGCCAGGTCGACGGCCCCACCGCCGCCACCCTGCTGACCGCGTCCGACGGCCACCTCCGCGCCGCCCTCGCCGCCGCCCCCCGCACCACCTGACCCACCGGTTCCATCCCCGCACAGCAAGGCCCCAAGCACCATGGCAACAGAAGACAAGAACCGCGCCACCGCCGCCGCGATCCTTCCGCTCGTCGGTGGCGCAGCGAACGTCAGCTCCATCGCCCACTGCATGACCCGGCTCCGGCTGGGTCTGCACGACCGCTCGCTCGTCGACGACGAGGCCCTGAAGGCGGTCCCCGCCGTCATGGGTGTGGTCGAGGACGACACGTACCAGATCGTCCTCGGCCCCGGCACCGTCGCCCGGGTCACACCGGAGTTCGAGCAACTGGTCGAGGAGGGCCGGGCGGCGGCCCCCGCGCCGGCCCCCACGTCCGGCCCCGCCCCTGACCCCGCATCCGCATCCGCGGACGAACTGGCCGCCCAGGGTGCCGCGATGAAGGCGGCGCGGAAGGCGAAGAACGCCACCCCGCTCAAGCTGTTCCTGCGCAGGATCGCGAACATCTTCGTCCCGCTGATCCCGGCGCTCATCGGCTGCGGCATCATCGCCGGCCTCAACGGCCTGCTGGTGAACCTGGGGTGGCTGACCTCGGTCACCCCCGCCCTGGCCGCGATGGCGTCCGGCTTCATGGCGCTGATCGCCGTGTTCGTCGGCTACAACACGGCGAAGGAGTTCGGCGGTACGCCGATCCTGGGCGGTGCGGTCGCCGCGATCATCGTCTTCCCGGGGGTCGCGAACATCGAGGCGTTCGGCCAGAAACTCTCCCCCGGGCAGGGCGGTGTGCTGGGCGCGCTCGGTGCGGCGGTGCTCGCGGTGTACGTGGAGAAGTGGTGCCGGCGCTGGGTGCCCGAAGCACTCGACGTACTGGTCACCCCGACGCTCACGGTCCTGGTCTCCGGCCTGGTGACGATCTTCGGCCTGATGTACGTGGCCGGTGAGGTCTCCACCGCCATCGGTACGTTCGCCGACTGGCTGCTCTCCAACGGCGGCGCGGGCGCGGGCTTCGTGCTCGGCGGCCTCTTCCTGCCCCTGGTGATGCTGGGCCTGCACCAGGCGCTCATCCCGATCCATACCACCCTGATCGAACAGCAGGGCTACACCGTGCTGCTCCCGATCCTCGCGATGGCGGGCGCCGGCCAGGTCGGCGCGGCCGCGGCGGTCTACTTCCGCCTCCCGCGCAACGAGTCGATCCGCCGCACCATCAAGTCCGCCCTCCCGGCCGGTCTGCTGGGCGTCGGCGAACCCCTGATCTACGGCGTCAGCCTCCCGCTCGGCCGCCCGTTCATCACGGCGTGCGTGGGCGGCGCGTTCGGCGGCGGCTTCATCGGCCTGTTCAACCAGCTCGGCGACAAGGTCGGCTCCACGGCCATCGGCCCGTCCGGCTGGGCCCTGTTCCCCCTCCTCGACGGCAACCACGGCCTGGGCACCACGGCCGCGATCTACGCGGGCGGCCTGCTGGTCGGCTACCTCGCCGGGTTCCTCGCGACGTACTTCTTCGGCTTCAGCAAGGACCTGCTGGCAGAGTTCAACGTCTCGCAGGAACCGGCCGAATCCACGGTCGCCGCAACGGGCGGCCCGATGTCCCCGACGACGAAGGAACCGGCCGGGGTCTGACCCCGGGCACGCGTACACGGCTGAGGGGCGGCACCCGGCGTCGGGTGCCGCCCCTCAGCCATGCGCGCACGCCTGATCAGACCGGGAACTCATCCGTGGGGAGCGTCGCACCGAACGGCTCCGGCAGGTGATCGGCTTCCCGAACGGCACCGGGTCGGAGTGCTTGTACGTCCCGTCCTCATGGGGCTCCGTGAACAGCGTGGCCATCGCCCCACGTGTGTCGAACCGGTCGATCAGCAGATACATCGGCACGACCGAAGGGCGGCACCCGACCGGGGCGTCGCCCTTCCGCACGCCCGACGCCAGGTCACACCCGGCGCCCCGGCGCCTTCACGGCAGCCTCCCCTCCCTGTTGACCTCCCGGACCCGGGCCCGCAACACCTCCCCCAGCGGAGCCGGGCGCACCGACTCCGGCGGGCATTCCCACTCCGCCCCACCACCCGGCGCCCGCAGTTGCACGTACGGCCCGACGCTCCCCATCACGCGCCCCACCCGCCCGTCCCGGGTGTCCACCGCGAACGACCCCGGCTCCGGAGCGCACGGCTCACACCCCTCACCCGTCATGATCGGCCTGCCCCTGCGCCTCCAGCACCACGCTCAGCCGCAACGCCGTGTCGAGGTTGCACCGGCCGAGGTCGACCAGCGGCGACACCGGGTCGCTCCCCGCGCAGGACACCGGGTCGATCCGTAACGACGGCAACGTGATCCCCACACCCGAGAATCCCTCCTTCAGCCGCGCCACCGCATCCTCTGCTGCCTGCACTCTGCCCTCCGCCGCCCTGTGCCGTTCCTTGATCGTCATGCCCCATCCCTTTCCACGCTGAGTAATGACAATGCATACCCAGCGTGTTCAACGCGTCGCCGACCAGGAAGAGGCGCAGAACCAACAACCGCACATCTGTCACAGGGAGTTGTCATGCAAGGTGATCGGCTTCAAGAACGCCCGGTCTCCGCGTCCGCCGCCGCGCCTGCCCGCCGGGCCGTGGCAGCGATGCCCTGGAGCGCCGCGACATGCAGGGCCAGGGCCTGACGCCCGGCAGGTGTGAGGGAGAGCCAGGTCCGGGGGCGCTTGCCGACGTAACCCTTGCGGATGGCGAGGTATCCGATCCCTTCCAGCGCGGAAGCGACCTTGCTGAGCATCGAGTCGGAGACCTGGCAACTGCCGCGCACCGTGGCGAACTCGGCCTCGTCGCACGCCGAGAGGAAGGCGACGACCGCCAGCCGGGTGGGGTGGTTGATCGCCGCGTCGATCGCGGGCTCGCCCGGCGCGGAGGCGGCGGTCATCCGGCCACCCGGAGCTTCCGCCCGATCGAGGCGTTCCGCGCGACGAGCACCACCCAGGCGCCGAGTCCCAGGACGGCGAACATCGCGATCTTGCCGACGGCTTGATCGGCCCCGAGCTGCCGGCACAGCCCGTACGTCGCGCCCCCGGCGGCGAGAAGAACCAGAAGGGGAACCCCGGCCCGGCGCAGGCGTGCGGACCAGGGCAGGGTCACCATCACTCCCGACCCACGCCTGACAACGTTGACGAGCGCCAGCAGCACGCCCAGGCCCGCCGGCGCGATCAGCAGGGACAGGAGCACCGCCCAGCCGCCCCCTCCCTGGGCCCAGGCATCGGCGAGAGCGGGAACGATCAGGGCCGCGGCCGCCACGGGGCCGTACCAGAGGGGAGTCAGCCGGGCCGTGAGACGGGCCCGCTCCCTTGCCGTGTCGATGCCCTGCAGAGCCTCGGCCGCGAAGTCGGCGGACACGGCTGTGCCACCCGGTCGGGCGGGGGTGTTCTCCTGCGGTGCCATCACGTCTCCCGACCTGCTCATCACTGTCTGAACGATCTACCCCTCACCCTGACATCTACTTTCCAGAAAGGAAAGTACTTTCCTCCCCGTGGGGAACGGCCGCTCCAACTACCCCACCGGACAGGGCGATTGACGCACACCCCGGGAAACGGGGAAAAGAAGGGCGCGAATCGCTCGATTGGGTGGAGGTTTCAGGCCATACATACGGTTTGGGTGAGGAATGACCCCCGCGAGCGCAATCATTCGGCGGTGATCTCAACTTTCCGGACGGCACACCGTCCCAAGTCGCTGCGCACGGCCGGGTTCGGCGCGCTCGCCGTACTGACTCTGCTTCCGGCGATCCCGGCCGCCGCCGCCCCCGCGAAGGACCCGGCACCGCGTCCCGCCGCCCATGCGCTGCCCCGCCTCGTCACCCCCGCCGAGGCCAGGACCTCCGCGCACCTCGCCTCGTTGCAGGGCAGGCCGGAGAGGCTGAAGGCCTTCTTCAAGGCGCTGCCCAAGGGCGGTGACCTGCACAATCACCTGTCGGGTGCGGTCACCACCGAGTACCTGATCCAGCTCGCGGGCGAGAAGGGGCTGTGCATCGACGCGACGGACACGGCCGTGGCGCCGCCGTGCGGGCCGGGCACCAGGCCCGCGATCGACGCGCAGAGCGACGCGGCGTTCCGGCAGCGGATCATCCGGGCCTGGTCCATGCAGGACTTCCCGGCCGGCCAGTCCGGGCACGACCACTTCTTCGACACGTTCGGCAAGTTCGGCATGGCCACCTGGTACGCCCGGGGCAAGATGCTCGCCGACGTGGCCAACACCGTGGTCGAGCAGAACCAGTTCTATCTGGAGACCCTGGTCACCCCCGCGTCGGACAGCGGCAGGAAGCTTGCCGACAAGGTCGGTTACGACGCCGACCTGGCCGCCCTCCACCGCAAGCTCGTGGCCGGCGGACAGCTCGACCGGGTGGTGGACGAGGCGGTCCAGGAGGCCGACGACACCGACGTGCAGTTCCGGGAGGCCGCGCACTGCGACACGGCCCGCCCCGACCCGGGCTGCAAGCTCCCCGTCAGGTGGATCTCCCAGGTGTCCCGGGGCAGTTCCCCGGTACGGGTGTTCACGCAGATGGCGGTCGGCATGCGACTGGCCGAGCGCGACCCGAGGTTCGTCGCCGTCAACCTCGTACAGCCGGAGGACGGCGAGAGCGCGCTGACCGACTACAGCCTTCAGATGCGGATGCTGAAGTACCTGCGCGGCCAGTACCCGGACTCCCACCTCACCCTGCACGCCGGTGAGCTGGCCCCCGGCCTGGTCAAGCCCGAGGACCTGACCTTCCACATCCGCGAGGCCGTGCTCGTCGCCGGAGCCGAGCGCATCGGCCACGGCGTGGACCTGGTCCACGAGAACGACTGGCGGCAGCTGGCCCGGACGATGGCGCAGCGCAAGGTGGCCGTCGAGGTGCCGTTCTCCAGCAACAAGCAGATCCTCGGCATCGCGGGCGACGACCACCCGTTCAACGCCTACCGCCGCTACGGCGTCCCGATCGTGCTGGCCACGGACGACCCGGGTGTCTCCCGTATCGACATCAGCCACGAGTACCAGTACGCGGCCAAGACCTACGGCCTCCACTACGTCGAGCTGAAGGACCTGGCCCGCGCCTCGCTGGAGTACGCGTTCCGCGACGGCCGCAGCCTGTGGGCCACCGGTTCCGCCCCGTCCGGCTACCGCCCGGTCGCCGCCTGCCTGGGCAACCGGCCGGGCACCGACCACCCGAGCACGCGCTGTGCCCGCTACCTCGCCGACAACCCGAAGGCGGCGACCGAGTGGCGCCAGGAGGCGGCCTTCGCCACCTTCGAACGCAACAACCGCTGAGTGCACGACGACCGCTGATGCGGCCGGGTCCGGGGCTCAGGTCCCTGACCCGGCCGCATCTCTGCTGCCGCACTACGCACCGCCGTCGCCCGTCTCCGCCCACAGATGGCTGAGCGTGCCGAGGACGAGACGGCAGACCTCGTCCGGATCGGCACCGGCCAGGGGTTCGCGCGCGACAACCGTCCGCATCAGGCCGATCCCCAGCAGCCAGGCCATGGCGAGATCCGCACGGAGCGCGCCGTCCGGGGCGCCGGAGAGCCCGGCCAGCACGCTCTGGTACTCCTCCCCCAGCTCCCGCAGGGTTCCGGCCGCCTCGTCGCCCCGCCCGACCGAACGCAGATAGACCTCCAGGGAACGGTCCTCCGCCTCCTCCGCGCTACGGGTCAACATCGAGCGCAGGGCGGTCTCGAAGAGCTCCTCGGGCGGCGTCGCCCGCAACTGCTCCAGCCCGCCCAGCGCGACGACCTCGGCCAGCAAACCTCGTTTCGAGCCGAAATACCTGAACAGCAAGGCCTGGTTCACCCCGGCCCGCGCCGCGATGCTCCGGACCGTCGCCCCTTCGTAGCCCCGCTCCGCGAACAGGTCGCGGGCCGCCTCCAGCAACCGGCGGCGGGTGGCCGCGGCGTCCCTGCGGCGCTCTTCGGACGGCGGGACGGCAGCGGACTCCATGACGGCATTCCTCTCGGACGGCCCGTCAGGATAACGGCCGTAAAGCGTCGTTGACTGCCCGCGAAGGCCGCTCCTACCGTTGTAAGCAGCTGCTTACATCCGGGAGGCCGCAGTGACGACCGCAGACATCGCACCCCTCGCCTATCCCTTCAACACCCCAGATGGGCTCCAGCTGGCCGAGGCCTACGAGCGGGTGCGCGAACGGCCGGGCCTGTTACGGGTCCAGATGCCGTACGGCGAACCGGCCTGGCTCGTCACCCGTTACGCCGACGCCCGGCTCGTCCTCGGCGACCAGCGCTTCAGCCGGGCCGCCGCCGCCTCCCACGACGAGCCCCGGCAGTCCGAGGGACAGCGCGACGGCGGCATCCTCGGCATGGACCCGCCGGACCACACCCGGCTGCGCTCCCTGGTCGCCAAGGCGTTCACCGTCCGCCAGGTCGAGAAGCTGCGCCCCCAGGTACGGGAACTGACCGCCGGCCTCCTCGACGAGATGGAAACCGCCGGACCGCCCGCCGACCTGGTCGACCTGTTCGCGCTGCCGCTGCCGGTCGCCGTGATCTGCCGGATGCTGGGCGTACCCACCGAGGACCGGCCGCGCTTCCGCGTGTGGAGCGACGACGCGCTGTCGACCAGCTCCCTCACCGCCGAGGAGTTCGAGGCGAGCCGCGAGGAACTGCGCGCCTACATGGCCGGGTTGATCGAACAGCACCGCCGCTCGCCGCAGGACGACCTGATGACGGCGCTCATCGAGGCCCGCGACGACGGCGACCGGCTCTCGGAGCTCGAACTCGTCGATCTGTGCGTGGGCATCCTGGTGGCGGGGCACGAGACCACCGCGTCCCAGATCCCCAACTTCGTCCTCACCCTCCTCGACCACCCGGACCAGCTGGCCAGGCTCAGGGCCGAACCCGAGCTCGTCCCGAACGCGGTGGAGGAGCTGCTCCGCTTCGTGCCCCTGGGCAGCGGCGCCGGTCAGCCCCGATACGCCACCGAGGACATCGAGGTCGGCGGAACCCTCGTCCGCGCGGGCAGCCCGGTCCTGGTCGCCGTGGGCGCCGCCAACCGCGACGCCCTGCGGTTCGCCGCCCCGGGCATCCTCGACATCGCCCGCGAGGGCAACCAGCACCTCGGATTCGGCCACGGGGTCCACCACTGCCTGGGCGCCCCGCTGGCCCGGCTGGAACTCCAGGAGGCGCTGTCCGCCCTCATCACCCGCTTCCCGGAGCTGCGCCTGGCGGGAGACGTGACCTGGAAGTCCGAGATGCTGGTGCGCGGCCCGCGCGTCATGCCGGTGGAGTGGTGACCGCCATGATCTGGAACGTACGCGTCGATACCCAGCTCTGCCAGGGGTCGGGCATGTGCGCCGGGACCGTCCCCGAGGTGTTCGCCCTGGACGGCGAGCGCGCCCGCGCACGGGCCGACGGGATCGAGCCGGACGAACGGATCCTGGACGCCGCCGACATCTGCCCGGCCCTGGCGATCACCGTCCACGACGGAAACACCGTGATCGGCCCCCGCCGAGACTGACCCCGCCCTGCCTGGCGGGATTGCTCAGCGATCGGCCGATGTGCGGTTGGGTGCCCGTAGCTGGTCGGCGTCGCCGGCGGCGAGCCTGCCCCGGCACCGGGCGCCGGGCCATGGGCACCACCGCGCGAACGGCGGCGCTGTTCGAGGAGGTGGACCGCGGCACGGGTCTTGGAACCAATGCGGTCGGACCGGCATCGAAGACCCCGAGCCGACCGGAACATCCCGGCCCAGGAGCCCGGACCCCACACCACGGATCAGTCCCGCCGGATCAGCTCGGGGTTCACCCTCCGCCCCACCAACGGCAATGACCCGACCGCCGAGCTTCCCGGTCACCAGCGCCAGCAGCAGGAGCGTGGCCGGCACCGCGCCCCCACAGAAACGTGACCGGGCCCGGGGCTCAAGGCCCGGGCCCGGTCACGGGATGCGAGGCGGACTAGCCGAGCCGCTCCAGGACCCACTGGGGCCGGCCCTCGCGGAGGAGGACCACGCGGCTGCCCTCCGTGGTCAGGTAGCCGAACTCGCCCCAGCCGAGAGCGATGGCAACCGGCGCACCGCCGTCCGGGCCCTGGATCGACCACTCGTCGGGCTGGTTGCCGCACTGGTCCACCCACACCACCGGCGGGTAGATCCGGACCGGCGAGAGCGCGAGGCAACGGCCTTCGCCGCGCGCCTCGACGATCCGGGCCAGGCCGTTGCCCTGGTTGCGGATCTCCCACACGGTGCCGAGGTTGCACGGCTCGACATGGCCCCCGAGCGGGCCTTCACCGCCCGCGAGACACTGACCGCTGCGCGCGTCACGGATGAAGTAGGCGCCGTCGTCGGCGGCCTGGGCGGGGGTGGCGAGCGCCAGGACCGCGACGGCGGACGCGGCCAGCGACAGGATGGATCGGATACGCACGGGACTCCTCGTACAAGCGGAGGGGATGGAGGGAAAGCGCGGGCCGAGCGGCCCGGCACCCAAGATCACAGGAGCCCGCCGCCCCTTTCCCGTGGCCCGCGCCGCGCCCCAGCCGTTCCACCCCGCCAGCAGCGGCGCATCGGGGCGCGCTCGGCGCATTCAGATCGGTGCGCGCCCCCTCTCGCCAGGGATGTTCCACCCGGGGCTCAAGCCGCGAAGTCCGAGCGCTCTTTCCGAGGAATGGGAGGTGGGCCACTTCCCACCCACCCACCCCGAGCGCTGAGTTGACTTTTCGTGACCGACTTGCCACCGACGGTGGCGACGCTCTGGCGTGCCGAATGCGGAGCGACGCTCCGCGACGCAGAACGGCCCCTGCCGGTGCGGAAACACCAAGAACAGGGGCCTGACCACTTCGATCGTTTTCAAGGAGCGATCTGATGGCTGACAGCCAGCTCAGACCGACCGGCAATAGGGGGGCGGCGTCGCAACTTCCCCGCACCGACCGGGATTTCGCGCACCTTCCGGCTCGCGAGGCGTCCATCGCCGCGTGCATCGACCGGCTGCCCGAGGGTTCCGACATCTCCGTGAAGACGCTCGCCAAGCACCTCCCGTACGGGCAGTGCGCGCTGCGTACCGCCCTCAACCGACTCCAGGACGCCGGGCATCTGCGGCGCGGCAGCGAGTGTGTCGCCAACGACGAGGTGCTGCTCTGGGTGACCCGGACGTTCTTCTCCCGGACCGCGCGGGACGACGAGTGGTGGGCGGCGTTCACCCGGGGCGACGTGCCGGCCGAGCAGCCCCAACGCCCCACCCGTTCCCGCGCGTTCGCACTGCTCGCCGCGCTGGTCCGGACCGCGCCCGCGCTCACGCTGTCGGCGGCCGACTGCGCGGCGCTGGAGCCGCAGGCCGTCGAGTGGATCGAGCGCGGAGCCACCGAGGCGGAGCTGCTGCACGCCCTCACCGCCGGGCTCCCCACTCCTGTCCACCACCCGCCCACCCTCGTCCGCAGGCGGCTCGCCGACAGGATGCCACCCGAACGAATCACTCCGGCACCACGGCGAACGGTGCTGCGCACCCTCGAATGCAGCGAGTGCCGCCCACCGGGCACCGCGGAGGCCCTGATCGGCGGCCAGTGCAGGCCGTGCCGGGGCGAAGCGGTCGCCGCACCCGCCGGGCCCGACGGAGCCGTACCGGCGAACGGCGTACGCGAGCGGATGAACGACGTACGGGCCGGGCTGGCCCGACGGTCCGTGCGGCCGAAGTCGCGCTGACCCGAGGAGGCGGGAAGCCGCGCCGGGTGTCCGAAACCGGTTCCCACCTGGGGGTGGTTTGATCCGCTTCCCACGCCTGGTCGCTACGTTGCGTGTTCCGCTTGGCACGTATCGTAATCAACCGTCCCAAAGGGGAACGAACCATGTCCGAACCGTCCCACGAGCAGATCGTCTCCGGGCTCCGCGACAGGCCCCCCATCGCTCTGGCCCCCGGCCCCCGTCTGGACGCCGAGAAGCCCGTCTCCCTCCCGCTGCCGCCCAGCACCGTGTGGGATCTGCCGGGCGGGACCGCCTGGGTCTACTACGGCGAGGGAAACACCGGTCTCGTGCGGCCGGTCATCTTCGCCGACGGCTTCAACACGGGGCCCAGCGAGCTGGAATTCTCCTGGCAGATCATGGAGTTCGGCGACTACGCGCTCATCAGCGAGCTGCGCCGCCGTGGCCATGACGTCATCCTCCTCGGCTTCCACGAGCGCAGTGCATCGATTCTGGACAACTCCCGTACCGCGCAAGCCGCGATCATGCACGCCATCGCGGAGCGGCAGAGCGACACACCGCTGGCCGTCGGCGGGTTCAGCATGGGCGGGCTCGTCACCCGGCACGCGCTGGCCAAGTTGGAGATGCAGCGCATCGACCACCGGACCGCTCTGTACTTCTCGTACGACAGCCCCCACCGGGGAGCCTGGATCCCGGTCGCGCTCCAGGCGTTCGCGCACTACATCAAGGATCTCGACAGCCGGTTCTCCGACCAGATCAACAGCCCGGCCGCCCAGCAGCTGCTGTGGCGGCACATCGAGAAGTGGGACGACACACCGGATCAGAGCGAACTGCGCGCCCAGTTCCTCGCCGAGATGACGGCCGTCGGGGAATGGCCGCGTCGGCCCCGGCTGATCGGTGTCGCCAACGGCGTGGCCGACGGCACCGGCTCCGATGCGCGGGCGGGCGAACTGGCCCTGGAAGGCAAGGGCCAGTCGGTCCTGGGGACCAAGCTCTACACCCAGGTGCCGGGGCGCGACGAACTCGCCGCGAAGCTGCGCGTGGTGACGCTGAAGACCAACGAGGTCCGTACGAACGGGCTCCCGTCGATCGACGGCGCACCCGGCGGCTCGCTGGAAGGCTTCGGCATCCTCGCCGACGCCTTCAACGCCCTGAACCCGATCCTCGGCTTCAAGGCCGACGTGCGTATCCGGTCGCACTGCTTCGTGCCGGCGGTCAGTGCGGTCGACGTCGGTGACCTGGACACGGACGCCGAGCTGTACAAGAACATCTCGGTACTCCCGGAGGACGCGAGCGGGCTGGACGAGTTCAGGCTCGCCTCCCGGAACGAGGGACACACGCTCGTGACGGAGGAACTCTGCACCTGGCTGCTCGACCGCCTGCCGTAGGACACGTCGGCCGGCCCCGTCGTACCAGGGCGCCAGGCCGCCGGAGGGCGGGCTCGTGGGGGCGGTCGGGACGGTGCCGCCGCACCGCGCCCTGGCCGCGAACCGGGCGTACGTCACGTCGCTCTTCGACCGGTGGCTGCGCGGGCACGACGACCATCTGCTGGACGGGCCCTCGGAGCGCTTCCCGGAGATGGTGTTCGCTCGGTAAGGCGTCGGCCCCCTGGACCAGCTGGTCCAGGGGGCCGACGCGGCAAAGCTGTACAGGAACTACCGATCCGTCAGGATCAGAAGTCCATGTCACCGCCCGGCATGCCGCCCGGAGCGGCCGCGGCGGCCTTCTCCGGCTTGTCGGCGATGACGGCCTCGGTGGTGAGGAAGAGCGCGGCGATGGACGCGGCGTTCTGCAGGGCGGAACGCGTGACCTTCGCCGGGTCGAGGATGCCCTCGGCGATCATGTCGACGTACTCGCCGGTCGCGGCGTTCAGACCGTGGCCGACGGCCAGGTTGCGCACCTTCTCGACGACGACGCCGCCCTCAAGACCACCGTTGACGGCGATCTGCTTGAGCGGGGCCTCCAGCGCCAGCTTGACGGCGTTGGCGCCGGTCGCCTCGTCACCCGAGAGCTCCAGCTTCTCGAAGACGGCCGAGGCCTGGAGCAGAGCCACGCCACCACCGGCGACGATGCCCTCCTCGACGGCAGCCTTGGCGTTGCGCACCGCGTCCTCGATGCGGTGCTTGCGCTCCTTGAGCTCGACCTCGGTCGCGGCACCGGCCTTGATGACGGCCACGCCGCCGGCCAGCTTCGCGAGGCGCTCCTGGAGCTTCTCGCGGTCGTAGTCCGAGTCGGAGTTCTCGATCTCGGCGCGGATCTGGTTGACGCGGCCCTGGACCTGGTCGCTGTCACCGGCACCGTCGACGATCGTCGTCTCGTCCTTGGTGATGACGACCTTGCGGGCGCGGCCGAGCAGGTCGAGACCGGCGTTCTCCAGCTTGAGGCCGACCTCCTCGGAGATGACGGTGCCACCGGTGAGGATGGCGATGTCGCCGAGCATGGCCTTGCGGCGGTCACCGAAGCCCGGGGCCTTGACGGCGACGGACTTGAAGGTGCCACGGATCTTGTTGACGACCAGGGTCGACAGGGCCTCGCCCTCGACGTCCTCGGCGATGATCAGCAGCGGCTTGCCGGACTGCATGACCTTCTCCAGCAGCGGAAGGAGGTCCTTCACGTTGCTGACCTTGGAGTTGACGATCAGGATGTACGGGTCGTCGAGGGACGACTCCATGCGCTCCATGTCGGTGGCGAAGTACGCCGAGATGTAGCCCTTGTCGAAGCGCATACCCTCGGTGAGCTCCAGCTCCAGACCGAAGGTCTGGGACTCCTCGACGGTGATGACGCCTTCCTTGCCGACCTTGTCCATGGCCTCGGCGATGAGCTCGCCGATCTGGGTGTCGGCGGCGGAGATGGAGGCCGTCGAAGCGATCTGCTCCTTGGTCTCCACGTCCTTGGCCTGCTCCAGGAGGGCGGCGGAGACGGCCTCGACGGCCTTCTCGATGCCCCGCTTGAGAGCCATCGGGTTGGCACCCGCGGCGACGTTGCGCAGACCCTCGCGGACGAGAGCCTGGGCGAGAACGGTGGCGGTGGTCGTACCGTCGCCGGCGACGTCGTCCGTCTTCTTGGCGACCTCCTTGACCAGCTCCGCACCGATCTTCTCGTACGGGTCCTCCAGCTCGATCTCCTTGGCGATGGAAACACCATCGTTGGTGATCGTGGGGGCGCCCCACTTCTTCTCAAGGACGACGTTGCGACCCTTGGGGCCAAGGGTGACCTTGACGGCGTCGGCGAGCTGGTTCATGCCGCGCTCGAGACCGCGCCGGGCCTCCTCGTCGAACGCGATGATCTTGGCCATGTGAAGTGGTCCTCCCGGACAGGGGTGGATTTCTCCGGACCGAGTGGCGCCCGCGACGGACGGCCTGCGTGACCGGTGGTTCCTTGCCCCACCGACCTGCGGGCCTCACCGGCCCGGTCCAAGTTCTGTCACTCTCACCTGGAGAGTGCTAACGCCAATGATTAGCACTCGACCCCCGAGAGTGCAAGCGTCCCCCTCGCGATGTGGACACCGCGTCGGGGCGCGCGGGGGCGCGGTCGGGGCACGCACGAGACGCACTGAGGGCCCGTACCCCCGGGGTACGGGCCCTCAGTGCGTGAGTGCAGTGCGTGAGTGGTGTCGTTGGCCGACCGCTCGAACTCAGCCGACGGCGAGCTTGACCATGTCTGCCTGCGGCCCCTTCTGGCCTTGCGAGATCTCGAATTCAACTCGCTGACCCTCTTCGAGGGTGCGGTACCCGTCCATCTGGATCGCGCTGTAGTGGACGAAAACATCCGCACCACCGTCGACCGCGATGAAGCCGTACCCCTTCTCCGCGTTGAACCACTTGACGGTGCCCTGAGCCATGCCTAACTCCCCTATTACTGGCCCTTGCGCAGGACCGCACTTCGCGGGCCCGGGTCAGAACTCACCCTCCGACAGGAGAGGGTGTGTGCGCCGGAACGCGTCGACCGCGGCTGAATGTATCTGCCCAACTGCCCTCTGCAACAGGTCAATCGGACGAGAATTCTCGGCAGCACCGAACGCCCGGATATGCGGAATTCATATGAATCCTGGGCAAGTCGGGCCAGGCAAAGGCGACTTATGCCTCAAGCGGATCGCGCACTTTGGCTGCTTCTTGTCGTGGCCGGGCGCATTCTCGTATGCGGGCGGCACGGGCAGCTGGGGGGACTTCCCACACTCTACCGCGCTCAACCATGCAGAATTGCCCCCTCCGCGATTGAAGCGGAGGGGGCAATTCGATATCGCGGTGCGGTCGGACGGGGCGTCAGCAGCCGCCGGCCACGGCCGGGATGATCGAGATGCCGGCGCCGTCCGGCGTGGCCGTCTCCAGACCACCCTCGAAGCGCACGTCGTCGTCGTTGACGTACACGTTCACGAAGCGGCGCAGCTTGCCCTGGTCGTCCAGGACACGGGCGGCGATGCCCGGGTGGTTCTGCTCCAGGGACTCGATGACCTGGGAGAGGGTCGAGCCCTCGGCCGGGACCTCGGCCTGGCCGCCCGTGTAGGTGCGGAGGATGGTGGGGATGCGGACCTTGACGCTCATGGTGGGTGCCCTTCCTGAAGTCTCGGGTGGTCAGCTGGTGGCGAGGCCGGCGGCGCGGAACGCGTCCAGGCTGGGACGGATCGTCGCGGTCGCCTGAGAGGTGTCGGCCACCGCGTCGAGGGTCTTGAGGCCGTCACCCGTGTTGAGTACGACGGTGGTCAGCGACGGGTCGATCAGACCGGCCTCGATGAGCTTCTTCGTCACGCCGACCGTCACACCGCCCGCCGTCTCCGCGAAGATGCCCTCGGTGCGCGCCAGCAGCTTGATCGCGTCGACGACCTGCTCGTCGTTCACGTCCTCCACGGCACCGCCGGTGCGGCGGGCGATGTCCAGGACGTACGGGCCGTCCGCCGGGTTGCCGATGGCGAGGGACTTGGCGATCGTGTTCGGCTTCTGCGGCCGGACGACGTCGTGGCCGCCCTTGTACGCGACCGAGACCGGCGAGCAGCCCTCGGCCTGGGCACCGAAGAGCTTGTACGGCTTGTCCTCGACCAGTCCGAGCTTGATCAGCTCCTGGAGGCCCTTGTCGATCTTGGTGAACTGCGAGCCGGAGGCGATCGGGATGACCAGCTGGTCCGGGAGCCGCCAGCCGAGCTGCTCGCAGATCTCGTACGCCAGGGTCTTGGAGCCCTCGCCGTAGTACGGACGCAGGTTGACGTTGACGAAGCCCCAGCCCTCGCCCAGCGGGTCGCCGATGAGCTCGGAGCAGAAGCGGTTGACGTCGTCGTAGTTGCCCTCGATGCCGACCAGCTCACCGCCGTACACCGCGGCCATGACGACCTTGCCCTGCTCCAGGTCGTGCGGGATGAACACGCAGGAGCGGAAGCCGGCGCGGGCGGCGGCGGCGCCGACGGCACCGGCGAGGTTGCCGGTGGAGGAGCAGGAGAGGGTGGTGAAGCCGAAGGCGCGGGCCGCCTCGATGGCCTGGGCGACGACGCGGTCCTTGAAGGAGTGCGTGGGGTTGCCGGAGTCGTCCTTGACGAAGAGCTTGCCCTGCTCGACGCCGAGCTCACGGGCGAGGTTGTCGGCCTGGACGAGCTTGGTCCAGCCGGGGTTCAGGTTCGGCTTCTCGGCGACATCGGCGGGGACCGGCAGCAGCGGGGCGTAGCGCCAGATGTTGGCCGGTCCGGCCTCGATGCGCTTCTTCAGCTCTTCGGGGGAGCCGCTCGGCAGGTCGTACGCGACTTCGAGCGGCCCGAAACAGGACGCGCAGGCGAAAATGGGGCCGAGTTCGAAACGCTCGCCGCACTCGCGGCAGGAAAGGCCCGATGCGGGACCGAGGTCGACGGCTTCGGCGTCGACGGAAGAACTGATGCTTACTGCAACGGTCTGCGCAGCCATGATGGCGAGGCCCTTTCTCCTCATCTTCCTCGCGGCGCGTTTCGCCACGAGACGGAATTGGCACCTTCCTCACCGGACCTCTCGGTCGGTGGGGGGGTTGCCGGGACTTCAACGGGCCGTTCCCTCAGTCCCTCTGGATGAGCGCTGTGGCACCGGATCTTCGATCCGGGCATTTATCGGCGGACGGACCCCGGCATGCGATGGCCGCCCGCGTTGTTCAAGACTGTAACCGAAGCACCGGACTGTTGAGATAGTCGTCCGAACCGCGAGATGGATCACATACAGGGGAGTATCGACCGTGCTGGAAGAGGTCGAATGCTGGCTGGCCAGGCGTTCCTGGTCGGCCGCCGACCGCCCGCTGGACCGCCTCCTGGCCGCCAGGGCCGCGGCCGGGGAAGCGGGCCGCGGGAGCGTCAGCGTCGTGCTGCCCGCACTGAACGAGGAGGCGACGGTCGGCGAGATCGTCGCGACGATCCGGCGCGAGCTGATGGACAAGGTCCGGCTGGTCGACGAGCTGGTGGTGATCGATTCCGGTTCCACGGACGCCACCGCGAAGGTCGCCCGGGAGGCCGGCGCCCGGGTGGTGCACCGCGACGCGATACTCCCCCGGATACCGGCCGTGCCCGGCAAGGGCGAGGTTCTGTGGCGGTCGCTCCTGGTCACCGGTGGCGACATCGTGTGCTTCGTCGACGCCGACCTGAAGGACTTCTCGGCGGACTTCGTCTCCGGCATCGTCGGCCCGCTGCTGACCGACCCGGACGTGCAGTTCGTGAAGGCGATGTACGACCGCCCCTTCGGCACTGATCCCGATGGGCTCGCCTCCGGCAGGACCACAGGCCAGGGCGGTCGCGTGACCGAGCTGGTGGCCCGTCCGCTGCTCAATCTGCACTGGCCGCGTCTGGCCGGCTTCGTGCAGCCGCTGGGCGGCGAGTACGCCGTACGCCGCTCCCTGCTCGAACGGCTGCCCTTCCCCGTCGGCTACGGCGTGGAGCTGGGCCTCCTGGTCGACGCGCTGCACACCGTGGGGCTGGATGCTCTGGCCCAGGTCGACGTGGGGGTGCGCAAGCACCGGCACCAGGACGGGCAGGCGCTCGGCCGGATGGCGGCGGCGATCTACCGGACCGCGCAACTGCGGCTTTCCCGCGGCCACTTGGTGCGCCCGGAACTCACCCAGTTCGAGCGCGGCGCGAATGGCTTCGTACCGCGCACCCATGCCGTGGACACCGAGGAGCGCCCCCCGATGTGCGAGATCGAGGAGTATGTTTCGCGCCGCGCGGCCTGACTTCGCACGTTTGGGCGGTTCGTGATCGGGCTAGATTCCGCAGCATGGTCTCCGCGTACGAAGCCCAGCCCCCTGCCCAGCCCTCCGCCCAGGTCCTCGTGGCCTCCAACCGCGGCCCGGTGTCGTACACCCTGGGGACGGACGGATCGCTCGACGCGAAGCGGGGCGGCGGCGGTCTCGTCTCCGGGCTGAGCGCCATCGACGACAAGCTGTGGGTGTGCGCCGCGCTCGGTGACGGGGACCGGGAGGCGGTCCGGCGCGGGGTCGGTGAGCCGGGCGTGCGGATGCTCGACATCGACGCGGACGTCCACGCCGACGCGTACAACGGCATCGCGAACTCGGTGCTCTGGTTCGTCCACCACATGCTGTACCAGACGCCCCTGGAGCCGGTCTTCGACGCGGAGTTCCGGCGGCAGTGGGCGTCGTACGAGGCCTACAACCGGGCCTTCGCCGAGGCGCTCGCCGAGGAGGCCGGGCAGGGCGCCGCGGTGCTGGTGCAGGACTACCACCTGGCGCTGGTGCCGGGGATGCTCCGCGAGCTCCGCCCCGACCTGCGGATCGGCCATTTCTCGCACACCCCGTGGGCGCCCGTCGACTACTTCCGGCTGCTCCCCGACGACATCGCCGAGCAGCTGCTGCACGGCATCCTGGGCGCGGACCGGGCGGCGTTCCTGACCCGGCGCTGGGCGGACGCGTTCATCGGCTGCTGCACCCAGATCCTGGGCGGCACCGGGCGGACCAGGATCGGGGTGCACGGGCTCGGCGCGGACGCGGACTTCCTGCGCCGCCGGGCGCACGAGGCGGACGTGGACGAGCGGATGGCGGCGCTTCGCGAGCAGACCGGACCCGGCCGGAGGACGATCGTACGGGTGGACCGAACGGAACTGTCCAAGAACATCGTGCGCGGGCTGTTCGCGTACCGCGCGCTCCTGGACGAACGGCCCGAATGGCGCGAGCGCGTCGTCCATGTCGCCTTCGCCTACCCCTCCCGGCAGGACCTCGCGGTGTACCGGGACTACACGGCCGAGGTGCGGCGGGTCGCCGACGAGATCAACGCCGTGTACGGCACGGAGGGCTGGATGCCGGTCGTGCTGCACGTCAAGGACGACTTCGCCCGCTCGCTCGCCGCGTACCGGCTGGCCGACGTGGCGCTCGTCAACCCGATCCGGGACGGCATGAACCTGGTCGCCAAGGAGATCCCGGTCGTCTCCGACCACGGCTGCGCGCTGGTGCTGTCGCGGGAGGCGGGGGCGTACGAGGAGCTGGGCAGCGACGCGGTCGTGGTGAATCCGTACGACGTCTCCGCGACGGCGGCGGCGCTGCACGAGGCGCTGACGATGGCGGAGGACGAACGGGCCGCGCGCACCGAACGGCTGGCCGCGGCGGCGGTCGCGCTGCCGCCGCAGCAGTGGTTCCTGGACCAGCTGGACGCGCTGCGGCGGGACTGAACCGTCAGACCTGCCGGGCCAGCGCCGCCAGGAAGGCGACGACGTCGCCCGGTCCGCCGAGCAGCAGGTCGGCCCGTTCGGCCAGTTCGGGCACCTCCGCGCTGCCGCTGCACACCAGCAGGCCGGGGATGCCGTCGGGGCCCTCGGTGCGCAGCTTCTCCACCGCGGCGTACGCGGCGAGGTCGCCGAGGTCGTCGCCCGTGTACAGCACGGACTCGGCGTCCGTCTCGCGCAGGTACTGGGCGAGCGCCACGCCCTTGTCCATTCCGGGCGGGCGCAGCTCCAGGACCAGCCGGCCCGGCTCCACGATCAGTCCGTGCCGGGCGGCGAGCTCGCCGAGGGGGCCGCCCAGCGCCTCGAACGCGGCCTGCGGGTCGGCGGCCCGGCGGGTGTGGACGGCGATCGCCCGGCCCTTCTCCTCGATCCAGGTGCCGTGCCACGAGCCGGACCGGTCCAGCACGCCCGGGAGTTCGGCGCGGACCGCGGCGATGCCGGGGTGCGGGGCGGGGGCGTGGACGGTGCCGGACACGGCGTCCCAGCGTTCGGCGCCGTAGTGGCCGAGGACGACGAGGTGGTCGAGGCCGGACACTCCGGCGAAGCCGCCGTGCCGGACCGCGACGCCGGCCGGGCGGCCGGTGATCACCGCGATGGAGGCCACTTTCGGGGCGAGTGCGGCGAGGGCCTCGACGGCGCCGGGGTGGGCGCGGGCCTGTTCCGGGTCCGGGACGATGTCGGCGAGGGTGCCGTCGAAGTCGAGCGCGATGACGGCGCGGTCGGGGCGCGCGAGAATCGCGGCGAGGGCCTCACGGCCGGGTCGGGTGGTGGGAGTCGGGAGCGCGGCTGCTTCGGGGTTGCTGCCCATGGGGGGAGCCTATAGCCGGGGCGGGGAGTTGGGGCGGTGCGGGCGTTTTCGGGGGCGCTGTCCCCGGGCCCCCGCTCCTCGATCGCCGGAGGGGCTTGGTTCTGCCCTCAGCGGCGGTCGCGCCTCGCTGCCCTCACCCGGCGCAGGCGGTTGACCGTCACCGGGTCCTCCGCCAGGGCGCGGCGGTCGTCGATCAGGGCGTTCAGGAGCTGGTAGTAGCGCGTGGGCGAGATGCCCAGCTGTTCGCGGATCGCCCGCTCCTTCGCCCCGGGGCCGGACCACGACTGCCGTTCGACGGCGAGCACGGCACGGTCCCGGTCGGAGAGGCCGTCCGGTTCGTCGTCGGGACCATTCGTGGGGGCGGTCATATCAGCCAACATATCGCCCGTCCGCAGGGCTGCCACCCGCCGGAACGGCTCCTAGTCCGCCGCGGCCGCCACGGCCGAATCGCGCGCGATCTTCCTCAGGACGCTCTTGGGGCTGCCGTTCGGCTCGACCGCCCTGCCGATGTTCTCCTTGATCGACTCCCTGGACCGGGCCCAGGACGTCTTGCCGTACGGGTAGAACTGCGAGTCCGGCAGGGCGGCCAGGAACTTCCACAGCGGCTTGTACTCGGCGTCGGACTCCATGGCCGCGGAGGCGCTGTCGGTGACCGGAAGCAGGTCGTACTCGTCGGCGAAGTCGATGACGTTCTTGTCGGTGAACAGATAGTCGAAGAACTTGCGCAGCTGCACACGGTGGCCCTGCTGCTTGAAACCCATGATCCAGTCGGCCACGCCCAGCGAGTTCTTGCCGGGACCGTCGATGCCGGGCATCGGCACCATGCCGACGGAGACGCCCTTGGCTTCGGCCTCCTGCATCAGCGTCGGGTGACCGTTCAGCATGCCGACCCGGCCGTCGGTGAACGCGTCGAACGCCTTCTGGCGGTCGAGCTCCCCGGGGGCGGTGGGGCCGACGAGGCCCTTGTCGACCAGGTTCGTCTTCAGCCAGTCGAAGGTCCTGATGTTCTCGTCCGAGTCGATCTCGTACGAGCCGCTGTCGTCGATGTAGCCGCCGTGCCCGCCGAGCAGCCACATCATGGTCTCGGCCTGGGACTCCTCGGGGCCGAGCGGCAGCGCGAACGGGTAGGTCACGCCGCGCTGCCCGAGCACCGCCGCGTCGTCGCGTATGTCGTCCCAGGTCCGCGGGGCGTCGAGGCCCGCCTGCGCGAAGTACTTCTTGTTGTAGAAGAGCAGCCGGGTGCTGGCGACGAACGGCAGTCCGTACTGGGTGCGGTCCACGCTGCCCGCCTCGGCGAGGGACGGCAGGAAGTTGGCCTGGGTGCGGATGGACAGCACCTGGTCGGCCCGGTAGAGCTTGCCGGCCTTGGCATAGTCGGCGTACGAACCGATCTGGGCGATGTCGGGAGCCTGACCCTTCTTCACCATCGCGGCGACCTCGCGGTCGATGTCCTTCCACGAGTGGACGCTGACGTCGACCTTGATGCCTGGGTGGGTCGCCTCGAAGCCCTTGACGAGTCCGTCCCAGTACTTCCGGGAGCTGTTGGCCGGGCCGGTGCCGTAGTCGGCGGCGACGAGCCTGAGCGTGACGTCCCCCGAGCCGCGGTCGCCGCCGCATCCCGACAGTGTCGCCGTCATGCCCAGTGCGGTCACGGCCGCGGTCAGTACCCGGTAGCGCAACTGCACAGCCAGACCGTCCTCATCCGTCGCGTCATCCGTGCCGCCACGCCGTCGTGGGGCCGTTGAACGAGGTGCGATCCTGCCCCAGGCCGTTGCCGATGGTCTACACCAAAGCGGTATCACTTTCGCAACGCAACCGGACCGGTGCCCGGCACCGCGCACCTGAGAGCACTGCCCCCGAACTGCGCCTACTGCTTGGTGGCATGGGTGTTTCGGCGCACTGCCGGAGGGGCTGGCCGGCGATGTGGCACGGGTGGGCGGAACACTGGTCGCGCACGCCACGACGGACCCGATGGCGGATCTGATCAGGGCGCAGCGGCTGGCGGTGGAGCCGGCGGAGTCGAAGGGGTACGACCCGGACCACCCGCGCAACCTCTCGCGCAGCGTGATCCTTTCGCCCTGAGGCGTCCGGGGACGGCCCGGTTCCCGCGTCGTCGACATGCCGCCGCCGTGCCGCGCATTTCATTTGCCGGGATTTTGTATGGATACGCAACAAACCGGGATAGTGGACTAGACCTTTTTGCCTCCTCGGGCGAAACTGTTCCCCGTGAAACACGTCATCGCCCTCGATGTGGGCGGCACCGGAATGAAGGCCGCACTGGTCGGGGCCGACGGCGCCCTGCTGTACGAGGCGCGGCGGGCGACCGGCAGAGAACGCGGCGCCGAAGCGGTCGTGGAGTCGATCCTCGACTTCGCCGCCGATCTGCGGGCGTACGGCGAGGAGCACCTCGGCGAGAGCGCCGTCGCGGCCGGTGTCGCCGTGCCCGGCATCGTCGACGCCGAGAACGGGATCGCGGTCTACGCCTCGAACCTGGGCTGGCGCGACGTACCCATGCGGCAACTGCTCGGCGAGCGGCTCGGCGGCGTCCCCGTCGCGCTCGGCCACGACGTACGCACCGGCGGGCTCGCCGAGGGCCGGATCGGCGCGGGCAAGGGCGCCGACCGCTTCCTCTTCGTACCGCTGGGCACCGGCATCGCCGGGGCCATCGGCATCGCGGGCACGATCGAGGCGGGCGCGCACGGCTACGCGGGCGAGATCGGGCACATCGTGGTCCGGCCGGACGGGCCGGACTGCAGCTGCGGACAGCGCGGCTGTCTGGAGACCCTGGCCTCCGCCTCCGCCGTCAGCCGCGCCTGGGCCGCCGCGTCCGGCGACCCCGAGGCGGACGCGGCGGACTGCGCGAAGGCCGTCGAGTCCGGCGACCCTGCGGCGGTGGAGGTCTGGCGGAATGCGGTGGACGCGCTCGCCGCCGGGCTGGTCACCGCGCTGACGCTGCTCGACCCGCGCACGCTCATCATCGGTGGCGGACTCGCAGAGGCCGGGGAAACCTTGTTCACACCACTCCGTGCGGCCGTCGAGGAACGCGTCACGTTCCAGAAGCTGCCCCACATCGCCCCGGCGGCCCTCGGGGACACCGCCGGATGCCTGGGCGCAGGGCTGCTCGCCTGGGATCTTCTCTCCACGGAGGTATCCGCCTGATGGCCGGACGCGCAGACAGCACAGTTCTCGCAGGTGCCCGGGTGGTGCTTCCCACCGGGACCGTCGAGAACGGCCGGGTGACCGTCGAAGGCACCCGGATCGCGGGCAGCGCGGCCGAGGACGCCCGGACCCTCGACCTGAGCGGCCACTGGGTGGTCCCCGGTTTCGTCGACATGCACAACCACGGCGGCGGCGGCGCATCGTTCACCTCCGGCACCGTGGACGAGGTGCTCACCGGCATCCGCACCCACCGCGAGCACGGCACCACCACGCTGGTCGCCTCCACGGTCACCGGTGAGATGGACTTCCTCGCCCACCGGGCCGGTGTCCTGTCCGAGCTGGTGGAGCAGGGCGACCTGGCCGGCATCCACTTCGAGGGCCCGTTCATCTCGCCGTGCCGCAAGGGCGCGCACAGCGAGGACCTGCTGCGCCACCCGGACCCGGCCGAGGTCCGCAAGCTGATGGACGCGGCGCGCGGCACCGCGAAGATGTTCACGCTCGCCACCGAACTGCCGGGCGGCATCGACTCGGTGCGGCTGCTCGCCGAGCACGGCGTCATCGCCGCGATCGGGCACACCGACGCCACGTACGAGCAGACCGTCGAGGCGATCGACGCGGGCGCCACCGTCGCCACGCACCTCTTCAACGCGATGCCGCCGCTCGCCCACCGCGAGCCCGGCCCGATCGCCGCGCTGCTGGAGGACGAGCGGATCACCGTCGAGCTGATCAACGACGGCACGCACCTGCACCCCGCGGCGCTGGAGCTGGCCTACCACCACGCGGGCGCCCACCGCGTCGCGCTGATCACCGACGCCATGGACGCGGCCGGCTTCGGCGACGGCCTGTACCAGCTCGGCCCGCTCGCGGTCGAGGTCAAGGACGGCGTCGCGCGGCTGGTCGAGGGCAACTCGATCGCGGGCTCCACGCTCACCCTGGACACCGCCTTCCACCGGGCCGTGACCATCGACCGGATCCCGGTCGGCGATGTCGTGCGGTCCATCTCCGCCAACCCGGCCCGGCTGCTCGGTGTGTACGACCGGGTCGGCTCGCTGGAACCGGGCAAGGACGCGGACCTGGTGGTCCTGGACGAGGACTTCGCGCTCAAGGGCGTCATGCGCAAGGGCGAATGGGTAAAAGAGCCCCGGATCGTCTGATCTGCCCCATTATTGACGGTGAGTCGAATACGTAACGAAGAGACGGCGGTTGGTCCGGAGGTCTGGGCCGACCGCCTCCTCTTTGGCATGATCGCCTGGAAAACAGCCAGAGAAAGCGCATTCCGTCCACGGTTTCGCGCTTGGGAGCAGGGATCGAGGGAGCGGCCGCGGTGATCCTCACGGTCACACTGAATACGGCACTCGACCTGACGTACGGCGTCCCGGAACTCGTCCCGCACGCCAGCCACCGCGTCAGCGACATGTCCGAGCGCCCCGGCGGCAAGGGTCTCAATGTGGCCCGGGTGCTCTCCGCCCTCGGCCACGAGACGGTGGTCACCGGCTTCGCCGGAGGCTCCACCGGGGCGGTGCTGCGCGAACTGCTGGCCGGCCTGCCCACGGACGCCGCCGCGCCTGAAACGGCCCCCGCGCCGATCACCGACGCTCTCGTCACCGTCGCCGGGAACACCCGCCGCACCATCGCCGTCGTCGACCGGGCGACCGGCGACACCACCCAGCTCAACGAACCCGGCCCGCTCGTCACCACCGACGAGTGGACCGCCCTCCTCGGCCGGTACGAGGAGCTCCTCGCCGGGGCCGACGCCGTCGCGCTCTGCGGCAGCCTGCCGCCCGGCATCCACGTCGGCGCCTACGCCGAACTGGTCCGCGCGGCCCGGGCCGCCGGTGTCCCCGTGCTGCTGGACACCAGCGGTGAACCGCTCCGCCGCGGCATCGCCGCCCGCCCCGACCTGATCAAGCCGAACGCCGACGAGCTCGCCCAGCTCACCGGCTCCCGCGAACCGATGCGCGCCACCCGCGACGCCCGCCGCCGCGGCGCCCACGGGGTCATCGCCTCGCTGGGACCGGACGGCATGCTGGCGGTCACCCCCGACGGCAGCTGGCAGGCAGCGCCGCCCGCCAAGGTTCTCGGCAATCCGACCGGCGCGGGCGACTCCGCGGTGGCCGGGCTGCTGTCCGGCCTCGTCGAGGGGCTGAGCTGGCCGGACCGGCTGCGGCGGGCGGTGGCACTGTCGACGGCGACCGTGCTCTCCCCGACGGCCGGTGATTTCGACCGCGCGGCGTACGAGGAGCTGCTGCCGCGCGTCGGCATCGAGGAACACGCACCGGCGGCCTGAGAGGCCGCGCCCGTCCCGGACCGGCCCGTCCGCCGGTCCGAAAGAAGCAGCAAGAGGTCAGCATGCCGCTCGTCAGCACCGGTGAACTCGTCTCCGCCGCCCAGGCCGAGGGACGCGGGATCGCCGCCTTCAATGTCATCACGCTGGAGCACGCGGAGGCCATCGCGGCCGGCGCGGAGCGCGCCGGAGCCCCCGCCATCCTCCAGATCTCCGAGAACGCCGTGAAGTTCCACGGCGGACGGCTCTCCGCGATCGCCGCCGCGGCCGCCGCCGTCGCCCGCGCGTCCAGCGCCCCGCTCGCCCTCCACCTCGACCACGTCGAGTCCGTGGAGCTGCTCCACCAGGCGCACACCGAGGGCTTCGGCTCCGTCATGTTCGACGCGTCCAAGCTGTCGTACGAGGAGAACGTGCGGACCACGGCCGAGGCGGTGGCCTGGGGTCATGAGCGCGGCATCTGGATCGAGGCCGAGCTCGGCAAGGTCGGCGGCAAGGAGGGCGAGGCCCCGCTCGACGCCCACGCCCCCGGTGTCCGCACGGACCCGGCCGAGGCCGCCGCGTACGTCCGCGACACCGGGGTGGACGCGCTGGCCGTCGCCGTCGGCTCCTCGCACGCGATGACCGAGCGCACCGCCGCCCTGGACCACGAGCTGATCGGCCGGCTCCGCGAGGCCGTCCCGGTCCCGCTGGTGCTGCACGGCTCCAGCGGCGTCCCGGACGAGGAGATCCGCCGGGCCGTCGTCTCCTCCGGCATGGTCAAGATCAACGTGGGCACGGCCCTGAACACCGCTTTCACCGGCGCGGTGCGGGCGTACCTGGCCGAGAACACCACGGGCGTGGACCCGAGGAAGTACATCGCGCCGGGGCGCGAGGCGATGGCCTCGACCGTGGCGGGGTTCCTGGCCCTGATGGGCTGACCAGGCGCGCAACAAAAAAAGAACGGTCCGGCCCCATCGCCTCGCTCGGGCGATGGGGCCGGACCGTTTTCGTCACACGCTCAGCGCTTCACGTGACCGGCCTTCAGCGACAGCTGGTCCAGGTTGGCGTCGCACTGGTCGCCCTCGTTGCAGGAGATCATCAGGGTGTTCGCACCCTTGTTGAGGTTGACGTAGGCAAACGTCGTCGTCCAGCCCTTCTCCAGATCGCCCTCGGGCGCCTCCGCGAAGTTCTTCATCCTGATCTCGCGGGGAGCCTCGGCATTGACCGTGAGGGACGTCCTGGCGTCCTTGCCCGGCACGCCGTACGTCACGAACAGCGTGTACGGACCGGCCTTCGGCACCTCGACCGACCAGGTCGCGGACCTGCCGACCTCGTTGAGGTTGATGTACTGGCCGTTGGAGCTCTTGGCGCCCTTGGTCGTGTTGTCCAGCTGGGCCGTGCCGCCGAGCTTCAGCGTCGCCGCGTCCTGCTTGGGCAGCTCGGCCGGGGCCTCGGAGCTGTGGGACTGCTGGGGCTTCGGGGACTCCTCGACCTGGTCGCCGGGACCGGCGGAGGAGGTGGCCTCGTCCTTCTTCTTGTCCTTGTCCGGGTCGCCCGTGATCAGCGCGGCACCGATGCCGATGAGCACGACCAGGACCACCGCGACCGCGGCGATCAGCAGGCTCTTGGTGTTGGGGCCGCCGCTGCCGGAGGAGCCGCCGGAACGCCCGCGGCCGCCCTGCTGCGGGACCTGCGCGGTGGCGCCGGGGTACGTCTCCGGGGCGGCGTACTGGGCGTTCGGCTGGCCATAGGCCTGCTGCTGCGGCATCTGCTGACCGTACTGACGCTCACCGACGGTGCGTACCTGGTTGTACGAGGTCCGGGGCACACCGGGCTGCGGGGCCGCCGGCGGGTAGCCGTAGCCGCCCTGTCGCGGCGGCTGGGCGCCTGCCGCCTGTCCGTCCTCGTAGAGGTAGCCGAACGGATCGTCGTCCTCGGGCGTGTTTGCGCCGTTGTTCCCGGCCGTCATCCCTGGGTCACTCCTCACCATGTCGCCAGCCGTCGCCGAATATTGCCAGCCGTGGCCGACCGGCCGAGCCTACCCCGAACAGCCCACACCAAGAATTGCCGTCGCGGGTACCGGAACGGCGGCGGACCGCGGGGGCAGCGCCGCCGTGAACGTCAGCCGGCCCTGCGGTGAACCTTGGAGCGGGACCGCTTCTCCACGTACATCCGCTGGTCGGCGGAGCGCAGCACCTCTTCGGCGGTCATGCCGCAGGCGGCCCAGCCGATGCCGAAGCTCGCCCCCACCCGCACCGCCCTGCCGTCGACCCGGATCGGCGGAATGATGGCGTTGCGCAGGCGTACGGCCAGATCCGCGGCGTCCGCGTCGCCGAGCCCGTCGGCGAGGACGACGAATTCGTCACCCCCGAGCCGGGCCACGGTGTCGCCGTCGCGGACACAGGTGGTGAGCCGGCGGGCGACCTCGATCAGCACCGCGTCACCGGTGTGGTGACCGAAGCGGTCGTTGATCGACTTGAAGCCGTCGAGGTCGCAGAAGAGGACCGCGAGCCCCTTCGCCCCGTCGTCGTGCTCGGTGTCGGGGGCGACGGCGTGCACATGGTGGTCGTACGGGCCGCCGGGTGCCGGGTCGACCTCGTAGCCGTGCGTCCGCGCGTCCGGATCGTCGAGGCCGCCGTAGGCCGCGTCCAGCGCTTCCACCGGGGTGGTGGCCGCCGCGTTCGGGCGCTCGCAGAGCCGGGCGCTCAGCCGGGAGCGCAGCTCGGCGCTGTTGGGCAGGCCGGTGAGTGCGTCGTGCGAGGCCCGGTGCGCGAGATGCAGCTCGTGGCGCTTGCGCTCCTCTATGTCCTCGACGTGGGTGAGCAGGAAGCGGGGGCCGTCCGCGGTGTCGGCGACGACGGAGTTGCGCAGCGAGACCCAGAGGTAGGTGCCGTCGCGCCGCCCGAGCCGCAGCTCGGCGCGACCGCCCTCGGCGGAGGTGCGCAGCAGGGTGCCGATGTCCTCGGGGTGGACGAGGTCGGCGAAGGAGTAGCGGCGCAGCACGGACGCGGGGCGGCCGAGCAGCCGGCACAGGGCGTCGTTGGTGCGCAGCAGCCGGCCGTGCTGGTCGCCGCCCATCTCGGCGATGGCCATGCCGCTGGGCGCGTACTCGAAGGCCTGGCGGAAGGACTCCTCGCTGGCCCGCAGCGCCTGCTGTTCCCGTTCCAGACGGACCAGCGCCCGCTGCATGTTTGCTCTGAGCCGGGCGTTGCTGATCGCAATGGCGGCCTGTGATGCGTACATCTGGAGGGCCTCGCGGCCCCAGGCGCCGGGGCGGCGGCCGTTGCGCGGGCGGTCCACGGAGATGACGCCCAGCAGATCGGCACCGCCGCCGGAGGCGTACATCGGGGCGTAGAGGCGGTCCTGGGGGTGCCACTCGTCCTCGAAACGGGGGTCGGGCCCGTCGGTGTGCCACTGCGGTACGTCGTCGTCGAGGAGGACCCAGCCGTCGGTGTGGGGTATGAAACGGAGCTCGTCCCAGGGCTGCCCCATGGTCAGCCGGCGCTCCCAGGAGGCGCGCGAGCCGACCCGGCCGGTGATCAGGGCTTCCGCCGCGCTGTTGCCCGCGAAGGCGGCGACCACGAGATCACCGTCGGGGCGGACCAGGTTCACGCAGGCCAGCTCGTAGCCGAGACCGGTGACGATTCCGTCGGCCACGGTCTGCAATGTGTCGGCCAGGCTCCGCGCCGTGTTGAGATCGGCCACGGCCTGGTGCAGCTGCCGCATCGTCGCAAGACGGACGTACGGCTCCGACTCGGCCTCCATTGCTCCGCACTCCCCGAGACCTCGACAGCACTCCAGGTTTCATATCGACGTACTTACTGCAGTGTCACGGCAACTGAATCACAGTGAGCTGTGCCGTCGGTACACAGGGTCAACAAATATTGCACTCTGTGACTCAAGTCACAACAGATGGTAAAGGGTCGCGAGTGTCGTGGGATTCGCTCCGTACTTTTCTTGAACGCAAATCCGGGCGTTGCAGCGCCGGCCGCGCCCGCCCCGTGGACCACGGGTCCTAGGACCCGGCTGGTCCCTTGGCCCGATGCGGAGGCACGCGCTCCACGACTAGCGTGCCCGATGTGTTGCAGACGACGACCCCCGCCCCGCGTTCCCGGCCCATCCCCCATGCTGAGGGGGTGAGCAACGATGAGTTCCGAGGCGCCCTCGCCCGGCTGGCCGCCGGCGTCGTGCTGATCACCGCCCAGGAGCCGCCGCTGGACGAGAACGGACGGGGCGAGGACGTCGGCATGACGGCGACCGCCTTCATGTCGGTCTCCCTGGACCCGCCACTGGTGATGGTGAGTCTGCGCAACGACTCCCGGATGGACGACCTGCTGTCGGAGCAGCCGCTGTGGGCGGTGTCCGTGCTCGCCGAGAGCCAGCGGCACGTCGCCGGGCGGTTCGCGATGAAGGGCCGGATCAGCGACCGGCTGCTGTTCGAGGACATCCCCTACACCCGGGGCGAGGTCACCGCCGCGCCGTTGATCGGCGGCGCGCTGGCCACGCTGGAGTGCCGTACCGAGCAGCGGGTCCTGGCGGGCGACCACACGCTGGTGATCGGCCGGGTGCTGAGCGCGGCCCTGCCCAGCGCGGAGGGGTCACCGCTGACGTACTTCCGGGGCCGGTACCGGCAGTTGGGGTGAGGGCGGCGGGAACCCCGGCCCTCACCAGTCGCGGCCGGAGCGGCCGCGCTTGGTCTCGCCGCGCTGCTTCTTCTCGCGCAGCCGTCGTTCGTTGATGCCCCGTGGAATCCGTGTCTTGCGGCGCGGCCGCGGGGGCGGCGCCGTCGCCTCGGCCAGCAGGGAGGCGAGCCGTACGAGAGCGGTCTCGCGGTTGCGCCACTGGGAGCGGTGCTCGGAGGCCCGTACCGCGATCACCCCGCCCACGAGCCTGCTCTCCAGACGCTGGAGCGCCCGCTCCTTCCACACCTCGGGGAGCGACTCGGTCGCCGCGAGGTCGAAGCGGAGCTCCACCTGGGAATCGCTGGTGTTGACGTGCTGCCCGCCGGGTCCCGAGGACCGCGAGAAACGCCACATGAGCTCGGCCTCCGGCAGGGAGACCGAACCGCGGATGACATAGGGCCCGGACATGGCACCCATGTTCCCCGCACCGGAGGGTGTTCGTCACCTTCTTTTGCCGTACCGGCCGTCCGGCCGGCCGGGGGATTTCGGTAAAGAAAGTAAAGGGATCAGGAACCTCCTGGCCCCTTGCCCGCGTTATGCCCTGTGACGGTAGCTTCGTGATGGCATGAAGCCCGCAATCGACGATGAAAGGGACTTCCCATGGCTGTAAGCCTGTCCAAGGGCGGCAACGTCTCCCTCACCAAGGAGGCCCCGGGCCTGACCGCCGTCACGGTCGGCCTCGGCTGGGACGTCCGCACCACCACCGGCACCGACTTCGACCTCGACGCCTCGGCGATCGCGGTCAACCCGGCCGGGAAGGTCGTCTCCGACGGCCACTTCGTCTTCTTCAACAACAAGTCGACGCCCGACCAGACCATCGTCCACACCGGTGACAACGTCACGGGCCAGGGCGAGGGCGACGACGAGCAGATCAACGTCAACCTGGCGGGTCTGCCGGCCGACGTCGACAAGATCGTCTTCCCGGTCTCCATCTACGACGCCGAGACCCGCAGCCAGAACTTCGGCCAGGTGCGCAACGCGTTCATCCGCATCATCAACCAGGCCGGCGGCACCGAGATCGCCCGCTACGACCTGAGCGAGGACGCCGCCACCGAGACCGCCATGGTCTTCGGCGAGCTGTACCGCAACGGCGCCGAGTGGAAGTTCCGCGCCGTCGGCCAGGGTTATGCCTCCGGCCTGCGCGGCATCGCCCAGGACTTCGGCGTCAACCTCTGACGCACGGACTCCGACACACGGGCTCCGACACACAGGCCCTGACACACGGGCACATTCGCGAAAGCCCCCGGCCGCCCGGCCGGGGGCTTTCGCGTGTGCACGGCCGGAGCAAGAACATAGCGCCCGCTATGCGGTGCCACCGGACATCTACGCCCAACTCCCGCCGATTAACGGACACATGTGTATTCCATTCGGACAAGAAGTGGTCAAATAAATGTGAGGTATTTGTTAGTGCACCGTCAATGTTGGTCATTCGGTGGCACGCTCTCGGCTCGTAACCCCCCACGGAACGAGCAACGGAGAGCGCATGACCCCCCACATGAACACCCGTCGCGCCGCAGCCCTGGCCGCAGTGGCCGCGATGGTTGTCGTAGGCATGCAGACCGGTGCGGCGAACGCCGTGCCCGACAACGGCAACGGCGGTCACTCCGCCACGCGCAGCGTCGTCCCCTTCAGCGCCAACAAGGCCTCGCAGCGCATGGCCGCCATCAAGTCCGCGCAGAGCGACGCCTCTTCGACCGCCGACTCGCTCGGGCTGGGCAGCCGGGAGAAGCTGATCGTCCGTGATGTGATCAAGGACGCCGACGGCACGGTCCACACCCGTTACGAGCGCACCTACGACGGGCTGCCCGTGCTCGGCGGCGACCTCGTCACCCACACCGCCCCCGGCGGAAAGCTCAAGGGCGTCACCAAGGCGACCGAGGCCCGGGTGTCGGTGCCGTCCACGACGCCGAAGATCAAGACCGCGGCCGCCGCCCGCAAGGTGATCTGGGCGGCCTCCGGCAAGCCCGTCCTCGCCCTGGAGACGGTGAAGACCGGGGTGCAGAAGGACGGCACGCCGAGCCGGGTGCACACCATCACCGACGCGATCACCGGCAAGAAGCTCCAGAGCTACGAGGCGGTCGAGACCGGTGTCGGCAACAGCCAGTACAGCGGTGAGGTCGAGCTGTCGACCACCGCGTCCGGCTCCGGATTCGAGCTGACCGACGGCGACCGCGGCGGCCACAAGACGTACGACCTCAACCAGGGCGAGAGCGGCACCGGCGACCTGGTCACGGACGACGACGACACCTGGGGCGACGGCACCGGCAACGACCGCCAGACCGCCGCGGTCGACGCCGCCTACGGCGCCGCGCAGACCTGGGACTTCTACAAGTCGGCGTTCGGCCGCGACGGCATCGCCGGTGACGGCAAGGCCGCGTACTCGCGGGTCCACTACGGCGACTCGTACGTCAACGCGTTCTGGGACGACAGCTGCTTCTGCATGACGTACGGCGACGGCGCCGACAACAAGAGCGCGCTGACCGCCCTCGATGTCGCGGGCCACGAGATGAGCCACGGCCTGACCGCGGCCACCGCCAACCTCGACTACTTCGGCGAGTCCGGCGGCCTGAACGAGGCGACCAGCGACATCCTCGGCACCTCGGTCGAGTTCGCCGCCGACAACAGCACGGATGTCGGCGACTACCTCATCGGCGAGAAGATCGACATCAACGGCGACGGCTCCCCGCTGCGCTACATGGACAAGCCGAGCAAGGACGGCGGCTCGGCCGACAACTGGGACAGCAGCGTCGGCGACCTCGACGTGCACTACTCCTCCGGCGTCGCCAACCACTTCTTCTACCTGCTGTCCGAGGGCAGCGGCGCGAAGACCATCAACGGGGTCGACTACGACTCCCCGACCAGCGACGGCTCGACCGTCACCGGCATCGGCCGGGACAAGGCCGTCCAGATCTGGTACAAGGCCCTCTCCCAGTACATGACGTCGTCCACCGACTACGCGGGCGCCCGTGAGGCGACCGAGAAGGCGGCGACCGACCTGTACGGGGCGGACAGCGCCGAGCTCGCGGCCGTCGACGCCGCCTGGAGCGGTGTCAACGTGAAGTAGTCCGCCCAGCGGTACTCCACCGGGAGCCGGTCAGCCCTTCGAGGCGGGCCGGCTCCTGCCGTACAGCCAGGTGTCCCACAGCTCCGTCAGGTCCTGACCGGTCGTCTTCTCCACATAGGCGGTGAAGTCGGCGGTCGACGCGTTGCCGTGCCGGTGGGCCTTCGTCCAGCCCCTGATGAGCGCGAAGAAACGCCGGTCGTCGTCCACAGCCTGCCGGACCTTGTGGATGACCATCGCCCCGCGCCCGTACACCGGCGCCTGCGAGATGTCCGCGGCCGTCGGCGGATCGGCCGGCGGGAAGGCCCAGTTGTCGTCGTCCTCGAAGGCGGCGTCGAACAGGTCCTGGACCGGGCGGCCCTCCTTGTCGGCCTCCCACAGCCACTCCGCGTAGGTCGCGAAACCCTCGTTGAGCCACATGTCCCGCCAGCTCACGGGGGTGACGGAGTCCCCGAACCACTGGTGGGCCATCTCATGGACGAGCAGTCCCGCGTCCGGCGGCCCGGGGAAGACGGGCCGGGTCTGGGTCTCCAGGGCGTAACCGGCGTCCTCCTCGCGCTCGACGACCGCGCCCGTGGCGGAGAAGGGGTACGGGCCGAACCGCTGCGCCTCCCACTTCACGACCTCGGGAACGCGGGCGAGAATCCGCGCGCTGTCCGCCGCCACCGTCGTGTCCGCGGCGGTGAACACCTCGATGCCGTCCGGGGTCGTCGATGTCTTCGTGTCGAAGCGGCCGATGGCGACGGTCGCGAGATAGCTCGCCATCGGTTCGGGAGCGTGCCAGCGGAACGTGGTGGTGGTGCCCGAGGTGCGCCGGGAAGTCAGCTCGCCGTTGGACACCGCCGTCAGCCCCTCGGGGACGGTGACGGCGATGTCGTAGGACGCCTTGTCGCTCGGGTGGTTGTTGCCGGGGAACCAGGCCATCGAGCCGGTCGGTTCGCCGAGCGCGACCGAGCCGTCCGCGGTCCTCAGCCAGCCCTCCTCCGACCCGTCGGGATCGGTGAGGGTCCGCGGCGAGCCCGAGTAGCGGACGACCGTGCGGAAGGTGCCGCCCTTGCGCAGACGGCTCATCACCTCGGCGTCGGGGCGCAGCGTCAGCTCCTGCCCCGCCCGGTGGACGGCTGCGGGGCGGCCCTCGACGGTCGCCGAGTCCACCGTGAGTCCGACGAGATCGAGGTCGAAGGCGCTGAGGTCCTGGGTGGCGCGCGCGGTGATCGTGGCGGTGCCGCGCAGCCGGTGGGCGGCCGGGTCGACGTCGAGCGCGAGGTCGTAGTGCGTGACGTCGTAGCCGCCGTTGCCGAGTTTCGGGAAGTACGGGTCGCGCAGGCCGGCGGTGCCGGGCGTGCCCTCGACCCCGCCGGTGCAGCTCGTGGACGTCGTCAGCATCAGCAGGACGAGAGCGGCGACGCGGGCCGTGCGGCGTACAGGTGTTCGCTGATCCACACCGGCGATCCTAGGCGCGGAATGCCCGATTGGCGGGATATCGGCTCAGAGGACCGCGATCCCCGGCGGACGGGCGCCCGCGACCACCTCGAACGGCCTCCGCTTGCCCGTGAGATCGACGACGGTGATGCCGTTGCCGTACCCGTCGCGGGTGAAGCCCTCGGTGACGTAGGCCGTGGTCGCCGTGGACGGCGAGGAGCAGTGGGGTGCGCAGTTCCTCGTCGCGGCAGTCCACCCGGGCGCCGCCCTCGATCGCGACCGCACCCGGTCGGTGTCGCCGGCGCGTGCGGCGTCGAGCAGTTGTCGACGCCGGACGCGGGACGGTCGACGGCCCCGTCAGCCGATCGGTTGATGCGCGGGGGGTCACCCGAGGCGACCATGGATGTATCCGTGCAGGTCAACGGTGCCGCTGACGGCGAGGAGCGAGAGGTACGAGGTGAAGCACCGAACCCCATCCGCCGCACCGGACCGGACCGGCGACCCGGACGCCCGGTGGCTCACGCTCCTGATGCACGCCGCGTTCTTCCTGCTGCTCGGCGCCTCGCTCACCCGTTTCCTGCTGCGCCACCCCGGCGAGGCCCGCACCCCGTGGATCATCGCGCTCTCCGTGGCCCTCGCCGTGCTGTACGTGCTCGGGCCGGTGCTCGGCTCGCGTCCGACGCCGCGCTCCCTGGTGTGGCTGGGGGTGCTGGTCGCCGTGTGGATGGTGCTGATCGTCCTCGCGCCGAGCTTCGCGTGGTGCGCGGTGCCGCTCTTCTTCACCGGGCTGCGCATCCTGCCGCCGCGCGCCGCGCCGGCGCTCGTCGCCCTGCTCACGCTGTTCGTCGTCGCCGCGCAACTGCGGCTGGCCGGGGGCTTCGACCCGAATCTGGTGCTCGCCCCCACCGGGGCCACCCGGGCCACCGGCAGCGTGCGCGGTCACGGGCTGCCCGCGATCCGGGCCCGGCTGCAGCAGCTCGGCGGCACGCTGACGATCGAGTCGGTGCCGGGCGAGGGTACGGTGCTGTCCGCCGTCGTCCCGCTCACCCCCGCCGCCCCGCCGACCGCCCCGGAGGACCTCGTATGACCGCGACATCGCCCGCGCCCTGTTCATCAGCGAGGCCACGGTCAAGACACACCTCGGCCGGATCTACGACAAGCTCGGCGTCGACACCCGCGCGGGCGCCGTCGCCGTCGCCAAGGAGCAGCGACTGCTGCCGTAGGACCTGCCCGGCGGATCGGAGCGCAGGTCTCCCTGCACCGGCGCGCCTTCGGGCATGACACCATCGAAGCGTGCTCGACATCGGCTACTCCCTCTCCCGGCGCTTCCCCGATCCCCCGCAGACCGACTACCGCCGCGCGGACGTCCGCGCCCTGCGGCACGATCTGTTTTCCGGGGACGTCTACCTCGCGGACACCAAGGAGGACCGCGAGGTGTCCACGGCCTGGGGATGGGTGCCGGTGCTCGACTTCGCGTGGGCGCTGTGCGACATCGTCGAGCAGATCGACCAGGACCCGCGCGGCAACCGCTCGCACCGGCGGCAGTTCGCCGAGCTGGACTTCACCGAATCGTCCGACCGGATGCTCTTCGAGCGCCGCTTCGGCTGGGTCGACGTCGAGGCGGACTGGATGCCCGGCGAGGAGCCCCCGCTCACCTTCAGCCACTCGCTGCTGCGCCGCGAGGCCCGCGACTTCCTGCACGACCTGATCGCCGACCTCGCCGACATGCACGAAGGTCTCGCCGACAACCCCGTGATCTGGGACCTCCAGGCCCGCTTCCCCCGGGTCTGACCCCTTCTCCGCCCCTCCCCTACGCCTCCACGCGCACCCCGATCTGCGCCGCGAACGCCGGCGCCAGCTCCATCAGCTGCGCCGGGCTGATCACCGCGCCCGACAGCCGCTCCACCCCGCGCGCGATGTCCAGCTCCGCGACCGTGCGCAGGTCCACCGACTCCATCCGTACGGAGCTGAAGTCGGCCCGCTTCAGCACACAGTCACGGAACTCCACCCGCACCAGCTGCGCGTCCCCGAAATCCGGCTCGGAGAGCACACAGCCCTCGAACACCACGTCCTTGAGCCGGGCCTTCCGCAGATTCAGGTAGTCGATCTTCCCGCCGCGCACCAGCACCCGCTCCAGCACCGCGCCGTGCAGCTGCACCCCGCCCAGCCGGGCGTCCACCACCTCCACGTCACGCAGCGACGCCCCCGCGAGATCGGTGCCCACACCCCGTACGCCCGTCAGCACCGAGTCGATGAAACGGGCCCTGACCAGCTCCGCGCGGTCCAGCGCACAGCCGTCCAGCGCGCAGTCCATGAACCGGGCGCCCGGACCCGACTCGTCCGCGAGATCCGTCCCCTCGAACCGCAGCCCGTCGTAGTCCCCGTCCGGCTCCAGGCCCCCGCCGCCGTACGGAACGAGCGGTGGGAGCCGCACCTCCGGACGCCGGGCCGCCGGGATGGTGTCCGTCTTCCTGCTGTTGCTGCGCGCCATGCCCTCCATCGTGACCCATGCCACTGACAACGCCCCCGCGCCGATGCGCGGGGACCGGATCGGCGGGCCCGCCTACCGCTGCCCGCCCAGCTCCGCCAGCGCCCCGTCCGTCAGCCGGTAGACCGTCCACTCGTCCTGCGGGCGCGCGCCCAGCGACTCGTAGAACGCGATGGACGGGGCGTTCCAGTCCAGCACCGACCACTCCAGGCGCTCGTATCCGCGCTCCACACAGATCCGCGCCAGCTCCTTCAGCAACGCCTTCCCGTGCCCGCCGCCCCGCCGCTCCGGACGTACGTACAGGTCCTCCAGGTAGATGCCGTGCACCCCGCGCCAGGTCGAGAAGTTCAGGAACCACAGCGCGAAGCCGACCGGCTCGCCGTCGTCCGACTCGGCGATGTGCGCGTACGCGGCGGGCCGCTCACCGAACAGCGCCTCGTGCAGCTGCTCCTCGGTGGCCTTCACCTCGTGCAGGGCCTTCTCGTATTCGGCCAGCTCACGGACCATGGCGTGGATGACGGGGACATCGGCGGGGACAGCGGTACGAATCATGGGGGCAGCGTAAGCAGAGCCGCCTCCCCCGCTCGCTCCGCCCCCTACCGGAATGTCGATCACGCCACCGGTCCCGGGGCCGTGCGTCAATCGGATATGACCCCGAGCAGCCCCGCACCGCCCACCCGGCACCGCACCACCGCCGGCCCGTGGATCCGCAGCGCCGGCTCCTGGATCCGCAGCTCACCCGGCACCTACCTCTGGCTGGCCGCGCTCTTCGTCACCACGGTCGTCGTCCACCAGATGTCACCGGACTTCGAAGAGGACTTCCTGCGCCAGCGCTCGACCAACATCCACGAACTCGCCCAGGACCCCGTGCGCGTCCTGTTCGCCAGCGCCTTCTGGATCGACGGCGGCCGCTGGCTCCCGTACGCCTTCCTGTACACCGTCTTCCACGCCCCCGCCGAGCGCTGGCTCGGCACCCTGCGCTGGCTCACCGTCGTCGTCCTGGCGCACATCCTCGCCTCGCTGGCCAGCGAAGGCGTCCTGGCCTGGGCGATCCGGCACGGACACGTACCGCCGTCGGCCGCCGACACCCTGGACGTCGGTGTCAGTTACGCGCTGGCGGGGGTCGTCGCCGTGCTCACGTACCGCGTCCCGCCGTCCTGGCGGAACGTGTACCTCTTCGCCGTCCTCGTCCTCTACGGCATCCCGCTCGTCACCGGCCGCACCTTCACCGACCTCGGCCACTTCACCGCCGTACTCATCGGCCTCGCCTGCTACCCACTGATCCGGTCCCGGCACAGGACGAAAACGCCTGTCGCGCAGTAACGTCCCGCCCGAGAGCCAACAGGGCTTCACACCGGACAAAGCAGGGGCAACATGAGCACCGTCAGCACCGTCAACGGCGGCATATCGTTCTGGTACGCGGGCCAAGGAACCCCCCTGGCCCGGGAGCCCCTGCCCGGCGACGCCACCGCCGACATCTGCATCGTCGGCGGCGGGTACACCGGGCTGTGGACCGCCTACTACCTCAAGAAGGCCGTCCCCTTCCTCAACATCACCGTCCTCGAAGCCAAGTTCTGCGGCTACGGCGCCTCCGGGCGCAACGGCGGCTGGCTCTACAACGGCATCGCGGGCCGCGACCGCTACGCGAAGCTCCACGGCCACGAAGCCGCCGTCCGGCTCCAGCGGGCGATGAACGAGACGGTCGACGAGGTCGTACGGGTGGCCGCCGAGGAGAACATCGACGCCGACATCCATCAGGGCGGCGTCCTCGAAGTCGCCTGCACACCCGCGCAGCTGGCCAGGCTCAAGGACTTCCACTCCGTCGAGATCGCCTTCGGCGAGACGGACCGCGTCCTGCGCGGCGCCCGTGAGACCTGCGAACGCGTCAACGTCACCGGAGCCGTCGGCTCCACCTGGACCCCGCACGGCGCCCGGCTCCACCCGGTCAAGCTCGTCCAGGGGCTCGCCGCGACCGTCGAGGCGCTCGGCGTCACCATCCACGAGTCGACGCCCGTCACCGAGATCAGGCCCAAGCACGCGCACACCCCGTACGGCACCGTCCGCGCCCCGTACATCCTGCGCTGCACCGAGGGCTTCACGGCGAACCTCAAGGGCCAGCGGCGCACCTGGCTCCCCATGAACTCCTCGATGATCGCCACCGAGCCGCTGCCCCAGTCGGTCTGGGACACCATCGGCTGGGAGGGCCGCGAGACCCTCGGCGACATGGCCCACGCCTACATGTACGCCCAGCGCACCGCCGACGACCGCATCGCGCTCGGCGGCCGCGGCGTCCCGTACCGCTTCGGCTCGGGTGCCGCCCACTTCAACGACACAGCCCGCACCCAGCCCGCCACCATCGAGGCCCTCCGCGACGTCCTGGTCCGCTTCTTCCCCGCCACCGCGGGGGCCAGGATCGACCACGCCTGGTCCGGCGTCCTCGGCGTCCCCCGCGACTGGTGCGCCACGGTCACCCTGGACCGTTCCACCGGGCTCGGCTGGGCGGGCGGCTACGTCGGCTCCGGCGTCGCCACCACCAATCTCGCCGCCCGCACCCTGCGCGACCTGATCCAGCAGGACTCCGGCCAGTCGGGCCCCACCGATCTGACCGCCCTCCCCTGGGTCGGCCACAAGGTCCGCCGCTGGGAGCCGGAGCCCTTCCGCTGGATCGGCGTCCACGGCATGTACGCCGCCTACCGCGCCGCCGACCGCCGCGAACTCACCTCGCCGCGCCCCGGCACGGACCCCATCGCGAAGGCCGCGGACCGGCTGGCCGGCCGGCACTGACCGCAACGACGAACGGGCACCCGCCACCGGGTGGTGGCGGATGCCCGTGGTTCGCCGCCACCTCGCAAGGCCCGGGCACCACGAACGGTGACTGGCGATGCGGCTCCCGCCCCGATAACTGAACAAACGTTCAGTACCCGCATGCATTGACACGGGCGATCCACACTCCAAATACTGACCACTCATTCAGTAAGGAGCCTGTGCAGTGCCTGGACACCCCATGCCGGAACCGCCCGCGACCACCCACGCCCGGCCACCACGAGACGGCCTCACCGGCGGGGAGGTCCTGGTACGGGCGCTCGCCGCGCACGGGGTGACCCAGGCCTTCGGCATCCCCGGCACCCACAACCTGGAGATCTACCGGCACCTGGCCACCCACGGCATCGGCCACCTCAACCCCCGCCACGAACAGGGCGCGGGCTACGCAGCCGACGCCTACGCCCGGGTCAGCGGCCGGCCCGGCGTGGCGATCACCACCACCGGCCCGGCCCTGCTGAACATCGCGGCCGCCGTCGGCCAGGCGTACTCCGACAGCGTCCCGCTGCTCGTCGTCTCACCCGGCATGCCACTGCGCCACCCACGGCAGTCGACCGGGCTGCTGCACGAGATGCGCAGCCAGACCGAGGCGCTGCGGGGCGTCGCGGCCGTCAGCCACCGGGTGTCCTCGGCCGAGGAGATCGGCGTGGCGGTCGCCCGCGCCTTCACCCTCTTCCGTACGCGGCGCCCCCGCCCCGTACACATCGAGATACCCCTGGACCTGCTCACCGCCGTGGAACCGGCCGGGCCCGTGCGGACCGCCCCGCCCCTCTCCCCCGCGACGGCGGATCCGGACGCGCTCGCGGCGGCGGCCGGGGCGCTGCGCTCGGCCGCCCGGCCCGGGATCGTGCTCGGCGGCGGGGCGCGCGGAGCCGCCGCCGAGTGCCTGCGACTGGCCGAGGAGCTGGGTGCCCCCGTGGTGACCTCGGCCAACGGCAAGGGGATCGTCGCGGAGACCCATCCGCTGTCGCTCGGTGTCTCCCTGCACAGCCGGTCCGTCCGGCGCTGGCTGACGGAGCGCGACGTGGTGCTCGCCGTCGGCACCGAACTCGCCGAGTCCGACCTGTGGGAACCCCTGCCCGCACTCGGCGGCACCCTCGTCCGGGCCGACATCGATCCGGCGCAGATGTACGCGGGTCCGCCCGCGGACATCCCCCTGGTGGGCGACGCCCGCCGCACCCTGCGCTCCCTCCTCGCCGCCTCCGCTGCCTCCGCTGCCTCCGCTGCCTCCGCCGAGGAAACGCACCCGGACGTCCACCGGGCCGTCGCCGCACTGCGCGAGGAGCGGAACTCCGAGACCCGGAGCCAGGACGCACACCTGCTGCCGTACCTGGCGGCCATCGAATCGGTGCTCCCCGCGAACGCGGTACTCACCTCCGACAGCGCCCAGTGCTGCTACTACGGCGCGATCCCGCACCTGCCCATCGCCCCCGAGGGCCGCTATCTGCACCCGACGGGCTTCGGCACGCTCGGCTACGCACTGCCCGCCGCCATCGGCGCCAAGGCCGCGGACCCCGCCCGGCCGGTCGTCGCACTCAGCGGCGACGGGGGCCTGCAGTTCTCCGTACAGGAGCTGGCCACCGCCGTACAGCTGCGGCTCCCGCTGCCCGTCGTGGTCTTCGACAACGGCGGCTACGGCGAGATCCGCGACGAGATGGCCTCACGCGGCGACCGCCCCACCGCGGTCGACCACCCGCCGGTCGACCTGCCCGCCCTGGCCCGCGCCTACGGCGGCCACGGCGTACGCGCCGACTCGCCCGAGGCTCTGGCCGGGGCCCTGCGCCGGGCTCTGGACACCCCGGGCCCCACCCTCATCACCGTCCCCCAGGAGCTGTCCCGATGACCACATCCCCCGCCACCCCCCTGATCTCCCTCACCTGGACCGACCAGGAGACCGGGCACCAGGGGCACCTGGTCATCGACCGTCTGGTGCGCGGCGTCTCCAGCGGCGGCCTGCGGATGCGCGCCGGCTGCACGCTGGAGGAAGTCACCGGCCTGGCCCGCGGCATGACGATGAAGGAGGTGCTGCACTACAACCCCCACAGCCGCTACATCCCGTTGGGCGGCGCCAAGGGCGGCATCGACTGCGACCCGCGCGACCCCGCCGCCTACGGTGTCCTGGTCCGCTACCTGCGCGCCGTACGCCCCTACATCGAACAGCTCTGGACCACCGGCGAGGACCTGGGCCTCACCCAGGACCTGGTCGACCGGGCCGCCGCCGAGGCGGGCCTGGTCTCCTCCGTCCAGGCGGTCTACCCCCTCCTCGACGACGAGGGGGCCGCCCGGCGGCGCCTCGCCGACGCGTTCGCCATCGACGTGGACGGCATCGGCCTGGACGAGCTGGTGGGCGGCTGCGGGGTCGCCGAATCGGTGCTCACCGCCCTGGACCGGGCCGGCGTCCCCCACCGGGACACCCGCGTCGCGGTGCAGGGCCTCGGCACCATGGGCGGCGCCACCGCCCGCTTCCTGGCCCGCGCCGGACTCCGCGTCGTCGCGGTCGCCGACATCAAGGGCACCGTCGCCAACCCCGCCGGCCTGGACATCGAGGCGCTGCTCGCCGCCCGCGACGGCCACGGCACCGTGGACCGCGCCGCGCTCCGCGCCGAGGACCGCGAACTGCCGGCCGACGCCTGGCTGACCGCCGACGCCGAGGTACTGGTCCCGGCCGCCGTCTCGTACGCCGTGGACACCACCAACCAGGCGGACATCACCGCCCGTTGGATCGTCGAGGCCGCCAACATGCCGGTGGTGCCCGAGGCGGAGGCCCTGCTGGCCGCCCGCGGCATCACCGTACTGCCGGACGTCGTCGTCAACTCCGGTACGAACGCCTGGTGGTGGTGGACCCTGTTCGGCGACATCGGCGCCGACGCCGACGAGGCCTTCGCGTACACCCGCCGGTCGATGCGCGCCCTGGTCGACCGGATCCTGACCCGCGCCGAGGCCGAGGGCAGCACCCCCCGAGCCGCCGCACACGCCCTGGCCGCGGACCGGCTGCCGGTCGTCGCGGAACGCTTCGGATCGTTCCGCTGACAGCCGGATTCACCCGGAACTCCGACATGTGAACACACACAAAAGAGCTTGCGGGGAATCAAGGGTTTCCGAACCCCAATTCCCCGCAAGCCCTTTCGATTCAGCGATTCCGTAAATCAGTGACTCACTGACTCAGCGGCTCACCGGCTCAGCGCGAATCCATCACTTGACGAGCCGAATGGAGTTGTACGGGGTGTAGTCGTAGTCCGCGTACGTGTTGGCCCGCTGATACCCGCCGCAGTTCGTGCCGGCGGCGTCATAGCAGTTGCGGGCGGTGGCACCGCCGGTCTGGTGGTTGTAGATCCTCTTGGTGCCGATCTGGTTGTAGATCTTGTGGACACCGTAGGTGTAGAAGATGTACGTGGGCTTGTCGTTGGCCCAGCTGCCGTTGGGGTAGAGGCAGACGGCGCCGGACGGACAGCCGTGGATCGTGGCCGCCGCCTCCGCCGCGGCTGCGTTCCCCCCGAGCGACAGCACCGACCCGGCGGCAACCACGGCGGCCGCCGCGACTGTCGTGACGATCTTGTTCCGAACCCTGCGCATACGAGGTTCCCCCTCTTTTTGTTTCCGGCACCGCGGACTTGGTCGGGACCGCGGCTCTCCTTCGTTTACTGCTCGTTTACGAGCTCCTCACATAATGGAAGCGAAATCCGCTGAGGGGCCAACAGTTTGCAGCACAAGGAAAACGTCCAGTTCATCACCGGGGGGACCGATGAGACTGCACATCCACTTCACCGCGGACGATTTGGCCCGGACCACGGTGGCCGCCCGCCCGGACGACATGTGGGAGCTGGTCAACAGCCTCCACATCCTCCAGAACCCACGCCCGCCCGCCGAGTACCGCCCCTGGCTCCGCCACGTCCGCACCCGGCTCGCCGGACGGGATCTCAGGGCCCTGATCCGGTACGTGACCACCCTCGTCCCCTGCAGAGGCGACTTCCCCGACTTCCTCACCCCGTCGGGCGCGGACAGCTTCAGCACCTCGCTCGACCTCATCCACACCACCCCGGCCGCCCGGCTCCGCGACGAACTCGCCACGCAGTTCCGCCGCCGCACCCCACCACCGTGGGTCCGCCGGCTCGCCGACGGCGACCCCTGCGCCCGGGGGGAACTCCGCTCCGCCCTCACCACGTACTTCCACGAGCTGCTCGCACCACAACTCCCGTTGATCGGCGAGACGTTCCACCTCGAACGCGCCCAGCACAGCCGGGACATCCTGGAGGGCGGCGTCGAACAGCTCCTGCACACCCTGCCGCCGTCGATCCGCTGGACGTCCCCGACCCTGACCGCCGAATACCCGCGCGACCGCGACCTGCACCTGGACGGCCGGGGCATCACCCTGGTCCCCTCCTTCTTCTGCACGAAGTCCCCGGTGACCCTGATCAACCCGGGCCTCCCCCCGGTCCTGGTCTACCCCGTCGCCCGCCGCCGCCCCCTGCCGGCCACGGCCCCCGAGGGCCTGGCCGACCTGCTGGGACGGACCCGCGCCCTGGTCCTCCAGGCCCTGACCCCACCCTGCTCGACCGGCGAGCTGGCCCTGCGCACCGGCGTCTCCATCGGCACCGCGAGCAAGCACGCCACGGTCCTGCGCAACGCGGGCCTCATCACCAGCACCCGCCGGGGCTGCCTGATGCTCCACGCCCTGACCCCCCTCGGCTGCGAACTGGCCCGCCGCAGCATCCGCTGAATGAAAGAACCCCAGCTCAGAGTGCCTCTGAGCTGGGGTTCCAGCGGAGCCCCCTGTCGGATTCGAACCGACGACCTACGCATTACAAGTGCGTTGCTCTGGCCAGCTGAGCTAAGGAGGCATGCCGGAGCAGTGTAACCAATACCGCACCCTGCGCGGTCCCAAAATTTCGCGCCCTTCGAACTACTGACAGATTCCAAATGGCCAGGTAGCGTCGCTGAAGGTTCGCTCAAGTGGACCAGACCACTCCCGCACTCGGATCGTCCGGCACGTTCCTGCCGGTGGAGGAGAAGATCCAGCATGGCCAGTGTCACGTTCGACAAGGCGTCCCGCGTCTACCCCGGCTCCACGAAGCCGGCCGTGGACCAGCTCGAGATCGACATCGCGGACGGTGAGTTCCTCGTCCTCGTCGGTCCTTCCGGTTGTGGCAAGTCGACCTCCCTGCGCATGCTCGCGGGTCTTGAGGACGTCAACGGCGGCGCGATCCGCATCGGTGACCGCGACGTCACGCACCTGCCCCCGAAGGACCGGGACATCGCCATGGTGTTCCAGAACTACGCGCTGTACCCGCACATGACCGTCGCGGACAACATGGGCTTCGCGCTCAAGATCGCCGGGGTCAACAAGACCGAGATCCGGGCGAAGGTCGAAGAGGCCGCCAAGATGCTGGACCTCACCGAGTACCTGGACCGCAAGCCGAAGGCGCTCTCCGGTGGTCAGCGTCAGCGTGTCGCGATGGGCCGTGCCATCGTGCGTGAGCCGCAGGTCTTCCTCATGGACGAGCCGCTGTCGAACCTCGACGCCAAGCTCCGTGTCTCCACCCGTACGCAGATCGCCTCGCTCCAGCGCCGCCTGGGCATCACGACCGTGTACGTCACCCACGACCAGGTCGAGGCCCTGACCATGGGTGACCGTGTCGCGGTCCTCAAGGACGGTCTGCTCCAGCAGGTCGACTCGCCGCGCAACATGTACGACAAGCCGGCGAACCTCTTCGTGGCCGGCTTCATCGGCTCCCCGGCCATGAACCTGGTCGAGGTCCCGATCACCGACGGCGGTGTGAAGTTCGGCAACAGCGTCGTCCCGGTCTCCCGCGAGGCGCTCTCCGCCGCCGCGGACCGTGGTGACACGACCGTCACGGTCGGCATCCGCCCGGAGCACTTCGACATCGTCGAGCACGGTGGCGCCGCCGCGAAGTCCCTCTCGAAGGACAGCGCCGACGCCCCGGCCGGTCTGGCCGTCTCGGTCAACGTCGTCGAGGAGCTCGGCGCCGACGGCTTCGTCTACGGCGCCGCCGAGGTCGGTGGCGAGCACAAGGACCTGGTCGTCCGCGTCGGCGGCCGTGCCGTCCCGGAGAAGGGCACCAAGCTGCACGTCGTGCCGCGCCCGGACGAGCTGCACGTCTTCGCGACGTCGACGGGTGAGCGTCTCACCGACTGACGCCCCCCGCGCACCCGCGCCACAACGGCCCCGCACGTTCCGCGTGCGGGGCCGTTCGCGCGCTGTGGGGCGTGATCGGGTTTGGCTCCGTACGGCGCCGGATTCCCCGGCACACCGGGCATTTCACCCCCGTTCGTCAACACCGGATTCGAAAAGCACCCTCGAACCATCCCCCTCAAGGGTGACGAAATGTCGCCATATCATTACCGCCCGCTACGCTCGCTGCGTGACCCACACTGCGCGCCGCATCGGCCGATCCCTCGCCTTCGTCCTGCCCGTCGTGATGGTCCTCTCCGGGACCCTCGCCGTCACCAGCGTGCCGTGGGCAGCGCACGACTCCGAGCCCCAGGTCCTGACCGCGTCGGCCCACGACATCTCCGAGCGCGCCAAGACGCGCACCCCGCAGGACGCCCTCCGCGACCGGCTGCTCCTGGAGCTCCGTGAGAAGGACCCGGGTGTCGCGCTCACCGACCTCCAGCGCTCCGTCGAGGGCCGCCCCTCGCTCGCCCGGCACTGCATGTCGATCGCCAGGGCACTGGGCCGCGCGGCCGTCGAGAAGTACGGCCCCACGCACGCCCACCGGTTCTCGCGCCCCGTCTGCGACACGTCCTTCGCCTCGGGCGTTGCCCGGTTCAGCTGACCGGCCGCTCCGGGCACCGCATATCGTGCCTGGCATGCATACGTTTCCGACGCAGGCCGTGGTCCTGGCGGGTGGCCAGGGATCGCGGCTGCGCCCGTACACCGACGACCGCCCCAAGCCGATGGTCGAGATCCCGGGCACCGGGACTCCGATCATCGGCCATCAGCTTTCCTGGCTGGCCGCCGAGGGCGTGACCGACGCCGTGGTGTCGTGCGGCCATCTGGCCGAGGTGCTGCAGGAGTGGCTGGACTCGGCGGTGCTGCCGCTGCGCGTGACGACCGTCGTGGAGTCGGAGCCGCTGGGCCGCGGCGGCGGGCTGAAGTACGCCGCCGCCCAGCTGCCCGACCCCGAGCAGCCCTGGTACGCCACCAACGGCGACATCTGGACGCGCTTCTCCCTGCGCGAGATGGCCGCGTTCCACGCCGAACGCGATGCGACCGCCACCCTGGCCCTGGCCCGTCCCCGTATCCCGTGGGGCGCCGTGGAGACGGACGCGTTCGGGCACATCACCGATTTCATCGAGTCGCCGCCCTCGCCGTATCTGATCAACGCCGGTGTCTACGTCTTCTCCCCGGAGTTCACGACGCTGCTGCCGGACCGGGGCGACCACGAGCGGACGACGTTCCCCCGGCTGGCCCGCGAGCGCAGGCTGGCCGGGTACCCGCTCCCGCACGGCGCGTACTGGCGGGCCATCGACACGGCGAAGGACCTCACCGAGGCCGCCAAGGAGCTCGACGGGCAGTAGCAGCAGGAGAGGCCCGGCGCATGGCGAAGGGGCGGTCACCGGTACGAATCCGGTGACCGCCCCTTCGCCGTGTGCCGGGGTCCGCGACGCTCAGCCGAGCAGGCCGCCGATGGGGTTCTGCCCGCCGCCGGACGTGCCCCCGGTGGAGTCGCCGCTGTCCGAGCCGCCGGTGGAACCGCCGCCCGTGCCGGTGGTGCCGGAGGAGGACGGGCCTGAGCTGCTGGACGGGGGCGGCTGCGGGGCCGTCTGCTGCGGGGTCTGCTGACCGGTGCCGGTGCCCTGGGTCTGGCTGGGCTGGCCGGCACCGGCCGCCTGGCCGGACTCACGGACGGTGCCCGCGGCGGGCGTGGACGGGGCGGTGGAGGGCGTCGTGGCGGCGCCGCTGCGGGACGGCGAGGGGCGCCGGCCCTCCGGCGTGTGCGAGGCCCGGCCGCCGTGGGACTCCTGCGGGAGTGGGGAGCCGGGGAGCTGGTTGGTCGGGTCGCCGTTCGGGCCGGGCACGGTGACGACCTCGGAGGAGCGGACCGCGCCGCCGAGCACGGAGCCCACGAGAAGGGTGAGACCGACGACGACGGAGGCGACGACGGCGCCCCGGCGCAGCACCCGGCGGCGCAGGTCCCAGATCGCCGAGCGCGGGCCGAGCCTGCGCCAGGCCTCACCGGCGAGCCGTCCGTCGACGGAGTAGACGGGCGCGCCCGCGATGATCAGCGGGCTCCAGGCGGCGAGGTAGATGATGTCTGGCGCGTCGTAGGCGGCGACGGTGCGCCAGCTCACGGTGAGCAGCAGGGCGGCGGACAGCAGCGCGCCGACCGAGGCGGCGACCCGCTGCCAGAGGCCGAGGACGGTGAGGACGCCGACGACGACCTGGAGGAAGGCGACGGTGAGTCCGGCGCCGACGGGGTGGGAGAGCGCGAAGTCGCGCAGCGGCTCGGCCAGCGCCCAGGGGTGCAGCGAGGTCAGCCACTTGACCATGGAGCCGCGGTCGCCGCCGTCGAAGTAGACGGGGTCGCAGAGCTTGCCCATGCCGGCGTAGATGGAGATGAAGCCGAGGAAGACCCGCAGGGGCAGCAGCACGACGCCGAGGTTCATCCGGCGGCCGGGGTAGTACGCGTGCCGTACGGAGTCGCTGCCCCGGCGCCCGCTCCGGGCCCCGGTCTCCTCGTCGAACTCGTCCTCGTCGTACGCGTCCTGTGCGTACGGGGCGCCGTCGGCGGTGTCGTAGGCGCCGACCGCCTGGCGCATGGGCGGCAGCAGCGGTCCGTTGCCGTAGCGGCCCGGCTGGTGGGGGGCGGTGACGACGGGGTTGGGCTGGGTCTCTTCGAGGACGTCGATGAGCTGGGTGCTGCCCGTGCCGAATCCGCCGTCGAGCTCCGGGGCGGCGTAGGGGCCGTGGGCGTCGTACCCGGTGGCCGGACGGCCCGCGGTGGAGTTCCGTACGGCCTGGAGGAGCCCGGTGGCGCCGGGGTCGCCGGGGGCGGACCTGCCGCTCCACACGACGGGCGAGCGCCTGCCGCGCGCCGCTCCTGCGCCGCTCATGGCGGGGATCCTGGGTGCGCCGGCGGGGGCCAGACCGCGCAGCCGCGGGCGCTGGCCGGGGGCTAGCTGCACCCGGAAGCTGGCGTGGTTGACGATGACCTGCGCAGGGTCGCAGTCCACCTTGGCCATGCTCAGGGCTGGTTGTTCGTCGAACCGAGGCGTTCTGGTGTCCACACTCATCTAACCGAGTGATGTGTGATTAGGACACTGCCTTGACGGGCCCGATGTGTCCGAGGCCCGTCAATGCGGTCCGGCGGGGGGCGTCAGGGCCCTGTCCGCCGGACATGCCCTGGTCGGCCGCCCCCGGCCGGGTGGACTTCAGGCCCGGCGCCGCGCGACCTCGTACAGGACGATCCCGGCCGCGACACCCGCGTTCAGCGACTCCGCGCCGCCCGGCATCGAGATGCGGACCCGGTAGTCGCAGGTCTCGCCGACGAGGCGGCCGAGGCCCTTGCCCTCGCTGCCGATGACGATGACGACGGGCCCGGCGAGCTCCTCCAGGTCCTCGACGGTGTGCTCGCCGTCGGCGGCGAGGCCGACGACCGTGAGGCCGGCCTTCTGGTAGCCCTCCAGGGCGCGGGTCAGGTTCGTCACCCGGGAGACCGGCGTACGGGCCGCCGTGCCCGCCGAGGACTTCCAGGCGCCCGCCGTCATCCCGGCCGCGCGCCGCTCGGGCACGACCACGCCGTGGCCGCCGAAGGCGGAGACGGAGCGGACGATCGCGCCCAGGTTGCGCGGGTCGGTGACGCCGTCGAGGGCGACGATGAGGGGGTCCTCGCCGTTGTCGTACGCGGCGGCGGTGAGGTCCTCCGGGTGCGCGTACTCGTACGGCGGGACCTGGAGGACGAGGCCCTGGTGGTTCAGGCCGTTCGTCATCCGGTCGAGCTCGGGGCGCGGGGCCTCCATCAGGTTGATGTTGCCGCGCGCACCGGCGAGCTGGAGCGCCTCGCGGACCCGCTCGTCGTTGTCGATGTACTGCTGGACGTACAGGGTCGTCGCGGGGACGCCGTCGCGCAGGGCCTCGTAGACGGGGTTGCGGCCGACGACCATCTCGGACGTGCCCTTGACGCCGCCGCGCCGGGGGGCGGGGCGGCGGGCCGCGGCCTGCTTGGCCTGGGCGTTGGCGACACGGTTCTTCTTGTGTCCCTTGCGGGCGGAGGCGGGCGGCGTCGGGCCCTTGCCTTCGAGGCCACGGCGTCGCTGCCCACCGCTGCCGACCTGCGCGCCCTTCTTGTTGGACGTGCGGCGGTTCCTGCGCTGGCTGTTCCCGGCCATGACCTACCTGTTTCGTTGCTTCTCAGACATGCGTACGTAAGTGAAGTGTGCCGCCCGGAACGCCGGGCGGCACATGGTGGGGACTACTGGCGCGGGCCGAGTGTCCACCGCGGTCCGGTGGGGCTGTCCTCGATGACGAGTCCGGACTGGTTGAGCTGGTCGCGGATGGCGTCGGCGGCGGGCCAGTCCTTGCGCTCGCGGGCCGACTGGCGCTGGTCGAGCACGAGGCGTACGAGCGTGTCGACGACGCCGTGCAGATCGTCGCCGCGGTCGCTCTCGCCCGCCCAGTGCTCGTCGAGCGGGTCGAGGCCGAGGACGCCGAGCATCGCGCGGACCTCCGCGAGCCGGGCGACCGCGGCTTCCTTGTCGTCGGCGGCCAGGGCGGAGTTGCCCTGGCGGACCGTGGTGTGGACGATCGCGAGCGCCTGCGGGACGCCCAGGTCGTCGTCCATCGCCTCGGCGAAGGCCGGCGGCACCTCGGTGGCGGGCTCGACCGTCTCGCCCGCCTTCTCGGTGACGCGCTGCACGAAGCCCTCGATCCGCGCGAACGCGGACTCGGCCTCGCGCAGGGCCTCCTCGCTGTACTCGATCATCGACCGGTAGTGCGGGGTGCCGAGGTAGTAGCGCAGCACGATCGGGCGCCAGGCCTTGACCATCTCGCTGACCAGCACGGAGTTGCCCAGCGACTTCGACATCTTCTCGCCGGACATGGTGACCCAGCCGTTGTGCACCCAGTACTTCGCGAACTCGTCGCCGTACGCCTTGGCCTGGGCGATCTCGTTCTCGTGGTGCGGGAAGATCAGGTCGATGCCGCCGCCGTGGATGTCGAAGGCGGTGCCGAGGTACTTGTGCGCCATGGCGGAGCACTCCAGGTGCCAGCCGGGGCGGCCGCGGCCCCAGGGGGTCTCCCAGCTGGGCTCGCCCGGCCTGGTCGCCTTCCACATCGCGAAGTCGCGCTGGTCGCGCTTGCCGGTCTCGCCCTCGCCGGACGGCTGGCGCAGATCGTCCAGGTCCTGGTTGGAGAGCTCCAGGTAGCCGGGGAACGAGCGCACGTCGAAGTAGACGTTGCCGTCGGCCGCGTAGGCATGACCGCGCTCGATCAGGCCGCGCATCATCTCGATCATCTCGGGGACGTGGCCGGTGGCGCGGGGCTCGTAGGTGACCGGGAGGCAGCCGAGCGCGTCGTAGCCGGCGTTGAACGCCCGCTCGTTCTCGTACCCGATGGCCGACCAGGGGCGGCCCTGTTCCGCCGACTTCGCGATGATCTTGTCGTCGATGTCGGTGACGTTCCGGATGAACGTGACGTCGTAGCCGCGGTACTCGAACCAGCGGCGCATGATGTCGAAGTTCAGCCCGGACCGGATGTGCCCGATGTGCGGGGCGGCCTGGACGGTCGCGCCACAGAGGTAGATCGAGACACAGCCCGCTGCGAGCGGTACGAAGTCACGGATCTGCCGGGCGCTGGTGTCGTACAGGCGAATAGTCACGCCTCAAGGGTAGTGGGCGCGCACCAGTGCCCCGCGACCCCTTGGGGAATCGCGGGGACGAGTTCGTGACGGCGAGGGCGTCTCAAATGCGTCCGACGACCTTGCGCGGGGTGATCCGGACGACCACCCGCTCGGCGTCGTCGGCGGCGGCCGAGGGGTTGAACTCCGCGAACTTCTTGCCGGTGTACTTCAGGGACAGCTCGTCCATGAGCTCCTCGGCGCCCTCCGTGGTCAGGGCGGCGGTGCCGCGGATCTCGGCGTAGGTGTACGGGGCGGCGAAGGGCTGCACGACGACGGAGACCCGCGGGTCGCGGCTCAGGTTCTGCTCCTTGCGGCGGCCCACCGCCGTCGAGATGAGCACGTCGTCGCCGTCGCGCTTGACCCAGACCGGGGAGGCCTGGGGGCTGCCGTCGGGCTGGATGGTGACGACAGTGACGAAGACGGGGCTGTCGAGGAGCGCCTTGAGTTCTGTGGAGAGTGCGGCGGGCATGGCGTACGTCCTCCAGTGGGATCGGTGGTGCCTCTACCCGTACCCCAACCCCGTTTCACCGCTCCCGCTTCCCGGTCCGGCCCACCGGAAGGGTCAGGGCCGTGCCGGGGTCAGCCGGTGCGGTAGACCAGCGCGGTCGCGATCCCGGTGAGGCCCTCGCCCCGCCCGGTGAAGCCGAGCCCGTCGGAAGTGGCGGCGGAGAGCGAGACGGGCGCCCCCACGGCGGCCGACAGCACCTTCTGCGCCTCGTCCCGCCGCTTGCCGATCTTCGGCCGTACGCCGACGACCTGGACGGCGACATTGCCGATCTCGAAGCCCTCGGCCCGCACGATCCGCGCCGCCTCGGTCAGCAGCGTCACACCGGCGGCGCCGGACCACTCGGGCCGCCCGGTGCCGAAGTGCTGCCCCAGGTCGCCGAGCCCGGCGGCCGAGAAGAGCGCGTTGCACGCGGCGTGCGCGACGACATCGGCGTCCGAGTGCCCGGCCAGGCCGGGCCCCTCGCCCTCCCAGAGCAGCCCCGCGCACCACAGCTCGCGGCCCTCCTCGAAGGCGTGGATGTCGGTGCCGATCCCGACCTGCGGGATCACGGGCCCGGTCCGTTCCTCAGAAGCCATCGTTCGCCCTCCTGCGTGCGAGTACCGCCTCGGCCAGCACCAGATCCAGCGGCCGGGTCACCTTGAACGCCTCTTCGTGCCCGGGTACGACCACGACGGGCGCCCCGAGCTGCTCCACCATGCCCGCGTCGTCCGTCGCGCCCTCACCGCTGACGGCAACGGCGGCGTGCGCCCGTACGAGCGTGTCGCGGTCGAAGCCCTGCGGGGTCTGCACGGCGCGCAGCCTGGCCCGCACGGGCGTCCCGAGCACCGGCTCCGGCTCCCCCGGCACACCGGGCTCGACCTCCTTGACGGTGTCGGCCAGCGGCAGCGCGGGGACGACGGCGGGCGCCCCGTCGCGCACCGCCTCGATCACCGCGTCCACCGTGTCGACCGGCACCAGCGGGCGCGCCGCGTCATGGACGAGGACGGCGGAGATGCCTTCCGGCAGCGCGTCGAGGCCGAGCCGCACGGACTCCTGGCGGGTGTCGCCGCCGGGCACGACGAGGTAGTCGGTGCGCTCGGGCAGGGCGTGCTCGTCGAGCAGGTTCTTGACCTCGGGGGCGCCGTCCGGCGGCGCGACGACGACGACCAGGGAGACGGAACGGGACGCCGCCATGGCCCGGACCGCGTGGATGAGCATGGGCGTCCCGCTCAGCGAGCGGAGCGCCTTGGGGGCGCCCGGACCGAGCCGTACGCCTCGGCCGGCTGCGGGAATCACGGCGGCGGTGCGGTACGGACGCGATTGATCAGACATCGGTTGCACTCCGAAGCTTCGGCATGTTTGTTTCCACAGCCGACATGGGTATGGCCACAAGCGAGCCGGGCGCCACGCCCTGACTCGACCGGGCCCTTTCCGTGACACCCGGTCGATTCGGACAAGCCGCACCGGTCGCTCGGGATCGGCTACACAAGATCGCGAGCAACGTATCGGGGGTATCACCGATGAGGCCAACGCATCGGTGAGTCGAGACGTAATCCGGACAGGCCGCGTCAGAAATGAGACACGCCGCGGCCTGATTCAGACATGCCGCGGCGCCCGACGACATACCGTGAATACGGTTGTCAGCGGGCACCGCGGCACATTGGTTACGACCGGCACGAGCCGGTTCAGGACGCGAGAACCTCGTCGAGCAGAGCCTCGGCCTTGTCTTCGTTCGTGTTCTCCGCGAGAGCGAGCTCGCTCACCAGAATCTGGCGAGCCTTGGCGAGCATGCGCTTCTCACCTGCGGAGAGTCCACGCTCGCGCTCACGACGCCACAGGTCGCGAACCACTTCGGCGACCTTGATGACATCGCCGGAGGCGAGCTTCTCGAGATTTGCCTTGTAGCGCCGGGACCAGTTCGTCGGCTCTTCGGCATACGGTGCGCGAAGCACCTCGAAGACCCGGTCCAGTCCCTCCTGCCCGACCACGTCGCGCACACCCACGAACTCCGCATTGTCCGCCGGCACACGAACCGTCAAGTCGCCCTGAGCGACCTTGAGCACCAAGTAGGTCTTGTCCACGCCTTTGATCTGGCGAGTTTCGATAGCCTCGATCAGCGCGGCCCCGTGATGGGGATAGACCACGGTGTCGCCAACCTTGAACGTCATGTGACAGGTACCCCTTCCGTGGCTATCAAGGGTAACACGAGAACTGCTTCTCCTGAATGGCGTTTTCGCAGGTCAGGGCATATCTCGGGGCTTGACAACAGCGACACGCACGTGCTGCGGAAGGTTCTCGGGGGGTGGTATTCGCAGGTCGGAGCGGTTGTGCGGGCAGGGTGAAACACACACGTCACACACATACGAACCACCCCCTGAAGGGGTCGAACGTCCCGTTTTGCCGGATTCCAGATGATGAACTTTCCATACTCCGTTCGGAGGTCGATCACCTGTACGGAGGTAAGTGCCGTTGATCAATGGAATTGATCAACGGCCCCGCGCGATCGGTTATGCGCACGGAATGCGCCACGCTCCATGAATTGATCACCGGCGATATGTGAACGGCATGTGTCGCGCCGTTTCGGCATGCGCGGCCCACAGCGCATTGCCGGGTCCGCGGGCCCGCCAGGGATTACGGGACAGCCCTTAGGGGCGGGTCGGGTGCGGGGCGGGCGGGGCGGCTCGGTAGCCTAAGGCCGCTGACACACCCTTAGGGCGGCTTTACGTCGCTCGCCTCCCGTCCGCAGTCCGATCAAGGAGTTGCCGCCGCCGTGAGCCGCAGCCTTCGACACGGCGCTCTCGCCGCCACAGCCACCGTTCTCTCGATCGCCTCGCTCACCGCGTGCGGTGCGGGCAATGACGCAGCGACGCTCAAGGTAAGGCCGGACGCTGCTGCCACCACCATCGGTGACATCAGCATCCAGAACGCGAACGTCGTCACCCAGCCCGAGCTCACCGCCGAGGGCCCGGCCGTCGTCTCCGCGACGCTGTTCAACAACGGCACGAAGCCGCAGACCCTGGAAGCCGTCACGCTGCCGGGTTCGAGCGCCTCGGTGCAGCTGCACGCCGCCGAGGGCGCCGGGCAGGTCGTGGTCCCGGCCGGCGGCTCGGTGGTCCTCGGCGGCAAGGGCAACGCCTCCGCCGTGATCGAGAACGCCCGCGAGGCCGCCAAGGCGGGCAATGTGCAGTCCGTCGTCTTCAAGTTCAGCTCGGCCGGCGAGATCCCGCTCGGCGCGTTCGTCGTGCCGGCGAAGAGCTACTTCACGGGCTTCGGCCCGAGCACTCTGCCGGTGGCTCCGCAGAAGTCGACCGAGGCGAAGCCGACCAACTCCGCCTCCGGTACGCCGGCGGGCGCCCCGGGAGAGTCGGGGAGCGACGAGGTCACCCCGAGCGACGCCGCGTCCGCCTCGGCGGAGTCCCACTGACCGCACGCGGACCGCTCGCGGGCGCATGACGCGCCGCCACGCGAACGAACGGCGGAGGACGCCCCCTTTTCGGGGGGCGCCCTCCGCCGTTCGCGTACCCGGCTGTCTACGGCTCGAACTTGTACCCCAGGCCCCGTACCGTCACCAGGAAGCGGGGAGCGCCCGGGTCGGGCTCGATCTTGGCGCGCAGCCGCTTGACGTGGACGTCGAGGGTCTTGGTGTCACCCACGTAGTCCGCGCCCCACACCCGGTCGATCAGCTGCATGCGGGTCAGGACCCGGCCCGCGTTGCGCAGCAGCATCTCCAGCAGGTCGAACTCCTTGAGCGGGAGGTCGACCTTGCCGCCGGCGACCGTGACGACGTGGCGGTCCACGTCCATCCGCACCGGGCCCGCCTCCAGGGCGGCCGGCGTGACCTCCTCCGGCTCGCCGCGGCGGCGCAGCACCGCGCGGATGCGGGCGACCAGCTCCCGCGAGGAGAAGGGCTTGGTCACGTAGTCGTCGGCTCCTATTTCCAGGCCGACGACCTTGTCGATCTCGCTGTCCTTCGCCGTGACCATGATCACGGGGACATTGGACCTGCTGCGCAGCTGACGGCAGACCTCCGTGCCGGGCAGGCCCGGCAGCATCAGGTCGAGCAGCACGAGGTCGGCGCCGTTGCGCTCGAACTCGTCAAGCCCGTCCGGGCCCGTGGCCGCGATGGCGACCTCGAAGCCCTCCTTGCGGAGCATGTAGGACAGGGCGTCGCTGAAGGATTCCTCATCCTCGACGACGAGCACTCGGGTCACGGAAGGACCTCCGGGGCAGGGAATGGTTCAAGGGTGTCGGGGTGAGCGGGTCCACGGGGGCCCTCGTCGCCGTTGACGACGGGTGGTCCGTCCGAGCTGCGGTCCCGTTCCCGTACGGAGCCCGCTTCGGGCAGCCGCAGGGTGAAGGTGGAGCCCTGGCCCTCCGAGCTCCAGACGGTGACCTCCCCGCCGTGCGAGGCGGCCACGTGCTTCACGATGGCGAGGCCGAGGCCGGTGCCACCGGTGGCCCGTGAGCGGGCCGGGTCGACGCGGTAGAAGCGTTCGAAGACCCGCTCGCGGTCCTTCTCCGAGATGCCGATGCCCTGGTCGGTCACGGCTATCTCGATCTGGTCCCCGCCCGGCATGGACAGTCGCCTGGCGGCGATGCCCACTCGGGTACGGGCGGGGCTGTAGTTGACGGCGTTCTCGACGAGGTTGCCGAGCGCCGCGGCGAGCTGGCCGCGGTTGCCCCAGATACGGAGCTCCGCGGCGCCGCCCGCAGCCATGGTGATCTGCTTGGAGCCGGCCTGCTGGCGGCAGCGGTCGATGGCCTCGGCCACCAGCTCGTCCACCCGGACCGGTTCGGCGTCCTCCAGCGGGTCGTCGTTCTGCACCCGTGAGAGGTCGATGATCTCCTGTACGAGGTTGGTCAGCCGGGTCGCCTCGATCTGCATCCGGCCCGCGAAGCGTTCCACCGCCTCCGGGTCGTCGGAGGCGTCCATCACGGCCTCCGAGAGCAGCGAGAGTGCGCCGACCGGGGTCTTGAGCTCATGGCTGACATTGGCGACGAAGTCGCGCCGTACCGCTTCTATCCGGCGGGCCTCGGTGAGGTCCTCGACCAGCAGGAGCACCAGCCGGGAGCCGAGCGGGGCGACCCGGGCGGAGACCGCGAGGGCCTCGCCGCGGCCCGTACCGCGCCGGGGAAGGTCCAGTTCGACCTGGCGTATCTCGCCGTCGCGCCGGGTGTCCCTGGCCATGTTCAGCATCGCGTCGACGGCGAGCCGTCCGCCCCTGACCAGTCCCAGCGCATAGGCGGCAGAGCTGGCCTTGACCACGCTGTCGCTCTCGTCGAGCACGACCGCCGAGGAGCTGAGCACGGACAGGACCGTGTCCACCCCGGGCGGCAGGGGTGCGTTGCTGTCGGGCCGCATGGAGGTCCGCGTCGGCTTCTTCTGGTCGCGCTCGCTCCAGCGGAACGCAAGCATGGCGATCACGCCGGTGCACGCACCGCCGATCGCCGCAGCTGCGGCGACTGCCGCGTTCACGTCCATACGTCAAGGTTATGCGGGTCCCGGAGGGCTCTCCCAGCCATCCGAGTGCGTATCCGAACACTCGTCGCCCAGAGTTCACCGAGGAGCAAGGGTTGGTTCACTTGGGCGGCCGGAAGCCGACGCGTACGCCACTCAGGGTGGCAGCGTGGGGTTCGAACCGTGCCCCGGCCTTACACAGAGGACTGGAGAGGGACTTCCATGCGTGACGCGTACCACGAGGAACTCGACTCGATCGGCGAAGGGCTGGTCGAGATGGCCCGTCTCGTCGGGTCGGCGATCGGCCGGGCGACGACGTCCATGCTCGATGCCGATCTCAAGCTCGCGGAGAGCGTGATCGCCGCCGACCAGAAGGTCGACGACCTGCAGCACGACCTGGAGGCGCGGGCCATCGCCCTGCTCGCCCGGCAGCAGCCCGTGGCGACGGATCTGCGCATCGTGGTCACCTCCCTGCGGATGAGCGCCGACCTGGAGCGCTCCGGCGACCTCGCCCAGCACGTCGCCAAGCTGGCCCGGCTGCGGTTCCCGCAGTCGGCGGTGCCGCACGACCTGCACGCCACCATTCTGGAGATGGGGCAGCTGGCGCAGCGCCTGATGGCCAAGGCCGCCGAGGTGATCATCACCAAGGACGTCGACCTGGCGCTCCAGCTGGAGCAGGACGACGACGAGATGGACCTGCTGCACCGCACGCTGTTCCAGCACCTGATGGACGACCGCTGGAAGCACGGTATCGAGACCGCCGTCGACGTGACCCTGCTCGGCCGCTACTACGAGCGTTTCGCGGACCACGCGGTGTCGGTCGCCAAGCGGGTCGTCTACCTGGTGACGGGCGAGTACGCCGACGAGATCCAGCAGCAGACGCCGGTGGAGGGCGCGTAGGCGCACATGGGCGCATCGGGGTCGCACAAGTGTTTCTGCGCACATGCGCCGTTGATGCGCCCGCCGGGGTGGGCATGCAATAGGGGTGGGGCGGCACGCCTTGTCCGTACGCCCCGGCCGTACGCGCGTCGTTGTGGCGTACGGCCCTGTTGTACGCCTTGAGGAGGAACCATGGCCGATTCCCCCACTACCGACCCCCAGCAGGAAGCACCTGCCGAGGTGGTGCACCTGACCCTGCTCGGCGCCTGCGGCTGCGGCTCGGGCTGCGGCTGCGGCTGCCAGTCCGGGGCCCCGTGCCAGTGCGGTGGCTGCTGCGGCTGACCGGCCGACACGGAATGCCGGGGGCCCGTCCGGCCCTGATCCACCGGACAGGCCCGAGTGTGCCCCGCGCGGAGACGAACCGCTCCGCGCGGGGCGCCGCCGTGTGCGGGGCGGTTCGTCTCCGCGCGGCGGCTCTCAGCCCGTCCGTTCGACGGCGGCCTCGGCCCCGGAAGCGGGCTCTCCCCCGCCGCTCTCCGCGACCCGGCCGGCCTCGGACGCCGCCTCGTCCCGGCCCGGAAGGTTCCGCATCAGCAGCCAGTACCCCAGCGCGGCCCCGGTCCCCAGGACGGCGCAGGCACCCCACAGCCACTCGGCCCCGAAGCGGTCGATCACCTGGCCCGACATCAGCGGCGCGATCAGCGCGGCCGCGGACCACGACAACGTGTACATGCCCTGGTAGCGGCCGCGGCCCCGGGCCGGCGACAGCCGGACGACCAGGCTGCTCTGGATCGGCGAGTTGACGATCTCGGCGACCGTCCAGACGCAGATGGTCAGCGCGTAGACCGCGACCGACCCGGCGAACGCGGTCAGCCCGAACCCGTACCCCGCCAGCAGCGACGACACGACGAGCAGCCGGCGCGGGTCGCGGTGCTGGATGAAGCGGGTGACGGGGATCTGGAGCGCCACGATCAGCACGCCGTTGACGGCGACCGCGGTGCCGAAGTCGGAGCTGGAGAACCCGTCGGCCCCCATGGCCACCGGCAGCCCCACGTACCCCTGCTGGAAGATCAGGGCGATGACGAAGGACAGCCCGACGACGGTCATGAACCGGCCGTCGCGCAGCACGGTGGAGAGCCGGACCTCCTCCGCACCGTCGTCGACCGCGCGCCCGGCCACCACCGGCTTGTCCGGCCGTGTCTCGGGCACCTTCATGAAGACGACGACGGCGCAGGCCAGCGTCATCGCGGCCTCGCCGAGGAACCCGGCGAGATAGCTGTACTCGGCGACGAACCCGGCACCGGCCGACGAGACGGCGAAGCCGAGGTTGATGGCCCAGTAGTTGAGCGAGAAGGCCCGCACCCGGTCCTCGGGCCGGACGATGTCGGCCATCATCGCCTGCACGGCGGGCCGCGACGCGTTGCTGGCCATGCCGACGAGGAAGGCGACCGCCGCGATCGCCGCCGGGTGGACCATGAACCCGAGCACGGCCACGGACACGGCCGTCGACGTCTGCGCGATGAGCATGGTGGGCCGGCGGCCGAGCCGGTCGGTCATCACCCCCGCCCCGAGAGAGGAGACGACCCCGCCGAGCCCGTGCAGCGCGGCGACCAGTCCGGCGTACGAGGCCGAGTAGCCGCGGTCCAGGGTCAGGTAGAGCGCCATGAACGTGGCGACGAAGCCACCGAGGCGGTTGACCAGTGTGCTGGTCCACAGCCACCAGAACTGCCTGGGGAGCCCGGACACGGATTCGCGTGCGGCCCGTCTGAGACCGGCGACAGACATACGGAATCCCCCCAGGGAAGCGCGGAACGGACAGCGCCGGTAAGAGGCCCGGCTGCTGTCCGAACGTTACGAATCCTGAATTCCGGTCCGCCACTCGATTGACGCCTGCCGTCAATCGTCCCGCTCCCGGCCGCCCGCCGGGCCCGCCCTGTCCGCCCTGTGACCGGCCGCGCAGCGCCCGTACGGGTTCGATTACGCTCGGGCCCATGGCCGACGCACCGTACAAGCTGATCCTCCTCCGCCACGGCGAGAGCGAATGGAACGCGAAGAACCTGTTCACCGGCTGGGTGGACGTCAACCTCACGGAGAAGGGCGAGAAGGAGGCAGTCCGCGGCGGTGAGCTGCTCAAGGACGCCGGTCTGCTCCCCGATGTCCTGCACACCTCCCTCCAGAAGCGCGCCATCCGCACCGCGCAGCTCGCGCTGGAGTCCGCGGACCGCCACTGGATCCCGGTCCACCGCACCTGGCGGCTGAACGAGCGCCACTACGGCGCCCTGCAGGGCAAGGACAAGGCGCAGACGCTCGCCGAGTTCGGCGAGGAGCAGTTCATGCTCTGGCGCCGCTCCTACGACACCCCGCCGCCCGCCCTGGAGGACGGCACCGAGTTCTCGCAGAGCGACGACCCGCGCTACGCGACGATCCCGCCGGAGCTGCGCCCGCGCACCGAGTGCCTCAAGGACGTCGTCGCCCGCATGCTGCCGTACTGGTACGACGGCATCGTCCCGGACCTCCTCGACGGCAGGACCGTCCTGGTCGCCGCCCACGGCAACAGCCTCCGGGCCCTGGTCAAGCACCTCGACGGCATCTCCGACGCCGACATCGCGGGCCTGAACATCCCGACCGGTATCCCGCTCGTCTACGAGCTGGACGCCGACTTCCGCCCCCTGAAGCCGGGCGGCACGTACCTCGACCCGGACGCGGCGAAGGCCGCCATCGAGGCCGTGAAGAACCAGGGCAAGAAGAAGTAGCACAACCAAAACGAGCCCCCTGTCTGCGGTTCATCCGCGAGGTAGGGGGCTCGTTCCTGCGCCGGGGCCGTCGCTGGGCCGTCTGCTCCAACGTGACCTCGACCGGGGGAAAACGCTTCACAGGCAACTGACTGCCGATCAGGCCGACATCACACATTCAAGTTCAGTATCCGAAATGCTCCGCCCCAGCCCAGGGAAGCCCTCGCCACCGAATCACCTGAGCTTCCCAGGCTCAGCGCGCGAGTTCGATTCTCGTCACCCGCTCCACAATGAAGGCCCTGGTCATTGACCCGGGCTTTTCTTATTGTCTAGTCCAATTTCACGGCGCGTGCCATTCGCGGGCCATGGTCACCCATCCGACCTGCATCGATGGCACGCATGACGTTGCTGGATGCCAGAGGCTCGCCCTCCGGTCCCACGTTGCAGGATCCGCCCCAAGTGGCGTGTGTCATGAGCGGAGTGGACTATCCGCGTCCCGCGCGATCAGCGCCGCACAGCACGTGACGAGGATAGTCCGGGCGGGCGTGCGACAAAGCGCCGCTCGGCCTCAGGAACCGCGGGCGCGGTTCGCTGCCCGGCACTCCGCCAAGTCCTTCCGACATCAACACGGTGCCAAGCCAGCAGTGCGTGGGACGCCACCAGGACCGACTCATCTCAGTGTCGGCCCCAGCGGTGTGTTGATGTGCTCGAAGGCTCAGCGCGATGCCTCGCCTCCGAGGCTTCCGGCACTGATGGCTCCCCGCAGGACGTGAGCGATCTCCTCGGGCTTGAGGTCGATGCCGTCGAGCCCCTCCACGGTCAGCGGGATCTCCTCCAGCGCGTATTCGCCACGGCCCTCGGCGCTGAACTCGGAACCGGTGCGGTCATCGAAGGACCAGGTCGCGATGCGGGCGAGGTAGAAGAGCTGACGCTCGTCGTCGGACTCCATCGTGTGGAGAAGGCTGACGATGTCGGCCTTCCCCGCGATCTCCTCGTGGATCTCGCGGTGGAGGGCGGCCTCCCGAGACTCGTCGCTGGCTTCGACGCGGCCGCCGGGCAGTACCCAATACTCAGAGATGTCGGGCTTGGTGCGGCGAATGACCAGCATCGTGTCGTCAGCGGTGACGAGGACGGCGCGGACTCGTTCGATCATGTCGGTCTGTCTCCTTGCTTGTTGGCGGTCTCAGTGCAGCAGCCAGCCGCCGTCGACGTGGACGGATTGCCCAGTGATGAACGAGGCGGAAGGGCCCACGAGGAACGTCACCAGGGCCGCGACGTCTTCGGGCCGGCCACGGCGAGGGACGCACTGGCGTTTGATCTGGTCCTCCGGGCGCGCACGGTGCTGGGCGGGGATCGCGTCGGCCTCGACCTGGATGGCGCCGGGGTCGGTCAGGTCGGCGTTCGCCGCAATTCCGGGGCTGCCGTCGCGCTCGAAGACGGCGAGGAGGGCGTGGGCGTCGGGGTCCTGGCCGAGGTGGTTGACCGCGACGGTCGCGCCGGCGGCGGCGAGCGCCCGTCCGATCTCGGCACCGATGCCGGTGGCCCCGCCGGTGACGAGGGCGTTGCGGCCCTGGAGCGGGCGGGCCAGGAGAGGGGTCTCAAGCAGGGGCAGGGACATCGCTGGTCCGTTCGCCAGAGTGGGGGTGAGGGGCCGGCGCGGTGGTGAAGAAGGTGTCGATCGTCGTGAGCGGGTCCTGGCTCTCGGCGAGCTTGATCAGTACGAGCAGAAGATCGTGCCCTGTCAGCCGGAAGGCAGGGATGACTCCGAGGATGCGCAGGGCGAGGAATGCGTGGATCTCCTCCAGGCCGCTGCACTGGTGATGCGGAGCGTGTACGCCGGCAAGGTGCCGTGGACGACCTGCGGCGAGAATGCGGTGGGGCTCCGGCTGGGGAGGACAGGCCGAGGCCGGAGTGCCTATCCGGGGCCGTCGGCCAACGGAATGTCCTCGGCGCTGAGCGTCGGATTCGCCAACGGGATCTGTGCGGAGGAGTGCTCGGTGTGGGCGAGAAGGCCGACGAAGGCGACACCCCCGAACTGCGCGGGCTCGCCCAGCGCTACTACGCCCACTCCTTCCGCTTGGCTGCCGAGGCCGGCGATCCGGAGCTGTCGGCGACCGCTCTCCGCGGCCTCGCCGTGCAGTGCGTCGACCTCGGCTACCGGGCCGAGGCCGTCCAGCTCGGTGAAGCCTGCGTGGACTACGGCCGCCACCTCGACAACCCGCGTGCCGTCGCCTACTACGAGGCCACCCTCGCCAACGCCGCCGCCCAGGACGACGATCGCCGCACGGCCACCAAGCACCTCACCATGTCCGAGGCAGCCATCAGCAAGCCAGCCGCTGTGGCCGGTGACTCCTGGGCCGCCCACTACTCCCCGGGCCGCTGGGCCCACGAGTCCGGCATGATCCTCTACCGCCTCGGCGACCTCGGCGCCGCCGAGGAACACCTTCACCTGGCCCTCGACATCCACGGCCTCGACCGCCGCCGCACCCGCGCCATCGTCCTCGCCGACCTCGGCGGCGTGCGCCTGCGCCAAGGCGATGTCGACGGGGCCATGGCCACCTGGCGCGACTTCCTGGACTGCGCCGACGGCATCCGCTCGGTGAAGGTCCAGGCCGCCCTCCAAGACATGCGCGTCCGGCTGACGCGATACAGCGGAGTGCCGGAGGCCCAGGAACTTCGTGAGCGGGCGGCCCGCGTCCTTGAGTGAACCCAGAACTCGTTGCCGGTTGACAGTTTCCGCGCCCCAACCTGCCAAAGCTCAGGATCTTTTGGATTCCGGCAGACTTTGACGCAGACAGCGAAGAAGGGCGAATGGTGGTTCGCGGTGGGCTCCGGCATGACATCCACCGAGACTTGCTGTTGACCGTCGCACTCGGAGGCCTCTCACCTCCCGACGTCCGAGAGTTTTCCAGGTCGGGACGAGTGGGGTGCTCACCATGGCTCCTCGCCCAGATCGCACGGGATGGCTACGTCGGAAACTACACGCACGCCTCCAAGCGCTACGGTATAAAAATCCCGGCACTGAAGGAAGAACTTCTCCGCCTCCAGCTGACTGGGATGCTGTCGCGTGAGGTAAACGACCACGGACTGATCGCCGTAACCGACAAGGGACGCGCAATGCTGGACATCTGCGCCTATCTTCACGCGTACCTATCCGGCTTGACGCCACGAAGTGACTACCTGCTCTACATTTGCAGCCTCCTGGGTATCGACTTTTCGGAAATCACCCCGGATGGCCAGAAGGTGGATTTCGATTTCTATCGAAACAACCAGGAAGACCTGCATCCCGTGACTCGGGCAGGAAACTCCACGCTCATCCTGAATTCTCTTTACTGGACTTCGCAGTACGGGGAAATCGAGTGGCCGCTTCCTCAGTATGGGCTCTCAGGTAGCTGATCGGACTCTACGGACTACCACCGCCTCGCACGAAGTGCCGGACAGGGCCGGGGGGACCACCCTTCACTGACGACCGCTTGCGGACGCAACCCCGGGGATAATCGCTCTGCGACAGCAGCCGGTTGTTCCCCTCGGAACGGTGAGGCGGCGCCTTGGCCACCACGGCCGGGCGTGCCCCAGCCGTACCCCTTGAGGCGGTGAACAGCGGTCAAATCCGGTCGGCAGGGACAGTCTCGATGGAGCCCGACAGGGAAGAAAACTGCAGTTCAGAGACCATGCGGGGCGCCCATGCGCATAGATTCCCAAGCTCAGCGCGCGAGTTCGATTCTCGTCCCCCGCTCCACGCAGAACGCTCGGCTGGGAAGCTCCAGCCGAGCGTCTGACTGAACTGCTGACAACAACCGCTTGACCAGCGGGTTGTTACGCCCTCTTGAATCCGTCACCGGGAGCGGGCTTGTGCCTCCGGCTTGGCCTCCAGGCTGCCATCAGGTCAGATCGTCGGTGTGTCATCGACGATCTCCTTGTGCGGTTCGACAATGAACTTCCAGCCCTCACTGGGCTCCAGGAACCGCACTCGGGTCGGGTAGATGTCCAGGGCGCGGCGGTCGCGGTTCTGGCTGTTCGTGTTCTTCCGCGCCCGGGCCGGCTCCTCGTACAGGTCGACCTTGACGTCCGGCACCGCGACGACTTCCTCGCTCCAGCGCTGAACGACCCCCGCACCGAACGCGTCCCGCGCGGCGGAGTAGAGCGACTCCAGGGATTCCTTGTTCCCGCCGGGCACGAAGAGGGCAAGGTTCAGGAGGACGCCGGCACTCTGGAGAACCTCGATTTCCTCCCCCGCCTCGTCAGCGATCCAGATCCCAGCCTCTTCAGCATTGTCCGGGAGGACGTGAATCTCCTCACCGAAAACTGTCCTCGCAGCGAAGGACCCTCCCTCGAAATTTTTGCCCGGCTCCGTAAGGAAAGCCGGAGCATAGCAGTCGAGAGGAAGGCCACCCATCCCTGCCGAGACGAAGATACCGTCCTGGAGACCCAAGCCTGAAATCTCCTCGGCCGTAAGACGTCGAGCCGTAACCTTCTCGGTATTCACGCCATTCCCCTTTTAATCGCGGCGTCCTGTGAATTCATTAAGACTCTACCACGAAAAGGATCAGCCACTTCCCATTACGCACACCTTCGCGTTCACGGTGACACCGACCAACTCTGCGAGCAATTTCTTCCGGGAGAGCGGCGGACAACTCCTCCTGCATCGCCGAAGAAGAGCAGCATCCATGGTGAAATGCGGCGACACCCAGGAGGCGCCAGGCACTGCTCTCAGCAGCGACGTCGGTCGCCGAGGTGAAGTCGGCCGGATTTCCGACGCGAGGACCGTGCGGGCCAGGGACAACGCAAGCATATTGCGCATTCACGATGCTCTATGTTCACACCGAGGCAAAACACCGAACTGCGCACACCGAGTGACAACTCCTACCGAATAGAAATCGGGTGGACTTTCCGTTTTCAGCGACATGCCGGCGACTACGAACCACCTTGCAAAGCTCCGCGATCACGGAGGTTGGCAGCGGTCTCTGCCAGTTTCGAGATCGCAATCTCAGTCCTGGCCTGCAAAGGTGCGGACGAGAAGCACAGAAGTCCTTACACACATGGGGGGCGCAGCCTGCCGGGTCTGTTGGGAGATGTAAACCGTCGCAGATGCAGCGCCGTCCCCGGGCTCCAGCAATCACCGGCAGGAAATGCGCGACTTCCTCGACTGCGCCGACGGCATCCGTTCGGTGAAGGTCCAGGCCGCTCCCCAGGACATGCAGGTTCGCCTCCGCCGATACAGAGGAGTTCCGGAGGCTCAGGAATTGCGTGAGCGGGCCGCATGCGCCGGAGGCTGACGCTCCCCCCAGCGGCGTCGCTCTCAGCAGCACCCCCGCGGCCATGCCTCCCGGGCCGCCCGAGACCGCTCGATGACGGCCGCCGATGACCAGATCAACAGCCAGTGCCTGACGCGCCGCAAACGCCGGACCAGTTCCCTCCCCCTCTCACCCGGCCTGTTCGCCCGGGTTGCCGCAGAGGCCGCCGAGCTCGGCGGCGAGGGCCGCGTCGCGCATGCCCGGCAGGGCGTACCCCTCGCTCTCGTCCCACGGGACGTCGACGTCGTCCATGTGGACGTGCCACTCGGCTCCACCGACGGTGCGGCGCAGTTCGGTGACGGAGTCGAGGACATGGACCATCACCGGTATCCACCGGCCGGGGTCGCTCGGCAGTTTCGTGGAGCCGGCGAGGATCTGGTCGTCCTCGTCGTCGTCACCGCCGTACAGATACAGGCTCTCCTCGTCGTCGTACGGGAACGACCGGGCGCGCGCGGCGACCACGCGCTCGACGGCGGCCGACTCGGCGTCGGTCAGCGGCTGTGCCCGGCGGGCGCTGTAGTAGAGGGAAACGCTCATGGTCCGAGCGTATGGCCGGGGTCTGACATCACCGGCCCGTGCTGCCCCAACGCCCTTTCCACACGCCCCGGGAGGCCGGTCCAGGGGCGGCATTCGACCACCGGCAGTCCGTGCCGGGAGGCCTGCCGGAACAGCCAGTGCGAGTACGCGGCGCTGACCTGTGCCCGGTGGTGCTGTTCGCCGCTGCCGGGCTCCCTGGCGGTGTAGTTGGCGAGGATCTGTTCCGGGTCCTGTTCGTGCAGGAACACCGCCCGCACCCGGCGGCCGGCCGCCCGTCCCTCTCGGATGGCCTCCGCCGCGGCGGCCGGGGTGAGGTAGTCGCCCTCGATCACGGCGGGTACGTCGACGGTCAGGCGGTTGCGGACCACGCCCAGCACCGCGGGTTCGAGGGCCCTGGCGGTGGCGATCTGGAGGTCCAGCACCTGGTCGACGGTGAGCCGCGCCGTGTCGGGGATGCCCTCGAAGTGGTGGAGTGCGGGGTGGTGTTCGGCCGTCGTCATGGCCTCGACGGCGCTGACCACGTCGTCGAACTCGATCACGAACCCCTTCGACTCGTCCTGTTCATCGGCCAGTTGGGCCGCCGCCCGGCTCTTGCCGACGCCCGAGGCTCCACCGATCAGCAATATGTCCCATGATGTCGCTGTCACGGGGCGAACGTATCGCGTGGGTTCCGTGTCCGCCGACTGCGCTGGCGCTACGGTGACCCGAAGTACTGGCCCTCGCAAGGGCGGAGCCGACCGGACGGGCCGTGCGGAGAGAGCAAGGAGAGCGGGGAGAGCAACCATGGGCGAGCCCCTGAAAACCTTCGTCGGCGGCGCAGAGGTCGACGTGCCCAACAGCATTCCGGCCATCCGGGACACGCTGCCCGAGGAGCGGCGCGAGGAGTTCGACCGCGCCATCAACGAGGCGGGGGTGCACGAGATCCAGGCCGTGATGCGGCACTGGATGCTGGAGGCCGTACCCGATCCCGAGGCCGAGCGGATCCTGGACCGGCTGGCACAGGACGAGGCCGAGAGGCGGAGCGTCGCTTGAGCTTCCGCATCTCCTACGCACCGCCCGCCGACGACTCCCTGGCCAAGTTGCGCGACGGGGAGACCTTCCGCGCCGAGATGGCACGCACCCTGGGCCTCGACCCGTACGGACACGGGTCGTCGGCCGTCAAGAGCGAGCGCGACCGCCGCGAGGCGACGGTCGCCGGGGCGATCGTGCTCTATTACGTCTCCGGGAGCGTCCTGATCGTCACCGTGGTGAGGCTCGTCCCGCTGCCCTGAGCCGGCGCCGGCCCGACTCCTAGGAACCGGCGGGGACTTCGACGATCCTGCCGTCCTTGTCCACGCTGTGGGTCCGCCAGTACTTGTCCCACTTGTCGTCCACATGCTCGGGGACCTTGTCCTCCGGGTAGCGGACGTACCCCTTCGGCGGGTCCTCGTCGTCGGGCACGCAAGCCGATCCGGTGCTCCCGATCGTCATGACCGGGTACTCGCCGCCGCCGCAGATCGCGTCCTGCATCGAGCAGCCCGTGGTCAGCGCCGCAACGGTCGCGGAGGCCAGGGCGAGCCCGACTGCACAACGGCTCGCGCGGCGCCCGCCCCTCGCGGACGCCGCCCGGCCGATTCGGCTGATCCCGTACATGATCGCTCCTCCGTACTGGCTGATACTCCCAGCCTGCACGGAGCGCGAAACGTCGATCATGAGTACGAATACTCACGCGTGGGGCATCACGTACTCGTCCGCCGCGTGCCCCTACGCCAGCTTCGCGGCCTGCGCCTCGACCACCGCGGTCGGCAGCTCGAAGTCCCCGCCGCCGCCCATCGCGGCCAGGTTCATCGAGGAGAACGAGGCGAACGCGGCGCCCTGGCGCATGGCCACGAGCTTGAACTCCACCTTCTCCCCGCCCTGTTCCAGCTGCACGGTCCAGGCAACCGCCTCCTCGCCGCCCTTGACCTGCTCCTCGGTGATCTTGGCGACCTTCTGCTTCTCACCGGCCGCCGTGAACTCGAAGCCGCCGGCGCACTCGGTGGCCGCGGTGCGCAGCGAGGCGACCGACTCCTGAGCGCCCTTGCCGTCGTACGAACCGAGGGCCAGCTGCGTCGTCGTGATGTCGAACGCCGCCTTGAACGCCTCCTCGGCATCCCCGCTGTCCTGCTTCGCCAGGTCGCCCTTCTTCGGCTCGCTGACGACCGTGCGCTTGGTGAACGCGCCCGGCTCGCCGACCTGCGCGCCCATCAGCGCGTCCGCCAACGGGGCGCAGACCTTCTTCTCCACCTTGATGTCGTCGACGGCGATCGTGTCCTTGGCCGCGGCCTTGGAGATCTTGTGCCCCTTGACGTCGCCCTGGGCCAGCGCGGCCTTCTCCAGCTCGGCGGCGCTCAGCGCCTTGGCCGCGGGTGCGGCGGCCGCGGACTCCTTGCCCTTGGAGTCCGCCCCCTTGTCGCCGGAACCGGAGTCCGAGCCGCCGCATGCGGTGGCGAGCAGGGCCAGGGACACCGCGGTGGCGGCAACAGCGGTACGGCGTATGGCGGTGGAACGCATGGTCCGGTCCGTCTCTATGAGCAGGGTGTTCGGTTTTGCTCACTCTATGAGCGGAAAATGGTTTGATGATCAATCAAGTCGGGCACGGGATGCGATCGTGACTGCGCTGTGATCTTCCTGTGAAGGCGGTGTCCGGGGCCGACGCGATCCACACCGGAACCCGGCGCGGAGGCACAATCACCCCCATGCAGACAGCCGGAACAACCTCAGCCGTTTTCCGCTCCGTTGGGTTGACGGAGGAACGGATCGCCCGATGCGCACCGCTCACCGGAGGCACGTTCAACACGGTCTCCCGGGTGACGCTCACGGACGGCGGCGACTGGGTGGTGAAGATACCGCCGCCCGCGACACCCGGAACGCTGATGGGCTACGAGCGCGATCTGCTGGTCAACGAGGCCACGTTCCACGCCTGTGCGGACGGTTCGGCTCCGGTCCCCCGCGTCCTGCACAGCGAGCTCGACCCGGCCGCGCCCACCGGCCCGTACGTGATCATGTCGGCCTGTCCGGGCCGTCCCTGGAGCGAGTTCGCTCCCGGCTCGCTGTCCGCTGCGGAAGGGTGCCGGCTCCGCACCGACCTGGGGCGGATCGTCGCCCGGCTGCACGCCGTCACCCACCCGGCCGGCTTCGGCTATCCCTCCCTGGCTCTGGGCCCGTTGGCCCCGACCTGGCGGCAGGCGTTCACCGCGATGACCGACGCCGTCCTCGCCGACGCGGACGCCTACCGGGCCCGGCTGCCGCGCCCGACGGCCGGCATCCGTGCCCTGCTCGCCGCCGCGTCGCCGGTGCTCGACGACGTCGCACGCCCCGCCCTGGTCCACTTCGACCTGTGGCAGGGCAACCTCCTCGTCGACGGTGGGCCGGGGGCGCGGAGCATCGGCGGGATCGTCGACGGCGAGCGGATGTTCTGGGGCGACCCGGTCGCCGACTTCGTGTCGCTCGCCCTGTTCGGGAACATGGAGGAGGACGAGGACTTCCTCGCCGGGTACGCGGAGGGCAGCGGGCGACCGGTGGTGTTCGACGCGTCGGTGCGGCTGCGGCTCGCGCTCTACCGCTGCTACCTCTACCTGATCATGCTGGTGGAGACCGTCCCGCGCCGCGCTCCCCAGGAGGACCTGGACTCGGCGTGGACGCATGTCGCCCCGCAGCTCGAATCGGCCCTGGCGGACGTGGAATCGGCGCTGCGGGCCAGGGGCTGAGCCGCGGCGCCGCTCCCCGTCGGCCTCAGCCGGCCAGTGCCCGCTGGGCCTCGTACAGATTGGGCGGCCACACCGCCTCCGGGGTGCCGTACGCCTCCAGCCGGGTGTGCAGATCTCCGGTGAAGTCGGGGACGTCGATCTGGTCGGACTCCGTCACCTCGCTGATGCCGACCGTCGCGCTGTACGGGGCGAGTCCGTCGATCCGCATCAGGCCCGCCCGGCCGTTGGTGACCCGGATGTTCCAGTGCGTGAAGCGAGCACCGAAGAGCGGCCCGGCGCTCGCATCGCCGCCGTGCCGCCCGTTGTTCTCGACCGTGATGTCGGTGCGGACGTCGGCGAACGGCATCCCCCGGTGCGAGTCGAACGTCCCCATCTCCATCACGCCGCGCGACCAGACATTGCCGCTGGACAGGCCCTCGACGTTGATGCCGTGCAGCTGCGTCCCGGCGGGCGCCGGTACGGTGCGCCGCTCGACGGTGAAGTCCTCGATCAGGTTGTCGTGCGAGCCCTCGCGGCAGTAGTACGGATGGTGCGAGCCGCGGCCCGCGACCTTCGTACGGCGCAGGGTGCAGGCGGAGGCGGCGATCAGGCCGAAGCCGTTGTCGACGTGGCGGACGGTGATGTCGTCGGCCCAGCAGTCGTACGCGCACTGGAACGCGACCCCGTTGTACCCCTTGTCCAGCAGATGCGGCGACTGCGGGGTCTCGACCGCTTCGAGCGTAAGGCCCTCGACGCCGGAGCCGGTGAGCGGGGTGACGAGGGTGGTCAGCCGCGGGTCCCACTCGGGCCGGACGTCGAGCGGGAGCGGGCGCTCCAGCGTGACCCGGTGGCCGTGTACGGAGGTGACGCGGACCGGCCACTCGTAGGGGACGTACGAGGTCAGCTTGGTCTTGTCGTCCCAGTGGTACGCCTCGGGGCCGGGGCCGCCGCCCGCCATGTGTTCCAGGAGCGTGTGGCCGGCGTCGTCGGCGAGGCGGAGCAGGACGAGTCCGCCGCGCCGCAGCCCCGTCGCGTCGTCGACGGTGACCGAGCGGTCGCCGCGGCGGGCGGGGGCGACGGTGGTCAGGGTCCGCCACTCGTCGCGGCGGTTGCCGGTCCAGCCCTCGAAGGGCCAGGACTTCGCCCTGATCGCTTCGGTGAGCGAGGCCCAACGGCCCTTCGGGCAGAGCCAGATGAGGCCGCCGGCCCAGGACCAGCCGGACTTGTCGCCGCCGTACCGGCTGCCGTACGTGCCGATCAGCTCGGTGAGGTTCCTGGTCGCGTACAGCCTGGTGCGCCCGCTGCCCGCGCCGCGCACCACCACGTCGCTGTGGCCGATCCGGATGATGTCGTCGATGCGGTATGTGCCTGCGGGGACGAGCACCGTGCCGCCGCCGCGCTCTCCGGCGTCGGCGATGGCCCGGTTGATCGCGGGGGCGGCGTCGGCGGAGCCGTCGGCCTTCGCACCGTAGTGCCGGACGTCGGCGACGAAGCCGCGTCCGGTGCGGCAGGGCGGGCGGGAGCCGGCGCGGTAGCCGGCCAGGCCGATGAACGGGATCTGCGGATGGGTGAACGGGGCGGCGGCGAACTCCCGCCAGAGCGGGGTGGCCGTACGGGGCCCGCCTCCGGCCGCCCGACCCGCAGCGGCCGCCGTGCCGCTGCCGGTGGTGCCGGTGACCGCCGTCGCGGCGACGGCCACGGCGCCGGCCAGCAGGCCGCGTCTGCCGATGCCCTCCTTGGCCGCCTCGGCTGCCCTGCCCGCCTTGCTCGCGTTGATCGCCATGAATCCGAGCCGCCTTTCATCCATGTGAACGACGTTCATATCCGCGTCGGCGGCGAGCATGCCACGGTGCCCCGGCGCGACGAAAGGGGCGTGCACCGGGGAATGTTCGGGCGGGGTCGGTCAGCTGCTTCGCTCGGCCGGACGCTGGGTCAGGTGTGTGAACGCGTCCAGGTTCCGGGTGGATTCACCGCGCGCCACCCGCCACTCGTACTCCTTGCGGATCGAGCTCGCGAAGCCCAGCTCCAGCAGAATGTTGAAGGAACCGTCGGCCGCTTCGAGGACCGTGCCGAGCAGCCGGTCCAGCTCCTGCGGGGTGACCACGGAGAGCGGCAGCTTGCCGACCAGATAGATGTCGCCGAGCCCGTCGATCGCGTAACTCACGCCGAAGAGGCGGAGGTTGCGCTCCAGCAGCCAGCGGTGGACCGCGGCGTCGTTCTCGTCCGGGTGGCGTACGACGAAGGCGTTGAGGGAGAGCGAGTGCTTGCCGACGCGCAGCGAGCAGGTGGTGGACAGCTTGCGCGTGCCGGGAAGTCCGACCACGTAATCACCTGGTGCGGGGCTCTCCCATTCGAGCCCGGCGTCCTTCAGGGTCGCCTCGATGACCTGCGCGACCTGCGTCGCCGCCGCTTCGGTCGGTGCCGCTCCGTCGGGTACGTCAGCCATGGTGCGAGCGTACGTCAGGCATGGAGCGAGCGTACGCGGCGGCGGTGTTCGTGCATCGCGGCCGTGTACACGTCGGCGGTCGCGGAGGCGGCGGTGTCCCAGCCGAAGCCCTGGGCGTGCGCGGCGGCCGCCGCACCCATCCGGGCGACCAGTTCCGGCGAGTCGGCGAACCGGGCCAGCGCCTGCGCGTACGCCTGCGGGTCGTGCCCGGGTATCAGGAAGCCGCTGACCCCGTCCCGCACCGCCACCGGGAGACCGCCCACGGCCGCCGCGACGACGGGGGTGCCCGCCGCCTGCGCCTCTATGGCGACCAGGCCGAAGGACTCGCTGTGCGAGGGCATGACCAGCACGGAAGCGGCCCGGAACCAGTCGGCGAGCTGCTCCTGCCCGACCGGCGGCTGGAACCGTACGACATCGGCGATGCCCAGCCGCGCCGCCAGCTTCTGCAGCCCCTCCGGCCTGGCCAGCCCGCTGCCGCTCGGGCCGCCTACGACCGGTACGACGATCCGGGAGCGCAGCGTGGGGTCGCGGTCCAGCAGGACGGCGACCGCCCGCAGCAGCACATCGGGGGCCTTCAGCGGCTGGATGCGGCCCGCGAAGAGCGGGATCAGGGCGTCCTTCGGCAGCCCGAGGCGCGCCCGTGCCGCGGCCCGCCCGTCGGCGGGGCTGAAGCGGTCCAGGTTGACCCCGGGGTGGACGACGGCGACGGAGCCGGGATCGGCGTCGTAGAAGCGGACGAGCTCGTCCGCCTCCTCGGCGGTGTTGGCGATCAGCCGGTTCGCCGCGTCGACGATCTGGGTCTCGCCGATGACACGGGCCGCCGGCTCGGGGGCGTCGCCCGCCGCGAGCGCCGCGTTCTTGACCTTCGCCATGGTGTGCATGGCGTGGACCAGCGGGACGCCCCAGCGCTGGGCGGCGAGCCAGCCGACATGGCCCGAGAGCCAGTAGTGGGAGTGGACGAGGTCGTAGTAGCCGGGGCCCTGACCGGCCCACGCCTGCATCACGCCGTGCGTGAAGGCGCAGAGCTGGGCGGGCAGCTCCTCCTTGGCCAGACCCTCGTACGGCCCCGCGTCGACGTGCCGGACCAGGACGCCGGGCGCCAGCTCGACCACCGGGGGGAGCCCGCCGGTGGTGGACCGGGTGAAGATCTCGACCTCGATGTTGATCGCGGCGAGGCGCCTGGCCAGCTCCACGATGTAGACGTTCATGCCGCCCGCGTCGCCCGTGCCCGGCTGGTGCAGCGGAGAGGTGTGCACGGAGAGCATCGCGATGCGGCGGGGCTTGCGGTGGCCGCCGGGGAATGCGGCGGGGAACCTGAGGCGCGGTGCGACACGGCTGCTGCCGCGCCGGGAGACGTACTGACTCACGTCGTCCGGTCCTCCTCATCCAGGGCATGACACCGAAGGGACCCGAGCCCCTGCGAACGGCTGCAACAGCGGAATCTCTCCTTTCATTTCCGCTTTACCAAATCATTACGGTGCATGCGCCGCACCCCGGCGGCACCCGGGCGCGCGTCACCCGCCTGCCGGGAGATCGTTACGCTCGCTGTCATGCGCCCCATCGGCACCGCGACCCGCGGGACCACCAACCCGAACCGGCTCCGCCGCATGGACCGCTGGATCGCCGCCACCCACGGCCCGGCCCTGCGCCGCGCCGACCACCCCGTCGCCGTCGACCTCGGGTACGGCGCCGCGCCCTGGACCGCCGTCGAGCTGCTGCACCGGCTGCGCACCGCCGAGCCGCGCACGTCCGTGGTCGGCGTCGAGATCGACCCGGAGCGGGTCTCGGCGGCGAAGCCGTACGAGCGCGAGGGCCTGACCTTCCTGCACGGCGGCTTCGAGATCCCGCTCCCCGAGCGCCCCGACCTCATCCGGGCGGCGAATGTGCTGCGCCAGTACGACGAGAGCGAGGTCGCCGCGGTCTGGCGGCGGCTGTGCACCCGCCTCGCGCCGGGCGGGCTGCTGGTGGAGGGCACCTGCGACGAGATCGGTCGCCGGCACGTATGGGTGGCGCTCGGCCCGGAGGGTCCGCGCACGGTCACGTTCGCGACCCGGCTCGCCTCCCTGGACCGCCCCTCCGACCTCGCGGAGCGCCTGCCCAAGGCGCTGATCCACCGCAATGTGCCGGGCGAGCCGGTCCACGCGTTCCTGCGCGACTTCGACCGGGCGTGGGCCGCGGCGGCCCCGTACGCCTCACTGGGCGCCCGGCAGCGCTGGATCACGGCGGTGCGGTCCCTGTCGGGCGACTGGCCGCTGGCCGACGGGGTACGGCGGTGGCGGCAGGGCGAAGTCACGGTGAAATGGGCCGCCCTCCGGCCCAACCCGTAACCCGACTCGCGCTGAACAGAACCGGCGGGGCGGTGTCCGGGGCGGCGGACGGGAACGGGAACGCGGCATCGTTCGTCCAGACAGAGGGGAGCAGGGGGCGGCAGGGGGCGGCAGGGGGCTCCAGGGGAGCAGGGCGAGTCGGGGAGCGCGATCCGTGTGACCGTCAGGACAGCGGGCGTGCGCCTCTGTTGCTTTTCGGTACGGCATGGCACGATCTCGGCATCGGCGAAAAGTTACTGACGGTAAATCAGATTCATTCGGAGGGGAATCTCGTGAACCGACGTCACTGTGCCTCAGCCGCGATCACTCTGGTCTGCGCGCTGTCCGTACTCATCACGCCGGTCCAGGCCTTCGCCGAGCCCGCGCCGCCATCCCCCTCCGACGCGCGCTCCGACTCCGGGTCCAAGGCGCCGAAGAAGAGCCTCGAAGAGGTACGCAAGGAGATCGACGCCCTCTACCGCAAGGCCGGGGCGGCCACCGACGCGTACAACCTCGCCGAGGAGAAGGCCGAGAAGCAGTCCGGCGAGATCGTGAAGCTGGCCCGCGCCACAGTCGTGGGCCAGTCGAAGATCGCCGAGCTCAAGAGCCAGGCCGGCGCGCAGGCCCGCGAGCAGTACCGCAGCGGCGGGCTGCCGCCCGGCGCCCAGTTCATGCTCAGCGACGACCCGCAGCTGTTCCTGGACGGGGTGAGCCGGGTCAGGGAGGGCCAGCAGGCCGCCCAGGGCGTGCTCGGCGAACTGACCAGGACCCAGCAGGACCTGGAGACGTACACCAAGGACGCGAGCGCCAACTGGAAGAAGCTCGAAACCAACCGGGTCAAACAGGCCAAGGCCAAGAAGAAGATCAACGCGCAGATCACCGCGGCGAAGAAGCTGGAGTCGCAGCTCAAGAAGGAGGAGCGGGCCCGCCTGCTCAAGCTGGAGCAGGAGGCCGAGTACAAGCAGCAGACGGCCTGGCTCAGCTCCGGCGCCCTGAAGGACATCAACCGCGAGGCGAGTGCGAGCGGCAAGACGGCGGTGGCCTTCGCGACCGCGCAGATAGGCAAGCCGTACGTCTGGGGCGCCGAGGGCCCCAAGTCGTACGACTGCTCGGGGCTCACGTCACAGGCCTGGCTGGCGGCGGGGCGGCCGATCCCCCGCACCTCGCAGGAGCAGTGGCGGCTGCTGCCGCACATCGCCATCAAGGACATGCGCCCCGGCGACCTGATCATCTACCACGGTGACGCCAGTCACGTGGGGATGTACGTCGGTGACGGCGCGATCGTGCACGCCCCCCGCCCCGGCCGCAACGTCACGCTGGCGGGCGCGGGCTCGATGCAGATACTCGGCGTCGTACGCCCGGACAAGTAGCCCCGGCCCGGACAGGCAACTCTGGACCGGGCCGGATCGAGCCCGTCCGGCGATTGGGGACAAATCGCCCCCGGGTGCCCTCGGGGCGCCTCGCCGGACGCCCGCGGCACCCCGCGTCAGCACCCCGCACCGCCACGGGCGTGACCCGCGCCACCCGCCGCCCACCACCCCGCGTGACCTTTGTCATGCCCGCATACCCGCCGCCACCCCGGCACATCTCGCCGGATCCGTGACCTGACGCGGCTTATGGCTGTGCATATGCCGGAGGCCGATCGCGGAACGCCATTCCGTTCCCCCGCCACGGACCGCTATCGTCCCCGTCTGGCGGGTCGTCGATCGTCGTCCCGCCGCGCCCTCGGGGGGAGGGAAGGAAACCCGAACCGATGCCCGTACCCGAACCGCAGCAAGGTGCCGAAGCCGCTGCGGAGGCCTCCCACGGCGCCGTCCTCACCCTGCTGGTGATCGAGGACGACCCGGCGGGCACCTTCACCGTCCCCGAGCTCCCGGCCGAGGCCGGCACGAGGGTGCGCATCCGCACCGCCCGCAACCTGACCGAGGCGGGCCGGCTCCTCACGGACGACGTCGACTGCGTCCTGCTGGACCTCGCCCTGCCCACCGGCAGCGAGACCCGTGCCTCGGGCACCGGGAACGCGCGGGAAGCCGACGGGCTCGCCACCCTCGAACACGTACTGCGGATCGCCCCGCGCCACGCCGTCCTCGCCCTCACGGCACAGGACGACACCGAGCTGGCCGCCGCGGCGGTACGGGTCGGCGCCCAGGACTACCTCTGCCGCGACGAACTGGACGGACGGCTGCTCAGCCGCGCCATCCGGTACGCCGTCGAGCACAAGCGCGCCGGCATCGCCCAGCGCCGGCTCACCGAGTCCACCCTGCGCGCCCAGGAGAACGCCCGCCTCGAACGCGGCCTGCTCCCCACCCCGCTGCTCGAAGGCTCCGATCTGCGCTTCGCGGCCCGCTACCGCCCCGGCCGCAGCCGTGCGCTGCTCGGCGGGGACTTCTACGACACGGTCCGCACCCCCGACGGCACCGTCCACGTGATGATCGGCGACGTCTGCGGGCACGGCCCCGACGAGGCGGCGCTCGGCGTGGAACTGCGCATAGCGTGGCGGGCGTTGACCATGGCCGGGCTCTGCGGCGACGAACTGCTCTCCACCCTCCAGCAGGTCCTGGAGCACGAGCGGGAGAGCGAGGAGATCTTCGCGACGCTCTGCACCGTCGACATCACCCCCGACGGCCGGCGCGCCGGGCTCTGCCTGGCGGGCCACCCCGCCCCGCTGCTCGCCCGGCCCGGACGGGCCGCGCGCCTTCTCCCGTACGAGGACGGCGGACCGGCCCTGGGCCTGCTGCCGCGCGCCCGATGGCCGCGCCGGCAGGTGGAGCTCGGCGGCACCTGGAGCCTGATGATGTACACGGACGGGCTGATCGAGGGACGCGTGGGCGAGTCCGGCACGCAGCGGCTGGGCCAGGACGGCATGGTCGCGATGATCAACCGGCAGCTGGCGGAGGGGCTCACCGGCGAGGATCTCCTGGAGGCCGCGGTCGCCCAGGTGCGGGAGCTGAACGGCGGCGAACTCACCGACGACGTGGCGGTCCTCCTGCTCGACCGCGACGAGGAACGCGTACGCCGCCGGATCCCGAACGGCGACCGGGGCCGGAGCATCCCGCGCCCCCGCCCCGGATCGGCACCACCCACGGCCCCCGTGAGCGCCGCGAACCCCGCGAACGCTCAGCGCCCGCCGTTGTAGGGCCCGTACGGCCCGTCGCTGCTGGAGCCGCCGCGCCGGCCGCGGCCACCCGAGACCGCCTGGAGCGCGGGCCGCACGTCCACCAGGAAGACGATGGAGGCGACCGCGCCCGCGAGCTGCAGGAACAGCATCGGCACGAAGAGGTTCACGGCGACGGTGATGCCGAGGATGAGCAGCCAGAAGGACTTCTTCTGCTTGTCCGCGGCCCGGTAGGCGTCCTCACGGGCCATCGCGGCCATGATCAGTGCGATCACGGCCAGCACGAGCATGACCATGTAGAGCAGCCAGACGAATGTGCTGAATCCTGTGAGCAACATGGTGTGTGCACCGCCTAGTAAGTGGATGAGCGCCTCGCGGCCAAGGTACCGGGACAACGGACCCGGGCACCCCTGAAAGTGCCCGGCCCGCGCCCCGCTACACACGGCGGCGCCACAGCACCGCCCGGGGTGCCGTGGCGCCGGGGCCCTACTTCGCGCTCGGCGGAGTGGTCTTCTTCGCGGCGGGCTTGTGCGCGGGCGCCTTCCTGGCGGGCGCGGCCGGGGCCTTGCTCTCCGGCTTGGCGGCCTTCGGCGCGGGCTTCGACGCGGGCGCGGCCTTGGGCTGACCGGGCTTGGCGGCCGGCGCGGTCCTGGTGGTGCCCGCCGGCTTGGACTCCTTGCGCGGCTCGACGACGACGGCGATCTCGACGATCTCCTCGGCCGTCTCGCCGCGCCAGTTCTTCACGGTCTGCTCGCCGCGCTCGGCGACCTTCTCGTACGTCTCCCGGGCCCGCACCGCGTATTCCGCGGCCACGCCCAGACTCCGCAGCGCCAGGTCCTGCGCGTTCTCGCCCAGCTTCCGCAGGTCGCTGTCGAAGGATCCGATCACCTCGGTGACCTTGGCCTGGACGGTGGCCTGCGCCTCCTTGGCCTGCGAGGCCACCTTCTCCTGCACGGCCTTGGGGTCGGCGTTGCGCACGGCCTCGATACGCTCCGGCGCCTCGGCACGCAGCTGCTCGATCAGCGCCGGGACCTTGCGCGCCTGCTCGACGGCGAGATCGGCCGTACCGGCGGCGAAGTAGAGGGGGGTCGGGTCGGTGAGGGTCTTGCGCAGGTCATCGGTGATGGCCATGACTGTGGTCCTCCCGGATCATCAGACTCAGTGTGAGGGTTTCTCTGGCGTTGAAGGCGTTGAAGGCTTCGGAGCCTTCAACGGCTTTGAAGGGGTGGAAGGAGTGGAAGGAGCTGACGGCTTCGAAGCCTTCGAAAGCTTCGAAGCCGTGTCGTCACCGGCGTCCGGCCCCGATTCGTCGCCGGTCTCCGGTCCGGCCGCGACGCCGGATTCCGGTCCGGGCTCGAAACCGTTCTCCCTGCGGAAGGAGTCGTAGATCTGCAGCAGGACACTCTTCTGCCGCTCGCTTATGGACGGGTCGGCCAGAATCACCGCCCGCGTCTCCAGCTCCTCCCGCTCCCGCTCGTCCAGAATCCCGGCCCGTACGTAAAGGGTCTCGGCGGAGATCCGCAGCGCCTTGGCGACCTGCTGCAACACCTCGGCGCTCGGCTTGCGCAGCCCGCGCTCGATCTGGCTGAGGTAGGGATTGGACACCCCGGCGGCATCGGCGAGCTGCCGCAGCGACAGCTGCGCGTTGCGCCGCTGCTCGCGCAGGTACTCACCGAGATTGCCGACGTTGAGTGATGCCATACCCCGATGGTGCGCCACCCTTGCTAACTTTTGCAAGCAGACGCTTGCAAAAGTGCGCCACACCACTCGCCTGGCCCCGTGCGAGACGCCGAAGCCGTACCGGATCTCTTCCGCCGCGCCCGTTCCCGCCGCTCGATCAGCGTTAGCCTTGGCCCCCATGATCGTATGGCTCAACGGCACCCACGGCGCAGGCAAGACGACGACCAGTGCACTCGTACAACGGCTGATCCCCGATTCACGGGTGTTCGACGCCGAGAAGGTCGGCGAGACACTCATGGACATCACGCCGGGGCTGCCCTGGACGGGCAACTTCCAGCACTGGCCGCCGTGGCGGCCGCTCGTCGTCGAGACCGCCCGCCACGTACTCGACTACACCGGCGGCACTCTGGTGATACCCATGACCGTCCTGGTCGAGCAGTACTGGCGCGAGATCAGCACGGGCCTCGCCCGACATGACATTCCGGTACGGCACTTCGTCCTCCACGCCGACCAGGACACCCTCCGCGGGCGCATCGAGGGGGACACCGTCATGGGCCCCTCCGCATTCCGCCTCGAATACCTTGAGCCCTACGCCGAGGCGGCCCGCACGTGGCTGCACGACGAGGCCGAGGTCGTCGACACCACGCACCTCACTCCCGCCCAAGCCGCCCTGCAGATCGCGGAGGCCGTCAAGAGTTGAGCTCCGCCTGCCTCGCGGAAACAGACGGAGGTGGCAGCGGAGCCCTTGGTTGACCTTCACCTTGGGGGAAGCCACAGCATCGGTGGGGCCGGGCGACGTGCCCGGCATGAGGAGGAGTGGGCATGGGGTTGCTGACCATCGGGGCGTTCGCGAAGGCGTCCCGGCTGTCGCCGAAGGCGCTGCGCCTCTACGACGAACTCGGCCTGCTGACCCCCACTCGCGTCGACCCGGTGAGCGGCTACCGCCTCTACGCACCGGAACTGCTGGAGCAGGCCCGGCTGGTCGCCTGGCTCCGGCGCCTGGGAATGCCCCTGGCCCGCATCCAGCAGGTCTGCACGCTGGAGTCGGCCGCGGCGGCACAGGAGGTCCGCGCGTTCTGGGCTCAGATCGAGGCCGACACCGCCGCGCGGCGAGACCTCGCTTCCTTCCTCATCGACCATCTTTCCTGGAAGGACCCCGCCATGTCTCCGACCACCAAGCCCCTGGGAATCCGTTACGCCGCCCTTTCCGACAGGGGCCTTGTCCGCGAGAGCAACCAGGACACCGCCTACGCCGGGTCGCGCCTGCTCGCCGTCGCCGACGGCTACGGCAGCGCGGGAGCTCCAGCCGGTGCGGCCGCCATCGACGCGCTCAAGCGCCTCGAAACCGGCGGCATCCCGTCGGGCGAGCTCCTCAACGTCCTCGAAGACGCCGTCGAGCAGGCCAAGCGGGCCGTCAACGGCGTCGCCGGACCCGGCTCGTCACCCGAAGAGGCCGGCACCACGCTCACCGCGATGCTGTGGACCGGATCGCAACTGGCCCTCGTCCACATCGGCGACTCCCGTGCCCATCTCCTGCGCGACGGAGAGCTGTTCCAGATCACGCATGATCACACCGTGGTGCAGTCGATGGTCGACGAGGGACGCATCGGTCCGGAAGAAGCCGTCTCCCACCCCCAGCGGTCGCTGTTGATAAGGGCCTTGGGCCATGGAGCCGACGGCACCACCGACATGCGCCTTCACGACGTTCAGCAGGGAGACCGATATCTGCTCTGCTCCGACGGTCTGTCGACCGTCGTGCGGACCGAGGAGATTCGCCGGGTGCTCCGCGAGGTCGGAGAGCCCGAGCAGGCGGTCCGCGAACTCGTCGCCCTCGCCAACGGCTCCGGCGGCCCGGACAACGTCAGCTGCGTGGTCGCCGACGTCGTGGAGCTCCAGCAGTAGGAGCGAACGGCATGCACTGAACATCGCACTGCCTGCGGTTGGGTGGGACATCAACCGTCAACCCGTCCCGCTCAACCGCAGGCACCGCGGGTCAGCCCTGGCAGATGCAGAAGGGATGACCAGCCGGATCGGTGAGGACCCGAGCCCTGCCCGCCTCATGGGGCTGGTGATCCGGCTTGCCCGCGCCCAGCTCCAGCAGCCGCCTCGACTCGTCCAAGTCCGCGACGTCGGGTGAGTTGGAGCAGGAGGAGCTCGGCACTGGGTAACGTATCCGGAAATATCCCCATGCCGGAGACGGATCCCCATGGCTGACGACAGGGACGACGAGAATGCGGCCCCGGGCCCCGCGGCGCGGGGGCACGGGCAGGGTCACGGGCACGGGCTCGCGCGCGGCGGGGCCTCCGTGGTGCCGAGGACCGCCGTGATCGCGGGCGGCGGAGCGCTGGCCGTCTGGGAGCCCGCGTTCACGCTCGGCGCCTACGACGTCATCTTCTACTACCAGATGCTCACCCTCTGGGCGGTGTCGACGGCCGTGCTGCTGGCCGGCTTCCTGATGCGTGAGCGCGGGCCGCGTCACGGCTGGGCGTACTGGGCCTGCCTGGCGCTGCCCAGCGCCTGGCTCGTCCTCGCCGCCGTCGTGCCGCGCAGCGGCAACTGGCAGGGCGAGGCGCTCTTCCTGATCGGCGGCATCATCAGCGTCATCGGCACCCCGCTGCTGACCTGGGTGCTCCTCCAGCTCCTGCTGTTCGGGGAGTCGGAGCTCTCCGTGAACCAGCGCCGGACGGTCATCGGTGTCGTCGCGCTCGTCGGCGTACTGGCCTTCCTGCTCGGCCAGTTCAACGATGTCTTCCTCACCTGCGGGGACTTCGACATCAGCGGCAACAGCGTCCCCTCCGGCTGCCGGCCGGGCCACGCCTCGCCGCTCGGCTGACCCGCGACGGCCGTTGCGGGACAGCCGAGCGGTACGGATGTGACGATCCGGGCCTCCAGGCGCGATGCTGCCCCCATGACCTCCTCAGAGATCGATCCGACCCCCGATTCCGGTCCCACATCCACCACCGGCACCTCCGGCCCCGGTGTCTTCGAGCTGGGCGGCACCGTCACCATCCCGCGGCTCGGCTTCGGTGCGATGCAGCTGCCGGGCCGGTGGAGCGGGCCGGCCGGTGACACCGCGAAGGCCGTGGCCGTGGCGCGGCGCGCCGTCGAGCTCGGGGTGCGGTACATCGACACCGCCTCCTTCTACTTCTCCGACACCCACCGGGCCAACGACCTGTTGCGCGAGGCGCTGTCCCCGTATCCCGCGGACCTCGTCATCGCCACCAAGGTCGGCCCGCTGCGGGACGAGACCGGCGAGATGTACGCCGAGGCCCGCCCCGATCAGCTGCGCGGAGAGGTGGAGCGGAATCTGGCGGACCTGGGGGTCGACACCCTCGACCTGGTGCATCTGCGGGTGGGGCGGCTGGGCTCGGACGTCGCCGATTCGCTCGGCGAACGGTTCGCCGTACTGGCCGCGCTGCGCGAGGAAGGGCTGATCCGGCAGCTCGGCGTCAGCAATGTGACGCGCGGGCAGCTCGCGGAGGCCCGGTCGATCGCACCGGTCGCCGCCGTCCAGAACCGGTTCGGTGTGCTCGACCAGGCCGACGCCGCGCTCGTCGACGAGTGCGCGGACGCCGGTATCGCGTACATGCCGTTCTTCGCGCTCGGCGGCGGGCACACCGAACTCGACGGCGAGAACCTCCGGAAAGTGAGCGAGCGGCACGGCGCGACGGCGTTCCAGGTGGCCATCGCCTGGGGCCTGGCCCGCTCCCCCTCGATCGTCCAGATCCCCGGTACCGCCTCGCTCGCCCACCTGGAGGAGAACATGGCCGCCGGGCAACTGGCCCTCGACGAGGACGACATGGCGCTGCTCGGACGTCGCGGCTAGGGCGTGTTTTAGAAGTAGCGTCGTCCGCCCGGAGGGCGGGTCCCGCGGGGTCTGGCGCGTGCGATCGCAAGGCGCCGGGGTGCCCTTGTAGCGGAGCTACCAGGGCATTTCGGCAACGCGGCGAGCGTGCGTGTCAGACCCCGCGGGACAGGCGGGACTTCTAAAACACGCCCTAGAGCCGGTCCGGGGCCTGCCCCCGTGCGGGTCGGCCGGGGCCCACCCGCCCCGGCCGACCCGGAATCGCCGATGAGAGCCAGGGCAATCCCGTTACGATCACCGTACGTTCTCAGAGAGGCAGGCACGGCATGAAGGTCCTGATCGCCGGAGGCGCGGGGTACATCGGCAGCACGGTCGCGTCCGCCTGCTCGGACGCCGGGATCACCCCCGTCGTCCTCGACAACCTGGTCACCGGCAGGCGGGAGTTCGCACAGGGCCGGGCCTTCCACGAGGGCGACATCGCGGACGGCCCCCTGATCGACCGGATCTTCGCCGAGCACCCGGACATCGAAGCCGTCGTCCACTGCGCGGCACTGATCGTGGTCCCCGACTCGGTCGCCGACCCGGTCGGCTACTACCGGGCGAACGTGGCCAAGTCCCTGGAGTTCGCCGGCCATCTGCTGCGCAACGGCTGCACCCGCATGATCTTCAGCTCGTCCGCCTCCATCTACGCCGCCGGAGCGGATCTGACCGTCGACGAGGACTCCCCCGTCGACCCGCAGAGCCCGTACGCGCGCACCAAGGCGGTGTGCGAGGCGATGTTCGCCGACATCGCCGCCACCCAGCCGCTCCGGGTGCTGTCCCTGCGCTACTTCAACCCGATCGGCGCGGACCCGAAGCTGCGCACCGGGCTCCAGCTACGGCGTCCGAGCCATGCCCTGGGCAAGATGATCCAGGCGCAGGAGGAGGGCGTACCGTTCCGGGTCACCGGGACCGACTACCCCACGCGGGACGGTTCCGGCATCCGGGACTACGTCCATGTCTGGGACCTGGCCGCCGCGCACGTGGCCGCGCTCGGCGCCTTCGACGCCGTCCTGCCGGAGGCCGGCTCCACCACCATCAACCTGGGCACCGGCACGGGCACCACCGTGTGCGAACTCCTCGATGCCTTCAACGAGGTGGTCGACACCCCCGTGCCGTCCGTCGACGCCGAAGCCCGGCCGGGCGACACCGCGGGGGCGTACACCCGGAGCGACCGGGCGGAGCGGCTGCTGGGGTGGCGGCCGCGGTACTCGCTGACGGAGGGCATCCGCCACTCCCTGGAGTGGGCCGACGTACGCGAGGACGTGCTCGGCGGCCCCGCGTAGGCCCGCGGCTCCGTACGCCCCGTCGCGGATCAGCGGCTCCGTACGCCCCGTCGGGGATCAGGGGACAGCCCTTAGGATCCGCCCATGGCTATCGACCACGGCTACACCTGCTCCTGCTGCGGCGAACACCACGCGGAACTCCCGATGGGGTACTCGACCATGGCCCCCGACGTCTGGGACGCGAGCCTGGAGAGCGATCCGGACAGCATGCTCTCCTGCGACCAGTGCATCGTCAGGCACGAGCACTACTTCATCAAGGGCCTGATCGAGATACCCGTGTTCGGCAGCGAGGAGCCGTTCTCCTGGGGCGTCTGGGTCTCGCTCAGCCGGGTGAACTTCGCCCGCGCCCTCGATGTGTGGGAGACCCCGGGCCGCGAGTCCGAGAAGCCGTACTTCGGCTGGCTGAGCACCGAGCTGGGGCTGTACTCGCCCCGTACGACCAACCTCAAGACCAACGCCCACACCCGCCCGATCGGCCGGCGCCCCCGCATCGAGCTGGAGCCCACCGACCACCCCCTCGCCGTGGAGCAGCGCACCGGCATCACGCGCGACCGGGTGCGGGAGATCGCCGAAGCGGTGCTGCACGCCGACGACGCCCGCGCCTGAGCGCGCCGGCGCCCCGCCGCTACCGCTGTTCCCCGAGCCCCGTCCGCAGCTGCACGAAGGCGAGTTCGGCCGACTCGACCGCGTCCGCGTACACGTGTTCCGCGCTCTCCCCCGCGTCGATCCGCCGCCAGTTCTCCAGGGCCAGGATGCGCAGTACGGCGATGATCTGGCCCGCGGCCAGCCTGTCCTGCACCCGGCCGCCCAGCGCACGGGCGAGCGCCGCCTCCGAGCGGCTCTGGTAGGCGTACAGGCGGGCCACCAGGGACGGCGTCCCGTAGAGCAGCCGCTGATACGCCAGCACCTGCGGCACATCGCAGAGTCCGGTGACCGGGTCGCCCCGCTCCAGGCCGTCCAGGAAGTTGCGGCGCAGGGCGTCCAGGGGGGACTCGGTGTCCGCACGGGCGGCGACCACACGGGCAGCCTCGTCCTCGTGGTCGGCGAACCGGTGCAGGACCAGGTCCTCCTTGGCCGGGAAGTACCGGAACAGTGTCGGCTTCGAGATGTCGGCCGCGGCCGCCACCTCCGCCACCGAGACCTTGTCGAAGCCCCGCTCCAGGAACATCGCGATCGCGGCCTCGGAGACCGCCTGATAGGTCAGCCGCTTCTTCCGCTCCCGCAGACTCATCTGCTCGTTCCCGGCCTTCTCTCCGTCCATGACCACGAAGCGTACGCCCCGTACTCCCACCGGACTCGGCCGCCGGAAGCGGTCGCACGCGCCCCCGACCGGCCGGGAACCGACGACTGGAGGGGAGTAATCCGCATGTGTGGGGTGGTGACCGGGGCGAGCCACGTTGACGCGATCCGTACACGGCTCCGCGGAGCCCGGTCCGGCGGAAGCCTCAGAACACGTCCGGGCACCACGCCCGCCGCCCCGCCCGCAGCATCGTCTCCGCCAGCGCCACCGCGCCCGGTGTGAGTTCCTCGACGCGGCCCAGCGCCGCCAGCCGGGTGGGGGACTCGTCGCCCAGGTAGAGGGTGCCCAGCTCCCGTACGTCCAGGGCGAGGTCGGCGTCGGACGTGGTGGGGGTGCAGGTGGCGCCGGAGGCGGTGGCTTCGAGGCGGTAGCGGCCGGTGGTCAGGCCCGTGGTGTCGTGGATGTCGAGGGTGAGCGTGCCGGGTACCGCGTAGGTGCGGGCCTCCAGGGCGCGTACGACGTCCAGGACGCGCACCCACAGCCAGTCCGCGTGGGTCACGACGCGGGCGGCGCGCGGGTCCGGGAGCAGGAGGGGCAGCAGGTCGTCGGGGGCGCGGTGGCCGGAGCGGACCGTGGTGATCCAGTCGATCGAGCAGACGAAGTGCCACAGCGCGCGCTCGGCGGCCGGGGTGGCGGCGATCTGCCCGAGCACCGTGGCCCGGTTCAGCGGCTGCTTGGCGTCGCCCCAGTGGTCGTCGGCGCGGTAGACGATCAGGCCGTCCACCTCGCCGGCCGCGTTGCTGGAGACCGCGAAGAAGGGCTCCGTCCAGGCCTCGGGGCCGGGCTGGATCTCGCCGGTGTTCACGGCCCACCAGCGCGCGTCGCGGTCGATCATCCCGTGCTGCCGGGCGCGCAGCCGGTCGTGCAGGGCCGGGCCCAGCTTGCGTACGTCCGCGCCGCTCACCAGGTCGATCCGGCCGCCGTCCCGCTCGGACGGGCCCGACCAGTGCGGGTCGAGGCCGGCCCTGGGTACGTCGATCTCCCACTGGGTGGTCCAGGCCGCCGGGCCGAAGCCGTACCGCCCGTAGATCGGGTACTCGGCGGCGATCAGCGTGGCGACCACGTCACCGCGCTCCTTCGCCGCCGCGAGGTCCGCGGCCATCATCCGGCTGAGCAGCCCGCGGCGGCGGTGCGTGGGCGACACCGTGACGTTGGAGACCGCGTCGGCCGGGACCGTCGCGCCGCCGACGACCGTGAGTTCCTGCGCGAAGGAACGGAAGGTGGCCACGCACCGCCCGCCGTCGAACGCGCCCTGTGTGCGGGCGAGATCGGTGTACGGAAGGCGTCGTTCCGCCTCCTCTTCCGTCCCTGTCTGCGCGCGCAGGAAACCGGTGTGCTTGGCGCGCAGCCAGTCGGGGAACTCGGCAGCGGTGATCGTACGGACGTCAGGAACCATGCGGGCCACGCTAGGCACACGGCGCGCGGGATGTCGCCCGGTTTTCCGCCACCGTGGGAACGGGCGGGCCGGAGCGGGTCAGAAGGCCGCCCGGATCTCGCCGACCTCCCCGCCACCGCCCAGCAGCGGCGCGTGTCCGATCCGGGAGACCACCGGGGCGTCGATGCCGAGCAGCCGCAGCGCCCGGGCCAGCACCGGCCCGAGCGCCCGTGTCGCCCCGTCGTCGATCTTGAAGGCCAGCGCCCGGCCGTCCGCCAGCGCCACCGCCTGCACCGCCTCGGCGCCCATCTTGGAGAGCGCGCCCGGCACCTCCCGCATCAGCCAGGTGTCGGGGCGACGGGTCCCGGCCACGTACTCGGGGTGGGCCCGCATCGCGTCCCCGACACGGCGCTCCGCCGTCCCCGGCTCCGCCAGCACGAAGGAGCGGAAGGCCCGCGCCAGGCCCACCAGGCTGATCGCCATCAGCGGCGCCCCGCACCCGTCCGTGCCGACCGCCGTGACCGGCTCGTCGGCCGCCTCCTCGACGACCTGGTGGACCAGCTGCTGGAGCGGGTGCGACGGGTCGAGGTAGGTCTCCCGGTCCCAGCCGTTCACCGCGCACACCGCGAGCATCGCCGCGTGCTTGCCGGAGCAGTTCATGGTGATCCGCTCCCGCACCCGGCCCGCGGCGAGATACGTCTCCGCCTCCGCCGGGTCCAGCGGCAGATCGGGCGGGGTCTGCAGGTCGCCGGAGGTCAGTCCGTGCTCGGCGAGCATCGTGCGGACGAGTTCCAGGTGGAAATCCTCGCCGGAGTGGCTCGCGGCGGCCAGTGCCAGCCGCTCCCCGGACAGGTCCAGCCCGGCCCGCAGCACGGCCGCGGCCTGCATCGGCTTGTTGGAGGAGCGCGGGAAGACCGGCGCCGTCGGATCGCCCAGGGACCGTTCCACGCTGCCGTCGGCGGCCAGCACGACCAGCGAACCCCGGTGCCGGCCCTCCACGAAGCCGGACCGTACGACCTCGGCCAGGACGGGGAGAGCGGGGGATATGGCGGATGGGGCAGCGGGGGCGGCGCTGGAGGTCATGGTGGCCTTCCGGGGACGGGCGGAACCCGCCCCCGGAAGGATCGCTTCAGGCGAGCAGGTCGTCTACTTGTGCTTCCCCGTCACGGTACCTGCGGGCGATCTCCGCGCTGCAATCGTCAGTGGTGCGTTGCAGCTGGTGACGGCGGCGGGAGACCTGCTGCTCGTAGCGGATCAGGCGCCCCATCGCGGTGTGCAGTTCCTCGTCCGTACGGGCGTCGAGGTCGGAGAGTTCGACCTCGGCGAGCGTCTCGGCGGCCAGCTGGCGGTACTCGTCGCTGCGCGGCGTGGTGAGCGTGACGTGCCGGGCGGAGGAGCGGTGCCGGGACGGGGGATCGGCGAGGATCTCCGAGAGCCGGTCCACCACCGGTGCCTCCGGATCCAGCCGCCGGGCCAGTTCGGCCCGCAGGATGTCGATCCGGCCCTGGACGAGCCGGCGCACATAGCTGAGGTCTGCCTCGTCGCGCTGCGAGTCGCGGCGCAGCGTGCGCAGCTCCGGCAGCCGCAGGGCGCCCAGCTCGGGCTGCGGCCCGACGGACAGGCCGTCCCCCAGTCCGTGACCGGTCCGCTGCACGGGTGGGCGCATGGTGCTGGTGCTGGTGCTGGCGCCGGTACGCGTGACCGGTACGGCGCCGGGGGACTGCCCGGTTCCATAGGTACTCATGCTTGTGTCCATCCCCTCGACCGGTGCGTCGGCACACCGCCTTCCGAGCATGGTGCCACTCCAGTGGGGCCTGTGTGGATGCTCTGTACCCGTTCAGCCCAAGATAGGTTGGTCTGTATGCGTGCAGTGATACAGAGGGTGGACGGCGCGAGCGTCACGGTGACTGACAGTGCCGACGGGTCCGGCGGGTCCGGGGTGGTCGGCGAAATCGTCGGCGAGGGGCTGTGTGTGCTGGTGGGAGTCACCCACGGGGACACCCCGGAGAAGGCGGCGCAGCTCGCCCGCAAGCTCTGGTCGCTCCGTGTCCTGGAGGGCGAGAAGTCCTGCTCCGATGTGAATGCACCGCTTCTGGTGATTTCGCAGTTCACTCTCTACGGGGACGCCCGGAAGGGCCGCCGGCCCACCTGGAACGCCGCGGCGCCCGGCGAGGTCGCCGAACCGCTGGTCGACGAGGTGGTGAAGCAACTGCGGGCGCTGGGCGCGCAGGTGGAGACGGGCCGGTTCGGAGCGGACATGCGGGTCTCGCTCACGAACCACGGCCCCTTCACCGTCCTCGTCGAGGTCTGAACCGAACGGGTCCAGGCCGAAGCCCTACGGCTCGACGACCGTCTCCTGGGACGCGGCCGTGTCCCCCGCGAGCAGTTCGGCGTCCACCGCGACGTTCCGCTTGACCAGGGCCAGCGCGATCGGCCCCAGTTCGTGGTGGCGGGCGGATGTGGTGATGAAGCCCAGCTGGCGCCCTTCGACACCGTCCGCGGCGAGCCGCACCGGTGTGCCGTGCCCGGGCAGCACGACCTCGCTGCCGTCGAGGTGCAGGAAGACCAGCCGACGCGGCGGCTTGCCCAGGTTCTGTACCCGGGCCACCGTCTCCTGGCCGCGGTAGCAGCCCTTCTGGAGGTGCACGGCGGTGCCGATCCAGCCAAGTTCGTGCGGGATCGTGCGGTGGTCGGTCTCGAAGCCGAGGCGCGGGCGGTGCGCCTCCACGCGCAGCGCCTCGTACGCCAGGATGCCGGCCACCGGGCCGTGCGCCGCCGCGTACTCCTCCAGGCCGGCGCGGGGCAGGAAGAGGTCCCGGCCGTAAGCCGTCTCCCGTACCGTCACGCCGTCCGGGACCTCCGCGATGGAGCCGGCCGGCAGGTACACCACGGCGAAGTCCTCGGTGCGGTCGGCGACTTCGACCTGGTAGAAGAACTTCATGGAATCCAGGTAGGCGATGAGGTCGCCCTGGGTGCCCGGTTCGGCGTGCATCCACACGGTCTCCCCGTCGTCGACGAGGTAGAGGGCGTGCTCGATGTGCCCGTTGGCGGTGAGGATCAGGGCCTCGGTGGCCTGGCCCGGGGCGAGTTCGCTGACGTGCTGGGTGAGCAGCAGGTGCAGCCAGGCCAGCCGGTCGCTGCCGGTGACGGTGACGACCGCGCGGTGCGAGAGGTCGACGAGGCCGGAGCCGTCGGCGAGGGCGCGCTGCTCGCGGAACAGGTCGCCGTAGTGCGCGGCGACGCCTTCGTCGCGGCCTTCGGCGGGGACGGCGCCGGGCAGGGACAGCAGGGGGCTCTTCATGCGACCAGCGTACGACGCGGTACGAACGAGGCCGCCGGAGAGGCCCCTGGCCGACAGGGCCTAGGCCTTGGGGCCGGCCGCTTCGGCGGACGTCCGGCCGGTTTCCTCGGCTTCCGCCTTCGCCGTGCACCCGGCGCAGCGGCCGAAGATCGCGAAGTGCTTCATGTCCGTCTCGAACCCGAAGCTGCTCTTCAGCTTCGCGGTGAACTCGGCGACGACGCCGACATCGGCCTCGATGACGTCCGTGCAGTCGCGGCAGACCAGATGGATGTGATGGTGTCGGTCGGCCAGGTGGTACGTGGGCGCCCCGTGTCCCAGGTGGGCGTGGCTGACCAGGCCCAGCTCCTCCAGGAGTTCGAGGGTCCGGTAGACGGTGGAGATGTTCACGCCGGACGCGGTCCTGCGGACCTCGGAGAGGATGTCGTCGGGTGTCGCGTGTTCCAGCGTGTCGACGGCTTCCAGGACAAGCTGGCGCTGCGGCGTCAGCCGGTAGCCGCGCTGTCGGAGATCGGTCTTCCAGTCGGTGCTCACCACACGCCCAGTGTAGGACCGGGTGAGCACCCGCCCGCGGACTACTTGAAGAAGGCGATGCCGTCGTCCGGCAGGTCGCCGAGGCTCTTCGCCATCGCCTCGACCTCTTCCGGGGTGACGACCTTCTTCAGGTGCGCCGACATGTACGGACGCAGTTCCACCTCGGGGGTGGTCTTCTCGCCGACCCACATCAGGTCGCTCTTCACATAGCCGTAGAGCCGCTTGCCACCGCTGTACGGGCCGGAGGCCGCGGTCCGGGCCACCGCGTCGGTGACCAGATCGATCTGCGGCTTCTTGTCGGCCAGCTCGCCGTACCAGATCTCGATGACGCCCTGGTCGCGGGACATGACGACCTCGACCTTGCGGTCCTTGTCGATGCGCCAGTAGCCGGACTCGGACTCCAGCGGCCTGACCTTCTTGCCCTCGGAGTCGAGCACCCAGGTGTGCGAGGCGTACTCCAGGAAGTCCCGGCCGTCGTGGCTGAAGGAGACTTCCTGGCCGAAGTTGCACTGCTCGGCGCCGGGGAAGTCGGAGACACCCGCGCCCGCCCAGTTGCCGAGAAGGAAGGCCAGCGGGACGAGGTCCGGGTGGAGGTCGGACGGGATCTCGATCATGAGCGGCTCAGACGATCTGTGAGGTGGGGTGGCTGCGGACGGAGGCGGGTACCGGGAGGGAGAACGGTCAGCGCTGACCCTGGTACAGCTTCTTCACGGTCACGCCTGCGAAGGCGAGAACGCCGACGCAGACCAGGACCAGCAGGGCGGAGAAGAATGCCTCAAGCACGGGAACTCCTTGCAACGAGCGTTATGGCAGCAGTACGGGGCCGGGCCCCAGCCTAATGGGTTGGGGCCCGGCCTGCCGGTCCGGGGCTTGCTCGGGGACCGCCGAGGGACAGGTCAGCCCAGCAGCTGGTTCTGCAGGATCACCGTCTGGTGGAACGGGACGCTCCGGGTGCCCTCCTTGCCCTTGCGGGACTGGACGACGAGGGCGAGCGTGTCCCCGGCGACCACGTAGGCCTGGCGGACCCGCGCCTCGCCGTACGGCTTCGCCTCGTCGTACACGTAGGACGAGGTGCCCGCCACCTTGCCGCCGCCCCAGCCTTCGTCGAGAACCGTCTCGGGCGCCCCGGCGAGCGGCACCGGTGCTCCGCTGACGGTGATCGAGTCCAGGAAGGACTGGGCGAAGGCCGTCGAGTTGAACCGGACGAGATAGATCCGGGTCGATGTGCCGTCCGGCACGGTCCAGCCGCGGGCGGCCACGTGCCGCGGAGCCGAGCCCGACGATTACAGTTCGGCATATGCCGAAGAAGCTCGTGATCAAGGTGACCGCAGGTGCCGACTCCGCCGAGCGCTGCTCGCAGGCGTTCACGGTGGCCGCGGTCGCCGTCGCCAGTGGCGTGGAGGTCTCGCTCTGGCTGACCGGGGAGTCCTCCTGGTTCGCGCTGCCGGGGCGCGCCGCCGAGTTCGAACTGCCGCATGCCGCGCCGCTGCCGGACCTGATCGAGTCGATCCAGGCGGGCGGACGGATCACCCTGTGCACGCAGTGCGCGGCCCGTCGTGACATCACCGAGCAGGACGTCCTGGAGGGCGTACGGATCGCCGGTGCCCAGGTCTTCGTCAGCGAGGTCATGGCCGACGGCGTCCAGGCGCTCGTCTACTGATGCTCGTCCACCGACGCAAGAGCGTTACCGCCGCTTCTTGCCGTCGAGTTCGTCCCACCACTCGTCGGACTTCGGGTCGCCGGACGGATCGTCCCACCAGCGGTCCTCCGGCCCCCGCCGGTTGGCGACCATGGCCGCGACGGGCGGGATGACCATCGCGACGAGGCACATCGCTATCGCGGCCGGCATCGACCACAGCCTGACGAAGGACCAGGCCGATACGAAGAGGACGATGCAGGCCCCCATCATCAGGAAATAGCCGCGACGGCGTCGCGCGTACATGTTTCCAGGGTAGGTCTCGGAGCCGCCCGTGCGAACGGCGCGCACCCGCCCGGACGGCGCGAAGGGCCGTACCCCGTTCAGGAAGGCGTCCAACCCCCTGGGGTACGGCCCCTCGGCCGATCTGTGTCGCGGCATGCGGACCGCGGCGGGACCTGCTCGTACTAGACGGCGATCGCGACCTCGGAGAGGCCACCGGTCTGCGCCACGACCGTGCGGTCGGCGCTGCCGCCCGGGACGAGGGCGCGCAGCGTCCACGTGCCCTCGGCCGCGTAGAAGCGGAACTGTCCGGTCGCCGAGGTCGGGACCTCGGCGGTGAACTCGCCGGTCGAGTCCAGCAGGCGCACGTAACCGGTGACGGGCTCGCCGTCGCGGGTCACGCTGCCCTGGATGGTGGTCTCGCCGGGCTTGATGGTCGAAGCGTCGGGGCCGCCGGCCTTTGCTCCACACATGGTGTCTCGTCCTTCCGGGTCGGGGGTCTTGCTGGTCCGGGTCGTGCGGAGTTACTTGTTGGCGCCGAGCTCGATCGGCACACCCACGAGGGAGCCGTACTCGGTCCACGAACCGTCGTAGTTCTTGACGTTCTCCTGGCCGAGCAGCTCGTGCAGCACGAACCAGGTGAGCGCGGAGCGCTCGCCGATGCGGCAGTACGCGATGGTGTCCTTCGCCAGGTCGACCTGCTCGGCCTCGTAGAGGGCCTTGAGCTCCTCGTCCGACTTGAAGGTGCCGTCGTCGTTGGCGTTCTTCGACCACGGGATGTTGCGGGCGCTCGGCACGTGGCCGGGGCGCTGGGACTGCTCCTGCGGGAGGTGCGCCGGGGCGAGCAGCTTGCCGCTGAACTCGTCGGGCGAACGCACGTCGACCAGGTTCTGGTTGCCGATCGCCTTCACGATGTCGTCGCGGTAGGCGCGGATCGACTCGTCCTGCGGCTGGGCCTTGTACTCGGTGGCCGGGCGGGACGGGATCTGGTCGCCGTCGACCAGGTCGCGGGAGTCGAGCTCCCACTTCTTGCGGCCGCCGTCGAGCAGGCGGACGTCCTGGTGGCCGTAGAGCTTGAAGTACCAGAACGCGTAGGACGCGAACCAGTTGTTGTTGCCGCCGTACAGGACGACCGTGGTGTCGTTGCCGATGCCCTTCTCGGACAGCAGCTTCTCGAACCCGGCCTGGTCGATGAAGTCACGACGGACCGGGTCCTGGAGGTCCTTGGTCCAGTCGATCCGGATCGCGTTCTTGATGTGGTTCTTCTCGTACGCCGAGGTGTCCTCGTCGACCTCGACGAGAGCGACCTTCGGGTCGTCGATGTGGGCCTCGACCCAGTCGGCGTCTACCAGGACGTCACTGCGGCTCATTCTGTTCTCCTCCGGGGCAGTCTGCGGCGAGATGATGCGAGACGGTGCGTGATGCGGGTGTACGGCGGCGCGGCGTGCGGCGCACGTACAACGGCGATCGGGATGGGCCCTGACGTCGGTCGAAGGGCCGGGGGGAAATGCGGGGCGCCGAGGGCTCCCGCTCAGACAGTGCGACAGAGCATGGCGGCGACGCGGCACAGGTCCACTGCCCGCCGCTTCGTGAGATCCGCCCGTCCCCGCTGTGGGAGACCGCCAATAGAGCACTGCATGGGACCGATCGTAGGGAGGTACGGGCGGGCATGTCACCGCCGTGTCGAATCCTGAGACGCGATCGTCTGCCATGCGAGACAGGTATGGGATCGGGGCATCCCCCGCGCGGCTCCCGTGCCACCGGCGGCCGTCGGCCATCTACGGATCGGACATGACCGTCTCAATATGTGGCGCACCGAGGCGTCGGGGCGTACGGCGAGCGGGGTGTGGCCCGCCGGACGGGGCGATGTGCCTATGCGGCGAGCTTCACGTCCGTGCCCGTCACCGAGATCTCCAGGCCGTCGGCGGTCGGCTGGATCTTCTGGAGCTTCAGGCCGCCCGGCAGGCCGCCGACCTCCCGGTCGAAGTCGGTCTTCTGGCGGACCAGCCCCTCCAGCCCGGGGATGCCCTCGCCCGGCACCTTGTCCGCGTGCACCCGGAGCGTGTGGCCGTCGACCAGGGTGACGGTGGAGAGCACGCTGCGCGAGATCGGGTTGCCGAGGACGTCGACCGTGCCGGTCACCTTCACCTTGTTGTTGCCGCCGTACTCGACGGCGACGCCGTCACTGGCGGCCTCGGTGAGGTCCTCGTACGAGATGACGGCGGTGCCCGTGGCGCGGGTGGCGGTGGCGCTGGAGTAGTCGTCGGCCAGTTTCACGTCGTGCAGCGCGGCGTTCATCCTGCTGATCCGGAGCCTGCGGCCGTTGGCGGCGGTCTCGATGCCGGTGATCTCGACATCGACCTCGTCGAGCTGATCACCGGCGATCTGCGTCAGGAACGGGAATCCCTTGATGGAGACGTCCGTCGAGCCGATCGTGGCATCCGTGATCCGGATCCGCCCCGCGGCCTCCGACTCGGCGAAGTACACCGCCGCCCGGTCGACGGCGACGAAGATCCCGCCCAGGACCACCACGATGACCAGCAGTATCCGCAGTGCACGCATGCCCGCTCTCTCCCCCACCCTGCATTCCGGCCGGACCCCGGCGCCCCGCACGTCCGGCGAATGTGCGCGGCGCCCCGGGTGATCGACGAGCAGGCACCCCTCTTCGGTTCCCGGGGCGGTCCGGCCCCGGGCTAGAAGAGCGCGCGGCCGAGCAGGTACACGGCGGGCGCCGCGGCAGTGAGCGGCAGTGCCACGCCGGCGGTCATGTGGACGAAGCGCGACGGGTAGTCGTAGCTCGCCACCCGCAGCCCGATCAGCGCACAGACACCCGCCGCGAGGCCGAGCAGCGCGCCCTTCGTGCCCAGGTCGGTGAGCGTGCCGGCCACGGCGCCGGCGCCCGCCGCGGCGAGCAGCGCCACCACGACCGAGGCCGGTCCGGGCAGCGGAAGGACGCGGACGAGCGCGGCGACCGCGACGGCCACCGCGCCCACCGTCACCGCGTCCGGGACCGCCGCGAGGTGTCCGGCGGCCAGGACCGAGAGGGCGGCCGACGCGACGGTGGCCATCAGCCCCTGCATCCGCTCGTCGGCGCTCGCGTGGCTGCGCAGTTGGAGGACCACGGTGAGCAGCACCCAGACGCCGAGGGTGCCGAGGATGGCGGCCGGCCCGTTCTCCCGGCCCGCGGCGAGCAGCGCGATGTCGGCGACGAGGCCGCCCGCGAACGCGAGCGCGATGCCCTGCCGGGCCGGCCACATGCCGTTGAGCCGGAACCAGCCGGCCGCGGTCACGGCCTGGAGCAGCACCAGGGGTACGACCAGGGCGTACTGCCCGATCGCGGCGCCCAGGGCGAGCAGCAGCCCGAGTCCGGCGGTGATCCCGGCGGGCTGCATGCCCGGCGGGATGATCGGCGAGCGGCCCTCGGCGCGGGCGCGCTGGGCGTCGGTGATCCGGCTGTTGCCCAGGGTGGTCGGGGCGCTGTAGCCGGCCGCGTCGTGCGCGGAGGCGGGTGCGGCAGCGACGGCCGGCTCGGCGGCGGGGGGCGCTGCCGGTGCCTCGGGCGGCAGCGGGTACGAGCCCGAGGCGCCCTGCGGCGGCAGAGGGGGCGGCAGGTAGGCGGTCTCGTCGGCGGCCGGACCGGGCCCGGCGGGCTGGGCGGGCTGCGCGGGCTGGGACGACTGGAGGACCGGCTGGTACTGGGTGTCCCAGGTCTGGCCCTCCCAGGTCTGCGCGACCGCGGGGTCCTGGCCGTGGCCCGCGGGCGCGGCGGGCTCCTGCGCGTACCCGGCCGGCCAGCCCTGGCCGGGGCCCGTCTGCGGTGCCTGCTGCGGGGTTCCGTACGAGGGGTACGAGGGCTGCTGCCCGTACGGCTGCGCTCCCTGGGCCCCGCCGCCGTAGGACTGATCGCCGTACGACTGGTCTCCGTGGGACGGCGCCCCGTAGGCCTGTGCGCCGTAGGACTGATCGCCGTAGTACTGATCGCCGTGGGCCTGCGCACCGTAGGACTGATCGCCGTACGACTGCGGCTGCGGCTGCGGCTGTCCGCCGTTCGACGGGTCGTGGCCGGGACCGTACCCGTAGCTCGGGTCCTGTCCGTACGGATGCTGCTGATCGTTGCTGCTGCTCATGTTCTGCGGTTCACCCTCCTGCGAACGGCGGGAGCACCTCGACCGTGCCGCCCTCGGCAAGGCGTACGGTCTCATGGCCGCGGGTCCCCACGGGGTCACCGTCGATGAGGAACGAGCACCTTTGCAGCACTCGGGTGAGCTCTCCGGGGTGCCGTTCACGCACCGCGTCGAGCGCCTCGGCGAGGGTCGCAGCCGTGTACGGCTCCTCCGCGGTCCCGGCCGCGGCCTTGGCGGCGGCCCAGTAGCGGATGGTTACCGCAGGCATGGCGCCACTCCTCTCGTCTCTCGTCAGCTGTCCATCATGGGTCACGGCGTCACCGCCCAGTCGGCGATGCGGGTGAGCAAGGTCTCGTCCGCGGCGTTCTCGGCATGCCCCATGCCGCGCTCCAGCCACAGCTCGGCGCCGTCGCCCGCCGCGTCGGCCAGCGAGCGCGGGTGATCCAGCGGGAAGTACGGGTCCCGGTCGCCGTGCACGATCAGCAGCGGCGCCGGGGCGATCAGCCCGGCGGCCTCGACCGGCGGGAGCGGCACCGGATCCCACTCGTTGCGGTCGATCCGGGTACGCAGGCCGTAGCGGCCGACCATGCGGCCCATCGGCCGGGTGACCACCCAGTGCAGGCGGCGCATCGGGGCGGTGCCCCGGTAGTACCAGCGGGCGGGGGCGCTCACGGCCACCACCGCATCCGCGTGCGCCTCCGAACGCGCCCCGGTGCGCCCCTCGCGCTCCACAGCACCACCGGGTTCCGCACCGTCCGCCGGCCGCCTGGCGTACAGCGCCCCGTGCCGCAGCACCACGGACCCGCCCATCGAGAACCCGGCGGTCACGACCCGGCGGTGTCCGAGCTCCCGCGCCCACGCCACCGCCGCGGCCAGGTCCAGCACCTCGCGGTCCCCCACCGTCGACCGCCCGCCGGACCCGCCGTGCCCCCGGAACGAGAACGTGACCACGGCCGCCCGCCCGGCGAACACCCCGGCGGCACGTCGCACCGCGGGCCGGTCCACCGAACCGGTGAAACCGTGCGCGAGCACGATCGCAGTACCGTCGAAGGATGACTCCGCACCGGCCCCGGCACCCGCCGTACACGGTTCGTACACCGCCTCGATACGCACCCCGTCATCGGTACGCAATGCGGTGCGCAGGGGACCGGGCGTGATCGAGGGAACAGCGGAACTCCGAAATCGCCCCTCGGACACAGAACTCATGTGGGCTATTGTGCTGGGAAGAGGATCCGGGCAGAGCAGCCCCCGGGTCCTTTTGTGCTTTCCAGGCGTTGTTACGGCGACGTTTCCACAAGCTCAGCGGTCCCAGGGCGCGGGATCACATCCGTGGGACCAGCACGAAAGCGTACGAAGAAGTGCCGCATACTCCCCCGGGCCCGGCCCGGGAGTGCCCCTCTCGCAGGGAACGAGGAGGACCGACGTAATGGGCGAGCGAACCGTGCACGATCATCGACCGACGACCCAGGCAGGTGGGCGGCGATGAGTTCACTGCTGCTCCTGACGAATGCCCTTCAACCGTCGACGGAGGTGCTGCCCGCCCTCGGTCTCCTGCTTCACAGCGTGCGGGTGGCACCGGCCGAAGGCCCCGCTCTCGTCGACACCCCCGGTGCCGACGTCATTCTCATCGACGGCCGCCGCGACCTCCCCCAGGTGCGGTCGCTCTGCCAGCTGCTGCGGTCCACCGGACCGGGCTGTCCGCTGCTCCTCGTCGTGACGGAGGGCGGTCTCGCGGCCGTCACCGCCGACTGGGGCATCGACGACGTACTGCTGGACACGGCGGGACCGGCCGAGGTCGAGGCCCGGCTGCGGCTGGCCACCGGCCGGCAGCAGATCACCGCCGACGACTCCCCGATGGAGATCCGCAACGGCGACCTCTCGGTCGACGAGGCCACGTACAGCGCGAAGCTGAAGGGCCGGGTCCTGGACCTGACCTTCAAGGAGTTCGAACTGCTCAAGTACCTCGCGCAGCACCCGGGCCGGGTCTTCACCCGCGCCCAGCTGCTCCAGGAGGTCTGGGGCTACGACTACTTCGGCGGCACGCGCACCGTCGACGTCCATGTCCGGCGGCTGCGCGCCAAGCTCGGCCCCGAGCACGAGTCGCTGATCGGTACGGTCCGCAACGTCGGCTACCGCTTCGTGGCACCCGAGAAGGTGGAGCGCGCCGCCGAGGAGGCCAAGGACCGGGCCGCGGCGGAGGCGGCCACCGAACCCGCAACCCGTTCGGAGCAGTCGCGGGCGGCCGCGCTGAAGGAAGAAGCCCCGGTCCGGCCTGCCGGAAGGTAGGTATATCCGCGTAGACTGCCGCGCGTGGCCAAGGTGACGCGGGACGATGTGGCGAGACTGGCGGGGACGTCGACCGCGGTCGTCAGCTACGTCATCAACAACGGACCGAGGCCGGTCGCCCCGGCCACGCGCGAGCGGGTACTCGCCGCGATCAAGGAGCTGGGCTACCGGCCGGACCGGGTTGCCCAGGCGATGGCCTCGCGGCGGACCGATCTCGTAGGGATGATCGTGCCGGACGCCCGGCAGCCGTTCTTCGCGGAAATGGCGCACGCGGTCGAACAGGCCGCCGCCGAGCGCGGAAAAATGGTGCTCGTCGGCAATTCCGACTACCGCGACGAGCGCGAGGTCCACTATCTGCGGGCCTTTCTCGGCATGCGGGTCTCCGGCCTGATCCTGGTCAGCCAGGGCCCCAGCGAGCGGGCGGCGGCCGAGATAGAGGCGTGGGACGCGCGGGTCGTGCTGCTGCACGAGCGGCCGGAGGCGATCGACGACGTCGCGGTCGTCACCGACGACGTCGGCGGCGCCCAGCTGGCCACCCGGCACCTGCTGGAGCACGGCAACGAGTACGTGGCGTGTCTCGGCGGCGTGGAGTCCACCCCGGTGGTCGGTGACCCGGTCGCCGACCACGTCGAGGGCTGGCGCCGGGCGATGCACGAGTCGGGGCGTTCGACGGAGGGCCGGCTCTTCCAGGCCCCGTACAACCGTTACGACGCCTATCAGGTGGCGCTGAAGCTGCTCGCCGGGCCGGACCGGCCGCCGGCGATCTTCTGCTCGACGGACGACCAGGCCTTCGGGGTACTGCGGGCCGCGCGCGAGCTGCGCATCGATGTGCCCGGGGAACTCGCGGTGGCGGGCTTCGACGACGTGAAGGAAGCCGGTCTGACCGATCCGCCGCTGACGACGGTCTCCTCGGACCGCCCGGCGATGGCGCGGGCCGCGGTGGACCTGGTGCTCGACGACTCGCTGCGGGTCTCGGGGTCGCGGCGGGAGCGGCTGAAGCAGTTCCCGTCGGCGCTGGTGGTGCGGCGCTCCTGCGGCTGCGGGGAGCAGACGGTCAGGTAGCGGGCCGGCCCCCGGGCGGGGGCCGCTCCTTATATCGGGCATACGAGGTTCTGCCGGGCTTCTCAGGACGTGCTCAGGCTTCTCTCATCTTCGCCGGACACGCTCATAGGCATGACAGAGAGCCAGCGCCCGAGCGGCGAGTACCCGATGTACCCCTCGTACGGCAACGGCGACGCGGCCTACCCGCCGCCGCCGTCATACCGGCCCGCGCAGCCGATCGCGACGGGCCCCGGAACCACCGTGTGGCCCGGTGGGAACGGCGGCGACGGGCACGGCGGCGACGGCGGCGGCGGACCCGCCTTCCCGCCGCCCGCGCCCCAGGAGCCGGCCGCGCCCCGGCAGCGGGCCAGGCGGCCGGTCGCCCTGCTGGCGGCCGTGGCGATCGCGGCGGCGATCGTCGGCGGCGGCACCGCCACCGTCATCGGACAGCTCACCGGCAACAGCTCGAACAGCGCGAGCAGTGTCATCCCCGGCACCACCGTCTCGCAGAGCAGCAAGGGCACCGTCGCCGGTGTCGCCAAGGCCGTCTCACCGATGATCGTCGAGATCAACGCGACCTCGACCGCGGGCGAGTCCACCGGCTCCGGCGTGATCATCACCTCCGACGGCGAGGTCGTCACCAACAACCACGTCATCTCCGGCGCCTCGTCGATCAAGGTGACGCTCAGCACCGGCCGCACGTACACCGCCGACGTGGTCGGCACCGACCCCGACAAGGACCTCGCGCTCATCAAGCTCCAGGGTGCGAGCGGGCTGAAGAAGGCCACGCTGGGCGACTCCTCGGCGGTCGCGGTCGGCGACCAGGTCGTCGCGATCGGCTCTCCCGAGGGCCTCACCGGCACCGTCACCAGCGGCATCGTCTCCGCCCTCGACCGCGATGTCACCGTCGCCAAGGAGGACGGCAGCGGCCAGGGGCAGCGCGGGCAGAGCGGCGGCGAGCAGTGGCCGTTCGAGTTCGGCGGCCGGCAGTTCAACGGCGACACCGGCGAATCCACCACCACGTACAAGGCCATCCAGACCGACGCCTCGCTCAACCCCGGCAACTCCGGCGGCGCGCTCATCAATATGAACGGCGAGATCATCGGCATCAACTCCGCGATGTACTCGGCGAGTTCGTCCAGCGGGTCGAGCAGTTCGAGCGCGGGCAGTGTGGGTCTCGGCTTCGCCATCCCGGTGAACACGCTCAAGGCCGACCTCGACACCCTGCGGGCCGGCAACGGCTCCTGAGGAGACATCCATGCACCACCCCGCCCACACCCCCACCGGCCCGGCCGACCTGGCCCTCCCCCTGGGGCCTGTCCGGCAGATCAAGGCCGCGCACGGGCCGCGCCGGGCCCCCGAGCTCCGTACCGCCACCGGCCGCGGGCGCCGGGCCGCACGACGACGAAGCGCCGCGGCCGTGCAAGGCTGAGAGCCGGAAGGCACAGCCGTACGGGAACGAGAAGAGGACAACGAGCGATGAGCCCCGCCGAAGACGATCCGCAGCGCATCCTGATCGTCGACGACGAGCCCGCCGTGCGCGAGGCCCTGCAGCGCAGTCTCGCGTTCGAGGGCTACGACACCGAGGTGGCCGTCGACGGTCTCGACGCCCTCGCCAGGGCCGAGTCGTACGCCCCCGACCTCATCGTCCTCGACATCCAGATGCCCCGGATGGACGGCCTGACCGCCGCCCGTCGGCTCCGCTCCACGGGCACCACCACGCCCATCCTGATGCTCACCGCCCGCGACACCGTCGGCGACCGGGTCACCGGTCTCGACGCGGGCGCCGACGACTACCTGGTCAAGCCCTTCGAGCTGGACGAGCTCTTCGCCCGCATCCGGGCCCTGCTGCGCCGCAGCTCGTACGCGGCCGCGGCGGGCGGCGGCGTCCCCGACGACAATGTGCTGGCCTTCGCGGACCTGCGGATGGACCTCGCCACCCGCGAGGTCACCCGGGGCACCCGCCGGGTCGAGCTGACCCGTACCGAGTTCACCCTGCTGGAGATGTTCCTGGCCCACCCGCGGCAGGTGCTGACCCGCGAGCAGATCCTGAAGGCCGTGTGGGGCTTCGACTTCGAGCCGAGCTCCAACTCCCTGGACGTGTACGTGATGTACCTGCGCCGCAAGACGGAGGCGGGCGGCGAACCGCGCCTCGTGCACACGGTGCGGGGGGTCGGCTACGCGCTCCGCTCCGGCGGCGGTGACGGATGACCGGCACCCTGCGCCGGCTCCGCGCCCTGCCGCTGCGCTCCCGGCTCGCGCTGCTGGTGGCGACGGCGGTGGCGGTCGCGGTGGCGGCGGTCGCGGCGGCCTGCTGGTTCGTGACGCGGGCGCAGCTGGAGAACCAGCTGGATGCCTCGCTGCGCAATGTCTCGGTCAGCGACGTCTACGTGCAGCAGCTGTTCACCGCCTGCACCCGCCCCGACCGGGCGACCGCCCCGCAGGTCGGGGGGACGTACACCGTGCAGCTCGTCACCGTGTCCGGGAGCACCTGCACCTCCGCCGGGGCCTCGCCGATCGGTGTGACGGCCGCCGACATCGCCGTGGCCGCCGGTGTGAGGGACAACGCCCTGCACACGGCCAGCACGAAGAGCGGCAAGAAGATGCGCGTGTACACGTACACGTACGAGACCCACAACCAGGCGCCCGGCCTGGCCCCGGGAAGCTTCGCGGTCTCCGTCGCCCGTCCGATGAGCGAGATCAACGACCCGCTCTCCACCCTCGCCTGGGTGCTCCTGGCCGTCGCCGGCATCGGCGGCGTCGGCGCCGGCGCGGCCGGGCTCTGGGTCGCCCGCACCGGGCTGCGCCCCGTCGACGAGCTCACCGAGGCCGTCGAGCACGTCGCCCGTACCGAGGACCTCACCGTCCGGATCCCGGCCGACGGCGAGGACGAGATCGCCCGGCTGTCCCGCTCCTTCAACTCGATGACCGCGTCCCTGGCCAGCTCCCGCGACCGCCAGGCCCAGCTGATCGCCGACGCCGGCCACGAGCTGCGGACCCCGCTGACGTCCCTGCGCACCAACATCGAGCTCCTCGCCCGCAGCGACGACACCGGCCGCGCCATCCCGCCCGACGACCGCAGGGCCCTGATGAAATCGGTCAAGGCGCAGATGACCGAGCTGGCCTCGCTCATCGGCGACCTCCAGGAACTGGCCCGCCCCGACGCCCCCGGCCCCGTCCCGCTCCAGGTCGTCGCGTTGCACGACATCGCGGACACGGCCCTGGAGCGCGCCCGGCTGCGCGGCCCCGAGCTGACCATCAGGGCGGACCTGACCCCCTGGTACGTACGGGCCGAGCCCGCCGCGCTGGAACGGGCGGTGGTCAACGTCCTGGACAACGCGGTCAAGTTCAGCCCGTCCCGCGGCACGATCGAGGTCGCCCTGCGCGGCGGCGAGCTGACCGTACGGGACCAGGGCCCCGGCATCCCCGCCGACGAACTCCCCCACGTCTTCGAACGCTTCTGGCGCTCCCCGTCCGCCCGCCAGCTCCCCGGCTCGGGCCTGGGCCTGTCCATCGTCGCCCGCACGGTCCAGCAGTCGGGCGGCGAGATCACCCTGCGCCCGGCGGCGGACGGCCCGGGCACGGTCGCCTCGATCCGGCTGCCGGGGGCGCCGACACCGCCGCCGGGGCTGTGATCGCGGGGGCGGTGCGGGGCGGAGTCAGAGACGGCGCCGGAACTCGGCAGCGAACTGCGGGGCGCCTCCCGCGTCCAGCCGGTCCAGCAGCCCGTGCAGGTCGCGGGGCTCCCGCCGGTAGGAACCCGCCTGCGTGCGCAGAACGGAGTTCATCTCCACCGGGGCGAGATCGAGCATGTCCAGCAGGAAGTCGTCGGGGCGCATCACCTCGATCTCGTACGGATCCGAAGCCTCGGCCGGGAAGTCCTTCACGTTCAGCGTGACGACGGCATGCGCCTGGCCCCGGACCGCCGCCGCCAGCACATGCCGGTCCTTGGGGTCGTTCGCCATGGCGGGTATGAGCGCCTCGTATCCCGACACAAGGCTGTCGGGAAACGTGCCCGCCATCGCTTCGACGATTCCCTTGGCCTTCAAGGCCCCGATACGCTCGCCGACGTTCCTGGTCAGCTCATCCAGGATGTCGGTGGACCAGAGCGGTTCGTAGAGCTCGGCCTCGGCGAGTCTCAGCAATGTGTCCCTGAGGTAGTTCGGGAAGAGGACACAGGTGTCCAGGACGACGCGCTGCACATCGCTCCAGTCGGCTCGGGCGGATTCAGCTGATCAGTTGTCGTAGAGACCGGCGTCCTCGGTCAGTCCGACCAGTTCGTCCAGTCCTCGGCGACGCTGCGAGCGTCTCTTCTCCTTGTAGTCGAGAACGTCGGCCAAGAGCACTCTGCGGTGCCTTCCCGGCCGAGAGAAGGGGATCCCGCCCTCATCGAGGATCTTGACGAACGTCGGCCGGCTGACTCCCAGGAGGTCGGCAGCCTCTTGCGTGGTCAGTGTGGTGTTCACCGGTGCGACCGTCACGGCCTTGCCCTCCGAAAGGGCCCGCACCACCACCATCAGCGCCTCGTAGACCTCGGGGGGCAGCGTGCGCGTGGCGCCGTCGGGCCCGCGCAGCAGAGCCGGCTCCACAGCTTGCGGGGTCCGGTCCAGGAAGGCGCAGAGCTCGGCGATCTCCGCGCGGTGCTCGGGCAGCAGAGTGCGGTCTTCAGTAGTGCCGTGCATGGCTCTGTCTCCTTTGAGAGTAGACCCAGCATCGCACAATTCGAAAGAAACGCAAGCGACGTGATCGGCGGAGGCTCAGACCCCCCGGGCCCATGCCCCCGGGCTGCGCCCAATCAGGGATTCGAACCGGCCGGACGGCGGCCCGGGGCCCGCTCAACGGCCGACGGAGCGCCAGATGTGGCCCGGGACCGTCCGCGCGGCTTCGTCCATGTCGATGTGGCGCCCCTCGTGCTGCTCGCGGGCGGCACGACCATGCTTTCCTGGCCCGACGCACTTTGCGAGGCGCTCGCTCGCGGCGGACGTCACGCCGTGCGCTACGACCTGCGCGACTCCGGCACGTCGACGACCGTCGACCCCGAGGCGCCGGGGTACACATTGTGGAACCTGGCCGCCGATGCCGCCGCGCTGGAACGGGCGGTGGTCAACGTCCTGGACAACGCGGTCAAGTTCAGCCCGTCCCGCGGCACGATCGAGGTCGCCCTGCGCGGCGGCGAGCTGACCGTACGGGACCAGGGCCCCGGCATCCCCGCCGACGAACTCCCCCACGTCTTCGAACGCTTCTGGCGCTCCCCGTCCGCCCGCCAGCTCCCCGGCTCGGGCCTGGGCCTGTCCATCGTCGCCCGCACGGTCCAGCAGTCGGGCGGCGAGATCACCCTGCGCCCGGCGGCGGACGGCCCGGGCACGGTCGCCTCGATCCGGCTGCCGGGGGCGCCGCAGCCGCCGCCGGGGCTGCGGTGCGAAGGGAAGAGTGCGCCCCTCACCCACGGCCCACTTTGTCCTGGCAAGAATACTTATCGACCTGCTCGGTTGTGGGTTTGTAATCGCCCTTTTTATTGATCGAGTGGAAAATCGAGGCGAAATCGATATCCCATTTGCCCGAATTCATGTACCGCTTGAGTTCCTCTTTGATCTTCTCGCACCCGTCACGATGCCCCTTGGGCAGCGCGATGCCGTAGTACTGGAAAGTTCCGGATTTCGGCTTCACGACTTCCAGACTCTTGTCCTCCTGCGCGAATCCCTGAAGCAACAACGTGTCTGTGAAAACGGCGTCCACGCCTTGTTTCTTGGTCAGCTTCCGCACACAGTCCCCGGCATCACTCCCTTCGGCCGTCAGATATTTTGGAATTGCACGGGATGCCGTGACACCGGAAGTCGTTCCGGGCCAGGTGCACACTCTTTTGTCCTTCAGGTCGGACACATCACGGATGCCTGGACGGTCTGCCTTGCGCACCAGGATGCCCGAATGGGTCATGGCATACGGTCCCACGAAGTCGACGGCCGACTTACCGATCAAGCGGTCGTCGATGATCGAGAAAGTCGCCACGACGAGATTATCCCTGCCGACAGCCGTCTGCCGTTCGTCGGATGGCACGGCAAAGAACTTGGGTTCTTTGCCCAGCGCACCAGCGGCCATGTAGGCGATCCTGATGTCGAATCCGGTGTACGCACCATACGTACCGTTCCTGTAACCAGTCCCGGGCTGGTCGACCTTTACTCCGATATGAACCTCCTCGGTTGCGGGCCACTCGTCCGACCCGCACCCGGAGGTCGCTGCGAGAAAAAACAGACCGCAACCTGCCAGGGCAATCCGGGACAATCCCATCCTTCTCCTTCTCCTCACAGAAGCCACCATTCATGGTCGTGTAGGACGGCAGAGTCGAATCGGAGGTTCAACCGGCAGTTCTCACCGGATTTCGACGTATCGACCACGGCCCGCAATTTGACATGTTCGCGAGCACCATGCAGGTTGATGTCGCCCACGTTTTCATTTTCCAGTTTGACCGCCTCATCCTTCAGGGGCTTGCCGTCCACAACAGGCATCACCGAGACAGTCGACTCAACGTCACACATATCGCCGAAAAGCTGGTCCTCGATAAAAACCTTTATCCGGAGATGCGAACGAGAAGAGGCCGCGTCCACGGTCATCTCGGCCTCATCCAGGCTCCCCATTGGCCCGTCACTCTGGACGACGATGTGCGCGTCCAGGTCACCGTGGTCGGCCAGCAATTTGTATGAACCGGCCGCGAGTGCCGCGCTCCCCACAGCAGCGGCGACCAGTCCGACGAATGCGACGAGCCGTTTCCTCGCTCCGTCGCAGGCGAACCAGAGGCAGACCACAGATGTGATCGCGCAAAGGATCAGCAATACGCAGTAGAAGACGTACTGGGCTTTGGACGCCTCGGGAGCCATAACAATTCCGACCGAGGCTCCAGCGACGCCGGCGATCAGCACCACAGCCTGAGCCCAGACACCACCGAACTTCACATACTGGCTGCCCGAACCGGTGTTGAAGGCGTTGCTGCCACCCTTCGCCTCAACCTGCGTCCGATGCGGGGGCAGGTCGGCCCCTCTTTCACCATTCATCAGTTGAACGTGACGTTCTGGTCTCCGGAGCCACTGTTGACTGCACTCTTTCCGCCGCTGACCGTGACCGTCGTCTGATGGCTCAGGGATTTCAACTCACCCAGGACGGCATCCAGCTCTTCCGATGAAAGTCTCGTCAGGGCGGTCGCCAGCCGTTGCTCACGCTCGTCGTCGCCCTGATCCTCCAGAGCCTGCGCCAGTCCGGGTTCGACCTCACCTCCACGACGGCTCAGCACTCCCCTGACACGGCTGACCATCTCCGGCCAGGGCACGCTGCCGATGAGACCGACAAGAGCATTTACGCCCGTCGTAACTGCAATCGCTCCGAGGTCCTCACTCACTTCAACTCCCGTGATGTATAGATTTGTTGCATCCCACGCTAGGCCCATTGTCCGGGGCTGGTACGGGAAAGCAGTCCGAACCGCGAGCAGTTTTCAGCCGAAATCGCATCGCGCTGCAGGGCCCATACGCGGCTCTGCCGGCCGTCGGCGCACTACACATGGGCTCTCGGCGGCATACAGCCCCGTCGGGCCTTGTCAGACCCCGAGGTTGCGCCTGATCAGCGACTCCACCAGTCCCGAGCGGGTGGCGGGGAAGTCCAGCGGGACGATGCCGAGGCCCGTCCAGCCGGATGCCTCCGAGCCGTCCAGAAACGACTGCACCTGCGGGTTGAGCCGGTCCGCGTTCCAGCGCGGTGGCATCAGGGCGGCCGTGCTGACGTAGTTCATGTACAGCTTCCCGGGCTGCTGGGCGGCCTTGCGGAACTGGGCCTCGATCTTGGGGTACTTGGCGAACGGCTCCGCCATGTAGTCGTCCTGGATGTCGAAGAGTTCCGGGTCGGCGTAGCGGACCCCGGGCAGCCCGCCGTTGTCGGCCAGCAGCACGACCTTGCCGCGCGCCTCACCCAGCGAGGGCAGCACCGGGTCGATGCGGAACAGAGGGCGCCAGCCCCTGTTGTCGAGGTAGTCGTCGAAGACCGCCCGGAACGCCGCGTCGCTCTCCTCCGAGTACTCCTGCTTGACCCGCATCAGCACGGTCTCGGTGGGGTGGGCCGCCAGGAAGTCCCAGCAGGCGCCGAGCACGTCGCCGAACATCAGGTTCTGGTACGAGGCGCCGTGGTGGATGGCGAACGAGTCACCGGTGATCCGGCACCGTACGTCGAGGAAGCGGATGCCGCTGTTCAACTGCTCGCCGATGGTGGTGTTCTGGCACTCGGTCCAGGGTCCGCCGTAGCGGGCGCCGGAGTCGTGCGAGCCGGGGATCGTGAGGCGTTGCAGCGCGGTGGCGCCGGGGACGGCTCCCATCCAGTCCTGGGTGGTGAGGGCCTGGCGGTCGGCGGCGCCTGCGGGGCCCGTACCGATGAGCACGGTGGCGGTGGCGGCGAGGGCGCCGGCCAGGAAGTTCCGGCGGGTGGCGGTGTACGGGCTCATGCGGGAAGTGCCTCCGTCTGCCGTGGGGGGTCCGGGAAGTCAGCCGTCAGAGTATGACGGGTGCACGTCACTACAGGAACCCGGGCGAACGGTCCACTCGATCCAGGCGCCCCGGTGACTCAGCGAGAAGCCGCAGGGTTCGCCGCGATGGAGCGCGCCGACAGCGCCGACGCATCCGCCGCCGTCGACCCAACTCAGCGCCCGATGGCGCTCCATGGGCGGCAGAGCGGCGGCCAGCGCCCGCACGTTCAGCCGGATGAAGCGGATGGCCTCGGCGGGGTCGAGAGCCATGTGCCGGGACACCTCGGCGATCTCGTCCGCCTCCATCATGCGGTAGGTGACCCGCTCGCACCAGAACACGCGCGTTGCGGTCGGTGCGGGTTGTTGCTCGCGCACGGGGATGCCTCCTGACGCTGCATCGGGACCGTCCCGCGCCTGCGGCCGGCGTGACGAGCGGCAGGCGCGGGGCGACCCTTCGAGACCCCGCTCAACTGGCGCAGCGCTGAACGGAGTTGGGCACCCCGGACACCGGCCACCGAAGACCGGTCCAACCGGGACGCACCCCGAAGCTAGCGCTTTGCGTGAGCCCGTATCAAGTGTTTGATATCTAACGAGTGAGATGAATATCCGCCACAGATGAGATGTGACGGCAGCGGGCGACTCCCACCTGCGCCGGTGGGAGCCGCCCGAAGCGAGAGCGTGACAGCTCAGGCCAGATCGTCGAACTCGCCTTCCTTCGCGCCAGCGAGGAAGGCGCGAAGCTTTGCACGGCTCGTACGGATGATCACGTCCGGATTGTCACTCTCGCGCATGAGGATCTCGCCACCGCATTCGGCGAGTTCCAGGCAGTTGTCACCGTCGGCGTCGGCCGACTTGGACGACTTTCGCCACTGAATTTCCATGATTCTCACGCCTTCACACTTGCTCTGCGACTTCCTTGATGAAGTCTCTCGAACTCTGCGGATCGAGCGATCGCCCTTCCGTCCGGTCGAGCACCGCCCGAAAGACCTGGAGCCGCGCCTCGGCGTCGACGAACCCAGAACCCAGTAGGGCATCCGTCTGCACGGTGTCGAGCTGCGGAACCGGACCGTAGACATAGTGGGTCGAACTACCGGCGTTCGGGAAGCCACCCACCGCGAACGGGATCACCCGCACGGTGACATTGTCGCGTTCCGACTCCTTCAGAAGGTGCTCAAGCTGCCCACGCGCCACCCTGCGCCCGCCGAACTGCATTCGCAGGGCCGCTTCGTGGACCAGGAACGTGCAGGCGGGCGGGTCCGACCGGTCGAGAACATCCCTCCGCCTCAATCGGTGCGAGATCCTGCGCCGGAGACTCGCCGGGCTCGGCGCCGGCAGAGATTCCGAGTAGACGGCACGCACGTAGTCCTCGGTCTGAAGCAAGCCGGGCATATGCATGATCTGAACCGACCGGAAACCCGCCGCGTGATGCTCCAGCTCCGCCAGGTCGAGCGCGCTCCCGGAAAGCTCGCCGCGGTAGTCCTCCCACCACCCCTTTATCCGCTCCTCGGCCATGTCCGCGAGTGCGTCGACATAGGCCTCGTCGGAGCACGCGTAGTGCCCGGCCCACGTGCGCACCCGCGCACCGCTCACTCCGAACCGCCCCGATTCGGTGTTGCTGATCGTGGTCCGGTCCGTGCCCAGCAGGGCTGCGGCCTCGGTTGGCGTCAGACCGGCGTGCTCACGCATCTTGCGCAGCTCCGCACCCAGTCGGCACTGCCGCGCGGTAGGGGGCTTCCTCGGTGGCATCAACCTCTCCTCTTGTCGAAACCCAGTCTGGCCGCATCCCTCGAAGGGGTCCACTTCTAGCAAAAATTATGGGTTTGCCCACAACACTTGATACGCCCACGCTACCGTTCTCACACACCGCGCCGCACGCCGGTAAACCCGAAGTGCAGCCGTACGCCCGCGTGTTGACCCACGTCCGCGTACGGCCATCGCCACGGACGGCGAGCGACGCGCCCGTTCGCACCACACCGCGTTGGGAGAACGACATGACCCACGTCCACGCCACCGCATACTCCTCGCCACCAGACCCGCAGGGCGGCGAGAACTACCGGCTCGCCCTGCCGAACACGTCCAGCGCCGCGAAACTCTCGCGCGACTTCATCGCATCGCTGCTCACCGTCAGCAGACACCGCGGTCTTGTCGACGACGCGCGCCTGTGTGTCACGGAGTTGGTCACCAACGCCCACCGGCACACGCGCACGTCCCTGATCCGGGTCGGCGTGACCGTGCAGCGCAAACAGGTCACGATCTCCGTCGCGGACGACGACCACTGGGCCCTTCCCGAACCACCGGCCTTCCGCGAAGTACGCGAAGAGGCGCGCGAACGGGAGGGCGGGCGGGGGCTGTTGATCGTGGAGCAGCTGGCGCTCGCCTGGGGGATGACCGTGCTGGGCGGCTGCTTCCCGTACCGGAAGGCGGTCTGGTTCACGCTCGCCCGAGCCGGGTCGGCGCCCTGAACCGCCCGGGCACGCAGAAGGGCGGTGGGCCCGCCGGCCCACCGCCCCGCTCACCCGCGTACGGGAGTTACTGAACGACCGTGATCCGGTCCGCCGCCGGCGGGGCCAGCGGTGCCTCGGCCGTGGAGTGGGCCGCCAGGTAGGCGTTGAAAACGTCCAGGTCGGACGGGCCGACCAGCTTGTTCGTGCCCTGGCCGAGCGCCGCGAAGCCGTCGCCGCCGCCTGCCAGGAACTCGTTCATCGCGACGCGGTAGCTCTTGGCCGGGTCGATCGCCTCGCCGTTCAGCTTGATCGTGTCGGTGACCACGCGGGCCGCGCCCGTCTTCGTCATGTCCAGGGTGTAGGTGAGGCCCTTGGACACCTGGAGGATCTTCGGGCTGGCCTCGTTGGAGCCGCTGACCTGCTGCTGGAGCGCCTCCACCAGCTGGGCGCCGGTCAGGTCGACGACGTTCATCATGTTGGTGAAGGGCTGCACGGTGAACGCCTCCCCGTACGTCACCACCCCGTCGCCCTCGGCTCCGCTCGCCTTGTGCACCAGGTCCGAGCGGATCCCGCCCGGGTTCATGAAGGCAACGACCGCCCCACCCTTGTCCGCCGGGGCCAGACCCTCCAGCTGGGCGTCGGCGATCAGGTCACCGAGCGGCTTCTCGATGGCCGTGGAGCCGCGGCCGTTGATGTCGGCGCTGATGTAGCCCTGCGGCTTGTTCGCGATGGGCGCCGCGAGGGTGTTCCAGCGGGCGATCAGGGCCGTCATGTCATCGGCCTTGGGCTGGTCCCGGCTGACGATGTGGTTCGCCGACTTCGGGTTCTTGGCACCGGCCGACTTCACCGACGTACGGACGATGTCCTTGGTGCGGCGGTCGTAGGTGAGCGTCGTGTCGGTGTAGAGCTTGCCGAAGGAGGACGCCGAGGTGACCATGCGCGGGTTGCCCGCCGGGTCCGGGATCGTGCACACGTACGCCTGGTGGGTGTGGCCCGTGACCAGCGCGTCGACCTTGGGCGTGATGCCCTTGGCGATGTCGGTGATCGGCCCGGAGATGCCGTCACCGGCGCCGGAGGAGTCGCAGTCGTAGTTGTACGAGGTGGAGGCCGGGGCCCCGCCCTCGTGGATCAGCGCGACGATGGACTTGACGCCCTGGCGGTTCAGCTTCTTGGCGTACTTGTTGATCGTCTCGATCTCGTCGTGGAACTTGAGGCCCTTGACGCCGTTGGCCGTGACGATGTTCGGCGTGCCCTCCAGGGTCACCCCGATGAAGCCGATCTTGACGCCGTTCTTCTTCCAGACCGTGTACGGCTTGAGGATCGGCTTGCCGGACTTCTCGTTCGTCACGTTGGCGGCGAGGTAGGGGAAGTCGGCGCCCTCGAACTTCTTGTCCTTCTCGTAGCACCCCTCGACCGGGTGGCAGCCGCCGTTCTGGAGGCGGGCCAGCTCGGTGGCACCCTCGTCGAACTCGTGGTTGCCGACGCTGGTCACGTCGAGGTCGAGCTTGTTGAGCGCCTCGATGGTCGGCTCGTCGTGGAAGAGGCCGGACAGCAGCGGGCTCGCGCCCACCATGTCACCGCCGGCCGCGGTGATCGAGTACGGGTGGCCCTTGCGCGCGGTACGCAGCGAGGTCGCGAGGTACTCGACGCCACCGGCCGGAATCTCCTTGGCCGAGCCGTCGGGCTGCGTCTCGATGACCTTGCCCGCCGAGCCGGCCGGCGGCTCCAGGTTCCCGTGCAGGTCGTTGAAGGACAGCAGCTGTACGTCGACGGTACGGCCCGGCTTGTGGTGGCCGTGCCCGTGGCCGTGGCGGTCCTGGGCGCCGGCCGGCATCGCGGCGACGAGCGCGCCGACGGTGGCGAGCCCGGCCGCGGCGGCGAGCACCCGCCGGGGCGCGCGGTTCTTCTGCGGTGTCGCTGACATCGGTCCCCTTGTGAGTTCAGCGGGAGTTCGAAAGTGATGACGAGTCTGGAGACTTCGTGCGCAGCCTAGGGTCAACGCGCGTAGCGCGACAGGTGTCGGGAGTTACGAACCGGTTGCCATGCGGTCGGTATGGCCACAAATGGCCGCACATCACTCGTATGGCTCACATATACGGGCAGAAACGTCCCGGCACGCATGTACGGCGCAAGCCTGTACGCCATGGACAACGAAGCGGAATCCAAGGCCGTCGTACCTGCCCAGCGGGCGTCCGAACTGCCGCCGGGCTTCCGCGAGATGATCGACGACCTGAAGTCGATCGTGCGGGGCGCACATGTGTCGGTGGTCGACGATCTGGTGCGGGACAAGGAGTTCGACGGGCCCCCCATCGGCATTCTCATCGCCGAGAGCCGCGACCGGTCGACGGTCGAGTACGCGTTGCGCGGCTACAGCCGGCCGCTGGCCGTCAGCACCTACGCCGGTCTGCCCGACCGCGTCCGCGAGCTGCTGCCCAGCGCCGAAGATCTCTCCCGCATCGCCGACGGAGTACTGAACACGCCGCAGACCACGGCCTGAGTCCCGAAGCACCCCGAAGCACCCGCGCACCACCCCGGCACCCACCCCGCCCCCGTAGGCTCGTAGACATGACGACTGACGTACCTCTCCCCGCACCCGGACGTGAGATCCGGACGCTCGACGTGCTCTCCCCCGAGCAGGCGGAAGCCGTATCCGGGCTGCTCGCCGAGGCGGCCCGGTCCGACGGCCGGCAGGCCGTGTCCGAGCAGGGGCGGCTGCAGCTGCGGGGCGGGCGGCGCGAGGGGGTGCGGCATCTGCTGCTGACCAGCGGGCCGGCCCTGGTCGGGTACGCGCAGCTGGAGGACACCGACCCCGTCGAGGCCCCGGCCGCCGAGCTGGTCGTGCATCCGGCGTACCGCGGGCAGGGCCACGGACGGGCGCTGGGCGCGGCGCTGCTCGCCGTGACCGGGAAGCGGCTGCGGGTGTGGGCGCACGGCGGGAAGTCCGCGGCACGGCATCTCGCCCAGGTCCTCGGCCTCTCGCTCTTCCGTGAACTGCGCCAGCTGCGCCGCCCGTTGACCCCGCTGGACATCGGCGAGACGGTGCTGCCGCCGGGCGTCACCGTCCGCACCTTCGTGCCCGGTGAGGACGACGCCGCCTGGCTCGCGGTGAACAGCGCCGCCTTCGCGCACCACCCGGAGCAGGGTTCGCTGACCCAGCGCGACCTGGACGACCGCAAGGCGGAGCCGTGGTTCGACCCGAAGGGGTTCTTCCTGGCCGAGCGCGACGGCGAGCTGATCGGCTTCCACTGGACGAAGGTGCATGCGGAGGAGCAGCTCGGCGAGGTGTACGTCGTCGGCATCCTGCCCGACGCGCAGGGCGGCGGGCTCGGCAAGGCGCTCACCGCGATCGGGCTGCGCCATCTGGCCGCCGAGGGGCTGCCGACCGCGATGCTCTACGTGGACGCGGACAACAAGGCGGCGCTGGCCGTCTACGAGCGGATGGGCTTCGCGACGCACGAGGTGGACCTGATGTACCGCACGGAGTCCTGAGCCAGGGGCCGGCGGAGGGTCAACCCCCCGGGGGCGGCGTCGCTTGACGTCGCCCCTTCCTTACGCCACTCTTTCACTACTCAATTAGTGAAAGGGGTGAACATGGCAGAGTCCGCAGCGGTCGAGTACCGCATCGACCGGCGCAGCGGCGTCGCCACGTACCTCCAGATCGTCCAGCAGACCAAGCAGGCTCTCCGCCTCGGCCTGCTGGGACCCGGCGACCGGCTGCCGACCGCGCGCGAGGTCGTCGAAGCCACCGCCATCAACCCGAACACCGTGCTCAAGGCCTACCGGGAGCTGGAGCGCGAGGGCCTCGTCGAGGCCCGGCGCGGGCTCGGCACCTTCGTCACCCGGACCCTCGGCGGCGCGGCGGCCGCCGACGACGCACCGCTGCGCGCCGAACTCGCCGACTGGACCCGCCGGGCACGCGCGGCCGGGCTGGAGAAGGACGACGTGAGCGCGCTCTTCACCGCCGTACTGGACAGGACTTTCGAGGGGGATCAGGCCGGATGACAGGCGCTGCGATCGAGGCCACCGGCCTCGGCATGAAGTACCGGAGCAGAGGCAGGGGCTGGGCGCTGCGCGACTGCTCCTTCCGGCTGCCCGCCGGGCGGGTGTGCGCCCTCGTCGGGCCCAACGGCGCGGGCAAGTCCACCCTGCTCGCCCTCGCGGCCGGCTTCCTGAGGCCCTCGGAGGGGGCGGTACGGGTGCTGGGCGAGGCTCCCGGGGAGGCACGAGCCCGGGTGGCCTTCGTGGCCCAGGACAAGCCGCTGTACCCGCAGTTGACGGTTGCCGCGACGCTCTGGGCGGGAGCCGAGCTGAACCCGGAGACCTGGGACCAGGACACCGCCGAACGCATCGCCGGGGAGCTCCCGCGCGACGCCGCGGTCCGTGACCTCTCCGGCGGCCAGCGGACCCGGCTCGCCCTGGCCCTGGCACTGGGCAAGCGGCCCGAACTGCTTCTGCTGGACGAGCCGATGGCCGACCTCGACCCGCTGGCCCGCCACCAGCTGATGGGCGCCCTGATGGCGGAGGCCGCCGAGCACTCCACCACCATCGTGATGTCCTCGCACATCCTCACCGAGCTGGAGGGCGCCTGCGACTACCTCCTGCTCGTCGACGGCGGCCGGGTCCGCCTCGGCGGCGAGACGGAGGACATCGTCGCCGCGCACACCCTGCTCACCGGTCCGGTACGGGACACCGCGCCGCACACCGTCGTCGAGTCCCGCACCGCGGGACGTCTGCAGACCGCACTCGTACGGAGGCAGGGCCCCGTGGACACCACCGTCTGGGAGGCCGCCGAGCCTTCGCTGGAAGAACTGCTGCTGGCCCATCTGCGGTCGCCGGAGGCCCCGGCGCTGCTGACGCCGAGCGCGGCGGCCGTCGAGGCCGGCCGGGAGGTGGTGGCGGTATGAGCGCCCTCGATCTGCGCGCGCCCGCCGTGCCCACCGGTCCCGGCACCGGTCTGCGTGGCCCCGTCCGCGTACTCCTCCGTCAGCACCGCCGTTCCCTGTGGACGGCGGGCGCGCTCCTGGTGCTGGGCATCGGAATCGTGGTCGGGCTCCGGATCTGGGTCTCGGCCGCGGCCTCGGCCGAACTGTGCCCCGACGGCGACACCACCGCCTGCGGTGACGGCAGCTACCTGCCCACCCAGGCCCGCAGCGCCACCGAGGCCTACCTGTCCGGCGGTGGGACCGTCGTCCTGCTGCTCGCCGGGCTCATCGGAGTCTTCGTCGCGGGACCACTGATCGCCCGTGAGCTGGAGAGCGGCACGTTCCGGCTCGCCTGGACCCAGTCGGTCACCCCCGCCCAGTGGCTGGCGGCCCGGCTCGCCCTTCCCGCGGCTCTGGTGACCGCCGGGGTGACCGTTCTGGTCCTTGTCTACCGGTGGGGCTGGTCGGGCATGCGAAGCACCTCCGCCGTGTACGAATTGGGCTGGTACCAGAGCGGTGTCAACCCGGCGCTCGGCCCAGTCGCCATCGGCTATGCCCTGCTGGCCGTGGCTGTCGGCGCCCTGTCCGCCGTGGTCGTACGCCGTACCGTCCCGGCCATGGGCGCCACCGCCCTCGTCCTGGCCGTGGTCACGCTGGGCATCGGCAAACGCCGATATGAACTCTGGCCGACCGTCCGTTTCCTCGACGGCAACCGTCCGAGCGGTGACGCCTGGCACATCGAGTCGGGCATGCTCACCGCCTCGGGCAAGGAGATCAGCTACTGGACGGACTGTGTCGGGGCCGGCACAGTCCCGGAGGATCCCGCCGCCTGCATGCGCAAGCTGGGCGGCATCACCGACTTCGCCGACTACCACCCCGCCTCGCACTTCTGGCCCCTCCAGCTCGTCGAGACCGGCATCCTGCTCGTCCTGGCCGCCCTCGCCGTCGCCCTCGCCTTCCGGGTGCTGCGCCGCCGCCACGGCTGACGTCCGTACGTTCCGGGCCCCTCCCCGGGGCCCGGAATCGGTTCATATGACCAATCCGCGCACGGCACACCGCTTCCTGCACGTCATGTCGCCGTTACCAGCCATTCAGAAGCGCTTGCGACGCTCTCAAAATGCAGCCAGCTGTGCCGACCCCCCGCAACGGGAGAAATCCCGGCGGAGACCGCACGAACGACGTCAACCGTGCGTTCCCCGTGATCTCCGTGCCCTCCGGCGTGCCCCCGGAGCCGTCCGCGCGGAACAATAGGGCCATGAGCCAGCAGCCCAGCTCCGAGGTACCGGTCCAGTCCACCGTGCAGCCGTCGGTCGGCTCACTCGCCGCGCACCGGCCGCACGCCGTCGCCACCGCCGCGTCCAACGGCGCGCTGTCGACCGCAGCCGACCTGGACCCCGATATCGACGCCGACGTCGACGCGTACGAGCCCGATGTCGACGGCGACGAACTGCCCCAGGGCCGCTTCCTGGACCGCGAGCGCAGTTGGCTCGCGTTCAACGAACGGGTGCTCGAACTGGCCGAGGACCCCGCGACCCCCCTACTCGAACGGGCTAATTTCCTCGCCATCTTCGCCTCGAACCTGGACGAGTTCTTCATGGTCCGGGTGGCCGGTCTGAAGCGCCGTATCGCCACCGGCGTCGCCACCCGTTCCGCCTCCGGACTCCAGCCCCGCGAGGTCCTGGACCTGATCTGGACCCGCTCGCGCGAACTCATGGCCCGGCACGCCGCCTGCTACCAGCAGGACGTGGCCCCCGCGCTCTCGGACGAGGGCATCCAGCTGATCCGCTGGCCCGAGCTGACCGAGAAGGAACAGGCCCGGCTGTTCACCTTCTTCCGGCAGCGGGTCTTCCCCGTGCTGACCCCCCTCGCCGTCGACCCGGCGCACCCCTTCCCGTACATCTCGGGGCTCTCGCTCAACCTCGCCGTCGTCGTACGCAACCCGGTCAGCGGCCACCGCCACTTCGCCCGGGTCAAGGTGCCGCCGCTGCTGACCCGCTTCCTGGAGGCGTCGCCGCAGCGGTACGTGCCCATAGAGGACGTCATCGCCGCCCATCTCGAAGAGCTCTTCCCGGGCATGGAGGTCCTCGCCCACCACATGTTCCGGGTCACCAGGAACGAGGACCTGGAGGTCGAGGAGGACGACGCCGAGAACCTCCTCAAGGCCCTGGAGAAGGAGCTCATGCGGCGCCGCTTCGGCCCGCCGGTCCGCCTGGAGGTCGAGGAGTCCATCGACCCGTACGTGCTGGACCTGCTGGTGCGCGAGCTGAAGGTGTCCGACGCCGAGGTCTACCCACTGCCCGGACCGCTCGATCTGACCGGGCTCTTCGGCATAGCCTCGCTGGACCGGCCCGAGCTGAAGTTCCCCAAGTTCATCGCCGGCACCCACCGCGATCTCGCCGAGGTCGAATCCGCCTCCGCGCCCGACATCTTCGCCGCGCTGCGCGAACGCGACGTGCTCCTGCACCACCCGTACGACTCGTTCTCCACCTCCGTACAGGCCTTCCTGGAGCAGGCCGCCGCCGACCCCGACGTCCTGGCCATCAAGCAGACCCTGTACCGGACTTCGGGCGAATCCCCGATCGTGGAAGCCCTCATCGACGCTGCCGAATCCGGCAAGCAGGTCCTCGTACTCGTCGAGATCAAGGCCCGCTTCGACGAGCAGGCCAACATCAAGTGGGCGCGCAAGCTGGAGGAGTCGGGCTGCCATGTCGTCTACGGGCTCGTCGGCCTCAAGACCCACTGCAAGCTCTCGCTCGTCGTCCGCCAGGAGGGCGACACCCTGCGCCGGTACGCCCACGTGGGCACCGGCAACTACCACCCCAAGACCGCCAGGCTCTACGAGGACCTCGGCCTGCTGACCGCGGACCCGCAGGTCGGCGCGGACCTCTCCGACCTCTTCAACCGGCTCTCCGGCTACTCCCGCCGCGAGACCTACCGCCGTCTCCTGGTGGCCCCGAGATCCCTGCGGGACGGGCTGATCGCCCGGATCAACAAGGAGATCACGCACCAGCGGGCCGGGCGGACCTCCTACGTCCGCATCAAGGTCAACTCGATGGTCGACGAGGCGGTCATCGACGCCTGCTACCGGGCCGCGATGTCCGGCGTGCCGGTGGACATCTGGGTACGCGGCATCTGCGCGATCCGTCCCGGTGTCGCCGGCCTCTCCGAGAACGTCCGGGTCCGCTCGATACTGGGCCGCTTCCTCGAACACTCCCGGGTCTTCGCCTTCGGCAACGGCGGCGAACCCGAGGTGTGGTTCGGCAGCGCCGACATGATGCACCGCAACCTCGACCGCCGGATCGAAGCACTGGTCCGGGTCACCGATCCCGCCCACCGCGCCGCGCTCAGCCGTCTCCTGGAGACCGGCATGGCCGACACCACCTCCTCCTGGCACCTGGGTCCCGACGGGAACTGGACCCGGCACGCCACGGACGCGGACGGCCAGCCGCTGCGGCACGTACAGGAAATGCTCATTGACGCCCGGAGGCGCCGGCGTGCGACGCCATGACCACCAGACGACGCAGGCGGACCTTACGGCAGGCGCGGTGCTCGCGCCCTACCTTCAGGAACAGGCCGCCGAATTCCTCCGCAGCCTGCGCCTGCACCGCGAGAACAGCGCCCCCACGGACGCCGGGACCCACGGAGCCGAGGAGGCCGCCGGCGCGCTGCGCCGCTCCTCGCGCCGGATCGGCGGCACGCTGCACACCTTCCGGGCGGCCCTGGACGCCACCTGGGCCGAGCAGCTCCGTACCGAACTTGCCTGGCTCTCGGGCACCCTGGCCAGGGAACACGCCTACGCGACCCGGCTGGGCCGGCTTCTCGAAGCGCTGCACGCCCTGCCCGGCACCTCGCTGCCCACCGCCCGCAACGGGGCCGGCGCCGACAGCGCCGCCGACAAGGAGCGCGCCGCCCTCGGCGTCGGCGCGGCCCGCGCCGGAGCACTCCTCGAACGACAGCTGACCCTCGCCCGGACGCGCGCCCACTCCGCCGCGCTCCAGGCGCTCGGCTCCTCCCGCTTCCACGCGGTGGCCGACGCCGTGGCGCTGCTCGCCTCGGAGGTCCCGCTCGCCCCGGCGGCCGCGGCCCCGGCCGAGGAGATGCTGCACGGGCCCGCCGACCGGGCCGAACAGCAACTGCTCACCGCTGTGGCGGCGCTCCCCTCCGACCGGGCGGTCGAGCCGTACAACGAGGCGCAGGACGCGCCCTGGCACCGGACCCGGCTGCTGCTGCGACTGCACCGGTACGCCCACGAGGTCGTGCGGGGCGCCCCCGATCCGGTCCTGGCCGAGCCGGGCCACGCGCTCGATCTGCATCGGGACGCCTCGGAGGCGGCCGCGGCGGCGGCATCGGCGGCCCGCACCCCCCGCATCGCACCCGCGACCGCGTACGCCCTGGGGGTGCTCCACGCCGACCAGCGCCATGAGGTGGAGGCGGCCCGCGGCGTGTTCCGGGCGAGCTGGCCGTACACCGCCGCGGCCGTGACCGCGCCATGAGCGGGGCGGTGGGCGCCCGCGGCGGAAAGCGTGCCGTGAACGGGCCGGTGCTCGCCGCGGGATGCGTGCTGTGGCGCCGCTCGGAGCGCTCCGGCGAGCTGGAGATCTGCCTGGTCCACCGGCCCCGCTACGACGACTGGTCGCACCCCAAGGGCAAGCTGAAGCGCGGCGAGCCGGCGCTGGACGCCGCCCGGCGCGAGGTCCTGGAGGAGACCGGCCACCTTTGCGCCCCCGGCGTCCGGCTCCCCACGGTCCGTTATCTCGCGAACGGCCGGCCCAAGGAGGTCGCCTACTGGGCGGCCGAGGCGACCGACGGCTCCTTCGTGCCCGGCACCGAGGTCGACCGGGTGAGCTGGCTCTCCCCGGCGGCGGCCCGGACCCGCCTCACCCAGCCCCGCGACCGGGACCTGCTGGACGCCCTGCTCGCGACACTGCCGGGCGCCTGACCCGGCGCCCGGCCCAGCGCCTGATCGAGGGCCAGAACCGCACCGTCCGACACGGTTCACCTTCCGTTCACTCTCCCCCGTAGGCCGCTTCACCTGTTCTGCCTAACTTCGGCAGTGCACGGGGCACGGCGCCACGCCGGAGCACCCACCACATCGCACGCCGTCGTAGAACGAAAAGACCTCGGCGGCTCCTGGAAGGAACACCCGAAAGTGAAGCTTCAGCGCAAGAACCTGCTTCGTGCCACCGCGCTCGGTGCCCTCGCCGTTTCCGGCGCCCTGGTCCTCACGGCGTGCGGTTCGGACGACAACAGCGGCGGCACGACCGGCGGCAACGGCGGCAAGACGAGCGCCGCGTCGAACATCAAGTGTGACGACGCCAAGGGCCAGCTGCCCGCCTCCGGCTCCAGCGCGCAGAAGAACGCCATGGACCTCTGGGCCAAGAACTACATGGCCGGCTGCTCCGGCGTCGAGATCAACTACAAGTCGTCCTCCTCCGGCGAGGGCATCGTCGCCTTCAACCAGGGCACGGTCGGCTTCGCCGGTTCCGACTCGGCGCTGAAGCCCGAAGAGGTCGCCGACTCGAAGAAGATCTGCAAGGGCGGCCAGGGCATCAACCTCCCGATGGTCGGCGGCCCGATCGCCATCGGCTTCCACCTGGAGGGTGTCGACAGCCTCACGCTGGACGCCCCCACGCTCGCCAAGATCTTCGACGGCAAGATCAAGAAGTGGAACGACCCGGCGATCGCCAAGCTCAACAGCGGCGCGAAGCTCCCGGACAAGGCCATCCAGGCCTTCCACCGCTCCGAGGACTCCGGCACCACGCAGAACCTCGGCAAGTACCTCGGCGCGGCCGCCCCGAGCGACTGGAAGTACGAGGCCGAGAAGAAGTGGCCGGCCCCCGGTGGCCAGGCCGCGTCCGGCTCCTCCGGCGTCGCCGCCCAGGTGAAGCAGGTCGACGGCTCGATCGGCTACTTCGAGCTGAGCTACGCCACCTCGCAGTCGATCTCCACCGTCGACATCAACACCGGCGGTGCCGCCCCGGTCAAGGCCACCCCGGAGAACGCCTCCAAGGCCATCGCCGCCGCCAAGATCAAGGGCACCGGCAAGGACCTGGCGCTGGACCTCGACTACACGACCAAGGCCGAGGGTGCCTACCCGATCGTCCTGGTGACGTACGAGATCGTCTGCGACAAGGGCAACAAGGCCGAGACCCTTCCCACGGTCAAGTCCTTCCTGAACTACACCGCCAGTGACGAGGGCCAGAAGCTCCTCACCGAGGCCGGCTACGCGCCGATCCCGACCGAGATCAACGCCAAGGTCCGCGAGGCCATCGCCTCCCTCTCGTAACCGGGACGGGCAAGCCCCACCAGTAACACCTTCAGCAACACCAGCAACATCCGGCGGACCGGTCCGGTGCACCCCTCCGGACCGGTCCGCCACCACCCATCCGGTGCACCGCCGCCAGGGGAGCCAGACCGCTCCCCCACACAGACCGGAAAGACCATGGCTTCCACCACACCGATAGACAAGCCGCCGGCCCCGCCGGTGGCGCTCAAGCGCGCCGGGACCAAATCCGGCCGCGCGGGCGACAAGGTCTTCCTGGGCCTCTCCAAGGGCTCGGGCATTCTGCTGCTCGTGCTCATGGCCTCGATCGCCGTGTTCCTGACCTACCGCGCCTCGCTCGCCGTCTCCAGGAACGAAGGCAACTTCTTCACCACCTTCGACTGGAACCCGGCCGGCGACCCGCCGGTCTTCGGCATCGCGGTCCTCCTCTTCGGCACGATCGTCAGCTCGGTCATCGCGATGGCCATCGCCGTCCCGGTCGCCGTCGGCATCGCCCTGTTCATCTCGCACTACGCGCCGCGCAAGCTGGCCGCACCCCTCGCGTACGTCGTCGATCTGCTCGCCGCAGTGCCGAGCATCGTGTACGGCATCTGGGGCGCCCTCGTACTCGTCCCGTACCTGGAGGGCCCGAACCTCTGGCTCGACCAGTTCTTCGGCTGGACGTACCTCTTCGAGAAGACCGAGGTCGGCGTCGCCCGCTCGCTCTTCACCGTCGGCATCCTGCTCGCGATCATGATCCTGCCGATCGTGACCAGCGTCAGCCGCGAGGTCTTCCTCCAGGTCCCGAGGATGAACGAGGAAGCCGCCCTCGCGCTGGGCGCCACCCGCTGGGAGGTCATCCGCCTCTCGGTGCTCCCCTTCGGCCGCTCCGGCGTGATCTCCGCCTCGATGCTGGGCCTGGGCCGCGCGCTCGGCGAGACGATGGCCGTCGCCACGGTCCTGTCGCCGAGCTTCATCATCTCCGGGCATCTGCTCAACCCGGGCGGCGGCACCTTCGCCCAGAACATCGCCGCGAAGTTCGACGAGGCCAACGAGTTCGGGCGGGACGCCCTGATCGCCTCGGGCCTCGTGCTCTTCGTCCTCACCCTGCTGGTCAACGGCGCGGCCCGGCTGATCATCGCCCGCCGCAAGGAATACTCGGGGGCCAACGCATGAGCCAGGCAGCCAACACCGGCATACAGGAACGCCCCGTCCCGACGGCGCCCAAGCGCTCGACGAGCCTGAGCACCCGGGCACTGCCCCGCTGGGCCCCCTTCGCCTTCGCGGCCGTCGCGATCGCGCTGGGCGTGGGCACCGGCATGGCGGCGGGCTGGCAGAGCCGCACCCAGTGGGGACTGGTCTCCGCCCTCCTCTTCGTCGTCATCTCGTACATCACGACCTCGGTCGTCGAGAACCGGCGCCAGGCCAAGGACCGGCTCGCCACCAGCATCGTCTGGGTCTGCTTCCTGCTGGCCGTCGTGCCGCTCGCCTCGCTGCTGTGGACGACGATCAGCCGCGGCGCGGAGCGCCTGGACGGCTACTTCCTGACCCACTCGATGGCCGGCGTGCTCGGCTCCGAGCCGACCGGCGGTGTCTACCACGCACTGATCGGAACGCTGGAGCAGGTCGGCATCGCCACCCTGATCGCCGCCCCGATCGGCATGCTGACCGCCGTCTACCTGGTGGAGTACGGCAAGGGCGCCCTGGCCAAGGCCGTGACCTTCTTCGTCGACGTCATGACGGGCATCCCGTCCATCGTCGCGGGTCTCTTCATCCTGTCGATCATGCTGATGACGAAGACCCAGCCGTCCGGTCTGATGGGCGCGCTGGCGCTCACGATCCTGATGATGCCGGTCGTGGTCCGCTCCACCGAGGAAATGCTCAAGCTCGTCCCGAACGAGCTCCGCGAGGCATCGCTCGCCCTCGGCGTCCCGAAGTGGCGCACCATCCTGAAGGTGGTCCTCCCGACCGCGATCGGCGGCATCACCACCGGTGTGATGCTCGCGATCGCCCGCATCGCCGGTGAGACCGCGCCGATCATGCTGCTGGTCTTCGGCAGCCAGCTGATCAACACCAACCCGTTCCAGGGCGCACAGTCCTCGCTCCCCTTCTACATCTGGGAGCAGTACAAGGTCGGTACCGACCAGTCGTACGACCGTGCCTGGGCCGCCGCGCTGGTCCTGATCGCCTTCGTCATGATCCTCAACCTGGTGGCCCGCGGCATCGCCCGCTGGAAGGCCCCGAAGACCGGCCGCTGACCGCGGCACGAAAGAAGCAGTGATTCAGATGGCCAAGCGCATCGACGTCAGCGGCCTGTCCGCCTACTACGGCTCCCACCTCGCCATCGAGGACATCTCGATGACCGTGGAGCCCCGCTCCGTGACCGCCTTCATCGGCCCGTCCGGCTGCGGCAAGTCCACCTTCCTGCGCACCCTGAACCGCATGCACGAGGTCACCCCCGGCGGCCGCGTCGAGGGCAAGGTGCTGCTGGACGACGAGAACCTGTACGGGGCGAACGTCGACCCGGTCACCGTGCGCCGCACGGTCGGCATGGTCTTCCAGCGCCCGAACCCGTTCCCGACCATGTCGATCTTCGACAACGTCGCCGCGGGCCTGAGGCTGAACGGCTCGTACAAGAAGAGCGAGCTTTCCGACATCGTCGAGAAGTCGCTGCGCGGCGCCAACCTCTGGAACGAGGTCAAGGACCGGCTGAACAAGCCCGGCTCCGGTCTCTCCGGCGGTCAGCAGCAGCGTCTGTGCATCGCCCGTGCGATCGCGGTCGAGCCGGAGGTGCTGCTGATGGACGAGCCCTGCTCCGCCCTGGACCCGATCTCCACCCTCGCCATCGAGGACCTGATCGGCGAGCTGAAGGAGCGCTTCACGATCGTCATCGTGACGCACAACATGCAGCAGGCGGCCCGGGTCTCGGACCGCACGGCGTTCTTCAACCTCGCGGCGGTCGGCAAGCCCGGCAAGCTCATCGAGATCGACGAGACGGAACGCATCTTCTCCAACCCGTCCGTCCAGGCCACCGAGGACTACATCTCGGGACGCTTCGGATAGTCACCCGGCAACGGGGCCGACGTGGGCCGGGGGCGTGGGTGGTTGCGCCCGGTGGTGGGGTTTCCACCGGGGAACCGCCTCACCCCTCCGGTGAACCGGCCTCGTCCCCAGACGGCCTTGAGGTGCTGCATGGCGGTGCCACCGCAAGGCGAAGGGGCCGCCCCCGCTCCCCGCGAAGGGAGTGGGGGCGGCCCCGTTTCCGTACCGCCGTGACCGCGCCGGGCCGTCAGCCGAAGAGCAGGACCACGACCCCGTAGCTCGCGGCGGCGACCAGCGCCGCGGCCGGCATCGTGATGAACCAGCCCAGGATGATGTTCTTGGCGACGCCCCAGCGCACGGCGTTCACCCGCTTCGTGGCGCCCACACCCATGATCGCCGAGGTGATGACGTGCGTCGTGGAGATCGGCGCGTGGAACAGGAACGCCGAGCCGAACATGATCGACGCACCGGTCGTCTCCGCCGCGAACCCCTGCGGCGGGTCCAGCTCGATGATCTTCCGGCCGAGCGTCCGCATGATGCGCCAGCCACCCGCGTACGTACCGAGCGAGAGCATCAGCGCGCAGACCAGCTTCACCCAGACCGGGATCGGGTCGCTCGGGCTCTCGACGTCGGCGATGACCAGCGCCATCACCACGATGCCCATGGTCTTCTGCGCGTCCTGCAGACCGTGGCCGAGCGCCATGCCCGCGGCCGAGACCGTCTGTGCGATCCGGAAGCCGCGCTTGGCCTTGTGCGGGTTGGCCTTCCGGAACATCCACATGATCGCGACCATCACCAGATAGCCGACGACCAGGCCGATGACCGGCGAGACGAACATCGGGATGACGACCTTGTCGAGCACCCCGTCCCAGTGCACCAGCGTCCCGCCGGCCAGCGCCGCGCCGACCATGCCGCCGAACAGGGCGTGAGAGGAGGAGGACGGCAGCCCGAAGTACCAGGTGACGAGGTTCCAGATGATCGCGCCGACGAGCGCGGCGAAGAGGATTCCCATCCCCTTGTTGCCCTCGGGCGTCGCGATCAGGCCCTCGCTGACGGTCTTGGCGACCCCGCTGCCCAGGAACGCACCGGCGAGGTTCATCACCGCGGCCATCGCCAGCGCCGCGCGGGGGGTGAGTGCCCGGGTGGAGACGGAGGTGGCGATGGCGTTCGCCGAGTCGTGGAAGCCGTTCGTATACGTGAAGCCGAGCGCGACACCGATGGTCACGATCAGCGCAAAGGTGTCCACGTGGTTCAGGACTCCTTGACCGCGATGGTCTCCACCGTGTTGGCGACGTGCTCGAACGCGTCGGCCGCCTCTTCCAGCACGTCCACGATCTGCTTGAGCTTCAGCACCTCGATGGCGTCGTACTTGCCGTTGAAAAGATGAGCGAGCAGTTTGCGGTGGATCTGGTCGGCCTGGTTCTCCAGGCGGTTGACCTCGATCCAGTACTCGGTGAGGTTGTCCATCGTCCGCAGACCCGGCATCGCCTCGGCGGTCAGCTCGGCCGCACGGGCCAGCACCTCGATCTGCTGGGCAATGCCGTTGGGAAGCTCCTCGACCTGATACAGCACGACCAGGTCGACGGCCTCCTCCATGAAGTCCATGATGTCGTCGAGCGACGACGCGAGGTTGTAAATGTCCTCGCGGTCGAACGGCGTAATGAAAGAGGAGTTCAGCTGGTGGAAGATCGCGTGGGTGGCATCGTCCCCCGCGTGCTCCGCTGCCCGCATGCGCTCCGCGATCTCGACTCGGGAGGCAGAGTCCGCCCCGAGCAGTTCCATCAGGAGTTTCGAGCCCGTGACGATGTTGTCCGCGGACGCGGAGAACATGTCGTAGAAGCTCGTCTCCCTGGGGGTCAGACGAAAGCGCACGTGGGGTCCTCGGGGTGCTTTGGATTCGGTCAGGCTGATGCTAGGCGCATCATCCGGCCACGGCTAACCGGCGTTCTTCAGTGTCGCGCATCGGGCACAGTGATCAGCACGGACCCCCGGTCACGTTTCAGCTGAATTCGTTAGGATATACCCACCAGGGGTATATAAACGCCAGGGTAAAGGGAAAACGGGAGGCAGTAATGACCACCACCGAGACCGCCGGGACCCCCGCGGAGACGGAATCCGCCGTCACCGATCACGACCGGGGCATACACGGTTATCACCATCAGAAGGCCGAACACCTCAAGCGGCTGCGCCGGATCGAGGGCCAGATCCGCGGCCTCCAGCGCATGGTCGACGAGGACGTCTACTGCATCGACATACTGACCCAGGTCTCGGCGTCCACGAAGGCGCTCCAGTCGTTCGCCCTCCAGCTGCTGGAGGAGCACCTGCGGCACTGCGTCGCGGACGCGGCGGTCAAGGGCGGCGAGGAGATCGACGCCAAGGTCGAGGAAGCCACGAAGGCGATCGCCCGGCTGCTCCGCACCTGATGGCGGGGGACCCGGGCCGCGGGGCCACGCTCACCCCCGGTGCTCTCCCTGCCGGGGGACGGTGGTGCGCTCGGTGATCACCCGGACGTTGAGCACCTCGTCGATACGGTCCGCGCTGAGCCGTTCCCCGATCGCGGCCGACGCGGCGATCATCAGCTCACCGCAGAGCTCGATCTCGGCGAGGGCCACATGGTCGGATACGGTCCGCGCGCCGAGCGTCACCACGTCACTCACCTCTCACTGCCGTCACCGGCTTCCTAGCGTAGGGAGCGGAGCACACGCCGCGCATGGCACGGACGGACCATTTCGCCGCCGCCGGCATGCCTATGCCTGAGCCCTCACCCGTCCGCCCCTCGGCTATCGCTGTCGGATCTGCCCCGTATAGATGTCGCGGTCGTCCGGCAGGCGCACGGAGACCGGCACCCCGAACCCGTACAGCAGTGTGGTCGACACCACTTCCACCTCCGGCCCCTCGTTGGTGAAGCTGAACCGGTGGCGCACCTTGCGCAGCCGCCCCTGCTCGTCGAGGTACGCGTCGAACGGCACCGTGTCCGTGCGGAACCCTTTCGCTGCCGCGGCCAGCGCCCCGCGCGATCCGGGCGTGGCCTCGCGCGCGGCCAGCCCGATGTCCGCCGCCCCCCGGTAGTGCCGCACGGGGACCCCGGCGAGCACCGTCTTCTCCACGTACGTCACCTGCCGCGCCCCGCACAGCAGTTCGGCGGCGGCCATCGGATCGGTCACCCCGCCGGTGACGAGATTGCCGTCCTCCAGGACCGTCGTGTCGACCCTGACCCATTTGTCCGCGGGCACTCCGGCGCCGCGGTTCATCATGTAGAGCGCGCCCGGGGCCAGCAGTTCGGTGATGGGGCGGTGCTCGTCCTCACCGGCGGCGTCCTTGGGCAGCACGACCGTGAGCCGGCCCCTGCCGCTGCGGAAGTCGTACGAGCCCCGGCCCCTGACGGTCACCCGCGTCCCGCCCGCCGCGGTCTCCATCGCCGTACGCACCTGGGCGGTTCCGACGACGGCCCGGGAGGCGGGGGCGACCCCGGCCACCGCCGTTCCGGTCCCGCTCACCGTCCCCGCGAGCACCGCGGCCGCGCGGTGGACCGCGTCGAGGGCGTCGGCCCCGCCCCGGTCGTCGGCCACGGCACGGTCACCGCCGCCACCGCCGCCCGAACATCCGGCGGTCGCCGCGATCACGCCCACCACGGCGAGGGCGCAGACAGCGCGCGCCCCGCCTCCGGACCTGTGCTGCCGCACCACCATCGCCTGCCAACCCCCAACGCCGTAACGCCTGCCCGAGAGGCCCATCCGTTCCGCATAACGACGCCCCGTGTCCCCCGTCACGCCGCCCCCATCGGCCACACCGCCGAGTGGCCCTGCCCAGTACCGTGGACGGGTGTATGAGCGACACACCGACGAGGTCCCGCCGACCGCCCCCGCCGCGCCCACCGGGCACGAACCCACGACCATGGAGCGCGGCTCCTTCTGCACCGCACGCTGTGCCTGCGGCTGGTCCGGCCCGGCCCGCCGCTCCAGGGAACGGGCCCGTACGGACGCCGCGGAGCACCTCGCGGCCCCCTGACCTCTCCGGCCGATCCCCCACCCCCGGCCTCCTCCGCACCCGGCCCTCCGCCACCCCCCACCGTCCGGCACGTCAGCGCCAAGACTCGGAGATCCGATGAACCTGCCGACCCTGCCCGCCCGGCGCACCCTGCTCACCGCGGGCGCCGTGGCTGTACTCACCGGCGTCACCACCACCGCGTGCAGCGGCACATCCAGCGCTTCGGGCGGCGCCGGGAACACCGGCAGCACGGGAAGCACGGGGAACACCGGAAGCTCTCCCGACTCGTCGGCCCCACCGGCCTCATCGGCCCCGCCGAAGCCCTCCCCCGCCGGGCCGGCCGACTGGTCCGCCCTGGCCAGGAGCCTCGACGGCAGCGTCATACGGCCTCAGGACTCCTCCTATCCGACCGCCCGTCAGCTCTACAACACCCGCTTCGACGGCCTGAAACCCGCAGCCGTCGCCTACGTACGGCACGAGGCGGACATCCGCGAGTGTCTGTCCTTCGCCCGCCGCACGGGCACCCCCGTCTCCATCCGCAGCGGCGGTCACTCGTACGCGGGCTGGTCGAGCGGGAACGGGCGCCTCGTCCTCGACGTCTCGTCACTGTCCCGCGTCGAGCAGAACGGCACGATCGGCGCGGGCGCCAAGCTCATCGACGTCTACCAGGGCCTCGCCCGCGGCGGCCTGACGATCCCCGGCGGCTCCTGCCCCACCGTCGGCATCTCCGGCCTCACCCTCGGCGGCGGCCACGGCGTCGCCTCCCGCGCGTACGGCCTGACCTGCGACAGCCTGACCGCGGCGACCCTCGTCACGGCCGACGGCAAGACCCTCACCGTGGACGCCAAGCACCACCCGGACCTCTTCTGGGCGCTGCGCGGCGCGGGCAACGGCAACTTCGGCGTGGTCACCGAGCTGACCTTCCGCACCCGCCCGGCCCCGCAGACCGTCACCGCGTACATGTCGTGGCCGTGGTCCCGCGCCCGGTCCGTCGTCACGGCCTGGCAGAAGTGGGGCCCGTCCCTGCCCGACGAGATCTGGTCCTCCGCGCACCTCGCGGCCGGCCCCGGAGGCGGCAACCCGACCGTCTCGGTCGCCGCGTTCAGCCTCGGCACGTACGGGGACCTGCAGAACGCCGTCGACCGCCTCGCCGACCGGATCGGCGCCCCCGCCTCCTCCGTCTCGCTGCGCCGCCGCAGCTACCAGGAGTCGATGCTCGTGTACGCGGGCTGCTCGGGCATCACCGACGCGCAGTGCCATCTGCCGGGGACGACGCCCGGCCGCACCGCCCAGGGCACGCTCCAGCGTGAGACGTACGCCGCCGCCTCCGACTTCTACGACCGTTCCCTGTCCCCGGCGGGTGTGCAGGCCCTGCTCGACCGGACCGAGGCGTTCACCCGGATTCCGGTGACGCGGAGCGGCGGTGGCGGCTCCATCGCGCTCACCGCGCTCGGCGGGGCGATCAACCGGGTCTCCCCGCAGTCGACCGCCTTCGTCCACCGGGGCTCGCGCGTGCTCGCCCAGTACATCGGTTCCTGGAACCCCGGTACGACGGGCAGCGCCCAGCAGGACTGGCTGAAAAACACTCATGCGGCGATGCGACGGCACGCGTCCGGAGCGGCGTACCAGAACTACACGGACTCGGCACTGACCGACTGGCGCCGGGCCTACTACGGCTCGGCGGCCGACCGGCTCACCGATCTGAAGAAGCAGTACGACCCGGAGCGCCTCTTCGCCTTCCCGCAGGCGCTCTGACGTACGGTCGCGTCCCCCGCGGCAACCCGGCCCTGCGCGGCCGGGTCGGCAACCCGGCCCTATGCGGCCAGGTCCTTCTCGCCGTCCCCGCCGCCTGTGCCCGGCCGCGGCTCGGGGATCCCGAACGTCCCGGCCGGGTGCCCGGCCGCCACCGGCGGCACCGGCCGGCGCGACCGTACGAGCCGGCCGAACCGGTCCGACCGTGAGACGGCCGCCGTCAGCGGGGTCAGCAGCATCATCGCCAGCGGGGCGAGCAGCAGGGCGACGGCCGTGCCGAGCGCGAATCCGCCGATGACGTCGGTCGGGTAGTGGACACCCATGTAGATCCGGCAGAAGCCCTCCACGAGGGCGAGCGCGATCGCGGCGATGCCGAACTTCCGGTTGGCCACGAAGATCCCGACGGCCAGCGCCATCGCCATCGTGGCGTGGTCGCTCACGAAGGAGAAGTCGTTCTTCCCGGACACCAGGACGTCCAGACCCTGGTGGTCCTTGAACGGGCGGGGCCGGTGCACGAATCCACGGATCGGGATGTTGATCAGGAGCGCGATCCCGGCGGCGAGCGGTGCCCAGACGATCCCGGAGACCGCCGTCACCGAGTCGTCGGCCGTGCCGCGCCGGCGCACGCTCCACCAGCACCACAGGACCACCAGGACCATGCCGAGCATGATTCCGTACTCACCGACGAACTCCATGACCCGGTCGAACCAGGTGGGAGCGGACTTCGCGAGTCCGTTGATGTCGTAGAGCAGGCTGACGTCGGGGTTCGACCCATCCAGTACGAGTCCAGCCATCTGCTGCGGCCCCTTGCCTTGTCTGCTGCCGCGGGCACACCGGTGTGCACCGCTTTGACGAACCCCCGTGTCGGTTCGATCACTGCGTGGATCACTGCTGCGTAAGTCGTTGCTGCGCCGCATGGTCGCTGCGCCGTCGTCCCGGTCCACCCAGGGAACGACGTCTCCTGCACGGGCGTTCCGCTCTCCACCGAATGATCACCATGACGTTATCGAAGAGTGACTCATCGTCGCAGCTCAGGGCCCAGGCTTCACGGAGAGTTCCGGCCACCGCCGTCACCGCGTCATGCCGCCGGCCGGTCCGTCGGAAGGGCCGCGGCGCCGTCCTTGGTCACACGCGTCGCACCGAAGTAGTCGGGCGCGTCGATCTTGTCGAACCGGATCACGGCCCCGGTGTACGGAGCGTTGATCATGTACCCGCCGCCGACGTAGATCCCCACGTGATGGATGGCCCGCGAGTTGCCCAGGTCGTTCGAGAAGAACACCAGATCGCCCGGGAGCAGCTCGTCCCGGGAGGGGTGCGGCCCGGCGTTGTACTGATCGTTCGCCACCCGGGGCAGCTCGATGTCCACGGTCCGGTACGCGGCCTGGGTCAGCCCCGAGCAGTCGAAGCGCCCGTTCTGCTCGGGCGTGCCGTTGCCGCCCCAGAGGTACGGCGTACCGAGCTTCTTCTGCGCGAAGTAGATCGCCCCGGCCGCCTGCTCCGAGGGCTGTACGCGGCCGACGGGCCTGGCGAAGCTCTTCTCCAGGGAGCGGATGATGGTGACGTAGTTCTGCGTCTCCGAGATGTCCGGAACCCCACCGGCCCGGATCACCCGGTACGCGCCGGCGTTGTACGCGGCCAGCATGTTGTCGGTCCGATCCCCCGGCACCTTCTTCACGTACCCGGCCAGTTCGCAGTCGTACGAGGCGGCGGACGGGATCGCGTCGGCCGGATCCCATACGTCCCGGTCGCCGTCCTTGTCCCCGTCGATCCCGTGTCCGGCCCAGGTGCCCGGGATGAACTGGGCGATGCCCTGCGCGGCGGCGGGACTCTCGGCCCGGGGGTTCCAGCCGCTCTCCTGGTACAGCTGGGCGGCGAGCAGGGCCGGGTTGATGGCGGGGCAGAGGTTGCCCCACTTCTGCACCAGCGACTGGTACTTCGCGGGCACGGCCCCCTTGGCCAGCGCTACGGCACCGCCGCCGGAACTCGCGAGTCCGGCGGCGGCGGAATACGTACCGACGACGAGCAACGCCACGAAGCACATGGCCATGCCGACACCGATGCCACCGACCACCCAGAATTTCCGCACCCCTCAACCATCCCCCATCGGGGACGTGTTCATGGGCGTTTTCGACGGTGTGTACGAGTCTTCCGGGTCATCGGGGTGCATCGGCCGGCCAATCCGGCGCACGGAGCCGCCTGCCCGGCGCACGGAGCCGCCTGCCCGGCGCACCGGGTGCACCGGCCGGATCGACCGGCGCACCGGGTGGCGGAGTGGCCGAGCGGCCGTCAGGACGCTCCGGCGGACCAGTAGTCGGAGCGGACATTGGGGCTGGGGAGCGGGTAGACGCCCTTGTAGGCCGGCCCGTTCGGCTTGGACGCGGAGTCGGCGACCTTCGACTCCTTCGCGCAGGGGGTGTCCGCCTCGAAGAAGGCCTGCCCCTTGGCGCGAATGCTCACGCTGATGCCGAAGCCGTCCTTCGTCACCGCGTAGACCGCCGGGAACTCCGTGTCGTTGTTCTTCGCCTTGATGCGGTAGTCGCTCGCGCGCCAGAACTGCTCGACCTGGTCGAGGAAGCCCTGCCTGCGGTCCGCGGACACGATGGTCATGACGGTGCGCCTGCGCGTCACATCGCAACTGCCCTTGGACGTCGGACCGTGGGCCCACTGCACCTCGGGGTCGATCTTCTTCAGCACGGCGTCGAGCATGCTGTCGGCCCGGTCGGCAGCCTCCTGCATGTCCATACCGTTCCCCTTGGTGCCCTCGGTGCCCTTGGCGCTCTTCGTGGCCGTGGTGCTCGTGTTAGCACCCGACTGCGCATTCTCGCTGCCGCAGGCGGACAGCGCGAAGCCGACAGCCAGAGTCACCGCAACGATCTGAAACCTGCGCCTCATCGCTGTTCCTCCATCTTGAGCCGGTCGGAGTGTCCCGACACGATAAGGGCGATGCTGTCGGCGGACACGGCGTCCCGTACCGGGTTGAAGTAGTTGGAGTGCGAGTCGAAGCTCATGGGCTTGCCCGGGTCCACCGGGAACCGCGTGGCCCCGAAGGCCTTGCTCGCCGGGTCCTTGCCGAACCAGAGGTCGTCGTCGCCCGGGTCCGCGAGGTCCCCTGCGGCGTACGCACCGGCCGGACCACCCAGGATCATCCCGATCCCACCCACGACGACCTGCGTCTTGGACGGGAGCTTGGTCACCGGGTCGTTGGCCGCGGCACCGACGAAGACATGCCCGGCGCCGACTCCGAGGTCCACGGCACGGTCCACGCCCACCCCGGGGCTGCCGACCAGGATGATGTCGTCCACCCCCGGAATCCCGCCGAGCTTCTGGGTCGCGGCACCGACGGTGCGGGAACCGTAGGAGTGCCCGATGGCCGTGATGTGCGGGTCCCTGTTCTGGTTGGTGGCCGCGATGCCGCCCATGAAGTCGTAATAGGCCGCGCCGCCCTTCTTCGCCCGGCCGGTGCCCGCGACCGCGAGGCTGGACAGCCCGTCCGGCGTCTGCGGCGCGTCGTAGCCGAGCCAGACGATCGCCGCGCTGGACGGGTCGTAGCCCTGGGCGCCGATCGCGGTGTCACGGGCGCGCTTGAGGTCGTTCTTCGCGAACTCCTCGTCGAGGGAGGTGTTCAGCCCCGGTACGTAGGCCGACACGTTCTTCGAGGTGTCGGGGTTCCCGTAGGAGACGATCGCCCGGCCGTTGCCCTCGTCGCTGATGCCGATGAGGTACATCGGGGGCTGGCTGCCCTCCTTCAACTGCCGGTCGATCTCCCGCAGCCCGGCCAGCTTCTCCTGCGACGCCTTGTCGGTCTTGCCCTCCAGCTTCGAGATCAGATCCGGCAGGTTGCGGCGGTTGGCCTTGTCCCGGTCCGCGACCGGAATCCCGTCCAGGCTGCCGATCTGGTCCGGGGAGAGCTCCAGGTACCGGTCACGCTGCTCCTGCGTCAGGCCGTTCCACCAGGCCTTGCGGCCGGCCGCGCTGGAGCCGCGCGGGATGCGGTCGTTGAGGTACTGCCGCTCCTTGTCCCGTACCGCCGACTCGACGCGGGTACCGGAGCCGGGCAGCCCGGTGAGCGCGTTGCCGCCTCCGCCGGAACCCTTGGTCACGTCCCAGGCGGCGGCCACGTACTTGCCCTTGCCCCACTTGTCGCCGGCCTTGTTCGCGGCCTGCGCGTACTGGTCGACGACGTTCTTCGCGGTGTCGACGGGGTGCGCGATCGTGTCGATGGCCCCGGTGACGTCGCCCAGCAGACCGTCGTCGCCCACGACGCCGGTGAGGAAGCCGCCCTTCGAGCCGCCGGTGGAGCCGGGGACCGGGGTTTGTCTACCCGCGTTGACTCCTGTAGAAGAACCGCCGGTTCCACCCGAACCACCAGCACCGCCGGCACCACCGGCACCGCCCGAGGCCCCGGATCCCCCGGACCCGCTGCCGCCGGACCCGCTGCCACCGGAGCCACTACCGCCGGAGCCGCTGCCACCGGTCGCGTCCGCCCCGCCGGAGCCCGTACCACCGGTCACGGTGGCACCTTCGGTCCCGGCGCCACCGGAGTCGGCGCCGCCGCTCCCGCTCCCGTTGCCGTTGCTGCCGTCGGCGATGGCGCCGGGCGGCGGGCAGGCACTTCCGGTCAGCTGGCAGATGGCGTTACGGAGTTGGCCGGACACCTGCCCGCCGATCCCGGTGGCCACGAGCCCGCCGATGAGGGCCACGACCACGAGGATCATGCCCAGGTATTCCATCGCGGTCTGACCGTTGTCCCGGCGCCACTTGATCATCCGCTTGACGACGCTGAACGGCCGGTGCTCGACGCGCTGTTCGGGGGCGAGCCGGAACCAGCCGCGCGAACTGGCCCGGGACAGCAGGACGATGACGGCGACGGGCAGCACCAGCTGCGTCACGCCCCGGCCGTTGTCCGCGTCGTTCAGCGTCGCCAGCGCCCCGAGCGTGAGCCAGGCGTGCACGGCCAGGAGCCCGCGCCAGATCCAGACGCCACCGGTCCGCAGGTACAGCGACAACACGAACCCGGCGATCCCGGGGAGCGACGCGTACAGCACCATGCCCAGCAGCCGGCCGTCCACCGCGTCGACGGACGAGGCCACGACCAGCACGTCGAACGCACCGACGACCGTGAGGACGAAGAGCAGTCGGACGAGAATCAGTACCGCCTGCAAGGGGCGCGACAGTGGTTGTCTACCCGGAGGGACCTCGGCGGCGCTCAAATCAGCACCGCCCGGTACCGCTAGTTCTCGTATGCCCGACACGGCAAGTCTCCCCAGCTTTGTGAGTGGGTGCAGCGACAGTTCCCCCGGTACTCCGTATGCGACCACAACAACGCGGGGCCCGGCATGGGCCCCAGGGCCCAATGCCGGACTCAATATCCGGGCCCTGCCCCACCTGCCCCTTTACCCCCACCGATCGCCCTGTTACGGGTCATTGGGGACGGTGACGAAGCGTCAGGATGCTCCGGCTGACCAGAAGTCGGAGTGGACGTTGGGGCGGGGGATGATCTCACCGTGCGTGTCGGTCGGCCCGTTGGGTTCAGCGACGGGATCCGCGACCTCTGATTCCTTCACGCATGGGCTGTCGACCTCGAAGAAGACTTGCCCTTCACCCCCAACGATCAGAGTGACACCGAAACCATCTCGCGTCTGGGCATAGATAGCCGGGGAGTCCGTGTCGCTATTGACACTCTTGATCCTGTAATCGCGACTCCGCCACATCCGTTCCACCAAGCCCAAAAAGTTCCCTCGGCGCGCCGCGGACACAACGGTCATCACTGCTCGTCTACGCGTCACAGCACAGCTTCCCGTGGTTGTTGGGCCGTGAACCCATTGCACCTCTGGGTCGATGCCGCCCACTGTCGCGTCCATGATTTCGTCCGCGTAGTCCGCCGCCTCCTGCATATTCATGTCGGCCGCCTTTCCGTCATTCGCACATCCAGCGAGCAGCACACAGAAGATGAGCGCCACAATGATTGTTCGGGGCTTGACCTTCACCGATACTCCTCGACCTTGACCCTCTCGGGCTTGCCTGCAGCAATCAGGGCGATACTGTTAGCCGACGAAGCGTCTCTTTCCGGGTCAAAGTATTGGCTATGTGCGTCGAGTGTGATTCGCCCGCCGCTGAGTAGACGCGGCCCTTCATCGACAGGGAAACGCCTCGCGCCGAATCCCTCACTCGCTGGGTCCTTGCCGAACCACAGATCGTCGTCGCCTTGATCTGCAATGTCTCCCGCCACGTATCCGACCACTGGACCAGCCGCGATCGTTCCCACGATGCCCGCGGTGCCCTCTCGCCCGGACGGGAGCTTGGTCACCACATCGTGCTCTGCTGCGCCGACAAAGATATGGTCGCTTCCAACTCCGAGGTCTTCCGCACGGTCGACCCCCACTCCAGGGCTCCCCACGAGAACGATGTCGTCGACTCCCGGAATCCCGCCACCCTGCTGCGTTGCCGCACCCACTGTGCGCGATCCATAAGAGTGTCCAATGGCTGTGAGGTGGGGGTCGTCGTTGTCGTTCGTAGCTGACAGGCCGTCCATGAACCCATTGAAGGCACGCCCGCCCTTCTCGGCCCTTTCATCACCCATGACTGCCAAGCTGTCTACCCCGTCCAGGAACTGCGGCGCATCGTAGCCAAGCCACACGATCGACGCGCTCGATGAATCATGGATGCGAGTTCCAATTGCGGTGTCATGGGCACGCTTGAGGTCATTCTTCGCAAATTCCTCGTCAAGGGACGTGTTCAGGCCCGGCACGTAGGCCGAAACATTCTTCGAAGTGTCGGGATTCCCGTAGGAAACGATCGCGCGCCCATTTCCCTCGTCGCTAACCCCCAACAAATACATGGGAGGCTCCCCAGGTTTGCTCCCAACCCGCAGCTGGCGATCGATCTCCCGCAGCGCCGCCAACTGCGTCTCCGACTTCGCGTCGTCCCGCCCCTCCAACTTGCCCATCAACAACTGGATGTTGTCCCGGTTCGCCGCATCCCGCACCAAAGCCGGAATGCCGTCCAAGTTGCCGATCTGGTCCGGGTACACCGCGAGGTACTCCTCGCGCTGTTCGTCCGTCAGGGCGGACCACCAGGCTTTCCGCTCGGCCGGTGTCGCGTCGCGGGGGATTGCGTCTTTCAGGTAGCCGCGCGCCGCGTCCCGTACCGCTGCCGCGTCGCCCGCCGCGTCCTGCCAGGTCGAGTTCGGGACCTTCAGGCCCTCCTCGGCCTTCAGCTTCCGCAGGATGCGGGCGTACCGCCAGTCGATCTCGGCCGCCGTCCGCACGGCCTTCGCCACCCGGTCCGCGATGTCCTGCGCCTTCGCCACGTTCGGGTTGGGGGCTACCAGGCCCGAAGGCGCGTGCAGTCCGGGTGCCGTGGCGCCCACCGTCGCCGTGCCGCCCGGCAGCGGTCCGCCGTCGATCAGGCCCTCGCCCGCCGCCGGGTACGTCACCGAACCGTCGCCGTGCACGGTGAACTTCAGGGCCTCCGCGTCGTCCAGCGCCTCCCGCAACGCCCTCTGCTGGGCACGCAGTTCATGGGCCATGCTGTTCAGCGTCGTACGGAGCAGACCGCACTCCGTGTAGACGTAGCTCAGGTTCCGGCTCATCTGCCGCAGCCGTCCGACCGCCGCCTTCGCCGCCTCGCCGTGCTGCGTGTCCCGCAGGCCGTTCAGCAGTTGCGTCTCGATCCGGTCCCGGCCCGCGTCGGCGCGGTTGCTCGCCTTCCCCCACCCGTCGGCCGCGCCCTCCAGTTCGCCGCACTTCAGGGCCCGCAGCTGCGCCCAGGTCAGGGTCATCGCGCCCCGTCCCGTCCCGCCGACGCCACGGGCCCGAAGGCGGACCTCACGGTCTCGTTCGTCTCGCCCTGGGCCCGCGCGACGTCGCGCAGTTTCCCGGCCAGTGCCCGGCACTCCCCGCGCGCCGCCTCGAACCTCCGCGTCCACGACTCCCGTACGGCGCCCAGCTCCGCCAGTGCGGTCAGCCCGCCGGTTCCGGCGAGGAGGCCCTCGTGCGCGGACTCCAGTTCCGACTTCACCGGGCCGAGATGCGTGCACATGCCCTCCGCCCCGCCGGCGGCCCGCAGCCACGCGCCGTCGCTGTGCTTCAGCACGTCCCCACCGCCCGCCAGGTCGCTCAGCCGCTGCCGGCCCCCGGGTTGTCCCACCACTGCCACTGCGCCCACCCCGTTCCTTGATCGCGGAGCGGCACTGTGCCAAATCCGGGGCCCGCAACACGCCCACGCGTCCGGACACCGACGGGCGGGGCGGGCCCCGGTTCCCCGGCGTCCCAACGCAGGGCCCCCCGAGGGCGGATCACCCGAACGGTGGACGGGCGCCGGGCCCTGCCCGCGTCCGGTGCCCCCGCCGTACGTCCTCGGGTCCTCCGTGGCGAGGCGGTGCAGCACGGCAGCGGCCCGGTCCTCGGGAGGGGTTCCGCCCTCCGGGATGTGCCACATGTAGTGCTGCCAGGGGGCGTCATGCAGTGCTGCCACGGGGCGTCGTCCCCGTTCCGTCCGGCGGTCGGCGCCGGGCGGTACAGGAGGAAGACGGCGGTGAGGTCCCGGTCGCGGAAATCGGTGCCGACCCAGCCCGGCTCCGCGTCCCAGCGGGTCAGCAGATCCGGCCGGTCACGCAGGCCCGCGGCGACGATCCGTGCGCTCCTGCGGGCCCTTCCCCCGGCCGACGCCCCGCCCGCCGCCCTGCCGCCCACCAGGCGACAGACCCGCACGCGGCCCGCCCATGAACCCGTTGGAGGGGTATTCCGAGGACGTCAGCAGGACGTCAGTGAGGCATCAGCGGAACGTGAGCGATCCACAGGACGCTTTGGATGTCAAGAGGTCAGGGGGAGCGGCTCGCCGCAGGATCCGGGCCTTGCCTCACCCTCGTCCTGGAGAATTTCATGCGTAAGATCCGCACCCGCAAGCACACCGCTGCTCTCGGCGCCGTCACCGCGGTGCTCGCTCTGTCCCTCACCGCCTGCGGCGGGGACGACACCGGCACGAAGTCCGCCGGCCCGGCGGCCGCCGCCTCGACGGACTCCAAGTCCACCGACGCCTCGAAGACCACGGACGACTCGAAGTCCGGCGCCACCGCGCAGAACACCGGAACCACGAAGACGGGCACCTCGAAGACGGGCACCTCGAAGACGGGCACGTCCGGCGGCACCGCGAACGCGGGCGGCAACACCAGCGACAGCTACGCCTACAAGCACCCGTGCAAGAGCTCGGACCTGTCGGTGCGCGTGTACCCCCGGGAGGGCTCGGCCACCCAGCACGTGATCGAGATCAACAACACCGGCGCGAACTCCTGCGGCCTGAGCTACTTCCCGCGGGTCAGCCTGGGCGCCGCCAAGGCCTCGGACCACAGCGGTGACATCACGCCGGCGGTCCCCGGCGGCCTGGGCGGCGCGCCCGCGTACCCGGTCAAGCCGAAGACGGCCGCCATCGCGGTGATCGACCTCAACCCGAGCGGCAAGAACGGCGTGACCTGGGTCGACGAGATGAACGTGCTGCCCGACGGCGACCACATGGCCAACGCGGAGACGCAGAACTTCCCGCTCGGCCCCGACGTCAAGGTGGGCGACCCGAAGCTGGGCCTGTACCGGAGCACGGTCGCCGACGCGGTGAGCTCCATGCAGTCGGCGGGCAAGTCCTGACCCACCCGACACCTGACACCCGAGGGCCCGGATCCGACGTGATCCGGGCTCTTTGCGTCGGTCGTGGGCGAGGCCTCCTCCGCCGCACGGCCGGCAATACACCGGCCGCGTACACACGGGAGCCAGCAGGCGCTAAATCGAGCCAGTTCGTCAGAGTGGGCGACGTCGTGCTCCGGGCCGAATGCCCGCTGCCGAACGCCGAGTTCCGCGCCCACCTACCCCGTCCCGTGCTCTCCTCGCCGCGCAAGGACCTGAAGCTGGGCGCCCGGCGTGCGCGCCCCCTGACGGCCGTTCCGGAAACAGCTCCGCACCGCGGCGGACGACCTGACGACAGTCCGAAAACGACCAGAATCCGGACGGGGACCGCCCCCCGGGATGGGTAACGTTCGACCGGTGCGGTAGTCGTTGCCACGGGGGACGAGGTGAGGGCAGTGAGCGGCATTGTTGTCCATCTGCCGCGGGTGGGCGGTGACGTCACCGGGGCGCTGGGCGGTGACCCGGTGACCTTGCGGCTCGGCCCGGGGGAAGTGGCGCGTTTCGGACGGGGCTCGGCGACGATCCCGGTGGAGCTGCTCCTCGACGACGAGGCCATCTCCCGGCTGGCCGGCGAGATCCGGGTGACCGACGACCACTGGCAGCTCAGCAACCACAGCGCGACCCAGAGCTATCTGGTGGAGAACCCGGAGGGAGCGGGAGAGTATCTGCGGGTCCCGCCCCGGCGGGCCGGGGCCCCCATCCCCTTCGAGTTCTCCCGGGTCGTGCTGCCCACCCGCCGCGGCACCACCGTCGCCTTCCAGGTGTTCGCGCCCGACCACGTCTATCTGGACCCCGACGGCATGGCGGGCCAGTGGGGCAGCCGCACCGTCATGGCGTACTCACTGGACGAGACCGCGCTCTACTTCCTGGTCCTGGTCGCGCTCTGCGAGCCGCGGCTGCGCGACGAGTCGCCGGTCGCGGTGCCGACCACCCCGCAGATCGTCGAACGGCTCAGGGGTCACGCCGCGTGCGGCGAGTTGAAGGCCCGGGCGGTCAGCTCGCACATCGACTACCTCGCCGAGGAGAAGATGCGGATCAGCGCTCCGCCCGAGCACGGATCCTGCGGAGCGCGCCGCAACGGGAAGCGGGAGGCCCTGGTCGGGACCGCGCTGCGGTTCGGACTCGTACGGGAGGAGCATCTGGCACTGCTGCCGCCCCGGGCCTCGACGGGCCTCCGGGACCGGGAGACGGACCGGACCGGAGGGGGAGACGGTGCGCGTCCGGGGCGACACATCGGGAAGTGACCGTACGGAGCCGCTCCCGCGCGGCTACCGGATCGGCGGCTGGGAGGTCACCGAGCCGATCGCGTCCGGCGGCTGGGCAACGGTGTACGCGGGCCGCCCGGTAGACCCGGCGAAGGGGCCGGCGGAGGTCGCGCTGAAGATCCTGCCGACCTCGGGGCTGGCGCCGCGCCAGGCCCGCAAGGTCGCGGAGACCGCCCGGCGGGAGGTCGAACTGGACCGCCGGGCCGGCCATCCGAGGCTGATCCACCTGCTGGACTCCGCCGTGATCAGCGATCCGGACCGGGCGTTCCTGGACGGTGCGATCGTGCTGGTGATGGAGCGGGCCGAGCGCAGTCTGCGGGACCTGTTCGATGCCGGGGTCGCGGAGGCGGACGTCGCCCGGCTGTTCGCCGAGATCTGCGAGGGCCTGGCCCATCTGCACGGCAGCGGCTGGGTGCACGGCGACCTCAAGCCGGAGAACATCCTGCTGATGGCCGACGGTGCGCTGAAGCTCTCGGACTTCGGGCTCGCCACCGAACTGACCGGCACCGACGGCACCCACGGGTACGCCCCGCCGATGGGCACCCTGGACTATCTCCCGCCCGAGCGCTGGCAGGCCCCGCTCGGCGAGCACGGCGTGGAGATCCGGCCCAGCGCCGACATCTGGGCCCTGGGCATCATGGTCCACGAGGTGTTCGCCTCGGGCGCCTCGCCGTTCCCCGGTGCGACTCCGGTGGCGCGCGGCGCGGCGGTGCAGGAGTACGCCGACGGGCGCGCACCGCTACGGATCGACGGCGCGGTCCCACCGTTCTGGCGTGCCCTGGCCATGGACTGCCTGGCCCCGACCCATGCCGACCGCGCCGCGCACAGCGCCGAGAGCCTCCTGGCACGGATCACCGCACGGTCGTCGCCGCCCCGCCCGGCACGCCGCCGGTGGGGGAGGCGCGCCGCCCTGGTGACCGTCGCGGTGTGCGCGGCGGCCGCGACGGTCTGGTCGCACGCCGTCGGCGGCACCGCGTCCGCCGCCAGGGACGAACCGCCGGGCCGGCTCAAGGTGTTCAACGCCGACGACGACTGCCGGGACCGTACGGACCGCAACCCGCAGTGCAGTCTCGGCCTGGCGATCGACCCCCTTCAGCCGTACACCGTCGACAACGTCGTACCGACACGGGTCTGGCACGGCGACGTCCTCGCCGTCGACTGCCGCCTCCCCCAGGGGGTGCCCATCATCGACGAGTCGGACGCCAGCTCCACCGAGTGGTACCGCGTCCGGCTGCCGGCGGGCTCCGCCGCCTCCTCGGCCTGGCTGCCCGCCGTGCGCACGGCGGACCATCCCCGGGTTCCCGACTGCCCGCGGCCCAAGCCCGTTCGTTGAGTGTCGGTGTTCGCGTCGCGGGCTGTCACTCCGGATCGTTCCGGATGTCCTGCCCGGCGGCCCGACGGCTACCTTGCGGACCCACAGCCACCGCAAGGAAGAGGGAACAACCCATGCGCGGCACGCGCTCGCTCCTGCTCGGCGGGGTCTTCGTCCTCGCCTCCCTGGCCGCGCCGCCCGACGCCCTGGCCGCCGAGAACGGCTCCGCGTCCCCCGCGCGGGTCGCCGACGCCACCCAGAGCTTCCGCAATCAGGCCACGGGCCGTTGCATGGACGACACCGACAACGGCTTCCGCACCTGGAGCTGCAACGGAAGCAATCCACAGCTGTGGGACGTGAAGGTCTGGGACGACGGAACGCGCCAGCTGCGCAACGTCAACACGAACCGCTGCGTCGAGGACAGCGACAACGGGTTCCGCACCGTCGGCACCTGCAGCTCCAGCCCGGAGCAGAGCTGGTGGATCAAGGTCTGGGACGACGGCACCGTCCGCTTCCAGAACCAGGCGACCCTGCGGTGCATCGACGACAGCTCCCTGGGCTTCCGCACCTGGCCCTGCAACGAAACCCCGTACCAGAGCTGGTTCTGATACCCGCGTCACCGCGACGCGGACTCCCCACCCCACTTTCCCGCAAGGCTATTCCGACGCGAAGGAGCAGTCAGGTGCGTGGCTCGGCCGAACGACGACGTGCGATGTGGAGATCAGCGGTCCTGCTGGTCGTGGTGGCCGTGACCGGCCTCGGCAACCCGGCCTTCGCCAAGGGCGCGGGCGACGTGCCGGGCCCCCTCGGGAACTCCGCCCCGGCCACCCTGTTCTGCGACATCCCGCCGGACCGGGACATCGCCGTGACCCGCAAGGTGTACGAGGTCGGGCAGCGTCGCGGCGTGTCCGACAAGGTGATGCTCGCCGGCTTCGAGACGGGCTGGGTCGAGTCCCGCATGAACAACCTGGCGTGCGGGGACCGGGATTCGCTCGGGGTCTTCCAGCAGCGGCCCTCGATGGGCTGGTGCGAACCCGCCCAGTGCCTCGACGTCGACTTCGCGGCGAACAAGTTCTTCGAGGTGGCCCAGCAGATGGAGCCCGACTGGGACACCGCGGGCGAACTGGCCCAGGCCGTCCAGCGCTCCGCCTACCCGGAGCGCTACCCCCAGGCGGAGGGCTACGCCCGGGAATTGATGGCCGAGGCGTTCCAGCCGTACGGCACGATCGGGACGAAGTACGCCGACCTGGGCGGGCCCGGCGGCCCGCTCGGCCCGCCGCTCCGCGCCGAGGAGAACTCCTCGCTCGGCGGGCGGTTCCAGCTCTTCCGGAACGGGATCATCCTCTGGCACCCGGACGAGGCCCACGCGATCTACGGGGACATCCTCACGAAGTTCTGGGACACGGACGCCGAACGCCGCTGGGGCTTCCCCACCACCGACGAGGCCGACGCCGCACAGGCACCCGACGGAACCCGCGGCCGCTACCAGTTCTTCGAACACGGCCTCTTCCTCTGGTCACCCCGGACCGGAGCACACACCGTCCACGGCGCCATCTACGACGCCTTCCACGCCGCCGGACACGAAACCGCACTCGGCTACCCCCTCACCGACGAAACCGACGAAGCAGGCGGCGGCAAGGCCCAGAAATTCCAGAAGGCCACCATCCACTGGAACGCCGACCGCGGCACCTGGATCACCGACAACTAGCGATTCCCCGACAACTGGCGATTCTCCGTCGCCATTTCCGCTTCCGACCAGGAGGTCACGTTGAGCGAGCACCGTCCCACCCGCAGGAACGTCCTGAAGGCCGCGGGCGGCCTCTCCGCCGCGCTGGCGCTCGGCGCCGGTGGCGTCCTCGCGACGGCCACGGCGGCGAGCGCCGCCGGTGACGGCTTCGGGCTGCACATCGTGGACCACAACGAGAACGATCCCCGCATGAAGTACTACCGCTTCCAGACCGACGCGATCGGCTGGAACCCCGGCGTCAACGTCCTGCTCCCCGACGACTACGCCACCAGCGGCCGCACCTACCCGGTGCTCTACCTCTTCCACGGCGGCGGCCTCACCTCGGACTTCATCGAGTTCGACCGCGCGGGTGTCCGCGACTGGACCGCCGGCAAGCCGATCATCGTCGTGATGCCCGACGGCGGCCACGCCGGCTGGTACTCCAACCCGGTCAGCTCCAACACGGGCGCCCGTAACTGGGAGACCTTCCACGTCGCCCAGCTCATCCCCTGGATCGACGCGAACTTCCGCACCTTCGCCGAGTACGACGGCCGCGCGGTCGCCGGGTTCTCCATGGGCGGCTTCGGCGCACTGAAGTACGCGGCCAAGTACTACGGCCACTTCGCCTCGGTCAGCGCCCACTCCGGCCCGGCCAGCCTGCGCCGCAACCTCGGCGCGATCGTGCACTGGGCCAATGTGTCCTCCGCCGCCGCGGACCTGGCGGGCGGCACCGTCTACGGCGCTCCGCTGTGGGACGAGGCCAGGGTCAGCGCCGACAACCCGGTCGAGCGCATCGAGAGCTACCGCAACAAGCGGGTCTTCCTGGTCGCCGGCACCGGTGGCCAACCCGTGCCCTGGTTCAGCCAGGTCAGCGAGGACAACGTGCTCCAGGGCCAGCGGGAGTTCCGCGGCCTCCTCGACGGGGCAGGCATCCCGTACGAGGCGCACGAGGAGCCCGGCAGCCATGAGTTCCGCGTCCCCCTGTTCCTCCGCGACCTCGACGGCATCATCGGGCGCCTCCGCAAGGCATAACGCGGCACGACACGGCGTAACACGGGCAGCACGGCGTTGTGAAAGACCCGGCACGGGCGTGGTCGGGGCCGGCCAAACCCCCGGCCCCGACCACCCCGCCTCCCCCACTCCCAGACACACGGAGGACCGAACATGCCCACCCCCTCGCAGCCGGACCGCCGGAACGCCACCCGCCGGTCGGCGCTCAAGGCAGGCATGGGCTTCGCTCTGGGCGCCGGCCTGCTGGGCGCCGCCCCCGGTGTGGCTGCCGCCGACGACCGGTCGGGCCGGGCGGCGGCCGGGCGCCCGACCGCGCGACTGCTCCAGACCGGCACCCCGCTGTGCGAGCAGCCCGGCGACTCGGCGAGCGCACAGGGCCTCGGCTCCGGTGACCTGGCGATCCCGTACCACCGGGAGCACGACAACACCTGGGGCTATGTGTTCGGCGACGCGTTCGGCGGAATCGCCCAGGCCGATCCCTACCTGGGGTCTCCGGTGATCCTGAACCAGGCGGACTTCGACGCCTCCGGCGCGACCCCGATCTCGTTCTCCTGGGCGATGCCCACCGGCGGCGCCGCCGACCAGTGCTTCGACTACGCGCACCGGGCGGACAACGGGCACGGCTTCGAGATCTCCCGCATCCCCAACGACTGCATCGAGTTCGGCGGACGCACCTACATCCAGTACACCTCGGTGGCCCTGTGGGAGAACATCCCCGCCGGGTACGACGGCTCGCTGATGTCGGGCGTCGCGTACTCGGACGACTACGGCGTGACCTGGCAGGACTACCCGTACCACTGGGCGGGCGACACCCAGGGGACGAACCAGTCCATGTACGGGATGTGGTCGTTCGCGGGCATCGACCCCGACGGCTGGCTGTACATCTTCTCCAAGCGCTGGAACGGCACACACTCCAACACCGCCGACGGCGGCGCGATCCAGCTGTTCCGCATCCGGCCGGACGAGTTCCGTGCGGGCAACTTCGGGGCTCAGGAGAACTGGGCCTACCTGGACGGCCGTTGGCAGTGGACGCGGGCGGCGGGGCCGTCGATCATGCTGTCCGGCAACAGGATCGGGGAGTTCTCCGTCAAGCGGATCGGCAACACGTACTGCATGAGCTACTTCGACGTGGACGACTACGCGATCTGTACCCGCACCGCGCCCCGCCCGGACGCCGTCTGGACCGCCCCCAAGCCCCAGATCGTCGGCGACGGCCTGCCGCCGCACCACTGGGGCAAGCCCCAGCTGCCGTTCCTCTACGGCGGATACATCCACCCAGGCAGCGCGAGCGCCACGTCCCTGACCCTGATCGCCTCGCAGTGGCAGTCGATCAACCAGGGGAAGACGCCCTACCGCGTCCTCCAGTACGACGGCATCCAGCCCTGACATCTCTTTCTCGCGCCATACGCCCGGAATCGGCCATTTCGGAAGGGTCACGGGTTCGCCGACCCTGGCCCCGTACGCCTTGTGCCGCTCCGGCCACCGGACCGACCCCTTGCTTCCACTCGGACGTGACACGGCGCGGCAAGCAAGGGGCGAAGAGCTGGCCAAGGCACAGACGCAACCCGAGGTTCACCGCGACCAAGGCCACGCCCGGGCTCCAGCTGAGCTGCCGGTACGGGTACCTGTGCATGGATGTCCGGGGCACGGTCTTCAACTACTACACCTGTGGCTTGTGGACCGTTTCCAACTGGTGGGGCACCGGCCCGTGGATCAACAACCAGACCAAGGGGACGGTCGCCCGGTTCTACAGGCAGTCGGGCAACGAGCTGTGGCGTTCGACCGCATACAGCTCCGGCACGGCGGACTGGGCTCCGGTGTATTCACTGCGCCCCTGCTGACCAGGACCGAGGGAGCGAAGCGGGTGCCGTCCACGTAGCGGCCGTACCCGTCGACAGACAGGCCGGGGCGTCACCGATCACCACGGTGGCGCCCCGAGCCATGCACTGCCACCGGGCTCGTGTGCCCCGGAGCAGACAGACAGGGCGGGGCGTCGCCGATCACCACGGTGGCGCCCTGAGCCGCGTACTGCCTTCGGGCTTGTTCGCCCCGGAGCGCGGCCCGACTTTCACTGCCGCTCCGGCCGAACCCGGAGATGCGCCGGGTGCCCCGGCAGCACTCCCAGCAGGCGGCACCCGCCCCTACGCCTTCGCCGCGCACTCGGCCCAGAGCAGCTTCCCGCCCTGCCCCGGCAGCCCTCCCCGCATCGGGTACGCGCCCCAGGACTCCGCGTAGAGCGTGACGAGGTACAGCCCGCGCCCGCGTTCGGCCAGTTCTTCCGGTGTCTGGGCGCCCCATCGGAACGGGGCGGGGATGTGCGGATCGGTGTCCCAGACGCTCAGCCGGATGCGGCTGCGCCCGGCGTCGCGCAGGCGCAGGGAGTACGGCCCCGAGGAGTACAGGTAGGCGTTGGTGACCAGCTCACTGGCCAACAGCTCGGCCACTTCGGTGAGTTCGGGCATGCCGTGCACGCGCAGGACGTTGCGGAGGGTGGCGCGGGCGACGCCGGGGGCGCGGGGATCCTGCGGGAGTTGGAGGGTGTATGTCCAGGGCGGGGATACCGTGGAACCGACCATGGAAGTCTCCGTTCACGGGAGGAAGTTGGAACGCGGATTTCCGGTTGCCCAGTGACGAGGCCGCTCCGTCGAGCGGGGTACTTCCGGGCGGGTGGCCTGAGACCGAGACTAGACTCACGGCAAAGAGGTTTTGCCTAATCGCGAGAAAATGTAGGCCGATTCCCTCATGTGAGTGACAGCCCGACCAGCCCCACATCAGGAGGAGTTCGATGGCAGCGAGGCCAGCGCTCACGGCCCGTCGCAGTCGTCTTGGAGCTGAGCTCCGCAAGCTCAGGGAGCAGGCGGGGATGACCGCGACCGAGGCTGCGAAGCGGGTGGGAACCAGCTCAGGACAGTTGAGCAACGTGGAGTCCGCCCGTTTCGGTGTGAGCCCCGAACGGGTGCGTGCCATGGCGCGCGTCTACGCCTGTTCCGACGACGCGTACGTCAACGCGCTGGCCGCCATGGCGATCGAGCGGTCATCCGGCTGGTGGGAGCAGTACCGGGGCATCCTCCCGACAGGGCTGCTGGACCTGGCAGAGTTCGAACACCACGCGGTCGCCCTGCGAACCGCCTACACCTGCCACATTCCAGGGCTGCTCCAGACCCCGGATCACGCACGCGCCGTGTTCGGCCAGGTCGTACCGCAACTGACGCCGCCAGAGATCGAGCACCGCGTCTCCCACCGCATCAAGCGCCAGGACGTCATCTACCGGGCATCTCCGGTCACATACTCGGCCGTCATACACGAGGCGGCTCTCCGAATGAAGTTCGGCGGACGCGACGCAGCACGCAAGCAGCTGGAGCACATCCTGTCGATGAGCAGCCAGTCGCACATCACCGTCTCCGTGATCCCGTTCGACGCCGGCGCCTACCCAGGATCCGGACAATCGGTCGCGTACGGGCTTGGCCCGGCTCCTCAGCTGGACACGGTGCATCTCGACCAGTCCCACGGGCCGGTGTTGCTGGACGCCGAGCATCAGCTGCTGAAGTACCGCACGCTCCTCGACCGGATGGAAGCCGTCGCGCTCACCCCGAAGAAATCGCAGAACTTCATCCGCCGTATCGCACAGGAACTGTGAAAGGACGCCGCCGTGCCCACATCCCCCTGGCAGAAGTCGTCGTACTGCGGGGAAGGAGATGCGTGTATACACATATCCGCCTCGCCCGCGCGCACCGTTCGCCTCACCGAATCCGGCGACCGCGCCGGAGCCGTACTCCACACCACCCCCACCGCCTGGGCCGCCCTCGTACGCACCATCAAGGAGGACCGCACCCGTGACTGACGCCCCCGGCATCCCCGCCGACCTGACCTGGGTCCGCGCCGCCCCCGAAGGCTCGGAGGGCCCCGGACCCTGGATCGAGATCGCCTTCGGTCCGGACGAACTCGTCTACCTCCGCGAGACCGGCGACCCCACCAACATCGTCACGACCACCCGGACGAAATGGGTGGCCTTCACCAAGGGCGTCATGGCAGGCGAGTTCGACCACTTCGCCGAGCCCGCCGACTAGCGCCGGGGCCTCTCGGCCGAGGAGAAGAACCGGCGTCCGCCCAGGCGCGGGCGAACCGTTCGCGCGCGGGCGGGCGGCGGAAGACTCCGCATACGTCCATAGCTGCAAACACCTCTCCCGACACTGGCAAGGCTGCGATCAGTACGCATCACCAAGTCATGAGTGAGCCAGTGTTGGCCAATTGCCGATTTGCTGATTGCGCCAGCGACGCCCGGGTTGACAGGGATGATCAAGCGAACAACCGTTCGCCCCGTCCATGGTCAGCTGCATGTGTCGTTGGAGCGGGTCATCAACCGGTTTCAGCAGGGCGCAACAAAGAGGGGGCCTCCCCATGGTGGGGTGGGACATCAGGCCGCAGGGTGTGCAGGGTCAGTTGAGGGTTGTCGGTGGGCATGCCGGCGATCTGGAGAAGGCTCTGACGGCGTTGATGGCGACGGTGTCGGAGGCGGCGCAGGCGGCGGGTACGGCGGTGCCGGGTGCGCAGGCGGTCACGCATCTGCAGGGGCCGGTGGCTCCGGGTCAGGCGCCGTTGTCCCGTCAGGCGATGGGGCCGGTGGCCGCGGCGCTGGGTGAGTATCTGGGCGTGCGCAAGAAGGACCTCAAGGCGGCGGCGGAGCGGATCGAGGCGTCCGTGCTGGGGGCGGTCGAGGCGACCAACGCGTACTGCGAGGGTGATCTGGAGACGGCCAGGCACGCGCAGGACGCGGCGAAGGCCGTGCGTCTGGACGTCCTCAAAGGCATGCAGGGGCACCGGTGAGTGACACCGAGCCGGTCGACCCGGTGGGGATACCGGTCTTCACCGGTGACCTGGCCCTGCTCGACACGAAGGTGACGGCTCTGTCGGGCCACGGGGCCGCGATCGCGACGGCTGCCGGTGATGTGCACAGCAGCTTCGGCGGGCTGAGCGCCTTCTACAAGGCTCCCGAGGCGGAGCAGTTGTTCGCGACGACCGCCCCGGTCGCGGCG
>NZ_FPJO01000047.1 GCF_900119365.1 Streptomyces atratus
AAGTACAGCCACACGCAGTGGGAGATGACCTCGACCGGGTACCCGTGCCCCTTATACGACGGCAACGCGCTCACCACGGACGATCCCCCTCCAGCATGATCAACGTCGAGGCCCCTCCCACGCCGCCCGCCAACGTGACAGTGCCGCTCGCCGTGCTTCGCGTCGGCGATGAGCTTGACGAAGCCGCCGAGGCCGTGGGCCTTGCCGTTGGCGGTGAAGGGGAACTTGGCGACCAGTACGTCGTGGCCTTCGTCGCGGGCCTGCTGCTCGGTCAGCCCGAACGAGGCGACCTGCGGCTGGCTGAAGGTCGCGGTCGACCGGGTACCGGTGCCCCTTGTACGACGGCGGCGTACTGCCCACGGACAACCCCCTCCACCATGATCAACCCGAAGATCATCCCACCCGTCAGCCAACGTGAAAGTGCCCCGGACTTCGCTGTTACCGGTACGGAGCTGCTGCCCGCGCTGGAGCCGTTCGGTTTGCTTCAGCCGCTGCCGGAGGCTGCCGGGCTGGTCGGCGTCGTTGCGGATGGCGGCCTCCCAGATGCCGCACCGGCAACTGCTTGACATCGACGCGCGGATGGAGCAGTCCGCTGCGAAGCCGGTGATCGTTCCGGACACCGTCGTCGTCGACGGCGGCAAGGTATTCATCTGCGTGCCCCTTCTGCGGTCGAGGTCGACTATCTCTCTGCCTAGCGCACCAAAATCTATGGTGGCCGGGGTAGACATTGGGTGGTGGTGTGGTTATGGTTTCTCTCGTAGCCGAGATCAGCAAGGCCCGGCAGAGACGAACTGCCGGGCAGTAGTACACGTAGTTCGCAGGACGGTGCGGTGGTGGAGTTCCGAAGCCAGGGTTGTTGCGGGACGGCGACGGGACTGACGACCGGACCGGGTGGCCCGTAGTGATCAGGGGCCGCCGTGAGCAGTACCGCAGTTCACGCAGTAGCAGTTCGGTATGTGCAGTTCGCAGTACCAGCAGTGAGGTTGTCAGTGGTTCCTCGGTAAAGGCGTCGGCTGCGGGCGCGCGTACCGGGAGGTTCGGCAGCGGGGTTCTAAGCCAGAGCAGATGCAGGACGGGCGACGGGGCTGGCTGCCGAAGGGTGGCGCTGTTCGAGGCCATCAGCAGTTCGCAGTTCCCGCTTGGTAGGTAGTTCATCCAGAGGGAAGAACGGAGGAGTTGAGCGCCATCAGGATCGCCCGGGTGGAATCACTGGGCCCGGGTACCGCAGGACATCGATAGTGAGGTGGTCTCCGGTCAAGCAACCGCGATCCCCGCGCCCCCGACAGTGTTCAGGTCGGGTCTGCGGAAACAGAGGGCTGGCGCAGTATCAGGGCCGGCAGATGGTGTAGCAGTTCCTTCGGGGCCCGGGTGCCATACGGCACCCGGGCCCCTCCACGCGTTCCATAGAGAGGTGCAAGTGACAGCAGACGACTCGTTCGGCCGTCTCGATGACGACGACTACCCCGCCTACACCATGGGCCGGGCCGCCGAGATGCTCGGCACCACCCAGGGCTTCCTCCGCGCCATCGGCGAGGCCCGCCTGATCACCCCGCTCCGCTCCGGGGGCGGCCACCGCCGCTACTCCCGCTACCAGCTGCGCATCGCCGCCCGCGCCCGGGAACTCGTCGACCAGGGCACCGCCATCGAGGCCGCCTGCCGCATCGTCATCCTCGAAGACCAGCTCGAAGAAGCCCAGCGCATCAACGCCGAATACCGCCGCGCCGCCGAATCAGAGAACCCAACGACCGCGGACTGAGGTGGTGGTGCCCGCCGGGTACCCGGCGGGAACCGCACGCACATGTCGGGGGTGTGGAGCATGGCTCGTTTCCTCTGGTGACAGGGTGTGCGGACGTGTAGCGTCTGCGTCAGCTGTCATGGTTCGGAAGTTCCCCTTCGCCCACGTCTTCGGCGTGGGCGTTCTGCTGTGCTGTGCCGCAGGAACCAGGGCGATCACCTCCGCCTTCCGCGCGTTGTGGGAGGCGTTCATCGACTGGAAGGCATGAGACATGGCTACGGGAACTGTGAAGTGGTTCAACGCGGAGAAGGGCTTCGGCTTCATCGCCCAGGACGGCGGCGGCCCGGACGTGTTCGCCCACTACTCTGCGATCAACTCCTCGGGCTTCCGTGAGCTCCAGGAAGGCCAGGCCGTGACGTTCGACGTCACCCAGGGCCAGAAGGGCCCCCAGGCCGAGAACATCAACCCCGCCTGACCTTCCCGCCCGCGCTCGGAGCCTACGGCTGCCCGCGGGCAGGCCCTGCTGTCCAACTGGTTCACCCGAACAGTGGCGCCGGCCTTCAGGCGACGGTGGCGGGATCTGGGGCGCACGTGATCAGGGCCGCGCAGCAACAGCTGTGCGGCCCTGATCTGTGTCGAGACCGGCGTACGGGCCGATGGGGCCGACGTCGGGCAGGACGGTGCCACCGGAATAGTTGTGCCCTCCGAGCCGTGAACAGCGACCGCTCTTCCCGAAATGCTGCGCTACGGGTGGATCAATATCTATGGCCGCGAGGTGAGGGTTTAACGCGCCGTGCGGGGAGTGTTTTTACCGCAACGGACAGAGTGGAATTATTTAACGTACACAGGCCGCTACCGCATGCTACTGTCGATCTCAGTTGCAGTCTTGGTTCCCAACTTCAAGCGCCTTCGTCGGTATTTTTCACCACTGGAAGCGTTTTTGTATTTCCGGTCATTTTCCGGGCGGGGCATCATCGCGGCGACCCGGTATCCGTGCATTGCGGGTCCCGGCGTACTGCCCCAAGGGAGATATGGCATGGCGTCTGGCACTGTGAAGTGGTTCAACGCGGCCAAGGGTTTCGGCTTCATCGAGCAGGACGGTGGCGGCGCTGACGTGTTCGCCCACTTCTCGAACATCGCCGCCCAGGGCTTCCGTGAGCTGTTCGAAGGCCAGAAGGTCACCTTCGACATCGCGCCGGGCCAGAAGGGCCCGACGGCCGAGAACATCGTTCCCGTCTGACGCGGACGCGCACTTCGTAGCTGGGGCCCGCATCCCTCGGGGTGCGGGCCCCAGCTGCGGGCATTTCCCGCAGAGGTTTCACCTTTGGGACAACCACCGCCTGCAGATCCTTCTCCAGGGATGCGGGCCTCTTCAAAGCTGCACCCGTCGGCGTCCTGGATTTCACGTCCGCATGACGTCACTTATTCCCTTGCCTGCACCCGCACCGGATTCACTGCAGGTCAGATTCACTTTCGCATTCCGTTCGGCCCGTTCTTGTGATTCCCCGCGCTGCTCTTTTGCTGCGGGAATTCCTTGATACGTGCCGTATCAAGGAAGGTTCTGAATGAACCCCACACGTACGAACGACCACTCCTCCCGCACCCGCACCCGCACCCGCAGCCGTACCGGCGGCCCCGCTTTCGGCTCCGGCGCCGGTTCGGGCCGGGGCAGCCGCTTCGGCTCGCCCGCCCCGAGCCGTTCTGGGGGTCCGCGCCGCTCGGGCGGCCACGGCCGGCGGCCCGCAGCGGTCCAGGGCGAGTTCGCCCTGCCGAAGACGATCACTCCCGCGCTGCCCGCCGTCGAGGCGTTCGCCGACCTCGACATGCCCGAGCGGCTGCTGGCCGCGCTCACCGCGCAAGGCGTGAGCGTCCCGTTCCCGATCCAGGGCGCGACCCTGCCCAACACCCTCGCGGGCCGCGACGTCCTCGGTCGCGGGCGCACCGGCTCCGGCAAGACCCTCGCCTTCGGCCTGGCCGTGCTGGCCCGCACCGCCGGACAGCGCGCCGAGCCCCGCCAGCCGCTGGCCCTGATCCTCGTGCCGACGCGTGAGCTGGCGCAGCAAGTGACCGATGCACTCACCCCCTACGCCCGCTCGGTGAAGCTGCGCCTGGCCACCGTCGTCGGTGGAATGCCGATCGGCAGGCAGGCCAGTGCGCTGCGCGGTGGCGCCGAGGTCGTCGTCGCGACGCCGGGCCGCCTCAAGGACCTCATCGACCGCGGTGACTGCCGGCTGAACCAGGTCGCGATCACCGTCCTGGACGAGGCCGATCAGATGGCTGACATGGGCTTCATGCCCCAGGTCACCGCGCTCCTGGACCAGGTCCGCCCCGAGGGGCAGCGGATGCTGTTCTCCGCCACCCTCGACCGCAACGTCGACCTCCTGGTCCGCCGTTACCTCACCGACCCGGTCGTCCACTCCGTCGACCCGTCCGCGGGTGCGGTCACCACGATGGAGCATCACGTGCTGTACGTCCACGGCGCCGACAAGCACCGGACGACGACGGAGATCGCGGCGCGCGAGGGTCGGGTGATCATGTTCCTGGACACCAAGCACGCCGTCGACCGGCTGACGCAGGACCTGCTGAACAGCGGTGTCCGGGCCGCCGCCCTGCATGGCGGGAAGTCGCAGCCGCAGCGTACCCGGACCCTGGCCCAGTTCAAGACCGGGCACGTCACGGTCCTCGTGGCGACGAACGTCGCGGCGCGCGGCATTCACGTCGACAACCTCGGCCTCGTCGTGAACGTGGACCCGCCGACCGACCACAAGGACTACCTCCACCGCGGCGGCCGTACCGCGCGGGCCGGCGAGTCCGGCAGTGTCGTCACCCTGGTCACCCCCAACCAGCGCCGCGACATGACCCGCCTCATGACGGCCGCCGGCATCGTGCCCCGGACCACCCAGGTCCGCTCCGGCGAAGAGGCACTCAGCCGGATCACCGGCGCTCAGGCCCCCTCCGGCATTCCCGTGACGATCACCGCGCCGGTACCCGAGCGGCGCAAGCGCGGCGCGGCCTCACGCGGCCGACGCAGCCCCGCTTCGGCTGCCCGGCGCGGGACCATGCGGCAGTCCACCTTCGATGCGGCGGCCTAGAACCTTCGTGATCAGGAAACTGACCCATCTCTGCAGGAGGCACGTTTTGACGCTGGTTCAGATGCAGCCCCGCTCGGCGAGTGCCACCCCCGTGCACAGGACGGCGGTCGACGCCATGGGCACAGGCGCACCGCAGGTCTGTGACGACATGACCGTCGAGGTGGCCCTGTCCGTCATGGCCAGCGCCCGCACCGGGTACCTGCTCGTCTGTGACAACGACGGCCTGTGCACCCAACTGGTCACCCAGGCCCAGCTCGCCGCAGTCCGCGACAGCCCCGCGTACACGGACCGGGTTCAGCTGCGCGACATCCTCGGCGACCGCGGGCCGTTCACCTCGCCCGTGACCTCGATGGCCGAGGCCGAGCACGCGATGCGCTGCCGGCTCGATGCCCTGCCTGTCGTCGACGAACAAGGCAGTGCTCTGGGCGTCCTCGCCCCTGCCGGCTGAACCGCCTCACCGCGGCAGGACCATCCCTTCGTTCTTCTCCTGTGAGGCATCATGCGCTGTGTCATCGCCGGCTTCCCGTTCGACCTCACCAAGAGCGGCGTCCTGGAATCGATGAAGGGCATCAGGCCCGAGCAGGTCATCGGCGAGTCCGTGATCATCGGCCGCCGCACCTACCCCGTCAAGCAGGTCGGCCAGGTCATCACACGCCAGGACCGCCGCGATTTCAGCGCTGGCGAAGTCCTCCGGGCCATGACCCAGCTCGGCTTCACCTGCCGCGGCCTTCCCCACACCGCCGCGACCACGCGCGCCCTCAGCCCGTTCCAACAGGCTTCCGCGATGCTCGGCGCCCCTGCGGCCGTCTGACCGACGGGCAGGCGCGAGCCGCCACAAGAACAGTGGTGAGGGTCCGACCGGCATGCGCCGGTCGGATCCTCACCGCGTACCGACGGGTTTCTCAGCGCGCAGCGGCGGGAGGAAGCCGCAGTCCAGGGCTGGCTTGCGGTATTCGGATGAGACGGTGCGATGGGCCTGTCCAGGTACGGGAGCACGTGCCCCTACCGGCGGAGCCCCGGAGGAACAACCCATCCGGCCCTTAGTGCTTTTGCTCCGCGATGGGTACCGGTGAAGCATGACCGGCACCTTCACCACCCGCACCATCAACATTGCAACCGGCGCCACTGAGACCATGCACGACCTGACGAACGCATGCTCCGCTTTCCTCCGGGAGGTCGCTCATGGGCGAAACGGACTGCTGAACGTTTTCACCCCCCACGCGACATCCGGCCTGGCCATCATCGAGACCGGCGCGGGCAGTGACGATGACCTGTTGGCAGCCCTCCGCGAAATTCTTCCCGCGGACGACCGTTGGCGAGCCCGCCACGGTCGTCCAGGCCACGGCAGTGACCACGTGCTCCCGGCACTGGTACCACCACACGCCACGCTGCCCGTAGTCAATGGTGAGCTGGAGCTGGGGGCCTCGCAGTCCGTTGTACTGGTGAACTCCAACCGGGAAAGCCCCGAACGCCAAGTCCGGCTGTCCTTCCTCGGCTGACCACACCACCCACGCGGTCCCGCGGCTGAGGGTCTATCAGGAATCAGGTGTGGTTCGTCTGTTTGGCCTACGGGTTCTTCGGCGGGCTGTTCGGTCTACGCTCGTGTGGCGGTAAGGCGGCCGTCGAAGAGGACGTCGAACTCGTCGAGGGCGGTATTCCAGCGGTTTCATCACGGAGACGTGGGCCGGGGAGGTGAGTACGGCATGGTTCCCGCGCGCGTGGCGCGGGTTTTGCGTCCGGGGTGTGTTGTCTGTGTGCTTGCCACCTCCCCGAGGGGCGATGAACCCGAGGAGAGGTGCTGTGTCGCGATGGAACCAGGTGGCGATGTGATCGCGGAACTCGCGGCCGATCACCGGGAGTTGGAGGCGTTGTTTTCGCAGATCGAGTTGCAGCCCGTCGACCACCCCCGGCGGCGGGAGCTCGCGGACCGGCTGACCGCGGAACTGGTCCGGCACACCGTCGCCGAGGAACGGCACCTCTACCCCGCCGTGCGCAAGCACGTACCGCACGGTCCAGCCATGGCGGACAAGGAGCTCGCCGATCACGCCAGAGCCGAGCGCATGCTCAAGGACCTCGAAGACCTGAGCGTCGACGACCCGCGGTTCAACGACACGATCGCGAAGCTGAAGCTCGAGGTCGCCTCCCACACGCGCGAGGAAGAACACGAACTGTTCCCGAAACTCGCAGCCGCCCTGCCACCCCAGACGCTCGACGAACTCGGCCGACTGGTGCGCCGGGCCAGGGAGACCGCCCCCACCCGCCCCCACCCCTCGCTCCCGAACACCCCGCCCGCCAACAGACTCCTCGTACCCGGCGCCGGTCTGGTCGAACGGGTACGCGACCTGCTGCGCACCACCACCCGCTGAACCCCACCCCTGGCCGTCCTGGGCATGGCCTGACGTCCATCACGCACCCGCAGGAGCACCGAATGCCGGCCCTCGAAAGAACCGTGCCGGTGGCCGGTGCGCCCTGCTGGGTGAGCCTGATCGCACGGGACCTGCGCGCGGCGCAGTCCTTCTATTCCGACGTCATGGGCTGGACGTTCAGGCCCAGCACGCTCGGCAGTAACTTCTCGGTGGCTCTGGCACAGGGTGAACCGGTAGCCGGGATCGGATGCTGCCAAGGCGGTGGCCATCCAGCCGTCTGGACGCCGTACTTCGCCGTCAGGAACGCGGACGAGACAGCGGGACGGATCAGCGAGCGGGGCGCCACCCTCGCCGTCGGTCCTCTGCGCCTGGGGGAGGGCCGTGCCGGGATCGCCGCGGACCGGGACGGTGCCGTGTTCGGATTCTGGGAAGGCCCCGCCCTGACCTGGCCGGTGGGGCGCGGCAGGGCCCCGGTGCGGCTGGACCTGTGGACCCGTGACGCGTTCGACGCCGCGATCTTCTACGCCGAGGTCTTCGACTGGGCCCGGCCGCCCGGCGGCTGCACGGTCGACTACGCCCAGGACCACATCATCGTCCAGGCCGCCGGACGCACCGTCGCCACCCTGTACGGCGGAAGCGACGAAACCGGCCCGGACCCACGGGTCCGGCCCCGGTGGAATGTCCACTTCCGGGTGAGGGACGGCGAGCGGGCCGCCGCGGCCGCCGCGGCGGCCGGAGGTGAATCCTCACCGGTTCCCACACCTGCCGGCGCCCCGGACGGCGCGTTCCTCATCCGCGACCCCGACGGCGCCCTCTTCACCCTGACCATCGCCTGACGGCAGCCGCCCCGACCACGAGGACGAAGTTCGTCCCCGTCGAAGTCGTCGGCGTCGCACGCGATAGTGGATGGGCGCATGAGCGCGTCGCGAAGCCGCGCGGACGAGCCTGGATCCTGACCCGGTGTTCGGTCTGCACCCGCACATTTGTCGGTATCGTGCCGTTCATGAGTCAGAGCTCAACGACTGGTGCCGAGGCGTTGCTCGGCGAGGAGATCCTCCCGCTCGCCGCCCGCACGTTCGTGATGACGTTCACAGGCGTCGGACTGGGGCGCTGGCAAGCCCGGAACGTGGTGGACAAAGAGATCTACCGCCAGTTCGGGAAGCCGGGCAGAGGCGATGCCCATCACGCCTACCAAGCGGTAATTCTTCAGATCGTCCTGATCTGGGAGCAGGCGCGGGTCGCGGCACGGGCCTCCACTGGCGGTCTGATCCTGCTTCCCGACGGCGTGCGGCTGCTCGGCGCCGCGGACGCGGTCGACGAACTGCGCGCCCTGCTCTGACGTCGGCGGCTGGTTCTCCCGCCCGCGCATGACGCGGGCGTTCTCGACCAGGGTTGTTCCGGTGCCTGACCAGGGCGGATTGCTGGGTGTGGACGGCCGGCCCGTTCTGGCAGGGTGGTGCTGTTCGGGGGTTGCATAAAGGTTGCGAATGAGTGGAGACCCATCCGGTGGGGAGGGTGGTGGCGAATGATCATCGGGTGGCTTCCGGTCACCGAGATGACGCAGGCGGAATCCCCGGGCGAGGGCTGATGAGACCGAACACGCACACCGTTCTGTACGACCCGCACGGGTACTTCGGAGCGGAGTTACCGCTGGACCGCGTCCCCTACGAACGTCTGATCACCGCTGTCCTGTCCTGGACCGACCCCGCCACTCTCCCCCCGCACGACTACGAACAGATCGCCCTGCAGCTGACCGGTCACGCCCGCGCCGTTGCGACAGACGTCCGCCACCACACCGACCTCCTCGACGACAAGAGCGGCCCCCGCGCTCTGGCCGAGATCATCCTCGCCGAAGCACAGCGCCGCCTGGACGCATCCCACAAGGGCACCCTGGCCTGTGTCCAGAACCGGGCCCGCCTGGTCCGCGCCCTCTACGAACGCCTCGACCGCCTCCAACCGGCCCCCGGCGACCGGACCGCCTGAATCCGCCCGCTGGCCGTCGCGTTCCCTCAGCGCCTGCTGCTCACGGGTCTCCCGGAATCCGGCCTCGGTGGCCTTGAGCTGCCCGTATGCCCGGTCCGAGCCGAGCGTCCAGTTCAGCGCGAGCCACGCGGTCTGCAGGAGGAACAGCACCCGGGTGCCCCTTCCCTATCCCCTAGGGGCCGGGAGACCCGCGCGCTGGTCCGACGAAGCCGTAGGACAGGAAGGCCGCGCCGGGTGGGCCGGCGGGCCGGACTGGTCCGCCACTGTCGCTCCCGAGGAGCTCGCCGCCGGCAAGAACTTGGCCACCGGTCGGGCGCTCGACCCGCGCCGGTCCACCCGCACCGCCGCCCGCGACACGGCCGAATCGATGCAGGCGATCTGGGCCGATCGCACCGGAGCGCTGCTGTCTGCGGGTGGGTGCGGACGGTGGCGAGGCAGCAACTGATCGACACTGCATTGTTGTTGGCCTCCGTCCGCCGGTTTGTGTGGCTGCGAAGAACGGCAGCCCGGTCGGGTTGGTGCGCACGAGGTCGGCGTCGTCACCCAGTCGGCGGGTGCCGGTACACGGCAACCGTGTTGAGCCGTTCCCGCCCCGGGCGCCGACGACACGGCGATGGGCCGCGCCGTCGGCGCTGTGCCCTCCCGTGCCGTCGCAGCGCTGCGGGTCGGGGTGTCCACGGAGTGACGGCCGGCAGGTGGCCGATCGGCCGCCCACCCTGATTGATGAACGACACGGAGCAGGACTCCAGCAGGACGTCGGTGCGTCGTCGTACGCCGCTAGTTGGATCACGAGTCCGTCCCCGCGTCGTACGAGGTACGGGTGGGGCGGAACAGAGGCTGGAGGCAATTCGAGACACTGATTCTGCACAGAGGACTGGCATGGCTCTACGAGGCGCCCGAACGATTTCCGTGCTCACGGTCGGCACGGTGACGACGTTGATGGCAGCGCTCACCCCCGTGACGGCGTTCGCGGCGGGGGATCCGCTCCAGCAGTACGCGCTGCAGAAACTCCGTTGGGAGCGCTGCGATACGGGCGGGCCGGCGACGTTCGAGTGCGCGAAGGTCAAGGTGCCGCTGGACTACAGCGACCCCGGGGGCCGGAAGATCGACCTCGCGATATCGCGGGTAAAGGCGAGCGGTGCGAAGGAGCGGCACGGCGTGCTGCTGATGAATCCCGGGGGACCGGGCGTTCCGGGGCTGACCATGCCCGTGGAGATGGAGCCGCTGCTGCCGGCGGAGGTACGAGAGCGGTTCGACCTGGTCGGCTTCGACCCGCGCGGGGTCGGGCAGAGCGCGCCGATCAGCTGCGGCCTGACGGCCGACGAACAGGCCGTCCAGCACCCCTACACCGCACGGACGTTCGCGAAGGACGTGGCCCTGGCCCGGACGGTGGCCGACAAGTGCTGGGCCAAGGCGGGCGACATGCTGCCGCACCTCACCACCCGCAACACGGCACGGGACATGGACGTCGTCCGGGCGGCACTGGGGGAAAAGAAGATCTCCTACTTCGGGTACTCGTACGGCACCTACCTGGGCGCCGTCTACACGCAGATGTTCCCCCGGCGCTCGGACCGGTTCGTGCTCGACAGCGCCCTCGATCCGACGCTCGCGTGGCGAGGGACGTTCCGGGGGTGGTCGGCCGGGGCCGAACTCGCCTTCACCCGCTGGACCGAGTGGGCCGCCGCCCGCAACGCCACCTACGGTCTGGGTCCGACTCCGGCGACGGTCCGGAAGACGTACTGGGATCTCATCGCCCGCGCCGACCGCACACCCGTCCCGACGAACGGTGGGGCGCTCAGTGGCGGCGCCATCCGTTCCCAGTACGGTGCGTTCGTCGGCGTCAAGACCGTCACCCCGTGGATCGTCGCGTTGAAGGCTTCGGCCACAGGCGGACCGCCCGCGCCGGCCACGCCGACCGCGTCGGCGGTGACGGCAGCGTCGGCCGAACCGGCTGTCCCCGGCTCCGCCCCGGTCCGGTCCGCCGACGCGGAAGCGTTCGGTGCGGACGTTCCTGCCGACAACCAGTCCGCCGTCACCTGGGCCGCCTTCTGCGGCGACACCCGCAGCTGGCCGCGCAACCCTGAGCAGTACCGCCGGGACGTGATCCGAGACCGGGCCAAGTACCCGTTGGCCGGAGACCTGGGGGCCACCATTCAGCCGTGTGCGTTCTGGAAGTCGGCGGCAAGGGAGCCGGCCACCGTGGTGAGCAACGACGTCAACGCGCTGATCGTGCAGAACCAGTGGGATCCGCAGGCGACGCTGGCCATGGCGCAGGGCATGCGGCGGGCGCTGCACGGTGCGCGGATGGTCACGGTGGCCGGCGGTGAGGGCCACGGCGTGGTGGTGGCCGGACCGTCCTGCGCGGACGCCGGCGTCACGCGGTACCTGACCACGGGCCGACTGCCCGTGAAGGACCTGACCTGCGGTGGCCAGTGACCTGAGTCGGAGTCTCATGGGTGGTTCGCCCGGCTCCCGGAACTCGGCCGGGAGGCCGGCTGCCCTGCAACTGGTCCGTGGGCGACCTTCCGCGGATACCCCGCCAGGGCGGTTCGAGGCGGCAGTGGACATGAAGGCGTCCAGCTCCGCTCTGCGGGGCACCGACGCACACCTGTAATCAACAATGACCGTGTGCCGCCGTGCCGCCTGGCGGCACCATCCTCGCCCTGGCCCACCGCCCGCTGGCGCCGGGATCGGTGCGCCGCCGGGGCGGCGCACCCGGCTCCCGGGAAGGCGAAGTCGAGAGATCCTCCGACAGGTCGCAAAGAAGACACAGCAAGGGATACACGCCAAGGATACGGGTACGTACCCGTATCCTTGAGGGATGGGAGGGAGCACAACGATGTCCGATGCCAATATCCGTATCCCCGAGGAAGCCAAGGACCGGCTGGCCGCGATCGCGGCCGCCGAGGGCCTGTCGCTGCGCGCGTACCTGGCGCGCCTGGCCGAGACCATGCTCACCCCGGCCGAGCGGGCCGAGCGTGCCGAGCAGGCCAGGGCCGCACTGAAGAAGTGGAACGGCTATGCCCCCACCGCTTTCGAAGAGGACGACCTGGACAGTGAGCTGGACCGGCGCCTGGCCCGGGTGACGGCCCGGTGAGCGACGCCATGCACATCGTCCTGGACGACACAGCGATGACCGCGGCCGGCCAGGGCAACGTCCTCGCCTCCCGTCTGATCCACCGGGCGCATGCCGAACCCGGGTGGTTCCTCTACGCCCCGGCGTGCGCGCTCGTCGAGGCCGACCGGGCACGGCCCGGCACTGCCGAGCACCTGGCCGCGCTGCCCGGCATCACGGTTCTGGACCTGGACCTGTCCGCCGCGCTGGCTCTCGCCCGGCAAGAGACGTGGGCGGCGGCCCACAGTCAGTACGCGGCGCAGCCCACCCCGGACCGCCCCGATGGGGCGGTCATCGCGACCACCGCGCCGTATCGGTGGAAGGGCGAGCCGGTCCGCGTCCTGGACCTCACGCCCTGACCCTGCGCGTCAGGAGGCGAGATCGGCGTGGCCGTTCTTGGTCTGCATCATGTCGGTGATCAGACCGGCGATCCTGTGCAGGAGGCGGCGGTCATCGTCATCGGCGGCGTCTAGCGTGACGGCCAGGACACCCGACTGGTCTCCCCCGTCCGGCAACGGCAGCAGGACCCGTACGCCGTCGGGCAGCGCGAGTTCGATCGGGCGCGAGGCGAGGAAACACCGCCCGACCTCGGAGCCGTCGACGGACTGCGGTTCGCCGCCCGCCAGCCCTTCGCCTGGCAGGGGGACCAGCCTCTGCTGCCCGTAGTCCTGGAGCAGGATCTGCGGATCCCGTCCCCCCAGCCGCGCCACCGTGTCGGCCAGGACCGGAAGCATGGGGGCGTCCCTTCGTATGCAGTCCGTTCCTGCTGCCGGGTCTCGCGTCGCGCGGGTGGGCGGTGTCCGGGAAGCCCCCGCCCGTTGTTTCTTCGGCTCGGTCAGCTGCCCGTTCCGTGCGCGTCGCCGAGGTCGATGGCCAGACGCAGCCGGTGCAGGCCGCGGCGGGCGTGACTCTTCACCGTCCCCAGGGGCACACCGGTGCGTTGAGCGATCTGAACCTGCGTCAGGTCCTCGTAGAAGACCATGCAGAGCACCTCGCGCTGAGCGTGCGGCAACCGGGACAGGGCCTCGACCAGCAACACGCGGTCGAGCACCTCGCCTGGCATCTCCTGGACGAACCGGGTGGGCGTGGTTCCGTGGGCGGCTGAGGCGACGAGGGCCAGACGCCTCGTCCTGGCGGCTAGGGCGTCAATGATCTTGCGGCGTGCGATGCCGACCAGCCAGGCACCGAGTGCGCCCCGCTCCGGGCGGAAGCCGTGCCGCCCGCCCCAGGCGCCGATGAAGACTTGCTGAGTCACGTCTTCGGCCTCGTGGGCGTCGCCCAGGGACCGGGTGGCCATGGTGTGGACGAGTGGTTCCCAGTGCCGGTAGATGGCCGCGAACGCTTCCTCGTCAGCGGCGACGAGGCCGCGGGCGAGGTCCTCCTCGTGCCGCGTTTCCGCCACGGGCGGGACCAGAGCGGTACTCGGTCGCATGGTCGTGTTCATGGCGCGTTCCTCCTGTCGCGCGCCGTCCGGGGATGAAAGAGCGTGTCCGGACGGCAAGTCCGCCGGTCCGCCGTGCGCGTGCTTGCAGTGTGGGACGCCATAACGACGCAAGCAACGTGCGTCGTTTGTGCGTCGTATTGTGGAGGCGTGAGTGAGTCTGATGAGGAAAACGGTGAGGACCACCACGGCCGGTACGGCGAGGGCGATCCGCCGGGCGGCGGACACACCACCGGCGAGGTGGCCCGGCGCCTGGGTGTTGCCCCCACCACGGTCCGCACGTGGGACCGCCGGTACGGCCTCGGGCCCGACGCGCACATGGGCGGCCGGCACCGGCGCTGGACCGCCAGGGACGTGGCGCGGCTGGAGCGGATGTGCGCGTTGACGGCGACTGGGCTGCCCCCGGCCGAGGCCGCACGGCTCGCGCGAAGCGGGGAATCACCGGTGGCGGCCCGGCCGGGACGGACTGCCGGGCCAAAGCGGGATTCGGCCCGGGCCCGCAGCCGGGCGGGGAGTGGCCTGCGGCTCGGTGACGTGCGTCAGGAGTGCAGGGGAATCGCCCGGGCCGCCCTGCGCCTCGACGCAGCCGCGCTCGACGAACTGCTGCTCACCGCGATCGCCGAACACGGACTGGTCGCCGCTTGGACCGAGGTGATCGTGCCGACGCTCCAGGCGGTCGGCCGCAAGTGGGAGACGTCGGGCGAGAAGTACGTCGAGGTCGAGCACTTCCTGTCCTGGCACGTGTCCGGCGCGCTGCGGCGCGCCACGCCCGACACGGTCGCCGCCCGTGCCGGCGCCACCACGGTGCTCGCCTGCGTCCCGGGGGAGAACCACACCCTGCCGTTGGAAGTGCTGGCCGCGGCATTGACGGAGCGCGGCGTCCCGGTGCGTATGTTCGGTGGTGCCCTGCCCGTCGAGTCGCTCGTCACGGCCGTGCGCAGGACCGGGCCGGCCGCGATCGGGCTGTGGTCGCAGTGCCGTACCACCGCCAGCCGGCCGTTGGCCCAGCACGTCGCAGCCATGGAGTGGGGCATGCGCGGTGCCCGCCGCAGGCCGGTCGTGCTGACGCTGGGACCCGGCTGGGCGGGGCAGCCGGTTGCGGGCCTGGCGCGTCCGTCGGGACTCGCCGAGGCGGTCGCCGCTCTGGAGTCGTCGGTCTCCTGATGTGTTGCCGTCCGACTCGGCACTTGGTCGTGGCGCCTGGGCAGCGGCCGTGGAACGTGGTCCGCTGGACCAGTGGTCGCGGCCGCGTCGTTCGTCCACGGGCGAGTGTTGCTTTCGCGCCACGTTCCGGCACGGGGCTGTGCCCGCTGGTTCAGGGGTACCGGCCGAGGAAGGGGCTGAGCGGACAGCCCTGATGTGCGGGTGACACGGTACGCGTCGACCGAGGAGAAGCATGAGCGAGGAACATCGCCGGGCACCGGACGTGGTCGTCGTCGGTGCGGGCCTGTCCGGCCTGGTGTGCGCGCTGGACCTGTGCCGTGCGGGATGGCGGGTGATTCTGCTGGAGGCGTCCGAAGGCGTGGGCGGGCGCATGCGCACGGACCGGCAGGACGGGTTCCTGCTGGATCGTGGTTTCCAGGTGTTCAACACCTCGTATCCGCAGGTGAAGCGGCGCATGGATCTGAGGAGCCTGCGGCTGCGGCCGTTCACCGCGGGCCTCGTCGCGCACACGTCGAAGGGGTCGGTCCGCCTCGCCGACCCGACGAGAGAGCCCAGTGCGGCGAGGGCTCTGCTGACAGGACTCGGGTTGTCTCGCCACGCGACCTGGCCGCGCTGGCGGCCCTCACCGTGCGGGACGCCGTTCTGCCCGCTTCCGCTGCCAGACAGCACGAAGACGGCTCCACCTCGGCGGCCCTGGCCCGCGCGGGAGTGTCGGACGCCGCGGTCGCCGACATCCTGCGGCCGTTCCTGTCCGGCGTCTTCCTGGAGGACCGGCTGGAGACCTCCGCACGCTTCTTCCACCTGGTCTGGCGGAGCATGGTCCGAGGGTCTCTGTGCCTGCCGGCAAAGGGCATCGGCGCCGTCCCGGCCCAACTCGCCGACGGCCTGCCCGGCGGCGTACTGCGGCTCGGCACCCCCGTCGCCGCGGTCACCGACACCGGAGTGCTGCTGGAGGACGGGAGCGAGGTGCCGGCCCGGACGGTTGTGGTAGCGACGGACCCGGCGAACGCCACCCGCCTGCTGCCGGACCTGACCGTGCCGGACACACGCACCGTCACCACCTACTACCACGCCATCGGCAGGACACCCATGGCCGAACCGACCCTGATGGTGGACAGCACCGGAGCGATCCTGAACACCTGCGTACTCAGCGAGGTCGCTCCCACGTACGCGCCCCGCGGCACCGCGCTGATCTCCACCTCCGTACTGGGAACCGACCTCCCCGGCAGGGCGCAGGCTGTGCTATGCCGTCTGGCCGAGCTGTACCGTACCGACACGAGCGGCTGGCAGCAGGTCGCCGCCTGCACGGTCGAGGGCGCGCTGCCCGCGATGCTTCCCCCCTGGCCGCTGAGCCGCACCACCCGCCTTCGCCCAGGCAGGTACGTGTGCGGGGACCACCGGGCGACCGGATCGGTGCAGGGCGCCATGGCGTCGGGGGCGCGCGCCGCGCGCGAGGTGGTCGCCGACCGGGGGCAAGGAGGTGACGCCGGAGTGTGAACGGTGTCCGGCCGCATCCGCGGACACCCCTGGACGGGAAGCAGTGACGATCGGATGAACCCGTTGGCCCTATCGAGGGGTGAAGCGTGAAACTGAACGGTTCCCGTGTGCTGGTGGCCGATGCCACGGGGGGGAGGGGCGGTGCGATCACCGCCGAACTGGCCGACCGGGGCGCCAGCGTGGCCCTCGCGGGACGCGACCGCGGCCGCCTGGCCCACACCGCGCGGACGTATCCCAGCGCCCCGATCGCTGCCTTCGACGCCTACGGTCCCTGGTCGTGCACTAGGCCCGTGCACGCAGCGGCGGCAGCCCTCCAAAGCTGGGCGCCGTTGTCGCGTGCGGGTCGGTGGCCTTCGGTGCACCCGAGGAGCCTCGCGCCAGCCGCGTTCTTCCGCGCCGCGCTCGGCATCCTGCGACGCGGTTCGGCGGTCGCCGCCGTCACCGGCGTGGTGGCCGAGCGCCCGCAGCCCCGAGTGGCCGACTACAGCGCCTGCAAGGCCGCGCTCGCCGCATGGCTGGACGCCGTCCGCCGCGAAGCACGGAGCGCCGGTGCCGCGGTACTGGAGATCCGGCCGGGGCACCTCTACACACGCTTCGCGACTCGCCCCGTGGCGGGCACCGCCCCACACTGGCCGGAGGGCGGCGACCCGCGTCATGTCGCTGGCGCTGTCGCGGACGCGTTGGAGGCCGCCGCCGAGCTGCTGCGCTCGGGCCCCGACCATAGCCCCATCGTCGAACGGCGAGCCCGGTGACACCCCGCCCCGCCGAGGAATCCGACGTGATCGTCATCGGCGGTGGCGCGGCCGGTCTCAGCCTCGCCCACCGGCTGACGGAGAACGGCGGCGCCACTGTGACTGTGGTTGAGCCGCCCGACGGTCCGCTCCGCCCCGCGGAACGGACCTGGTGCTACTGGGACGCGGGTGTCGACGGGTTGGAAGAGGCGGTCAGCGCGTCTTGGTCCGTGCTGCGTCTGCACGGCGCCGACCGACGGCCGGTCGTTGTCGGACCTGCCCCGTTGACCTACCGCATGGTGCGCTCTACCGACTTCGAGCGGCTGGTCCACGGCCGCTTGGCCCGCTCGGACGGCGGGCGTCTCCTTCGCGCGACGGTGGAATCGGTGCGATGTGTGCCCGGAGGCGCGGAGGTCCGGTGCATGCTGACCGGGGGCTGGTCCCTGACGCTGCGCGCCCGGCGTGTGTTCGACTCGCGGCCGCTGCCTGTCCTGCCGCCGGCGCGCACGTGGTTGCTGCAGCACTTCCGCGGCTGGTTCGTACGTACCGACGCCGACCGGTTCGACCCCTTGGTCGCGGACCTGATGGACTTCCGGGTTCCTCAGCCGGCTCACGGACTCGCTTTCGGCTACGTCCTGCCGCTGGCGCCGGACCGGGCGCTAGTCGAGTACACCCAGTTCTCCGGCAACGCGCTGACCACCGAGGCATACGAATCGGCTCTCGGGCACTACTGCCGAGACGTCCTCGGGCTTGGCGCGCTCACCGTGGAACGGGCGGAGCAGGGGGTCATTCCCATGACCGACGCCCGCTTTCCGCGACGGGCCGGCCCCGCCCACTTCCGTGTCGGAACTGCGGGGGGCGCCACTCGTGCGGCCACCGGCTACACCTTCGCGGCGGTGCAGCGACAGAGCAGAGCCATCGCCGCCGCCCTGCGCGACGGGCGCACCACCATCCCCGCACCCCACGGGCGGAGGGCCTCGGCCATGGACGCGGTCCTGCTGCGTGCCCTGGACACCGGGCGCATCGACGGCCCGCGATTCTTCACCGACCTGTTCCGCCGGATCCCGGCGGAGCGCCTGCTGCGCTTCCTCGACGGCGCCACCTCCCTGCGGGAGGAGTGGGGCATCGGGCTGCGCACCCCTGTCCTGCCGATGCTCCGTACAGCCGCCGAACTGCCCTTTGTGCCCCGACGCTCCCAGTCCTTCGCAAGAACCGGAGACAACCACCGATGAGCCTCCTCCTGCGCGAGCATGACCTGGCCCGCGCCTTCGACCACGCCGCCTGCACCTACGACAGCCTCACCTCTCTCAACCCCGGCTACCACACCGACCTCCTGCGCTCGGCCCGCCGGCTCCGGCTCCCCGACGACGGCGCCGGACTGCACGTTCTCGACGTGGGCTGCGGTACCGGCGCCTCCACCCGAGCCCTGCTCAGGGCCGCGCCCCGGGCCCGGATCACGGCTGTGGACGCGTCGGCGGGCATGCTGCGCCGTGCCCTGGCCAAGCCGTGGCCCGCACGCGTACGGTTCCTGCACCTGACCGCCGAGGAGGTCACGGCGGCCGGAGAGGGCCCCTTCGACGCGGCCTTTGCCGCCTACTTGTTCCGCAACGTCACCGACCCGGACGCGGTCCTGAGCAGCGTCCGGACCCTGCTGCGGCCGGGCGGACGTATCAGCGCCCACGAGTACACCCTGAGCGGACGGCGGCGGCACCGGGCGTTATGGGCGGCGGTGTGCCACGGCGTCGTCATCCCGGCGGGCACACTCACCGGCGACCGGGCCCTGTACCGCCACCTCTGGCACAGCGTCATCGCCTTCGACACCGCCCCCGCCTTCGCCGGCCGGCTGACGCGAGCCGGTTTCACCGGAGTGCGCGTCGCCCCGGTCTCCGGATGGCAGACGGGCATGGTGCACACCTTCCTCGCCCGCAACGGCCCGAGCCCGGCACGCACGACCACGGCAAGGGAGCGAGTCCGATGACGGCCCGCCGTGCCGATGCCGCCCGACGAGGCCGCGACCGCAAGGCCGAGGTTCTGGCGCCACCACCCGGCAGGGAACGGTTCCAACGCGGGGACGAGCCGTCCGTCGCCGTGATCGGTGGCGGGATCGCCGGCCTTGCCGCGGCCACCCTGCTGGCCGAGCGGGGTGCCCGCGTGACCCTGTACGAAAAGGAGGATGCGCTGGGCGGCCGTCTCTCCGGTTGGCCCACCAGGCTGGCGGACGGCTCCTCCGTGACCATGACCCGCGGGTTCCACGCCTTCTTCCGCCAGTACTACAACCTGCGCGGGCTCCTCCGCCGTACCGACCCTGCCCTTTCGCGGCTCACGCCGCTGACCGACTACCCCCTGCGGCACAGAGGCGGCCTGACCGACAGCTTCGCCCGAGTTCCGAGAACGCCGCCTTTCAGCGCGCTCGGCTTCGTCGCCCTCAGCCCGAGCTTCGGCTGGCGGGACCTCGCCGCCATGGACGCCCGGGCGGCACTGCCTCTGCTCGACGTGCGGGTGCCCGAAGTGTACGAACGCTTCGACGAGGTCACCGCAACCGGCTTCCTGGACAGCGTGAGTTTCCCGGAAGCTGCGCACCACCTGGCGTTCGAGGTGTTCTCACGCAGCTTCTTCGCTGACCCGCGCGAACTGTCCGCCGCCGAACTGCTGCTGATGTTCCACATCTACTTTCTCGGATCGGCCGAAGGACTGCTCTTCGACGTACCGGGCGAACCCTTCCCCCAGGCGCTCTGGGACCCGCTTGGCGACTACCTCCAGCGCCTCGGGGCGGACATCCGCACCGGCACCCCCGTCCACGGCGTGCTCCCCCTCGGCGACGGTGGAGCGCATGTGCCCACCGACACCGGTGCCGGGCGCCACCAAGCCGTGGTGCTCGCCCTCGACCCCGGGAGCCTGTGCCGGATCGTCGGCGCGTCACCCGGCCTGGGCACGTCCGGCTGGCGTGAGGACATCGCTGCCCTGCGCACCGCACCGCCGTTCCTCGTCTCCCGGCTCTGGCTCGACGGGCCGGTCCGTGCCGACCGGCCCGGATTCCTCGGCACCAGCGGCTACGGAGGGCTCGACAACATCAGCGTTCTCGAGCGGTACGAGGGCGAGGCCGCTCGCTGGGCCGCACGGACCGGGGGCTCGGTCGTGGAACTGCACGCCTACGCCGTGGACCCGGCGGCCGAACCGCAAGAGGTGCAGAACATGCTCGTCGACCGGCTGCGCCAGGTATACCCGGAGATCCGCGAGGCGCGCATTGTCGACGCCCGGCACGAGTGGCGCTCGGACTGCCCGCTCTTCGAGGCCGGCTCCCACCGCCGGCGACCCACCGTGCGCACCCCTCATCCGTGGCTGACCCTGGCCGGCGACGGAATCCGCTGTGACCTGCCCGTCGCCCTCATGGAACGGGCCGCCACCACTGGCTTCCTGGCCGCGAACGCCCTGCTCGCTGACCGGGGGGTGCACGGCCAGGTCCTGTGGACGGTACCCCGGGCGGGCCGTTCACCCTTACTCCGGGCGCTCGGAGCCGTCGCAGGGCGCCACTCGTCGCACTGACCGGTGCCCGGTCAGCCGGGGAACAGTCCGGTGCTGCGCAGCGTCCAGCGCCGTTCGGCGTAGGCCAGGTCGTCGCGCCACAAGCGGCCGGCCGTACGGCGCATCAGCGGGCGCAGTACGGGGGCGGCGGCCCGCGCCAGAGCGAAGCCGGGCCGGTCCGACGCGGCGATGACCGCCTCGACCACGGCGGTGCGCGGACGCTCGTGGTCGGGCCCGGTCAGCGGCGTCGCGTGGGTCTCGACCACGGACGTGGCGCCCTCGCCGTCGGTGATCCGCATGACGACCGTGCGCGGCTCCGGCGCCGTGAACTCGGCCCGCACCGGAACCACGAGCCGTCCGGCCACCCGGAAGGAGACATCGACGACGAAGGCGTCGTCCTCGTCCCCTCGCGGCTCCCGCGCCACCGACAGGTCGACGAACGAGTACGGGTGGAACCACGAGCCGTGCCACGGATCGAGCCGGTTGGCCACCACGTCCTGCGGTTCGCACCGCCCCACCGCCGTGAACACCGCGTCCACCCCACGGTCCCTCGCCGGTCGAGCGGGCACGACAGGCCGCTCGGTGGGCTCCTCGCCACCCACCGCGTCCAGTCGCACCCAGACGAGTACGCCGTCGTCGTGCACGGGAAACGGCTGCCAGCCAACGGACGGAGAACCGTCCAGGGTGAGCCCGTGCCAGTGGCAGACCAGCGTGCCGCACACCACCCGGCTGTCGCGCAGGGGAGCGCCCAGGTGCGGGCAGACGCCCGAACCGGCACGGGGCTCGCCGTCCTCCGAGCGCCACAGCACGACCTCCACACCACCGACCGTCCGGCCGTACGGGCGATCGTCCGCGCGCACGTTCCGGGAGGCACCGACCACGAACCAGTTGCCGGACGGACGGGCGGACGCCCGATCGAGTGCGTCGGCGATGAGCGCCGGTCGCGCCTGGCGCCAAGTCGGTGTCTGCGCCGCCCAGTCCGGGCCGGACCTCAGCCGTCGGCGCAACGGCGGCGACCAGCGCTTGCCGTCCCTTCGACCACTCACCGCACTGGCCCCTTCCATTTGACTGCCGGGCCACCCGCCGGGGCCGCTCGGTGTGGGCCGCGAGTGAGTATCCAGGCACCGGCCAGGCGTAGCGCACCGGCCGCGGCCGTTGCCGCCCGACGCCGACGCGACACCACCGCACGGCGATGCAGCACGGTGTAGTCCTGCTCGGCGATCGTGTCGAGAATCCCGCCGTAGAGGGTGAACGCGGCACGGATGCAGGGACGCACCCGCGGATCGAGCATCGCGATGCCCGGCTCCGCCGTCCGGTACACGACCCGCGTCATGGCCTCCGCCGCGACGAGAGCGGCGCGGATCCGGGGATCGCGCCGCCCGGTGCGCCGGCTCCACTCCAGCAGGGGCCGGTCCACACCGTGCGCGGCCAGCAGATCGCCGGGCAGGTAGACGCGGCCGCGGTCGAGGTCCTCACCCACGTCGCGCAGGAAGTTGGTGAGCTGGAACGCCACACCGAGCGCCGCCGCGTGCGGTGCCGCCTCCTCCCGGGCCGTGACCGTACCGAGGACCGGCAGCATCTGCAGGCCGATCACCGCCGCCGAACCATGCACGTACCCCTGCAGATCGGCGTAGGTGGGGTAGTGGGTGACGGTCAGGTCGGCACGCATCGAGGACAGGAAATCGGCGAAGAGGGCATGCTCGATGTCGTAGCGGTCGGCGGTGTCCGCGACGGCCCGGACCACCGGTTCGTCGCCCGCTCCGGCGCGCAGCCCGTCGGCCAGATCGCTCTCCAGGCGTCGCAGCAGCCGGTCGCGCTCCTCGGGCGCGCGGTGGTGGTCGTGGTCGTCCACAATGTCGTCCGCCCAGCGGGCGAAGCCGTACAGGGCGTGCACGGCGGAGCGGCGTTCGAGGGGCAGCAGGCGGGTGGCCAGGAAGTAGGTCCTGCCGTGGCGGGCGTTGAGCCGTCGGCACTGGGTGTAGGCGGCGCGCAGTGCGGGATCGGTGATCCCGGCGGCGTCCAGTTCACGACGGGTCATCAGCGCCTGCCAGGGCCGGGGCGGAGGACGCGTCGGTCGCGGTCGAGGTTGGCGCCGTCCGTACGGGCCGGGTACCGGTGCCGCCGGTGATGCGCGCGGCGGCGAGTTTGCCGCTGACGAGTACGGTCGGTACGCCGACGCCCGGGGTGGTGCCGCAGCCGCCGAGCACCACGTTGTCCAGCCCCCGTACGAGGTTTCGTGGGCGGAACGGTCCGGTCTGGGCGAAAGTGTGGGAGACGGAGAAGGGACTGCCGGCGGCGTGGCCTTGCCTCGCCCAGTCGAGCGGCGTCACCAGAAGCTCTTCCTGGATGCTGTCCGCGAACCCGTCCAGGCCCCGGCGCTCCAGTTCACCCACCAGGCGGTCGCGGTAGCGCGGGCCCAGGCCCCGCCACGCAGCGGCTGTGGGACCGACCGCTGTGTTCGGACAGGGGGCGAGGACGTAGTGGAGGTGGCGTCCCGGCGGTGCCAGGGCGGGATCGTGTGCGGTGGGGCGGGTGATGAGCAGAGAGGGGTCGCTCATCAGCTCCCCCGTGCGGGTCAACTCGTCGAAGGTGCGCTGCCACGCGGCGCCGAAGGAGATGGTGTGGTGAGCGAGGTGCGGCCAGGTGCGGTCGGTTCCCGCGTGCAGGATCACGGCGGACGGTGAGTGACGCAGTCGTGCCGGCCGCCGGGGCGCCCGCCCCAGCAGCCCGTAGGCGGCGGGCAGTTCGCACGTGAGCACCACCGCGTCGCAGGGGATGCGCTCGCCGGAGGACAGGTGGACGGCCCGTACTCGGTCCGCGGAGCGCTCCAGCGTGCGTGCTTCGGCAGTCCAGCGCAGATCAGCACCGGCTTCCGCCGCCGCGTCGGCCATGGCGCGGGGGAGTGCGTGCATTCCGCCCTTGGGGAACCAGACGCCGGCCACGGTGTCCATGTAAGCGATCACGGCGTAGGCCGCGAGTGCTCGGGCCGGGGCCACTCCGGCGTACAGTGCCTGGAAGGAGAAGACCCGGCGCAGGCGCTCGTCGGAGAGGAAGCGGGCGATGCGGCCGTCCAGCCGTCCGAAACCGCCCAGCGCCGCCAGCCGGGCCAGATCCGGGTGCAGCAGTTGGAAGGGCGAGTCGAAGTTCGTGTCGATGAATCGGCGCATCTGGACTCGGTACAGACGTTCCAGCCACTGCCGCAGGTCGCGGTATCCGGCCGCCTGCGCCGGTCCGGCGAAGCGCCGTACCTCCGCCTCCATCGCCTCGCCGTCGGTGTGCACGTCGAGCGAGGAACCGTCCGCGAAGCACGCCCGGTAGGCCGGGTCCAGAGCTGTCAGCCCGACGCGGCGGTGGAGGCTGTCCCCGACGGCGGCGAACGCCTCGTCGGCCAGATGCGGCATGGTCAGCACCGTGGGGCCGGTGTCCAGCTCGTAGCCGCCCAGTCGCACTCGGCCGGCCCGGCCGCCGGGACCGGCGTCCCGTTCGACGACGGTGACCCGGCGGCCCGCACCCAGCAGGTGCAGGGCACAGGCCAGCCCGGACAGCCCGGCACCCACCACGACGACATGGTCGGTCGGCCCCGGCACCCTCTTCACGCGACCTTCTCGGCGCGGCGCTGGGCCACACCCGTCGCGCGCGAGACCAGGGCGGCGAACTCGTGCCGCACGGTAGGGCGTGTACCAGCGCGCTCGAAGTGCGCGAGGCTCATGTCGGTCAGCTCCTCGATCTTCGCCTCCACCAGGTCCCGGGCGCCGGTGCGCTGCAGCGCGGACCGCACCTGCCGGACGGCCTTCACGGACTTCGGGTCCGCGTCCGGAGCCAGCGCCGTGGCAGCCTGGTGATCACCGGCGGCGTCGGCGAGCCGGACGGCGACGGCGAGGAGGTAGGTGAGCTTGCGGGAGCGCAGGTCGTCGTCGGCCGGCTTGCCGGTCAGCGCCGGGTCGCCGAAGGCGCCGAGAAGGTCGTCGCGGAGCTGGAAGGCCAGCCCGGCGCACCGGCCGGCCGCTCGCAGCGCGTCCAGCACGTGTTCGTCGGCGCCGGCCAGCGAAGCGCCCAGCGTGAGTGGTCGGGCGACGGTGTACAGGGCGCTCTTCAGGGTGGCGATGGTCAGCGCCTCGTCGACACCGGAAGACCGAGCGGCCTGGGCGTGCAGGTCGCGGTACTGTCCGGCGACCATCTCGGTGCGCATCGCCCGCCACTCCTGGTGCAGGCGCGAGCCGTGCGGCGTGCCGAGCGCCGTCTCCATCAGCAGGTCGTCCGCCCACGCCAGCGCCAGGTCACCGGCGAGCACGGCGGCCGACGTGCCGAACGACTCCGCTCGGCCGTGCATGCCCATCGCCCAGTGCACGCGCGCGAAGTGTACGTGCAGGGCCGGTGCGCCTCGTCGCCGTGCGGATCCGTCCATCACGTCGTCGTGTACGAGGGCGCACGCCTGGAGTAGTTCGAGGGCGGCTCCCGTGTGCAGGACGGCTGTGGCGTCTCCCGAGCCACCCGCGGCGCGCCAGCCACAGTGGGCGAAAGCGGTGCGCAGGCGTTTGCCTCCCCGCACGGCCAGCGTGGCGAGGCGGTCGGCCAGCTCCCGGGCGAAGACGGCGTCGACGGTGCGGGAGTGACGCAGTCGTTCGTCGAGTACCTGCTCCAGGACTGTGCCGACAGCGTCCGCTGCGTCGATCGCGGTGAGAGGGTCATCGACGAGTTCGGCCGGTGTGGCCACCATCGGTGGCAGTCCAGGCATGCACAGCCCCTTCTCACTCTTGGTTATACGCACGGCACTATTTCCGCCGGGCGCCCTGTCACGGATGCACTGATTCCTTGCCCGTCCGGCACCCGACTTCGACCGGACTCACCTCAGCGGCGCAACGGGCGGGGATCTCATGGTGATGAGTCGCCCTGCGCGCGTTCCTGTTCGCGTACGTCCACGAGGCCGGTCAGCCGGTCCGTGAACCTTCCCCTTGATCGTGGACACCTGGAGACTGGGACATGAGGTTTCAGAGGAAGTAGCACCAGGTGGGAAGCAAGTACACGAAGCGGTACACCGCGGAGTTCAAACGGGACGCGATCGCGCTGGTCGACTCGGAGTCCCTGCGCGGCTGGTACCGCCAGGCCAAGGCGGACCGGGGCGAGGGAGCCCCGGGTGAGCTCACCACCGCCGAGCGCGAGGAGCTCAAGCGGCTGCGCAGGCAGAACGCCGAGCAGGCCAAGACGATCGAGGTCCTGCGAAAGCCGCGGTCTTCTTCGCGAAGGAGAGCGATCGGTGAACGCGATGTACACGTTCATCGAGGCGGAGAAGACCACCTACGGTGTTGCTTTCCTCTGCCGCCTCCTGAAGGTGGCCCGTCCTCGTTCTATGCCTGGCTCGCCGCGGCGAAGGCCCGGAGCGCGGGCAAGGCGGCCGACCAGGACCTGGTCCATGAGATCCCGTCATCCACGTGGCCACCCGCCATACCTACGGCGTGCCGCGCATCCATACCGAACTGCGGCGCCTGGGCCGGGCGGTGAACCGCAAACGCGTCGCCCGCCTCATGCGCGAGCACTGCATCCAGGGCGTCACCCGTCGCAAGCGCCGTTCGCTGACACGGCCGGACAAGAAGGCCAGGCCGGCCCCGGACCTGATCGGCCGCAACTTCCATGCCGAGGTTCCCGGCACGAAACTGGTCGGCGACATCACCGCTCTGCCCACATCCGAGGGCCGGCTCTACCTCGCCTGCTGGCTGGACCTGGCCACCCGCGAGGTCGTCGGCTACTCGATGGCCGACTACTACCGCGCCCGCCTTGTCGTCGATGCGCTGAAGATGGCCGCGGGCCGGGGCCGGCTCCGGCCCTCTCAGCGGTGAGGCGGGTGCGTTCGGTGAGCAGTGCGGTCTGTACGGGAGTGAGGGACGCTGCGGGGGCGGTCAGCTGGTGGACGGCGACGCTGCTGACCTCGTCGGGGGCGTGGACGGGGCCGACGAAGGGGTAGAGGTCGTGGTGGCCTTCGCAGCAGCCGATGAGTCCCGTGGGGTCTTTGCGACCCGTGCACGCGTCACCAGCGCGCCCGACGCCGGAAAGACACGGCGCGTTTACGCGGCGGGGGTGAGTTCGGCGCGGCCGAACAGCAGCGCGTGGCCGGAGGGGAGCTGGCGCAGGATGCGATCGAGGAGATCGGGGCCGGCCAGGACGGCGACGGCGGAGAAGACTGTTCCGGTGTCCCAGCGGGTGGTGGCCAGGGAGGTGCCGGTGCGAGCGGCGAGGTCGTTGACAAAGGCCCAGCCGGTCAGAGGCTCGGTGTCCGGGATCTGCGCGGTCAGGACGCGGGCGGCTTCGAAGGGCAGGCGGGCGGCGAGTTCGACGCGTTCGTCGCCCGTCAGTTGGCGCCCCAGTCCCGCTATGACCAGCCGGACGGCTTCCTCGGCCCGCTCCGGGGTGGGGTAGGCGCCTTCGTAGCGGACCTTCTCCAGCATCTGCTCGTATGTCATCGCGGGCAGCTGGTGCAGCGGTGCACGTGGGTCGGAGATCACTGCCGTGGTTGCCTTTCTGTTGCCGTGGTGCCGGTGCGCGGGCACCGGGCGTGCTTCATGTCAGGTGGGCTGGGGACGGCCGAAGAGGAGGTCGTAGCCCGCGGGGAGCTGGAGCAGGATTTGCCCCAGCAGGTCGTCACCGGCCGCGTCGGTGGTGGTGCTGAGGACGGCGCTGACGTCCCAGGCCGCGGTCTGGTCGGTGGCCCCCTCGATCCAGGCCGCCGCCGCCCGAACGAACCGCTCCGGTGGCAGCGGCTCGGCGCTCTGCAGCGGGTTGAGGAGGATCAGGGCGAAGCCTTCCGGCAGTCGAGCCGCCAGCTGGGCACGTACCTCGCCGACCAGGTGTGCGCCCAGCAGGGCGAGCACCACGCGGGCCACGCGTTCTGCTTCCTGCCGGCTGCCGTACTCACCGCGTTCCTGCACCTGGTCGAGGAACGCTTCCCGTCGCACAGTCACGTCGGCCGTCACCCTTCCTCGGTCCATGGGGTGCGGAGGACGGGAGAGGGGGAGATCAGTTACCCGTCCTCCGCCGCTGTTGGGGCCCTCGTCGTTCCGGCTCAGTCGGAGATTTCCCTCCGGCCGGATCCGACGCCGATGGTGATCTTGCGGGGCTTGGCACGTTCGGCGATCGGGATCCGCAGGGTGAGCACGCCGGCGTCGTAGTCGGCCTTGATGTGCTCGGTGTCCAGCGTGTCGGCCAGCATGATCTGGCGGGAGAAGACGCCCAGCGGCCGCTCCGACAGTTCCATCTGCACGTCGTCGGCCTTCGCCACGGGCCGGCGTTCGGCCTTGACGGTCAGCATGTTCCGCTCGACGTCGATGTCGATCGCGTCCGCGCTGACGCCAGGGATGTCGAAGGCCACCATGTACTCGTCGCCCTCGCGGTAAGCGTCCATCGGCATCGGGGAGGGCCGCGACCAGGTGCCCGGGCCCGTCAGCTGCTGAGCCAGCCGGTCCAGCTCACGGAAGGGGTCAGTGCGCATCAACATCGTGAAAACACCTCCAGCAGGTTCGGGCAGTTGCTGCCAATGCGCTTCACTGAAACCGTTGTAGCATGTCATCCATCGGATGACAAGCACGGTGTCGTCCACTCGATGACAAGCTGAGGAGGTGCCCGTGACAGCAGCCGAACAGCCGGCCCCGTCCAGCGCCGACGGCCGAAGCCCGGCCTCGTTCCTCGCCGCCGCGGCGGCCCTGCACGCCATAGACGACGCCCTGCACGCCGCCCGGCGGGAAACCTCCGACGCCCCTGATGCCGGCCCCGGCACGGAGCAGGCCCTGGACTCCCTGCTCCTGCTGCGGCAGGTCCGCGAGCAGCTCGCCGGATGGGAGACCGGCCTGATCGAAACGGCCCGGGACGCGGGAGCCAGCTGGGCCGACCTCGCCCACCCCCTCGGCGTTGCCAGCCGCCAGGCCGCCGAACGCCGCTACCTGCGGGGCCGTCCCGGCCCCGCAGGAACCACCGGCGAACAACGCGTCCAGGCCACCCGTGAACGCCGCGCCGCCGACCGCACCCAAGCCGAATGGGCCCGCCGCAACGCCGCCGACCTACGCCGCATCGCCGGCCAGATCACCGCCCTCACCGACCTCCCCACCGCCGCCCGCCACCCACTCGACCAACTCCACGCTGCCCTCGCCCACAACGACCCCGCCGACCTCATCAACCCCCTCACCGCCACCCGCCCCCACCTGACCGGCACCCACCCCGACCTCGCCGCCCGACTCGACACCCTCACAGGTCCCGCCACGGCCCCGCCCCCACCCGACTGAACGAACACCCGCGCCGGAGCGGGCGCCCGATCCGGCTGCCACGCGACATCAGTTGGTGGTGATCGCATCACGAAGATGTGGGCCGTGGAGGTGAGTACGGTGCGGTTCCCGCGCGCGTGGCACGGGTCCTGAGTCGCGAGGTGTGTTGACTGTGTGCTTGCACCCTCATCCCGAGGGGACGCTGTCCCTCCCCTGCCCCTGAAGAGCACCACCGCACTGACCAAGACTCCGACGGGCGACAAGGAGAAGGACAAGGACCAGGACTCCACGGGCGAGGAGGAC
>NZ_FPJO01000089.1 GCF_900119365.1 Streptomyces atratus
CCCTCGGCCGCCCACAGCACCAGGCGGGCCCGCAGGACGACATCGGCAGGGGCGTGACGGCTGCCCGCCAACTCCCGCAGCTCATCAATCTGTTCGGAGGAGAGATTCACACCGGGCCAACGAAGCGATGAACCATCAAGTTCCAACGACAGAATCACGAGACACTAGGTGGGTTGTCGACCCGGCAAACTATCTGCCCGGAGCATCGTGTGCTTGTCTACCCATCAGGGCTCGATCCTTCCAGTTCCACCCTTCGATGCCTGTCCGGTCTGCTGAGCGCCCGGCGTCGCGAACGCGGCACGTGGCTGCTCAGTTGCCGACCAGGGCGTCGTGGATGGCCCACCCCATGTCGCCGGCGCACCAGCTGATGTTGCCGAGGACTGCGACGTCCAGGCCCTGCTGCGGGTAGTGATAGAGGCGGGCGCTGGCCCCGTCCTCCTCGCCCGTGTGGCCCCAGCGGACGATGGTTCCTTCGTCGTCGAGGATGTGGGTGAGGCCGAAGCCGTACATCCACCGGTAGCCGCGGACCTTCTCCTCACGCTCGTCGACCTGCGGGGTCAGAGCCAGGCGCGTGGTCTCCTCGTTCAGCAGCCGCCCGTGGCGCAGTGCGTGGGCGAAGGCCGTCAGATCGGCGGCGCTACAGGTAGCCCCTCCGTCGGCGGCGGCCCCGGGGGTGGTCGCGTAGTGATTGGTCCGGTACGGGGTGGGGCTGCCGGCGGTGGTGAGGTATCCCTCGGCAATGTCCGGCCCCAGGTCGTCCAGGGCCGGGAATCCTGCCGCGCTCATTCCGGCACGGGCGAATACATCGTCGGCGATGACCTCCTCGAAGGAGCGGCCGGTCACCGATTCGATGAGCAGGCCGAGCAGGATGTAGCCGGCGCCGTTGTACAGATGACGCTCCCCGGGAGGGGAGTGGGGCTGCTTGCCGGCGAACAGCGACAGGTAGTCCTTGTTGCTCCGCAGCAGGTAGAGCGGGTGGGAGGAGGTCAGGGCGGCCCATTCGGCTTCCCAGTCGTCGCTGCCCTCCTCGAACCAGTCGCCGATGCCCGCCGTCATCGTCAGGGCGTGGTGGACCGTGACACGCGGATCGAGCTGGGGCATGTGCTCTTTCACGAAGCCCACCAGCGCGTCGTCGAGGCAGACCTGCTTCCGCTCGACGAGCTGCAGGACGGCCACCGCTGTGAACATCTTGGACACCGACGCCACCCGGAATCGCGTGTCGCACGTGTTCGGTATGGACCACCGCCGTGACGCCATCCCGAACGCGCGGGTGAATACCGGCTCCCCGTGACGCGTGACCCGGACCGTGCCGGAGAACCCCCTTTCCTGCGCCACTGTGGAGACGGCCTCCTCCAGGCAAGCCGGATCGAATCCGTCAGCTCTCGTCACGATCGTCACCGCAGACCCCTCACAGAAGAAAGTTCACCAGTCATCGGTGATGATGATCGTCACCAGTCCGCCTGCGAGCAACCGCTTTACCCTGACCGCACGCGCCGCGGGGAGAGTGTCGCCCCAACCCGCCCCGGCCGCCGGTCCGTTGACCGCGACGTACATTCCGTCACCTCGCGGATCGCGTGTCGACGGTATCCCCTCCGGCCCCGCGGTTGAGCTGTTCCGGGTTTCGTAGCGGCTGGTTTGTGTGGTTTCAGGCGGCGTTCGTGGTCGCCTGGGATCGGTAGTGCTGGGCTTCGAATTCCTCGGGCGGGAGGTAGCCGAGTACTGAGTGCGAGCGCTCGGTGTTGTACCGGCCGACCCACTGCTCGATGCCGGTGCGGGCTGCGAGCCTACGGGCGCGGCCCGCTTGCGGCGGGAGGGCGCCACCCCGGTGCGCAAGGGACGGCCGTGGGGTCTGTGTGACCACTGTGCCGTCATGGTTCCCGATCGGCCGCGGTAGCCACTCGATGTCGAGCTGGCCGCAGGACGCGAGGGCGCGGCCCGCGCCTATGCGCTCCGCCCTTGGGGCGGAGCGGGGGCGCGTGTGGCGGTCTCTCAGCTTGACGTTTATCCTCGCCTGTCACCCAACCTGCTGATCTGCGGTTCTTCCCGGGACAGCGGAGGCGGCCGTTCTCCACGCTTCGAGATGTCGAGTCACGAAGCACGAGAGAACGGCCGCTGCGTATGAGTCTCCCTCTCCCAGGGCCCGCAGGCGAGGCGTTGGATGTCTTGTCCCGCTTTCGGGTCGAGTTCTACGAGTGCCTTTACGCCCGCGCGGATGCACTCTTCGAGCTCACGGACGCGGTGCTGTGCGCGGACGGGCCGGTGAAGACCCTGGTCGAACTGTCGCTGGCCCTCGAGCACCGGCGTGGGCATGGTGCTCTGTA
>NZ_FPJO01000048.1 GCF_900119365.1 Streptomyces atratus
GCGCTTCTTCCGCCGCCTGCTGAAGACGACCCGCTCAGTGCCACGGGTGATCGTCACCGACAGACTCCGCTCCTACGGCGCGGCCCACCGCGAGGTGATGCCCTCGGTCGAGCACCGCTCCCACAAGGGCCTCAACAACCGGGCCGAGAACAGCCACCAGCCAACCCGACAGCCCGAACGCCGCCATGAAAGGCTTCCGCAGCGTCGGCGGAGCCCAGCGGTTCCTGGCCGCGTTCAGCGGCATCTCACCCCGCTTCCGGCCCCGCCGCCACCTGATGACCACCACCCACTACCGCGCCGAGATGACCACCCGCTTCGCCATCTGGGACCAGATCACCGGCGTCGCCGGCCTGCCTGCCGCGGCCTGATCACGGAGCCGGAACCCGCCCCCTCCACACCCGGCACACCATCAGGCACTCACTCCCTCAACAACGTGACAGCACCTCGCCCAGGCATGGAAGTTGCCCCGCGCGCGTCGCGTCCGCGTGCAGCAGATCGGCGTCGGTCGCGGTATCCCACAAGGGGTGGAACAGGCTTAGCAGGTGCGGGACTTGAGTAATTTCGAGGCGTGGCACGTGCAGCCGGGTCAGTGCCCGTGAGGCCGGCGCGGGAGCACGCGCCAGGGTGCGCTCGGCGCCGGCCGTGTGTCATCTGAGGAGGTGGGTCGGTTTGCGCGCCCGAGCCCCGTTCAGGGCTGGTTGCGGAGTTTCTTCTTGTCGATCTTGCCAAGGGCGGTGAGGGGCAGCGAATCGGCGAGATGGAGCATTTTCGGGGCCCAGAGTGCGCCCTTGCGGGCGCGGACGTGGTCCGTCAGATCGGCTGGGGTGGCCTGCTGTCCGGGGCGCAGGACCACGGTGGCGGTGACGGCTTCGCCCCAGTGCGGGTCGGGGGTGCCGTAGACGGCGCTGGCGGCGACGGCCGGGTGTGTGGCGAGGGCGTCCTCGACCTCGCGCGGGTAGACGTTGAATCCGCCGGTGATGATGGTGTCCTTGATCCGGTCGATGATTGTGATCAGGCCGGTGTCGTCCTGGCGGGCGACATCGCCGGTGTGCAGCCAGCCTCCGTCGAGCGCGATTGCGGTCTGTTCGGGCTTGTTCCAGTAGCCGTCCATCACGAGCGGTCCTCGGACGCACAGCTCGCCGGGCTCGCCTGCCGGTACGTGCCGGCCGTGCAGGTCGAGCAGGGCGATCTCCACGCCGGGCATCGGCCGGCCGCAGCTGCCCAGGACGTGCGGGTCGTCGCGGTGCTGGGCCGGGTCCAGGACGGTCAGGGCATTGGGGGCCTCGGCCTGGCCGTAGTGCTGGCTGAGCACGGGGCCGAGGAGCCGGTGCGCCTGGGCGAGCCGGGCGGGGTCGGCGGGTGCGGCACCGTAGAGGACCCAGTTCAGCCCCGACATGTCGGCTGCGAGGAGGCGGGGGTTGTCGAGCAGGGCGTACAGCATCGTGGGAACGACGAACGTGGCGCTCACGCCGTCGCGTTCGATCGCGTCGATGACGTGGTCCGGGTCGAAGGAGGGGTGGAGCTCGAAGCCGGCGCCGTGGAGCAGGCCGGGGGCGACGAGGAGCCCGGCGGCGTGCGACATGGGGGTGGTGATCAGGAAGTGGGTGTCCGGCGGCCAGGCCCAGGTGGAGCAGGCCCAGGCGTTGGCGAGCAGTGAGCGGTCGTGCAGCATCACGCCCTTGGGTTCACCGGTCGTGCCGCCGGTGTAGAAGAGGTAGAGCGCGGGGCCGCGCGGGTCATTCGGACCAGGGGGTGTGTCGGCGGCGAGGCGGTCGAGTTCGGCGAGGGAGATCGCCTTGGTGCCGTCGGGGCGGGCGCGGGCGGCGAAGCGGGTGTCGTCCACGACCAGGCAGTCGGACACACTGTCGCGCAGGACGGTCCGGTCCGTGTCCGCAGTGGCCAGCGGATGCAGGGCGGTGTAGCGCAGTCCGGCCAGGCAGGCGGCGGCCATGACGGTGAACGCCTGCGGGTTCGGGCCGCACAGCAGGGCGAGCCCGTTGCCGGGCATGAGGCCCAGTCGTCCGAACGCGGCCGCGGTGCGTTCGATCCGTTCCGCGGTCTCACCGTAGGTCCAGGTGTGCTTTGTCCCGTCGTCGCCGGTGAAGCGGAAGGCGGTGCGCTCGGGCCGCCGGCGCAGCGCCGACAGGATCAGGTCCGCGTAGCCGGGCGTCATCGGGTCCTCCCCAGGATGGTCACGGCGGCCACCGCCTCCTCGATTCCGTAGAGGCCGCCGCCGTTCTCGGCGATGGCGATGTGCGCGTCGGGGACCTGGCGCTCGCCCGCCCGGCCGCGCAGCTGCGAGACCAGTTCGAAGACCTGCGCCAGTCCGGTGGCGGAAACCGGGTGGCCGCGCGATTCGAGTCCTCCGGACGGGTTCACCGGAACGGTGCCACCGAGCGCGCCGGCGCCCGAGGCCGACCACGGGCCGCCGTCGCCGATCGGACAGAATCCCAGGTTCTCCACCTGCTGGATCTCGCCGAAGGCAGTGGCGTCATGGACCTCCGCCACGTCGACGTCCTGCGGACCGATGCCGGCCTTCTCGTAGGCGGCGAGCGCGGCCCGGCGGCCGATGTGCCGCCCGGCGTCGTCCGCCGCCCGGTCGGTGCCCGACAACAGGACACTGCTCAGTACCGCCACGGCCGACTCGTCACGGGTGAAGTCGGAGCATGTCACGACGACGGCGGCGGCCCCGTCGCTGACCGGTGAGCACATCGGCACCGTCAGCGGCCACGCCACCCGCCGCGCCGCCAGGATCTCCTGCGCGGTGAACGCTCGACGGAAGTGGGCCCGGGGGTTGTGGACGGAGTGGGCGTGGTTCTTCGCCGAGACCGCGGCCAGGTGGGCTTCGGTGGTTCCGAAGCGCTGCATGTGGGCGCGGGCCAGGGAGGCATAGATCTCCGTGAACACCGACCGGTCGCCATCCGCGGACAATTCGGGCGGCAGAGGTTCGGTCAGGGCGGCGAGCGCGGCCAGGGTCTCCTCGCGGTGGGCGATGTCCATGGCCCCGTCGAACACCGCCAGCCCCTGGGCGGGATCGGCGCAGACGAGTTTGTCCACGCCGACGGCCAGGGCGACGTCCGACAGGCCCGCCCGTACGTGGGCGATCGCCAGCCACAGGGCCGTGGCGCCGCCCGCGCAGGCGTTCTCCACATTCACCACGGGTACCCCGGCGAACCCGTGCGGGCGCAGGGCGACCTGGCCGGGGATCATGTGCTGGCCGTCGATCGCCTTCTGGCTGACCGTGGCGTGGAAGACTGCGCCGACGTCGGCCGGGGTGAGTCCGGCGTCGCGCAGCGCCTCGTGCGCGGCCTGGCCGACGAGGTCGCCGGCACCGCGGTCGAGGTGGCGGCCGAAGGGGGTGGCGCCGACGCCGAGGATGAGTGCTTCGCGGTTCATGACACCACCCGGTTGCGCAGCACGCCCAGGCCGGAGACTTCGAGTTCCACGGTGTCGCCCGGTTCCAGGAAGCGGCCGTGCTCCAGCCCGCAGCCGGTGGGCACGGTGCCCGAGCACAGGACCTCTCCGGCGTGCAGCCGGGTCGACTGGGAGGCGAAGGCGATCATGTCGGCGAAGGTGTGGTGCATGTCGGCGGATGTGCCCCGGCTGGCCTCCTCACCGTTGATGCGGGCGGTCATCGTGAGCCGGTACGGGTCGCCGAGCTCGTCGGCGGTGACGATCCACGGGCCCAGGACGTTCGAGTCGGTGAAGTCCTTGCTCTTGCTCAGGCCCAGCCCGGTGGCGATCTCCTCCAGCTGGGTGTCGCGGGCGCTGAAGTCGTTGAAGATCGTGTAGCCGAAGATGTACGACGGGGCGTCCGCCGTGGGGATGTCCGTGCCGTCGCGGCCCAGCACGCAGGCGAATTCCAGCTCGTAGTCCCGCACCGAGGAGTACGCGGGCCAGTGGATGTCGCTGTCGTGGCCGGTCACGGAGAGCCGGTTGGTCACGTAGTACAGAGGGCGTTCGAGCATGATGGCGGGCAGTTCGACCTGGTCGGCCGGGATGCCCTGGATCCGGGAGCGGGCGTTGCGGAAGTGGTCCATGAAACTGCCGAAGTCCCGGATCTGTACGGGCCTGGGCAGCGGGGAGAGCCAGCGCAAATCGGATGCGGCGACGACCGCTTCGGGCGGGGCCTGTGCGGCGAGCCGCTCCAGGGTCTGCCGCACGGGTTCGCCGCCGTCGATGATCGTCTGCATGGTGGTCAGCGCTGGGGCGTGCTCGCCGGTCACCAGGCGGTGGGCGCGGTCGAGCAGCAGCAGGCGCTCGCCCTGGTCGAGTACGAGCGCGGTCCGCTCGGCGCGGTCGTGCTCCACGGTTGCGAGTTTCATGGTCGGTTCCTCTCCTCAGCAGGGTGCAGGGGTCGGTCTGCGGGGATCGGGGGGTCAGACGAAGGCCACGACGCGGGCCGGGGCGGCGCTCGCGCGGGCGATCTTGATCGGGAAGAACGCCACCCGGAACCCCGACGGGGGCAGCGCGGCAAGGTTCGTCAGCTGCTGGACGATGAAGACCTCCCGCTCGCGGCCGGCCCGGTGGCCATCCCACAGCACGGAGTTGTCGCCGCTGTCGCGGAACTTGCGCGCCATCACTGGGAAGCTCAGGTCCCAGCCCGCGGCGTCGGTGCCCAGGACCTTGGCCCCGAGGTCGGCCAGGAACAACGTCGACTCGCGGCTCATGCCCGGGTAGCGGAAGAACTCAGGGTCGGACAGCCCGTAGCGCTCCTGGCCGGTGCGCAGCAGGACCGCTCCGCCGGCCGGTACCGGGGCGCCGTTGTCGGCGAGGGCGGACTCCAGCGCCTCGACTGTGATCGGGGCGTCCGGTTCGCACCGGTCGCGCAGGTCCAGCACGAGCGCCTCGCACCACAGCTCGTCCAGGGCGATGTCGGTGATGGTGCGGGCGGGCCTGCCTTCGCAGGTCGAGCCGTAGTGCAGCGGGGCGTCGACGTGGGTGCCGAGGTGGGAGTTGAAGTCGGTGAGCAGTTCCGCGCCCCAGCCCTCGCCGTCGGGCAGGTCCTCGACGCTGCAGTGCATGGCGGCGGCGAACTGCTCTCGGCCCTCGCCCGTCGGGTGCGCGTAGGCCACGGCCGGCGCGATCACCGGGGCGAGCGGGCGCAGCTGCTCGGGGAGCCGCTCGCGGTCGGCGGGGTCCAGCGTCCTGGTGAGGTCGATCAGTTCCATGACGAACCCTCCTTAGTTGTTGGACGCTCAGCATAGAATTGGACCGACAGCATAGGCAAGAGCTCGCCGGCCCGGCGCTGCTCGGCCGGCGTGACAGAATCGGCCGTGTCAGGCCGCCGCAACGTTGGGAAGGACACCGCGTGGGTGCGACCCGCAAGCAGGAGATCTCCGCCGAGACCCAGCGCCGGCTGGTGGCCGCCGCGTGGGAACTCGCCGCCGAGGGCGGGTCCGCCGCGGCGTCCGTCCAGGCCGTGGCGGAGCGCTCCGGCATCAGCCGGGGCTCCGTGGCCTGGCACTTCGGCTCGAAGGACGGGCTGCTGAAGGCGGTGATCGAGGAAGCGTTCCAATGGGGCACGGACTTCATGCGCGAGCGCCTGGCCGTCGCCGGGCCGGACGCCGGAATCGAGGCGCTGATCGAGGCGAACTTCGCCCTGATGTCCCGGCCCGAGGCGCACATCTTCTCGACACTCCTGATCGAGGCGGTGAGCCGCGAGTCGGCCCTGCGCACGACGTACGCCGAGGAGTACGCCAAGATCCGCGGCCTGTACGCCGACCACCTGCGCTCGACCGGTGCGCACGTCACCGACCCGGAGGCCGTCGCGGCGGCGCTGCTCGGCGGCACCCTGGGAATCAACATCCAGCACCGCCTGGACCCGGCCCTGGACCGCAGACGGGCTGTGACCGCGATGACGGGCATCTACACCGACGCGCTGTCCGGGACCAGACCTGACACCCCGTCCGGTACCTGACCCACACCTGCCTCCGGGACGCGCCGGGCGAGGTCGGGGACCAGGCCCGCGCGGCGAGCGCCCGAGGCTCCAGGCGCAACCGCGCGGCTGCATGGGCGTCTCGCCCCCGGATACCGGTACGGCCGGGGCCTCGGCCGCCGCCGTGTCAGCCCGGCCCGGCTTCGGCCGGCCCCAGCGGCGACGCCGCCGTAGTGCACACCCCTGGCCGGCCGGGACCTTGCCCGCGGAGCATGGCCGGTGACCACCTGCCAGGGCTGGCAGCACTTCGGCACGCGCGCGAACGTCCCGAGCATGTTCACGCCCCCTTGTCCACCGAACTTTGGTGGCGCCTGCAGCGGCGACGAAGCTGCAAACAGGGCCGCAAGAGGCAGCTTGACGCGTTCGCGGTGCGCACTTCCAGATCCCAGGCCGCGCGCGGCCGGTGAAACGGACGCAGGACGATAGGTGGGCCCTCAACCTGGCAGCCGCACGGCAGTTCCACGCTCGTGAGGGGCATCTTCGGGTGCCCCGGAAGCACGTTGAGGAGCTGGAGGCGGTGGAGGTCCCGACAGGCCGTCAGGACGGTGCTGGCGGGCCTGTGGTGGTCAAGCTCGGCACATGGCTGGACAACGTGCGTAAACGGGCGGACAGGCTCAGTGCGGAACGGCGGGCCGAACTCGGCGCCCTCGGCATGCGCTGGTAGCCGTTGTGCCTCACTGTCTGCCAAGGGCCGAACGCCTCGCGGGGCAGAGCTCTCCATGGGAGCCCGGTGCGGTACCGGTAGATGATCCCGTCGATGATGCGACGGTGGTCGGCGAACGGGCGTCCTGTCTTCCCGGCGTTGCAGGGAAGACAGGACGCCAGGCGTGCCCACTGCTCGTCGGTCAGCAGGCGCAGGCGCCCACTCGTGGTCACCGGGGCTGGTAGGCGGTGGCCAGCACAGAGACAGTGACCTGGTCGGGCAGGAGGCCGTCATCGCTCAGGTCTGCACGGTTCACGTGGCGTGCGCTCGGTGTCATCCCCACCAAGTCCAGGGCCTCCAGTCCGACCAGGGCCATGGGGTACTCCACCTGTTCGGTGACAGTGACTGTGAAGTAGGGGTCCAGCGCCCGGTGCAGGCGCTGTTCCTTGGCAGGGTCGATGGTGACCATTGCAGGCACTCGGCCGCGCAGCTCGACCAGGTGTCGATCGGTAGGACGGACCACGATCAGCCGGCCGGCCGGGCGGAGTACCCGGTGAAACTCGGCTGGATTGCGCGGGGCGAACACGTCCAACACCACGTCGGCCACCTCGTCGGCGAGAGGAAATGGGCGAAAGACATCCCAGGTCGCCGCAGCGGCTCGTTCATGGGCTCGGGCTGCCGAGCGCAGCGCGCGCACCGACGTGTCCAGGCCCAGACCTCGGGCGCCGGGCAGATGGTCGAGAACGCGACCCGCTTGTGGTCACCCTCCCAACACGCATTCCGGCACGTCGGCGGACGCTTCCCGTACACGTCGTACCCACGGCGCGCGGCCTCACCCGACCGCAGCCCGGCCCGCTCCCCCGCCGAGAGCTCCTGGCGCACCGCACGCTGCAACGACCGCAGCGACGGCACAGCGCTCACGCCTCCAGCGGCGGCTGCCTCGGCAGCCAACTCGCGGTGCACCGCAGCGACGTTCCCACCCCACACCGCCAGCCGTTCCCGCAGGTCACCCGTCACCAACACCCTCGGCCGCGCGACCGAGGTAAGCCGTCCCTCCGCCCGGGCCACCGCCAGCCAGTTCCAGCCCGTCCGCAGTGAAACACCCAGCCCCTGCGCAACAGCACGGACATGCGCTGTCGTCAGCTCCCCGCGGCCATCCAGCGCCATCAGCCGGCCCATCGCCGTCTCACGCCCTACAGCCCGCGGCATCATCCCGTCCGGCATCCCCACCCCCGACCCGCCCGAACAACTCCAGGCAGACAGCTATCCCCGCCGCTGGTCCACCATTCCGACCCGCCGTACAGCCCCACACGAACGGCTGAACCACGCACCGTTCCCGCCACGGACCACAAGCCGCCCCGCTACGCCCACAAGACACCACTCACGCCGCTTACAAAGGCGACATCAAACAGCACCGGGAAACGACACCAGACTTCACCACGAAAACGACACCCACCAACACTCCCCAACCACCCAAAACCCCAGCCCACACCCCCTACCAAGCAATGAAGACCCACGACGTCACACCACTGAAAAAAAACCCGCGACGCCCATCAGCTTGGATTGTCTGAAGCGGTCGAGGAGAGGATGTTCTGGTGACGCTGAAGGAGTTGTTTCCGCATCAGATGAGGCGGTCGACGCGATTCTGAGGGCGCTTCAGACGCCTGCGAGACGGACACTTGCCGGCCGAGGGGTTGCGGACCCAGGTCATCGCCGCGACCGGCTCCGGGAAGACCCTGATCGCCGTCACGGCCGCCGAGAAACTAGCCTCGGGCTTTCATGCGGCTGGTTGTCCGATGCATGATCGGAAACGCGAAGAGTGCTCCTGACCTGCAACGATGGGACTTGTCTAGGGTCCGGGTCGTCGCATGAAAGAAGCACTCCTCAGGTGAAGAAGCGTAACGGGTCCTATCCGCGTGTCCGCATCGAGGGCGGTGGCCGGGCGGTGGCCTCCCAGGCCGGAGGGGTGCTGCTGGTCGAGACGGTCCGCAAGGCGGGCCTGGACACCGCGATATCGGCGGCGCTGGCGCCGTGGCGGCGGCCTCGGGCGGTGCATGATCCGGGGAAGGTCCTGCTGGACGTGGCCCTGGCGGTCGCGTTGGGCGGGGACTGCCTGGCGGATGTCGGCATGCTGCGGGCCGAGCCGGCTGTGTTCGGGCCGGTGGCCTCCGACCCGACGGTCTCCCGTCTCGTCGACACCCTCGCCGCCTCCGGGGAGAAGGATCCGGTCGGCGCGGGCCGAAGCCCGCGCCCGCGTTTGGAAGTTGGCCGGCGCCGGGGCGCCCGATGCCGGCGGGACGGTGACCGTGGACCTCGACGGGGTGCTGGCTCTCGCGCACTCCGAGAAGGAGGACGCGGCCCCGACGTGGAAGCGGACCTACGGGCACCACCCGCTGACGGGGTTCGTCGACCACGGGCCGGGCGGCACGGGTGAGCCGGTCGCGGCCCTGCTCGGGCCGGGCAACGCGGGCTCGAACACGGCGGCCGACCACATCACCACCGCCACGCTGGCCCTGGCCCAGCTGCCGAAGAAGTACCGGAGCGGGCGCCGGACCCTGATCCGCACCGACTCCGCCGGCGGCACCCACGCCTTCGTCGCCTGGCTCGCCCAGCGGGGCCGATGGCTGTCCTACTCGGTCGGCATGACCGTCACCGAGCAGATCCACAGCCATGTCCTGAAGGTCCCGGCCTCCGCCTGGACGCCGGCCGTTGAGACCGGCGGCGAGATCCGTGACGGCGCCTGGGTCGCCGAACTCACCGGTGACGTCCTTCACGGATGGCCGAAGGGGATGCGGCTGATCGTCCGGAAGGAACGACCGCACCCCGGAGCCCAGTTGAGGATTACGGACGCGGACGGCATGCGGCTGACGTGCTTCGCCACCAACACCACCAGCCTCCCGATCGCTGAACTCGAGCTCCGTCACCGGCTGCGGGCCCGGGCCGAGGACCGCAGCCGGGGCGCCCGCGCCACCGGCCTGCGCAACCTGCCCCTGCACCGCACCGCGCAGAACCGGATCTGGCTGGAGATCGTGCAGCTGGCTCTCGACCTGCTGGCCTGGATGCCGATGCTCGCCCTGACCGGCACAGCCCGCCTCTGGGAACCCCGCCGCCTGCGGCTCCGCCTGTTCACCGCGGCCGGACAACTCGTCACCACCGGCCGCCGCCGGATCCTCCGCCTCGCCCGGCACTGGCCCTGGACCCACGTGATCACCGACGCACTCGAACGGCTCGCACTCCTGCCGAACCTCGGCTGACCAGCAACTTTCCCGTCCCTACGACAGCAACCCGACACTGGAGCAGTGGAACCCGGCGCCACCCCGAGACGACACTCGGGCCCTCAGCCTGCCCACCTTCAGCCCACGGCACGAAAACGGCCCACCGACTCCGTCGGCGGACCGTCACGAAACTTCGAGGCTAACGTCGTGAAGGCAGTCCTCGTCCTTCACGCGCCAGCGTGAGGTTGAAGAGGCTCCTTGGTCTTTTCGCGCCGGGGCGTTCTGGGCGCCGCCTCTACTCGCTTGATCTCGCACGCGTCCCACCCGGCATGGACATTTCAGCCCCCGAGTCGTGGGTGAAAATCCCCGGAAGGCGGTGCGGTGTCCGACTGTGTCCGTCAAGGCGATCGGCGTCGGATGGTTGCAGAATGAGAAATGTGCGAATCGGTCATTCTTCCCTTGGTGCCACCAAGGTGACTTTCGGGGTATTTAGCGTATGGTCAATCTTCCCTTGCACCGAGTTCACTTCTATACCTAAGATCAATTCCTCAACTGAAAGCGCATACATCGCGGCTCTCCTTCTACTCGGACTCGCGTCTTGATGGTGACCTGCGGGGTCTGGCGTGGCACCCCCGGGTAATCACCCGTGCCGTAACGCAAGACCCCCACTTGGATTTGACCTGAAACCTGCGAGCTTCGTGGCACGCCCACACTTGAAAGCTTAGTTACACATGCATATTTCCTTGCCTTCTTCGGGCTATCTCATTGATCGAGAAATCCGATTCGGGGACGTCTCCTATCGGTATCTACTGACCTCCGGAGGTCAGTCGCGCATCGGTGAAGCCTTGAGTGAATTGAAGGCCGACCGTTTCTGTGTCGTTGTGGATTCAGGTGTTCCGGATTGGATCGTCAAGCGGTCTGTCGGTGCTTTCGAGGCTGTGGCGCCCGTCGTCCTCTTGCGCGTGGAAGCAAAAGAAGGGCTGAAGTCCGTGGCGACCCTCGCGGAACTCGCGGATGCGGCTGTGGGGAGTGGTATAACTCGTCGCTCCTGCGTCGTGGCGGTGGGAGGCGGACTGGTGGGAAACGTCGCGGGGCTGCTCGCTTCGCTTCTTTTCCGTGGGATAAGACTCGTTCATGTCCCGACCACTCTGCTGGCGGCGTCCGACTCGACGCTGTCGCTCAAGCAGGCGGTCAATGGCGGGTCGGTGAAGAACATTCTGGGCAGCTACTATGCGCCCGAGCTGGTCTGGGCCGACCTTGAGGTGCTCGGCGAGCTGCCGGCCGAGCAGGTGCGTGCCGCACTGTGCGAGGCGGCCAAGAACGTTCTGGCCATCGTGCCGGACCGATTCGACGAGTTCTTGCGCATCGCGCGAAGGGAAGCCGACTATACGGCCTCAGAACTCGCCTGGATCATCGATCTGTGCATCTCCGCGAAAACGCAGGTGATGTCACGGGACCCAAAGGAGCGGGGCACTGGCCTTGTCCTTGAGTACGGGCACACCGTCGGGCACGGGATAGAGCTCGAGTCGGGTGGAGCCATTTCTCATGGTCCTGCCATTGCTTTGGGGATGTTGGTGGCCGCCGAGGTGTCCAAATCGCTTGGCTTGTTGAGCGAGGGCGATGTTCGTAAGCACTGGGAAATCCTTTCGAATGTCGGTGTGCCCTGTCGAATTCCGGATGGCATCTCTCGGTCTGCGCTCATGGGTCGGGTGAGGCTCGACAATAAGCGTGGGTACCTCGAACCTCTGTCGGGTGTGAATATGGAGATGGTTGTTCTGCAGACGCTCGGGCGACCGGTGATGACGGAGGGAATCCCGCTGACACCCGTACCACATGAGGTGATTGAGGCGGGCATCGAAGCGGTGTGCCGATAGCTGACTCTGGGGATGTTCAGAGTTACTGGAGAATTCCGACGAAATCAGCCCAACTGAAGTGACTGAGAGGTGCGTGGGCATGCGAAGTGACAGTCGTCTCTACGAGATAGGCGTTGAGCCTTTCGAGTTGACTGAACGTCGTCGAATCAATCAAGAACTGAACATCGCTGAGCATCGCGACGGCGCTTCCGAACTCAAGAGCATGCCGTTGGTGCTTTTCATCGAACTGACTCAGAACTGCAATCTGAGCTGCCCGATGTGCAGATTCGGAAGCAAGTACACCACCGAATGGAACATGTCGGAGGAGATGTACGAGAAGCTCGCCGACGAGCTGTTTCCGACAGCGCATGTCGTGGACCTGCGTGGCTGGGGCGAGAGCACGATGCTGCCCGGCTTCGGCCGATTCGTCGAACTGTCGCTGCGGCACCGGGTTCAACTACGACTGGTGACCAACGGGATGGTCAATCGACGCCCGGTCTGGGACATGATGATGCGGGCCCATGCCGCGATCAACATCTCCTGCGACGCGGCCGACCCCGAGTTGTTCAAGAAGCTCAGGGCAGGTGGCACGGTCGAGCGTCTCGCGAACACCACGCGCAGCCTGGTCGAGGCCCGGGACAAGCACGGAGCTCCGCGCGACAGCGTCAAGTTCATCACCACGGTGAGCCGTGACAACCTGCAAGACCTGGTCAATGTCGTGGAACTGGCGGCTCGGCTCGATGTGGAGCGGGTGATCCTCCATCCTCTGGTGACTCACCTGGACGATTCCTCGGGTCTTCATCACGACCTCGACGGCACGGCGGAGGCGTACACCGCGGCCGCGGAGCGCGGACGCCGGGAGGGCGTGGTGGTCCAGCTCGACGCGGCCCCGGATCCTGCGCTCGCCCTGCCCGACATGGTGCGTCGGCCGGCCTGTATGCATCCCTGGAGCTACGCGTACGTGCGTTACAACGGCGGCGTCGGCTTCTGCGACCACATGCTCGGAGACGATCAGTACACCTTGGGCTCGCTTCAGCACTCGTCCTTCCAGGAGATCTGGAACGGCGCGGACTGGGTCGGCATCCGCAGGGCGCACCTCACCGGGGACATCCCGGATCGTTTCTCCCCCTGCCGCTGGACGTACGGACAGCGTTACATCGACTTCGAACACACCGTTCACCCCGACAGGGCGGCGGGCATGGTCAGCACGGAGACGCACGACACGCTGATCCAGCGTCGTGACCCGAAGCTGTTCCCCCCTGTTCCGTGGAGCCCTGATCTGGCGGGCGATCCGGCCCCTGCCACGGGTGGTGACCCCTACATTCCCGTCGAGTACCTGGGTACACGACTTCGGGCGATGGAGCAGAGCGATGCGCAGCGGTGAGGACGTGACCGCCGAGGGCGTCAGCGTCGTCACCCCCTCATGGAACAACCCGGCGAACGTGGGGCGATTCCTCACCGCGATGGGCACGGCGTGCAAGACCGTCGACGCGCCCACCGAGATCATCGTCGTCGACGACAGCGTGCCGGCGCGGGCCGTGGAGATCCGCGAACTGTGCGACGCACACGATGCCCACTACGTCCGGGGTCCGCGGGCGGTCGGTGCGAAACGCAATCGTGGCGCGCGGCAGGCGCGGTACAGCGTCTTGTTGTTCGTCGACTCCGACTGCATCGCCACCGAGCGCCTGGTGGCCGAGCATCTGCGTTCGCATCGCGAGGCGGACGGCGGCATCGGCGCGGTGGCGGGCCCGGTCACCGTACGGGACGGCGGGACGGACCTGGCGAGTCAGGTCGCCAGACGAGCGATGCATGCCAATCCGCCCTTCGAGTGGGGCGCCACTCACCAGGTGCTCGAGTGGGCACCCACGGCCAATGTGTCGGTATCCGCCGAGGCCTTTCACGCGGTCGGAGGTTTCGACGAACACCCCTTCACCGTCAACGGCGGCGAGGACGTCGATCTCGGGGTGCGGCTCACGGCCGCCGGTCGGCCCGTCGTGGGCAACGCGCGAGCGCGCGTGAACCACGGCACCGAGCCGGAGAGCATCAGGTCCCTGTTCAAGAAGGTGCATCGCTACGGTCGCGCGGACGTGTTCCTGCGCACCAGGCACGCTGAGCGAAGCGAACCGCACTGGAACCGGACGACCGTGGCCGTGACGGCGGGCCTGGCCGGTCTGGCCGTCGGCCGCGCGACCGGGTGCCGTGCGATCGCCCTCGCGGCTCCCGCCGTCGCCGTCGCGCTCCTGGGCTCCCAGCGGCTTCGCGCACGGCCGGACGGAACCGCCGACGGACTTCCGGCTCGGCTTGTCGCGCGCGTGGTGGACGCGTCGTTCGACGTCGGCACGTTCAGCGAAGCGCTGCGCCGCGGCAGTCCCCGTCTGCTTCTCGGCAGATTCCCTTACTACACGGACGAACACTTCAGGAAAACACCACAGGAAGAGCCGCGACGCCAGGAGGGCCCAGCGTGAAACACCCGTCGAAGACCGCGGTCCAGTTGGGCATCTACGGATACGGCCCCTTCGGGCATCTGCCGGAGCAGGATCTCGCGTCCGTACTGGGAGTGGTGCGCGCGACCGGCTACGACGGCGCCGAGATCATGACCAATGTGCTGCCGCAGGGAGCGGAGCGCATTCGGCGCGTCTTCTCGGACGAAGGACTGACGGTCGCCGGACTGCACGTCTTCTCCGAGGACCTGGAGGGTCCGGGCCGCACCGAGTCACTGCTGGACGTCATGGACGCCATCGGCTGCATCCGCCTGCTCGTCAGCTCCACCGTCGACCGTGAGGCCGCCACGTACCTGGGCCTCGCGCAGTTGCTCAACGAGACCGGTGCCGCCGGCTCGGAGCGCGGGACAGAGGTCTACTACCACCCGCACGACGCCGAATACCACGAACTCTCGGGCGCTGTCGGGCGGCGGGGGGTGGACGTCCTCGCCGGGGAGACCGAACCGAGTCTTGTGAAGTTCAACATCGATACCTATTGGGCCTATCGGGGCGGCGCGGATCCCGCGCGGACAGTTCGCGAGTTCGCGGAACGCTGCGACTACTACCACATCAAGGACGGTGTGGCGGATCAGAACTGCCCGCTGGAACAGGGCGAGGTGCGGATCGGCGACTGCCTCGACGCCGTGCGGGAGTACGCCCCGCGAACCGACTGGGTGGTGTACGAGGACGCCCACCCGAAGCTGCCCGCGGAGCAGCTCTGCGCCATCGCGCGGGACTGTTTCGTGCGCCATGGATTCGGGTGCTGACGAAGAAAGGGAGCCTTCGATGAAGGTGGTCAAGTGGGGCGTGCTGAGCACGGCCCGCATCGGGGTCGAGCACGTGATACCGGCGATCCGGGCGATCCCGGGCTGTGAAGTGTCCGCCATCGCGAGCCGGGACGGCCGACGGGCGGAGCAGGCGGCGGCTGATCTCGCCATTCCACGGGCTTTCGGCAGCTATGAGGAACTACTCGACGACGACACGATCGACTGTGTCTACATCCCACTGCCCAACGCGCTCCACGCCGACTGGGCTGTCCGGGCCCTGGAGCGCGGTCGGGCCGTACTCGTGGAGAAGCCCCTGGCCTGCGGCGGGGACGACGCGCGGAGGATGGCCGAGGCCGCAGGGCGCAGTGGAGCGCTCCTCGCGGAGGCGTTCATGTACCGCTACCACGAGCAGTTCAAGCGGGTCCTGCGGTACGTCGAGGACGGAACGCTCGGCCGGGTGCGAGTGGTGCGCGGGGCCATCAACTTCCGCCTCGACGACGGCCCGGACATCCGGCTGCGGGGAGAGCTGGGCGGCGGGGCCCTGTTGGACGTCGGGTGCTACCCCCTCGACGCCATGTGCCTTCTGTTCGGCAGCGCGCCCACGCGGGTGCAGGCCACGGGAACGCGTCGCGGAGACGTCGACGACATGTGTGCCGGGCTCCTCGAATTCGAGGGCGGCGGCATCGGCCTGGTCGACTGCAACTTCGAACTCCCCTGGCTCCAGGCTCCGCTGGAGGTCGTCGGCGAGCACGGCACCGTCCGCCTGGAGAACGCCTACAACCCCGGCGCCGGGGACTGCCGAGGAACTCTCCTGGTCGAGGGGCGCGAACCCGAGAGCTTTGTCGTCCCCGGAATGAACATGTATGGCGCGCTGGTCTCCTCGTTCGCCGACAGTGTGCGCACCGGCAGCCGCCCCGAGTACTCCGTCGAGGCGTCCCTCGCCACAGCCCACGCCATTGATCTCATGCGCGGAGCCCTCCCTCTGACGGCTGGCGCCTCATGACCCGGGGACTGCGCGTACTCGTGACCGGATGCCAGGGATATGTCGGCTCCGTGCTGGTGCCGGAACTCACTCGACGTGGCCATGAAGTCACGGGCGTGGACATCGGCTACTTCCGTACGCCCGAGGCACGGCAGCCGGAGAGCAGAACGCGGTCCGTGGACATTCGTGATCTCGAGAGAGCGGACCTCGCCGGTGTGGACGCGGTGATCCATCTCGCATCCATCTCGAACGACCCTATGTCGCACTCGCACGTCGAGGCGACCCGGCAGATCAACCACGAAGCCACCGTCCGCCTGGCGCAACTGTCCCGCACGGCAGGTGTGAACCGGTTCGTCTTCGCCTCCACCTGCAGTGTCTACGGCGCGAGCGCGACCTCGCTCGAAGTCGACGAGCAGGGTCTCACCGACCCGCTGACGCCGTACGCGGAGACCAAACTCCTGGCGGAGCGGCAGCTGGTCGACCTGGCCGAGGACCGCTTCACGCCGGTGGTGCTGCGCTTCGCGACCGCCTACGGCCCGTCGCCGATGCTCAGGACGGACATCGTCGTCAACTCCCTGGTGGCCCAGGGCCTGAGCACCAGGCAGGTGCGCCTGGAGAGCGCCGGCCTTGCCTGGCGTCCCCTGATCCACGTACGCGACATGGCGCGCACAGCGATCGCGGTTCTCGAGGCTCCGGCGGACCAGGTCAGGGGCGAGACCTTCAACGCGGGCCCTCCTGGCGGCAACTACCAGGTCATCGACATCGCTCGTGCCGTCGCGGCCGCGATTCCGGGGGCCGAGGTCTCGCGCCCCGAGGGCGCTCAGGTGGACAACCGCACCTACCGGGTGGGCTTCGCGAAGCTGGAGACCCACTTCCCGGACCTCACAGCAGGCATGTACCGCCTGGAGGCCGGTGTCAAGGACACCGTGGCAGCCCTGACACGTGACCGGCTCGCCCACGGAGATCAGTGGCTCACCTCCCGTTTCGTGCGGCTGGCCCGGCTCAGAGAGTTGGTGGACGGCGGCCGGCTCACGGCCGACCTCCGCATCCGCTAGTGGCGAACGGCCGTGCCCCGCAAACCTTTTGGAGAAGTTCATGCTCATCGAGAAATCGCGGATCCTCGGCCTTCGGCTGGTGACCCCACGCCCCATCAGGGACGAACGCGGCTGGTTCATGCGCACATACAGCGCGGACGAGCACGGCAGCGCAGACATGCCCGTCGAGTCGTTTGTCCAGGAGAACCAGTCGCGGTCCCGCAAGGGCACCATCAGGGGTCTGCACACACGTTGCGAACTGCGCGAGGCCAAGCTGGTGCGTGTGCCGCACGGTCGCATCTTCGACGTGGTCGTGGACCTGCGCCCGACCTCATCCACCTTCCTGCAGTGGGAGTCCTTCGTTCTGGACGACGAGGAACACAGACAACTCCTGGTCCCAGCCGGCTGCGGGCACGGCTTCCAGGCACTGTCGGACGAGGCGACGGTGTGTTACAAGGTGGACGCACCGTACGATCCCGCGCTGGACGTCGCCGTGGCCTGGAACGACCCCGAACTCGCGATCAACTGGCCGCTTGCCGACCCGCTGGTCTCGGCACGTGACCAGGCGGCCCCGGCTCTGGCCGAGGTGAAGAACCGACTGGGCGACTGGTTCGGAAAGTACTCGGTCCATGCCGGATGAACCGCTGTCCGGCTACCGAGGACGTCGTGTCCTGATCACAGGACACAACGGGTTCGTCGGCAGCTGGACGACCCGTCGGCTGGGCGGCCTGGGGGCCGAGGTCTTCGGATTCAGCAGGTCCGGTCGGCAGCCTCACGCGCCGATGAGCGAGGGCGTGAGCGTCACGTTCGGCGATGTTTCGAATCGTGCCACCGTGTTCGAGGCCATGGAACGGTACCGACCGGACATCGTTCTGCATCTCGCGGCGCAGCCCCTGGTGTCCGAGGCCGTAGCCGACCCCGGCACCACTGTCCGTGCCAACACCCTGGGAACAGCCCATGTGCTGGAGGCGGCGGTCCGCACCGCGACCGTACGGTCGGTCGTCCTCATGGGCACACCTGGGGAGCCCGATCAGGGTGTCGAGGATGCTCTGGACCCCTATACGGCTTCGAAGAGCGCCGGTGCCGCGCTCGCGGCGGGCTTCGCGCATCAGGCCACGCAGCGAGCGGCGGGGCGGCGGAGCGCACTGCACGTTCGCGTAGTGCGCCCCGGGGTGATTCTCGGCGGCGATCTGACGCCGGGAAGGCTGTTGCCGGGCGTGATCGACGCGCTGAACAGCGGGTCCCCCGTGCGGATCCGTCGCCCCGGTGATCGGCGACCGTGGCAGCACGTACTGGACGTCGCCCAGGCGGTCCTCAGCGCAGGGCTGGCCGCAGCTGGGGCGCCGTCCTCGGCACCGTCGTTCGAGATCCGGAATCTCACTCAGAAGTCCTCATTGGCCACCGTGCAGCACCTGGTCAGCACGTTCCTCCGGCACTGGGGCAAGCCGGAATGGCCCATGGAGATCCCCGTCGAGGACCAGCTTGCGGGAGTCACTGATCCTCCTGCCGGTTCTGCTGCCCCGTCGTCCCAGGGCGGTCCGGTGTGGGACCTGGATGGCACGGTCGCCGCCGCGGCCTGGTGGTACCGCGCGGTCCAGGAGGACCCGACGGCTCGCGCGCGGGCGACCGACCGTCAGATCCACCTCTACGCGAGCGACCTGCGACGCCTCGCGGCGTCCCGCGCGGCCGCGAGCACTGAACTCAGGAAGGAGCCCTGATGGGCGGGGCACCCGGACAGGCCGCGGCCCAACGGCCCGACGGCATATCGATCGTCGTCCCGACCCTGGAGCGGGTCGAACTGGTCGCTGACCTGCTGCGCTCGTGCGTAGTGGCCGGTGCGCGCATCGACCGTAAGTGGGAGGTGATCATTGTCGACTCCTCCCCCGAGGAGCCCGCGGCGCGAATTCGGGCCCTGTGCGACCAGCACGGTGCCAGGTTCGTGACGGGGCCGTGGCGCGCCGGCTCCAAGCGCAACTTGGGGGCCCGGTTGGCGGCCTACGACGTCGTGCTCTTCGTGGACTCGGACTGCGCGGCCCAGCCGGACCTCTTCGCCGAACATCTGCGGGTGTACGACGAGCAGTCCCCGGACGTCGTCGCGGTCGCGGGCCTGACCGAGATGGAAGGGGAGGAAGGGTTCCTGTGGCGCGTACTCAGCCGATCGCGTGAGCACAACATCCCCTTCTCATGGCCGCGCTACTTCGCCACGATGCACTGGGCCACGACGTCCAACTTCTCCGTGCGGCGCGCAAAGTTCGCCGCGATCGGCGGCTTCGACGAGGAGACCTGGACAGTCACGGGGTGCGAGGACGTCGACCTGGGTGTACGCCTGTGGCAGGCTCAGGGACGCATCGTCTCGAACGATCGCGCGATCGTGCATCACACCCGTGGCGAGGTGACCCATCCCTTCCAGGTCATGCGCAAGCTCTCGCGGCATGGCCAGGCCGACGTCTGGCTGAGCAGCAAGTTCGCCCATCACACCGAACTCCGGGCCAACCCCGTGGTGATCGGCGTCCTGGCCATACTCGTGGGAGCGGCGCTCTCCCTGTGCACCCTGAGCCCGACCCCGGTTCTGCTGGGCCTGGCGGTCGTCCCACTGATGTGGATCGTGACCCTGTGCGGCCGACTGCATCGCTGGACCGGACCCCATCGGCATCTGGAGCCGCTGACCGTGTTCATCGACTGGGCGCTGGACTACGGGATCGCGAAAGCGGCGATTCAGCGCCGCTGCTACCGCATGGCCATGCGGCGATTCCGGTACTACGACCCCCAGCATTTTCACCTCAAGCCAGGCATCGACCGGGTTCCCGACTGTGTGTTCCATGCCTACGGCGCGGCCCTGGACTCCTCTCGTTCCTCGGCCGCGTCATGAAGGAGAACTGCCGTGACTCACGCGCATGACCAGATTCCGCTGGTCGCCGTCGGGTGCGGGCGCATTTTCGAGATGGCCCATGTCCCCGCGCTTCGCGAGTCCACCGACTTCGAGGTGACCGGTCTGGTCGATCCGTCGGACGAGCGCTTGGCCCTGATGAGGGCGGAGTTCCCGGGAGCCGTGCGTGCGGCGCGGCACCTTGCGGACCTGGACGTCGAGGGTGCGGTCGTCCTGATCGCCATGCCGTCGACGATGCGCCTCGAGGTGGCTGCCGCGGCCCTGAAGGCGGGTGCGGCCGGCCTGTTCGTCGAGAAGCCGCTCGGCCACGACGCTCAGACCGCTCGCAGGATGCGCGACCTCGCGACGAGCCACCGACGGCCTCTTCTGCCTGTGCACAACCACCTCCACGAGGAGTCCTTCGCCCAGGCCGTCGCGATGGCCGGCGGCGGCGCGCTCGGACGGATCTCCGGCATCAGGCTGGTCCACCACATGACCGAGCCGTTCCACGGGGTCTGGTTTGAGGCCCCCGACTGGAGGATCCGCTCGGTCATGGGCTGTGTCGACGACCTTGGATACCACGGGCTTTACCTGGCACGGGAGATCGCGGGCTGTCCCGCCGAGCCCGTGGGGCCCCAGCCGTTCGTGTCGCTGGGTCGCTCCGGCACGGTGGACGAGGCCCGGATCGAGCTCGGGCACCACAACGGCGTCCGCACCACGGTCGAGGTGTCCTGGACCGCGGACAGGCCCCTGCACGAACTGACGATCACGGGCGCGGAGGGGCGGGTCACGGCCAGGAACGACGGAACGCTCGTCTCTTCGGTGCGCGGTCATGAGCAGACGTACTCGCTGGAAGCCGGACTGGGGCCGATGTACACGAAGTGGTATCGGTACGCGGCCGACCGCTTGCGACAGGGCACCTGCGACGAGTCGCTGCGCGTCGCCTGCGAGGTGAGCCGAACCCTGGATCACTTGCACGGGATCTCGCGCCGGGCGCAGGAGGAGCAGACAAATGGTTGAGCGTGTTGTTGTCACCGGCGGTGCCGGTTTCCTCGGTTCCCACCTGTGTGAGGCGCTCCTCGATACGGGCCGGGAGGTGCTGTGCGTGGACAACTTTGTCACCGGCCGCCCGCGTAACGTCGAACCACTGCTTCAACGCGACGGATTCACCCTGGTGAGGGCGGACGTCTCCGAGGAGATACCCGTGGAGGGACCGGTGAGTGCGGTCTTCCACCTCGCGTCACCGGCCTCGCCGCCCGACTATCTGCGCCTGCCCCTGGAGACGCTGCGCGTGGGTTCCGCAGGCACGCTGCGCGCCCTCGAACTCGCACGCGGGAAGAACGCCCGCTTCGTTCTCGCCTCCACGTCCGAGACCTATGGCGACCCCCTGGTGCATCCCCAGCCGGAGACATACTGGGGAAACGTGAATCCGGTCGGCCCGCGCAGCGTGTACGACGAGGCTAAACGGTTCGGCGAGGCGGCCACCATGGCCCATCGCCGGACCCACGGGACGAACACGGCCATCGTCCGCATCTTCAACACCTTCGGTCCGCGCATGCGGCCCGACGACGGCCGGGCCATCCCCACGTTCATCAGCAAGGCACTGGCGGGCGAGCCCATTCCGGTTTCCGGTGACGGGCGACAGACACGATCCCTCTGCTTCGTCGACGACCTGGTGGACGCCCTGCTGCGGGTCCTGGAGTCGGACATCGAGGGCCCCGTCAACCTGGGCAACCCCCAGGAGATCACCATGATCGGCCTGGCCGAGTGGATCAGAGAGCTGACGGGCTCCACCTCCGAGATCGTCTTCACACCTGCGATGGAGAACGACCCGAAGGTGCGCAGGCCGGACATCCGACTCGCCCGGCGAGTGCTCGGCTGGGAGCCGCGCAGCGCGGTCGAGGACGGACTCAAGAGGACGATCGAGTGGTTCGGGACCGAGGTCATCCCGGAGTGAAAGTGAACGAGATGAAGAACGTCAGCACGGTCATCCTGTGTGGTGGGCGCGGAACACGTATGCGGGAGCTCGCTCGGACCATCCCCAAACCGATGGTGCCCATAGGCGACCGCCCCTTTCTGTGGCACATCATGGAGTGGTACGCCCGGTTCGACTACACCGACTTCGTTCTGGCGCTCGGCTGGCGCGGCGAGGCGATCAAGTCCTTCGTCCTGCACCACCGGCTGCTGCTGGGGGACTTCGCCGGAGAGACCGGGACGGGAGGTGAGTTCGCCCCGCTGAACTCCGCGGATCCGGCTCTCGAGCCATGGCGGATCAGTTGCATCGACACGGGAAGGGACAGCAAGACCGCGACACGTGTGAAGCGGGTGGCGGACCGCACCTCCGGCGACCAGATCATGGTCACTTATGGCGATGGACTCAGCGACATCGACATCGACTCCCTGCTCCGATTCCATCGCGACCACGGCCGTCTGGCGACCATCTCTGCGGTGCGCCCGCCGGGCCAGTACGGGGAGGTCTCGCTGAGTCGCGACGGACGTGTCGAGGTCTTCCGAGAGAAACCCGCGGTCACCGACCGGCGCGTCAACGGCGGCTTCATGGTCTTCGAACGCGAGGCGATCGACAGGTACTTCCCCGAAGACCGCGACGTCATGCTGGAAGAAGGACCATTGAACGCCCTCGCGCGTGACGGAGAGTTGATGGGCTATCAGCACGACGGATTTTGGCGCGCCATGGACGACCCGAACGACCACGCTGTCCTGGACCAGATGTGGAACGCCGACAAAGCCCCCTGGCGAGTGGGCTGAATCATGTCCATGCTCTCCGTGAATGGACCCTCCGCGTCAGCGAGCGTCCGCTGTTACGCGCGGCTGGCTCTGGCTGGATTCCACCGGGCCGCCGCGTACTGGAAGGCCTCTGTCGCCGGCCTGATCTCCAACACCACCTTCGCCCTGATCCGCGCGGAGATCCTCCTCGTCGCCGTGGCCCCCTCGGGCGGCATCGCGGGGTACGACGAGGGCAGGATCGTCGCCTACGCCTGGGTGAGCCAAGGGCTCTACTCCGTCGTCCTCCTCTGGGGTGACGGCGAGTTGTCGAAGAAGGTCCGCACGGGAGACGTGGCGATCGATGTCTCACGGCCGTGGAACCTTCAGGGAGCACTGCTCGCCATCGATCTGGGACGTGCGGCGTTCGCCGTCATCACGCGACTGGCACCGCCGATCGCGATCGGCGCCCTGTTCTTCTCGTTCAGGTTTCCGGAACGCACCGCGGCCTGGCCGCTGTTCGCCGTGAGCGCCGTACTCGCGGTGGTGATCAGTTTCACTCTGCGATTCATCCTGGAACTGACCACGTTCTGGCTCATGGACGTCAAGGGAGTCACCCAGCTCTACAGCGTGGTGGCCGGCACCCTGTCCGGTCTCACGATTCCGCTCGCCTTCTTTCCGCACTGGGCGCAGGAGATTCTGTGGCTCACGCCGTTTCCCGCCGTTCTGCAGTTTCCGGTCGACATATTCATCGAGCGGGGCGAAGCGGGGGAGATTCTGCTGCAGCAAGCGATCTGGGCGGCCGGCCTCACCCTGTTCGCCCAGTTCCTCTACGGCAGGGCACAGCGCAAGCTGGTGATTCAGGGTGGCTGAACGGATCGCCGTCTGGCTGGTCATCCTGAGGTCGAGGATCCGGAGCCAGACCCAGTACCGAACCTCGTTCTCACTGAACCTCCTGTCCGCGGGACTGTCCCAAGGCACCGAGCTGGTGGCAATCGTGTGCCTGTTCGCCCAGGTCGATGCGCTGGGCGGGTTCGACAGAAGTGAAGTACTCACGATCTACGCGCTGTCCAGTACCGCGTTCGGGATCTGCGAATTCTTTGGCGGATCACTCAACATGCTGCCGACCTACATCAGGACGGGCACCTTCGACATCCTGATGATGCGCCCCTTGAGCGTTCTCGGGCAATTGCTGACGTCCGAGGTCCAACTGCACCGAGCGGGCCGCGCTGTGGTGGGAGTCCTGATGCTCGGCTACGTAGTGGGTGCCACCGGAGTGCCAATGACGGGGCAGAACATCCTGTTGCTCCTCATCACCCCGCTGGCCGGAGCCCTGGTCATCGGAGCGGTGTGGTTGGTGTCCTCGTCGATGTCCTTCTGGCTCATCAAGGGCGAGGAGGTGACCGTGTCCGTGACATACGGCACGAACCTGCTGACCTCCTATCCGATGACTGTGTTCTCGGCCCCGGTCCGGGTCGTCTTCTCCTGCATCGTCCCCGCCGCCTTCGTCGCCTACTACCCGGCGCTCGCTCTGGTGGACCGGCCCGATCCGCTGGGTGCGCCGGAGTATTTCGCCTGGAGTGGCCCGGTCGTGGCAGGGGTGTCGCTCGCTGTCGCCGCAGGGGTGTGGCGATGGGGGATCCATCAGTACAAAGGGGTTGGGTCATGACGTACATGGTCGATGTCGAAGGGCTCTCGCGGGAGTTCTCCGTCTGGGCCCGCACGGGCCGGTTCCGCCGCAGCGCCAAGGTGGTCGAGGCGGTGGCCGACGTGTCCTTCACGGTGGCGCGGGGGGAGGCGGTCGGATACGTCGGTCCGAACGGTTCCGGGAAGTCCACCACGATCAAGATGCTGACCGGCATCCTGGCGCCCTCGTCGGGCCGGGTGAGCGTGTGCGGGCTGGAACCCTCGCAACACCGCAAGCAGCTCGCACGGCGCATCGGAATCGTCTTCGGCCAGCGCAGCCAGCTGTGGTGGGACCTGCCACTGCGTGAAAGCCTGGAGATCCTGCGGGCCATCTACCGGATTCCGCAGGCGAGGTTCAGGGCACGGCTCGACGAATGCGTCGAACTGCTCGACCTCGACTCCTTTCTCGAACGGCCCGTGAGGCAGCTCTCTCTCGGGCAGCGCATGAGGGGAGAGGTGACCGCGGCACTGCTCCACGACCCGGACCTGCTCGTCCTGGACGAACCCACCATCGGACTGGATCTGGAGTCGAAGGCCAAACTCCGGGGATTCCTCGCGGAGTTGGTTGCGCGCAGGGCGACGACCCTGCTTCTGACCACCCACGACCTCCAGGACATCGAACTGCTCTGCCCCAGGCTGATCGTCATCGACCACGGACGGATTCTGGCGGACGGCGCGCTGGACACCCTGCGCGACGAAGTGAGCCCCGAGCGCATTCTGCGCGTCGACCTGAAACAGCCGGGAGCGCTCCTGCCCACGTTCCACGGAGTGACAACGGTCCAGGCCGACGAACACAGGACACGGCAGCGGCTGTCCTTCGACCCCCGCAGGACGACAGCGGCCGAGTTGATCGCCCAGGTGGCCCAGGTGGCTCCCGTCATCGACGTCTCCGTCACCGAACCAGCCATCGAGGACGTCATCCGCGGCCTGTACGCACGCTCGGGAGCGGTCCCCGCAGCGCGCCACATATCCCGGTCGTCGGAAACAACGGCCGGCGAAGAGGAATGACATGAAGCAACACAAGGCAGCCCCGGGGCTCGATGCCCGCAACGAGGTCGGGCACGTACTGTCCGGCGACCCGACGGGCATCTACGACCAGTGTGATGAGGCGACGCGCGGTCACTACCGTGCGGTGGTCGACGAACTCGCACGGTGGTCCGGGCAGTCGGCCGTGGACGTGGCCAGGGCCGCGGTGCGGCTGGCCGGCGTCGTGGACGGCGGTGGCCCCTGGCACGTCGGCGAGTACCTGCTGGGGAGGGGCAGGCGAGAGGTCGAGACGGCACTGGGATGCCGGCCTCCCCTGACGGTGCGCTGGGTACGCCGTCTGGCCCGGCACGCCGTCGCCGTGTACATCGGGGTCATCGTCGCCGTCGCCGTCGTCGTCGCGGCACTCTCGGCATGGGGGCTCGCAGCCGCCGGTGTCCACCCCGCCGTCGTGACGGTGGCCGTGATCTGCCTGATTCCGATGCTGACGTGCTTCGGCCGAGAGGTCCTGCACGCCTTGATCGGCTCGACGGTGCCGCCACCCGGTGGCCTTCCGTCCCTTGCCTGTCGGTCCGACGCGGTCCGGGACGCCCGCGTCTGTGTCGTGTATCCGGTGATCGTGCACACCCAGGACGACATCGCCGAGTTGGCGGCGACGATGGCGGCCAATCATGAAGCGAACCCCGGCCTGAAGGCTGTGCACTTCGCCCTGGTCGACCTGGCGGACGCGGCTACCCGCCACACCGACCAGGACGACGACTTGAGGCGTCTGGCGGAAGAGACGGTTCATTCACTCGGTGAATCGACGAACGGCGAGTTCCAGGTGCTCTTCCGCGGGCGGCGATGGAACGAAGCGGACGGCCTGTGGATGGGCTGGGAACGCAAACGCGGAAAGCTCACGGAGTTCAACGGGGGGGCCTGTCCCAAGGCCGGGTAGTTAACGTTTTCGCAGGTCATGCAAGCCAGTTGAAGGATTTCCGACGCAGAACAACGGAGCTCGTTGGTACAGGCAGTCGACCAAGACAGCTTGTCCCGAAGGAGCTCCGTTGCCCCGCCATTGTGTCCTGCCGTCTGCCCTGACGGCCATCACCCGAACGGTCACCGTGGCAGCGGGCCGGTTCGCGCCCGGCCATCTGGGGGAGCTGACCGCCGTCGTGCCATTCGAGCTCGTGGACGCGGTCCTTGCGGAGACTCGGACGATGCAGCGGAGGCTGCGTGATCTTCCGTCGCGGGTCGGGGTCTACTTCCTGCTCGCGATGTGCCTGTTCCCCGAGGTCGGCTACCAGCTCGTCTGGGCCAAGCTGACCGCCGGCCTGTCCGGGATGCCGGTGGTCTGTCCATCGGCGAAAGCGTTGCGTGACCTGCGCCGGAGACTCGGTAGCGCGCCCGTGCGGGCGTTGTTCGAGGTGCTGGCCGGGCCACTGGCCCAGCCGACGACCCCAGGGGTGCGTTTCGGTCCGTACCGGACGGTGTCGTTCGACGGCTGCAGTTCGCTGAGGGTTCCCGATTCGGAGCGGAACCGGGCCTGGCTAGGCAGGACTTCCCATCATGGCTACCCGACGCTGGAGTTGATGACGTTGATCGAGACCGGCACCCGGGCCCTGGTCGGCGCGGTGTTCGGCCCCACCGCCGAGGGCGAGACAAGCTACGCCGGCCGACTGCTGCATCTGCTGCGACCGCACATGCTGGTGCTGTGGGACAAGGGATTCGACAGCAACGCCTTCCTCGCGAAGGTGACCGAGACCGGCGCCCAGGTCCTGGGCCGGCTCCGCAGCAACCGGCGCACGCCGGTTCTCACCCGCCTCGCCGATGGCTCCTACCTGTCGGTGATCGGCACCGTGAAAGTACGGGTCATCGACGCTCAGATCGCCGTGACCTGCGCGGACGGCACGACCTTTACCGGGTCCTACCGATTGGTCACGACCTTGACCGACGCCCGCCGCTACCCCGCCACTGCGCTGGTGGACCTCTATCACCAGCGGTGGGAACACGAATCCGCGTACTACGCGCTCCGCCACACGATCATGAACGGGCGCAACTTGCGCTCGGGTAACCCGACAGGCATCGAGCAGGAGATGTGGTCCCTGCTCACGCTCTACCAGGCCCTGCGCACGGTGATGGTCGACGCCGCCGAGTCCCTCCCCGGCACCGACCCGGACCGCTGCTCTTTCAGCATCGCGCTCCACACCGCCCGGGACCAAGTGATCCAGGCCACCGGCATCGTCACCGCGGACGCCGATCGAGACGCTCTCCTCGGGACGATCGGCCGCCAGATCCTCACTGGCCTGCTCCCTCCCCGGCGGCAACGGCTCAGCACCCGCAAGGTCAAATCGCCGATGTCCCGCTACAGCGAGCGCCACGCCGACGGCCGGCCCGACACCAGCCGAACCGTCACCCACCTCGACGTCACCATCCTCGAACCCGTGGATCAGTCACCCGTGCCGCCCACAGCCTCCCGGGACGACCGGCACGCCGCCCCCGCCGCACGGCGCCGACACCGCATCCTGGCCCTGCTCCAGGAAGAACCCACGCGCCTGTGGCAGCCCCGTGAAATCGCCGACCGCTTCGGTGACGTCACCCTGGAGACCATGTACAGACAACTGAACCGGTGGGCCGTCAGCGGCCTCATCCACAAACTCGGCCCCGGCCTCTACGCCGCAACACCATGGTCCCCAGGCCCTCTTGCATGACCTGCGAAAACGTTAACTACCCGGCCTTGGG
>NZ_FPJO01000050.1 GCF_900119365.1 Streptomyces atratus
GCAGGAGAGGGAGGATCCGGACCGGATGTCCTTCACCCGCACCTTGCGCGTCGTCCGCCGGCAGACCACCAGCCAGGCGGGACTTTCCCCCCTCCCGGCTCACCCGGGCACTGAAGCAGACCCTGCGTGAAATCACCGAACGCCTCCTGGAACCACGGCGGTTACGGTCCAACCCGCGAGTGATCAAACGCAAAATGTCCAACTGGGCACTCAAACGCACCGAACACAACAACCCACCTCGCCCGGCCACCCCCGCCGTCACCCTCGTCGAACCCACCAAAACATCCCCAACTCCACGAATTAAGCCCTAAAGCACCGGTATTGCTACTAGATGATTGATTCCAAGGGATCGTCTGCGCGTACGAGCGCTCGTCGTTGCCGCAACGCAGCCACCAGGCCATGGCCGGCGAAGCTATTTGGCGTCACTGGCCTCCGGGTGGCCGTCAAGACGCGTCGCTGGAGATGCCTGGCCGCAGGATCGACCGTCCGGCCACCAACGCCGCACGGATCGCTGCGAAGTTGGCGCCGCCATGGTCGAGTAGGTCGGTGGCCAAGACGTCTTCGAGCTCCAGATCGTCGTCGATATCGCTCGCGAAGTTCTGGCGGTTCGGATGACCCATGACGAACGCCTGGGGATCTTCGGCGAACACCATGTTGAAGCCGGAGGTGTTGATGACTATGCGGGCGGTGGTGCGTCCGCAGACGACGAGGATGCCGTAGTTGTCGTGACCAAAGACGCCGTTCGATGCGGTCAGGTCACCGCGCACCACCACGTTCGGCTCTCCGTCGACGAAGACGTTACGTGCCCGCAGGTCTCCAGTCACCAGCAGAAAGCAGCCGCCACCATAGGACGACATCGACAGGTCCCCATCGACGGTCAGGTCCCCCGCCACGATCATGTTGCAGGGATTCCAGTCAATGCCGGGTGGTGGTTCCAAGGCAAGGTCGCCGTCAACGGTCAGACCGGTGGCGTACAGGCGAATCTCCTGCTCGCGAGCGAAATCCCGGTACGGATACCCGACGTCGGCCGACACCGCGAACCTCCTTTCGGCCTGTTCAGCGTCGAGGATTCGTTGTGGTGGCAACAGACTCGCGGACATGCTGCCCAATGTAGGTGATCAATCCCAAGGGGCGCCTGCGGAGACGAGAACGAGGGCGTCCAAAATTGCTTTGTGACGAACAACCTGGACACCCTCGCGACAGCACTCTATGCGACGGCCGACGACCTGCTGAAGGAGCATCCGGACTTGGCACCGTGGCGACCACCGGTCGGCATCGCACCGCGCCTGAGCGGTGCCGAACTGGTCACCCTCGCGATGATGCAGGCCATGCTCGGCTTCACCTCCGAGGCTAAGTGGCTCCGCCACGCCCGCGCCCACCTGCGGCACCTCTTCCCCTACCTGCCCCAGCAACCTGGCGTGGCTACGTAGGTGAGAACGAAGAACGTATGTAGGCGGGTTTGGAGAACGTTCTGGCCTCGGCGGTGGGTGAGATGTTGGCGAGTTCTGGGAACGCCCTCCCGGCACTCGCGGTCGATGCGCTCCGTGAGGTGGAATGGGGGCGCTCGGCGTCGCTGGCGTCGATAGAACGGGGGCGCGTGGTGGGGACGATCCTCAAGGGCATGAGCCGCGTTCGGTGGCACGAGCTGACGCACGCGTATGGATCAGCGAAAGAGGTCCCGGGCCGGCTGTCACGGGTGGCGTGGGGCGATGCGCTAACCAGCGCTTCAGCGTTGAGTGATCTTGGGTTCTGGCTTGGTGAGCTGTCCGTCTTCGACGCGACTGCCGAGGCGGTTCCGTTCCTGTGGGATCTCGCGGTGACTGACTCTGTCGCCAGCCGCTCCGGTGTGATCCAGCTGCTCATGACGATCCTGGAACAGGTCAATCCTCCTCGGCTCGACATTCAATACGCGGCCCACCAGGCCGTGCTCGACGGCCGAGGCCTGGCAGACAGGCTGGCCGGTGACGGAGATCCCGCCGTGCAGGCAGCGGCTCAGGACTTGATGGCCGCGATCGACAACCACGTGTGTGAGGCCTGCCGTCCCGCCTGACCACAGGCCCGTTGTTGCTGCCCTGGCGACCGTCCACCGCGCCGGGGAAGGTGGCGCCAACGCCTCTCGTCAGCTGACGCTCTGCTGTTCGGCTCGGGCTCGGGTGGTGGCCAGGCGGTAGGAGTCGGTGCCGGTCTCGATGATGGTGCCGTTGAAGGTGAGGCGGTCGACGATGGCCGCGCAGAGGCGGGGGTCGGTGAAGGTCTTGGTCCAGCCATCTGGGGCTGGCACTTGTTCCCTCACAAGGGTTGCCGCTGCCACCTGGCCGTATCCCGCTCCTGGGGTCCTCGTTGGTTCTCGCGGTGGCTGCCGGATTTTCAAGGTGCCGCCTTGACCGTTCAGGTGCGAGGAAGGTGTGCCGGTGGCCGAGGTGAGACTGCAAGTCATCGCGGGCGGGGCCGTCCCGCAGGAGATGCCGACGATGGATCCCTGGCGGTTCCAGTCGCTGTGTGTCGACGCGTTCGTGGCCTCGTGGCGGGCCCGGGGGTTCAGCCCGGTGACCATCGACAACGACACCGGGCTCCTGGAGCGGACGCTGACGGCGCTGGGGCGGCCTGCGTGGGAGGTAACGCCGGAGGACATCGACCGAGTGGTCGGTGACCTTGCGGTCCAGGGCCGCAAGACTTCGACCCGGCGCGAGTATGTGCAGATCTTCAAGGGCTTCCACCGCTTCCTGCAGGCCCGTAAGGCGGTCGAGATCGAGGCCACTTTCGGCGTCCGGCTGGTCTGCCCAGTCGACGAGTTCAATGCCTCACGGCATGTCGGGGACGATTCGCCGGCCCTGCTGCCGCCCCCGCCCCCGGAGCGGGTGAGCGAGTTCTTCGACTTCATGAAGCAGCGGATCGCCACCGCGAGGAAGTACGGACCCGCCGCCCGGGACTACGCAATGTTCCGGACGCTGTATCACGCCGGGCTCCGCTCAGAGGAGGCATCGCTGCTGGAGCGACCGGACCTGCACTTCACCCGCGGCCCGTTCGGCAAACTCCACGTCCGCTTCGGTAAAGGCGCCCACACCTCCGGCCCGCGGCCGCGATGGGTGCCCATGCTCGACAACCTCGACCTGGTTCTGCGCTGGTTCCTGGAAGACGTACGGCCCAAATTCCCCGACTCACCCGTCCTCTTCGCCGACGAATCCGGCGGCAGCCTCCATCGCGGAACCATCCGCAACCGGCTCCGCTATCTGATGGAACTCGAAGGTCGCCCGGCGGCCGAACGGTTCAGCCCGCATGCCCTCAGGCGGGCCTGCGCGACCCACAACTACGAGCGCGGCGTCGACCTCGTCGCGATCCAGCAGATGCTCGGGCACTGGACGGTCAGCTCGACCATGCGATATGTCCGGCCCTCCGCAACGTTCATCGAGGACGCCTATCAACGAGCGGTCGCCAACACCCTGGCCGAGCTGACCGGGAAGGACTCCACCGCATGAAGATCCAATGGCGACTGCGGATGGCCGCCGCCCAGCGCGAGGTCTGGACCGGCACCGAACTGCGACGGCTGCTGGCCGAGAAGGCCGGCCTGGAACTGTCCTCCGCGTCGGTGTCCGCTCTGTTCACCAAGGAGCCTACGCAGGTGAAGATGACCACCCTGGTCGCGTTGTGCACCGCGCTCGAGTGCACCCCCAACGACCTGATCGAGGTGGATACCACCCCCGTCGAGCGGCCGATCGCCCCGCCCCGACCCGTCGCCGAGCTCCCGCAGGCCGCCTCCGCCCGGGGCCGGTCAATGCCGCCTCTGTGACCGGCGACCGCAATGGGCAAGAAACAACGCGACTGCGTCACCTGCGGAGCCCCCGTCGGATATCTCGATCGGCAGCACTGCTGCCGCTGCTGGCGGCGCCTGAAGGAAGACACCGCTAAAACCACGTGCCCGTCCTGCCGCCGCGATCGCGTCCTGCAGCAGGACACCGGCCGGTGTGTGATCTGCTCGCGCGTCTGCGAAGAGTGCGGTCACCCGGTCCGATCACCGCAGAACCGGCTGTGCCGGGACTGCCGGCGAAAGGCCGACCTGCTGGCAGCCCAGCAGCCCTGCCCCCGCTGCGGCAAGCCCGGCTATCTGCGCGAGGAAACCGGCTGGTGCGGGCCCTGTTCCCATCCCGGATCGCCGAAACACCCGCCACGGACCTGCCGCGAGTGCGGGCAGCTGCGACGCCACGCCGGACTGGGCATGTGCTCGGCCTGCTGGCAGAAGCACCCCGGCCGCCCCTTCATCAGAGGTGAACACCTCCACGACCGGCTTGCCGACCCGCCCCCGTGGCTCACGGACTTCGTCGCCCAGGTCGCGGCCCGCCATTGCGTTGCCAGAGCCTGTGGGTTCATCACCGACCTGGGGCGACTCCTGGAGGACGAGCACTCCAACTCGCCCCAGGCACTGCTCGAGCGATCCCGCAGGCCTGGACGGTCGATGGGGTCCTTCGCCCGCGCGCTCGAGGACTTCTTCACTCTCCGCGGGCTCGCCCTGCCCACCGACCAGGCCGAACGGCTCGCCCTGAACCGACGGCGCCGCCGTGTCGAGGCCGTCCCCGAGCCGCTGCGGCAAGCCATCGCGGACTTCGACGACTCTCGCATGCGGGCCCAGGACCGGGCCCGTCGGGCCGGGACCCGGCCCCGCAGCAATCACACCCTGGAAACGGCCCTGACCACCATGCGTGACCTGGCCCTCTTCCTCATGACTCACCGCAGCAAGGACGACTGGGCCCTGGTGGACGTCCACGACGCCGAAGCGTTTCTGGCCACATTGCCCAAGGCACGCAAGCGACGGTTGACCGTGCTGCGGCAGTTCTTCCGCTTCGCTCGCTCCCAGCACATCGTGCTGGTCGACCCGACCCGGAACCTGACCGTGAAGGAATCGAACGGCTTCTGCGGCCGGACCCTCACCCTCGACCAGCAGCGCGGACTCTTTCGCCGCTGGACGACCGACGAGCACGTCCACCCCCACGAGGCACTGGTGGGCATGCTCGCCCTACTGCACGGAGCCTCCAGCTCGGAGGTCCGCATGCTTCAGATCATCAACATGGATCAGATCGCCCAGACGGTCCGGCTCGGCAAGCGACCCCACCCTGTTCCGCTGGACCCTGCCTCCTGGACGGTGTTGCAACGGTGCCTGGCCCACCGCGAGGCCTGGCGGACCGACAACCCGCACGTCCTGGTCACCAAAGGAACAAAGGCCGGGCGAAGCCCGGCCTCAACTGCCTATCTCTCCCATGTCCTCGACGACTGCGGATTCGTGCCCCGGATGATCCGCAGCACCCGCCTCGTCGACCTGGTGAACACCATGGACCCCAAGCTCGTCGCCGCTGCCTTCGGCATGGACCCACAAGCCACTTTGATCTACCTGTCCGATCGCGTCGACGAGACCCGCTTGTCGCAGTGGGAGACGGACAGAAGCTGACCTCTGGTCAGAGTCGTACGGGTAGAGAGCGATCTTCTCGCGCTCGATGAAAAGCTCGACCCAAGTGCCGGCAACACCTTCGGGCAGCGGATCAGCGAGATCAAGCAGGATCAGGGTGCCGTCCAAGTCCAGGACGGCGGCACCATCCTCTGTGGGGTTCAGCTGTCCTCGCAGGACAACGCAGTGCCCGCCAGGCCGGACTCCCGGTCCGGAATCGGCAGCGGGTTTCACATTCCGCCCCCAGACGATGTCCTCATCGACTGTCCACTCGACGTGGTACTCGCCCGGCTCCGCGGTCTGGTCACCGCACCAGCGGACCGCGGTCCGTCCAAACGGGGTCCGGATCTGAGCCAGCCAGGGACTCCAGGGAAACTTTGCGACCTTCTCCAGCTCGATAAGCATCGTTCGATCATGCAGCATCCGAGTTGCTGCCGGAACCTGTGCTGTTCAGCCGCCGCCTGGCACAGGTTCACCGGAACATGTGCGCTTTCGAGAAGGACTCGTTGGAGGCGATGGCGACGCTGTTCTTCTCCTCGCGTTCGGTGAGGACCTGGAAGAGGAGTTCGGCGCCGCGGCGGTCGAGTTCCATGTAGCCGAGCTCGTCGATGCAGAGCAGGTCGACGCGGCCGTAGCGGGCGATGGTCTTGGTCAGCTGCTTCTCGTCGGCGGCTTCAACGAGCTCGTTGACCAGCTTCGTCGCCAGGACGTACTTCACCCGGAAGCCGGCCATCGCGGCCTCGGTGCCGAGTGCGATCAGCAGGTGGGACTTGCCGGTGCCGGAGTCCCCGATGAGGCAGCGGGGCAGCCCCTTCTTGATCCACTCGCATTTGGCGAGAGTGTGGATCATGGCTGCGTCGATGTTCGGGTTGGCGTCGAAGTCGAACTTGCGGAGCGACTTGTCCCGGGGGAAGCCAGCGGCCTTAATGCGGCGCTCGGAACGGCGGCGGGCCCGGTCGTCGCACTCCGCGAGGAGGAGCTCGGCGAGGAAGCCGAGGTAGGACATCTGCTCGCGTTCGGCCTTCTCGGCCAGCTCAGGGAACTGGGATCGGATGGTGGGCAGCCGCAGCATGCGGCATGCCTGGTCGACCGCGGTGTTGGCGGCTTGTTCGGTCAATCCTCGCTGGCGCGGAAGGGTCATGGCGTTCTCCTCAGCTGTTGGGTTCGGGTCGGCGGAGCCGCAGAAGCTGGTCGTAGTGGGCGACGGAGGGCAGGGGGCGTTTGTCGGGCGGTAGCTGGGCCCGGACGGCAGCGGGCAGCGGCGCGCTGCCGTGCTGACTACCGGAGGCGGGTGAAGGTGTCTCTTCGGCTCGGTGTCGGCGTCTGCTGCCTTGCGTGCTTCCAGGGCAACGGCATCTGATGCGAGGGCTCCGCTCTGCAAGGCTGCGGCGAGACCCGTGACGAGGTGTTCGTGAGGCAGGTGCCGGCTGAGGAGGAGAACCTCGATCAGGGCCCGGGTGCCGTCGCGTTCACCCTGGGCCTTCACTGCGGCTTGCCACCAGGCGTCGTGGATCGGGGTGAACCGGCCAGCAGCACGGGCCTGGTCGAGGGCGGTGGCGCCGGGCAGGGCGCCAGGTTTCCGGATCAGGGCCTCGAGGTAGTGGTCGAGTTCGAGGCGGGTGGCGCCGCGGGCGATGAGCCGTTCGTGGCGGGCGACTTCGTCGCGGCCGTCGTAGACGACCAGCTCGGAGGCGTGGAGCATGACGCGGACGGTCCGTCCGATCAGCCGGACGGGGACCGAGTAGCGGTTCATCCGGACGCAGATCTGGCTGTAGCGGTCGACCCGCGGTGTGGAGAGCCGGCCGGTCTCGAAGGAATCTTCCGGCAGCGGTGCCAGCAGCGACCGTTCAGTTGCGAAGTACTCGCCGATCGTGTGGGACCGGGACCGGATGCGCCGGTCGTCGTCCTCCAGGTCCCATCGGTCGATCATGGCGTTGAGCTCGGCGAGCGTGTCGACTTCGGGGACGGGGACGAGGTGGTTTCGGCGGAACCAGCCGATCTGGCCTTCGACTCCGCCCTTCTCGTGGGCGCCGCGGATGCCGGGCTGGCAGTAGAAGGCTTCCAGCCCGTAGTGCGAGCGGAAGGCGGTCCAGCGTTCGGCCTCCACCCGGCGGCGTGAGAGGCCCAGCACCTGGGCGACGGCGGCCCTAAGGTTGTCGTAGCGGACCTTCCCGGTCGGCACCCCGCCCAGCAACACGCGGTCGAGCACCTCGCCTGGCATCTCCTGGACGAACCGGGTGGGCGTGGTTCCGTGGGCGGCTGAGGCGACGAGGGCCAGACGCCTCGTCCTGGCGGCTAGGGCGTCAATGATCTTGCGGCGTGCGATGCCGACCAGCCAGGCACCGAGTGCGCCCCGCTCCGGGCGGAAGCCGTGCCGCCCGCCCCAGGCGCCGATGAAGACTTGCTGAGTCACGTCTTCGGCCTCGTGGGCGTCGCCCAGGGACCGGGTGGCCATGGTGTGGACGAGTGGTTCCCAGTGCCGGTAGATGGCCGCGAACGCTTCCTCGTCAGCGGCGACGAGGCCGCGGGCGAGGTCCTCCTCGTGCCGCGTTTCCGCCACGGGCGGGACCAGAGCGGTACTCGGTCGCATGGTCGTGTTCATGGCGCGTTCCTCCTGTCGCGCGCCGTCCGGGGATGAAAGAGCGTGTCCGGACGGCAAGTCCGCCGGTCCGCCGTGCGCGTGCTTGCAGTGTGGGACGCCATAACGACGCAAGCAACGTGCGTCGTTTGTGCGTCGTATTGTGGAGGCGTGAGTGAGTCTGATGAGGAAAACGGTGAGGACCACCACGGCCGGTACGGCGAGGGCGATCCGCCGGGCGGCGGACACACCACCGGCGAGGTGGCCCGGCGCCTGGGTGTTGCCCCCACCACGGTCCGCACGTGGGACCGCCGGTACGGCCTCGGGCCCGACGCGCACATGGGCGGCCGGCACCGGCGCTGGACCGCCAGGGACGTGGCGCGGCTGGAGCGGATGTGCGCGTTGACGGCGACTGGGCTGCCCCCGGCCGAGGCCGCACGGCTCGCGCGAAGCGGGGAATCACCGGTGGCGGCCCGGCCGGGACGGACTGCCGGGCCAAAGCGGGATTCGGCCCGGGCCCGCAGCCGGGCGGGGAGTGGCCTGCGGCTCGGTGACGTGCGTCAGGAGTGCAGGGGAATCGCCCGGGCCGCCCTGCGCCTCGACGCAGCCGCGCTCGACGAACTGCTGCTCACCGCGATCGCCGAACACGGACTGGTCGCCGCTTGGACCGAGGTGATCGTGCCGACGCTCCAGGCGGTCGGCCGCAAGTGGGAGACGTCGGGCGAGAAGTACGTCGAGGTCGAGCACTTCCTGTCCTGGCACGTGTCCGGCGCGCTGCGGCGCGCCACGCCCGACACGGTCGCCGCCCGTGCCGGCGCCACCACGGTGCTCGCCTGCGTCCCGGGGGAGAACCACACCCTGCCGTTGGAAGTGCTGGCCGCGGCATTGACGGAGCGCGGCGTCCCGGTGCGTATGTTCGGTGGTGCCCTGCCCGTCGAGTCGCTCGTCACGGCCGTGCGCAGGACCGGGCCGGCCGCGATCGGGCTGTGGTCGCAGTGCCGTACCACCGCCAGCCGGCCGTTGGCCCAGCACGTCGCAGCCATGGAGTGGGGCATGCGCGGTGCCCGCCGCAGGCCGGTCGTGCTGACGCTGGGACCCGGCTGGGCGGGGCAGCCGGTTGCGGGCCTGGCGCGTCCGTCGGGACTCGCCGAGGCGGTCGCCGCTCTGGAGTCGTCGGTCTCCTGATGTGTTGCCGTCCGACTCGGCACTTGGTCGTGGCGCCTGGGCAGCGGCCGTGGAACGTGGTCCGCTGGACCAGTGGTCGCGGCCGCGTCGTTCGTCCACGGGCGAGTGTTGCTTTCGCGCCACGTTCCGGCACGGGGCTGTGCCCGCTGGTTCAGGGGTACCGGCCGAGGAAGGGGCTGAGCGGACAGCCCTGATGTGCGGGTGACACGGTACGCGTCGACCGAGGAGAAGCATGAGCGAGGAACATCGCCGGGCACCGGACGTGGTCGTCGTCGGTGCGGGCCTGTCCGGCCTGGTGTGCGCGCTGGACCTGTGCCGTGCGGGATGGCGGGTGATTCTGCTGGAGGCGTCCGAAGGCGTGGGCGGGCGCATGCGCACGGACCGGCAGGACGGGTTCCTGCTGGATCGTGGTTTCCAGGTGTTCAACACCTCGTATCCGCAGGTGAAGCGGCGCATGGATCTGAGGAGCCTGCGGCTGCGGCCGTTCACCGCGGGCCTCGTCGCGCACACGTCGAAGGGGTCGGTCCGCCTCGCCGACCCGACGAGAGAGCCCAGTGCGGCGAGGGCTCTGCTGACAGGACTCGGGTTGTCTCGCCACGCGACCTGGCCGCGCTGGCGGCCCTCACCGTGCGGGACGCCGTTCTGCCCGCTTCCGCTGCCAGACAGCACGAAGACGGCTCCACCTCGGCGGCCCTGGCCCGCGCGGGAGTGTCGGACGCCGCGGTCGCCGACATCCTGCGGCCGTTCCTGTCCGGCGTCTTCCTGGAGGACCGGCTGGAGACCTCCGCACGCTTCTTCCACCTGGTCTGGCGGAGCATGGTCCGAGGGTCTCTGTGCCTGCCGGCAAAGGGCATCGGCGCCGTCCCGGCCCAACTCGCCGACGGCCTGCCCGGCGGCGTACTGCGGCTCGGCACCCCCGTCGCCGCGGTCACCGACACCGGAGTGCTGCTGGAGGACGGGAGCGAGGTGCCGGCCCGGACGGTTGTGGTAGCGACGGACCCGGCGAACGCCACCCGCCTGCTGCCGGACCTGACCGTGCCGGACACACGCACCGTCACCACCTACTACCACGCCATCGGCAGGACACCCATGGCCGAACCGACCCTGATGGTGGACAGCACCGGAGCGATCCTGAACACCTGCGTACTCAGCGAGGTCGCTCCCACGTACGCGCCCCGCGGCACCGCGCTGATCTCCACCTCCGTACTGGGAACCGACCTCCCCGGCAGGGCGCAGGCTGTGCTATGCCGTCTGGCCGAGCTGTACCGTACCGACACGAGCGGCTGGCAGCAGGTCGCCGCCTGCACGGTCGAGGGCGCGCTGCCCGCGATGCTTCCCCCCTGGCCGCTGAGCCGCACCACCCGCCTTCGCCCAGGCAGGTACGTGTGCGGGGACCACCGGGCGACCGGATCGGTGCAGGGCGCCATGGCGTCGGGGGCGCGCGCCGCGCGCGAGGTGGTCGCCGACCGGGGGCAAGGAGGTGACGCCGGAGTGTGAACGGTGTCCGGCCGCATCCGCGGACACCCCTGGACGGGAAGCAGTGACGATCGGATGAACCCGTTGGCCCTATCGAGGGGTGAAGCGTGAAACTGAACGGTTCCCGTGTGCTGGTGGCCGATGCCACGGGGGGGAGGGGCGGTGCGATCACCGCCGAACTGGCCGACCGGGGCGCCAGCGTGGCCCTCGCGGGACGCGACCGCGGCCGCCTGGCCCACACCGCGCGGACGTATCCCAGCGCCCCGATCGCTGCCTTCGACGCCTACGGTCCCTGGTCGTGCACTAGGCCCGTGCACGCAGCGGCGGCAGCCCTCCAAAGCTGGGCGCCGTTGTCGCGTGCGGGTCGGTGGCCTTCGGTGCACCCGAGGAGCCTCGCGCCAGCCGCGTTCTTCCGCGCCGCGCTCGGCATCCTGCGACGCGGTTCGGCGGTCGCCGCCGTCACCGGCGTGGTGGCCGAGCGCCCGCAGCCCCGAGTGGCCGACTACAGCGCCTGCAAGGCCGCGCTCGCCGCATGGCTGGACGCCGTCCGCCGCGAAGCACGGAGCGCCGGTGCCGCGGTACTGGAGATCCGGCCGGGGCACCTCTACACACGCTTCGCGACTCGCCCCGTGGCGGGCACCGCCCCACACTGGCCGGAGGGCGGCGACCCGCGTCATGTCGCTGGCGCTGTCGCGGACGCGTTGGAGGCCGCCGCCGAGCTGCTGCGCTCGGGCCCCGACCATAGCCCCATCGTCGAACGGCGAGCCCGGTGACACCCCGCCCCGCCGAGGAATCCGACGTGATCGTCATCGGCGGTGGCGCGGCCGGTCTCAGCCTCGCCCACCGGCTGACGGAGAACGGCGGCGCCACTGTGACTGTGGTTGAGCCGCCCGACGGTCCGCTCCGCCCCGCGGAACGGACCTGGTGCTACTGGGACGCGGGTGTCGACGGGTTGGAAGAGGCGGTCAGCGCGTCTTGGTCCGTGCTGCGTCTGCACGGCGCCGACCGACGGCCGGTCGTTGTCGGACCTGCCCCGTTGACCTACCGCATGGTGCGCTCTACCGACTTCGAGCGGCTGGTCCACGGCCGCTTGGCCCGCTCGGACGGCGGGCGTCTCCTTCGCGCGACGGTGGAATCGGTGCGATGTGTGCCCGGAGGCGCGGAGGTCCGGTGCATGCTGACCGGGGGCTGGTCCCTGACGCTGCGCGCCCGGCGTGTGTTCGACTCGCGGCCGCTGCCTGTCCTGCCGCCGGCGCGCACGTGGTTGCTGCAGCACTTCCGCGGCTGGTTCGTACGTACCGACGCCGACCGGTTCGACCCCTTGGTCGCGGACCTGATGGACTTCCGGGTTCCTCAGCCGGCTCACGGACTCGCTTTCGGCTACGTCCTGCCGCTGGCGCCGGACCGGGCGCTAGTCGAGTACACCCAGTTCTCCGGCAACGCGCTGACCACCGAGGCATACGAATCGGCTCTCGGGCACTACTGCCGAGACGTCCTCGGGCTTGGCGCGCTCACCGTGGAACGGGCGGAGCAGGGGGTCATTCCCATGACCGACGCCCGCTTTCCGCGACGGGCCGGCCCCGCCCACTTCCGTGTCGGAACTGCGGGGGGCGCCACTCGTGCGGCCACCGGCTACACCTTCGCGGCGGTGCAGCGACAGAGCAGAGCCATCGCCGCCGCCCTGCGCGACGGGCGCACCACCATCCCCGCACCCCACGGGCGGAGGGCCTCGGCCATGGACGCGGTCCTGCTGCGTGCCCTGGACACCGGGCGCATCGACGGCCCGCGATTCTTCACCGACCTGTTCCGCCGGATCCCGGCGGAGCGCCTGCTGCGCTTCCTCGACGGCGCCACCTCCCTGCGGGAGGAGTGGGGCATCGGGCTGCGCACCCCTGTCCTGCCGATGCTCCGTACAGCCGCCGAACTGCCCTTTGTGCCCCGACGCTCCCAGTCCTTCGCAAGAACCGGAGACAACCACCGATGAGCCTCCTCCTGCGCGAGCATGACCTGGCCCGCGCCTTCGACCACGCCGCCTGCACCTACGACAGCCTCACCTCTCTCAACCCCGGCTACCACACCGACCTCCTGCGCTCGGCCCGCCGGCTCCGGCTCCCCGACGACGGCGCCGGACTGCACGTTCTCGACGTGGGCTGCGGTACCGGCGCCTCCACCCGAGCCCTGCTCAGGGCCGCGCCCCGGGCCCGGATCACGGCTGTGGACGCGTCGGCGGGCATGCTGCGCCGTGCCCTGGCCAAGCCGTGGCCCGCACGCGTACGGTTCCTGCACCTGACCGCCGAGGAGGTCACGGCGGCCGGAGAGGGCCCCTTCGACGCGGCCTTTGCCGCCTACTTGTTCCGCAACGTCACCGACCCGGACGCGGTCCTGAGCAGCGTCCGGACCCTGCTGCGGCCGGGCGGACGTATCAGCGCCCACGAGTACACCCTGAGCGGACGGCGGCGGCACCGGGCGTTATGGGCGGCGGTGTGCCACGGCGTCGTCATCCCGGCGGGCACACTCACCGGCGACCGGGCCCTGTACCGCCACCTCTGGCACAGCGTCATCGCCTTCGACACCGCCCCCGCCTTCGCCGGCCGGCTGACGCGAGCCGGTTTCACCGGAGTGCGCGTCGCCCCGGTCTCCGGATGGCAGACGGGCATGGTGCACACCTTCCTCGCCCGCAACGGCCCGAGCCCGGCACGCACGACCACGGCAAGGGAGCGAGTCCGATGACGGCCCGCCGTGCCGATGCCGCCCGACGAGGCCGCGACCGCAAGGCCGAGGTTCTGGCGCCACCACCCGGCAGGGAACGGTTCCAACGCGGGGACGAGCCGTCCGTCGCCGTGATCGGTGGCGGGATCGCCGGCCTTGCCGCGGCCACCCTGCTGGCCGAGCGGGGTGCCCGCGTGACCCTGTACGAAAAGGAGGATGCGCTGGGCGGCCGTCTCTCCGGTTGGCCCACCAGGCTGGCGGACGGCTCCTCCGTGACCATGACCCGCGGGTTCCACGCCTTCTTCCGCCAGTACTACAACCTGCGCGGGCTCCTCCGCCGTACCGACCCTGCCCTTTCGCGGCTCACGCCGCTGACCGACTACCCCCTGCGGCACAGAGGCGGCCTGACCGACAGCTTCGCCCGAGTTCCGAGAACGCCGCCTTTCAGCGCGCTCGGCTTCGTCGCCCTCAGCCCGAGCTTCGGCTGGCGGGACCTCGCCGCCATGGACGCCCGGGCGGCACTGCCTCTGCTCGACGTGCGGGTGCCCGAAGTGTACGAACGCTTCGACGAGGTCACCGCAACCGGCTTCCTGGACAGCGTGAGTTTCCCGGAAGCTGCGCACCACCTGGCGTTCGAGGTGTTCTCACGCAGCTTCTTCGCTGACCCGCGCGAACTGTCCGCCGCCGAACTGCTGCTGATGTTCCACATCTACTTTCTCGGATCGGCCGAAGGACTGCTCTTCGACGTACCGGGCGAACCCTTCCCCCAGGCGCTCTGGGACCCGCTTGGCGACTACCTCCAGCGCCTCGGGGCGGACATCCGCACCGGCACCCCCGTCCACGGCGTGCTCCCCCTCGGCGACGGTGGAGCGCATGTGCCCACCGACACCGGTGCCGGGCGCCACCAAGCCGTGGTGCTCGCCCTCGACCCCGGGAGCCTGTGCCGGATCGTCGGCGCGTCACCCGGCCTGGGCACGTCCGGCTGGCGTGAGGACATCGCTGCCCTGCGCACCGCACCGCCGTTCCTCGTCTCCCGGCTCTGGCTCGACGGGCCGGTCCGTGCCGACCGGCCCGGATTCCTCGGCACCAGCGGCTACGGAGGGCTCGACAACATCAGCGTTCTCGAGCGGTACGAGGGCGAGGCCGCTCGCTGGGCCGCACGGACCGGGGGCTCGGTCGTGGAACTGCACGCCTACGCCGTGGACCCGGCGGCCGAACCGCAAGAGGTGCAGAACATGCTCGTCGACCGGCTGCGCCAGGTATACCCGGAGATCCGCGAGGCGCGCATTGTCGACGCCCGGCACGAGTGGCGCTCGGACTGCCCGCTCTTCGAGGCCGGCTCCCACCGCCGGCGACCCACCGTGCGCACCCCTCATCCGTGGCTGACCCTGGCCGGCGACGGAATCCGCTGTGACCTGCCCGTCGCCCTCATGGAACGGGCCGCCACCACTGGCTTCCTGGCCGCGAACGCCCTGCTCGCTGACCGGGGGGTGCACGGCCAGGTCCTGTGGACGGTACCCCGGGCGGGCCGTTCACCCTTACTCCGGGCGCTCGGAGCCGTCGCAGGGCGCCACTCGTCGCACTGACCGGTGCCCGGTCAGCCGGGGAACAGTCCGGTGCTGCGCAGCGTCCAGCGCCGTTCGGCGTAGGCCAGGTCGTCGCGCCACAAGCGGCCGGCCGTACGGCGCATCAGCGGGCGCAGTACGGGGGCGGCGGCCCGCGCCAGAGCGAAGCCGGGCCGGTCCGACGCGGCGATGACCGCCTCGACCACGGCGGTGCGCGGACGCTCGTGGTCGGGCCCGGTCAGCGGCGTCGCGTGGGTCTCGACCACGGACGTGGCGCCCTCGCCGTCGGTGATCCGCATGACGACCGTGCGCGGCTCCGGCGCCGTGAACTCGGCCCGCACCGGAACCACGAGCCGTCCGGCCACCCGGAAGGAGACATCGACGACGAAGGCGTCGTCCTCGTCCCCTCGCGGCTCCCGCGCCACCGACAGGTCGACGAACGAGTACGGGTGGAACCACGAGCCGTGCCACGGATCGAGCCGGTTGGCCACCACGTCCTGCGGTTCGCACCGCCCCACCGCCGTGAACACCGCGTCCACCCCACGGTCCCTCGCCGGTCGAGCGGGCACGACAGGCCGCTCGGTGGGCTCCTCGCCACCCACCGCGTCCAGTCGCACCCAGACGAGTACGCCGTCGTCGTGCACGGGAAACGGCTGCCAGCCAACGGACGGAGAACCGTCCAGGGTGAGCCCGTGCCAGTGGCAGACCAGCGTGCCGCACACCACCCGGCTGTCGCGCAGGGGAGCGCCCAGGTGCGGGCAGACGCCCGAACCGGCACGGGGCTCGCCGTCCTCCGAGCGCCACAGCACGACCTCCACACCACCGACCGTCCGGCCGTACGGGCGATCGTCCGCGCGCACGTTCCGGGAGGCACCGACCACGAACCAGTTGCCGGACGGACGGGCGGACGCCCGATCGAGTGCGTCGGCGATGAGCGCCGGTCGCGCCTGGCGCCAAGTCGGTGTCTGCGCCGCCCAGTCCGGGCCGGACCTCAGCCGTCGGCGCAACGGCGGCGACCAGCGCTTGCCGTCCCTTCGACCACTCACCGCACTGGCCCCTTCCATTTGACTGCCGGGCCACCCGCCGGGGCCGCTCGGTGTGGGCCGCGAGTGAGTATCCAGGCACCGGCCAGGCGTAGCGCACCGGCCGCGGCCGTTGCCGCCCGACGCCGACGCGACACCACCGCACGGCGATGCAGCACGGTGTAGTCCTGCTCGGCGATCGTGTCGAGAATCCCGCCGTAGAGGGTGAACGCGGCACGGATGCAGGGACGCACCCGCGGATCGAGCATCGCGATGCCCGGCTCCGCCGTCCGGTACACGACCCGCGTCATGGCCTCCGCCGCGACGAGAGCGGCGCGGATCCGGGGATCGCGCCGCCCGGTGCGCCGGCTCCACTCCAGCAGGGGCCGGTCCACACCGTGCGCGGCCAGCAGATCGCCGGGCAGGTAGACGCGGCCGCGGTCGAGGTCCTCACCCACGTCGCGCAGGAAGTTGGTGAGCTGGAACGCCACACCGAGCGCCGCCGCGTGCGGTGCCGCCTCCTCCCGGGCCGTGACCGTACCGAGGACCGGCAGCATCTGCAGGCCGATCACCGCCGCCGAACCATGCACGTACCCCTGCAGATCGGCGTAGGTGGGGTAGTGGGTGACGGTCAGGTCGGCACGCATCGAGGACAGGAAATCGGCGAAGAGGGCATGCTCGATGTCGTAGCGGTCGGCGGTGTCCGCGACGGCCCGGACCACCGGTTCGTCGCCCGCTCCGGCGCGCAGCCCGTCGGCCAGATCGCTCTCCAGGCGTCGCAGCAGCCGGTCGCGCTCCTCGGGCGCGCGGTGGTGGTCGTGGTCGTCCACAATGTCGTCCGCCCAGCGGGCGAAGCCGTACAGGGCGTGCACGGCGGAGCGGCGTTCGAGGGGCAGCAGGCGGGTGGCCAGGAAGTAGGTCCTGCCGTGGCGGGCGTTGAGCCGTCGGCACTGGGTGTAGGCGGCGCGCAGTGCGGGATCGGTGATCCCGGCGGCGTCCAGTTCACGACGGGTCATCAGCGCCTGCCAGGGCCGGGGCGGAGGACGCGTCGGTCGCGGTCGAGGTTGGCGCCGTCCGTACGGGCCGGGTACCGGTGCCGCCGGTGATGCGCGCGGCGGCGAGTTTGCCGCTGACGAGTACGGTCGGTACGCCGACGCCCGGGGTGGTGCCGCAGCCGCCGAGCACCACGTTGTCCAGCCCCCGTACGAGGTTTCGTGGGCGGAACGGTCCGGTCTGGGCGAAAGTGTGGGAGACGGAGAAGGGACTGCCGGCGGCGTGGCCTTGCCTCGCCCAGTCGAGCGGCGTCACCAGAAGCTCTTCCTGGATGCTGTCCGCGAACCCGTCCAGGCCCCGGCGCTCCAGTTCACCCACCAGGCGGTCGCGGTAGCGCGGGCCCAGGCCCCGCCACGCAGCGGCTGTGGGACCGACCGCTGTGTTCGGACAGGGGGCGAGGACGTAGTGGAGGTGGCGTCCCGGCGGTGCCAGGGCGGGATCGTGTGCGGTGGGGCGGGTGATGAGCAGAGAGGGGTCGCTCATCAGCTCCCCCGTGCGGGTCAACTCGTCGAAGGTGCGCTGCCACGCGGCGCCGAAGGAGATGGTGTGGTGAGCGAGGTGCGGCCAGGTGCGGTCGGTTCCCGCGTGCAGGATCACGGCGGACGGTGAGTGACGCAGTCGTGCCGGCCGCCGGGGCGCCCGCCCCAGCAGCCCGTAGGCGGCGGGCAGTTCGCACGTGAGCACCACCGCGTCGCAGGGGATGCGCTCGCCGGAGGACAGGTGGACGGCCCGTACTCGGTCCGCGGAGCGCTCCAGCGTGCGTGCTTCGGCAGTCCAGCGCAGATCAGCACCGGCTTCCGCCGCCGCGTCGGCCATGGCGCGGGGGAGTGCGTGCATTCCGCCCTTGGGGAACCAGACGCCGGCCACGGTGTCCATGTAAGCGATCACGGCGTAGGCCGCGAGTGCTCGGGCCGGGGCCACTCCGGCGTACAGTGCCTGGAAGGAGAAGACCCGGCGCAGGCGCTCGTCGGAGAGGAAGCGGGCGATGCGGCCGTCCAGCCGTCCGAAACCGCCCAGCGCCGCCAGCCGGGCCAGATCCGGGTGCAGCAGTTGGAAGGGCGAGTCGAAGTTCGTGTCGATGAATCGGCGCATCTGGACTCGGTACAGACGTTCCAGCCACTGCCGCAGGTCGCGGTATCCGGCCGCCTGCGCCGGTCCGGCGAAGCGCCGTACCTCCGCCTCCATCGCCTCGCCGTCGGTGTGCACGTCGAGCGAGGAACCGTCCGCGAAGCACGCCCGGTAGGCCGGGTCCAGAGCTGTCAGCCCGACGCGGCGGTGGAGGCTGTCCCCGACGGCGGCGAACGCCTCGTCGGCCAGATGCGGCATGGTCAGCACCGTGGGGCCGGTGTCCAGCTCGTAGCCGCCCAGTCGCACTCGGCCGGCCCGGCCGCCGGGACCGGCGTCCCGTTCGACGACGGTGACCCGGCGGCCCGCACCCAGCAGGTGCAGGGCACAGGCCAGCCCGGACAGCCCGGCACCCACCACGACGACATGGTCGGTCGGCCCCGGCACCCTCTTCACGCGACCTTCTCGGCGCGGCGCTGGGCCACACCCGTCGCGCGCGAGACCAGGGCGGCGAACTCGTGCCGCACGGTAGGGCGTGTACCAGCGCGCTCGAAGTGCGCGAGGCTCATGTCGGTCAGCTCCTCGATCTTCGCCTCCACCAGGTCCCGGGCGCCGGTGCGCTGCAGCGCGGACCGCACCTGCCGGACGGCCTTCACGGACTTCGGGTCCGCGTCCGGAGCCAGCGCCGTGGCAGCCTGGTGATCACCGGCGGCGTCGGCGAGCCGGACGGCGACGGCGAGGAGGTAGGTGAGCTTGCGGGAGCGCAGGTCGTCGTCGGCCGGCTTGCCGGTCAGCGCCGGGTCGCCGAAGGCGCCGAGAAGGTCGTCGCGGAGCTGGAAGGCCAGCCCGGCGCACCGGCCGGCCGCTCGCAGCGCGTCCAGCACGTGTTCGTCGGCGCCGGCCAGCGAAGCGCCCAGCGTGAGTGGTCGGGCGACGGTGTACAGGGCGCTCTTCAGGGTGGCGATGGTCAGCGCCTCGTCGACACCGGAAGACCGAGCGGCCTGGGCGTGCAGGTCGCGGTACTGTCCGGCGACCATCTCGGTGCGCATCGCCCGCCACTCCTGGTGCAGGCGCGAGCCGTGCGGCGTGCCGAGCGCCGTCTCCATCAGCAGGTCGTCCGCCCACGCCAGCGCCAGGTCACCGGCGAGCACGGCGGCCGACGTGCCGAACGACTCCGCTCGGCCGTGCATGCCCATCGCCCAGTGCACGCGCGCGAAGTGTACGTGCAGGGCCGGTGCGCCTCGTCGCCGTGCGGATCCGTCCATCACGTCGTCGTGTACGAGGGCGCACGCCTGGAGTAGTTCGAGGGCGGCTCCCGTGTGCAGGACGGCTGTGGCGTCTCCCGAGCCACCCGCGGCGCGCCAGCCACAGTGGGCGAAAGCGGTGCGCAGGCGTTTGCCTCCCCGCACGGCCAGCGTGGCGAGGCGGTCGGCCAGCTCCCGGGCGAAGACGGCGTCGACGGTGCGGGAGTGACGCAGTCGTTCGTCGAGTACCTGCTCCAGGACTGTGCCGACAGCGTCCGCTGCGTCGATCGCGGTGAGAGGGTCATCGACGAGTTCGGCCGGTGTGGCCACCATCGGTGGCAGTCCAGGCATGCACAGCCCCTTCTCACTCTTGGTTATACGCACGGCACTATTTCCGCCGGGCGCCCTGTCACGGATGCACTGATTCCTTGCCCGTCCGGCACCCGACTTCGACCGGACTCACCTCAGCGGCGCAACGGGCGGGGATCTCATGGTGATGAGTCGCCCTGCGCGCGTTCCTGTTCGCGTACGTCCACGAGGCCGGTCAGCCGGTCCGTGAACCTTCCCCTTGATCGTGGACACCTGGAGACTGGGACATGAGGTTTCAGAGGAAGTAGCACCAGGTGGGAAGCAAGTACACGAAGCGGTACACCGCGGAGTTCAAACGGGACGCGATCGCGCTGGTCGACTCGGAGTCCCTGCGCGGCTGGTACCGCCAGGCCAAGGCGGACCGGGGCGAGGGAGCCCCGGGTGAGCTCACCACCGCCGAGCGCGAGGAGCTCAAGCGGCTGCGCAGGCAGAACGCCGAGCAGGCCAAGACGATCGAGGTCCTGCGAAAGCCGCGGTCTTCTTCGCGAAGGAGAGCGATCGGTGAACGCGATGTACACGTTCATCGAGGCGGAGAAGACCACCTACGGTGTTGCTTTCCTCTGCCGCCTCCTGAAGGTGGCCCGTCCTCGTTCTATGCCTGGCTCGCCGCGGCGAAGGCCCGGAGCGCGGGCAAGGCGGCCGACCAGGACCTGGTCCATGAGATCCCGTCATCCACGTGGCCACCCGCCATACCTACGGCGTGCCGCGCATCCATACCGAACTGCGGCGCCTGGGCCGGGCGGTGAACCGCAAACGCGTCGCCCGCCTCATGCGCGAGCACTGCATCCAGGGCGTCACCCGTCGCAAGCGCCGTTCGCTGACACGGCCGGACAAGAAGGCCAGGCCGGCCCCGGACCTGATCGGCCGCAACTTCCATGCCGAGGTTCCCGGCACGAAACTGGTCGGCGACATCACCGCTCTGCCCACATCCGAGGGCCGGCTCTACCTCGCCTGCTGGCTGGACCTGGCCACCCGCGAGGTCGTCGGCTACTCGATGGCCGACTACTACCGCGCCCGCCTTGTCGTCGATGCGCTGAAGATGGCCGCGGGCCGGGGCCGGCTCCGGCCCTCTCAGCGGTGAGGCGGGTGCGTTCGGTGAGCAGTGCGGTCTGTACGGGAGTGAGGGACGCTGCGGGGGCGGTCAGCTGGTGGACGGCGACGCTGCTGACCTCGTCGGGGGCGTGGACGGGGCCGACGAAGGGGTAGAGGTCGTGGTGGCCTTCGCAGCAGCCGATGAGTCCCGTGGGGTCTTTGCGACCCGTGCACGCGTCACCAGCGCGCCCGACGCCGGAAAGACACGGCGCGTTTACGCGGCGGGGGTGAGTTCGGCGCGGCCGAACAGCAGCGCGTGGCCGGAGGGGAGCTGGCGCAGGATGCGATCGAGGAGATCGGGGCCGGCCAGGACGGCGACGGCGGAGAAGACTGTTCCGGTGTCCCAGCGGGTGGTGGCCAGGGAGGTGCCGGTGCGAGCGGCGAGGTCGTTGACAAAGGCCCAGCCGGTCAGAGGCTCGGTGTCCGGGATCTGCGCGGTCAGGACGCGGGCGGCTTCGAAGGGCAGGCGGGCGGCGAGTTCGACGCGTTCGTCGCCCGTCAGTTGGCGCCCCAGTCCCGCTATGACCAGCCGGACGGCTTCCTCGGCCCGCTCCGGGGTGGGGTAGGCGCCTTCGTAGCGGACCTTCTCCAGCATCTGCTCGTATGTCATCGCGGGCAGCTGGTGCAGCGGTGCACGTGGGTCGGAGATCACTGCCGTGGTTGCCTTTCTGTTGCCGTGGTGCCGGTGCGCGGGCACCGGGCGTGCTTCATGTCAGGTGGGCTGGGGACGGCCGAAGAGGAGGTCGTAGCCCGCGGGGAGCTGGAGCAGGATTTGCCCCAGCAGGTCGTCACCGGCCGCGTCGGTGGTGGTGCTGAGGACGGCGCTGACGTCCCAGGCCGCGGTCTGGTCGGTGGCCCCCTCGATCCAGGCCGCCGCCGCCCGAACGAACCGCTCCGGTGGCAGCGGCTCGGCGCTCTGCAGCGGGTTGAGGAGGATCAGGGCGAAGCCTTCCGGCAGTCGAGCCGCCAGCTGGGCACGTACCTCGCCGACCAGGTGTGCGCCCAGCAGGGCGAGCACCACGCGGGCCACGCGTTCTGCTTCCTGCCGGCTGCCGTACTCACCGCGTTCCTGCACCTGGTCGAGGAACGCTTCCCGTCGCACAGTCACGTCGGCCGTCACCCTTCCTCGGTCCATGGGGTGCGGAGGACGGGAGAGGGGGAGATCAGTTACCCGTCCTCCGCCGCTGTTGGGGCCCTCGTCGTTCCGGCTCAGTCGGAGATTTCCCTCCGGCCGGATCCGACGCCGATGGTGATCTTGCGGGGCTTGGCACGTTCGGCGATCGGGATCCGCAGGGTGAGCACGCCGGCGTCGTAGTCGGCCTTGATGTGCTCGGTGTCCAGCGTGTCGGCCAGCATGATCTGGCGGGAGAAGACGCCCAGCGGCCGCTCCGACAGTTCCATCTGCACGTCGTCGGCCTTCGCCACGGGCCGGCGTTCGGCCTTGACGGTCAGCATGTTCCGCTCGACGTCGATGTCGATCGCGTCCGCGCTGACGCCAGGGATGTCGAAGGCCACCATGTACTCGTCGCCCTCGCGGTAAGCGTCCATCGGCATCGGGGAGGGCCGCGACCAGGTGCCCGGGCCCGTCAGCTGCTGAGCCAGCCGGTCCAGCTCACGGAAGGGGTCAGTGCGCATCAACATCGTGAAAACACCTCCAGCAGGTTCGGGCAGTTGCTGCCAATGCGCTTCACTGAAACCGTTGTAGCATGTCATCCATCGGATGACAAGCACGGTGTCGTCCACTCGATGACAAGCTGAGGAGGTGCCCGTGACAGCAGCCGAACAGCCGGCCCCGTCCAGCGCCGACGGCCGAAGCCCGGCCTCGTTCCTCGCCGCCGCGGCGGCCCTGCACGCCATAGACGACGCCCTGCACGCCGCCCGGCGGGAAACCTCCGACGCCCCTGATGCCGGCCCCGGCACGGAGCAGGCCCTGGACTCCCTGCTCCTGCTGCGGCAGGTCCGCGAGCAGCTCGCCGGATGGGAGACCGGCCTGATCGAAACGGCCCGGGACGCGGGAGCCAGCTGGGCCGACCTCGCCCACCCCCTCGGCGTTGCCAGCCGCCAGGCCGCCGAACGCCGCTACCTGCGGGGCCGTCCCGGCCCCGCAGGAACCACCGGCGAACAACGCGTCCAGGCCACCCGTGAACGCCGCGCCGCCGACCGCACCCAAGCCGAATGGGCCCGCCGCAACGCCGCCGACCTACGCCGCATCGCCGGCCAGATCACCGCCCTCACCGACCTCCCCACCGCCGCCCGCCACCCACTCGACCAACTCCACGCTGCCCTCGCCCACAACGACCCCGCCGACCTCATCAACCCCCTCACCGCCACCCGCCCCCACCTGACCGGCACCCACCCCGACCTCGCCGCCCGACTCGACACCCTCACAGGTCCCGCCACGGCCCCGCCCCCACCCGACTGAACGAACACCCGCGCCGGAGCGGGCGCCCGATCCGGCTGCCACGCGACATCAGTTGGTGGTGATCGCATCACGAAGATGTGGGCCGTGGAGGTGAGTACGGTGCGGTTCCCGCGCGCGTGGCACGGGTCCTGAGTCGCGAGGTGTGTTGACTGTGTGCTTGCACCCTCATCCCGAGGGGACGCTGTCCCTCCCCTGCCCCTGAAGAGCACCACCGCACTGACCAAGACTCCGACGGGCGACAAGGAGAAGGACAAGGACCAGGACTCCACGGGCGAGGAGGAC
>NZ_FPJO01000052.1 GCF_900119365.1 Streptomyces atratus
CGGGGCCGGAAGTGGGGTGAGATGCCGCTGAACGCGGACAGGAACCGCTGTGCTCCACCGATGCTGCGGAACCCCTTCATCGCGCGTTCGCGCTGGCGGGTGGGCTGGTGGCTGTTCTCGGCCCGGTTGTTCAGGCCCTTGTGGGAGCGGTGCTCGACCGAGGGCATCACCTCGCGGTGGGCCGCCCCGTAGGAGCGCAGCTTGTCCGTGACGACTACCCTCGGCACCGAGCAGGTCGTCTTCAGCAGGCGACGGAAGACGCGCCTGGCCGCAGCGGTGTCCCGCCGGTTCTGGACCAGGATGTCGAGCACGTTGCCGTCGGCGTCGACGGCTCGCCACAGGTACTTCTGCTCTCCGTTGATTTTGATGAAGACCTCGTCCAGGTGCCACTTGTCGCCGGGCCGGGGTCGCCGGCGGCGCAGGCCGTTGGCGTAGGCCTGGCCGAACTTCGCGCACCAGCGGCGGACGGTCTCGTGGGAGACGATCACGCCGCGCTCGAGCATCAGTTCCTCGACCTCGCGGAAACTGAGCGGGAAGCGGAAGTACAGCCACACGCAGTGGGAGATGATCTCCACGTACCGGTGCCCCTTGTACGACGGCGACGCGCTCCCCACGGACGATCCCCCTCCACCATGATCAACTCGAAGATCCTCCCACGCCATTCGCCAACGTGACAGTGCCACTACTTGGCCAGCTTGCCGTTGGGCCGCACGGTGAACCAAGTGCCGTTCACGCCCTGGCCGTTGGCGTCGCCGGGCTTCTCGTCGCCGGTGTACCAGTAGAGCGGCCAGCAGTCGATGCTGAGCTGCTTCGTGCCGTCGGAGCGGGTGTACGGGCTGAGCAGCTTCGGGTCGATGCCCTTGATGTTCTTCTTGTCGACGAGCCCGGCGGGTTTCCACTTCTCCAGGCAGCCGCCCCGGCAGTTGGACTTCATCGGCCAGGCGGTGTCCTTGGTGAAGCGGTAGAGCGTACGCCCCTTGCCGTCGCGGACGATCGTGCCGCGCTCCTTGTCGTCGACCGTGGACAGGGCGGGCAGGTCCTTCGGCTCGCTCGGGGCCTCCTGCGCCTGTGCCTTTGCCTTCGTGCCGTCGGGCGCGGCCGAGAACCAGGTACCGCCGACGCCCTGCCCACGGGTCTGCCGGGGCGCCGTGTCCTGCGCGTAGCGGTACAGCGGCCATCCCGCGAGCGTCAGCTGCCTCGTGCCGTCCGCGCGCTTCACCGAGCCGAGCAGCCCGGGGTCCACGCCGCGGCCCGCCTTCGCACCGTCGGCGAGCACCGGCGGCCAGGCCGCGGCGCAGTCGCCCGCGCAGTTGGAAGCGGGCGGCTTCGCCGTGTCCTTGTCGAAGCGGTAAAGGGTGAAGCCCGCGCCGTCCGTCACGACCGGGCCCAACTGCCGGCTCTTCCAGACGCTGAGGCGGCCCGCCTGCGAGGGCTGCGCACCGTTGCCCGTCGCGGCGGCGCGCCCGGCGGAGCCGGTGGTGGTCGCCGCCGTGCCCTGGGAGCTTGCGCAGGCCGCCGTCAGCATGACCGCGGCGAGTGTGAATACGACCGGGACGCAGGTGAATTTACGCATGGGTATCCCTCTTTCGGATGTCTTGGAGAATTTGCTTTTCGCTGAAGTGCTGAATGCTGAAGTGCTGAAGTAATGGCCCGCCCCGGCAGCAGGGGAGGAGTCGGCCGACTGCCGGGGCGGAGTTTCTGGTCCCGGAATTCCTTCTGGCCGGGCAGTATCGCTGTGAAAACGGCCGCTGTGGCGGGTAGGTTCAATTCCCGGAAGAATCTTTTACCGGGTCGCGAGCCGTCAGACCCGCCCCGTACCCGCCCCGGCCAACGTCTGCGTGGGAACGACCACCCGCAGACCGAGTACGCCCAGGTCGACGCTGCCGTCGTTCTCCGCGTACCACCGCCAGTGCGCCCCCGGTACGTCGCCCACCGTCAGCACGATCCAGCCGCCGCCCTCGGACCCGGTGAGGTCCGCGAGCGCCCGCGCCTCCTCGGCGGTCGGCGCGTCCTGGAGGACGACGAACCCGGTGACCTCGCCCGTGCGGGCGGCGCCACGCACCAGGCCGACGCCCAGTTCCTCGGCGGAGTTGAGGATCTCCTCGGGGGCCTTGCCCTTCACCTCCGACACGGAGCGGACCCGGACCAGACCATTGAGGCCGGGCAGGGCACTCGCGCCTGGGTCCACCGAGACCACCACCGTGCTCTGCCGCGGCAGTTCGAGCAGCCCGCGCACCAGCGCCGCCACGGTGTCCTGGGCGACGACGAGGTCACCGCTGACGCTCAGCGCGCCGTTGATCTGCCCGAGGTCCACCATGACCTGCGCGCCCCGCTCGCTCACCCCGATCCGGGCGAGATGCGGCAGCGCGAGCGTCACGTCGGCCGCCGGACCGCCCTCGATGACGGAGGGCAGTCCGGTGCGCTCCCAGCGATTCGGTTCGACCGCGGTCCACGGCACGGGCGCCGTGTGCGCCCCGGACACCGACGCCAGCAGCTTCGTTGGTTCGGCGAGGACGCTGTAGACCCGTACCGGACGCTCCACCTCCGCCGCGTCGGCAGGGATCAGTTCGCGCAGCGCCTGCCGCACCACCACCGGCGTACGGGTGTCCGCCGCGAGCCGCCGCGCGAGCGCGCCCCGCCGACGCCGCCGCAGCGCGAGCGCCAGGCCGCGCGGCAGCCGCGGCCGCAGCACCCGGGCGGCCCGCGCGATCCCGGAGCCGGTGGCGCGCACGGCCCGGCCGATCGGACGCCGCGCGACGATGACCACGGTCAGTACGGCGACGCCGGCGACACCCCCGATCAGCCAGGGCGACCCGACCCGGTCGCCCAGCCCGGCGAACGGTCCCGAGCCCCGGCCGGCCGCGGCGCGGGGCGCGGGGGAGGCGCTCCGTGCGGGGGGCTTCGCCGCGTCGGCGTTCTCCTCGGGCAGCACACCGAACTCCACGCCGGCTCCGTCCGCGTCCTCCGGCAGGATGAGCGGGAAGCCCGGGGTCAGCTGGTCGGGACTCACGAAAGCCGAACCGTCCGGCAGCTGGCGCCCGCTGTTGAGGACCAGGATCTCCTCGAACCGGTCGCCGTCGCCGAGGGTGCGCTGTGCGATCCCGAACAGCGTCTCCTGCTCGCCGCCGTTCTCCTGCGCGGACTTGACCACGTAGTACTTCGTCACCTCGTCGGCCCGCAGCGCCCGGGAAGGCTGCGCCTGCACGGCTGCCAGGACCGGTACGGAGTCCGGAGCCCGTACCGGTCCCAGAGCCTGCGCAGATGCGGGCAGTGCCAGCCAGGTGACGGCCACCAGGCCGCACACCGCCGTCACCCGTGCCGTCGTGCGCCACGGCGCCGGCCGCCGTGCTTCGTTCGTCGTCCTCGGGGCGTCGCGCATCCTTCTCGTCCTCCTCCGTACGGGGCCTGGTGACGCGCACTGCTGATGCGTCGGCCGTCACACGCACGGAACCCCGGGGCGGTTCAACGAGCTGAACCGAAACGCCGAACACCCCGTTAGGAGGTGCCGAACGGGCTTGTAGCCGGGAGGAGTTGGAAATGGCGCGTCGGCATGCCACGGGCTGGGAGGTGCTCGGGTTCGGGGAGGATCCGACCCCTGGGAACCCGGAGGCGATCAGAACACTGGCCAAGACCTATCAGGAGCTGAGCGACGGGGCGGGCGAGGCGGTCGAGCTGCTGCGCGACGACGGGGCGCTGCGCCGCGGCAAGGGCCAGGCGATGGACGCCCTGAAGACGCGCATCACCAAGGACCTGCCGGGGCTCCTGGAGAAGACCAGGGACTCCTTCCGCACCGCTGCGGGTGCCTACGACGAATACGCGAACACCCTGACCACCGCCCAGGACCTGCTGGACCGGGCCATCGACCAGGGCCAGGAGGTCGCCGCCACCGCGAAGACGGAGGTCCCGGCGCTCGCGGCGGACGCCACTCCGGAGCAGGCCGAGACACACCAGACGCAGCAGGGCGAGGTGAACGCCGCGAAGGAGGCGCTGTCCGCTGCCGAGGAGCTCGGCCGCATGGCGCAGCGGGTGCGCGAGGAGGGGTCCGAAAGGGCGACGATCATCCTCGATGACGCCGCTGAACAGGCCATCCCCGCACGGGACTTCGTGAAGGCGTTCGGTGACTTCCTCGCGGACAACCCGCTGGTGGAGATCATCGCCGGTGTCATCATCGGCATCGTCGCCGTGTTCTTCCCGGTCGTGGGTCTCATCCTGGGCGCGATTCTGTTCGCGGTGTCGGTGATCCGGATGGTGTCGCAGGGCAAGATCGACGCCGGTGAGATCATCATCGGCCTGCTCACCCTCGTACCCGGTGGCGTGCTGCTCGGCGGGCTCGGGAAGATCGTCGGGGCGGCGGGCAAGCTGGCGAAGCTCGCGCCGTTCCTGGCCAAGGTGGGCAAGGGCGTCGGGACCGCTTCGGGGGCGGTCTCGGCGGCCCTGAAGAACTCGACGTTCATCCGCAAGATCATCGACCCGCTGTCCAAGGGACTCGTGGGTCTCAAGACGTCCCCCGGTTTGGCCCTCGGTGCCAAGTTCGCGATCGACGTGACCACCGAGTTCAGCCTCGGCTTCCTGGCGAGCGGGCTCACGGCGTGGATCGACGGGAAGAAGTTCGACGCGGCCTCGGCCGCCAAGGGTGCCGCGCTCGGCGCCGCCACGGCCGGTGCCCTCACCCTGTTCGGTGGGACGAAGTTCGCCACCAGCATCAAGGACGCCTTCACCACCAAGGGCAAGTTCAAGAGCAACATCGACAAGGCGTTCTCCGTGAACAGCCTCGGTGTCGTCGACGGCAAGTTCAAACCCGGCAACGTCCTGTTCAACGACACCAAGGGCGGGCAGAAGACCGGCTTCCACGGCATCAACGGCCAGACCAAGTCGGACCCCACCACGGGCGAGGTCAAGACGAAGGTCACGACCCCGGACGGTGCGAAGACCGAAACGAAGATCACTCCGCCCGGTCCCAAGGCCGACCAGGTCGAAGCCCCCGACGACCTGCCCTTCGGAGTCCCGGGGCCCGAGACGTCGACGACCACCACGACACCGGACGGGTTCACGTCGACGACCGCGAACGGCACGAACACCATCAAGAGCCCGGACGGGGACGTCATCACCTCGAACGGCAACACGACGACGATCAGCACCCCGGTCCAGGGCCCGACCACGAAGGAGCAGATCACCGGCGGGCTCGCCGGCGAGTTCGCGCCCGCGCAGTCGGAGAAGCCCGCGCTCTCCACGGAGCTGGGCCCGGACGGCGGCTTCACGACCTCGGGACCGTTCGGCGAGGTCTCCAAGGGGCCGGACGGCACCACGACGTTCAGCTCGCCCGGCGGTGACGGCGGTGGTCCCACGCCGGAGTTCACCGTGAACAACAACACGATCTCCACCCCGAACGGCCTCACCCTGACCGACAACGGCGGCTCCACGACGGTGGGTGGTGGTGGGCTCACCACGGACAACACGAACGGCGTCAACTCGGTCTTCAACGGCCCCCCGGCGGGTCAGCCGGTGGCGACCCACAACCCCGCCGACGGCAACGTCGACATCAACTTCGGCAACACCACGCTCAACGGCAACACGGGGAACCCCGGGGGTGGATTCGCCCTGCCGGACGGCACGCAGGCCGACGTCGGCAACAACGGCAACGTGAGCGTCGTCAACGGAGACGGCGGCGGCCAGAACGTCAACCTGCCCCCGGCCAACGCGGGCGGCCCGGTCACCTTCACCGACACCAACGTCAGCACCAGCATCCCCCCGGCCGGCGGCGCCACCATCACCACGCCGGGCGGCCCCGCCACCACGCTCGACCACACGGGGTTCACGGTGAACACCGGCGGCCCCACCCCCGACACGGTGCAGTTCAACGGGCCGGGCAACTCGCTCGACGTGACGCCGCCCGGCGGTCAGCCGCAGGTCTCGGTCGGCCCGGACGGCTCCATCACCACCGGCAACATCAACACCGACGGGGGTGGCGGCGGTACGGCCACCGGCGGCGGGGGGAACGTGGCGTTCTCGCCGACCGATATCAAGTTCAGCACGCCCGACGGCGGGACGTTCACCGTCAACCCGCAGGGCCAGTTCGACCTGAACCCCTCCGGCACCCAGCCGCCGGTCACGGTCAACCCGAACGGGGACATCGCCGTGGGCCCGTCCGGCGCGGCCCCGGTCACCTTCAACGGCCCCGATGGCACCGCCGTCACCACCAAGCCGGGCGGCGGCCTCGACGTGACGCCGCCCGGCGGTCAGCCGCAGGTCTCGGTCGGCCCGGGCGGCGGCGTCGCCGTCAACGGCATCACCACGGACGGCAACGGCGGCGGCACGGCCACCGGCCCCGGCGGCAAGGTCGACTTCTCGCCGCTCGACATCAAGTTCAGCGCCCCGGACGGCACGACGTTCACCATCAACCCCAACGGCAAGTTCCACGTCGACGGGATCAGCCACGGGGCGGACGGCGTCACCATCGGCGGCTCGACCACGGTCAACAACGACGGCTCGGCGAGCATCGCGCACGGCGACCAGGAGATCAACGTCGCTGCCGACGGCACCATCACGGCCAACGACGCGCAGGGCAACCCGGTCCCGCCGGCCGTGCCGCAGCCGACCCCCGGAAATCCGGTGAACGCGGGCAACACCACCATCTCCGTGGACAACGGCGGCGGCCACTCGGTCACCGTCCACGGCCAGAACGGCACCACGGTCACGGTCGCCGGCAACGGCACCACGACCGTCAGCAATGGCACGATCCAGGCGAGTCACGGCCCGAACGGCATCAGCGGCAGCGTGGGCACCGGCAATCCGATCCAGGTCGGCCAGGGCCCGAACGGTGTCACGACCGTCAGTCAGAACGGTACGTCGGTGAGTACGGGCGGAAACGGCCCGACCACGGTCGGACCGCAGGGCGGGCCCGCCTCGGTCACCGTAAAACCGCCCACGGGCCAGAACCCGGCCCAGGTCACCACCGCCGACGGCAGCACCACCAGCGTCCACGGCGACGGCACCGTCACCAAGTCGGCGCCCGCCGGAGCCGGCAGCCAGACGGTCAACACGGGCGGTCCGGGCAACACCACGGTGACGGTCGCCGGCAACGGCACCACGACCGTCAGCAATGGCACGATCCAGGCGAGTCACGGCCCGAACGGCATCAGCGGCAGTGTGGGCACCGTCAACCCGGTCCAGGTCGGCCAGGGCCCGGACGGTGTCACGACCGTCAGTCAGAACGGTACGTCGGTGAGTACGGGCGGAAACGGCCCGACCACGGTCGGACCGCAGGGCGGGCCCGCATCGGTCACCGTCAATCCGGCCGACGGAGCCAACCCGACGCAGGTCACCACCTCCGGCGGCAGCACCACCACCCTGACGGGGAACGGCGCCCAGACGGACGTCAACGGCACCAACACCGCGAACAGCACGATCAACAACGACGGCACCATCAGCAACAACGCCCCGGCGGGCCCCAACAGCACGGTCACCACCGGACCGAACGGCACCACCGCCGCCGACAACAACGGCAACTTCGGCGTGGACAACACCGGCACCGTCACCAACGGCCCGGTCACCATCACCGCCAACACCGACGCCGCCAACCACCCCGTGGCCACCTTCACCGACACCGGAGCCGGTGCGCAGGCCGATGTCGGCACCAACGGCGTCAGCACCCAGGGCGTCTACACGACGCTCGACCCGGGCGGCGCCGTCACCTTCACCCACCACCAGACACCCGGTGGTCCGGCCACGACCGTCAACTCGGGCCCCGACGGCACGATCACCGCGCAGACCCCCGACGGGGCCGAGGCGAAGGTGCCGCCGCCCCCGAACCCCGCGGGCGGCGGACCTGCGCCCGCACCGGCCCCCAGCACGATCACCAACAACAACGGCGCTGCCATCTCGTCGGACGGGCAGACCACCACGTTCACCGGCGACGGGTTCACGACCACCATCGGCAACGACGGCACCGGTCCGGCCACCACCACCGTCCACCAAGACTCAGGCGTCAGCCACACCATCGACAACAACGGCCAGGCCACGGTCAACAACTCGCCGAGCGGCGCCGGCATCACCGGCACCAACACCCAGGTGACGGTGAACACCCCGCAGCAGGAGGGCTGGGGCCTGTTCGGTAAACCGGACATGACCGGTGGCCAGAACACCCTGTCCAACGGCCCGGACGGCCCCACGATCACCACACAGGGCGCCGACCCGGTCCACGAGCCCGGCAGCACCGTCGTGCACGGCCCGAACACGGGCGGACCCGAGGGTGAGTTCTCCGTCACGTACGGACCGGCCACCGGCACCTTCGCGCCCGGCGGCGTCACCGGCCTCGGCCCCTCCGGCACCCACGTCGACCCGGTCACCAACCTTCCCGTCGACACGGCGGGCAACCCCATCGGCAACAACCCCGGCGACACCACCATCAGCACCGTCACCGGCGACGGCAACAGCGGCATCACCGTGCCCACGCCCGGGGGCGGCCCCGTCGTGCACCACGACGGCTTCTACGGCGGCAACACCAGCGTCGGCACCGGCAACAGCTCCCTCGGCAAGAGCCCCGGCGACGTGGAGAACGCCGGTACGCCGGGCCAGAAGTCCGACATCCTGGACGGCCCGCACAACCCCTTCAACCTCGGCCCCGCGCCCGGCCCCGAGACCTTCACGGTGGGCGGCAACGGCGGCGGGCCCTCCGTGGACGTCCCGGTCGGCGGCAAGGGCGACTCCACCGTCCACAACGGCCCGTTCGACGTGAAGGCCAACGGCGACGGCTCCTTCGACGTGTCCGTGCCCGGCAGCAACCAGCCCGGTGACAAGGTCACCGTCGGACCGGACGGCACCCTCACCGGGCCCGGCGTGGCTCCGGGGGCGCAACCCGGAGCAGGACAGGAGGGGCCCGCCGGACCCCCGCAGGTCACCTTCAGCAACAACACCACCGTCACCGGCGGGCAGGGCACGGCGCCCGTCGTCACCCCCGACGGCGGCGGCGCCACCACCACCTTCGCCAACGGCGCCGCCACCACCAGCCAGGCGGGCAACGTCACCATCACGCAGAACCCCGACGGCAGCACCACGTTCAGCAACACCGCGGGCGGCGAGAACACCACGTTCACCATCACCAAGGACGGCGTGGAAGGCACCGTCACCACGACCGACAACCACGGCAACCAGACCACGTTCGACGTCCTGGTCAACAACAACGGCTCCGTGCAGGTGAAAGACGCCAACGGCAAGACCCTCACCGAGGTCGACGCGAACGGCTCCTTCAACGAGCAGCACACCCCGATCCACGACTACCACGCCTACGCGGGTGGCCCCACCTCTGTCACCGAGCTCCACGAATACGGCTACGAGGCCCTCACCAGCATCCTCAAGGGCGCCTTCGGCCAGGCCGTCAGCGTCGGCTACGAGGTGGGCGCCAACGGAGCCGACGCACAGACCACCCTGGAGAACGCGGGCATCAAACTCGGCTACGGCGTGGGCAATTCCCTGGCCGGCAAGAAGGTCGAGAACGACCACGGATTCAAGACCAAGGGACCCGAGGTGCCCCTCGCCTCGCTTCCCACGAAAACCATCGGCGCCGTCAACTCCAACCAGGACACCGAATTGGCGAATCCGCCGGAAGAAGCCCCCATCAAGGTCTGAACCGAATGACCGCACCCCTCGTGTGTAGGGCGCGGGTCCACGAACCGCTCCATGAAATACCCATCCGCACAACCGATTTGGAAACAGGAGAAATTCCGATGGCCGATTACATCGTCAACGACGAGAAGACCAGCGCCGCCGCCACGCAGACCATGAACGAGTACGAGATCGCGGTCGCCCAGCTCAACAAGATCAAGGCAGACCTGGACGCGCTCACCGCCGACGGCTACAACACCCCGTCGGCGAGGAACGACTTCCAGCCCTTCGTGCAGGAGTACACGGACAACTACGGCAAGGTCACCGAAGGCCTCACGGGCATCTCCGAGTACATCAAGAAGTACGGCGAGGGCATGACCCAGTTCGACTCCGAGATGGGTTCCAGCCTCCGCAAGTGACCCCGCCCGGACGTCGGCCGGGCCGAGCCGGCCCCTCTCCGGCCCGGCCCGGCCGACGTTCCCGCACCCCCGGCAACCCCTGGTGACCCCCGTGCCCAAGGAGCACTGACGATGCGTCTGACCGTCACCGCCGTCGACCCGGAGCAGGGTCAGACCGCGGACATCATGATCGAGGCCGACCCCGAGGCCCCCGCGGGCGAGCTCGCCGAGCAACTGCACCGGCAGCTGCGCGGCGGCACCCCGAAAGCACCGCCCGTCCTGTACCACGGGGCCACCCCGCTCCCCGCCGACCAGCCGGTGGCCGCGGCCGCACTGCGCTCCGGCAGCCTGCTGTCCCTGGACGCTCCCGCGCCCGAGGCGGGCCCGGAGCCGGACGGCGTCGTGGAACTGCGCGGCGTCGGCGGCGCCGACGCCGGAGTGGTGTTCCGGCTGCCGCCCGGCGACTACGAGATCGGCTCCGCCGCGTCCTGCCGCGTCCAGCTCCGCGCCGATGGGCTCGCGAAGACCGCGGCGCGCCTGAAGGTGCACGCCGACGCCACCGCGACCGTACGTTCCGTCGACCAGGACGGCGTCACATGCGACGGCACCGAGGCGCGGGACTGGACCACATGGCCGCTCGGCGGCGTCCTCGCCATCGGCCCGGCCCTGCTGGAACTGGCCGCGCCCTCCGTGCCCGACGCCGCTCTCCAGCCCTCCGGCGACGGCGTGGGGCTCGACTACAACCGGCCGCCCCGGCTGCTGCCCCCGCCCGTGAACAACCGCTTCCAGCTCCCCGTTCCGCCCGGCAAACCCACCCGCAACAAGCTCCAACTCATGCTGATCTTCGCACCGTTGATGATGGCCGGTGTCTCGTTCATCATCTTCAACAACCCCAGATTCCTGGTCTTCGGCTTCCTCTCCCCGGTCGTCGCCCTCATCTCCCAGTTCTCCAACAAGCGCCGGGGCAAGGAGAGTTACGAGGACCAGCTCAAGGAGTACGAGGAGAAGAAGGCCGCACTGGAACAGGACGTGGACGAGGCGGTGCTCGCCGAACAGCACGCCCGGCGCCTCGCCGCCCCGGACCCGGCGTCGGCCCTCCTGATCGCCACCGGCCCGCGTCAGCGGCTGTGGGAGCGCCGTTGGCGCGACAGCGACTTCCTGCTGATGCGGCTCGGCGTCGCCGACCGCCCCGCCTACGTGGAGCTCCAGGACCCCGCCGAGCCTGAACACCGCCGCAGGGTCGACCGCACCACGCACGCCGTGCCCGTGACCGTGCCGCTACGCGCCGCCGGCGTCATGGGCGTCGCCGGCGGCGTCACCGCCGAGCCGCTGGTGCGCTGGCTTATCGCCCAGGCCGCCGTTCTGCACAGCCCCTCCGACCTACGGATCTGTGTACTGTCCGGCACCAGCGGCGCAGACCGCTGGTCCTGGGTGCACTGGCTGCCGCACTGCGCGCCCCTCGGTGAGGACACCATCTCCCTGGTCGGCGCGAGCGCCGAGTCCGTGGGCCGCCGCATCGCCGAACTCACCGCCGTGATCGCCGCCCGGCAGGGGGCCTGCGACCGGGCACCGCGCGGCGGCGCCGCGGGCGAACCCGACGTCCTGGTCGTCCTCGACGGCGCCCGGAGACTGCGCTCCCTGCCCGGCGTCATCCAGATCCTCCGCGACGGACCGGCCGTCGGCGTGTACGCGCTGTGCGTGGACGACGAGGCCCGGCTCCTGCCCGAGGAATGCCGCGCCGTGGCCGTGGCCGGGCCGAAGTGGCTGCGCGCCGAGCAGGACAGCGCCGACCCCGTCGACGAGGTCCGCATGGACGCGCCGACCCGCTCCTGGTGCGTGGGCGTGGCCCGCGCGCTCGCGCCGATCCGCGACGTGGGCGACGACGCCGACGAGAACCTGCTGCCCGCCTCCGCCCGGCTCCTGGACGTACTCGGTCTCGAACCACCCACCCCCGACGCCGTCGCCGCGCGCTGGGCGATCGCCGCCCGCAGCACCCGCGCCGTGCTCGGAGAGGGCGTGGACGGTCCGTTCGCCGTCGACCTGGCCGCAGACGGGCCGCACGGCCTGATCGCGGGCACCACCGGATCAGGCAAGTCCGAACTGCTCCAGTCCCTCGTGGCGAGCCTCGCCGTCGCCAACCGGCCGGACGAGCTGAACTTCGTCCTCGTCGACTACAAGGGCGGTAGCGCCTTCGCCGAGTGCGAGGACCTGCCGCACACCGTCGGCATGGTCACCGACCTGGACACCCACCTCGTGGAGCGGGCCCTGGTGTCCCTCGGCGCCGAACTGAAGCGACGCGAGCACATCCTCGCGGAGGCCGGGGCCAAGGACATCGACGACTACACCGACAAGCGCACCCGCCGTCCTGAACTCGCCTCCATGGCCCGGCTCGTCCTCGTCATCGACGAGTTCGCGTCGATGGTGCGGGAACTCCCCGACTTCGTCTCCGGACTCGTCAACATCGCCCAGCGGGGCCGCTCCCTCGGCATCCACCTGATCCTCGCCACCCAGCGGCCCTCCGGCGCGGTCACCGCCGACATCCGCGCCAACACCAACCTGCGGATCGCGCTGCGCACCACCGACACCGGCGAGAGCCGCGACATCATCGACGCCCCCGACTCCGGGCAGCTCTCGCCCCGCACCCCCGGCCGCGCCCACGCCAGGCTCGGCCACGCGGCGCTGCTGCCGTTCCAGACAGGGCGGATCGGTGGCCGCCGCCTCGACGCGTCGGCCACGGACGAGGACCGTCCGGCGCCGGTGCTCACCGAACTCCACTGGGAGGCCCTCGGCGCCCCGATGCCGAGGCCGGAAGCCCAGGAGGACACCTTCCAGCCGGTCACCGACCTGTCGGTCCTGGTCGACGCGGTACGCGACGCGGCCACCCAGCTCTCCGTACCGCCCGCCCGCCGCCCCTGGCTGCCCCCGCTGCCCGACGTCCTCACCCTCGCCGACCTGCCCGTGCGGCCCGAGGCGGCCGAGGACGGGCGGCTCACCCCGGTGGCGTACGGCCTCGTGGACGTGCCCACCGAGCAGGCGCAGCGTCAACTCGTCCTCGATCTCGACGAGATGGGCCATCTGTACATCATCGGCTCGCCGCGCAGCGGCCGCTCCCAGGCGCTGCGGACCCTCGCCGCCGCTCTCACCGGCGCACACCGCTGCGCCGACGTCCACCTGTACGGCCTCGACTGCGGCAACGGCGCTCTCCAGGCCCTCGGCGGACTGCCGCACTGCGGTGCCGTGGTGGACCGGGGCCAGGTCGAGCGGGTGACCCGCCTCCTGAACCGCCTGGTCGCCGAGGTCGGGCGGCGCCGTGAACTCCTCGGCAGGCGGGGCGTCGCCGACCTCACCGAGTTGCGCCGCGTCCTGCCCGAGCCGGAGCGGCCCCCGCACATCCTGCTCCTCGTCGACCGGTTCGAGGCGTTCGAGCGGGACTTCGCCAACTACGACCAGGGCAGCCTGATGGACGCCATGACCCTGCTGATGCGCGAGGGCGCGAGCGTCGGCCTGCACCTGGTCCTGACCGGCGACCGCATCCTCGGCCAGAACCGGTTCTCCTCCACCACCGAGGACAAGCTGGTCCTGCGCCTCAACGACCGCACCGACTACTCCATGGTGGGCCTCCACTCCCGCGACGTCCCCGAGGACCTCCCGGCCGGTCGCGGTGTCCTCGCCAAGGACACCAACAGCGCTCAGATCGCGTTGATCCCCGGGAGAGACGGAACCGACGCCACCGGCGCGGGCCAGGCCCAGGCACTCGGCGTACTCGCCGAACGGGTCAGGGAACGCGACGCCGACGTGCCCGCCGAGCGCAGGCCGTTCCGCGTGGACGTCCTGCCCGACGAGCTGGACTTCGCGGACGCCCTCGCCCGCAGGCCGCACACCGTCTCCCCGCTGTGGGCGATGATCGGCGTCGGAGGCGACGAACTCGCCGCCATCGGCACCGACTTGTCGCAGGTGCCGTCCTTCGTGGTCGCCGGTCCGCCGAGGTCGGGCCGCAGCACGGTGCTGCTCACCATGGCGAAGTCGCTGACCGCGGCCGGCACGAAGATCGTGGTCATCGCGCCGCGCAACTCGCCGCTGCGCCACCTCGCCGGACAGCCCGGCGTCGTGGAGGTCTTCACCGACGCCGACGTCGCGGTCGCCGACTTCCGCGCCGCACTCGGCAAGGTGGACAGCCCCGCCGGAGCCATCCTCGTCGACGATGCCGAAATGATGATCAACTCCGAGCTCGACACCGACTTCGTCGCGCTCGCCCGCGGCAGCGCCGGGGACGGCTGGGGCCTGATCATGGCCGGCAACAACGAGGCGCTGCTCGGCGGCATCGGCGGCTGGCAGGCCGCCGTACGCCGCAACCGCTGCGGCGCCCTGCTCGCGCCCCGCCTGATGGGCGACGGCGAACTCGTCGGCGCCCGCCTGCCACGCGGCCTGATGGGACAGGACAGCGAACCCGGCCGCGCCCACCTGCAGCTCGGCGACGGCCGCTTCACCACGGTCCGAGTGCCCGCGACGACGGTCGACTGACCGACCGCACGGCGTACGGCACCACAGAGCAAGGTGAGAAGGCCTCCGCTCCCGTCCGGCCACCGGGGGAGCGGAGGCCTTGCTGCGGCCTCCGGCACACGCGAAGAAGAGGGCCCGGCCGTTCCTCCCAGGAAGACGCTGTTGGTTAATTCGGGCCTGGCTGCTTCGCCTCGTCGTTATGCGGCGGGGCGAAGTGCTGCCACCGGGCTGGTGCGGGTGCGGGCGTGGGGTTTGCCGGTGAGCCAGGCGTCGATGCGGATGAGGTTGACCGCAGCGCCGGTGAGCTGGTGCTGGAGGCTTGTCTTTGACAGACCGCGGTAGCGGGATCTGCGCAGGCCACAGGCTTGCACTGCTTGGGAGATGGTCCCCTCGACCCCGGCGCGGATCTTGTAGCGGTCCTTCCACTCGTCGGTCTGCTGGAGTTTTCGCGCCTGTTGAAGGGCTTCGTATTCGTCGCGGGGCCTGAGGTTGATCTCCCGGCGCTGGGCCTTCGGGGAGTTGACGCACTGCCGCAACTGGGGGCAGGTGCGGCAGTCGGCCGGGGAGAACCGGACCCGGATGGTCGGCAGTCCGTCTTCCGAGCGGCGTTGGTGCCACTGCGTGCTGATGATGCCGTTCGGGCAGGTCACGTGCTGGTTGTCCCAGTCGATGGTGAACGCGTCCTGCCCGAAGGCGGCCTCGCCACGGGCGTGCGGAACGGTCACGGACTTCAGCGGCCCGTGCAGCGCGACGCGGTGATCGCGGTGGGCGGCGACCAGCGCGCCGCCGTTGGCATAGCCGGTATCGACCCAGTGCTCGCCCGGCAGCAGGTCCCGCTCCGCAAGGCCGGCATGGACGACGGTGGCCATCCGGTCGTCGGGGACCGTGGCGACGGTGGTGGCCACGTTCGTGATCAGGTGCACCGTCTCCGGCTCGCACGTCTCGGTGAGATGGACCTTGAAGCCGTCCCAGAAGGTGTCACGCTTCACGCTGCCCCTGGCCTCGGGGTCATAGGGGGTGACCAGGCGTTTCGCGCCCGGCGGCCGGTCTTTTGGGCCCCGCCGTTCCACCTCGCCCTCCACTAGGTGGAAGTGCTGGACCCACACCTGGCGCAGGAACTCCACCTCCGGCAGTGCCCGCAGCGCCAGGGGCGTGCCGTCCGTCCAGATCATCTCCAGCAGGCGCATGCCGTCCGCGCCGATCCGGCGCCCCACCTCGACCCGCTTGGCCTGGGCCCTGGGGAAACGGGAGTCCTCGATCCGAGTCGCGTAGTGCGTGAACCAGTCCGGCAGCGCGTGCGCGCCGAGCCAGTCCGGTTCGACGCGGGCCGCCGCGTTCAGCGCCGCCCGCAGACTCTCGCCGACCAGCTCCAGCCAGTTCAGCTCACGTGCCGCAGACAACACATGCGTAGAGTCCGTCCGGGCCTTGCCTCCCTTGCTGAGCAGCCCCTTCTTCTGGGCAGCGGCCAGGATGCCGTCCAGCACCGACCGCCCGCCATCCGCGCCGACCAGGCGGTCTCTGAACTCCGACAGCACGGAGAAGTCGAAGCCCGGATCAGTCAGCTCCAGTCCCAGCGCGAACTTCCAGTCGATCCTGGCCCGTACCGCCTCCGCGGCCTGCCGGTCGGTCAGACCCTCGGCGAACTGCAAGAGCACCACCAGCGCCAGCCGCCCCGGCGACCAGGCCGCCCTTCCCCCGCACCGGGAACAAATCCGCGAACTGCTCGTCGGTGAACAACGGCCCCAGCTCGTCCCGGACCCGGATCGCCAGGCTCCCCTTCGGGAACGCGGCCCGCGCAATCCGCACCGTCTCCGCCGGGATCTCCCCCGGCTCCTTCGACTGCATCGACACCCGCACCCACCCCATACGACAACGTCGGCCTTCAAGACCACAACCGGGTCTTGAAGGCCGACGTCACGCACAGGCCCGAATTAACCAACAGCGTCTTCCTCCCAGGAACGGCCGGGCCCTCTGCGAGGCCGGCGCCGGTCAGGTGGTCGCTGCGCCGACGGCCACCGGCTCCTTGTCGCCGAAGGCGAACGTCGACGTGATGGCGTCGAAGAGGTCGTACAGCGGCTCGGCGAGCGGGATGTTCGGGCTGAAGCAGGTGATGATCAGGACCCGCTCACCACCGGGAACCGGCACGAACGTGTGCGTCACCACCATCTTGTACGAGACACCGTCGGCGATTTCCGTCTCCTCGATGCCGGCCATCCGGCCGACCGGACCGACACCGGGCAGCGTCGCCGTCGTGAGGGTCCGGGTGGTGTTCTCGCGGCGGCGGCCCCCGGTGGCCGAGAACTGCTCGGCGATGCCCTTGGCGGAGAAGTCCTCACCGGGCGGCGGCTTCACGCTGAACACCATGAGCCCGGCCATCAGCAGGCCGTCCTCGTACATGGCGGTGGTGCCCGCGGCATAGACGGCGCCGCGCCTGCGGGCGCCCTCCATGATGCGCCGCGCGCTGCGGAACGTGTGGTTGATGGCGTCCCGGGTCTCCTTCTGCGGGGCGTGCCGCAGCATCTCGGCGCGGCGCTCGGCGAGCGTGTCGCCGTGGAGGTCGTACTCCGTCCAGTTCTCCGGGATGGCGATCCCGAAGGTGTGCGAACCAGTGGTCATGGGACCGTACTCCTCAGTTCGTTTCGGGCCGGGCTCGTGTCGGGCCGGGCCGATGGGGGATCGATCAGGCCGTCGTCCTAGGACGGCCGGGTGCCACTTCCGGCGGGTGTCGCGTCGCCGCCCTGGCCGCCGCCTTCCTTCAGCGAAGAGCCCATCTTGGTGTCGAAGTCGTCGAAGGCCTTCACGATGGCCTCGCAGGCGTCCTTGAGGTCCTTGCTGTTCCGCTTGACCTGCACGCGCCCGTCCTTCCACGCGTCGTCGAAGTTGGTGCCGGGGCGCACCAGTGGCGGGCCGACGTCCTCGGGGTCGTAGCCCGAGGGCCGGGTGTCGATGAGATCCATCACCCGGCCCAGGAGTTCACCGAGACGTTGCACCTCGTCTCCCGGCATCTCGATCTCGGCCAAGGCTCCTCCCTCGTACGCGTCGTCCGGCGGGCATGTCCCGCCCCGCTCCAGGAACGACCGTGGACGCGGGACGGTTCAACGGCCCGCCGGATCAAGGGCGTACGGGAGGCGGAGCCGCAGGGAGGGTCACGCGGCCTTGCGGACGAGCTTGCCGTCGGGTGCCACGGCGAACCACTCGCCGTCCAGGCCCTGGCCATTGACGTCACCGGGCCCCGTGTCGCCGACGTAGTAGTACAGCGGCCAGTCCCCGTACGTTACGTGGACGGCACCCCCCGAGTGCTTCGCCTCGCGCAGCAGCGACCTCCTGATGCCCTGGCCCGCGGTGGCGGGGGCGGGGCTGGTCAGCGCGGGCCATACGGCGATGCACTCCGCGTCGCAGTTGCTTGCGGCGTCCTTGTCCTTGGTGAAGGCGTACAGGGTGCGGCCCTTGCCGTCGACCAGGATGGAGCCGAGTCCGACGTCCGCCACGGTGACCTCGGTGCCGGGCGCGGTCTTGACCGGCCTCCTGCCGCCGCTGGTGTCGCCGTCGTTCCCGGCACCGCAGGCGACAAGTCCCAGGGCCAGCGGGATCGCGAAAAGAGCATTGCGTGCACGCATGGTGATGACCTCTCTCGTACGTCGTGAAACGCGACGGGGTGAGTGCCCCGTGCCCACACGTGCTGCCTGCCCTCCGGGTTCAGCGCGCGCCGCCCCTTCAGCCCTCCGGCCCCCGACAACGCGGATCGCGGGCGCGTTGAACCGCTCGGCCTGTCCGTTCGTTCGTCGACGCGAAGGGCCCGAACGCAAGCCCCACTCCCGGAAGGACGAAAGACATGCGCAGGCTCACTGTTGCGGCGGCCGCCGCCGTGCTCGTCGCCGGTCTCACCGGTTTCGCAGCGACCCCGGCGTCGGCCGAGGACGGCCCCGACGCCGGGGGTTCCCGTGGCGCCGGAGTCTCACCGGCCACCGCCGAAGCGGCGCAGGCACCGGCCGTCTCCCTGGTCGCCCGGCTCACCGGCGACCAGGACGGGCCCACCGCGGGCGACCAGGACGGCAAGGCCGTCGCGCTCGTCAAGGTCAGGGGCGACCGCGTCACCTTCGCCCTCACCTGGAACGGCATCGGCAGGCCGACCCGCGGCCACCTCCACCGGGGCCGGCCCGGCAGCGACGGCGGGGTGAAGGCCGAGCTGTTCGGCACGGCCATGCCCGCCTCGGTGAACTCCGCCGCCGGGCAGACCTCGATGTCCTCCGCCGCGCTCGCCCGACAGCTGCGCACCGATCCCGGCGGCTTCTACGTCGACCTGCACTCCGAGGAGTTCCCCGGCGGCGCGGTGCGCGGCCGGCTCCGGATCCTGGAGAAGCCGGTGAACCCGCTCAGCATCATCAGGGGAGGAAAGCTGCGCGCGCTTGCGGACGGTGGCCAGGAAGTCCCGGGCGACGACCCCGGCAAGGTGGGCGACCCGGACGGGCACAGCACCACGTTCCTGCACCCGAGGACGGACCGCGTCGACTACTCCATGGCCTGGGTGAACATCGGAGCGCCGCTGGCCGGACACATCCACGAGGGGGTGCTCGGCGAGAACGGCGACGTACGGCTCCCGCTGTTCGTCACTCCCGTACCGAAGAACGTCTTCGCGATCTCTGGCAGCGTCAGCGTCCCCGACGCCGAGGTCATCGCACGCCTCAAGGGAAGCCCGACCGGCTTCTACTCGAACGTGCACACCCAGGAGTTCCCCGACGGCGCCGTACGAGGGCAGTTGTTCCGCTGACGCTCACCGGCAAGGGGTTGACGGAGGTTTCGCGGGTGGCTTGTGGGCAATCTTGATTGCCCCGGCCCCCGGTGACACTCTGCTTCCGTGCGCATCAAGCTGCCCTTCCCCAACTCCCTTCTGTTCTGGGGGATTCTGCCCGTGACGCTCGGGCTGATCGTGTTCCTGGGCGTCATGACGTTCGGCGCCGGCAGGGCCGCCACGGTGTCCGGCGCACCCGCCGACGACAAGTACGTGGACATCGGGACCGTTCTGCCGACCCGGGCGCCCGCAGCCGGACCCGACGCGTCCACCGGCTCGTACACCGTCGACTGCGGACGCAACGAACAAGGCCACTACAACATGGACAACGTCGTGATCTCCCCGGGCGTCGTGAACGGCGCCCACCACACCCACGACTACGTCGGCAATCTCTCCACCGACGCACTGTCCACCGATCGGAGTCTGGCCGCCGCCGACACCACCTGCGCGGGCGGTGACCGGTCCACGTACTACTGGCCGGTGCTGCGCCGCCTCGACCGCACCGGTGACGCCCACAAGGCCGGCGTCGGCGCCCACGGCAACACCGGCGAGGTCGTCACCGCCTCCTCGGTGCGGGTGGAGTTCCGCGGCAACCCGGTCAGCTCGGTCGTCGGCATGCCCCGCTTCATGCGGCTGATCACGGGCGACCCGGTCGCGGCCACCACGGACGGAGCGAACGTCCGTGCCCAGTGGGGCTGTTCCGGCTACCCGGACCGGTTCACCCAGAACTATGCACGCTGCCCGCAAGGCAGCGGACCGACCCGCACCCTGGACTTTCCGAGCTGCTGGAACGGCCTCGCTACCGACAGCCCCGACCACCGCGCGCACGCACAGTTCCCCGCCGCCGACGGCACCTGCCCGCGGGCCACGTTTCCTGTGCCGCAACTGCGCGTCACCCTTACCTATGAACTCCCGGAGGGCACGCCGTTCGCCGTCGACTCCTTCCCGGAGCAGCTGCGCGATCCGATCACCGACCACGCGATGTTCGTGAACGTGATGACCGGGGACCGCATGGCGGAGCTGGTGCGCTGCATCAACGAGGACCGGCAGTGCAAGTCCGGGTGACCAGGCCCTCGCACGACGCCCCGACTGGCCTGTGATTCAGTTCACATCCGCCCCGGATTGAACCGGCCCGGCCCGCCGTCCGTGTTCAGCGCATCGGCCCAGGAGAGGACGGAGAGAATGGATGGCGGCATTGTGGTCCCGCAGTCGGCAGAGACAGGACACCGGTGACGAGGCACTGATCCGGTCCCTCTACGAGGAACACGGCAGAGCCCTGCTCGCGTACGCACAACGCCTGACCGGTGATCGCAGCGCCGCTGAGGACGTGGTCCAGGAAACCTTGATCCGGGCCTGGAAACACCCGGACGCGCTGGTCAACGGCAAGGGCTCGGTGCGTGGCTGGCTGCTCACCGTGGCCCGCAACATCATCACGGACCGGTACCGGGCCAAGGCCGCGCGCCCCACGGAGGTCGCCGAGTCGGTGACCACCCAGCCCGTCGAGCAGGACCACGCGGACGCCGTGGTCGACTCGATGGTCGTCATGGAGGCGCTCGACCGGCTCTCCCCGGACCACCGGGACGTGCTTATGGAAATCTACTTCCAGGGCAGGAGCGTTGCCGAGGCGGCGAACAGACTCGGGATACCACCCGGGACGGTCAAGTCCCGGTCACACTATGCGTTGAAGGCCCTGCGGGACATGTACGCGGACAGACCGAAGGCAGTGAAGCTGGTGGCGTTGAAGGGGGTGGCGGTGTGAGCACCAAGGAACATGACAGTGAACTGCTCGGCGCCTACGTCCTCGGCGCGCTCGATGAGCAGGAGGTGCGAACCGTCGACGAACACATGGCGTCGTGCCAGAAGTGCCGCGACGAACTGGACGGGCTGCGGGACATGGAGTCCGCGCTCGGCGAAGTACCCCCGGAGGCCTTCCTCGACGGGCCCCCGGAAGGTGGTGACCTGCTGCTCCAGCGCACGCTGAGGCAGGTCCGCAGCGAACGCGCCGGGCAGACGCTGCGGCGAAGAGCGGTCCTGGGCGCGGTCGCGGCGGTCGCGGCGGCAGCCGTCCTCGGTGGCGGCGTCCTGATCGGCCAGAACACTGGCGAACGCACCCACGAGGCGATCCCCCCGGCCCCCTCGGTCGCGGCGACCGTGCCACCGGCTCAGCCGGGCGGCATGAAGGTCGTCGAGGGCCGCAGTGCCTCGACCGGCAGCGAGATGAGGCTCCGGGTGACCCCGGCCGTCGACTGGATCCGCCTCAACGTCTCGGCCATGGGCATCCCGGCGGGCGAGCGCTGCCGCGTGGTGGTCGTCGCGAAGGACGGCAGCCGCGAGATCGCGGGCAGCTGGCTCGTCGCCGACGAGAAGAAGGGTGCCAACCTCGACGGCTCGGCGGCCGTCCCCATGGACGACGTACAGAAGGTCGTGATCGAGAACGACAAGGGCAAGGAGTACGTGTCCGTCGATGTCTGAACCCCGCGGGCCCGGACGTGGACCGCGACCTGCCGGGTGGTGTACGGATCGGTGTGGCGAACAGATCAGTGAGGCCGTTCCCCGTCGGAGGGGCCTCACTGATGGTGGCGCCTGCGATCACGATCCGCCCGGCACGCCTCGGTCGTACCCAGCATTGTCCGGTTCGAGGAGCGGAGGCTCGTCCGTCATGCGGGCGGGAGCCATGACGCGCAGGGCGTGGTAGCCGATGAGGACGATCAGCGTCCCCAACGCGATGCCGCTGAGCTGGAAGTTGTCCGTGAGCTTCAGGCTCACATTGCCGATGCCGACGATGAGACCCGCGGCCACCGGCACCAGGTGCAGGGGGTTGGAGTGAGGTTCCACCGAGAGGGTATGGGTCTGTCAATCGAACGGTGTATCAGGGGTGTTTGGGGTTACTGACGGGGTGCGGAGAGGCGGCCGTCGAGGCGTTGTCACGTTGTCGGGGGTATAGGCGTCTGACGCACCGCCAGACGCCTATACCCCCGACAACGTGACAACGCCCGTCCGCGGCCGGGTTTCCGGGAGGCCAGTTGGGCGATACCGCCCGCGAGGTAACGGACCTTGGCGCGGTCCACCGTATTCGGTGCGACTCCGGCGAGTTCTGCGATGTCCTTACGTCGCCGCCCCTCGGCCGCCCACAGCACCAGGCGGGCCCGCAGGACGACATCGGCAGGGGCGTGACGGCTGCCCGCCAACTCCCGCAGCTCATCAATCTGTTC
>NZ_FPJO01000103.1 GCF_900119365.1 Streptomyces atratus
CCGCACCCCGGAACTCGACGGAGGAGACCATTACCGGCGTGTGGTCCGACGTCCTCGGCGTCGACACCGTCGGCATCCACGACAACTTCTTCGAAATGGGCGGGCATTCACTGCTCGCGACACAGGTGACGTCGCGTCTGCGGCAGCGGCTCGGGTTGGACGTCCCGGTGCGTGCCCTCTTCACCTCACCCACCCCGGCCGCACTGGCAGGGGTCGTGCGAGAGCTGGGGACGGCCGACGAGGCGCCGCTGATACCGCTCGACCGCGGCAGCGGTCAACTGCCCCTGTCGTTCGCGCAGCAGCGGCTTTGGTTCCTGGACCAGTTGACGCCGGGCAGCGCCGAATACCTCGTGCCGTTCGGCCTGCGGGTGCGCGGCACGCTCGACGCCGGTGCACTGGGTGCGGCGTTCACCGGTCTGGTGACCCGGCACGAGGTGCTGCGGACCCGGTTCGTCACGGACGACTCAGGCCGTCCCGCGCAGATCGTGGACGCACCGTGGTCGGTCACTCCGGTGGTGCACGACGTCCGGACCGTCCCGGCGGCCGACCGGGAGCGGGCCGCACTGGAGATCATGGCGGCCGAGGCGCGGCGACCGTTCGAGCTGGGCGGCGGGCGGCTTCTGCGGGTTGACGTGGTGCGCGTCGCTGACGACGACCAGTACGTGCTGATCATGCTGCACCACATCGTCTCGGACGGCTGGTCCTCCGGGATTCTGGCCCGCGAACTGCGCGAGCTGTACATGGCTGCCGTTGCCGGACGTGTGGCGTCGCTGCCCGAACTGCCCGTACAGTACGCAGATTTCGCCGCCTGGCAGCGGGAGCAACTCAGCGGGGATTTCCTGGAGAGGCAGTTGGCGTACTGGCGCGAGCGTCTCGCAGGGGTACCGGCCTTGGAGCTGCCGACCGACCACGGTCGGCCCGCCGAACGGGAGGGCGCCGAGGGCGACACCGTGTACTTCTCGGTGCCGTCGGAGGTGACGGTGGCGCTGCGGGCGACGGCGAGCGGGCAGGGCGCGAGCCTGTTCATGGCGCTGCTGTCCCTGTTCCAGATCGTTCTGGCCCGCTACTGCCGCCAGG
>NZ_FPJO01000015.1:0-108403 GCF_900119365.1 Streptomyces atratus
CCTCGCCCTTCACGAAGATCTGCCCCTTGCCGTTGCCGGACGCCACACCCAGGTCCGCCTCACGGGCCTCGCCCGGACCATTGACGACACAGCCCATCACGGCCACCCGCAGCGGAACCTCCATGCCCTCAAGACCCGCCGACACCTGGTCCGCCAGCTTGTACACATCCACCTGCGCCCGCCCGCACGACGGACACGACACGATCTCCAGCCGCCGCTGACGCAGATTCAGCGACTCCAGGATCTGGATCCCGACCTTGACCTCCTCGGCCGGCGGCGCCGACAACGACACCCGGATCGTGTCCCCGATCCCCTCCGACAGCAACGCACCGAACGCCACCGCCGACTTGATCGTCCCCTGGAACGCCGGACCCGCCTCCGTCACCCCCAGATGCAACGGATAGTCACAACGAGCCGCCAGCTGACGGTACGCATTCACCATCACCACCGGATCGTTGTGCTTCACCGAGATCTTGATGTCCCGGAAACCGTGCTCCTCGAAGAGCGACGCCTCCCACAACGCCGACTCCACCAACGCCTCGGGCGTCGCCTTCCCGTACTTCGCCAGCAAACGCGCATCCAGCGAACCCGCGTTCACACCGATCCGGATCGGCGTACCCGCGTCGTTCGCCGCCCGCGCGATCTCCTTCACCTTGTCGTCGAACTGCTTGATGTTCCCCGGATTCACCCGCACCGCCGCACAGCCCGCATCGATCGCCGCGAACACATACTTCGGCTGGAAATGAATATCCGCGATCACCGGGATCTGCGACTTCCTCGCGATCACCGCCAACGCGTCCGCATCGTCCTGCGTCGGACACGCCACCCGCACGATCTGACAGCCCGACGCCGTCAGCTCCGCGATCTGCTGCAACGTCGCACCCACGTCCGACGTACGCGTCGTCGTCATCGACTGCACCGACACCGGCGCATCCCCGCCCACCGCAACCGACCCGACCTGGATCTTGCGGCTGACCCTCCGGTCGGCGAGCTTGGTCGGAACGGACGGAATTCCGAGAGAAATCGCAGTCATGCGCTGAGCATCCCCAAGGTGTGGATCAAGGTCCCGAGATCGGCGGGCTCCGGCCTTCGAGGTTACGGCACCGGCGGCGGCCCCGAGCACACCGCATCCGGGAGCGCCACAGAAATGCGACGGCCCGGCACACACTGTGTGCCGGGCCGTCACTCGTGGTGCACGGGTGGCCGTCGGGTCAGGAGATCTTGACCGGATTCACGATGTCGGCGACCAGCACCAGCAGCGTGAAGCAGATGAAGACACCGGCGACGACATAGGCGACCGGCATCAGCTTGGCCACGTCGAAGGGGCCCGGGTCGGGGCGCCGGAAGACCCGTGCCAGATTGCGGCGCAGCGCCTCCCAGAGCGCTCCGGCGATGTGCCCGCCGTCGAGCGGCAGCAGCGGGAGCATGTTGAAGAGGAACAGCGACAGGTTGAAGCCGGCCAGCAGGAACAGCATCATCGCGATCTGGTTCGTCGCCGGGACATCGAGTGTCATCACCTCGCCGCCGATCCTGGCCGCGCCGACCACGCCGACCGGGGAGTCGGCCGCCCGCTCGCCGTCGCCGAAGGCGGCGTCCCACAGGCCCGGGATCTTGGACGGGAGGGCGATGATCGAGTCGACTCCGTTCTCGATCATGTCTCCCATGCGGACGACCGAGTCACCGAAGGAGAGCGGGACGATCTCGGTCTGGGCGGCGAAGCCGAGGTAGCCGGCCTTCACGAAATCGCCAGGGACCACCTCACCCTTGGAGTCCTTCTTCGCCACCAGGTTCTTCTGGAGCACGGCGTGGAGGGTCTTCTCCTGGCCGTCGCGCCGGACCGTGATGGTGGCGGGTCCGATGGTGTCGCGGATCTTGTCGGAGAGCGTGGCCCAGTCGTCGACCTTCTGGCCGTCGAAGGCCACGATCCGGTCGCCCTTCTTGAGCCCCGCCTCCTTGGCGGGCGAGACCGGGTCGGACTTCTTGCAGGTGTCGCGGTTCTCGCTCTGCTCGATCACGCACTTCTGGACGCCCGCCACCTCGGTGGTCTGGGTCTGGAAGCCGAAGGTCATCGCCACACCAAGGAAGATCGCGACGGCGAGGACCAGGTTCATGAACGGTCCGGCGAACATCACGATGACGCGCTTCCAGGGCTTGCGCGTGTAGAAGAGGCGCTTCTCGTCACCTGGTTCGAGCTCTTCGAAGGCGGCGGACCTGGCGTCCTCGATCATGCCGCGCCACGGGGAGGTGGACCGCGCCTCCAGGCGTCCGTCCTCTCCCGGCGGGAACATGCCGATCATGCGGATGTAGCCGCCGGCCGGGATGGCCTTGATCCCGTACTCGGTGTCGCCCTTCTTCCGCGACCAGACCGTCGGCCCGAATCCGACCATGTACTGGGGGACGCGGATGCCGAAGAGCTTGGCCGTCGACAGGTGCCCGAGCTCGTGCCAGGCGATCGAGAACAGCAGACCGATGGCGAAGACGACGATGCCCAGAATCGTCAACAGGACCGTCGTAATACTCATGCGCGCGCCTCCGCTGTCGCTTTCGCCGAGAGTTCACGGGCCCGGGCGCGTGCCCAGGTCTCCGCTTCCAGGACGTCTGCGACCGTGAGCGAAGTTCCCGTGGCGGGGGTGCCGTGTTCGGTCACCACCGCGGTGACCGTATCCATGATTCCGTTGAACGGCAGCCGTCCGGCGAGGAATGCGTCGACGCATTCCTCGTTGGCGGCGTTGAAGACGGCCGGTGCGGTGGCGCCGAGCGTGCCGACGTGCCTGGCCAGTCCGACGGACGGGAAGGCCTCGTTGTCGAGGGGGAAGAACTCCCAGCTGGACGCCTTCGACCAGTCGAAGGCGGGTGCGGCGTCCGGGATGCGGGCGGGCCAGCCGAGGCCGATGGCGATCGGGCCCCTCATGTCCGGGGGCGTGGCCTGGGCGAGGGTGGAGCCGTCGGTGAACTCCACCATGGAGTGAACGTACGACTGGGGGTGGACCACGACCTCGATCCGGTCGAACGGGATGTCGTAGAGGAGATGCGCCTCGATGACCTCCAGTCCCTTGTTGACCAGGGTGGCGGAGTTGATCGTGATGACCGGCCCCATGGCCCAGGTCGGGTGGGCGAGGGCCTGCTCGCGTGTGACATCCGCCAGCTCGCTCTTCGTCCGTCCCCGGAAGGGGCCGCCGGAGGCGGTGACGACGAGCTTGCGTACGTCGGCGCGGGTGCCGGCGCCCAGCGCCTGGAAGAGCGCGGCGTGTTCGGAGTCGACCGGAATGATCTGGCCGGGCTTCGCCAGCGCCTTGACCAGCGGTCCGCCGACGATCAGCGACTCCTTGTTGGCGAGGGCGAGCGTGCGGCCCGCCTCCAGCGCGGCGAGCGTGGGGGCGAGTCCGATCGAGCCGGTGATTCCGTTGAGCACGGTGTGGCAGTCGCTCGCCGCCAGTTGTGCGGCGGCGTCGGGCCCTGCCAGGATCTCGGGGAGCGGCTCCCCCGCCCCGTACTGCTCGCGCAGCGCCTCGCGCAGGGCCGGTACGGCGTCCGGTGCGGCGACGGCCACGGTGCGCACCCGCAGCCGGCGCGCCTGCTCGGCGAGGAGGCCGACCCGTCCGCCGGCGGCGGAGAGCGCGGTGACGCGGAAGCGGTCGGGGTTGCGCAGCACCAGGTCGATGGCCTGGGTGCCGATGGATCCGGTGGAGCCGAGGATGACGAGATCCCGGCGGCCTTCCGCTGCATCGAAGACGAGGTGCGGGTCGGCGAGGGGGGCAGGGCTGTCGCTCATGCCCCCCATTGTTGCCGCATCTCCTGTGGGCGTGGACAGTGCGTCCCGTACGCCGGAGCGGACGGGACGCTCGGGCCGGTGGCGGCGCGGGTCCGGTGCCGTACCGCGCGCGGCCGGGCGGGGCGCGTCCGGTGAGTGGACGCACCCCGCCCGGCCGGTGGTTCAGCGCACGGTCCGGCGGACGTTCTCCCGGGCGGACGGCCCCGGGGTCGCGTCGGCGATCCACGGCCCTTCGCCGCTCGGGTCGATGACGCCCTCCTCCAGCCAGGTGTACGCACCGGACAGGACGCCGTCGACCAGGCGCCGGTCCAGGTCGTCGGTGTTGGACCACAGGCGGGTGAAGAGCTCCTCGACCCGGACGCGGGACTGGTGGCAGAACACGTCGGCGAGCCGGTAGGCCTCGCGTCCGTGGTCGCCGGAGGAGCGCAGCAGTTCGGCGCGTACGCAGGCGGCGCTCATCGCGAAGAGTTCCGCGCCGATGTCGACGATCCGTCCGAGGAAGCCCTGCTTGGTCTCCATCCGGCCCTGCCAGCGCGACATGGCGTAGAAGGTGGAGCGTGCGAGCTTGCGGGAGGCGCGCTCGACGTAACGCAGATGGGCGGACAGGTCGGGGTGGCCGGACGGGTTGAACTCCCCGTACGTAAGCGGGAGTTGTCCCGGTCCCGCGACGAGCCTGGGCAGCCAGCGGGCGTAGAAGCCGGCGGCGTTCGCGCCCGCCTTCGCCTTGGCGGAGAGGGGTTTGTCGGGGTCGATGATGTCCCCGGCGACCTTCAGATGGGCGTCGACGGCCTCGCGGGCGATCAGCAGATGCATGATCTCGGTCGAGCCCTCGAAGATCCGGTTGATCCGCAGGTCGCGCAGGAGCTGTTCGGCGGGGACGGCCCGCTCGCCGCGGGCGGCGAGCGACTCGGCGGTCTCGAAGCCGCGTCCGCCCCGGATCTGGACGAGTTCGTCGGCCATCAGGCAGCCCATCTCGGAGCCGTACAGTTTGGCGAGGGCGGCCTCGATGCGGATGTCGTTGCGGTTCTCGTCCGCCATCTGCGAGGAGAGGTCGACCACCGCTTCGAGTGCGAAGGTGGTCGCGGCGATGAAGGAGATCTTGGCGCCGACGGCCTCGTGCCGGGCGACCGGCCTGCCCCACTGTTCACGTACCGCGGACCATTCTCGTGCGATCTTCAGGCACCACTTCCCGGCGCCGACGCACATGGCGGGCAGCGAGAGCCGTCCGGTGTTGAGTGTGGTGAGGGCGATCTTGAGCCCGGCGCCCTCGGGGCCGATGCGGTTCGCGGCCGGGACCCGGACCCGGTGGAAGCGGGTGACGCCGTTCTCCAGGCCGCGCAGGCCCATGAAGGCGTTGCGGTTCTCGACGGTGATGCCCGGGGAGTCCGCCTCGACGACGAAGGCGGTGATACCGCCCTTGTGGCCTTCCGACTTCGGTACCCGGGCCATCACGACGAGCAGATCGGCGACGACGCCGTTGGTCGTCCAGAGCTTCACCCCGTCGAGGACGTAGTCGGGCCCGTCCGGGACGGCCGAGGTGGCGAGCCGGGCCGGGTCGGAGCCGACGTCCGGTTCGGTGAGGAGGAACGCCGAGATGTCGGTACGGGCCAGCCGGGGCAGGAAGGTTTCCTTCTGCTCCTGACTGCCGAAGAGCTTCAGCGGCTGCGGCACGCCGATGGACTGGTGGGCGGAGAGCAGCGCGCCGATGGCCGGGCTCACGGAGCCGACCAGGGCGAGGGCCTTGTTGTAGTAGACCTGGGTCAGGCCGAGGCCGCCGTACTTGGGGTCGATCTTCATCCCGAGCGCGCCGAGCTCCTTGAGACCGCTGATCACCTCGTCGGGGATTCTCGCCTCACGCTCGATCAGGGCGCCGTCGATCCTCGTCTCGCAGAACCGGCGCAGCCGGGCGAGGAAGGCCTCGCCGCGCCGGACGTCGTCCGCGGGCGGCAGCGGATGCGGATGGATCAGGTCGAGCCGGAAGCGCCCGAGGAAGAGTTCCTTGGCGAAGCTCGGCTTGTGCCAGTCCTGTTCGCGTGCGGCCTCGGCCACTTGGCGCGCTTCACGCTCGGTGACCCTGGGCGTGTTCTTCGGTGCGGATGGTGCGGACATGAGGAGCTCACCTCGCCGCGTGTGAGTGGGTGGACGCGGCCGGTCCGCGTGGGGAGCGCCCACCGGTACCAACCGGCTCTACTCGTCCGTATGTACCCGAATCCCGACACGCCCACCATCCCCCGGACGCCGATCGGGTCGCGAGCCACTCCACTGACCCGCCTGCGGTGGCGGACTCGGCGGGAACGCGGAGACGGCCGGAGCCCCCGCACAGTGGGCTCCGGCCGTCTCGCTGTCACCTGCTGTCGTGCTGTCCAGGCGGAACACAGGCGACGTCGATGGATCGGTTCGATCCTGTTCGCGGACTACAGGGCGAGGCCGGTGAGGACCAGCACGCGCTCGTAGGTGTAGTCGTCCATGGCGTAGCGGACTCCCTCGCGGCCGACACCGGACTGCTTGGCGCCGCCGTACGGCATCTGGTCCGCGCGGTAGGAGGGGACGTCGCCGATGATCACGCCGCCGACCTCGAGTGCGCGGTGGGCGCGGAAGGCCGTCTGCAGGTCGTGCGTGAACACGCCTGCCTGCAGGCCGTACTTGGAGGAGTTGACGGCCGCGAACGCCTCGGCCTCGCCGTCCACCTTCTGCACGGACAGCACCGGTCCGAAGACCTCCTCGCAGGAGAGGGTGACGTTGTCCGGGAGCTCCGCGAGCACGGTCGGGGCGTAGGTGGCACCGTCCCGCTTGCCGCCGGTGAGCAGCTGGGCGCCGGCCTGCACGGCCTCGTCGACCCAGGACTCGACGCGCTTGGCGGCGTCCTCGTTGACCAGCGGGCCGACGTCGGTGGTGGCGTCCGACGGGTCGCCGGTGACCTGGGCCTCGACGGCGGCGACGATCTTCGGGACGAGCCGGTCGTAGACCGAGGCGTCCGCGATGACGCGCTGCACGGAGATGCAGGACTGGCCGCCCTGGTAGTTGGAGAAGGTCGCGATACGGGTCGCGGCCCAGTCCAGGTCCTTCTCGGAGGCGTAGTCGCCGAGGACGACCGCGGCACCGTTGCCGCCGAGCTCCAGGGTGCAGTGCTTGCGCGGCACCGACTCCATGATCGAGTAGCCGACGGGGCCGGAACCGGTGAAGGAGATCACGGGCAGGCGCTCGTCCTGGACCAGGGCGGGCATCCGGTCGTTGGGGACCGTCAGCACGGACCAGGAACCGGCCGGCAGGTCGGTCTCGGCCAGCAGCTCGCCCAGGATCAGCGAGGAGATCGGGGTGGCCGGGGCGGGCTTCAGGATGATCGGGGCACCGACGGCGATCGCCGGGGCCACCTTGTGGGCGCTCAGGTTCAGCGGGAAGTTGAACGGGGCGATGCCGAGGACCGCGCCGCGCGGGAAGCGGCGGGTCAGGCCGAGACGGCCGGTGCCGCCGGCGTCGGTGTCCAGGCGCTGGGCGTCGCCGCCGTTGAAGCGGCGGGCCTCCTCCGCGGCGAACCGGAACACCGAGACGGCGCGGCCGACCTCGCCGCGGGCCCACTTGATGGGCTTGCCGTTCTCGGCCGAGATCAGCTGGGCGATCTCCTCGGTGCGCTCCACCAGACGCCGTACGACGTGGTCGAGTGCGGCGGCCCGGACGTGCGCCGGAGTCGCGGCGAACTCCTCACGCACGGCGTGCGCGGCCGCGACGGCCTCCTCGATCTGGGCGTCGGTCGGCACGCTGACGGTGCCGACGAGACGGCCGTCCCAGGGGTTGGTGACGTCGAAGCTGTCCTCGCCGGTGGCCTGGCGGCCGGCGAGCCAGAAGGCGTGGGTGGAAGTCATGGAGGTTCCGGCCCTTCGGAGCGGTGGGGGTGTCTTGCCCCCACCGTAGGGCCGCGAGGCCGTCCTGGCGTTTGTCCGGGGTGGAGCAGTGCGCGCCGGGGACGCGCCGCTTTGTCGGATGCGGACGGAACACCCGGCTCCGGCCGGGTGGCTACGCCTCCGGCACCGGCGGGGTGCTCGTCGCCTTCAGCGCCAGCCACAGCTCCATCCGGACGTCCGGATCGTCCAGCGAGCGGCCCAGGATCTCCTCCACCCGGCGCATCCGGTAGCGCAGGGTGTGGCGGTGCACGCCCAGGTCCGCCGCGGCGGCGTCCCACTGGCCGTGGTGGGCGAGCCAGGCCCGCAGCGAGGCCACCAGGTCGCCGCGGCCCTTGGCGTCGTGCTCGCGCAGGGCGCGGAGCATCCCGTCGGCGAAGGCCCGTACCGCGTCGTCCGCGAGCAGCGGGAGCACCGAACCGGCCGCCAGCTCCTCGTGCTCGACCAGCGCCCTGCCCCGGCGGCGGGCCACCGAAAGGGCCTGTTCGGCCTGCTTGTACGCGGCGGAGACGGCGATCGGGCCCGCCGGTGCGGAGAGGCCCACGACCACCTGGCCCTCCTCCGCCTTCGCCCCTTCGGCGGGCGTCCGTGCCTCCTGGGCCTCCGCGTACGCCGTGCAGGCCGCGACCGCCGCTCCGCCGTCCGCGGCGAGGACGACGAGCCGGTCGCCCTCGGGGACGGTCAGCAGGGTCTCGCCGGTCCGCAGGGCCGCCGCCTCCATCGCCTCGCCGAGCGGCGCGGCGGTGGCGGGGTCGGACGCCTCCGCGATGAGCAGCCGGAACGGGGCGTCGAGCAGCCCTCCGTACAGGTCGCCGGCGACGGCCCTGGCGTGGTCCGGCTGGCCGGCGAGCAGCATGCGCAGCACCGCCGCGCCGAGGCGCTGCTCGGCGCCCTGGAGGGACCGGGAGCGTGCGGTGGTCAGGGTGAGCAGGGCGACGGCGGAGTGCACGGCGTACCGCTCGGCGGTGCCGAGTGCCGCGCCGGTGCCGACGGCCAGCGCTCCCCTGACTTGGCGGCCGGTGCCCAGGGACTGGAGCTCGACCCGGTCGTCGGTGTCGCCGACCACGATGCTGGCCGGGGCCTGGCGGTCCCGCAGCCGTTCCACGTCGGGGGTGAGGCGGGCTGCGCGGCGGGCGGCCCATTCGGGGGCCGCGGCGACGACCTGGCCGGCCGCGTCGTACAGCGCGGCCCAGCCGTCGAGGTGGACGGCGAGGCGGGTGAGGAGTTCGCCGGGGCCGTCGCCCGAGAGCGCGGCCCTGGTCAGTTCCCGCTGGACCTCGAACCCGGCCGTCACGGCCCGGTACTGGTCCCCGGCGATCGCGGAGGACACCGCCTTGGCGATGGCGATGAACGGGGTGCGGCGCGGTACTTCGAGGAGCGGCAGCCCCGCTTCCTCGGCCGCGTCGACCAGCGCCTTCGGCACCTCGTCGTAGTTGACGCCGACGGCGAAGCCCAGGCCGACGACTCCGGCCCCGGCCAGCCGCCGCACATACCGCCGCATCGCCTCGGGGTTCTCGGCGTCGAGGTTGGTGGCGGTGACGAGCAGGAACTCGCCGCCCTCCATGTACGGCACGGGGTCGGTCAGCTCGCTGGCGTGCGCCCAGCGCACGGGCGCGTCGAGCCGGTCCGCCCCCGCGCGCACGGTGAGTTTGAGCGCCGAACGCTGGACGAGCGAGGCGAGAGTGAGGGGCATGGGGACCGCGGGACCTCGGGGAGTCGGTTTTCGCCGTCCCGTATGAACGACTGCTGCCAATTCTGCCAGGCTGGCAGGGTCCGGCATGACCACGCCCGAAGACCCGGGCCGCATCCCGCGCTGCTCAGCCGTTCAGATCCACCAGCAGCGGCGGCGCGTGCTCGCCCCGCACGGTCGTCAGGGACAGTACCGCGTGTCCGGCGGGCACCCGGTGGGCCAGCTCGGAGGCCGACCAGCGCTCCCGCTCGACCTGGCGCACGGTCACCGCGTCCGTGGTGACCGCCTTGCCGGTGACGAGCTTGCGCAGGGCGTGGACGGCCCGGGTGAGCGGCTGGTCGGCGAAGACCGTGTGCTTGGCGACCTCGGTGGTCTCCACCCATTCGGTGCCCCACGCCTGCGCGAAGAGCCGCCCGTCCCAGGTCGTGACGCCGGAGAAGGTCATGTGGCAGCCGACCGAGCCGAGCAGGGCCGTGTGCAGGCTCTCCGGCACGTCGTCCAGCCCGCGCAGGGTGAGCAGGACTCCGGCGTTGCAGTTCCGCAGCCGCTGCACGGCCCGTACGGACTCGGCGGTGACGGTGTGCGTGGCGTCGTCCAGGGCGAGGAAGGCGAACAGCGAGCGGTCCGTGCGGGCAACCACCCCGGCGGTGAACTGGGCGAGCACCAGCCGGGCGATCAGGCGGGCGGCCTCGGGGTGGGCGCGTTCCGGCAGGTCGATGCGGACCCGCAGCGGGTGTTCGAGGGTGCGTACCGAGAAGGGCCGGGTCGTGCCGGTGGTGTCGAAGAAGCCCGCGAAGGCGGGCCGGTCCAGGGCGGCGAGCCGGTCGGCGAGCCGGACTGCCGGGTCGCCGGGGGTGCCCGCCTGCCGTGCCCGGGTGTCGAGTTCACGGAGGTAGGAGCGGTGCACCTCGCTGTCGAGCTGCGCGCGGAGCTCGGCGAGGGCGCCGGGAGAGCCGTCGAGCAGCTCGCGCAGCACCGGGACGGACGGGAAGCGGTCGTGGACCGCCCGGTACGGGCCGAGCAGCTGGGCGAGGGCGGTGGTGGCCCGCCGCGCGTCGATGTCGGACAGGTCGCCCGCGATCGCCTCGGCGAGCAGGGCGGCGGCCTCGTCGGCGTCGTCGGTCCCGCTGTACAGGTCGAGGTCGTGGGCGCAGGAAGGGTCGCCCGGCCTGATCACCACGTCGTAGCCCTCGTCGGGCCCGAGTGGGGTGCCCGTCGCGCAGACGGCCACGACGACGGCCTTCCCGGCGAGGGCCTGGAGGGCGAGCGACTCCACGACGGGCCGCACCAGGTGCCGGGTCTTGCCCGATCCGAAGGGCCCGACGGCCAGCAGCGAGGAGCCCAGGGACGCCGGGTCGACGGCGGCCCCCGCACCCCGCCGGGCCGCCGGGTTGCGCTCGGAGTCCGTGTACCGGCCGAGCCGCACCTGCGAGGTGAGCAGGTCGTGGGTGGCGGCACGGGCCGGCAGGTCCCGGTCGCCCGAAGGGTGCGGACAGGCCCCCGCGCCCTGGCCGAGCACGGCGTCGGTGAACGGGCCGATCCGCGCGGGGTCCGCCTCCACGGAGAGCCAGGCACGCCGGATCCGTACGCAGTCGACATCGTTCATCCGCCCGGCCCGCTCGTCCGCCACCAGCCGGTCGGCGGCCGTGTGCCGGCCCGCGGCACGCAGCTGCGGCCAGTCGGCGGGGCTCTCACCGGGTGCCTTCTCCGGTTCCGGCCCGGGCTTCGCACGGCCGCGCAGCTCCCGTACGAGGGTGAGCCAGCCGCCGGCCCGCGCGATCGGCAGGAGGATCGCGGCCGCGCCCACCAGGTGGTACACCGTCTTGAAGGTCTCCACGCGCCCCAGGGTCTCCTCGGCCGTGCCGCCGTACAGCCAGGAGTACGGGGTCAGGCCCAGCGCCAGGTCGTCGAAGGGCAGCAGCTCGTCGGCGTTGACGAAACACCAGACCAGGACGGCCCCGACCAGCGCGGTACCCAGCGTCCGGCGCGGCTGGGGGTGGTAGACGGCGTACCGGTGGAACACCTCGCGCCAGTTGCCCAGCCGCCCGAAGCCCCAGATCACCAGGGCGGCGACCAGGCTGTTGTAGACGGCGAGGGCGGTGAGGGCCGCCGCGGGGCGTTCGAGCCCCCACCAGTCGGACGGTGTGACCACTTCGAGGAGGATCCGGCTGTGCGGCACATATCCGTTGCGCCACAGCGACCACACCAGCATGGCGGCGAGCAGCGCCACCACCGCACCGCCGATCAGCGCCCGGTCGGGCACCCGGTCGGGGTCGGACTCGGGCCGGGGCCTGTGACCGAACCGCCACAGGCCGGGCTCGGCCGCAGCGCGCGGAGTGCGCAGCCAGACCCCCAGCGGAGGGCCGGCGGCGGGGGCGTATCCCGGCCTCGGCGGCAGTTCGGGTGGGGGCGGGCCCGCCGGGCGCGGCACCGGGCTACCGGAGCGGGTGTCGCGCGAGCCGTACGTGCCCTCGGTGTCCATCTGCTGTCCCTCGTCCCCTGACCAGCGCCGACCGGTAACTCCGGGCGCGGGCGCCCGAAGCCATCAATCTAGTGCCCCGTGTCACCCCGTCGGACGCGGTCCGGCGGGATGTCTTCGCCCGTCCCCCGGGGCCGCGCACCCTCTCGCTATGTCCGTGACGGACAACGGCGCGCGGGCACCACTCCCGAACGGAACATGCCGTACCCCGGGCCCCGCCCATAGCCTGCACGAAGAAGCGTCCGAAACATCCCCCCAGGAGCCCCTCATGACCGCAATCCCGCAGGAGCGCCGCGTCGTCACTGCCATTCCCGGCCCGAAGTCGGTGGAGCTGCAGGCCCGCCGTCTGGAGACGGTGGCCGCAGGTGTGGGCTCCACCCTGCCGGTGTTCACCGCCCGCGCCGGTGGCGGGATCATCGAGGACGTGGACGGCAACCGTCTGATCGACCTCGGCTCCGGTATCGCCGTGACGTCGGTCGGCGCCTCCGCCGAGGCCGTCGTGCGCCGCGCCTCCGCGCAGCTCGCCGACTTCACCCACACCTGTTTCATGGTCACGCCGTACGAGGGGTACGTCGAGGTCTGTGAGCAGCTCGCCGAGCTGACGCCGGGCGACCACCCGAAGAAGTCCGCGCTGTTCAACTCGGGCGCCGAGGCCGTCGAGAACGCGGTGAAGATCGCCCGCATCCACACCAAGCGCACCGCGGTCGTCGTCTTCGACCACGGCTACCACGGCCGCACCAACCTCACGATGGCGCTGACCGCCAAGAACATGCCGTACAAGCAGGGCTTCGGCCCGTTCGCGCCCGAGGTCTACCGGGTGCCGGTGGCGTACGGCTACCGCTGGCCGACCGGTGCCGAGAACGCCGGTGCCGAGGCGTCCGCGCAGGCCATCGACCAGATCAACAAGCAGATCGGCGCGGAGAACGTCGCCGCGATCATCATCGAGCCGGTGCTCGGCGAGGGCGGCTTCATCGAGCCGGCCAAGGGCTTCCTCCCGGCGATCGCCCAGTTCGCCAAGGACAACGGCATCGTCTTCGTCGCCGACGAGATCCAGTCCGGCTTCTGCCGCACCGGCCAGTGGTTCGCCTGCGAGGACGAGGGCATCGTCCCGGACCTGATCACCACCGCCAAGGGCATCGCGGGCGGCCTGCCGCTCTCCGCCGTGACCGGCCGCGCCGAGATCATGGACTCCGCACACTCCGGCGGCCTCGGCGGCACCTACGGCGGCAACCCGGTCGCCTGCGCGGGTGCGCTCGGCGCCATCGAGACGATGCGCGAGCTGGACCTGAACGGGAAGGCGAAGCGCATCGAGGAGGTCATGAAGGGCCGCCTCGGCGAGATGCAGTCGAAGCTCGACAACGGCGACATCATCGGTGACATCCGCGGTCGCGGCGCGATGATCGCGATCGAGCTGGTGAAGTCCGGCACGAAGGACCCGAACCCGGAGGCCGCCGCGAAGCTCGCCAAGGCCTGCCACGCGGAGGGCGTGCTGGTCCTCACCTGCGGCACCTACGGCAACGTCCTGCGCTTCCTCCCGCCGCTGGTGATCGGCGAGGACCTGCTGAACGAGGCGCTCGACGTCATCGAGCAGGCTTTCGGCCGGATCTGACCCGTGCGAACCCCGGCGGCTCCGGAACGCGTTTCCGCAGGGGTTACGAGGGGCCCGCGTGAGGGCCTGTGAAGAACGTGTGGGGGGCCGATGGCGGGATCTGTCTCCCGCTGTCGGTCCCCCGTCGGCTGCCGTACGGTTTCTGCAGATGAGAGAAACACCCCGCCCGCAGGGGACTGCGGGCGATGCCGGGCCGGAGCTTCCCCAGCGCCGTCCTGGCCGTGCCTTCGCGCACACCGCTGGAGCCTCCGGCTCCGGAACTCCTCACCGATCGGATGGCCGCTCGCCCCAGACCCCCCGGGGCGTGCGGCAAACCGGTCCGACCGGCCGCCCCGGAACCACCCCCCCTGTTCCCGGGCGGCCGGCCCTTTTCCTTTCTCTGCCCCTCCTGGCGCTGTTCGCGCTCGCCGGCCGCCAGGTCGCGGCCGACGGCCCCTTGCGCGCGTTCGACGAGCGGATCGGCCGGGCGGTCGTGGGAGACGGACCCGCCCGGCTGACCGAATTCCTCGCCGATCTGGGCAATATGCAGGTCGCGCTCCCGGTGCTGGGCTGCGCGATCGTCCTTGCACTGGTGCGCGGTGCGCGCCGTGAGGCGCTGTACGCGGCGCTCACCATGGGCGCGGTGCCCGCACTCGTCGTTCCGCTGAAGGCCTGGATCGCCCGTCCGGGTCCGCTGACGGACGCCACCGGCTACTTCCCGTCCGGCCATGCCGCGACCGCCGCGGTGGCGTACGGGGCGGCGGCGCTGCTGGTCGCGCCGCACCTGCGGCGGCCGTGGTCGTGGATGATGCCCGTCGCCGCTGTCCTGCTGACCACGGCGACGGGCATCGGTCTGGTGCTGCGCGGCTACCACTGGCCGCTGGATGTGCTGGGCAGCTGGTTCCTGTGCGGGATGCTGCTCCTGCCGCTGGGCCTCAGCCGCCGAAGTAGGCGTCGAAGTTCTTCGGGAACTCCCCGTTGATGAACCGGTCCCAGTTGATCGACCACGTCATCAGCCCGCCCAGCGCGGGCCAGATCCCGTGGGTGGCGTAGGAGCCGCAGTCGGTCTTCTTCGTCAGGCAGTTCAGCGCCTTGGTGACCTCGGCGGGCGAGGTGTCGGCAGCGGCGGCGGACGGGGCGAGGGGTCAGACCGCCGGCGGCGAGCAGGGCCGCCGAGAAGGCGGCCATGACTCCGGTAGATCGGGCGGGGGGTCCCGTGCGTTCCACAACGGCCTCCGTGCATGGGGGAATTGAGTGCGGCCGCCACAACATGGTCCAGACCAATCGGGTTGTCAAGACCTCTGACAGCCCCGGGCCGCCCGCCCGGTCGGCGGCGTACACCGTTCCCCCACCCAGCCGCCCGGCCGCCGTCAGTCCCTGCCGCTCTCGGCCCGCCCGGCCGCCGCCTCGTGCATCGCGAGCTCCAGAAGGGTCGCGTCGGTGAGGTTTCCCGAACCGTCGGGCGGGATCAGCCAGCGCACCCCGCCGTTGGACGCCCGGCCCGGGTGGGGCACGACGATCCAGGTTCCCTGGCCCACTCCCCGTACGCCGGTGCCGACCCAGCGGGCGACGGTGCCCGGCGCCACGAAGAAGCCCATGCGGGCGTCGCCGAAGTCGGAGAGAACGGGACCGGGCCTGTCGATGAGGCGGGTCAGTACGTCGAGGGTGGGATAGCCCAGCTCCCCCGGAAGAATCAGCACGTCCCAGCGCCGGCCGGCGGGCAGGAGCGCGACCCCGCGGGGATTGCGCTCCCATTCCCACCGGCAGGCGTCCGGATCCGGCGCCACCGATACGAGCCACTCGACCGCTGCTTTGACCCCCGCGCCAGCCATGACCGGCCTCCATTCCGTGTGCACCGGCCAGGCATTGCCGGTGTGTTCACACGGGAGAGAGCGGTGGTGCCGATCGATTACGCGGGTTCGGGCAACGAGTTGCCGAACGGAGAGGCCGGTCACCGCGAGGGTGACCGGCCCGTTCGGACTCAGCTGTCGAAACCCAGCCCCAGCCGGTCCATCGTCCGCAGCCAGAGATTGCGGTGCCCGCCATTGCTGTCCGCCCTGGCCAGGGACCTCTTGGTGAGTTCGATCCCGGCCCAGGCGAAGGGCTCCGGCGGGAACGGCATCGGCTTGCTGCGGACCATTTCCAGCGCGGTCCGTTCGTTCTGTTCGCCCGCCAGCAGATCGAGCATCACATCGGCCCCGAAACGGGTGGCGCCGACGCCGAGACCGGTGAATCCGGAGGCATAGGCGACCCGGCCCTGATGGGCCGTGCCGAAGAAAGCGGAAAAGCGTGAACAGGTGTCGATCGCCCCGCCCCAGGCATGACTGAAACGGACCCCCGCCAGCTGCGGGAAACAGTCGAAGAACTGGCCCGCGAGTTTGAGGAAGGTCTCCGGACGCTGATCGAGATCGGCGCTCATCCGCCCGCCGAACGGATAGATCGCGTCATAGCCGCCCCACAGGATCCGGTTGTCGGCCGACAGGCGGAAGTAGTGGAACTGATTGGCGCTGTCGCCCAGCCCCTGCCGGTTCTTCCAGCCGATGGAGGCCAGCTGGTCGGCGGTGAGCGGCTCGGTCATCAGCGCGTAGTCGTAGACCGGCACGGTGTACGGGCGCACCCGCTTGACCAGCGACGGGAAGATGTTCGTACCGAGTGCGACCCGGCGTGCGAAGACCCTTCCGTACGGGGTGCGGACCGCCATTCCCGTGGTGGACCTGGCCAGTTCGAGACCCCGGGTGTGCTCGTAGATCCGTACCCCGAGACCGAGGCAGGCCCGCTTCAGACCCCAGGCCAGCTTGGCGGGGTGCAGCATGGCGACGCCCCTGCGGTCCCAGAGACCGCCCAGGAACGTCGGCGAGTCGACTTCGGCGCGCACTGCGTCCCGGTCCAGGAATTCCGTTCCGGTGAAACCGAGTTTCTCGGTCTCCTGGTGCCATTCCCGGAGCTCTTCGAGCTGGTGCGGTTCGGTGGCGACATCGATTTCGCCGGTGCGCTCGAATTCGCAGTCGATCGCATAGCGGGCGACGGCGGCCTCGATGGCGTCGAGGTTGCGCTCCCCGAGCTCCTCCAGCTTGTGGATCTCCTCCGGCCAGCGCTCCAGGCCGTTGGGCAGGCCGTGGGTGAGGGAGGCGGCGCAGAATCCGCCGTTGCGGCCCGAGGCGGCCCAGCCCACCTCGTGCCCCTCGATCAGTACGACGTCGCGTTCCGGGTCGCGTTCCTTGGCGATCAGCGCGGTCCACAGTCCGCTGTAGCCGCCGCCGACGACGAGCAGATCGCAGTGCTCGTCGCCGGTGAGCGCGGGCAGCGCCTCGGGCCTGCCCGGGTCGTCCAGCCAGAACGAGACGGGCCTCGCGTCGGAGAGTGATTGTGCAGCAGTACGCATGGCAGCTGGGGCCATGGTTTCCAACTCCTTCAGGGCTTTCTATCGTGCGCTGTTCTTGCGCCGGTTCGCGATGAGCTGGCCGACGACGACCACCATGACGGCAATGATGAACATCGCCGTACCGATGACGTTGATCTGCACGGGCGTGCCGCGCTGTGCCGATCCCCAGACGAACATGGGGAAGGTCACGGTGGAGCCCGCGTTGAAATTGGTGATGATGAAATCGTCGAAGGAGAGCGCGAAGGCCAGCAGCGCTCCCGCCGCGATTCCGGGGGCGGCGATCGGCAGCGTCACCCGCAGGAAGGTCTGCACGGGGCCGGCGTACAGATCGCGGGCCGCCTCCTCCAGCCTCGGGTCCATCGACATCACACGCGCCTTCACGGCCGTCACGACGAAGCTCAGGCAGAACATGATGTGGGCGATCAGGACCGTCCAGAAGCCCAGCTGTGCGCCCATGTTGAGGAAGAGCGTGAGCAGCGAGGCGGCCATGACGACCTCGGGCATCGCCATCGGCAGGAAGATCAGCGAGTTGATCGCGCCGCGCGCCCGGAAGCGGTAGCGGACCAGCGCGAAGGAGATCATCGTGCCGAGTACGGTCGCGCCGACGGTGGCCCAGACGGCGATCTGCAGGGACAGCGAGAGCGAGCCGCACATGTCGGCGACGCCGCAGGGGTCCTTCCAGGCGTCCAGGGAGAAGCGCTGCCAGGCGTAGTTGAAGCGCCCGTTCGGCTTGTTGAACGAGAACACCATGACGACGACGTTCGGCAGGATCATGTACGCGAGGGTCAGCAGACCCGCGATGACGATCAGATTCCGGCGAATCCAGCGCAGTACGGGCATCAGACCAGGTCCTCCGTCCCGGAGCGGCGGATGTAGACGGTGACCATGATCAGGACGACCGCCATGAGGATGAAGGAGAGCGCGGCCGCCGTCGGATAGTCCAGGACCCTCAGGAACTGGGTCTGGATGACGCTGCCGACCATCTTGGTGTCGGTGGAGCCCAGCAGTTCGGCGTTGACGTAGTCGCCGCTGGCCGGGATGAAGGTGAGCAGCGTTCCGGAGACGACACCCGGCATGGAGAGCGGGAAGGTCACCTTGCGGAAGGTGGTGGCGGGGGTGGCGTACAGATCGCCGGCCGCCTCGTGCAGCCTGCCGTCGATCCGCTCCAGCGAGGTGTAGAGCGGCAGGATCATGAACGGCAGGAAGTTGTACGTGAGACCGCAGACCACCGCCATCGGTGTGGCCAGCACCCGGTTGGACTCGGTCCAGCCGAGCCAGCTGGTGACGTCCAGTACGTGCAGGGTGTTCAGTACGTCGACGACCGCGCCGCCGTCCGCGAGGATCGTCTTCCAGGCGAGCGTACGGATCAGGAAGCTGGTGAAGAACGGCGCGATGACCAGCACCAGGACGACGTTGCGCCAGCGCCCGGCCTTGAACGCGATGAGGTAGGCGAGCGGGTAGCCGAGCAGCAGGCACAGGAGGGTGGCGGTGCCCGCGTACAGCAGTGACCGGATGAACTGCGGGTAGTAGTCGGTCAGCGCGTCCCAGTAGGTCTGGAAGTGCCAGGTGACCTCGAATCCCTTCTCCAGGGATCCGGTCTGCACGGAGGTCGAGGCCTGGTAGACCAGCGGCAGCGCGAAGAAGACCAGCAGCCACAGGATGCCGGGGAGCAGCAGCCAGTACGGGACGAGACGCTTGCGGGTGGAGGGCTTGCGTACCTTGAGCTCCGCCGTGACGGGCGCCGGTGGCGCCTCCTTGGTGACGGTCACGCCGCGTCCTCCACCGTCTCCACACCGGCGTCGATGTCCTGGGCGGCGTCCAGGCCGAAGGTGTGCGCCGGGTTCCAGTGCAGCACGACCTCGGCGCCGGGGGTGAGCCGGGCGTCGCGCTCGATGTTCTGCTCATAGACCTGGAGCGCCTTGCCGGCCGGGCTCTCCACCACGTACTGCGTGGACACCCCGATGAAGCTGGAGTCGACGATCCGGCCGGTGACCCGGTTGCGGCCGTCCGCGATCACGTCCGCGTCGTCGGCGTGCGCGAGCGAGATCTTCTCCGGGCGGACGCCGAGAAGCAGCTTGCCGCCGTTCACGGTCGGGGCGGTACATCGGTCGGTGGGCAGCCGCAGCTTCCCGCCGCCCGCGGCCACGACGATGTCCGTGTCCGCGGAGACGACCTCGCCCTCGATGAGGTTGGAGGTGCCGAGGAAGTTGGCGACGAAGGTCGTCCTGGGGTTTTCGTACAGATCGGCGGGGGCACCGAGCTGCTCGACACGGCCCCCGTTCATCACCGCGACGGTGTCGGCCATGGTCATGGCCTCCTCCTGGTCGTGGGTGACATGGATGAAGGTGATGCCGACCTCGGTCTGGATGCGCTTGAGCTCCAGCTGCATCTGGCGGCGCAGTTTGAGGTCGAGGGCGCCGAGCGGCTCGTCGAGCAGCAGCACCTGCGGGTGGTTGATCAGGGCGCGGGCGACGGCGACGCGCTGCTGCTGGCCGCCGGAGAGCTGGTGCGGCTTGCGCTTGGCGAAGTCGCCGAGCTGGACGAGCTCCAGCATCTCGTCGACCTGCTTCTTCACCGATCTGATGCCGCGCCGGCGCAGACCGAAGGCGACGTTCTCCGAGATGTCGAGGTGCGGGAAGAGCGCGTAGCTCTGGAAGACCGTGTTGACGGGCCGCTTGTACGGGGGAAGCCCGGTGATGTCCTGACCGCCGAGCGAGACCGTGCCGGTGGTCGCCTCCTCCAGGCCGGCGATCATCCGCAGGGTGGTGGTCTTGCCGCAGCCGGACGCGCCGAGCAGCGCGAAGAAGGAGCCCTGCGGGACGGTCAGATCGAGCGGCTTGACGGCTGCGAAGGAGCCGTACGTCTTGCTGATCCCGGTGAGGCGGACGTCGCCGCCGGTCTGCTGCTGTGTCATGGATCGCGGTCCCAGTGGTGTCAGAGGGAGATCAGGGGAGATCGGGTGGGGCGGGGAAGGCGCGGCGGTCAGGCGCCGATGAGCTTGGCGAACTTCTCTTCGTACGCCGTCTCTTCCTTGCTGGTCAGGGAGCGGAAGGCGTGCGACCGGGACGCCATCTCCTTGTCCGGGAGGATCAGGACGTTGTCGGCCATCGCCCGATCGATCTTCGCCAGTTCGTCGCGGACGCCGTCGACCGGGCAGACGAAGTTGATGTACGCGGCGAGCTTCGCGGCGACCGACGGCTCGTAGTAGTAGTCGATGAGCTTCTCGGCGTTGGTCTTGTGCCGGGCCTTCACCGGGACCAGCAGGTTGTCGCTGGATATGACATAACCCGCGCCCGGAATCGCGTACTTGATGTCCGGGTTCCCGGCCTGGAGCTGGATGACGTCGCCGGCCCAGCCGACGCAGGCGGCGATGTCGCCCTTGTCGAGGTCCGCGGTGTAGTCGTTGCCGGTGAAACGGCGGATCTGGTTCTTGTCGACGCCCTTCTGGAGCCGGCCGATCGCGGCGTCGTAGTCGGCGTCGGTGAAGTTGCCGGGGTCCTTGCCCATGTCGAGCAGGGTCATGCCGACGGAGTCGCGCATCTCCGAGAGGAAACTGACCCGGCCCTTGAGCTTCGGGTCGTCGAGCAGCTGACTGACGGAGTCGACCTTGCGGCCGCCGGTCGCCTTGGAGTTGTAGGCGATGATGGCGGGAATGCCCGCCCAGGGGTAGGAGTAGGCACGGCCCGGGTCCCAGTCCGGGGAGCGGAACTGGGCCGAGAGGTTGGCGTAGGCGTGCGGCAGGTGCGAAGCGTCGAGCTTCTGCGCCCAGCCGAGGCGGACGACGCGGGCGGCCAGCCAGTCGGTGACGCAGATGATGTCGCGGCCGGTGTCCTGGCCGGCCGCGAGCTGCGGCTTGATCTTGCCGAAGAACTCGACGTTGTCGTTGATGTCCTCGGTGTACTTGACCTTGATCCCGGTGCGCTCGGTGAACGCCTCCAGGGTGAGCCGGTGCTTGCCGTCGTCGGTGACGTCCATGTACTCGGTCCAGTTGGAGAAGTTGATCTGCTTCTCCTCGGCCGAGTGGTCGTCGGAGGCCGCGGCGGCGTCCCCCTCCCGCTTGGCGGGCGGGATGCCGCACGCGCTCAGCGTGCCCAGCCCGCCGATCGCCAGCGCCCCCATGCCGGAGGCGCGGATCAGCGATCGGCGGGTCAGAGCGCCCCGGCCGCTGGTGAGACTGCGTCGCATCGCGGCGATCTGGGCCGCGGAGAGACTCTCCGGCTCGTACTGCTCCATGCGCGTTGCCCTTCCGGGTGTGTGTGGCCGGGGTCGGCCGGGTTATCGGTCCCCGAAGATCGTGCGGTGCCAGTCCTTCCGGGCGACCGCGGTGTTGTCGTACATGACGTGCTTGACCTGCGTGTACTCCTCGAAGGAGTACGAGGACATGTCCTTGCCGAAGCCGCTGGCCTTGTATCCGCCGTGCGGCATCTCGCTGATGATCGGGATGTGGTCGTTGACCCAGACGCAGCCCGCCTTGATCTCGCGGGTGGCGCGGTTGGCGCGGTACAGGTCGCGGCTCCAGGCGGAGGCGGCGAGGCCGTACGGGGTGTCGTTGGCGAGGCGGATGCCCTCGTCGTCGGTGTCGAAGGGCAGCACGACCAGGACCGGGCCGAAGATCTCCGACTGGACGATCTCGCTGTCCTGGGCGGCTCCGGCGACCAGCGTCGGCCGGTAGTAGGCGCCGGCTTCCAGTTCGCCGCCGGGGGCCTCGCCGCCGGTGACGACGGTGGCGTAGCCGCGGGCCCGCTCGACGAATCCCGCGACCCGGTCCCGCTGGGCGTGGCTGATCAGCGGGCCGAGGTCGGTCGACGGGTCGAAGGGGTCGCCGAGCCGGACGGTCTCCATGAGCGCGGCGACGCCCTGGACGAAGGCGTCGTACAGGGGGCGCTGGACGTAGGCGCGGGTGGCGGCGGTGCAGTCCTGGCCGGTGTTGATGAGTGATCCGGCGACCGCGCCGTTGACCGCGGCTTCGAGGTCGGCGTCGTCGAAGACGACGAAGGGGGCCTTGCCGCCGAGTTCGAGGTGGAGGCGCTTGACGGTGGAGGTGGCGATCTCCGCGACCCGCCTGCCGACGGCGGTGGAGCCGGTGAAGGAGGTCATGACCACGTCCGGGTGGCCGACCAGATGCTCCCCGGCGTCCTTGCCCGCGCCGGTGACGATGTTGATCACACCGTCGGGGATGCCCGCCTCGGTGGCCGCCTGGGCGAACATCAGCGAGGTCAGCGGGGTGATCTCGGCGGGCTTGAGGACGATGGTGTTACCGGCGGCGACGGCCGGGAGGATCTTCCAGGCGGCCATCTGGAGCGGGTAGTTCCAGGGCGCGATGGAGCCGACGACACCGATCGCCTCACGGCGTACGTACGAGGTGTGGTCGCCGTCGTACTCGGCGGCCGACTTGCCCTCCAGGTGGCGGGCGGCACCGGCGAAGAAGGAGGTGTTGTCCACGGTGCCGGGCACGTCGAACTCGGTGGAGAGCTTGATCGGCTTGCCGCACTGGAGGGACTCCACGTACGCGAAGTCCTCGGCCTGCTCGGCGAGTACGGCGGCGAAGCGGTGCATCGCCTCGGACCGCTCGGCGGGCGTCGTGCCCGACCAGCCGGGGAACGCCTCGCGTGCGGCTGCCACGGCGGCGTCCACGTCGGCGGTGCCCGCCAGCTCGTAGCTGTAGACGGTCTCGCCCGTCGCCGGGTTCACCACGTCGTGGTGACGTCCCGATGTTCCGGACCGCAGCTTTCCGCCGATGTACTGTGCGCCGTCCGCGAAGCGGTCCCGCACCTGGATGCCGTTGCCCATGACGATCTCCTCCGCCGAGTGCCCCGGAGTGCGGGGCCGGCGTAGCCTTTGCTCGATTTGAGTGCCGATCCTGGCAGAGGGGATCAACCCCAACAAGTGATTCCGTTGTTGCCTTTTGGTTACGCGACGGAATCTGTCGACCATGTGTCGCGTCGGTGCGGAATTCCCCGTACGGAGTGTCAGTGGCGAATGCCAGAATCGCATGCCATGGAACACATGGACGATCTCCTGGCGCGGGCCGCGCGCGGCGAGAAGGTGAAGTACCTGCACTTCTGGGGGCACCGTCCCCGGCCCGACGGCCGCATCGGCACGAGCTGTCTCAGTCAGTGGTGGCCGTCGCCCTTCACGGTCGACGGCGTGCGGTACGCCTCGGCCGAGCACTGGATGATGGCCGCCAAGGCCCGGCTGTTCGGCGATGCGGAGTCGGAGGCCGCGGCGGTGGCGGCGAAGAGCCCCGCGGCGGCGAAGGAGGTGGGCCGGCTGGTCCGCGGTTTCGACGACGCGACATGGGAGCGCGAGCGGTTCGCGCTGGTGGTGGCCGGCAGCGTGCACAAGTTCGGCGGCGATCCACAGCTGCGGGAGTTCCTGCTGAACACCGGAAACCGGGTGCTGGTCGAGGCGAGCCCGATGGACCGGATCTGGGGCATCGGCCTGGCGGCGGACGACCCGCGGGCGACGGATCCGGCGAGCTGGCGGGGGCTGAATCTGCTGGGGTTCGCGCTGATGGACGCGCGGGCGGAGCTGCGCGCGTCATGAGGCGCCCCGGACGCGAGATGGCCCGGCGGGGCCGGGACACGGCCCCGCCGGGCCATCGGCGGATATCGCGCGGCACCGGTACCGCGGGGGTCCGGCACCGGCACCCGGACGCTGCTACCGGCTGACGTCGACGACCAGGGACGTGGAGTACGGGTCGTCGTTGTAGCCGCTGTCCTCGAATTCCTCGGCGTGGGTGGCGAACAGCCAGATGAAGAAGCTGATGATCGCCACACCGAAGGCGATGCCGATGGATCCCATGATGATCCCGGCGAGCGCCTGACCGCTGTTGTTCGCCTCACCGCGCTGCACCCGCTTGCGGCCGAGGATGCCGAAGATCAGGGCCAGTGCGCCCAGGATCAGGCTGGGTATCCCGTAGACGCAGAACAGGCAGACGGCCAGGATGCCGAGCACCATGGCCGCGGTCCCCATGCCGTTGGCGGGCGGCGGACCGCCCCAGGGCGCCTGGTTGTAACCGGGGTACCCCGGGTAGCCGCCGTACTGCGCAGGGGGTGCGGCCGGGTAGCCGTACTGTCCGGCCGGCGGGACCTGCCGGCCCGGTCCGTTCGGTCCGACCGGCGGCGGCGGTACCTCCCCGGGACCGGGGCCGGGGCCGAATCCGGCTCCGGGCACCGGCCCGGTCTGCGCCGGCGAACCGAACGCCGACGGCGGTGCGTCGGCCGGTGCGGGGCCGTCCCCGACGCCCGGCATCGAGGTGACCGTGGGCTGATTGTGCACAGCGGGCGGGCGAGGGTCGCCGGCCGGCTTCTCCAGCGGCACCCTGCTCTCCGGCGGAGCCCACGGATCGCGCGACGCGGCCCCGCCCTCGGGCTGCTCTGTGTTGTCTGACATGGGCCTCCCCCATCGTGGTCCCGTCATGCTACGGCCCCACTGCCCGCGGGTGGCCCCGGCCTACGATGATCCCCGTCCCCTGCCCGGCCGACCGTGCCCGGCACCCGAACCGTCCCACGCCCCGGAGAGTCCGATGACCGATCTGCACCCCTTCATCGCGGGGCTGCCCAAGGCCGAACTGCATGTCCACCATGTCGGCTCCGCCTCGCCCCGCATCGTCGCCGAGCTGGCCGCGCACCACCCCGACTCCAAGGTCCCCACCGCCCCCGAGGCGCTCGCCGACTACTTCACCTTCACGGACTTCGCGCACTTCATCGACGTGTATCTCTCCGTCGTGGACCTGATCCGCACCCCGGAGGACGTCCGCCTGCTGACCTTCGAGGTCGCCCGCGACATGGCGCGGCAGAACATCCGCTACGCGGAGCTGACCGTGACCCCGTTCTCCTCGACCCGGCGCGGTATCCCCGATCAGGCGTTCATGGAGGCCATAGAGGACGCCCGCAAGGCCGCCGAGGCCGAGCTGGGTGTCGTGCTGCGCTGGTGCTTCGACATTCCGGGCGAGGCCGGGCTCGAAGCCGCCGAGGAGACCACCCGGCTCGCCGTGGACCTGCGGCCCGAGGGGCTCGTCTCGTTCGGTCTCGGCGGTCCGGAGATCGGTGTGGAGCGCCCGCAGTTCAAGCCCTACTTCGACCGGGCGATCGCCGCGGGCCTGCACTCCGTGCCGCACGCCGGGGAGACCACCGGGCCGCAGACCGTCTGGGACGCCCTGACCCATCTGCGCGCCGAGCGCATCGGTCACGGCACCAGCTCCGTCCAGGACCCGAAGCTGCTGGCCCATCTCGCCGAGCACCGCATCGCGCTGGAGGTCTGCCCGACCTCGAACATCGCGACCCGCGCGGTGACGGACATCGAGCAGCACCCGGTCAAGAAGATGGTGGACGCGGGCGTCCTGGTCACCATCAACAGCGACGACCCGCCGATGTTCGGCACGGACCTCAACAACGAGTACGGGGTGGCCGCCCGGCTGCTCGGTCTGGACGAGCGGGGTCTCGCGTCGCTGGCGAAGAACGCGGTCGAGGCCTCGTACCTCGACGCGGCCGGCAAGCGGAGGCTGGCCACCGAGATCGACACGTACACGGCCAACTGGCTGGAGCGCGCGGGCCGGTGACCCCGGTGGTCACAATGACCCCATGGTCACCTCCGTCACCGCCGTGGCCCACCGCGGCGATCCCTACCGTGTCCGCGAGAACACACTCCTCTCGATCCGCTCCGCCCTCGGACGGGGGGCGGACGCGGTCGAGATCGATGTACGGGTCACCCGCGACGGCGTACCGGTCCTGCTGCACGACTCCACGCTGAAGCGGCTGTGGGGCCACGACGTGCGGCTCGACCGGCTGACCCACGAGGAGCTCACGGAGCTGACCCGGGGCGGTGTGCCCACGCTGCGCGAGGCGCTGCTCGCCGCCGGGGCGCACCGGATCATGGTCGATCTGCCGGGCTCCACCGACGGCTCCGTGCCGAGGATCGTCGGCACGGTGCGCGAGTGCGGGGCCGGCGAGCGGGTGTACTACTGCGCCGGCCCCGACGCCATGCTCCGGGTGCGGGCCGCCGACCCGGACGCCGAGATCGCCATGACCTGGACGACCCTCGCGCCGCCGCGCGCCACGCTGCTCGACGCGGTGCGGCCGCGCTGGCTGAACTACCGGTTCGGGCTGGTGGACCGGGAACTGACGGACCGTCTGCACCGGGACGGGCTGCTGGTCTCCGCGTGGACGGCCGACACCAGGCGGACCATGCGCCGCCTGGTGCGGCACGGCGTCGACTCGATCACCACCAACCGGGTCGACGTCCTGCACGGCCTCCTCGCCAACTCCCCGGCCCGTGGCTCCTCCTGACCGGTCCGGCATCATGGGCCTGCCCCATCGTGCGTGATGCCGGGCCCGGAGCAGGAGGAGGAGCAGCGCCGTGACCGATCCCCGCACCACCCCCGTTCCCGACGACCGCGTCCGTTCCGACGTCGCCCACAACGCGCGGGTCTGGAACCACTGGCTCGGCGGCACGGACAACTACCCCGTGGACCGTGCGGTCGGCGACCGGGTCACCGTCCTGTACACGTTCACCGTCGACGGGCCGGGGCAGCCGCTCCCGTACACCGGTCTCGTGGCGTTCTACACGGTGGCCGAGCTCTCCTCGCCACCGAAGCGGATCGGGATCGCGGTGCTCACGGCATGAACCCCACGGCGATGAACATAGTGGTGGCCGCCTTCGGCGCCCCGTCGGCCGGGTGATTCAGGTCGCCGGCTCGGTCGCCGGAGCGGTCGTCGGCGCGGGCTCCGGGCGCGGTGTCCGCTGCGAGGCCTCCAGCTGCTTGATCATGCGGCGCACCACGAGCAGCGGGATCACCCCGAAGACGCCGAACGACATGTCGATGACGGACCACCAGAAGGGGATGGAGCGGATGGGCCCGCAGATCAGCGCGAGCGGGATGATCCCGGCGCAGGCGATCATGCCGAATTCGATGACCCAGATATTGCGGACCGGGTCGCGGTAGGGGCCGTAGAAGGCGACCGCGATGACCAGATGGGCGAAGGCCAGCCAGTCGGTGCCGTACAACACGAAGGGGTACTTCGCGTCGGCCTCGTCGAGACCGGTGCGGACCTTGGTGATCCACTCCATCAGTGCCGGGAAGTGCTCCGGCACGGGAGAGGCCGAGGACCTCAACAGATCCTCGGCCCAGTGGAGTTCATGGACGAGCGGAAAGGCGGTCAGCCCGCTCAGGACCAGACAGACGATAAAGACGGCCAACCACACGCGTATGCGCCTCAGCAGGGCTCTTCGCTCGCTCATGTCCGCAGCGTACGCCCGTGTTTTCCGGCCCTTTACGCCACCCCGGATACGGCTCAGAGCCCGACGATGGCGTTCCATTTCTTCGCGAATCCGGTGCGCTCCTCGGAGGTGATGTCGCGGGCGATGGCGAGCCGCTTGCGCATCGCGTCGTCGGGGAAGATCAGCGGGTCCTCGGCGAGTGCGGCGGTCTCCTCGTCCTTGGCGGAGGCCAGCACGTCACGGGCGGCCGGCACGGGGCAGACGTAGTTGACCCAGGTCGCCAGCTCGGCGGCGACCTCCGGCTCGTAGTAGTAGTCGATGAGCCTCTCCGCGTTGCGTTTGTGGCGCGCGAGGTTGGGGATCATGAGTGATTCCGACCAGAGCTCGGCCCCCTCCTCGGGGACGACGAACTCGATCTCCGGGTTGTCGGCCTGGAGCTGGATGACATCTCCGGAGTAGGCCTGGCAGGCGAGCACATCGCCGGTCGACAGGTCCTTGATGTAGTCGTTGCCGGTGAAGCGGCGGATGTGCCGCTTCCTCACCAGCTTCTCGACCTGGTCGCACACCAGGTAGAAGTCGTCCGGCTGCCAGCGGGTGACGTCGACGCCGTTGCCCTGCATCAGCAGGGCCATGGACTCGTCGAGGCCGGACATCAGCGTCACCTTGCCGCGCAGGTCGTCCGCCCACAGGTCGCTCAGGTGCTTGATCTCGCGGCCGAGCTTCTTGCGGTTGTAGGCGATGCCGGTGATCCCGGACTGCCAGGGGACGCTGTGCATCCGGCCCTTGTCGAAGGCGGGCGAACGCAACTGCGGGTCCAGGTACTTGGCGACGTTCGGCTGCTTCGCCCGGTCCATCTCCTGCACCCAGCCCAGCCGCACGAACCGGGCGGACATCCAGTCGCTGATGACGATCAGGTCCCGGCCGGTCTCCTGGTGGTTCATCAGCGCCGGGCTGATCTTCCCGAAGAACTCGTCGTTGTCGTTGATCTCCTCGGTGTACGTGACGGAGATCCCGGTCCGCTTCGTGAACGCGTCGAGGGTGGGCCGCTTCGACTCGTTCTCGTCGTCGGTGTCGATGTAGAGCGGCCAGTTCGCGAAGTGCAGGGTGTGGTCGCTCGCCGAGGTGTCGCGTCCGGCGCGGTCGCCGGGTTCCACATAGGCGGCGGGCACTCCGCAGCCGGCCAGCGTGACACCGGCGGCCGTGGCTCCGAAGGCACGCAGCACGGACCGGCGGGACATGGGGTTCTTCGGGGTTGCTCGCACCTGCGCAGGATGCCGGTCGGCCGGCGGTGCGGGCAATGGACCAACCGTCCAGCGCCACCCGCTCCGTCCGCACACCCTGTCGATGCGAGCGGAACGGGACGGCCCGGGGAACGGGGACGGCCCCGGGCGGGTGCCCGGGGACGTGACCTGCCTGCTGACGGGGTATCAGCCGTCGAGCGAGGTCATGACGTGCTTGATGCGGGTGTAGTCCTCGAAACCGTACGCGGAGAGGTCCTTGCCGTAGCCGGACTTCTTGAAGCCGCCGTGCGGCATCTCGGCGACGAGCGGGATGTGGGTGTTGATCCACACGCAGCCGAAGTCGAGGTTCTTGGACATCCGCATGGCGCGGGCGTGGTCCTTGGTCCACACCGAGGAGGCCAGGGCGTACTCGACGCCGTTGGCGTACTCCACGGCCTGGGCCTCGTCGGTGAACTTCTGGACGGTGATGACCGGGCCGAAGACCTCGTTCTGGATGATCTCGTCGTCCTGCTTGAGGCCGGAGACGACGGTCGGGGCGTAGAAGTAGCCCTTGTCGCCGACCCGGTGGCCGCCCGCCTCGACCTTGGCGTGGGCGGGGAGCCGCTCGATGAAGCCGCTGACCTGCTTCAGCTGGTTGGCGTTGTTGAGCGGGCCGTAGAGCACGTCCTCGTCGTCCGGCTGCCCCGTCTTGGTGTCGGCGGCGGCCTTGGCGAGCGCGGTGACGAACTCGTCGTGGATGGACTCGTGGACCAGGACGCGGGTCGCGGCCGTGCAGTCCTGACCGGCGTTGAAGTAACCCGCGACGGAGATGCCCTCGACGGCCTTGGCGATGTCGGTGTCCTCGAACACGACGACCGGGGCCTTGCCGCCGAGCTCCAGGTGGACCCGCTTGACGTCCTTGGAGGCGGACTCGGCGACCTGCATGCCGGCCCGTACCGAGCCGGTGATGGAGGCCATCGCCGGGGTCGGGTGCTCGACCATCGCGCGGCCGGTGTCCCGGTCGCCGCAGATGACGTTGAAGACACCCTTGGGCAGGATCTGGCCGATGATCTCGGCGATCAGCACGGTCGACGCCGGGGTGGTGTCGGACGGCTTGATGACGACGGTGTTGCCCGCGGCGAGCGCCGGGGCGAACTTCCAGACGGCCATCATCATCGGGTAGTTCCACGGCGCGACCTGCGCGCAGACGCCGACCGGCTCACGCCGGATGATGGAGGTCAGACCCTCCATGTACTCGCCGGCCGAGCGGCCTTCGAGCAGCCGGGCCGCACCCGCGAAGAAGCGGATCTGGTCCACCATCGGCGGGACCTCTTCGGTACGGGTCAGTTCGAGCGGCTTGCCCGTGTTCTCCGACTCGGCGGCGATGAGGTCCTCGGCGCGCTCCTCGAAGGCGTCCGCGATCTTCAGCAGGGCCTTCTGGCGCTCGGCGGGCGTGGCGTCGCGCCAGGCGGGGAAAGCGGCCGCGGCGGCGTCCATCGCGGCATCGACATCGGCCTGCCCGGAGAGCGGCGAGGTCGCGTAGACCTCTTCCGTCACCGGGTTGATCACATCGATGGTCCGCCCGTCAGCGGCGTCCCGGAATTCTCCGTTGATGTAGTTGCGCAGACGGCGCACCTCGGTGGTCACAACCACCCCTCCTGTCGACACGGCCAATGGGTGAGATGCCCAGGGTAGTCGCTCGGGTGTCGCTTTCGACATGCCCAACCGCCGTGAACTTCGGATTCAGTTAGATCTGGACCCTCAAACAACGAATTTCATCGATCTGGGCTTGCCAGACCGACGAGTCCCGGTGCACAGTGGATGCGTGGCCAGTCGCAGCGCAGACTCCAGGACCGGGAACGGATCGTCACCAGCGGTCGATGCCGTGTCCCTCGCAATCATCGAGCAGCTCCAGGAGGACGGACGCCGTCCGTACGCCGCTATAGGCAAGGCCGTCGGCCTCTCCGAGGCGGCCGTGCGGCAGCGCGTCCAGAAGCTGCTCGATCAGGGCGTGATGCAGATCGTCGCCGTCACCGATCCCCTCACCGTGGGGTTCCGGCGGCAGGCGATGGTCGGCATCAATGTCGAGGGAGACCTCGATCCCGTCGCCGAAGCACTGTCGGCCATGGCCGAATGCGAGTACGTGGTGATGACCGCGGGCTCCTTCGACCTGATGGTGGAGATCGTCTGCGAGGACGACGACCACCTGCTGGAAACGATCAACAAACGCATCCGGGCCCTCCCCGGTGTGCGCTCCACCGAGAGCTTCGTGTACCTGAAGCTCAAGAAGCAGACCTATATGTGGGGAACCCGATAGCCGTGAGCAAGGACCTCAGCCGAACCGCGTACGACCACCTGTGGATGCATTTCACCCGCATGTCGGACTACGAGAACGCGCCCGTTCCCACCATCGTGCGTGGCGAGGGCACCTACATCTTCGACGACCAGGGCAAGCGTTACCTGGACGGCCTCTCCGGCCTGTTCGTGGTCAACGCCGGTCACGGCCGTCACGAGCTCGCCGAGGCGGCGTACAAGCAGGGCCAGGAGCTGGGCTTCTTCCCGGTGTGGTCCTACGCCCACCCGAAGGCCGTCGAGCTGGCCGAGCGCCTCGCCGACTACGCCCCGGGCGACCTCAACAAGGTCTTCTTCACCACCGGTGGCGGCGAGGCCGTCGAGACCGCCTGGAAGCTGGCCAAGCAGTACTTCAAGCTCCAGGGCAAGCCGACCAAGTACAAGGTCATCTCGCGTGCGGTCGCCTACCACGGCACCCCGCAGGGCGCCCTGTCCATCACCGGCCTGCCGGCCCTGAAGGCCCCCTTCGAGCCGCTGGTCCCCGGCGCGCACAAGGTGCCGAACACCAACATCTACCGCGCCCCGATCCACGGCGACGACCCCGAGGCCTTCGGCCGCTGGGCCGCCGACCAGATCGAGCAGGAGATCCTCTTCGAGGGCCCGGAGACCGTCGCCGCGGTCTTCCTGGAGCCGGTGCAGAACGCCGGTGGCTGCTTCCCGCCGCCGCCCGGATACTTCCAGCGCGTCCGCGAGATCTGCGACAAGTACGACGTGCTGCTCGTCTCCGACGAGGTCATCTGCGCCTTCGGCCGCCTCGGCACGATGTTCGCCTGCGACAAGTTCGGCTACGTGCCGGACATGATCACCTGCGCCAAGGGCATGACCTCGGGCTACTCCCCGATCGGTGCCTGCATCGTCTCGGACCGCATCGCCGCGCCGTTCTACGAGGGTGACAACACCTTCCTGCACGGCTACACCTTCGGTGGCCACCCGGTCTCCGCTGCGGTCGGCCTCGCCAACCTCGACATCTTCGAGCGCGAGGGCCTCAACCAGCACGTCCTGGACAACGAGAACGCCTTCTTCACGACGCTGCAGAAGCTGCTCGACCTGCCGATCGTCGGCGACGTCCGCGGCAACGGCTTCTTCTACGGCATCGAGCTGGTGAAGGACAAGGCCACCAAGGAGACCTTCACCGACGAGGAGACCGAGCGCGTACTGTACGGCTTCCTCTCCAAGGCGCTGTACGACAACGGCCTGTACTGCCGGGCCGACGACCGCGGCGACCCGGTCGTCCAGCTCGCGCCGCCGCTGGTCTCCGACCAGTCGACGTTCGACGAGATCGAGGGCATCCTGCGCACCGTCCTCACGGAGGCATGGACCAAGCTCTGACCGGCACGACGACCGGCCGTCCGACCACGGATCGGCCGTCGGCCGGACGGCCTTTCGGCTTGACCATCGCTTGACCACTGCTTGACCGGCTTCCAGCCGTCATCCTCATACGGTCCACACGGCCCGGATGCGCCCATTCGAGTGGGAAGGGGCGCACCCGGGCCGTGTGCTGTGCGCTCACCGCGGTTCGAATCCTTACGGTGCCGAGTGACCGATCGGCCTTCTCTTCGTTCCCCCGTACGGGGGACGGGAATTACGATCTGAACCGAGGTGTACGCCATGGTGGCCCCGCCGGACAACGACGTGATCTGGGCGCGTTCCCTGCACCATTCCCACAACGGCTCACCCGCGCTCGGCGGTGTCTCCCTGGGCGTCCGTGACGCCGAGATCCTCGCCGTGACGGGCCCCCGGGGCTGCGGCAAGACGACCCTGCTGCACTGCCTGTCCGGTCAGCTGGTGCCCGAGCAGGGCGAGGTGTGGTTCAACAGCGTCCCCGTCCACACCATGGGGCCCCGGCTGCGCGAACGGCTGCGCCGCGACAGGTTCGGCTGGATCGCCCCCGAGCCCCAGCTGGTGCCCGAGCTGAACACCTGGGAGAACACGGCCCTTCCGCTGCTGCTGCGCGGCGCCCCGCGCCGGGAGGCGAAGAAGGCCGCCCTGGAGTGGCTGGAGCGGCTCGACATCGGCGCCTGTGCCAAGCAGCGGCCGCACACCCTGCTCCAGGGACAGCGCCAGCGGATCGCCGTGGCCCGCGCCCTGGCCGCCGCCCCCACGGTGATCTTCGCCGACGAGCCGACCGCGACCCTGCACCGCAGCGACCGGACACATGTACTGCGCACCCTCACCAGCGCGGCCCGTTCGCACGGCATCACGATCGTGCTCGCCACCCATGACCCGGAGATCGCCGCCCTCGCCGACCGCACGGTCCCGCTGCTGGACGGCCGCCGCGTCGCCACCGTCGCCCTGCCCGCCGTATCCGATACGGAGGGCCGCGCGGCGTGCTCGCTCTCCGTCTAGCCCGGGGTTCCCATCCGCTGGTCCTGCTGCGGCGGCTGCTGGTCGCCGCCGCCTCCGCCGGAGTCGGCTTCCTCCTGCTGTGCACCCTGAGCTACGCGTCAGGGCACCCGGCGCACTCCACCGCGGCCGTGCTGCGCCTGCTGTGGTGCTTCGTGCCGCTCGCCACCACCGTGCAGTTCGCGGTCGCGGTGGCCCGTACGGACCCGAGCACCCGGCCACGTTCCGGGCTGTCCGCCGTGGGCCTGGGCCCGGTCCGGCTCGCCGTGCTCGCCGCGGTCTCCACCGCCGTCTCCTGCGCCCTCGGGTCGATGGTGGCGCTGCTGTTCTTCCTGCATCTGCGCGGTGACCTGACCGGGCTGCCGTTCGACGGCGCTGCGGCCGGGCTGCTCGACGCCGAGGCCCCGCTGCCGCTCGCCGCCGTGCTCGTGCTGCTGGCCCTGGTCCCGGTGGCCGCGGCGAGCGCGAGCGCGCTCGCGCTGCGCGCCGGGCCGGTCTCGACGGCTGCCCCGGACGACACCTCCTCGGACGTACTGACGGAGCCGGAGGCACCCGATCCGGCGGCGCCCCCGACGGGACTGCCGTGGGGCGTGGCGCTGACCGCGACCGGTCTCGCCGTCGAGGCGTACATGAGCCGGAGCGACGGTCACAGCCTGCTCCCGCTGCCCGGCAGGCTCGAAGCCACCCCGGCCGGGGTGCTGGTGGGGTGGACGCTGACGGCGGTCGGACTGGCCGTGGCGGGTCCGGGGCTGGCCCATCTGTGCGGGCGGCTGCTGCAGGCGGTGCGCCCCGGCGCCGTACGTCTGCTGGCGGGCCGGGTGCTGATGGACGAGTCGCGCCGGATCGGGCGGCCGCTCGGCATGGTCTGCGCCGTGCTCGCCGCAGCCGTCGCCGGCTACGCGCTGTACGGGACGGACGCACGCCCCCTCGGCCCGCTCACGGCGCTGGGCGCGGTACTCGTTCTCGGCTGCACGACGGCGACGCTGCTGACCTCGGCCCTGGAGGCGAGGCAGGCGCGCGCGCAGACCTTGCGGGCGCTGCTGCGGCTCGGCGCCCCGGCGTCGGCCCTGCGCGCCGCGACAGCCCTGCGCGCCGTCGCGCTGCTGCTCGTCTTCGCCCCGCTGACCTGGCTGATCGCGGAGCTGGCCGCGCTGCCGCTGACGGCCTGAGGACGCCGCCGGACCGGGGCCGGTCCGGCGGCCACATAGCACGACAAGGTGGACAACCCGGACGACACCAGTCCGTCGGCCTGACCGTCTTCCCGCCGGTGCCCGGGCTCCCCTTCGATCCGTACCGCGGCCTGCTCTACTCCCCCGACGCGCTCTACGCGGGGCTGCCGGACGGCGGCTACGCGGCGACGCCCGCGCTGGCCGCCGGCCGGGCGACGGAGTCCCGGATCGCGCTCGTGGACACGGCGAACGAGCCCCTGAGGCACTCGCCCGGTTGTCGGCGGCGTAGGGCGGCCGGTTCAGGAGGACGCGAGCCGGGCCACCAGCGCGTCGAAGAAGGCTTCCCAGCCGTCCTCGGCCGCCGCGTACTGCTCGGGCGTGAGGTTGCCGCCGCGCTGCCGGAAGACCAGCTCGGTGGTCCTGTCGCCGCGGTCGGCGAAGGTGGCGGTGACGATCTCGCCGTCGGTGCCGGCGGGCGCGGAGGCGTCCTTCATCGTGAGCACCAGTCGCTCGGGGGCCACCACCTCCCGGTAGACCCCGTGGAACGGCATCTCGGTGCCCGGCACCACCATGACCAGGCTCCAGTCGCCGCCCGGCCTGACGTCCATCGACACCCGGTCGAGCGGCACCTCGGCGTCACCGCCGAACCAGGCCGCGAAGTGCTCGGGCGTCGTCCAGGCCTCGAAGACCCGTTCCCGCGGGGCATCGAGGATGCGGGTGATGTCGATGCCCTCGCGTGCTGACTCGGTCATTGTCCCTGTCCTTCCCGGAGTCGTTCCGGATCTGCCGCACGGCCCCGGGGCTGCCCCCGAAGACGTGCCTCAGGACCCCGGGGGCGGCCGGAGCCGCACTCCGGGGCATCAGGCAATCGTCCGGCCGGCGGCCGGATCCCGCGACCGGGACCGGTCACGGCTGGTCCGGTGCGGTGAACGCGCCCGGTCAGAAGCGGGCGGGCAGGACGACGGTCTCCGCCGCGTCGAAGCCCGCCCCGACCGCCGCGCCCTCCTCGGGCGCGTCCCGCAGCGCGCACTCCGCCTCCAGGACCGGACCGCGCTCCGGCATCAGCCGTACGGCGACGTGGTTGCCCCGGAACGTACGCGTCCCGACCACGCAGCGCAGACCCTCGTCCGGGGCGCCGATCCGGACCCCGGCCGGACGCACCAGCAGATCGCACGCCCCCTGCGGCGAGTCCTCGGGCACCGGCACCCTGCCCCACACCGTGTCGGCGACGGCACCGGTCACCGTCGCCTCGACCACGTTGTCGAAGCCGAGGAACCGGGCGACGAAGGCGGAGGCCGGCCGCTGCCAGACCTCCAGCGGGGTGCCCGCCTGGGCGATCCGTCCGTCGCACATCACCACCACCCGGTCGGCCAGGGCGAACGCCTCGCCCTGGTCGTGCGTGACGGCGAGCACCGTCGTACCCAACTGCCCGAAGAGCGTGCGCAGTTCGACGACGAGCCGTTCACGCAGACCGCGGTCGAGCTGGCCGAGCGGCTCGTCCAGCATCAGCAGCTTGGGGCGCGGGGCGAGGGCCCGCGCGAGGGCGACGCGCTGCTGCTCGCCGCCGGACAGTGCGGCGACGGCACGCCGTTCGGCGCCGGGCAGGCCCACCATGTCGAGGAGTTCGCCGACCCTGCGCTCCTGGTCGCGGCGCGACACCCCGTGCATCCGCAGCCCGAACGCGACATTGGCGCCGACGTCCCGGTGCGGGAAGAGCTGGTGGTCCTGGAACATCAGGCCGAGACCGCGCCGGTGCACCGGCACCCCGGCCTGGTCGGCGCCGTCCAGCAGCACCCGGCCGCCGTCCGGCGGGTGCAGTCCGGCGACCACCCGCAGCAGGGTGGACTTGCCGCTTCCGCTCGGCCCGAGCACACACACGATCTCGTGCTCGGCGACCTCCAGGTCCACCGCGTCGAGCGCCGCCCGCTCGCCGAAGCGGACCGTGGCCGATTCCAGTGTCAGCATCTCTAGAACTCCCCGGACCGGTCCGTGCGGATACGTTCGAGCAGCAGCAGCGAGACGGCGCAGACCACCATCAGGATGGTGCTGAGGGCCATCGCCTGGCCGTAGTTGAGCTCCCCGGCCCGCCCCAGCAGCCGGGCCACGGCGACCGGCAGCGTCGGGCGGTCGGGCCGCGCGATGAACACCGTCGCACCGAACTCGCCGAGCGAGACGGCGAACGCGAAACCGGCCGCGACCAGCAACGCCCGTCGCACCAGCGGCAGATCGACCTCCCGCCAGGCCCGCAGCGGCGACGCCCCGAGCACCGCCGCCGCCTCCCTCAGCCTCCCGTCCACCGCGCGCAGCACGGGCAGCATGGTCCGTACGACGAAGGGCACACCGACCAGCGCCTGGGCGAGCGGCACCAGGATCCAGGAAGTCCGCAGATCCAGCGGCGGCTTGTCCAGCGTGATCAGGAAGCCGAAGCCGACGGTGACCGCGGACACCCCGAGCGGCAGCATCAGCAGCGCGTCGAAGCCGCGCACGAGGCGCCCGGCGCGCCGGGTCAGCGCCGCGGCGGCCAGCCCGCCGACGACGAGCGCGATGACCGTCGCGACCAGCGCGTACTGCAAGGAGTTCCAGATCGCTTCGAGCGGCGCGACCAGGAACGTACCGCCGCCCGCGTCCACGGACGCCAGGGCACGGTAGAAGTCGAAACCATGCCCGCCGGTGGTGTTCACGGAGCGCTCGACCAGCACCCCGAGCGGCAGCAGGATCAGCAGCAGTACGGTCAGCAGCACCCCGCAGAGCAGCGCCCACTGCCCGGCGCCGCGCGGCCTGCGGGCGGTCTGCGCCGCGTCGACCAGCTTCAGCGCGGTCTCCCGGCGCCGTACGGTCCACGCGTGCACGGCGAGGATCGCGCCGACCGCGGCGAACTGCACCAGCGTCAGCACGGCGGCCGTCGGCAGGGCGAGCAACTGCGCGGTCTGCCGGTAGATCTCCACCTCCAGCGTGGAGAACCCGGGACCGCCGAGGATCTGCACGACACCGAAGGAGGTGAAGGTGAAGAGGAAGACCATCAGCGCGGCCGCGGCCACGGCGGGTGCGAGGGCCGGCAGGGTGACCCGCCGCCAGGCGGCGAACCGTCCCGCGCCCAGCACCCTGGCGGCCTCCTCCTGCCGGGGGTCGAGCTGGGCCCACAGCCCGCCGACCGTCCGTACGACCACCGCGTAGTTGAAGAAGACATGGGCGAGCAGAATCGCCCAGACGGTGGTGTCGAGTCGTACGCCCCAGAGTTCGTCGAGGAATCCGCCGCGCCCCAGCAGCGCCAGGAAGGCCGTCCCGACGACCACGGTCGGCAGGACGAACGGCACCGTGACGACCGCCCGCAGCAGTTGTTTGCCGGGGAAGTCGAAACGGGCGAAGACATAGGCGCCGGGCAGCGCGATCAGCAGGGTCAGCGCGGTCGAGGCGAGCGCCTGCCAGCTGGTGAACCAGAGGACCTCGCGGATGTCCGGCCGGGTCAGCACCTCTCCGATCCGGCCGAACTGCCAGACGCCGTCCACCTTCAGGCCGCGGCCGACGATCGCGGCGACCGGGTAGGCGAAGAACAGCGCGAAGAACGCGACGGGCACGGCCATCAGGCCGAGCCGCACCGCGCTCCCGCGCCGGGCCTTCGCACGAGCGCCCTGCGCGTGCGAAGGCCGGACCGACCGGCCGCGGGGAGCCTTCCCGCCCGCGTCCGGTCCGCGTACGGGGGTCTTCGTTACTTCACTACGAGCGAGGACCACGACTGGACCCACTGCTCACGGTTCTTGGCGATGAGGTCCGGGGCCACGGTCGTCGGCCTGTCCACCGTCGCGCCGAACTTCGTGAAGAGCTCCGGCAGTTCCGCGTCCTTGGTGACCGGGTTCACGAACATGTTGAGAGGCATGTCCTCCTGGAACTTCTTGCTGATCAGGAAGTCCAGCAGGGCCTTGCCGCCCGCCTCGTTCTTCGCGCCGTTCAGCAGCCCGGCGAACTCGATCTGGCGGAAGCAGGTCCCGGTGGCGACACCGGTCGGGGCCTCGGCCGGCTGCGGCTTCGCGTACAGCACCTCGACGGGCGGGCTGGAGGCGTACGAGACGACGAGCGGCCGGTCGGCCTCGGCCTTCTTGCCGCCCGCGGAGCCGGAGAACTCCTCGTTGTACGCCTGTTCCCAGCCGTCGACGACCTTGACGCCGTTGCTCTTCAGCTTCTTCCAGTAATCCTGGTAACCCTTCTCGCCGTAGGTGGCCACGGTGCCGAGGAGGAAGCCGAGGCCGGGCGAGGAGGTTCCCGCGTTCTCGGTGACGAGGAGGTTCTTGTACGCGGGCTTCGCCAGGTCGTCGAAGGACTGCGGCGGCGCGAGCTTCTTGTCGGCGAAGTACTTCTTGTCGTAGTTGACGCAGATGTCGCCGGTGTCGATCGGGGTGACCCGGTGCTTGTCCGCGTCGAGCCGGGTGTCTGCCGCGACCCGGTCGATGCCCTTCGCCTCGTACGGCGTGAAGAGCCCGCTGTCGAGGGCCCGGGAGAGCAGCGTGTTGTCGACGCCGAAGAACACGTCGCCGCGCGGGGAGCCCTTGGTCAGGATCTCCTGGTTGAGCGCGACACCCGCGTCGCCGCTCTTCAGCACCTTGACGGTGTAGCCGGTCTCCTCGGTGAACTCCTTCAGTACGTCCTCGGAGGCGTTGAAGGAGTCGTGGCTGACGAGGGTCACGGTCTTGGAGCCCGAGCCCTTCGTGCCGCCGGAACCGGCGGACTGATCGTCAAAACCGCCGCACCCGGCGAGTGCGGTGACGCCGAGCGCGGCGGCGGCGGCCGATGCCGCGAGCTGCCTGGTCCTGCGCGTGGTGCTCATTGTGGATTCCTCCTGGGTTTTGGCCAGGAAGAGACGCGGCCCCGCCCGCGAAGAAGCGGGCAGGGCGCAACAGCATGAGTTGATGACCGAACTTCCTACCCGGAATGACCCGGGCGAGGTTCAGAGGGTCTGCGGCCGACCTGTCCTCGGTGCCGCACTCTCAGCGCTGTGGCGCTCCCCTGTCGGAATATGAAGTTGATTTCGGGCCCAGGCTACACGGGGCCCGGGGCCCGTCCGGGAGTGGCCTCAGCGCTCGGCCGCCGCCAGCTGCCCGCAGGCTCCGTCGATCTCCTGGCCGCGGGTGTCCCGCACGGTCACCGGCACCCCGTGGGCCGCGATCGCCTCGACGAATGCCTTCTCGTCCTCGGGCCGCGAGGCGGTCCACTTGGAACCGGGCGTGGGGTTCAGCGGGATCAGGTTGACGTGCACCCGCTTGCCCTTGAGGAGCCGGCCGAGCCGGTCACCGCGCCACGCCTGGTCGTTGATGTCACGGATCAGCGCGTACTCGATGGAGATGCGGCGGCCGGACTTCTCCGCGTACTCCCACGCGGCGTCCAGCACCTCGCCCACCTTCCAGCGCGTGTTCACGGGAACGAGGGTGTCGCGCAGCTCGTCGTCCGGCGCGTGCAGCGAAACGGCGAGGCGGCACTTGAAGCCCTCGTCGGCGAAGCGGAGCATCGCGGGCACCAGGCCCACCGTGGAGACGGTGATCCCGCGCTGCGAGAGCCCCAGCCCGTCCGGCTCGGGGTCGGTCAGCCGGCGGATCGCGCCGACCACCCGGTTGTAGTTGGCGAGCGGCTCGCCCATGCCCATGAAGACGATGTTGGAGAGCCGCGCCGGGCCGCCGGGGACCTCGCCGTCGCGCAGCGCCCGCATCCCGTCCACGATCTGGTGGACGATCTCGGCGGTCGACAGATTGCGGTCGAGACCGGCCTGCCCCGTCGCGCAGAACGGGCAGTTCATCCCGCATCCCGCCTGGGAGGAGATGCACATCGTCACCCGCTCCGGGTAGCGCATCAGGACGGACTCGACGAGCGTCCCGTCGTGCAGCTTCCAGAGCGTCTTGCGGGTGGTGTCGTCGTCGCAGCTGATGTGGCGGACCACGGACATCAGATCGGGGAACATCGCCTCGGCGAGCTTGTCCCGCGACGCGGCCGGGATGTTGGTCCACTCGGCCGGGTCGTGCGCGTACCGCGCGAAGTAGTGCTGCGAGAGCTGCTGGGCGCGGAACGGCTTCTCGCCGATCGCGGCGACGGCTTCCTTGCGCTCGGCGGGCGTGAGGTCGGCGAGGTGCCGCGGCGGCTTCTTGGCTCCGCGGGGCGCGACGAAAGTGAGTTCTCCGGGCTTAGGCATGGTCCATCCAGTGTCGCAGACGGAACAGTGAGGGCCCGCCGTCCTGTGGACAGCGGGCCCTCACTCGAATAATCCCAGGTCAGCGGCGCGATCTCAGCCGGAGCCGACGAACAGCACCAGCAGCAGCCAGACCACCGGGGCGGTCGGCAGCAGCGAGTCGAGCCGGTCCATGATGCCGCCGTGCCCCGGCAGCAGCGTGCCCATGTCCTTGATCCCGAGATCCCGCTTGATCATCGACTCGCCGAGGTCGCCGAGCGTGGCACTGGCCGCGACGGCGAGCCCGAGCAGCAGCCCCTGCCACCAGGAACCGCCGTCGATCAGGAACTGCATGCACAGCGCACCGGCCACCATCGCGAAGGCGACGGCCCCGAACAGACCCTCCCGGGTCTTTCCGGGGCTGATGCGCGGCGCGAGCTTGTGCTTCCCGAAGCGCCAGCCGACGGCGTACGCACCCGTGTCGCTGACCACGGTCAGCAGCAGGAAGGTGAGCACCCGCTGCGGCCCGTCGTCGGCGGTCAGGAGCATGGCGACGAACGTGGCGAGGAACGGTACGTAGAACGCCGCGAACACACCGGCCGTGACATCCTTGAGGTAGCCCTCGGGCGGCTCGGTCATCCGCCAGACGAGCACCGCCAGCGCGGTCAGCGCCATCGCCACCCAGGCGCCTTCGGCGCCCTTCGCGTAGCCGGCGACCACCATCGCCGCGCCGCCCACCGCCAGCGGGACGAGCGGCGCCTTGATGCCCTTGCGCTCCTGGAGCCGGGAGGTCAGCTCCCACAGGCCCACGACGACGGCGACGGCGATCACACCGACGAAGACGGCCTTGACGATGAACAGCGAGGCGACGATGACGGCGCCGAGCCCCACACCGACCCCTATGGCGGCTCGCAGATCACGGCCCGCACGTTTCTTCTGCGGGGGCGGCGGCGCGGTGGACATGGGCTCCTGCGGCTTCTCGTCACGGAACAGGGGGCCGCCGCTCAGGCGTCCGGCCCCCTGGTCCCGGTCATCACGGTCGTCAGCGTCTCTACCTGCGTCGGGAACGTCCGGCACGATGGGCATGGGCCGAGTCTGCTGGGCGTCATGCACATCGTAAGCAGGACCCGCCGGGGCAGCCCGCATCTCGGGCGCACCCCAGTGGCCGGCTCCCTGCGGGGCGCCCCAGGAAGAGTCGTTCATCAGACTTCGAGCAGCTCGGCTTCCTTGTGCTTGAGCAGCTCGTCGACCTGCGCGACGTACTTCGCGGTGGTGTCGTCGAGCTCCTTCTCGGCGCGACGCACCTCGTCCTCGCCCGACTCCTTGTCCTTGACCAGCTTGTCGAGGGTCTCCTTGGCCTTGCGGCGCACGGCGCGGATGGAGATCTTGGAGTCCTCGGCCTTGCCCTTGGCGACCTTGATGTAGTCGCGGCGGCGCTCCTCGGTGAGCTCCGGGAAGGTCACCCGGATGATATTGCCGTCGTTGCTCGGGTTGACGCCGAGGTCCGAGTCGCGGATCGCCTGCTCGATGTTGCGCAGCGCAGTCTTGTCGAACGGCGTCACGACGGCCATGCGCGGCTCGGGCACCGAGAACGAGGCGAGCTGGTTGATCGGGGTCAGCGCGCCGTAGTAGTCGGCGACGATCTTGTTGAACATCGCGGGGTGCGCACGGCCGGTGCGGATCGCGGCGAAGTCCTCTTTCGCGACGACGACGGCCTTCTCCATCTTCTCCTCGGCCTCGAGGAGGGTTTCTTCGATCACCACGTGCTCCTGCGTGTCTTGAGTGGGCCCGTCGTGCCCGGGCCCGGCGGATCCTGCGTCGCGTCCTCACCTGCACGGTGTCCGACCGGCAGGCCGTTGTCCATCCTTCGGGGCCGGTCCCGGGGGTGACCCCGGGGGCCCGGACCTTCCCGTGGTACTCCGGGAAGGTCCCCCGGTCCTCAGACCCGGGTGCTCCGGTCACTCACGAGCGTGCCGATCTTCTCACCCTTGACCGCGCGGGCGATATTGCCGGTGGCGGTGAGCTCGAAGACGAGGATCGGCAGGTCGTTGTCGCGGCAGAGCGTGATGGCGGTGGCGTCGGCGACCTTGAGATCGCGGGCGAGAACCTCGCTGTACTCGAGCGCGTCGAACTTCACCGCGTCGGGGTTGCTCTTCGGGTCGGAGTCGTAGACGCCGTCCACCCCGTTCTTGCCCATCAGAAGGGCCTCTGCGTCGATCTCCAGGGCGCGCTGGGCGGCAGTGGTGTCGGTGGAGAAGTACGGCATCCCCATGCCGGCGCCGAAGATGACGACGCGGCCCTTCTCCAGGTGGCGCACGGCGCGCAGCGGAATGTACGGCTCCGCGACCTGCCCCATGGTGATGGCGGTCTGGACGCGGGAGTCGATGCCTTCCTTCTCCAGGAAGTCCTGGAGCGCCAGGCAGTTCATGACCGTGCCGAGCATGCCCATGTAGTCGGACCGGGCCCGGTCCATGCCGCGCTGCTGGAGCTCGGCGCCGCGGAAGAAGTTGCCGCCGCCGATGACGACCGCGATTTCCGCGCCGTCGCGGACGACAGCCGCGATTTCCCGGGCGATGGCGTGTACGACGTCGGGGTCGACACCGAGACCCCCGCCGCCGGCGAACGCCTCTCCGGACAGCTTCAGCATGAAGCGTCCGGCCACCTTGCCGTCGTCGCGCTTGTGGTCACCTTGTGCGGCGTCCGCGCCCTTGTTCATGGAGATTCTCCTCGTGCACATACGAAGAAGGCCATTGCCGGTGGGTCTGGTGTCCCTCAGCGGCAATGGCCTCCTCGTCAGATCTGCGGTCGTACGGCGTGAGTGCGGCCGACGACTGCACTAGACCCTATCGGGGTCCACCGTTGTTCGCGGACGGACTCAGATGCCGACCTTGATGCGCGAGAAGCGCTTCAGGGTGACACCGGCCTCGTCCAGGACCTTCTGGACGGACTTCTTGTTGTCCAGCGCGTACGGCTGGCCGAGGAGGGTGGCCTCCTTGAAGAAGCCGTTGACGCGACCCTCGACGATCTTCGGGAGCGCGGCCTCGGGCTTGCCCTCGGCGCGCGTCGTCTCCTCGGCGACGCGGCGCTCGGCCTCGACGACCTCGGCCGGGACGTCCTCGCGGGACAGGTACTTCGGGGCGAACGCGGCGATGTGCTGCGCGATGCCCTTGGCCAGCTCGGCGTCGGCCTTGTCCAGCTCGACCAGAACACCGATCTGCGGCGGCAGGTCGGGCATGGTGCGGTGCATGTACGCGGAGACGTACGCGCCGGAGAACTGCGCGAAGCGGTCCAGGACGATCTTCTCGCCGAGGTTGGCGTTGGCCTCGTCGACGTACGCCTGGACGGTCTTGCCGGCCTCGATCTCGGAGGCGAGCAGCGCCTGGATGTCGGCCGGCGAGGTGGCGGCGACGTGAGCGGCGAGGGTGCTCGCGACGTTCTGGAACTTCTCGCCCTTGGCGACGAAGTCCGTCTCGCACTTCAGCTCCAGCAGAACACCGGACGTCTGGTCCTCGGAGATGAGGGAGACGACGGCACCGTTCTCGGCAGAGCGGCCCTCGCGCTTGGCGACGCCCTTCTGGCCCTTGATACGGAGCGCCTCGACGGCCTTGTCGACGTTGCCGTCGGCCTCGTCGAGCGCCTTCTTGCAGTCCATCATGCCGGCGCCGGTCAGCTCGCGGAGCTTCTTGACGTCAGCGGCGGTGTAGTTCGCCATGAGTCTGTGTTTCTCTCTCGAAGTCTGAAAGATCTACGGGTGAACGGCGGGGGCGGTGCTTGTGGCACCGGCCCCCGCCGTCTTCAGCCGTGACGGGTGTCAGGCCTGCTCGGCGTCCGCGGCCGGAGCCTCGGCCGGAGCCTCGGCCGGAGCCTCGGCAGCAGCCTCGGCGGCGGGGGCCGCGGCGGCCTCGGCGTCCGCGACCTTCTCGGTCTCGGCGGAGGTCTGCACCTCGGCGTCGGCCTTCTTGTCGCCCTCGAGCAGGTCGCGCTCCCACTCGGCGAGCGGCTCGCCGGCGGCCTTCTCGCCCGGCTTCGAGTCACCGGTGGCGGCACCGGAACGGGCGATGAGGCCCTCGGCGACGGCGTCGGCGATCACGCGGGTGAGCAGGGTGACGGAGCGGATCGCGTCGTCGTTGCCCGGAATCTTGTAGTCGACCTCGTCGGGGTCGCAGTTGGTGTCGAGGATCGCGACGACCGGGATGTGGAGCTTGCGCGCCTCACCGACGGCGATGTGCTCCTTCTTGGTGTCGACGATCCAGACGGCGCTCGGCACCTTCTGCATCTCGCGGATACCACCGAGGGTCTTCTCCAGCTTGGCCTTCTCGCGGGAGAGGACCAGGAGCTCCTTCTTGGTGAGGCCGGAGGCGGCCACGTCCTCGAAGTCGATGAGCTCGAGCTCCTTCAGACGCTGAAGGCGCTTGTAGACGGTGGAGAAGTTGGTGAGCATGCCACCGAGCCAACGCTGGTTGACGTACGGCATGCCGACGCGCGTCGCCTGCTCGGCGATGGCCTCCTGGGCCTGCTTCTTCGTACCCACGAACATGATGGAGCCGCCGTGGGCGACGGTCTCCTTGACGAACTCGTAGGCGCGGTCGATGTACGACAGCGACTGGAGCAGGTCGATGATGTAGATGCCGTTGCGCTCGGTGAAGATGAAGCGCTTCATCTTCGGGTTCCAGCGACGGGTCTGGTGACCGAAGTGGACGCCGCTTTCCAGCAGCTCCCGCATCGTGACGACGGCCATGGCCGTACTCCTTGAGGTGCTCGGTTGTCGCGACCGCAGGATTGCTGTCGCGCCTGACGCCCCGACGCGCCGTGCCACGAGGGACCGAGGAGCGCGGCCACCGTCCGCAGAGAGGGAGGTGGCGGGGCGTGCGAAGTCGACCCGGTGACCCGGATCGCCATAGGAAGTGTACGGGACGGCCCGGGTGCCGGGTGACGGCGCTGTCCACAACCGGCTGGTTGTCCACAGATCCGGTTCATGATCCCCGCGGATCGTGGGGCTGCGGGACGGTTCCGCCATGCGATCCACAACCGATCCGAGCACAACTGGTCCGACCGCTCCCCCGGAGCCCGCTTCCCTTCGTCTGCGGGAGGTGCTCGTGGTGGCGGTGGTGGCCCTGCTGGCGGTGGTGTGCGGCCCGTCGGCCGCCACCGCACGGGCACCGGCACCCGCACCCGTTCCCACGCCGTCCCCCGCACCGGCTCCGGACGGCGACCGGGCCTGGCCGTTGGCGGGGCGGCCTCCGGTCGTACGGGGCTGGGAGCCCCCAGCCGGCCCCTACGGGCGGGGGCACCGCGGCGTCGACCTCGCCGCGGAGCCGGGGGCGGCGGTGCTCGCCGCCGCCCCGGGACAGGTCTCGTTCGCAGGGCGTGTGGCAGGGCGCGCAGTGCTGGCGATCGAGGTGGCCGGCAGCGGAGATCCGCCGTTGCGGACCACGTACGAACCGGTGCGCGCGCTCGTCGCGAAGGGCGAGAAGGTGACGGCGGGACAGGTGGTGGCGGTCGTGGAGACGGGGCCTTTCCACTGCGCGTCGGGCTGTCTGCACTGGGGGCTGCGGCGCGGTGACACCTATCTGGATCCGCTGTCGCTGCTGCCGCCGTCGCTGCTGCGACGGAGCCCGTCCCGGCTGCTTCCAGTGTTCGGCGTGCCCGAGCCCGAGTCCGGGCAATCGGCGACGGGGACCGGGGACGGGCTCGCCGCCCCCGGCGTTCTGCTCGCGGTCGCCGCGTCGCGGCGGCCGCGTCAGCCCTGCGCGCCCTGCACGCCTCGGAGAATCATGGCGACGGCGGTGTCCGCGATCACGGACGGCTCCTCGGCCACGGCCAGTTCGATACGTCGCACCGCGGCGTCCACCGAACCCTGGAGCAGCATCGCCGCCAGCCTCGGCTGGGCGTGGCCGAGGTCGCCGAGCGCCTCGACGATCATGGCGATCAGCCCGCCGTGCGCAGCCCTGATCTTCTCGCGCGCCCCGGCGTCGAGTTCGCTCGCCGAGATGGCGACGACCGCCCGGTGGCGGCGGTCCCCGACGAGGTCGAGCTGCCGGCGCACATAGGCCTCGATCTTGCCCTCGGGCGTGGTGGCCTGCTCCATCGCATGCTCGACCTCGGCCGCCCAGACGGGGAAGTCGACGGCACAGAGCTCTTCGACCACGGCCGCGCGGGAGCGGAAGTACTCATACACGGAGGACCGGGCGAGGCCCGTGCGTTCGGCGAGTGCGGGGAAGGTCAACGCCTCCGTACCACCCTCGGACAGCAGGGAGCGTGCGGCGTCCAGGAGGGCGCCGCGCTGCATGGTCCGGTGCTCGGCCACCGAGGCCGCTCGAATCCTGGGCACGTGTCCACTCTACGGCGGCCGGTGTTCGAGAGGACGGGTACGGCCCTGATCCGTGGCCGAAGCGGCCATGACCGGCACCGGCCGCGGGTGGCTCTCAGCGTCCGGCGTCGGCCAGTTTCGCGCGCAGCTGGAGCACCGATTTGGTGTGGATCTGACTGACCCGGCTCTCGGTGACGCCGAGTACATTGCCGATCTCGGCGAGGGTGAGGCCCTCGTAGTAGTAGAGCGTCACGACCGTCTTCTCGCGCTCCGGGAGCGTGTTGATGGCCCGGGCGAGCAGCCGTCTGAGCTCGCGGTCCTCGGCGACCTCCACCGGATCGTCGGCGGTGGTGTCCTCCAGCGTGTCCATCAGGCTGAGCCGGTCGCCGCCCTCGCCGCCGACATGCAGCAGCTCCTCCAGCGCGACCACGTTCGCCAGTGACAACTGGCTGAAAACCGCGTGCAGTTCCTCCAGCGCGATACCCATCTCCGCGGCGACCTCCGCCTCGGAAGGGGTACGCCGCAACTGCGCCTCCAGCGTGGCGTAGGCGCGTTCCACGGCCCGCGCCTTCTGGCGCACCGAGCGCGGGATCCAGTCCAGCGCCCGCAGTTCGTCGATCATCGCGCCGCGGATGCGGGTGATCGCGTACGTCTCGAACTTGATCGCGCGCTCGATGTCGAACTTCTCGATCGCGTCGATCAGTCCGAAGACCCCCGAGGAGACGAAGTCCGCCTGCTCGACGTTGGAAGGCAGGCCCACGCTCACCCGGCCCGCGACGTACTTCACCAGCGGTGAGTAGTGCAGGATCAGCTGCTCCCGCAGCCGCTCGTCGCCCGTGGCCTTGTACGAACGCCACAACTCGTCGAGCGAGGAGGGGGCAGGGGGGCGCACAGTGCCACGCGCAGCCGGTGGTACTGCCGCGCGGTCAGACCCGGAGGTGTGCTGGGGCATGTGGTGCCTTGAGCCGTTCTGCTGTGAAGTGCTGGGACGTATGTCTGAGCCGGAATCCTTGTGAGCGTAGCGTGACTGTGATGTCGCGGTCCGCGCAGGATAAGGGATCGGCGCCGTGCGATTCCGGCCGATCCGACATGACTGAGGTCCGGGGCCGTCGCCGCGTGCGCCGGCCCCGGAGGCGTCGCTGAAGGATCCGCCGAGGTCATCTGCATCACCTTTTCACCCGAATGCTCCAGGTCAAGTACCGCCTCGCCGCGCGTCGCCATTGCAAGTCGACCGCGGCGTCAACTGCCATCCATCGCCATCCCGTTCGACGAACCCCAGTGAGTGCAGTTCGTACAGCCTGCCGAGCGCCTCGTCGGTGCTGGTTCCGGCGGTACGGGCCACATCCCGCCCGCTGACGGAGCCCCGGTACGGCAGTGCGTCGAGGACTCTGGCGGAGACCGCGTCCAGCAGGTCCCGGGGGTGCACGGGGCCTCGTCTGGCCGGAGCGAGTTCGCCGATGTCCCCCACCAGTTCGGCGACTTCCGAGGCGTCGGTCACCAGGACGCCCTCTCCGCGCAGGAGTTCATGGACCCCTGCCGACAGCCCACTGGTGGCGGGGCCCGGCACGCCCATGGTGAAGCGGCCGAGCCGCTGTGCACAGCGTGCGGTGACCAGTGAACCGCTGCGGTATTCGGCCTCGACCACGACCGTCCCGCGCGTCAACGCAGCGATGACCCGGTTCCGGAGGATGAATCTGCTGCGGGTGGGATGATCGGACGGCGGCAATTCGCCGATGACGAGCCCCTGTTCCGCGATCCGTCCGATCAGCTCGGCGTGTCCCCGGGGATAGGGGACGTCCACCCCGCAGGCCAGTACCGCCGTCGTCGCCCCGCCGACGGCGAGCGCGCCCCGGTGCGCCGCCCCGTCGACCCCGAACGCGGCTCCCGACACGACCACCCACCCCAGTTCCGCGAGTCCCGCGCCGAGGCCGGCCGCCATGTGCGATCCGTAGGGCGTGCAGGCTCGGGCGCCGACCACGGCGACCGAGCGCAGCGCCCAGAGCCTCAGATCGCGGGGCCCCCGCACCCACAGCCCGGTCGGCCTGGCGTCCGCGAGGTCGTCGAGCTGGCTGGGCCATTCCCGGTCCCCGGGGCAGATGAACCGCCCGCCGAGCGCGTTGACCGTCGAGAGGTCCTGTCCGGGGTCGGCGCCTTCGGCCCGCAGCCGGTATCCGGCGAGCCGTTTCGGGGTCATTCCGCTCAGCTGCTCCGCCGTGCCGTCCCGGGTGGTGATCCGCCGCACCAGCTCGACGGCACCGCACTCGCGCAGCCAGCGGCCACCGTGCTCGTCCCCCGGCTCGATGATGCGGGTCAGGGCGGCCCGCGCCAGCCGCTCCTGACCGCTCACCGTCATGACGCCCCCGCGTTCGTCAGGGCGCCCCGCGAGATCCCGGTCCGCAGCTCCAGCGCCACCGCGACGTCGGACGCGTCCGGGCGGTCGGCGCCGCGCAGATCGGCGACCGTCCACGCCACCCTGAGCACCCGGTCCAGGCCCCGCGCGGTGAGCAGGCCCCGCTCCATGTCCCGTTCGGCTTCCATGAGCGCGCCCGGTGCCGCGACCAGTCTGGTCCGCAGCTCATGGCCGGGCACCTCGCTGTTGGAGGACCACGCGGTGCCGGCCAGCCGGTCCGCGGCCCGGGCCCTGGCCTCCTGGACCCGGGCCGCGACGGAGGCGGTCGGCTCACCCCGGCTGCCCGGCCCCATCAGGTCCTGACGCCTGACCGGGTCGACGACCACCCGCAGATCCACCCGGTCGAGCAGTGGCCCGGAGAGTCGCGCCTGGTAGCGCCTGACCGCCGACGGCGGGCATTCGCAGCCCGCCCCGCTGAGGCTGTGCCGCCCGCACGGGCAGGGGTTGGCGGCCAGCACCATCAGGAATCTGGCGGGCAGCCGCACCACCCCGGCGCTGCGTGCCACCACCACGTGCCCCGATTCCAGCGGCTGGCGCAGCGCGTCCAGTGCCCGCATGGAGAATTCGGGCGCTTCGTCCAGAAAGAGAATCCCCCGGTGGGCCAGCGAGACCGCGCCGGGCCGCGGCAGTCCGTTGCCCCCGCCGACCAGCGACTGCATCGTCGCCGAGTGGTGGGGCGCGCAGTAGGGCGGCCTGGCGACCAGCGGCTCCCCCGGCGGCAGGATGCCCGCCACCGAGTGCACCGCGGTCACCTCCAGGGACTCCTTCCTGGTCAGCGCCGGAAGGATCGCCGGCAACCGCTCGGCCAGCATGGTCTTGCCGGCGCCCGGCGGCCCCGAGAGCAGCAGATGGTGACCGCCGGCCGCGGCGACCTCCAGAGCCTTGCGGGGCCGCTCCTGCCCCGCCACATCCGCCAGATCGGGTGGATTCCCCTCGCCCTGCCCGGTCCCGCGGGCGAGCCCGGTACCGATGCCCGCGCCGGGCACCATCAGCCCGGCCAGCATGGTGCCGGGGCGCCCCTCGTCGTGCGCCTCCCGCTCGTCGGGCACCGGCTCCTCGCAGAGCACGGCGATCAACTGCCGCAGGCTCCGTACCCCGAGGACGGAGACGCCGGGGACCAGCGCCGCCTCCCCCGCGGTCTGTTCGGGCACGACCACCTGCCGGTATCCGGCCTCCGCCGCGGCGAGCACGGCCGGCAGCACGCCGCGCACCGGCCGCACCCGGCCGTCGAGCCCGAGCTCACCGATCATCACCACATCGGCGATGGACGCCGGATCGATCCGCTCGGCCGCCCCCAGCACCGCGCAGGCGACGGCCAGGTCGAACCCGGAGCCACCCTTCGGCACGGAGGCCGGTGACAGGCCCACCGTGAGCTTCTTCTGCGGCCACTCGGCCCCCGAGTTCACCACCGCGGCCCTGACCCGGTCCCGGCTCTCCACCAGGCTCTTGTCCGGCAGCCCCACCAGGGTGAACGCGGCCACCCCCGCCTCCAGGTCCGCCTGGACCTCCACCACCACGCCCTCGACGCCGACGAGCGCCACCGAGCACGCCCGCGCGAACCCCATCAGGCCACCCCCCGCGCATGCTCGGCAACGGGCGCTCCGCGCCTGGGCAGCACCACTCCGACCAGGTCGATCCGGACCCCGCCGGGCGGCGGGCCGCCGTGCCGGTCCAGCCAGATGCCGGCCAGCCTCCGCAGCCGCTCCGCCTTGACCGGCGTGACGGCCGCCATCGGGTGCTCGAACGCACCCGCCCTGCGGGTCTTCACCTCGCAGACCACGAGTGCGTCGCCGTCCATCGCGACGATGTCGATCTCACCGGCGCGACAGCGCCAGTTCCGCTCCAGTACGGACATGCCGGACTCGGCCAGCAGCCGCACCGCCAGATCCTCGCCGTACCGCCCGAGTGCCCCCCGTGCGTTCATTTCGGCACCACCTCCGGGACCGACTCTGGCGCGTCCGGTCCCGGCTTGTGGATCTTGGTGGACAACTCCGGGATTGTGGATATCCCGGCCACCCGGAAGTGGGAATCACTCCCCTCTCAAAGTGGGCTCAGCCACCCGGAAGTTCGAGATCGCTCTTGTTGAGCTCCTCGATGTTGACGTCCTTGAACGTCAACACGCGTACCTGCTTGACGAACCGCGCGGGCCGGTACATGTCCCAGACCCAGGCGTCCGCCATCGATACTTCGAAGAACACCTCGCCCTGGACCGAGTGCACCTGCATCTCGTAGTCGTTGGTGAGGTAGAAGCGCCGTTCGGTCTCGATCACATATTTGAACAGACCGACGACATCTCGGTACTCCCGGTAGAGCTTCAGCTCCATCTCGGTCTCGTACTTTTCGAGGTCCTCGGCGCTCATTGGCATGTTCCCCTTCAGCCGTGCGTCCCCCCATTGTGCGCCAGGCCCCGGGCCCCCGGGCGCTTAGGCGATTTCGGGGTCCAGAACCAGTGGCGTACGCGGAGGACCCTCGTCGAGCAGCGTGCGCAGCAACTCGGCGAGCCTGGTCGGGTACACCGTCTCACGCGCTGCCGACAGTTCGGCGGAGGTCCACCACCTCAGACCCGCGACACTGCGCTGCTCCAGCCCGGTCAGCCCACCGGTGTCGGTGACGGTCTGCGTCGTACGTGCCAGGAAATACCACTCGTCCTGGTCCCAGCGGCGCCCGTCGAACGGGAACGAGCACATCCGCTGCCACAGCAGCGGGCCCAGTTCGACATCGGTGATGCCGGTCTCCTCCATCAACTCACGCAGCGCGGCCTCCTCCCGGGTCTCGTCGCCCTCCAGACCGCCACCGGGCGTGAACCACCAGGTGCTCTGCGGATCCCCGGGCTCGAACCCGTGGATCAGAAGGATCCGGTCGTCGGGGTCCAGGAGCACCACACGGGCGACCTTCCGCTTCTCAACGCGCACCGGCGGGCACCTTTCCGCTCCTCTTCCGGGCGGACCGTGCCGCGATCGGGCCGTATGCCGCACCGCCCAGGATGAGTACCACGCCCACGAGCACGGCGCCGAGCTGAAGCCGCAGCGGTCCCGGCGACGACACCCCGCCGGGGAGGGAGGCGAAGGCCCGCGGACGCTCGACCATGCCGTTCATCGGCCAGGCGACGGCATCCACCCGGGCCTGAACCGCGTCGCGGGGGACGGAGCCATGTCCCGCGTCGTCCAGGTGGACCCGGGAGTCCAGTGAGGCGGTGCGTTCGTCACCCAGCAGGAAGAGCTTCCCCTTGGGCACCTCCGCCGTGAAGTTCTCGGCCGAGGCCGGGTCCTTCGTGTGCAGATACGGTTCATCAATGGGCTTGCCGTTGACGGTGAGCCGGCCGTCCTTCCCGCAGCAGGCGATCTTGTCGCCGCCGATCCCGACGACCCGCTTCACCATCGGCAGGTTGGCGTCCCACGCGGGATCGGTGAAGACGACCACGTCGCCGCGGTGCACCTCGCTGCCGTCGATCCGCTGCGCGAGTATCCGGTCACCGGCGTGCACCGTCGGGGTCATCGACTCGGTCGGCACCGTGTACGGCTTGTACACCACCGCCCCCCAGGCGAACCCGCCGAGGAAGAGCACACAGCCGACGGCCACGGCCAGCCCCGACAGCATGCTGCCGAGCCGGCCGTGGCCGTCACCCGTACGTCCTTTACCGCTCATCCCAGCGTCCCCCCACCTCGGAGATCGACAATCGCTGATCCGAGTCGGCACCCTACCCGGCGGTACGCCTGCTGGTCAGCCTCCTGCGGCGCAGCAGTACGAGGGGCAGCGCACCCGCCATACCGAGTGCCCCCGGGGCCAGGCCCGCCGCCGCGGCGATCCCCGGCTGGTCGAAGGTGTCCGGGACCGGCAGGGTCGACCAGCGGTTGATCGGCCATGCCACCACCACGGCCCGCCCCACCACGTCGTCGACGGGCACGAAGCCCTTGGTCGACTCGTCGGTGTGATAGCGCGAGTCCAAGGAGTTCTGCCGGTGGTCGCCCATCACCCAGATCTTGCCCTCGGGCACCTTGAACGGCCCGAAGGGCTTGTCGTCGCAGGCCGAGTTGCCCGGGAAGATGTACGGCTCGTCGAGCGCCTTCCCGTTGACCTCGACCGGGCCGCCCTTCGCACACTGAACGGTGTCGCCGCCGACCGCGATGACCCGCTTGATCAGGTCCTTCTCCTTGGACGACGGCATCAGGCCGATGAAGCTCAGGAAGTCCTGCACCACGTTCGTCTCGGGGGTCGGCTCCCCGGCCAGCCAGTTGTCCGGATCGTGGAAAACGACCACCTCGCCGCGCTCGGGCTCCCCGCCGAACCAGGGGGTCAGCTTGTCCACCAGCACCCGGTCGCCCCGCTGGAGCGTGTTCTGCATCGAGTCCGAGGGGATCGAGAACGCCTGCACCAGGAACGTCTTGATCAGCAGCGCGAGAACCAGTGCGACGACGATGAGCAGCGGCAGCTCCTTCCAGAAGGGACGCTGCTTCCTGACCTTCGCGCCGTCCTCGTCCCTGTCTCCGTCCCCGTCCGGGCCCGGCGCCTCCACCGGCGGACCGGAGACAGGCCCAGCGGACCGGTCGGGCCCCTTCGCGGGCTCTTCGTGTCCAGGTCGTGCACCGGCAGCCACGTCACTCACATCCAGTCCTCACTCTGCGCCCACGCCTGCTCCAGGGCCCTGTCCGTTCAAAGGCCCATTGCCCCGAACAACGAGCGGGAGTTCCGCAGCGCTCCTGCGTCCCCGACCGCTTTGCCGACCGCGGGCCGCTGGGCATCCCCAGCCTCCCACCACCGACAACCGCCCTCCGGTTGCTCAGCGTGCTCGCCGAGAAACCGGAGGGCGGTTCATCCGTACCGTCCGGCTGGAGCCGAACCTGCCGATCCCACCGTGACGGGTGGTGGCCGGGGCCCACCCGGACGGAGATCTTCACACTCTGCGCAGCTGTACTGATCGGCCGTCAAGATCCTATGAAGAACACCCGGCGGGAATCCTTGCATTTAGACCGACCGGCAATTGGGGGGCGGCGTCGCGGGGCTGGGCACGCACATCTGCCGCGTTGTCGTCAATCAACAACTTCCCCAAGCTCTCGGCTTCGCTCGAGCAGGGGAGACCCCATTGCGTTGCCTCAATCCTCCGCCTTGCAGCTGCACGCACCCAGCCCCGCTCCTTCACCCACCCCCCAATTGCCGGTCGGTCCTACTCGATCTTGCCGATGCCTTGGTCGCAACGACATCAACGACATCACGCACCCTGCCGGTCGGCATGATTCAACGGATCATGCCAGGCCATCGGTCACCGCTGCCGACCGGAATCCAGGCCGGCCCGCCTGCGCCGCCAGAGCACGATCGGCACGGCTCCGGCGATGCCGATCGCGCCGGGCGCCACGGCCATCGCCGCGTTCAGGCCCGGCTGGTCGAAGGTCTTCGGGACGGGCAGGGTCGCCCAGCGGTTGATCGGCCACGCCACGACGATGGCCCGGCCGACCACCTCGTCGTTGGAGACCGTGCCGTCGCCCGGCAGCTCCTGGTGGTAGCGGGAGTCGCGGGAGTCCTGTCGGTGGTCGCCCATCACCCAGATCCGGCCCTCGGGCACCTTGATCGGGCCGAAGGGCGCGTCGTTGCAGGGGGTGTTGCCCGGGAAGATGAACGACTGCTCGTCCAAGGCCGTGCCGTTGACCACGACCGGGCCGTTCTCCTTGCACTCCACCGTGTCGCCGCCGATGGCGATGACCCGCTTGATCAGGTCCTTCTCCTCGGTGGACGGCATCAGCCCGATGAAGCTGAGAACCTTCTGGACCACATTCGGATGGACCTCCGGGGTCTCGTCCAGCCAGCCGCCCGGGTCGTGGAAGACCACGACCTCGCCACGCTCGGGCTCCGCGCCGAACCAGGGGGTCAGCTTGTCCACCAGCACCCGGTCGCCCCGCTGGAGCGTGTTCTGCATCGAGTCCGAGGGGATCGAGAACGCCTGCACCAGGAACGTCTTGATCAGCAGCGCGAGAACGAGTGCGATGACGATGAGCAGCGGCAGCTCCTTCCAGAAGGAGCGTGGCTTCTTCGCCGGCCTGCCACCGCCGTCCGGGGTGTCGCCGTCACTCCCCGCGTGGCCCGTCGCCCCGGCAGACCCGGCATTGCCCGAATGATCCGGCCGGTCCTCGGGTTCTTCGTGTCCGGATCGTGCACCGACGGCCAAATCCCCCACATCCACTCCTTATTCCGTGCCACCGCCTGCGCCCTAGCCGGTGCAGGCCCACCATTCCCATAACGAGCGGAAGTTCCGCAGGGGTCGGGAGAGGACTCATTCCGTTCGGATCCCGGGACGACACACTATTCGACGGGCCCGGCGCGGCAGCTGTCCCGGCGCGCGCGTCCGGGACCTGGCCGAAGGTTGTCGGCTCCTCCAGTTTTCGCCAGTGGCCGAAGGGCCAGGCGATCACGACGGCCCGTCCCACGACCTGGTCCTCGGAGACCGTGCCGTGTTCCGGCTCGTCCAGGTGATAGCGGGAATCGGCGGAGTCGGACCGGTGGTCGCCCATCACGAAGATCCGGCCCTGCGGAACCTTTACCTCGAATTTGATGAGGGAGGGAGGGTTCCCCGGATACAGATAGGGCTCGTCGAGCGGTACACCGTTGACGTTGATCCGGCCGTCCTTGCCGCAGCACTCCACCGTGTCGCCGCCGACCGCGATCACCCGCTTGATCAGATCCTGTTCGTCGTCGGAGGGCAGCAGCCCGATGAAGGTCAGCACCTCCTTCGCCTGCTTGACGACGACGGGCGACTCCTTCTTGCCGACGTTCTCCTGGTTCAGCCAGCGCCCCGGGTCCTTGAAGACGACGACGTCGCCGCGCTCGGGCCTGGATCCGAACCAGGGCGTCAGTTTGTCCACGAGCACCCGGTCACCGATCCGGATGGTCTGCTCCATCGATCCCGAAGGGATCACGAAGGCCTGCACCAGGAAGGTCTTGAGCACGAGCGCGATCAGCAGCGCCACGAGGACGAGCAGCGGGATCTCCCCCACGGCGGCCCCGCGCCGCCGTCGCCGGACCTTGCGGGCCAGCTTCCGCCGCTCCGCCCTGGTGGGCAGCGAACGCGCGGCCGTCGGCCCGGTACCGGGCGGCGGTATTCCCGGGCCGGACGACCCGCGCCGTCCGCGGCCGCGGTTACCCACGACCCCCACCCGGCGCCCGTACGGCGGAGAAGGCGGCGCTGTCCGGCAGCGAGCCCACCCGGCTGGGCGGCCAGCCGATCCAGTCCACCCTGCCGATCACCATGTCGACGGGGACCATGCCGCCGCCCGGCTCGCCCAGGTGGTCACGCGAGTCGCGGGAGTTGCTCCGGTGGTCGCCCATCATCCACAGCGTGCCGTCGGGGACGACGATGTCGAAGCGGACCTCGGAGGCCGCGTCCCCCGGATACAGGTAGCCCTCGGCGACCGGCCGGCCGTTCACCTCGACCCGGCCCCGCTTGTCGCAGCAGACCACCCGGTCACCGCCCACGCCCACCACCCGCTTCACGTAGTCGGTCTCGACGGGCTCCACGAGGCCCAGGGACGCGGCCACCGAGTGCACCAGACCGGTGACGGGGTTCTGCTGCGGGGGCTCCTGCACAAAGGATCCGGTGCCGTCAAAGACCACCACGTCGCCGCGTTGCGGCACGGAGCCGGAACGGTAGGCCAGTTTGTTCACCAGCACCCGGTCCCCCACCCGCAGCGTGGGCTCCATCGAGCCGCTGGGGATCAGGAAGGGCTGCACCACGTAGTTGCTCAGGAGCAGTACGAAGACCGCGCAGACGGCGCCGAGCGCCGCGGTCCGGCGCCAGGTCATCGGGGCGGCCGGCCGGTCCGGGATACGCGAGGAGCGCGACCCCTCCTCCGGCGCCGTTGCGGGTGCGGAGGAGCGGTCGCGCTCCGAGGGCTTTGCTTCCGTGTCCATCGGGGCCAGAGCCTATCCGGCCGTCCTGTGGACCTGGGAGTCAGCTCAGTTGTCGCGCTTCTCCTTGATCTTCGCGGCCTTGCCGCGCAGCTCACGGAGGTAGTACAGCTTGGCGCGACGGACGTCACCGCGGGTGACGAGCTCGATCTTCTCGAAGATCGGGCTGTGCACCGGGAAGGTGCGCTCGACGCCGACGCTGAAGGAGACCTTGCGGACCGTGAAGGTCTCGCTGACGCCCGCACCCTGGCGACGGATGACTACGCCCTTGAACTGCTGGATACGGGAGCGGTTGCCCTCGATCACTCGGACGTGGACGTTGACGGTGTCACCGGGGCGGAACGACGGGATGTCGGTACGCAGCGATGCGGCGTTGACGCCATCGAGCAGGGAAGCCATGTTGTCTGCTTTCTTCGCCGATGCCACAGGTCATCGACGGGAGAGAGTGAGAAATGGGGGTGCTGATCGCGTCGGGCGGACGTCGTTCCCCCTGTGGCAGGGGCGTACACCGGACGTACAGCAGCGGCCTATTCTTCCACGGCCTCGGGCCTGCGCCAAAATCGGCCACCGGGCTCGGGTGTCCAGCCGAGGATGGAGAGCATCTCGCGGTCCTTCTTGTCGAACCCCGCGGCGTCGCAGCGCTCGATCAGATCGGGCCGGTTGAGGGCGGTACGACGGAACGCCTCGTCCCGGCGCCAGCGGGCGATCCGCCCGTGGTGACCGCTGAGCAGCACCTCGGGGATCTCCCGGCCGCGCCACTCGGGGGGCTTGGTGTAGACGGGCCCCTCCAGCAGATTGGCCATCGCGCCGGGGGCGAAGGAGTCGTCCCGGTGCGATTCGGCGTTGCCGAGCACCCCGGGCAGCAGCCGGGCGACCGCCTCCGTGATCACCAGTACCGCTGCTTCCCCACCGGCCAGCACATAGTCGCCGATGGACACCTCGATCACCGGCATCCGGGTGGCGTACTCGTCCATCACTCGCCGGTCGATGCCCTCGTAGCGGGCCGGCGTGAAGATCAGCCACGGCCGCTCGGAGAGCTCGACGGCGAGCTCCTGGGTGAACGGACGGCCGCTCGGCGTCGGCACCACGAGCACCGGCGAGTGCGCCCCGGCCTCGTATCCGCCGGCCAGGGCGTCGTCCAGCGCCTCGCCCCACGGCTCGGTCTTCATGACCATGCCGGGGCCGCCGCCGTACGGGGTGTCGTCGACGGTGTTGTGCCGGTCGTAGGTCCAGTCGCGCAGGTCGTGCACATGGACGTCGAGGCGCCCGCGTGCGCGGGCCTTGCCGACGAGGGAGACGTTCAGCGGTTCCAGGTACTCGGGGAAGATCGTGACGACATCGAGGCGCATCAGGCGTCCTTCCCGGCCGCGGGAGCCCCGTCGTCGCCCTCTTCGTCCCGCGCGGAGGCGATCACGGCCTGGCTCGCGTCGATCAGGCCGGGCGGCGGGGTGATCACCGCGCGCTGCTCCGCCAGATCGATCTCGGTGACGATCTCCTCGACGAACGGGATCATCACCTCGCTGCCGTCCGGCCGCTCGACGATGAAGAGGTCCTGGGACGGCAGGTGGGTGATCTCGGTGATCCGGCCGATCGCGGTGCCGTCGGCGAGGACCACGTCGAGGTCCATCAGCTGATGGTCGTAGAACTCCTCGGGGTCCTCGGGGAGTTCCGCCGGGTCGACCTCGGCGATCAGGAGCGTGTTGCGCAGGGCCTCGGCAGCCGTACGGTCGCGGACGCCCTCGAAGCGCAGCAGCAGCCGTCCGCTGTGCACCCGGCCGGTCTCGATCGTCAGCGGTCCGGCGCCGGCCGGTTCGGTGGCGAGCACGGCCCCGGGCCCGAGCCGCAGCTCCGGCTCGTCCGTACGGACCTCGACGGTGACCTCGCCCTTGATGCCATGGGCACGGCCGATCCGCGCGACTACCAACTGCACCTTGTGTCTCTCCTGTCGTACGACGACGGGCCGGGGCGGGCGCATGGCCCTCCCCGGCCCGTGCCGGTGTTCAACTCTGTCAGCGAACCTGATCCACATCGACGAGGTCGACGCGGATGCCACGGCCGCCGATGGCGCCCACGACGGTGCGCAGCGCGCGTGCGGTGCGGCCGTTGCGGCCGATCACCTTGCCGAGGTCGTCGGGATGGACCCGGACCTCCAGCACGCGGCCACGGCGCAGGTTGCGCGAGGCGACCTGCACATCGTCAGGGTTGTCGACGATGCCCTTCACGAGGTGCTCGAGAGCCTCCTCGAGCATGCTCAGGCCTCGGTCGACTCGGCGGGCGCAGCCGCGTCAGCAGCCTCGTCCGCCTTCTTGTCGGACTTCTTCGCCTTCTGCGTGATGGCCTCGCCCTTGGACTCGTCGCCGCCGTCCTTGGTCAGGGCCTCGAACAGGGCGCGCTTGTCGGCCTTGGGCTCCGGCTGCAGCAGCGGCGCGGGGGCCGGGAGACCCTTGTGGGCCTGCCAGTCACCGGTGAGCTTCAGGATCGCGAGAACCGGCTCGGTCGGCTGGGCGCCGACGGACAGCCAGTACTGCGCACGCTCCGAGTTGACCTCGATGCGCGAGGGGTTCTGCACCGGGTGGTACAGGCCGATCTCCTCGATGGCCCGGCCGTCACGGCGGGTACGGGAGTCGGCGACGACGATGCGGTAGTGAGGCGAACGGATCTTGCCCAGACGCTTCAGCTTGATCTTGACTGCCACGGAAGTGGTGTCTCCTGGTCTATGACGTGGTTGGGCACAACGAAGATGCCACGTGGGGTTGCGGTACTCGGGTGCCCGATGGACGCGTCAGCCGGAGGAGAGAGGGGTCCTGTGCGACTGTCGAGTACAGCTAGCCATTGTGCCACACCGCGTCGGGTCACCCCACCGCGACTGCGGCTTCCGGGATTCGGAAGGGCTTTCCGCAGCCTCCGCAGACGATCGGCGCCTGCGCCAGGACCGACGGGACGACCCGCACATTGCGCCCGCAGTCGCAGACGGCCTTGACGCGGACGCCGCCACCGGAGGAGCCGTGCCGGGCGGCCGGCCCGCGGAAGGAACGCTTGGTGTCGGCGGCGGTCGCGACCGTGTGCGCCTTGAGGGCGCGCTGCAGCCGCTCGATCGTCGGGCGGTACCGTCGCTTGGCCTCGGGGTTGAGGGCGACGAGCGAGAAGCCGCTGCTGGGGTGGGGCTCCTCGGCATGGTCGAGGCCCAACTCCTCGGCGATCGCGAGGAATCTGCGGTTGTGGTAGCGGCCGGCGCGCGAAGTGTCGCGGACGCCTCGCGCGGCGGCGATGCCGTGGACTGCCTCATGCAGCAGTCGCTCGAAGGAGAGCTCGGCGCCGCAGGCGGACGAGGACTCTCCGATCAGGGACTCGGGCGCGGCAAGATCCGGCAGCTCGGGGTGGTACCGCTGAATGTCGGCCCACGCCTGCGCCAGCTCTGCGGCAAGTACAGGTGGTGTCGTGCTCACGTCGTGACAACGAGCACGAGTGCCCCGGTGTTCCGATTCCGGGCCATCCCAAATAATTTGCACGTACCAGTCAGTTGCCCTTGATGCGCCCCGACGAGGGCGGGTGCGCAGAACTGCGGAGAAGCCTCACAGCTCGCACCAAGGTGGTACGTAGTGACGCGTACGCCGGGCGCGCAGGCGGCCACCGTACGCCGGGGCGCCGGACGTCCGGGGCGGCGGGGTGGGGCGTCAGTAGGCGCGTGCCACCAGGGCGACAGTACCGGGCGCGTCGTCGGAGTCGGGCACCGACCCGTCCCCGGCGACCAGGCACCGTACCGACACCCCGTGTTCCGCGAGCCGGGCCTCCCCCGCCGGGCCGAGGGCCGACCAGGCGATACGGGCCCAGCCGCCCGCGACCGCCGCCTCCACGGCCTCCTCCACGGTCGCGACCTCGCTGGTGGCCGACTCGCGCCGACTCCGGGACTCCCGCAGCAGCGCCGCCTGGTCCTCCTCCAGGACCGCCGGGAGCAGAGCGGGCAGGGCCTCGGCCGGGACCGGCTCCTTGCCGCCGGGAACGCGCCGGGCCAGCATCGCGGTGGTCTTGCGACCGAGGACCACGTCGATGCCCAGCACATTGACCATGAAGTCGGCGTACACCTCGCGGTGGATGTACGCGGCGAATTCCCGGACCTCCTCGTCGGTGGCATGGGCGGTGTGGCCCTCCTACCAGAGGAATTCCGTCGTACGGAGGAACACCCGCGGGCGCATCTCCCAGCACACGACGTTCGCCCACTGGTTGATCAGGAGCGGCAGATCGCGGTAGCTCTGCACCCACTTCGAGAAGTATTCATTGATGATCGTTTCGGAGGTCGGCCGCACCACCACGGGCTCTTCGAGCTCTTTCCCGCCGCCGTGGGTGACCGTCGCGAGCTCCGGTGCGAAGCCTTCGACGTGCTCGGCCTCGCGTGTCAGGTAAGACTGGGGGATGAAGAGCGGGAAGTAGGCGTTGCGGGCGCCGGCCTTTTTGATCCGGGCATCCATCTCCTGCTGCATCCGCTCCCACAGGCTGTATCCGTACGGCCGGATGACCATGGTGCCGCGCACCGGGCCGTTGTCCGCGAGTTCGGCCTTGTTGATCAGATCCTGGTACCAGCGGGGAAAGTCCTCGGCCTGGGGCGTGAGAACGGGTGCCTTTGCCATGGCGCGCATCGTACGGCGACACCGCCCACCGCACGGGGCGACGGGCCCCGGTGCCGGGCGCCTTCCCCACGGACGCACCACCGCGGCACACAACCATTGCCATCGGCCCCCTGGACGCGGCAGCGGATGCGCAGTTCTCTGACATACGGGGGAAGCGGGCACACATGTACACGGGGGAGCAACCATTCGGGCACTACCGATCGGACACGGCCGACCTTCGGCGGATTGGGGCGCTTTCCATGACACCAACGCTCGTCCGGCACCACAGCCACGCGGAGACGTCCACCCGAACGGACCCCGGAAACCGTGCCCGGGACTGGGCCGAGATCCAGGAGCGGATGCTGGCACCGCTGTACGAGGCGGTGTACGAGCGGCTCGAAGTGGGAGCCGGCACCCGGCTGCTCTCCCTCGGCTGCGGCTCCGGTCTCGCGCTGCTGATCGCGGCCGCCCGCGGGGCGCACGTCACCGGAGTGGACACCGACCTCGAACGGCTGGCGCTCGCCCGGGCCCGGCTGCTGCCCGATCCCGGGAGCGATGCCGGGCCCCCGGCCGGGCATCCGAGGCTGCTGGAAGGTGATCCGTCCGCGGCCCGGCCGGCCGACGGAACGCCGTACACCCTGATCACCGCGTTCACTCCGATCGGCTGCTCCTTTGACGACGGCGAGGGGCTGGTGGCCGCGCTGCGGTCCGCGGTGCCGCTGGCCGCGCGGGGCAGCACCGTGGTGCTCACCGGCTGGGGCCCGCCGGAGCGCTGTGCGACGGCGCCCGTGCTGCGGGTGGCGGGGCGGCTGCCCGACCGGGACCGGGCCCCGCGCACCGGCGGCTGGCGGCCGTCGGGCCGGGACGACCTGGAGGAGCTGGCGTTCCGGGCCGGCCTGAATCCCGACGGCTCGGGCCGGGTGGCCTGCCCGTTCGGGTACGCGGACACGGACAGCGCGGTGCGGGGGCTGCTCTCCACCCGGCTCTTCGACGCTGCGGTGCTGGCGACGGACCGGGCCCAGGTGGAGAAGGAGGTCGCACAGGCCCTTCATCCGCACCGGCGCCGGGACGGCACGATCTGGATGCCGAACGTCTTCCGCTATCTCGTGTGCACCACCTGAGCAACCGCGGCGTCCGCTACTTGGACAGGCGGGTGATGCCGGCCGCCCGGTAGGCCTCGGCCTCGTCCAGCGTCTCGTTGGCCAGGAGCGCGGCGGACAGCGAGTCCAGCCGGTCCCGGTTCTCGCGCAGGAGCCGGCAGGCCACCTCGTAGCACTCGTCGACGATCCGCCGCATCTCGCCGTCCACCGCGTCGAGCGTGGCGGGGGCCGCCGAGAGTCCGTACGCCTGCTGGGCGTCGCCCGGGATCGCCGTCAGCCTGCCCACCTTGTGACTCATGCCCCAGCGGCCGACCATGCCGCGGGCCAGGTTGGTGACCTGTTCCAGATCGCTCTCGGCGCCGGTGGTGATCACGTCGAAGACCACCTGCTCGGCCGCCATGCCGCCGAGCGCCCCGACGATGCGGCCGCGCAGGTACTCCTCGGTGTACGCGTACTTGTCGGCGTCCGGCGTCGAGAGCGTGACACCCAGGGCGCGGCCGCGCGGCACGATGGTGACCTTGCGGACCGGGTCGGCGCCGGGCTGGAGCATGCCGAGCAGGGCGTGGCCGCTCTCGTGGTACGCGGTCCGGCGGCGTTCCTCGTCGGACATGACCAGTGAGCGTTCCGCGCCGAGCTGGACCTTCTCCAGGGCGTCCGAGAAGTCGGGCTGGGTGACCTCGGACTGCTGCCGCTTGACCGCCAGGAGCGCGGCCTCGTTGGCCAGGTTGGCCAGATCCGCGCCGGTCATTCCGGGGGTCGTACCGGCCACCTGGGCCAGGTTCACATCCTCGGCGAGCGGGATCTGCCGGGTGTGGATCTCCAGGATCGCCTCCCGGCCGCTCCGGTCCGGCGGGCTGACCTGGACGATCCGGTCGAAACGGCCGGGCCGGGTGAGCGCGGGGTCGAGCACGTCGGCGCGGTTGGTGGCGGCGAGCACGACTACGCCCTCCGATCCGGAGAAGCCGTCCATCTCGGTGAGGATCTGGTTGAGCGTCTGCTCGCGCTCGTCGTGGCCGCCCATGCCGGAGCCGCCGCCGCGGGCCCGGCCGATGGTGTCGATCTCGTCGATGAAGACGATGGCGGGGGCGACCTTGCGCGCCTCCGCGAAGAGTTCCCGGACCCGGCTCGCGCCGACGCCGACGATCATCTCGATGAACTCGGAGGCCGACGCCGAGAAGAACGGCACTCCGGCCTCACCGGCGACGGCCCTGGCCAGCAGGGTCTTGCCGGTGCCGGGCGGTCCCGCGAGCAGCACCCCGCCGGGCATCCGGGCGCCCATCCTCCGGTACGCCTGCGGGTTCTTCAGGAAGTCCACGACGTCGTTGAGCTCGCCCTCGACCTCGTCGATCCCGGCCACGTCCTTGAAGGTGGTGCGCTTGGCGCCCTCCGGTTCGACGGGTTTGGGCGGGGTCTTGCGCCCGAAGCCGCCCATCCCGCCACCCATGCCCCTGGACATCCGCCGGGCGATGAACACCCAGAGCACGACGAGGAGCAGCATGGGCGCGAGCGAGATCAGCAGGTTGGCGAGGAAGCTGCGCTGCTGGACGACCGGCTCGGCGGTGACCGTGACGTCGTCCTTGACCAGTTCGGCCCAGAGGTTGTCGTCCGCGAAGGCCGGCCGCTGGGTGACGAACTTGGTGTACTTCTCGTCGCTCCCCGGGACCTTCGCCTCCTTCTTGAGCTGCCCCTCGATGGCGTCGCCCTTGGAGTAGATCTTGGAGACATTGCCCGAGGTGACCTGCTTGCTGAACTCGGTGTACGCGATCGTCCGCTCCTTCTCCCCGTTGAAGAAGGAGAGCACCAGGTTGGCGATCAGATAGACGGCCAGCGCGGTCAGCAGCAGTCCGCCCCAGCCACCCGGCATCTTCCGGCCCGGTGTCGGGGGCGGCGGGGCGCCCTCGGAACGCCAGGGCTGATCGGTCCGGTCGCGGGGCGGTACGGGGTTGGTCACGCGTGCTCCTCTGCCGACAGCCGTTGAAGCGACAGTAAGGGAGGAATGCGGGCAAAGCCCTCCCGGAGTCTGCCGGATGGGCTCTTGGAGGGACGGCGCACGACAGCCGTGGCCGCGGCGGTCGCTCCGGGGCCGTATACGCCGAAGGGGGCGCCCGCCGGAAAGCGGGCGCCCCTTCGGGACATCACCGGGCCGTCATGGCCCGTCGAACCACGGGCCGGTTCAGCCCATGAACTTCTTGAACTCGTCCGGCAGCTCGAAGTTCTTGTCGTCCTGCGCCGGCAGACCGAACGCGCCGCCCTGCGCCGCCTGCTCGCGACGGGCCGCCGCGGCCTGCTCCTCGGCCTTGCGCTTCATCGGGTTGCCGCTCTTGCGCTTGCCCTTGGCCTGCTTGACCTGCTTCTTCTGCCGGCCGGGCCCACCGCCCATGCCCGGCATGCCGGGCATCCCCGGCATGCCGCCGCCCTGGGCCATCTTCGACATCATCTTGCGGGCGTCGAAGAACCGCTCCACCAGGTTCTTCACCGCGCTGACCTCGACACCGGAGCCCTTGGCGATGCGTGCCCGGCGCGAGCCGTTGATGATCGTCGGCTCGGCGCGCTCCTTCGGGGTCATCGACTTGATGATCGCGGCGGCACGGTCCACGTCGCGCTCGTCGATGTTGTTGATCTGGTCCTTGATCTGCCCCATGCCGGGCAGCATGCCGAGCAGCTTGGAGATGGAGCCCATCTTCCTGACCTGCTCCATCTGGGACAGGAAGTCGTCGAGCGTGAAGTCTTTGCCCTTGCTGGACGCCAGCTTGGAGGCCATTTTGGCGGCCTCTTCCTGGCTGAAGGTCTTCTCCGCCTGCTCGATCAGGGTGAGCAGGTCACCCATGTCGAGGATGCGGGACGCCATGCGGTCGGGGTGGAAGGCGTCGAACTCGTCGAGCTTCTCACCGTTCGACGCGAACATGATCTGCTTGCCCGTGACATGGGCGATCGACAGGGCCGCACCACCGCGGGCGTCACCGTCGAGCTTGGAGAGCACCACGCCGTCGAAGCCGACGCCGTCGCGGAAGGCCTCGGCGGTGTTGACCGCGTCCTGGCCGATCATCGCGTCGACGACGAAGAGGATCTCGTCCGGGCTGACGGCGTCGCGGATGTCCGCGGCCTGCTGCATCAGCTCCTGGTCGATACCGAGGCGGCCCGCGGTGTCGACGACGACGACGTCGTACTGCTTGGACCGGGCGTGCTCGATCGAGTCCTTGGCGACCTGGACCGGGTCACCGACCCCGTTGCCCGGCTCGGGCGCGTACACCGCGACACCGGCGCGGTCGGCGACGACGCTGAGCTGGTTGACGGCGTTGGGGCGCTGGAGGTCACAGGCGACGAGCAGCGGGGAGTGGCCCTGGCCCTTGAGCCAGAGGCCGAGCTTTCCGGCGAGGGTGGTCTTACCGGCGCCCTGGAGACCGGCGAGCATGATCACGGTGGGCGGGTTCTTGGCGAACCGCAGCCGCCGGGTCTCGCCGCCGAGGATCCCGACGAGCTCCTCGTTGACGATCTTGACGACCTGCTGGGCCGGGTTCAGCGCCTGGGAGACCTCGGCGCCGCGCGCCCGCTCCTTGACGTTGGCGATGAAGGCGCGGACGACGGGCAGCGCGACATCCGCTTCGAGCAGGGCGATACGGATCTCGCGAGCCGTGGCGTCGATGTCCGCCTCGGACAAGCGGCCCTTGCCCCTGAGGTTCTTGAAAGTCGCGGCAAGGCGGTCGGAGAGAGTATCGAACACGGCGCTCGTCGGTCCTCAGGGTCGGGGGCAAAGTGGATTCGGTACCCCAGGGTATCCGGCTCGGAAGAAACGATGACCCCTGCCCGGGAAATCCCGGGCGCGGGGCACGGCCACGCCTCACGCCCGCAGCGCGGCCTCCACCGCGTTCGCCACGGCGAGTGCCCGCTCCTCGGGCAGCGGCTTCCCGTCCGTGTCCGTGACGTAGAAGGCGTCCACCGCGTTCGCCCCCAGGGTCGACACATGCGCGCTGCGCACCCGTACCCCGCTGCTCTCCAGCGCCCGGCCGATCCGGTGCAGCAGTCCCGGGGCGTCCTGGGCCCGCACCTCGATCACGGTGGCCAGCCGGGAGCCGGCCGCCGCGACGGTCACCCTCGGCGGCGGGGCCTTCATCCCGCGGCGGCGCGGATAGGCGGCCTCGCGCTCGGCGAGCCTGGCCCGGATGTCCAGGGAGCCGTCCAGGGCGCGTACGAGGTCGGCGCGGAGCCGGGCGGCCTGCGGCAGCGAGCCGTACTCGGCCGCGACCCGCCAGCTGAGCAGCAGCAGGTCCGCGCTCTCACCCAGCTCGGTGGGGAGCTCCACGGCGCGCAGGTCGGCGGCGCGCACGGTGAGGCGGTGCAGGGCGAGGACGCCGGCCGTCGCGGGCAGCACGCCGGGCCGGTCGGGCAGGGCGATCCGGAGCTCGACGCCGACGGGTTCCGGTTCGCCGTCCTCGTTCGGGGCCTCGCTCTGGGCGCGCAGGGCGAGTACGGGTCCGCCGGTGCGCAGGGCCTCGACGGCGAGGCGTTCCTGTTCGGCGCCGGGTGCGGCGGGTTCCGGTTCCTGCGGGGCCCGGCCGGCGAGCACGGCGGCGACCCGCCCCACGAGGTCGGCGACGAGGGAGGCACGCCAGGGGGACCAGGCGGCGGGCCCGGTGGCGAGGGCGTCGGCCTCGGTGAGCGCGTGCAGGAGCTCCAGGGTGGTGGTGCTCCGGACCGCGTCGGCGACGGAGCGGACGGTCGCCGGGTCGTCGAGGTCGCGCCGGGTGGCGGTCTCGACGAGCAGCAGGTGGTGGCGTACGAGGGTGGCGATGACGCCCACATCGTGCTGGTCGAAGCCGATCCGGGCGGCCATGTCCCGGGCGATGACCTCACCGGCCGCGGAGTGGTCGCCGGGCCAGCCCTTGCCGATGTCGTGCAGGAGTGCGGCGACGAGGAGAAGGTCGGGGCGCTGGACGCGGCGGGTGAGGGCGGAGGCGCGGACGGCCGCTTCGACGAGGTGGCGGTCGACGGTCCAGGTGTGGACGGGGTTGCGCTGGGGGCGGCAGTGGACGCGTTCCCAGTCCGGGAGCAGCCGGGTGATCAGCCCTTCGGCTTCGAGCGCCTCCCAGACGGGGACGGTGGCCTCGCCCGCGCCGAGGAGGGTGACGAGTTCCTCGCGGGCCTCGGCGGGCCAGGGCACCGGGAGCGGGTGCGCGGCGGTGGCGAGCCGGCGTACGACGTGGCGGGAGAGCGGGAGCTCGGACTGGGCGGCCGCGGCGGCGGCGCGGAGCACGAGCACGGGGTCGCGTTCGGGGCGGGCGGTGCGGGCGAGGACCACCTCGCCGTCGGCCTCGACGACGCCCTCGGCGAGCGGGGTGCGTTCCGGCGCGGTCCCCCGGCCGCCGCCCAGCATGGCGCGCAGCCGGGGGCGCACGGACCGGGCGCGCAGCACGCGTTCGACCTCGCGCCAGGTGACGTCGGTGGCGTACGAGATGGTGCGGGCGGCCTCGTAGACCTGGCGGAGCAGGGCGTCGGCGTCCAGCAGGCCGAGCTCGCCGGCGACCTGGTCCTGTTCCTGGAGGGCGAGGCGGTCGGTGGCGCGGCCGGTGGTGAGGTGGAGGGCGTCGCGGGCGTCGAGCAGGACGCGGCGGGCTTCGGCGAGCCCTTCGCGGGGGGCGTCGGCGACCCAGGACGCGGCGACGGCGCGCAGGGCGGTGGCGTCCCGCAGTCCGCCGCGGGCCTCCTTGAGGTCGGGTTCGAGGAGGAACCTCAACTCGCCCTGGCGTTCAGCGCGTTCGCGGCAGAGCTCATGGAGTGCGGGCAGGCGCTTGGCGGCCTGGTTGCGCCAGTCGGCGAGGATCGCGGTGCGCATCGCGGCGACGAGTCCGAGGTCCCCGGCGACGGGCCGGGCGTCGAGCAGTCCGAGCTGGACCTTGAGGTCCTCGCCGGCTGTCCTGCGGGCCTCGGCGGGGGTGCGTACGGAGTGGTCGAGGGCGAGGCCGAGGTCCCAGACGGGGTACCAGACGCTGTCGGCGAGGGCGGCGACGGCCGCGGGGGCGGCGTTCCCGTCGTGCAGGAGCAGCAGGTCGAGGTCGCTGCGCGGGGAGAGACCGGCGCGTCCGTAGCCGCCGACGGCGACGAGGGCGGCGCCCTGGACGCCGGTCTGCCGGGCGGCGGCGGTGAACAGCGCGGTGAGCCAGTCGTCGGTGAGCGCCGCGAGGGCCGCACGGCGCGGCGGCCCGGACCGCGCCTTCTCCTGGAGGAGGCGCAGCCGGGCCGCCGCGTAGCCGCCGGGCTGCGAGTCTGCGGATTCGGTGGTCGTTCCGGTGCTCGTCATCCGGCTGCCTTTCGTCTCGGGAGCGTCGGTCAGAGTGCGTCCGGGCCGCGTTCGCCGGTCCGTACCCGGACCGCGGTGTCGACCGGCACGCTCCAGACCTTGCCGTCACCGATCTTGCCGGTGCGGGCGGCCTTCACGACGAGGTCGATGAGCTGTTCGGAGTCCTCGTCCTCGACCAGGACCTCGATACGGATCTTGGGCACGAGGTCCACGGTGTACTCGGCACCCCGGTAGACCTCGGTGTGGCCGCGCTGGCGCCCGTATCCGCTGGCTTCCGTGACCGTGAGGCCCTGGACACCGAAGGCCTGGAGGGCCTCCTTGATCTCGTCCAGCCGGTGTGGCTTCACGACTGCGGTGATGAGCTTCATGCGTCCACCCTCTTCGTCTTCGCTGCTGCCGTGTTGCCCGGGGCCGGGCTCGTGGTGCGCGGGGCCGCGCCGCCGCCCGCTCCGCTGAAGTCGTACGCGGTCTCGGCGTGTTCGACCTGGTCGATGCCGGAGATCTCGTCGTCCTCGGGGACCCGCATCCCGATCGTCCGGTCCAGCAGGAAGGCCAGGACCGCGGAGACGACCAGAGAGTACGCGAGCACGGCGAAGACGCCGACGGCCTGCTTGCCGAGCTGTTCGAGGCCGCCGCCGTAGAAGAGGCCCTTGGCGTCGGACTGGACGCCGCCGGTGGCGAAGAGGCCGACGAGGAGGGAGCCCGCGATGCCGCCGACGAGGTGGACGCCGACCACGTCCAGCGAGTCGTCGTAGCCGAACCGGTACTTCAGGCCGACGGCCATGGCGCAGAGCACACCGGCGATCGCGCCGACCGCGATGGCGCCGAGCGGGCTGACCGCACCGCCGGACGGGGTGATGGCGACGAGTCCCGCGACCGCGCCGGAGGCCGCGCCGAGGGTGGTGAAGGAGCCGTGGCGGAGCTTCTCGTAGCCGAGCCAGGCGAGCATCGCGGCGGCGGTGGCGACCTGGGTGTTGACGAACATCACCGCGCCGACGCCGTCGTCGTTGCCGAGCCACGAGCCGGCGTTGAAGCCGAACCAGCCGAACCAGAGCAGACCGGCACCGAGCATGACGAGCGGCAGGCTGTGCGGCCGCATCGGGTCCTTCTTGAAGCCGACGCGCTTGCCGATGACGAGGATCACGCCGAGCGCCGCCGCACCGGCGTTGATGTGGACGGCGGTACCGCCCGCGAAGTCGATGACCCCCATCTCGTACAGCCAGCCGCCCGCGCCCCAGACCCAGTGGGCGACGGGGAAGTAGACGACGGTGACCCAGAGCGTGATGAACAGGGCCCAGGAGGTGAATTTGACCCGGTCGGCGAGGGCACCGCTGATCAGGGCCGGGGTGAGCACGGCGAACATCAGCTGGAAGACGGCGAAGACATAGACCGGGATGGTGTAGCCGTCCCAGAGCTGGGTGACGCCGATCCCGCTGAGGCCGAGGTAGTCCGAGCTCCAGCCGACGACGGAGCCGATGTCGGCGCCGAAGGCGAGGCCGAATCCGTAGAGCACCCACAGGATCGTGACGATCCCGAGGCTGATGAAGCTCATCATCAGCATGTTGAGGGTGCTCTTGACGCGAACCATGCCTCCGTAGAAGAAGGCCAGGGCCGGGGTCATGAGCATCACCAGGGCGGAGCAGATGAGCATGAACCCGGTGTTGGCGGCAGACAGGGTCGGGGTGTCTGCGGCAAGCGTCGTGATGCCTGGGGGCATCGGCGTCTCCTCGTCGTCGGTGCGGCCGCGTGCGGGCGATCGGGAGCGGCACCACGTGCGGGACCACTGGGGAAAAGGTGCGGGCCGGTTATGGCCACGAGATTCGCCCAGCGCGGTTTCCGCCGATGCCGCACGGTGTTTCACGGCGGTGACGAAGAGGTCGGGTGTGTTACGCCGCCATGAACCGACGGCGGCGCGACCGGTGCCGGGCCCATCCCGCGGCCGGGGCCGCATACGGTGCGGTTACGACTCTTGCGTACGGGCACGGCAACGCGAACCGGCCACGCCGACCACCCGCTGACCTGGCAGTTGGGGGAGCCGAAGTCGGTCTGTGCGGGGTGGTCGCCGTGGCCGGGGCCGGGGGCTGCTCAGACCGCTTCCGCGGTCTCCGGCAGCTGCTCGGTGAGGAGATCGGTGAGCCTGGCGACTTCGGCGATGTCCCCGAAGTCCCTGGCGGCGGTGTCGACGGTCTTGCGGAGCCGGGTGTTGACGCGCTCGGAGCGGATCTTCCTGGCTACGCGCAGGGCCTGCTCGGCCAGGATCGTGGACTGTTCGGGCTCGCGCTTGAGGAGGTGGACGGTGGCGAGGCCGATCAGGTTGAGCGCGTACGAACGCTGGTGCTCGTCGTCCTCGCCGAAGAGCCGGACGGCCTTCTCCATCAGGGGCTCGGCGAGCGTGGCGTACGTGGGGCTGCGGCCCGCCACATAGGCGAGGTCGCGGAAGGAGTGGGAGTTCTCGCCGTTGAGCTCGGCCTCCGAGAAGAAGCGGATCCAGTCGGGCTCGGGCTCGCCGTCGATCCCCACGTCGAGAAAGGTGTCCTCGGCCATCCGGACGGCTCGCTTGCACTTGCTGGGCTGGCCCATGTTGGCGTACGCGCGGGCCTCCATCGCATACAGCATGGCCTGGGTGCGCGGGGTGGCGCAGTCCCGGCTGCCGTACTGCGCGAGGTGGATCAGTTCGAGGGCGTCGTCGGGCCGTCCGAGGTGGATCATCTGGCGGCTCATGCTGGACAGGATGTACGAGCCCAGCGGTTTGTCACCGGCCTCCTTGGCGGCGTGGAGCGCGAGGACGAAGTACTTCTGGGCGGTGGGCTGGAGGCCGACGTCGTAGCTCATCCAGCCCGCCAGCTCGGCCAGCTCGGCGGCGCACCGGAAGAGCCGCTTGGCGGTGCCCTCCGGCTGTGGCTCCTGGAGCAGGTCGGTGACCTCGTGGAGCTGTCCGACGACGGCCTTGCGGCGCAGCCCGCCGCCGCACTGCGCGTCCCACTGGCGGAACATCGCGGTGGTGGACTCCAGCAGATCGAGCTCGGGGCCGGAAAGCCGGGAGGGGCGGCGGGCCGCAGCCGCGGGTTCCGGTTCCGCGGAGCCGGCGGTGGAGACGGGCACCAGCCAGCGCTGCATGGGCTCGATGAGCGCGGGTCCGGCGGCCAGGGCGAGCGAGGAGCCGAGGAATCCCCGGCGGGCGAGCATGAGGTCGCTGCGGGAGAACTCGCTGAGCAGGGCGACGGTCTGCGGGCCGGCCCAGGGCAGGTCGACGCCGGACACGGACGGCGACTGGTGCGCGGAGCGCAGTCCGAGGTCCTCCACGGCGACGACGGCGCCGAAGCGCTCCGAGAAGAGCTCGGAGAGGATGCGCGGGATCGGCTCGCGCGGCTGCTCGCCGTCGAGCCAGCGCCGCACCCGGGAGGTGTCGGTGCTGATGTGGTGGGCACCCATCTGGCGCGCCCGGCGGTTCACCTGGCGGGCGAGCTCGCCCTTCGACCAGCCGCTTCGCACGAACCATGAGCTCAATTGCCCGTTGGGGCGCTTGCCGGCATTCGAATCGCCTGCGCCGCTGCCACTCACTGGAACGCCCCCATCCCGCTGAATATCTGTCACGCGAACCATTACCCGAATGCCCTGAGCCGATGCCGCCCATGCGGCGGGTGCGCACCGCCGAACAGGAAATCGGGTTGCCTCCGGCATACCCACGGGCGCACATACTTCCATGGTTCGTGTACCGACGGTAATCCTACGATCACCCCCGGGCGAGGGCGATTACAGAAACGCCACCATTCGCCACCCCTTCGAATGAACGCCACCTCTGTCGGGCGCGATTCACTTGACACGCGGCGATCAGCAGGGGGCGCAGTGATGCGGAACGGGGCGCGCGAACAATGAACAATGATGTACGACCCCGAATGTCACCGGCGCACTCCGGATCGACGGCGACGACGGAGCGTCACGACTCAAGCCCGCGTCGTAACCACCGGCGAGTCGGACCCGTTGGAGGGGGCATGGGCTTCACGATCGGCGGCATCCGCGAGATGCGCACCGGCTCACGGCGCCGCGGCCGTGCGGCCGAGTGCACGGCAGTGGCCGAGTACACGGGACTGTGGGGCTGGGCCGTCGCGCCGGGGGCGCGGGCCGCGGCCGGCCGCTGCTCGTGCGGGCGGGCGGACTGCCCCTCCCCCGGCGCCCATCCGCTGGACTTCGCCCCCGAGGTCCCCGCGGGCGCCACGCTCGACGCGGCGGCCGGCACATGGGCCCAGGTGCCGGGCGCCTCGATGCTGCTGCCGGTGGGCCGCACCTTCGACGTCCTCGATGTCGCCGAGGCGGCCGGGCGCCGCGCCCTGGTGCGGATGGAGCGGATGGGGCTGCCGCTCGGCCCGGTCGCGGTGACCCCGGCCGGGCGGGCGCAGTTCTTCGTCGCCCCCGGGGCCGCCGCCGCGCTCCCGCAGCTGCTGTACCGGATGGGCTGGGACGACGCGGGGCTGGACCTGCGGGCGCTGGGGCCCGGCTGCCACATCACCGCCCCGCCGTCCGACGAGGGAGGTCTGGGCCCGGTCCGCTGGCTGCGTCCGCCGGTGCTGGACACGGCGGCCACGCCGCCGGAGGCCCGGCTGCTGCTCGGCACGCTGGCGTACAGCTGCCATCGCGCACCGCTGTGCGGCTGAGCGCGCCGACGCCGACGCCGGAGCCGGCCCCGTAACACCGAAGAGCCCGACCGCTGCTTGCGTCATGCGGTCGGGCTCTTCGGGTGCGGCGCGGGGTGTCAGTCGCCGATCAGGGCGTCCACGAATGCCTCCGGCTCGAAGGGGGCCAGGTCGTCCGGGCCCTCGCCGAGTCCGACCAGCTTCACCGGCACGCCCAGCTCGCGCTGGACGGCGACGACGATGCCGCCCTTGGCGGTGCCGTCCAGCTTGGTGAGCACGATGCCGGTGATGTCCACGACCTCGGCGAACACCCGGGCCTGCACCAGACCGTTCTGCCCGGTCGTGGCATCGAGGACCAGCAGGACCTCGTCGAGCGGTCCGTGCTTCTCGACGACCCGCTTGACCTTGCCGAGCTCGTCCATCAGCCCGGTCTTGGTGTGCAGCCGTCCGGCGGTGTCGATGAGGACCACATCGGCGCCCTCGGCGATGCCTTCCTTCACCGCGTCGAAGGCGATCGACGCGGGGTCGCCGCCCTCGGGGCCGCGCACGGTGCGGGCGCCGACGCGCTCGCCCCAGGTCTGGAGCTGGTCGGCGGCGGCCGCCCGGAAGGTGTCGGCCGCGCCGAGCACGACGCTGCGGCCGTCGGCGACGAGCACCCGGGCCAGCTTGCCGGTGGTGGTGGTCTTGCCGGTGCCGTTGACGCCGACGACCATCACGACGCCGGGGGTGTCGAGGCCGCTCTCCGTCTTGACCGCGCGGTCGAAGTCGGTGCCGAGCAGGGTGAGGAGCTCCTCGCGCAGCAGCGCGCGCAGCCCTTCGGGGGTACGGGTGCCGAGCACCCGGACGCGCTCGCGGAGCCGCTCCACCAGTTCCTGGGTGGGCGCGACGCCGACGTCGGCGGTGAGGAGGGTGTCCTCGATCTCCTCCCAGGTGTCCTCGTCGAGGTTGTCGCGGGACAGGAGGGTGAGCAGCCCCTTGCCGAGGGAGTTCTGCGAGCGGGCGAGCCGGGCGCGCAGCCGTACCAGACGGCCGGCAGTGGGCTCGGGCACTTCGAGGGCGGGGGCGGCGGCCGCCTCCGGCTCGACGGCCTCGGGGGCCTCCTCGGCGGGAGCCTCGGCCTCGGGCGGGCCGACCTCCTCGATGGTGCGGCGCGGTTCCTCGCGCGGCGTCTCGGCTTCCTCGCCGACATGGGGCTCGGCAGGAGGAGTGATGGTCGGCGTGCTCGACGGTGCCGGGGGCAGCTGCTTCTTCTTGCGGCTGCTGACCACGAGCCCGCTGATCACGCCGACCGCGACCAGGGCGATGACTACAGCAAGGATGACGAATTCCATAACCCACCCAGTATCAGTCACGTCCGCCCGAGAAGACCGCCCCGAAGGATCCCTCAGGCGTCCCCTTGAGCGTTATGCACCCTTTGGAGGTAAAGGTACGATCCTGCCCGTGGAGACTCGCGGCCTGGAGCCCGTCCCCGACAACGAGCGCACCGGCCGGGTCCGGACCCTCTTCCCCACCTGGGTCGGTGCGAACCTGACCGTGCTTCTTCTCAGCGTCGGCGCCGGGCTCGTCGTCTTCAACGGGCTGAATCTCTGGCAGGTGCTGACGGTCGCGGTCCTCGCCTCGGTCATCGGCTTCGGGCTGGTCGGTCTGGTCTCGATCGCGGGCAGCCGGGGCGGGGCGCCCGGCATGGCGCTCTCCCGGGCCGTCTTCGGACAGCGCGGCAATCTGCTGCCCGGCGCGCTGACCTGGGTCGCCCGCTGGGGCTGGGAGACCGTGAACGCGGTCACCGGCACCTACGCGGTGCTCGCCGTGCTGAGTCTGCTCTTCGGCATCACGGCCGGCCACCGCCTGACCCTGGTGACCCTGCTCGCCTTCGTGGGATGCAGCTGGCTGGTGTCGGGGCTGGGCGCGGGGGCGCTGCGGGTGTGCTGCACCTGGTCGGCGTACCTCTTCGGCGGCGTCAGCGTGCTGGTGCTGGTCCATCTGATCGGTGCGACCGACTGGCGGTCCGTGCTGGGCAGGCCCGCCGGGCCCCCGGCGCTGATGATCGCCGGGGTGGGCACCCTGGCGGCGGGCGGCATCAGCTGGGCCCCGTCGGGCCCCGACTTCGCCCGCTATCTGCCGCGCGACGCGTCCGGCCGGGCGATGACCGGGGCGATCGTGGGCGGCGCCGGGGTCGTGTACGTACCGATGGTGCTGATGGGGGCCGTGATGGCGGTCGCCGAGCCGGGTCTGGCCGTCACCCGCGACCCGGTCGCGTTCATCGGCCCCTTGCTGCCCGACTGGCTTTCGGTGCCCTATCTTCTGTTCATCGTGGCCGGCATGGTGCTGATCAACGCGATGTCGATGTACTCGGCCGGTTTCACCGCGCAGACGCTGGGATTCCCGGTCCCCCGCACCTGGGCGGTCGGGATGAATGCCGCCATCAGTCTGTTCCTGGCGGCGTCGCTGATGCTCACGGCCGCGGGTTTCCTGGATTCCTTCATCTCCTTCCTGACCCTTCTCGCCGTGACGTTCTCCGCGTGGATCGGGGTCTTCGGCGTGGATCTGCTGCGCGGCCGTACGTACGATCCGGCGGCGCTCCTGGACACCACGCCGGCCAGTGCCTACTGGTACACGGGAGGCTTCGCCGTACCGGCCGTGGCCGCGTGGGCCGCGGGCCTGGCGACGGGCCTGCTCTTCACCGGGGTGCGGTGGTTCACCGGCCCGCTCGCCACCACCTGGATCGGGCGCCAGGGACTGGGCTGGGCGGCCACGATCGCCATCTCCGCCGCCCTGTACGCGATCCTGCCGCGTCCCACCGGACTGGCCCGGGGCGACGGCGGCGAGCCCGGCGAGGGCGCACCCCTACACTTCTGACGCTGCATCAGCTACTGTCCCGCCCGCCGAGTCCGCCCGACGATGGGGACAAGTCGCATGGCCTTCACAGTGGTCCGGTTCAATCTCGTCGATCCCGACGCCACCCCCGAGCCGCTCTCGGCCCGCTACCGCGCCGCGCTGGAAATGGCCGCGTACGCCGACGGGCACGGCATCGACACCGTGCAGACCGAGGAGCACCACGGCGCCACCAACTCCTGGCTGCCCTCCCCCTTCGTCTTCGCCGGCTCGGTCTTCGGCGCCACCCGCCGGATCGCGGTCACCGTCTCGGCGATCATCGGCCCGCTGCACGACCCGCTGCGGCTGGCCGAGGACATCGCGGTCCTGGACCTGCTGAGCGCCGGCCGGCTGGTGACGGTGGCGGGGATCGGCTACCGGCCCGAGGAGTACGAACAGGCGGGCGTCGAGTGGGGCCGGCGCGGCAGGCTCCAGGACGAGCTCCTGGAGACGCTGCTGCAGGCGTGGACCGGTGAGCCGTTCCCGTACCGGGGCCGTACGGTGCGCGTCACGCCGCGCCCGTACACCCGGCCCCACCCGCTGCTGCTGGTGGGCGGCAGTTCGCGGGCGGCGGCGCGGCGGGCGGCCCGGTTCGGGCTGCCGTTCTTCCCGAGCGCGCATCTGCCGGAGCTGGAGGCGTACTACCAGGAGCGGCGTGCCGAGTTCGGGACGGACGGCTTCTGCATGATGCCCGCCGCCGAGACACCGCTGCTGCACGTCTCCGAGGACCCGGACCGTACCTGGGCGGAGTACGGCGAGTACTTCCTGCACGAGGCGCGCACCTACGCCTCCTGGCAGTCCAAGGACATCCGCTCCGCCGTGCGTTCGGCGGCGACGACGGTGCCGGAACTGCGGGCCGAGGGGGTCTACCGGGTCGTCACCCCCGGGGAGTGCGCCGCGGCGGCAGCGGAGCTGGACAGCCTGGTGCTGCATCCGCTGTGCGGCGGGATGCCGGTCGAGGAGGGATGGCGCAGCCTGCGGCTGTTCTGCGAGGCGGTCGCACCGGATGCGCCCTAGCCCATCTCCTCCAGCGCCTTGCCCTTGGTCTCCTTCACGAACTTGAGCACGAAGGGGATCGAGAGCGTGGCGAAGCACGCGTAGATGATGTACGTGCCCGACAGGTTCCAGTCGGACAGGCTCGGGAAGCTCGCGGTGATCGCCCAGTTGGCGATCCACTGCGCGGACGCGGCGACGCCGAGCGCGGCGGCACGGATCTTGTTGGGAAACATCTCGCCGAGGAAGACCCAGACGACGACACCCCACGACAGCGCGAAGAAAAGCACGAACACATGGGCCGCGACGAGCGCCACGGCGCCCTGGGTGCTGGGCAGTTTGCCGTCGACCAGGTCGGCGGAGAAGGCCCAGGCCTCGAAGGAGAGGGCGATGGCCATGCCGGTGGAGCCCACCAGGGCGAGCGGCTTGCGGCCCACCCGGTCCACCAGGACCATCGCGATGACAGTGCCGATGATGTTGATGATGGACGTGGTGAACGACCAGAAGAACGAGGCGGTCGGGTCGATGCCGACGGACTGCCAGAGCGTCGCCGAGTAGTAGAACGCCACGTTGATGCCGACGAGTTGCTGGAAGACCGAGAGCCCGATACCGACCCAGACGATCGGCAGGAAGCCGAAGCGGCCGCCGAGCAGGTCCGTGAACTTGGACTTGTGCTCGCGGTGCATCGCGGTCTCGATCTCGGTCACCCGGGCATCGAGGTCGACGCTCCTGCCCTCGACCTCCTCCAGGATCTTCCGCGCCCGGTCCTTCTTGCCGACCGAGATCAGGAACCGCGGCGACTCGGGGATCGCGAAGGACAGGAGCCCGTACAGGACGGCCGGGACGACCATCACGCCGAGCATCCACTGCCAGGCTTCGAGGCCGCCGATCTTTCCGCGCTGGTCGCCGTCGGCGAGCTGCAGGATGCCGTAGTTGACCAGCTGGGAGATGGCGATGCCGACGACGATCGCCGCCTGCTGGAAGGAGCCGAGCCGGCCGCGGTAGGCGGGCGGCGAGACCTCCGCGATGTACGCGGGGCCGATCACGGAGGCCATGCCGATGGCGAAGCCGCCGATGACGCGCCACATCGCCAGGTCCCAGAGCGCGAACGGGAGCGCGGAACCGACGGCGCTGATGGTGAAGAGCACGGAGGCGATCTGCATGCAGCGGATACGGCCGATGCGGTCGGCGATGCGCCCCGCGGTGGCCGCGCCGATCGCACAGCCGATCAGGGCGATGGCGATCACCTGGGCGAGCGTTCCCGAGCCGATGTCGTAGCGACTGCGGATCGCCTCGACGGCGCCGTTGATGACGGAGCTGTCGTAGCCGAACAGGAATCCGCCCATGGCGGCGGCCGCGGTGATGAAGATGACATGGCCGAGGTGGTCCGGGTGGGCCGCTCGGGCTCCGGACGCCGGTCCCTGCGATGTGTCGGTCACATGAGCTCCTGATGCCTGGCCGCTTCGTCAGGTGTGGGGGCGAACTCTTCCAAGTGGCGCATACCTTCCCCACTGCCACCACTTGAAGGTAAAACCGACGCCGCAGAGATCATTCACCCTGTTTCGAAGCAAATATTCGAAACCGTGTGCAGATCTGCCGAGGAATATCCGGAGAGCGCATTGAAGCCTTGAAGATTGAAGCCTTGGGGGTGGAGCAAAGGCTTCAGCGCAGGCGCTGGCTGATGACCTTCGAGACTCCGTCGCCCTGCATCGATACGCCGTACAGGGCGTCGGCGACCTCCATCGTCCGCTTCTGATGTGTGATCACGATGAGCTGCGAGCTCTCCTGGAGCTCCTCCATGATCCGGATCAGCCGCTGCAGATTGGTGTCGTCGAGCGCCGCCTCGACCTCGTCCATCACATAGAACGGGCTCGGCCGGGCCTTGAAGATGGAGACCAGCAACGCCACCGCCGTGAGCGAGCGTTCGCCGCCGGACAGCAGCGAGAGCCGCTTGACCTTCTTGCCGGGCGGCCTCGCCTCCACGTCCACACCGGTCGCGAGCATGTTGTCCGGGTCGGTCAGGACGAGCCGGCCCTCGCCGCCCGGGAAGAGCCGCGAGAAGACGCCCTCGAACTCACGGGCCGTGTCCCGGTACGCCTCCGTGAACACCTGCTCGACCCGCTCGTCGACCTCCTTGATGACCTGTATCAGGTGGGCCCGGGTCTTCTTCAGGTCCTCGAGCTGCTCGGAGAGGAACTTGTGCCGCTCTTCCAGCGCCGAGAACTCCTCCAGGGCGAGCGGATTCACCTTCCCGAGTTGCTGATACGCCCGTTCGGCCGACTTCAGCCGCTTCTCCTGCTCGGCCCTGACGAACGGCTTCGGCCGGTTGCGCGGATGCTCCGGGTCCTGCGGCAGCTCCTCGCCCTCCGCGGCCGGCGACGGCGGTACGAGCTGGTCGGGGCCGTACTCGGCGGCCAGCCCGGCCGGCTCGACGCCCAGTTCCTCCAGCGCCTTCGCCTCCAGCTGCTCTATCCGCAGCCGCTTCTCGGCACCGAGCACCTCGCCGCGGTGGACGGAGTCGGTGAGCTTGTCCAGCTCGCCCTTGAGCTCGCGGCCCCGGCCGCGCTCGGCCGCCAGCTCCCGCTCCCGCTCCGCCTTCGCCGCCTCGGCCACCACCCGCTCCCGCTCGGCGCGTACGACGGACACCTCGACGTGCGCGAGCAGCTGACGGGCCCCGGACGCGACGGCGGAGGCCACCGCCGCCTCGTGGCGCAGCCTGGCCCGGCGCTGCTCGGCGCGGGTGCGGGCCTCCCGTTCGGCGCGGGCGCCCCGGTCGAGGGAGTCGGCCCGGCCCGCCAGCGCCTTGACCCGCTCCTCGTGGGTACGCACCTGGAGCCGGGCCTCCATCTCGGTCTGGCGGGCGTTGGCACCGTCGGCGGCGAGCCGGTCGCGCACGGAGGTGTCCGGCTCCTCCTCGACCGGCGTCTCCTCGGCGACCAGCAGCCGCTCGGCCAGCTCCTCGGCCTCCTCGGTCGCCCGTTCGAGGGCCTCCTGGGCGCGGGCGGCCGACGCGGTCATCCGCTCGGCCTCACCGGCCGCGCCACGGGCCTGCCCGGCCAGCCGCCCCAGTTGCTGGGACACCCCGGACTTCTCCCGCTCGGCCGCCCGGCGCCGCTCCCCCAGCTCCTCGACCAGCCCGGCGGCGGCCCGGCGCCGCTCCCCCGCGAGCCGCTGCTCCTCGGTCAACCCGGCGCACCGCACCGCCAGTTCCTCCAGCTGGGCGGCGGCCTCGTCGACCGAGGCCTGCACTTCGAGGAGGCTCGGCGCCCCGGCGGAACCGCCGTGCGCGAAGTGGGCCGAGAGGATGTCCCCCTCGGCGGTCACGGCCGTCAGCTCCGGGTGTACGGCGACGAGGTCCTCGGCGTCCTCCAGCGTGCCGACGACCACCATGTCCCGCACCAGCCTGCGTACGGCGTCCATCAGTTCGACGGGCCCGCGGACGAGATCGGCCACGGCGCGCGGCCCTCCGGCACCGGCACCACCACCGGCATCATCGGCACCCCCCTGCCCGGGGTCCTCGGCGCGCCGCACCGCACCCAGCAGCAGCGCCGCCCGCCCCGCGTCCTGCTTGCGCAGCAGCCGGATCGCCTCCGCCGCCGTGGCCGGGTCCGTCACCGCGACCGCGTCCGCCGCCGCGCCCAGCGCCGCCGCCACCGCCACCTCGTGCCCCGGCGCCACCGTCAGGAGTTCCGCGGCCGGACCGACCAGGCCGGACAGCCGGTCCCGCGCGCCCAGCAGCGCGCCCGTGCCGTCCTTGCGGCGCAGACCGAGGGCCAGCGCCTCGTGGCGGGCCGCGACCGCCGCCCGCTTCCGCTCCGCGGCGGTGGCCGCCTCCCGGGCCGCGGAGAGCGCCGCCTCCGCCTCCGCCAGCTCCGCCTTGGCGGCATCGTGCCGCTCGCCGAGCTCCTGGTCCCCGGCGTCCAGGCCCTCGACCTCGGCCTTGAGCTGTTCGTACTCCTCCTGGGCGGCGACCGCCCGCTCCCGCGCCTCGTCCCGTGAGGCGGCCAGCCGGTCGATCTCGGCCTGCGCCGAACCGGCCCGGCTGCGGGCCGCGTTGACCTGCCCGCTGAGCCGGGCGAGCCCTTCGCGGCGGTCCGCGATGGCGCGGGCGGCGTCCTTGAGCCTGCGTTCCTCGGCCGCCAACTCCCGTTCCAGGTCGGCACGGTGGGCGGCGGTGTCCTCCAGCGCGTGCTCCGCGGCCGTCAGCGCGGCGGCCAGCTCCGCCTCCTGCTCACGGATCCGGGCCGCCTCCCGCTCCATGTCCTCGGGGTCGCGGCCGCGCCGCTCCTCCTCCGGAACGGCGGAGGCGCTCTTCACCCGGGCGTCGGCCAGCGAGATCGTGCCGCGCACCCGTTCGGCCAGCTGGGACAGCTCGTACCAGGTCTGCTGGGCGCGCTGGAGCCGCGGCGCCAGCCGCCGCACCTCGTCCTCCAGCTCCGCCTCGCGGGCCAGGGCCGTCTTGAGTTCCGCCTCCGCGGCCTCCCGGCGCTGCTTGAGCGCCGCCTCGTCGGCGATCTCGCTGCGCAGCGCCGTGCGCAGCCGCACCAGGTCGTCGGCGAGCAGCCGCAGCCTGGCGTCGCGCAGATCGGCCTGGATGACGGCGGCCCGGCGCGCCACGGCCGCCTGCCGGCCGAGCGGTTTCAGCTGCCGGCGCAGTTCGTCGGTGAGGTCCTGGACGCGCGCGAGGTTGGCCCCCATCGCGTCCAGTTTCCGCAGCGCCTTCTCCTTCCGCTTGCGGTGCTTGAGCACACCCGCGGCTTCCTCGATGAACGCGCGACGGCCCGTCGGATCGGCGTGGAGCACGGAGTCCAGCTGGCCCTGACCGACGATGACATGCATCTCGCGGCCGATGCCGGAGTCCGAGAGGAGTTCCTGGATGTCCAGGAGCCGACAGGTGTCGCCATTGATCTGGTACTCGCTGCCGCCATTGCGGAACATGATCCGAGTGATCGTCACTTCGGCGTACTCGATGGGCAGTGCGCCGTCGGAATTGTCGATGGTCAGCGATACTTCGGCCCGTCCGAGCGGCGGCCGGCCGGTGGTGCCGGCGAAGATAACGTCTTCCATCTTGCCGCCGCGCAGGGATTTGGCGCCCTGTTCCCCCATGACCCAGGAGAGCGCGTCCACCACATTGGACTTGCCGGACCCATTGGGGCCGACGACGCAGGTGATGCCGGGTTCGAACCGCAGCGTCGTGGCGGAGGCGAACGATTTGAAACCACGCAGGGTCAGGGCCTTGAGGTGCACGCCGCCGGACTCTACCTTTCGCTCTCGGTTTCACTGATGAAGGTGCAGGGCACATCAGACGTTAAGGGAAGGGGTGCAACGCCGGGGGCGGGTCCCGCACAGGTCCGGGCGGAAAAGGACCGGACGGAAAAAGAAAGAAGGGACGCCGAAGCGCCCCTTGTAAATCTTGTGCGGTGTTACGTGCGGTGTTGCTGGTGCAGCGGCGCATGACGGATCAATGACATGTCACAAGGGTGACAGATCAAGAGCAGTGATCTTCAATGATCCGGCGACGATCCGGGTGATGATCTCGGACGGCTGACGCGTACGGCAGCCCGACCGGCCCCTGGGGGCCATCGGTCAGGTCAGCGCCGGCTCCGCCTGAGGTACGTCGATGTCGATGCTGTCGAGCAGCGACTCTTGGTGCTGGGCGGCGGCATTCAGCGCGTCGTTCTCGTCCTGAATCCGTACGAGCTCGGATTCGAGATCCTGGACGCGCTGCTGGAGCCGTCGCATCTCGGCGAGGAGTCGCGGGTCGGAACCGCCGACGTAACCGAGAAGCGCCTTTGCCATGATGGATGGTCCTCCACACTGAGTGACCGACCGATGCGGTGTGGGTCGTGAGGGATTCGCACCCGCGGTGCTCGGCAGCGCTCTGTCGTCACTGCTGTTCTGCTGCCAAACAGCTCTGCCAAACAGCTAAGGTGCGCGGGGATTTCAGCGTCTCACCAAAAACTTTGACGGTCAACACGATCACGCCCTGTAGAGGCGGGCAGCCCGGGGGCGCGCGGCTCGGCGATCATGCGGCGCGACTCTCCTGCGGGGCCCTGCGGGGCGTGGAGATCATCCTTACTGCCGCAGCCTGGCACGCCAACCGAATCTTGGCAACCACCCGGTCATTCCGCAGGTCATTTCATGTGTACGCAGACGAGCACCCCGCCCGACAACCCCCGGCAGCGCTTCGAACACGGCCCGAACACAGACCGCTCCGCACCCCCCGGACCGGACCCGGATCAGCGGATCGCGAAGCCCTCGTAACCGCCGCGCGGGGTGTCCCATATCTCAGTGACTCCGTCCACGCGTCCGGGTGTGTCGTCCGAGCGCAGCCAGTCCAGCAGGCGGTGGCAATTCTCACGTCGCCCCTCGGCGACGACCTGCACCCTGCCGTCGTCGAGGTTCAGGGCGAAACCGGTGAGACCACCGATCTCCAAGGCGTTTGCCCTGGTGAACCAGCGGAACCCCACTCGCTGCACTCGGCCGCGTACCCATGCGGTGAGTCGTACATCTTCGTTCATGCCCGAACGCTAACCGGCCGATTGCTCTTGGAGCACGTCCTGCCTTGGGGCATGGCGTACAGTCCCGACGCAATGACCTCACTCGAACCGGAGTGCGCCAAGGTCGGATGCAGCCCGCTGACCGCCAGTGCCTCGCTCGCTTCGCTCGCCCAGGACTTCAGCAAGGACATGGCAGCCCGCGGCTTCTTCGACCACACCGACCCCGACGGCCGGACCCCCTGGGACCGCGCCTCGAAGGCCGGTGTGCGGGGCCTCGCCGCCGAGAACACAGCCCGCGGCCAGGCCGACGCGCAGGCCGTGATGGACTCCTGGATGAACAGCGACGGCCACCGGGCGAACATTCTCAACTGCGACTTCAAGACGCTCGGCGTCGGTGTCCACTACGGCTCCGGCGGCCCCTGGTGGACCCAGGACTTCGGCTTCTGACCCGCGCCCCACAGCGCTCCCCCGGAGAAAGCGCGCTCCAGCGGTGAGCGCTGTGCGGGCGTACGCTGCTCGGCATGGACGAGAACACCCGTCTGGACGAGCTCGCCTTCGATGTGTTCTCCAGACAGTGCCCCTCACGCGGCACGCTGGAGCATGTCACCGGGCGCTGGGGCAGCCTGACGCTGGGCGCGCTGTACGAAGGCGGTTTCCGCTTCAACGAGCTCCGTCGCCGGGTCGACGGGGTGAGCGAGAAGATGCTTTCCCAGACGCTCCACGCCCTGGAACGGGACGGCCTGGTCCACCGCGAGGCCCAGCCGACCAATCCACCGCGCGTCGACTACGAGCTGACGCCCCTGGGCCGACAGGTGGCCGAGCGGCTGCTCGCGCTGATCCAGCTCGTCGAGGGCCGGATGCCCGAGGTGCTCCGGGCCCGCGACCACTACGACGGGACGCACCCCGGCCGGGCGGTCGGGCGCGGTGGCCGCTGGCAGCGCGGGCAGAAGTAGCTGGAGCGGTTCATCCAGGGACGGCGGCGCATCTGCGTGCCGCAGCGGTGACAGGGCTCGTCCTCGCGTCCGTAGGCGTCGAGCGAGCGGTCGAAGTAGCCGGACTCGCCGTTCACATTGACGTAGAGGCTGTCGAAGCTGGTGCCGCCCTGGTCGAGCGCCTCGCTCATCACGTCGCGGACATGGCCGAGCAGTTCGGCCGACTTGGGGCGGGTGAGGGTCGCGGTCGGCCGGTCGTAGTGCAGCCTGCTGCGCCAGAGCGCCTCGTCCGCGTAGATGTTGCCGACGCCGCTGATCAGCGACTGGTCGAGCAGGGCCCGCTTGACGGTCGTACGGCGCAGGCGCAGGGCCGCGTGGAAGGCGGCGTCGTCGAACGCCGGGTCCAGGGGGTCGCGGGCGATGTGCGCGATGGTGTCGGGCAGCCCGTCGGGGGTGTTCTCGTGGAGCGAGAGCCCGCCGAAGGTCCGCTGGTCGACGAAGCGGAGCTCGGTGCCCAGGAAGTCGTCGAAGCGGATCCGGATGCGCAGGTGCTTCTCGTCGGGTGCGTCCTGCGGCTGTACGAGCAGTTGGCCGCTCATGCCGAGATGGCCCAGGAGCGAGCTGGCCGCGTCGTCCAGCGGCACCCAGAGGTACTTGCCCCGGCGCATCGCCGTGCCGAAGCGGGCGCCGCCGAGCCGGGCCGCGAAGTCCACGCCACCGGCGAGATGGCGGCGGACGGCACGCGGGTGCAGCACCTCGACATCGCCGACCGTCCGGCCGGTGACCCAGCGTTCGAGACCACGTCGTACGACTTCGACCTCGGGCAGCTCGGGCACGGTGTCGCTCCTGAAGGGATGATCTGAGAAAAGGGTACGTTTTCGGGCAGGACGAACCCCCCGGCGCGCGGGGGCACCGGGGGGTTCTGGGGGTCAGGCCGGAGCCGCGTCCGTGGACTGCGACGGGCCTGCAGGGGTGTCGGCGGCCCCTCCATCGGCAGCGGCCTTCGCCGCCGCCGCCCGTTCCTCCGCGGCGGCGCTGATCTCGCGCCAGGCGGACTCCGCCGCCTGCTGCTCCGCTTCCTTCTTGCTACGACCGGTGCCGGTGCCGTACGAGACACCACCGACGCGAGCAGCAGCAGTAAAGGTCTTCTCGTGGTCCGGGCCGGTCTCCGTGACGATGTACTCGGGGACTCCGAGGCTCTCGCCGGCGGTGAGCTCCTGGAGGCTGGTCTTCCAGTCCAGGCCGGCACCGAGGTTCGAGGACCTGTCGATCAGCGGGTCGAAGAGCCGGTGGACCAGCTCCGAGGCCGCGCCGAGGCCCTGGTCGAGATAGACCGCGCCGATCACCGCTTCAAGGGTGTCGGCGAGGATGGACGCCTTGTCCCGGCCTCCCGTGCCCTCTTCGCCCCGGCCGAGCCGGATGAAGGAGCCGAGTTCGAGGCCGCGGCCCACTTCCGCAAGCGCACGCGAGTTGACCACCGCGGCCCGCAACTTGGCCAGCTGGCCTTCGGGCAGGTCGGGGTGGGTGCGGTACAGCGTGTCCGTGACCACCAGGCCGAGCACCGAGTCCCCGAGGAATTCGAGCCGCTCGTTGGTGGGCAGACCGCCGTTCTCGTACGCGTACGAACGGTGGGTCAGCGCACGCACCAGAAGGGCGGTCTCGAGTTGATACCCGAGCCGCCCTTCCAGAAGCGTGTGGGACGAGGCTGTGTTGACGTTGTCTGCCTTCTTCTTGGCGTTGGACAACTCAGACATCGGGCCTCTCACCAGCCGCTCAGACCTCGAGGACCTGGCGCTTGTTGTACGTGCCGCAGCTGGGGCACGCGATGTGCTGCAGCTTCGGCTCCTGGCAACGCTCACACGAAACCAGGGTGGGGACCGCAGCCTTCCACTGCGACCGGCGGTGGCGCGTGTTGCTGCGCGACATCTTCCGCTTCGGAACAGCCACGGCTACTTCTCCTGCTTCTCGTCGACGCCCGCTTCGGCGCCGCCCATGTTGTCCTTCTCGCCGTCCTGAACGGTGTCGGCGAGTCCCTGCAATGCCGCCCAACGAATGTCGACGGCATCATGGTGATGACCGGGGTTCTCGTCCAGCCTGATTCCGCATTCGGAACACAGACCGGCACAGGACTCCCGGCACACCGGCTGCATCGGCAGTGCGAGCACCACCGCATCACGCAGCACTGGTTCGAGGTCGAACAGGCCGTCCTCGATGAAGAGCCTGTCCTCGTCGTCCTCAACGTCGTCGGCCGGCTCCGCCTTGCTGCTGCGGCCCCGGTCATCGGCGTCAGGGTACGAGAACATCTCCTGGAAGTCCGCCGCAACCTCTAGGCGCAGCGGCTCCAGACACCTTACGCACTCCCCCTCGGCCGACGCACGGGCGGTGCCTGTGACAAGCACCCCTTCCATGACCGATTCGAGGCGGAGATCCAGCTCCACAGGCGCGCCTTCCGGCACACCGATGACCCCTTCGATGCCGAGGACAGCCGGCGGACCAGGTGCGTCCACCGTGCGGGAGAGCCGCTGGAGGGCACCGGGACGCCGGCCCAGCTCGTGCGTATCGAACACGAGGGGGTTTCGGTGGTCGAGGTGGCCGTTCAGGGCTTTTCCTGCTTTCGAGATCATGTGCAACGCACACTGTGGGGAGGGCCGACCGGATTCGGAGTCGAAACGGGCAGCCGGGATCGCGGACATACGCGCGACCGAGGAGCCAGGATACTGGACGCGCCGCCCAGCTCCCAATCCGGGCGATCGGGGCCGCCCGGACGCGGGCCCCGGCCCCGTCCGGTCAGCGTTCCTGTTCGTACCGGCGGAGCTGGTCCAGGTCGATCATGCTGGTGTCGAACAGGCTGGTCTCGTCGAGGGCGCTCTCGCCCTGCTGCTGGAGGGCCTGCTGGGGCTGCTGCTGGGGCCAGCCGTCGTACCCCTGGACGGGGACCTGGGCCTGGGCCTGGCTCTGGTCGTAGCCCTGCGGCTGATAGGCCGCGGCGTACGGGTCCGGCTGCTGCTGGTACCCGTAGACGTCCTGCTGCGGCTGTTCCTGGTACGCGTAGGTCTCCGCGTAGCCGGGCTGTGTCTGGGCGGGGAAGTGCGGCTGGGCCTGCTGGTGCACCGGCTGCGGCGCCGGGGTGGCGAGCTCGGCCAGGCCGGCCCAGTGGTCCTCGTCGCTGATGCGCCCCTGGTCGCCCGCCGCGTCCTGGGCGGCCACGTGCGCGCCGAGGTCGTCGGTGGGGATCCTTCCGTGCAGTTTCTGCCGGCCGCGGCCGACCGCCTCCAGGGTCTTGGCGAGCACGGCCTCGAAGGCGCCCAGCTTGGTGTCGACGTACTCGTCCGCCCGGCGCTGGAGGGTGGCCGGGTCGGTGCTGCGCTCGGGGGCCTCGGCGAAGTCCGGGTCCTCGTAGCCCTGCTCGTCGAAGGGCCGGCCGCGGCCGAGGAGCTTCTCGCGGCCCCGGTCGACGGAGCCGATCGTCTTGGTGAGGACGACCTCGAAGTTGGCCAGCTTGCTGTCCACGTACTCGTCGGCCTCGGCGCGGACCTCGTCGGCCTCGCGGCGGGCCTCGTCGAGGATGCGGTCGGCCTCGCTGCGGGACTGCCTGGCGATCTCGGTGTCGGCGATCAGCGAGGTGCGTTCGGCGCGGGCGGCCCCGATGATCCGCTCGGCCTCCTGGCGGGCCTGCTCGGCCAGCTGCTCCTGGCCGCCGATGAGCTCCTGGGCGTGGGCGAGCGAGCCGGGCAGGGCCTCACGCACCTCGTCGAGCATCGCGAGCAGCTCGGCGCGGTTGACCACGCACGAAGCCGACATGGGCATCGACCGGGCGTTCCCGACCGCTTCGACGATCTCGTCGAGCTTCTTCTGCACGTCCACCGTGTGCTCGCCACTCTCTACAGCCGATTGGAGACGGACGGGACGACTGTAAGGCCAGTCGGCGCCCGTCCGACACCTGGTGACGGCCCGTCAGCGGCTCAGCGCTGGGAGAGACGCTCGGTGAGGGCCTCGTGGACCACCGGAGGGAGCAGATGGGAGACGTCGCCGCCCCAGGTGGCGACCTCCTTGACCAGGGAGGACGACAGGAAGCTGTAGGTGGGATTGGTCGGCACGAAGAGCGTCTCGACGCCGGAGAGGCCGATGTTCATCTGGGCCATCTGGAGCTCGTAGTCGAAGTCGCTGACGGCCCGCAGGCCCTTGACGATCGCCGGGATGTCGCGCTGCTTGCAGAAGTCGACCAGGAGGCCGTGGAAGGACTCGACCTTGACGTTGCCGAAGTCCGCGGTGACCTGGCGGATCAGATCGATCCGCTCGTCGACCGTGAACAGGCCCTTCTTGGACTGGTTGATCATCACCGCGACGTGTACGACGTCGTACAGCTTCGAAGCGCGGCCAATGATGTCGAGGTGTCCATTGGTGATGGGGTCGAACGACCCCGGACAGACGGCGCGGCGCAACTTGGTTCCCTCGCTCTCCGGTGCGGTCATCGTGCGTCTTCGCACGTAGAGGCGGCGCGACCGTACCAAAGCGTTCCTTCGCCGTAACGACGGGCCCGCAATGCTTCGAATCCCTCGGGCCAGTCGAAATTTCCGCCTCTGGTGCTGCGTTCCACGGTGACGAGGGCATCGGCCGTGAGCCACCCCTGGGCACGGAGTGTGAGCAGTATCTCGCCAAGATCGTCGTCGGTGACGGCGTACGGCGGGTCCAGGAACACCACGTCGTACGGCTGGGCCGGTGCCGGTCCCGTCACGATCTGCTCGGCCTTGCCGGTGCGGACCTCGGCGCCGGGCAGGCCGAGCGTGCGGACGTTGTCCCGGACGGTGCGGACGGCCCTGGGGTCGGCCTCGACGAGCAGGGCGTGCACCGCGCCCCGGGAGAGCGCCTCCAGACCTACGGCCCCGGAACCCGCGTACAGATCGGCGATACGGGTGCCCTCCAGGCTGCCGAGGAGAGCTTCCCAGGTGGAGAAGAGGCCCTCGCGCGCACGGTCGGAGGTGGGGCGGGTGCCGGTGCCGGGCGGAACGGCCAGGCGGCGTCCGCCGGCCGAGCCGGCGATCACGCGGGTCATGAGTGTCTGGTCCTCGGTTCGTGGGCGGCCCGCGGGGTGCCCCGGCGCCGTGCCACCCACGATATGGCGTCGTGGCCGATCGGGCCCGCGCACCCTGTGCCCCCCGGTCAGCCCTTGTCGAGGTACTGCTCGCGCTCCTTGTCGAGCAGCGCGTCCAGCGCGGTCCGCAGCTCCGGCAGGTGTTCGAGCTCCGGGTCGGCGGCGACGATCGCGACGGCCTCCTCCCGCGCGGCGACGATGACCTCCTCGTCGTCGATGACGGTCAGCATCCGCAGCGATGAGCGGACCCCGGACTGGGCCTGGCCGAGGACATCGCCCTCGCGGCGCTGTTCGAGGTCGATCCGGGAGAGCTCGAAGCCGTCGAGGGTGGCGGCGACGGCGGAGAGCCGGGCGCGGGCGGGACTGGCCTCGTGGGCCTCGCTGACCAGCAGGCAGAGTCCGGGGGCGGAGCCCCGGCCGACCCGGCCGCGCAGCTGGTGCAGCTGGGAGACCCCGAAGCGGTCGGCGTCCATGATCACCATGGCGGTGGCGTTGGGGACGTTGACGCCGACCTCGATGACGGTGGTGGCGACCAGGACATCGACCTCGCCCGCGGCGAAGCGGCGCATCACGTCGTCCTTGTCGTCCGGGTTCATCCTGCCGTGCAGCACCTCGACGCGCAGGCCGGCCAGCGGGCCCTTGGCGAGCTGTTCGGCGATCTCCAGCACGGCGAGCGGCGGGCGCTTGTCGCCCTCGTCCTCGGGCGCCTTCTTCTTCGTCTTCTTCCCCGCCGCCTCGTCGTCGGCGTCGTCACCGATGCGGGGACAGACCACGTACGCCTGGTGTCCGTTCTCCACTTCTTCGCGCACCCTTTCCCAGGCGCGGCTGAGGAAGTGCGGCTTGTCCTTGGCGGGGACGACATGGCTGGCGATCGGCGAGCGGCCGGCCGGGAGCTGGTCCAGTACGGAGGTCTCCAGGTCACCGAAGACGGTCATGGCGACCGTACGCGGAATGGGGGTGGCCGTCATGACCAGCAGATGCGGCGGCTGCTTCCCCTTGGAGCGAAGGGCGTCGCGCTGTTCCACGCCGAAGCGGTGCTGTTCGTCGACGACGACCAGGCCCAGGTCGTGGAACTGCACCTTGTCCTCGATCAGGGCATGGGTGCCGATCACGATCCCGGCCTCGCCGGTGACGAGGTCGAGGAGCGCCTGGCGGCGGGCCGCAACGCCCATCGAACCGGTGAGCAGCACCACCTTCGTCCCCTGCTCGGAGCCGCCCAGCATGCCGCCCTCCGCCAGATCTCCCATCATTTCCGTGATGGAGCGGTGGTGCTGCTGGGCGAGCACCTCGGTGGGCGCGAGCATGGCGGCCTGGCCGCCCGCGTCGACGACCCCGAGCATGGCCCGCAGCGCGACCATGGTGTTGTGCGTGACCGTGAAGTGATCCGTGATGTACGCGTGACTCGAGTGGGCGACACTGATGCACTGGACCGGTTTGCGACCGACGTACTCGACCGCACGGATCCCGCGCCGGAACGTGTTGCACTTCGGCCTGGGCTGGATCCGAGCAACCTTGCGAGTGAGCCGAAATGGCACGTAATCGGCAGGCAGGGAAATCGACACATTGACGGCCGCTTTCTTGGACAGCACCCTGGCGCGCCCGCCGAGGGAACGAACAAGCCACGCCACGTCCTCGGCCAGTCTCCGGGATGCGGAGCAGAACGAAATGCTCATCCCTTGAGCATCCAAAGCCCCGTCCGTGTCCATGAGCCCCTGCAACACAGCGAGCCGGTTCTTGATCGACGTGTTCTTGAACACGGGTGGGATGAACTTGTCGTGCGACGTGGCCCCCCACAGCCCCAGCGCACGCAGTGCACTGATCACTGGGTTCTTTTGTGATCCGGACTTCGGCCTCGTCATCCGGATTGTGTAGTCGCAGGGGGAACCTGGCACGGGCACGAGTTCGCAGTCGGGCGCCACTGCGGTTCGGACGGCAGCCAGGATCTCGTCGTCGACCGTGGACAGACGAAGGTTGTGCCGGAACGAGCCATCTCCCAGCAACAGTCCGAAAACGTAAGGATCGAGGGGTGGTTCGGAACCGCAACTGAGATCCACTGGTGTGACCGCTGGCACATACCATTTCGACGAACCGTTGGCCTTGAACGTGTCCATCCTGATCTCGCGGGTTGTCATCACCTTGGGTGCTTGCTCCCGGTCCCAGGCGCAGCTGGTCCCGACGATCCACAGATGCTCGTCATCGCATTCGACAGCCGTGTCGTCGGACAGAACAAGTCGCCATACATCTCGCACTCCCTGAGGGAAGACCCCGTCCACTACGGCAACTTCCCCCTCGGGAACCACTACCTCGTCGCCTTGCCGGATGTCGCCCATGGGCTTGTAGCCCTGAGGGGTCAGGACCAACGAATCGAGTGGCTGGGCCTTCCCCGATCCGACTTCGCCCTGGAGCAGCCGGTGCATCGGGTGTTCGGTCGCGAGGTCGTCGAAGATCTCCTTGGAGACCTTCTGCTGCCCGTCGGTGAGGGTGAAGGGCAGCCTGGTGTCGAAGGCGTCGAGCAGTCCGCCGGGCACGGGTCTGCGGGCGACGGCCGGGAGCTGGGTGTCGGCGTATCTGCGGCGGGCCAGCGCGACCTGGAGGACGAAGGCCTCGTCCCACTTCAACCGGTCCCTGGCCTGGGCGATGTCCGCCTTGGTCTGCGGGCGGTGGACCTTCAGCAGCGCTTCGGGGAGCGCGGTGAACCCGCGCCCTTCGCGCAGGCTCGGCGGCAGCGGGTCGACCGCCTCCTGGGCGCTGGGCAGCACCGCGTCGACGGCCTTGGCGATCCGCCACGAGTCCAGCTGCTTGCAGGCCGGGTAGATCGGCAGCAGCCGCCCGGCGAAGGCGTCCACCGCCTCGGTGGCCTCGTCGGTGTCTTTGGTGTCCAGCAGCTGGTACGTCGGGTGGGCGAGCTGCATCTTCCGGTTGAAGACGGAGACCTTGCCCGCGAACATCGCCCGCCGGCCGGGCAGCAGCTCCTTGTGCGGCTTGTGGACGCCGTGGCCGAAGAAGACCAGCTGGAGGCGGCCACTGCCGTCGGTGAGGGTCACTTCGAGGCGCTTGCCTCGGCCGTTGTTGAACATCAGGACGCGGGCGTCGGCGACCTGGGCGACCACCGTCACGTGCTCGTCCAGCGGGAGGTCCGTCAGCGCCGTGAGCCGGCCGCGCTCCTCGTAGCGCCGCGGGTAATGATGGAGCAGATCACCGACCGTGTGCAGGTCGAGGTGTTCGGCCATCACCTTCGCGGTGGCTCCGCCGAGCAGCTTCTTGAGGGGTTCGTCGAACGCAGACACGCGATCCATTGCACACCACACCACTGACAGATGTCGGCGGGCACCACCCGGATCGTTGGAATCCCCTGGTCAGAATCGTCGCCGCGCCCCACCGGCGAGCTGCTGATCGCCCATGTCCGCCCGGGTGAGCCGGGCGAGGCGCCGGAGTACGAGGAGGCGCTCGGGTACGTGGACCGGGCGGTCGCGGGCTTCGCGGAGGCCGGCGCCGGTTTCGTCGGCCTGCGCACGGCCGCCGAGCTGATGGCCGCCTGGCTGGAGGCCGACCTGGGCCGTCCGGACGCGGCCCGGGAGCGGGCCCGGAGGGTCCTGGAGATCCACGGGCCCGGGGAGCCGGACGAGACGGACGAGGAGCGCCACGCGGAGGCCGAGGCGCTGCTGGACTACGTGGGCCGGCGAACCGGCGCTTGAGACGGCTCCGCTACTCCACCCCGATGAGCAGCGGAGCACTCTGGTGGCCGCCCCGGTACACCACCGTGTCCACCGCCAGATAGCCCTCGCGCACGTGCTGCTCCAGCGCGTGCGCGAGGCTGTCCGGGACGTCCTCGCCCAGGATCAGGGTGACCAGTTCGCCGCCCGCCGCCAGCATGCGGTCCAGCACGTCGCGGGCGGTCTGCGGTACGTCTTCGCCGATGACCGCGACGTCGCCGTCGATCAGGCCCAGGATGTCGCCGGCCTGGCAGATGCCCGCCATGGTCCAGGACTGCCGTTCGGCGACGGCGAGTTCGGCGTAGCGGGTGGCACCGGCGGCGGCGGTCATCGCCACCACGTCCTCGTCGAAACTGCGGTCGGGTTCGTGGACGGCGAGGGCGGCAATGCCCTGGACGGCGGCCCTGGTCGGGATCAGGGCGACCCGGACGCCCTCCGCGCGGGCCTGTTCGGCGGCGGCAGCGGCGGTGTGGCGCAGCTCCGCGTCGTTGGGCAGCAGGACCACCTCGCGGGCGTGCGCCCGGCGGATCGCGTCGACCAGTTCGCCGCTGGCCGGCGGCTCCCCGGGGCGGGCCAGGACCGTCGTGGCCCCGGCCTCCTTGCACAGGCCGCGGAGCCCGTCGCCGGGGACCACGACGACGACCGCGCGCTGCACGGGCTCGGTGTGGGGGTGCACCCGGTCCGCGCCGAAGTGGGTGATCCGGATGCGGTACGGCCGCCCCGCCTCGACCCCGGCCTCCACGGCCGCACCCGCGTCGTCGACATGCACATGGACGTTCCACAGCCCGTCGCCGCCCACCACCACGAGCGAGTCGCCGAGCCGGTCGAGCCGGGTCCGCAGCCGGTCCACCGCCTCGTCCGTGGCCTCCAGCAGGTAGATGACCTCGAAAGCCGGTCCGCCTTCCGCCTCGTCCGCCACGCAGTCGTCCGGCACGGGAAGGGCGGGCACGGCCACGTGGGTGCGCTCGGGGGCCTGCCCGCAGACCGCTTCGACGAGCGCCGCGAGCACCGTCACCAGGCCCCGTCCCCCGGCGTCCACGACGCCCGCCCGGCCGAGGACGGCGAGCTGTCCGGGGGTCGCTGCCAGGGCCGTCCGCGCCCCTTCGTACGCCGCCCGTGCGACCGCGGCGGTTCCGGCGTCGTGCCCGGTACGCGCGGCGGCCTCGGCGGCCACGGTGGCCACCGTCAGCACGGTGCCCTCGACAGGGTGCGCGACGGCCTGCCGGGCCGCCTCGGCGGCGACGGCGAGCGCCCGGCGCAGATGGTCCGCGTCATGGCCGACGGCCAGCACCTCCGCCATCCCGCGCAGCAACTGGGCCAGGATCGTGCCGGAGTTCCCGCGGGCGCCGATCAGGGCGCCGTGCGCCATGGCCCGTACCACGTCGGCCGCGACCGGTGTGGTCACTCCGGTCTCATGGGCGGCGAAGACCGCCTCGACGGCCTGGGCCGCCGATTCCACGGTCAGATAGAGGTTCGTACCGGTGTCCCCGTCGGCGACGGGGTACACATTGATCGCGTCGATCGCCTCGCGCTCCCGGCCCAGCGCCTCCAGGGCCAGTGAGCACCAGGTACGCACCGCGACGGCGTCCATGTCGTCGTCGGTCTGCGGCACCTGTCGGCCCTCCTCGGATTCGGCCGTGGGCGGCCGGCTGCATCGCAGAGTAGCCCCGCGCACCGGGTCCGGCGGGGACAGGGGGCGGGACAAGGCCGGTGGAACCCATGGTAGTTTCGTTCTACCGACGCAGCCGTTGTATGCTGCTTCGGTTGCCCGATGAGAGTCGGGCCATCCCTCCGGCACCGCCACTTCAGTCAAATGAATCCGGCGCGCCGGATTTCACTGTAAGTGCATCTGAAGTCTTTGGAGTGACCCGTGGCTGCCAACTGCGACGTCTGCGGCAAGGGGCCGGGCTTCGGCAACAACATTTCGCACTCGCACCGCCGTACGTCCCGTCGCTGGAATCCCAACATCCAGCGCGTGCGTGCCGTGGTCGGTCGGACGCCGAAGCGGCTCAACGTCTGCACCTCGTGCATCAAGGCCGGCAAGGTCGCGCGCTGACGTTCCCGTCGTAGCGCAGCCTTCCGGTTGCCCAAAAGGCCGGTCCACCTCGGTGGACCGGCTTTTTGCTGTGCGCCGGGGCGCCCTCACGCGGTGCGCGTCCGCCAGCCGTGGTCGACCGGGCCGATCCCGGCGCCCAGCGGGAAGCCCGCCGTGATCGCCCCGGTGACATAGGCCTTCGCGTCCCGGACCGCCGCGGGTACGTCCTGGCCCAGGGCCAGCCGGCAGGCGATGGCCGAGGCGAGGGTGCAGCCGGTGCCGTGGGTGTGGCGGTTGTCGTGCCGGGGGGCGCGCAGCCAGTGCTCCTCGGTGCCGTCGGTCAGCAGGTCGACGGGGTCGCCCGGCAGATGGCCGCCCTTGACGACGACCCAGCGCGGCCCGAAGTCCAGTACCGCGGCGGCGGCCCGCCGCATCCCCGCCTCGTCCTCGACGTGGACGCCGGTGAGCTGTGCCACCTCGTCCAGGTTCGGGGTGGCGACCGTGGCGGCCGGCAGCAGTTTCGTCCGTACGGAATCGAGCGCCTCGGCAGCCAGCAGCGGGTCGCCGTGCTTGGAGACGCCGACCGGGTCGACGACGGCCGGGGCGCCGGTGCCGGCGAGGAGTTCGGCCACGGTCTCCACGAGGACGGCCGACGACAGCATTCCGGTCTTCACCGCCTGGACCCCGATGTCGTCCACCACGCTGCGGTACTGGGCGCGCACGGCCTCGACGGGCAGTTCCCAGGAGCCCTGCACGCCCAGCGAGTTCTGGGCGGTGACAGCGGTCAGCACGCTCATCCCGTGCACACCGTGCGCCAGCATCGTCTTCAGGTCGGCCTGGATGCCCGCACCGCCGCCGGAGTCGGATCCGGCAACGGTGAGCACACGGGCGGGTACAGCAGCAGATATGGGCATACGCCGAAATCTACTGGGCGTCCTCGATGTCCCCGAAGTGGTCCCAGCCGCCCTTGACGGTCCACGGCGCCCCGTCGACGGTCACCTGCGGCAGTGCGGAGGGGTTGAGGACCTCGCCGATCACCTTCCAACGGGCGGGCAGCTTCACGTCCGGCGGGAAGGTGGCGACGATCGCGTGGTCCTCACCCCCGGTCAGCACCCACTGGAGCGGGTCGACGCCGACGGCCTGCCCGATGTCGGACATCTGCGAGGGGATGTCGATGAGCCCGGAGCGCAGATCGATCCGGACCTTGCTGGCCTCGGCGATGTGCCCGAGGTCGGCGACGAGCCCGTCGCTCACGTCCGTCATCGCGGTGGCGCCGAGCCCGGCGGCCGCGGGGCCCGCGTGGTACGGCGGTTCGGGGCGCCGGTGGGCCTCGACGAAGGCGCGGGGCGAGCGGAAGCCCCGGGAGAGCACCGCGTACCCGGCGGCGGACCAGCCGAGCCAGCCGGTGACGGCGACGACGTCGCCGGGCTGGGCGCCGGAGCGGGTGACCGGCTCGTGGTTGCGCAGATCGCCCAGCGCGGTGATCGAGACGGTGATCGTCTCGCCACGCACCACGTCTCCGCCGACCACGGCCGCTCCCGCGACCTGGCACTCGTCACGAATGCCGTCCATCAGCTCGCCGGCCCAGGTGACCGGGAGTTCGGCGGGGACGACCAGACCGAGCAGCAGCGCGGTGGGCACCGCGCCCATGGCGGCGATGTCGGCGAGGTTCTGGGCGGCGGCCTTGCGGCCGACGTCGTACGCCGTCGACCAGTCGCGGCGGAAGTGCCGTCCCTCCAACAGGATGTCCGTACTGGCCACGACCCTGCGGTCGGGAGCGGTCACGACCGCGGCGTCGTCGCCGGGGCCGAGCCGTACCGCCGGAGTGGTGGTGAGCCGGGAAGTGAGCTCCCTGATGAGCCCGAACTCCCCCAACTCGCCCACGGTTCCCTTCACCGAGTCTCACCTCTCATCTATCGCGCCGGACGGTCGTCCGGGCTGCTTCGGCGGCCGGGGGTCCGGACCCTGGACCGGCCGCCGCCGCAGGGAGCAGTCTGCACCGCTCGTCACCGCCATGCCCGTCCCCCTTCCGGACCGCTGCGCTTGCGGTCGCGGGCCGTCACTGCTGTCGGTACTGTCAAGAGATACGTCAACTTGTGTCTTGCGTACGCCACGCTGTGGGCGTCAACGGTCCGCAGGTCTCCCCGCGGCACGCGGCAACGCGATACCGTGGCGTCCCTTTCTCCCCCACATGATCCTCGTGGCCGCCCTGGAGGTTCCGTGGTACAGGCGTACATCCTTATTCAGACCGAGGTGGGCAAGGCGTCGACCGTCGCCGAGACCATCGCCCGAGTTCCGGGAGTGATCCAGGCAGAGGACGTCACCGGCCCCTACGACGTGATCGTGCGCGCACAGGCCGACACGGTCGATGAACTCGGCCGCATGGTGGTCGCCAAGGTCCAGCAAGTGGAAGGCATCACCCGAACCCTGACCTGCCCGGTCGTTCATCTGTAGCCCCCGTCTACGCTGGGCCGGTGAGATCTTCGCGCCGACTTCGCCATTCCGTGTTCCTCGGCCCGTCCGTTGCCGCGCTGCTGCTGGCCGCGGCGGGCTGTTCCTCGACGGACGCCGCGGTGTCGATCACGGTTCCCACGCCGTCCCCGGAAGCCGCGGGCTACTGCCGTGCGCTGCACAAGGAGCTGCCGAGGACCGTTGCCGGTCTCGACCTCGGTGATGCCGGGCCGAAGTCCGAACTGACCGCCGAGTGGGGGGACGGGGAGATCGTACTGCGCTGCGGTGTCCCCCGGCCCGCGAAGATGGACGACCCCATGGCGAAGGGGATCGACGCGAACGGCGTCAACTGGCTGCTGGAGCAGCCCGACGATGCCGGTCCGCGCTTCACGACGACATACCGCAAGGCGTACGTCGAGGTGACGCTCTCGGAGGCGTACGCCCATGACGCGAGCCCGTTGGCCGCTTTCGGCCCCGCCGTCCGCAAGACGGTACCCGGACTGTAGGGCGTGCGCTCCCGCCCGGGAGCGCACGCCGTGCGGCGCGGGGCCGGCTCAGCGCAGGCCGGTCGGGCGGCTCAACGCGGCCTGGATCAGCCGGTCCACCAGCTCCTGGTAGCTCACACCGCTCTCCTGCCACATCCGCGGGTACATGGAGATCGGGGTGAAGCCCGGCAGGGTGTTGATCTCGTTGATCACGAAGGTGCCGTCCTCGGTGAGGAAGAAGTCGGCACGGACCAGCCCCTCGCAGGACGTGGCCTCGAAGGTCTCGACCGCGAGCCGCTGGACCTCGGCCGTCTGCTCCTCGGTGAGCGGGGCGGGCACGATCCCGGAGGCCGAGTCGATGTACTTGGCCTCGAAGTCGTAGAAGTCGTGCGAGGTCACCGGGGGGATCTCGGCGGGCACGCTGGCGCGCGGCCCGTCCTCGAACTCCAGCACCCCGCACTCGATCTCGCGGCCCCGCAGCAGCGACTCGACCAGGAACTTGGGGTCGTGGCGGCGGGCCTCCTCGATCGCCTCGTCGAGGCCGGAGAGGTCGTCGACCTTGGTGATGCCGATGGACGAGCCGGCCCGGGCGGGCTTGATGAAGAGCGGCCAGCCGTGCTCGCCGGCGAAGTCCACGATGCGCTTGCGGGCACCGGAGGGATCGTTGTCCCACTCGCGGGGACGCACCACGAGGTACGGGCCGACCGGCAGCCCGAAGGAGGTGAAGACCCGCTTCATGTACTCCTTGTCCTGGCCGACCGCCGAGGCGAGCACCCCGGCGCCGACGTAGGGCACACCGGAGAGCTCCAGGAGCCCCTGAAGGGTGCCGTCCTCGCCGTACGGGCCGTGCAGCACGGGGAAGACGACATCGACCTCGCCGAGCGCCTTGGGGACCGAGCCGGGCTCGCTGTACACCACTTCGCGGCTGCCGGGGTCGACGGAGAGCACCACGGCGCCCTCGGTGGACTCGGCCAGCTGGGCCACTTCCGGCATCTTCCGGTCCGTGATGGCCATGCGTTCGGGTTCGTCGGCGGTGAGCGCCCAGCGGCCGTCCGTCGTGATGCCGATCGGCAGGACGTCGTACTTGGTCCGGTCGATGGCGTTCAGGACGGCGCCGGCCGTGACGACCGAGATGCCGTGTTCGGAGCTGCGGCCGCCGAACACGACGGCCACGCGCGGCTTGCGGAGCTGCTGCTCCGGGCTCTGGGGGAGGTTCTCGCTGCTCATATCGCGTTGAGCGTACCTGCTGGTACCACTCGCGTCAGCGCGGCCGGGGGCGGCCGCAGCGGTGACCATGGACGTTCACCGCTCCGGCCGCCCCCGGCCGGCTTCAGCGCCGCTCGGGCTTCGCGCTGCGCGACATCAGCTCGCCCAGCGCGACCATCGGCGGCTTTCCCTCGTGGACGATGCCGACGACCGTCTCGGTGATCGGCATGTCGACGCCGTGCCTGCGCGCCAGATCGAGCACCGACTCACAGGACTTGACGCCCTCGGCGGTCTGCTTGGTGACGGCGATGGTCTCCTGGAGCGTCATGCCGCGGCCGAGGTTGGTGCCGAAGGTGTGGTTGCGCGAGAGCGGCGAGGAGCAGGTCGCCACCAGGTCGCCCAGGCCCGCGAGTCCGGAGAAGGTCAGCGGGTCGGCGCCCATGGCCAGGCCGAGGCGGGTCGTCTCGGCGAGGCCCCGGGTGATCAGCGAACCCTTGGCGTTGTCGCCGAGACCCATGCCGTCGGCGATGCCGACCGCCAGGCCGATGACGTTCTTGACCGCGCCGCCGAGTTCGCAGCCGACCACGTCGGTGTTGGTGTACGGGCGGAAGTACGAGGTGTGGCAGGCGCTCTGGAGGCGTTGGGCCACGGACTCGTCCTGGCAGGCGACGACGGCCGCCGCGGGACGGCGTTCGGCGATCTCCTTGGCCAGATTGGGCCCGGTGATGACGGCGACCCGGTCCGCGGAGACCTTGGTGACGTCCTCGATGACCTCGCTCATCCGCTTCGCGGTGCCGAGTTCGACACCCTTCATCATCGAGACGAGAACGGTGTCGGAACCGAGGTGCGGGGTCCATTCGGCGAGGTTGGCGCGCAGGGTCTGCGATGGCACCACGAGCACGGCGAAGTCGGCGCCGTCCAGCGCCTCGACGGCGTCGGTGGTGGCCCGGACCGAGGCGGGGAGCTCAATTCCCGGCAGGTAGTCCGGGTTGGTACGGGTCGTGTTGACGGCCTCGGCGATCTCGGCGCGACGGCCCCAGAGGGTGACCTCGCAGCCGGCGTCGGCGAGGACCATGCCGAAGGCCGTACCCCATGAGCCGGTTCCGAAGACGGCCGCCTTTGCGGGGTGCGTCACTTGGTTCCCTCTCCTTCGGCCTTGCGGCGCTGCTCCTCGCGGGCCTTGCGGTGGTCGTAGGGCTGTGCGGGGGCCTGCTCGCCCCGCACGATCTCCAGTTGCTCGGTCACCGCGGCCATGATGGCCTCGGTCGCCTCGCGCAGGACGTCGGGCGTCGGTTCCTTGTCGTGGAACCGGGAGAGGTCCACGGGCGGTCCGGCCTGCACCTGAAGGGTCTTGCGGGGGAACAGCCGGAGCTTGTTCTCCTTGGCGTAGGGCGGCATCACGAGATTGGCGCCCCACTGCGCGACGGGGATGACCGGGGCCTTCGTCATCAACGCGACGCGGGCGGCACCGGTCTTGCCGGCCATCGGCCACATGTCGGGGTCGCGGGTGAGCGTGCCCTCCGGGTAGAAGGCGACGCATTCGCCGCGCTCGATGGCGTTGACGGCGGCCCGGAAGGCGTCCAGCGCGTTGGTCGTCTCGCGGTACACCGGGATCTGTCTGGTACCGCGCAGCATCATTCCGACAAAGGGGGTCTTGAACAGGCCCGCCTTGGCGAGAAGCCGCGGCACCCGTCCGGTGTTGTACTGGAAGTGGCCGTAGGAAAGCGGGTCCAGATAGGAGTTGTGATTGACCGCGGTGATAAATCCGCCGTCGGCCGGAATGTGTTCCATCCCCCGCCAGTCACGCTTGAACAGAACCACCAACGGCGGTTTTGCGATGACCGCCGCCAGGCGGTACCAGAAGCCGATTCTGCGGCGGGACACTCGGACACCTTCCTCTAAGGACCTGAACTCTGCCTGGCTACCGACGGTCAAGTCTCGCCCCAGGCCCCTGCTCTGTCGAGAACACCGTACGCCCCGCTTTCGGGACCGACCCTCCGGGTTCTCGCACCGGCAGGCGAGAATAGGCGGCGATGCGCACCGAGGGGGAGATCGCCACGAACACCGACCCGACCGGTTCTTGGTCCCTGGTCGTCCCGTTGAAGCCCCTGGCGCGGGCCAAGAGCAGGCTGACGCCCGCGACGGGCCCCGAACTGCGCCCCCGGCTCGCCCTCGCCTTCGCCCGGGACACCGTGGCCGCCGCCCTTTCCTGCCCGGCGGTGCTGGATGTGGTGGTGGTCACGGACGACCCGGAGGCCCGGGCGGCCCTCACCGCGATCGGGGCGCGCGTCGTCCCCGACGAGCCCGACCGCGGGCTCAACGCCGCGCTGGCACACGGCGAGCGGGCGGTACGGGCCCGGCGTCCCCGGGCCGCGGTCGCCGCGCTCAACGCGGATCTGCCCGCGCTGCGCCCCGCAGAATTGACCCGGGTACTCAACTATTCCGCCGAATTCCCTCGCGCATTTGTTACCGATGCGGCAGGAATCGGGACGACATTTCTGTCGGCTGCGCCGGGAGTGGAATTGCGTCCGGCTTTCGGCGGCCCTTCCCGGGCCCGGCACCTGGACTCCGGCGCGGTGGAAATCGATCTGACCGGCATCGATTCGGTCCGCCAGGACGTGGACACCGGCGGTGATCTGCGGGCGGCGCTGACACTGGGCGTGGGCGCACACACCGCGGGACACTGGGACATGGGGGCCTCCCGGGCCGCCGCGGCTCCCGCCCGGGCCTGCGGCGGTGAACCTTCAACGACTGTCCCACCGGACCGATAGGCTTCCGCCCATGCAGGCGACCTCGTACACCTACGACCCCGAGACCCGCACCGGCAGCGTGCTGCTCGACGACGGCACCCCGGTGGATTTCGACGCCCAGGCCTTCGACGCGGGCGGTCTGCGGCTGCTGCGTCCGGGGCAGCGGGTGCGGATCGAGGGCAGCGGCGAGGGTGCGGAGCTGCGGATCACCCTGGTGACGCTGCAGACGTTCTGAACGCGGACATTCCGGGCAGCGCGCACGGCGCCCGTGACAGCCCGCGGGCCGGGCTCCCCGAGGGGAGCCCGGCCCGGCGCGTGTGAGTAGTAGCCCTGCGCGGCTCGGTCTCACTTCTTCCGTGCAGTGGCCTTCTTCGCCGTGGTCTTGCGCGCGGTGGTCTTCTTCGCGGGCGCCTTCTTCGCCGTGGCCTTCTTCGCGGGCGCGGTCTTGCTGGCGACAGCCTTCTTGGCGGCCGTCGTCTTCTTCGCCGCAGCGGTCGTCTTCTTCGCGGCCGCCGTGGTCTTCTTGGCCGCCGCGGTGGTCTTCTTCGCGGTGGTCTTCTTGGCCGCCGCGGTCTTCGCCGCGGTGGTCTTCTTGGCGGTGACCTTCTTCGCCGTGGCCTTCTTCGCCGCGGCCTTCTTGGCGGCGGCCTTGGTCGTCGTACGGGTGGAAGGACCGCCCGAGAGGCTGCCCTTGGGCGCCTTCTTCACGGCCACTTCGCCGCCCTTGGGGAGCTTCTTCGAGCCGCTCACCAGGTCCTTGAAGCCCTGGCCCGCACGGAAGCGGGGAACCGAGGTCTTCTTGACCCGCACGCGCTCACCCGTCTGCGGGTTGCGGGCGTAACGGGCGGGGCGGTCGACCTTCTCGAACGAGCCGAAGCCGGTGACCGAGACACGGTCCCCCGCGACAACCGCACGGACGATCGCGTCGAGTACCGCGTCGACGGCGTCGGCGGCCTGCTGGCGGCCTCCGACCTTGTCGGCAATCGCTTCTACGAGCTGCGCCTTGTTCACGTCTTCCCCTTCGGAGACATTGCCAGAACGAAAGTGTTCAAGCGTTTTCGCACGTTAGGCAGATATATACCGCAAATCAAACACGAAACGGGCTAATCACCCTAGTGCCGCAACGAAGTCGACCGCTGCACAGTTCCGCAGAGTCAGTCACCTTCGGGGAATCGGCCCTCATCGAGGTCCTTCATCAACCGGTCCAGACGCCTTGCCGCATCCGGGAGATCGTGCTTAGCCGCGGCCGTGATGACCAACAGCTTCCGGGACAGCGCCATCCTTACGCCCTCCGGGACTTGCAGTGCGCGCACTCTTGTGTGCGCTTCCTTCAATCGGTCGGCGACTTGGCCGTAAAGCTTGAGTTGGCTGTCGCGTTCCATGCACCGATTGTGCCATCTGGGGCGAGTTGTCGCCCGACGGGGTCTCAACAAGCGACTGCGCCCCCTACCAGATGGCAGGGGGCGCAGTCCTGGAAACGTGCTGCTCAGGCGTTAATTGTACGTGGCTTGAAGGTCGGCCTTGCCGCCTCATAAGTCGCGATGTCCGCTTCGTTCTGAAGGGTGAGGCTGATGTCGTCCAGCCCGTTGAGCAGTCGCCAACGGGAGTTCTCGTCGAGCTCGAAGTCGGCGGTCAGCTGCGATCCGTCGGTGGCCTCGGCGCGGACCTGGCGCGCCTCCAGGTCGACGGTGATCTCGGCCGTGGGGTCGGCCTCGGTCAGCTCCCAGAGCGCGTCGACCACCTTCTGGTCGAGCACGACGGTCAACAGCCCGTTCTTCAGCGAGTTGCCGCGGAAGATGTCGGCGAACCGGGAGGAGACGACGGCCTTGAAACCGTAGTTCTGCAGCGCCCACACGGCGTGTTCGCGGGACGATCCGGTACCGAAGTCGGGCCCGGCGACCAGGACCGTGGCACCCTTGCGCTCCGGGCGGTTGAGGACGAAGTTCTCGTCCTTGCGCCAGGCCTCGAAGAGCCCGTCCTCGAAGCCGTCCCGGGTGACCTTCTTCAGCCAGTGGGCGGGGATGATCTGGTCGGTGTCGACGTTGCTGCGGCGCAGCGGGACGGCCCGGCCGGTGTGCGTGGTGAAAGCTTCCATGATTCTCAGACTCCGGCGGGCGTACGGGCGTCGGACAGGTCGGCGGGCGAGGCCAGGTGGCCCAGCACGGCGGTGGCGGCGGCGACCTGCGGGGAGACCAGGTGCGTACGGCCGCCCTTGCCCTGCCGGCCCTCGAAGTTGCGGTTCGAGGTGGAGGCGGAGCGCTCGCCGGGGGCCAGCTGGTCGGGGTTCATGCCGAGGCACATCGAGCAGCCGGCGTGCCGCCATTCGGCGCCCGCGGCGGTGAAGACCTTGTCCAGGCCCTCCTCGACGGCCTGCAGGGCGACCCGGACGGAGCCCGGGACGACCAGCATCCGTACCCCGTCGGCGACTTTGCGTCCGTCCAGGATCGCGGCCGCGTTGCGCAGGTCCTCGATCCGGCCATTGGTGCAGGAGCCTACGAAGACGGTGTCCACGTTGATCTCGCGCAGCGGCTGGCCGGCGGTCAACCCCATGTACTCCAGGGCCTTTTCGGCGGCATTGCGCTCCGAGGCGTCCTCGTACGAAGCAGGGTCGGGGACGTTGGCCGACAGGGGCGCGCCCTGGCCGGGGTTGGTGCCCCAGGTGACGAACGGGGCCAGCTCGGCCGCGTCGATGACGACCTCGGCGTCGAAGACCGCGTCGTCGTCGGTGCGCAGCGTCTTCCAGTACGCGACGGCGGCGTCCCAGTCCTCGCCCTGCGGGGCGTGGTCGCGGCCCTTGAGGTAGTCGAAGGTGGTCTCGTCCGGGGCGATCATGCCCGCCCGGGCACCGGCCTCGATCGACATGTTGCAGATGGTCATCCGGGCTTCCATCGAGAGCTTCTCGATGGCGGAGCCGCGGTACTCCAGGATGTAGCCCTGGCCGCCGCCGGTGCCGATCCGGGCGATGATCGCGAGGATCAGGTCCTTGGCCGTGACGCCGTCGGGCAGTTCGCCGTCGATGGTGATGGCCATGGTCTTCGGGCGGGCCAGCGGCAGTGTCTGGGTGGCCAGCACGTGCTCGACCTGGCTGGTGCCGATGCCGAACGCCAGCGCGCCGAAGGCGCCGTGCGTGGACGTGTGGGAGTCGCCGCAGACCACGGTGGTGCCGGGCTGGGTCAGGCCCAGCTGCGGGCCGACCACGTGCACGACGCCCTGCTCGACGTCGCCCAGGGGGTGCAGCCGTACGCCGAACTCCGCGCAGTTCTTGCGCAGGGTCTCCAGCTGGGCGCGGGAGACCGGGTCGGCGATCGGCTTGTCGATGTCGAGGGTCGGGGTGTTGTGATCCTCGGTGGCGATGGTGAGATCGAGGCGCCGCACCCGGCGTCCGGCCTGCCGGAGGCCGTCGAAGGCCTGGGGGCTGGTCACCTCGTGCAGCAGGTGCAGATCGATGAAGAGGAGGTCGGGCTCACCTTCGGCGCGCCGGACGACATGGTCGTCCCAGACCTTCTCCGCGAGTGTCCTACCCATCGCTTTCCCTCCGGCCGGCGTCTTCGCCGGCCCAACTAGAGATTCGGTGCGCCGCCGTCCGGACCCCCGTGCGGGGCGGTGACTGCGGGCCGTTGTGTGGCCGCCCGTACAGGTTCGCAACTTTCGCCGAATATTGAACTTGCGTTTCACAGAGTGAGACGGGAGTATCGTCGTATGGACAACTCTAGCGGCGTCGGCGTTCTCGACAAGGCAGCTCTGGTATTGAGCGCCCTGGAGTCCGGTCCGGCCACCCTCGCCGGGCTGGTCGCGGCGACCGGGCTCGCACGACCCACGGCCCACCGGCTGGCCGTGGCACTGGAACACCACCGGATGGTGGCGAGGGACATGCAGGGCCGTTTCATTCTCGGCCCCCGGCTGGCGGAGCTCGCGGCGGCAGCGGGCGAGGACCGCCTGCTGGCCACTGCGGGCCCGGTGCTCACGCACCTGCGCGACATCACCGGCGAGAGCGCGCAGCTCTACCGCCGGCAGGGCGAGATGCGGATCTGCGTGGCGGCGGCGGAGCGGCTGTCCGGCCTGCGGGACACCGTGCCGGTCGGCTCCACGCTCACCATGAAGGCCGGCTCGTCGGCCCAGATCCTGATGGCCTGGGAGGAGCCGGAGCGCCTGCACCGCGGCCTCCAGGGCGCCCGCTTCACGGCGACGGCGCTCTCGGGCGTACGGCGCAGGGGCTGGGCCCAGTCGATCGGCGAGCGCGAGCCGGGCGTGGCCTCGGTATCGGCCCCGGTGCGCGGCCCCTCGAACCGAGTGGTCGCCGCCGTCTCGGTCTCCGGACCGATCGAGCGGCTGACCAGGCACCCGGGCCGGATGCACGCCCAGGCGGTCATCGATTCGGCGGCCAGACTCAGCGAGGCCCTGCGCCGTAACGGCTGACGCATCCGGCAAGTCCCCGGCCGCCCCAGCGTCGTGGCGGCACCCTCTCAGAACCTCACTCGCGAAGCCTCACTTCGCGGACGAGCGGTGTGCGAGACGGTCGGCCCCCCGACGACCGCGCACCTCCAGCGGCAGTACGCCGGTCGCCCCTGCCAGCCCGTGGGCCGGCATGTCGGCGTAGATCGATTCGTAACCGCCCTCGGGCACCATGTACGCCTCGTGCCACAGCCCCACGTGCCGCCGGGACTTCTTCTCCTTGCGGTTCATGATCGCCCAGGCCTTGCGGTGGAACATGTCGGGAGCGCTCGCGTACGCGTAGAGCTTCTCCTTCGACTCCCAGTACTGGACGACGTAGTACGTCCGCGGCGAGCCGGTCAACAGCGTGTGGCCCAGCAGGCCGCGCCCCTTGTCCTTGCCCAACTCCCGCAGCATGCGCCCCATCGCCAACAGCACGGGCAGCCAATGGTGCACGCCCCAGAAGTGGTTGATGCGCATCCCGATGAGCAGCACGACCACCTCACCCTCGGCCGCGGCAGTGGTCCGTCCCGGATTCGGCTTCGCGAACATGCCTACCCCTTCGCCTGTTGGAGAGTTTCACTATCCAATGATTGGATAGTGGCACTGCCCAAGAGGTGGCGCAAGGGAAGGCACGGAACATGCGGCTCTCGGAACTGAGCGAGAAGAGCGGCGTCAAGACCGCGACGATCAAGTACTACCTGCGTGAGGGGCTGCTGCACCCCGGCCGGCGGATCACCGCGACGCAGGCCGATTACGACGAGAGGCATGTGCGCCGACTGCGTCTGGTGCGGGCCCTGATCCAGGTGGGCCGCCTTCCCGTGGCCACGGCGCGCGAGGTCCTCTCCCACATCGACGACGACTCCCTGGGCCGGACGATCCGGCTGGGCGCGGCGCTGTGGTCGCTCCCGCACGGCCCCGACCCCGACGAGGAGGCCCCGGAGACCGCGACCGCCCGCGCGGAGGTCGAGCGGCTCCTGGACCGGATCGGCTGGGCGACGTCGCAGGAGATCGGCTCCCTCTCCCCCACGTATCGCGCGCTGGTGTCCTCGGTGGCCACCCTGATCCGCCTCGGCTACCCATGCGACATCGATTACCTGGCCGAGCAGGCCGGTCTGATGCATCAAGTCGCCGTCCAGGACCTGGACATGATGGAGACGCACCCCACGGAGTCGGAGCAGGTGGAGATGGCGGTCGCGTCGGCCGTGCTCTACGAGCCGTTGCTGATGTCCCTGCGCCGGATGGCCCAGGAGGAGGAGTCGGCCCGGCGCTACGGCCTCTGAACGGGGCCGCGGCCCGAACGGGCCTCGCAGGCCAACAGCAAAGGCCCTTCACCGAGGTGAAGGGCCTTTGTCTGTCCTGCTGTTGTACCCCCGACCGGATTCGAACCGGCGCTACTGCCGTGAGAGGGCAGCGTGCTAGGCCGCTACACAACGGGGGC
>NZ_FPJO01000015.1:108718-185700 GCF_900119365.1 Streptomyces atratus
TTGCATTTCTGCGCTGGGCTACCAGGACTCGAACCTAGAATGACGGTACCAGAAACCGTAGTGTTGCCAATTACACCATAGCCCACCAAAACTCAACCCCTTGTGAGGGGTTTTGTTCGGCTTGCGCTTCCCGTTCGGATCTTTCGTTCCGCTCGGGCGGCGCAGGAAGAACATTACCCGAAGGTGTCCGGCGCTCCAAAACGGGTATTGCCCGCCGGGCCTGCCCGGCGGGTCAGGGTCGGACAGGCCCCAGCAGTCCGGGCAGCTGATCGAGCCCGCTGATGCGGACGAGTTCGGGCCGTCCGCCGCGTCCGCCCCGGTCCAGCCAGATCCCCATCAGCCCGGCGGCGACCGCCCCACCGGCGTCGATGTCCGGCTCGTCCCCCACGTACGCGACCTCCCCCGGCTCAAGCGCCAGCGCCTCGCAGGCGGCGTGGAAGGCGCCGGCCTCGGGCTTGGAGACGCCCAGTTCGACGGCGCACACCACGGCCTCGAAACGGTCCCGCACACCGAGCGTGCGCAGCTTGCGGTCCTGGTTGTGGATGCTGGAGTTCGACAGCACCGCGTGCCGGAACCCGCCCGCCAGCAGATCCAGCACCGGCAGCACATCCGGGAAGAGCGCCCAGGCGGCCTCGTAGTGGGCCGCGTGCCGAGCAAACCAGCTGTCGGCCTCCTCGTCCTCCAGCGCCCGCGAGACGAACTCCCTGACCCGGTCCCGGCGCTGCCCCAGGAAGTCCGTCTCCCCGGCGGCGAACCGCGCCCAGTGCGCATCGGTGATCGTCCGCCATGCGGCGAGGGCCTGCTCGACGGAGTCGTATCCGTCGGGCAGGCCCTCCTGTTCGAGATGCTCGCGCATGCCGACGCGGTCGGCACCCGAGTAGTCGAAGATCGTGTCGTCGATGTCCCAGAGGACCGCGCGGATGACCATGCGGCCAGGCTAGCGGTCACGCGTCGGGCGCGGGAGGGCGTCGTGCGGCGCCAGGTCCCGGCAGCCGGGATCACCTCACTCGCGGTCCGGGGCGGTCGCGGCCCTGATCGTGGCCAGCAGACCGGAGAGGCCGGCCCGGATGGCGGATGAAATCGCGGCTTTTGCTCGGGCTCAACGCACAACGCTCCATACGGTCCAGAACAGCCCGGTAGCGGGCGAGTTGCGCCTGCGCGTAGAGCAGGTCGCACCCGTGATCGGAATCGAGCAGCACCGTGTCCAACTGCGGCACGGGACCGCTCGCATAGGTGATGGGCTGACCGGAGACAGGAAAGTCTGCACGCTCGAACGGGATCACCAAGATGGTGACATCGGCCTGCTCGGACATGTCGATCAGGTGCTGCGACTGCGCACGCATCACGTCGAGCCCGCCCACCCCCATCCGCAGCACCGCTTCGTGGATGATCGCCGTGTAGGGCACCGGCGGCTCGCGATGCAGGATCCCCTGCCGCCTGATGCGAAAGGCGGCCCTGTACTCGACTTCGTAGGGCTGCAAGGGCGGAACGCTCTGGCTGTAGGACGCTCTCGCCTGCTGCGCGGTTTGAAGCAGGCCCGGCATGGAGATGAGCACGGCGACCCGCAGCGCCGTCGCCTCGTGTTCGAGCGCCCCTCCCGACGGCTTCGCCGACGAGATCCGCGCCCTCGTAGAAGCCACCGCGCCTCGTCTCTTCGCCGTGGTAGAGCGGTTCCGTACCTCCGACGGCGACCACGATGCCCGAGTCGCCGCGTGGGGACTCGCGCACGACGACGGGAGTGCCCAGGTCACCGCCGTGGACGGCGGGTTCCGGATGTCGCTGCGCACTCCTGACCGTGCTGCCCACATGATCTCCATGCGCCCCGGAAGCGTCGACTGCCTGGTACGGCCCGGCTCGGCAACTGCCCCTCTCACTCCAGAGGGTTGAACCCGGTCAACTCAGAGCGACGTCGCGCTTGACCCTGGGCTCCGGCGCCTGGCAGCATCGGAAGCAGCAAACAAAACATCGCGCATATGGCTGCGCAGACCCTGTGGCCGTCCCTTCGGGGGCGGCCACAGACGTGTTTCAGGGGAGGTTCGGTGCATCTCTGCTACATCGACGAGGCCGGTAACGGGCAGACGCTCGATCCGGCCAAGCCGGATGCACCGCCCGTACTCGTCATCGGCGGATTCACCGTTCCCCGCTCCCAGGTCAAGGAGCTGACCTGGGACTTCCTCAACGTCAAGAAGCACTACCGGCCCCAGTTGCAGCACGTCATGCATCTGTCCGAGCTGATTCAGCACGAGATCAAGGGGTCCGACGTCCGCAAGAACCTGCGGGTCGGCAACCACAACTGGCGCCGGGCCGCGATGGAACTCGTGTCGTCCCTGCTCGACATACTGGAACGCCATGACGCGCGGCTCCTCGCCCGCGTCTGGATCAAGGAGGAAGGGCTCGCCTTCAACGAGTCCGGTGTCTACCCGACCTCCGTTGGTTCGTTGACCGAGACGTTCCAGGCTCAGCTGGCACACGAACATTCACGCGGGATGATGGTCCTCGACAGCCGCACCAAGGTGAAGAACGCGCCCAACGTGCACTGCGTGACCACCCGCAAGTACCGCACGGGCGGGGACGGTCTCCGGGGGATCATCGAGTCCCCCGTCTTCGGTCACAGCGACACGCACACCCTGTTACAGGTCGCGGACCTGGTGGTGTCGTCCTTGCTGTTCCCTATCGCCTGCCATGCCTATCTCAACGACCTCACGTGGAACGTGCACTGCGACGACGCCTATGCGCCGCTGCGGGAGGAGTTCGGTGAGCGTCTGAAGAAGCTCCAGTTCCGCTACCAGGATCCGAGCGGGAAGTGGCGCGGCGGCATCGTGGTCTCGGACCGGCGCACCGCGCAGTCCTCCAGCCTGATGTTCGGCGACGGGAAGCGTGTGGGAGCCGGGGCCGTCATCCCCGGGCAGCAGGCCGGCCCGCGCGGGGTGCCGCAGGCGCCGTGAACGGCCGGAGGCCGGGGCTTCCCTGTGGGAACCCCGGCCTCCGGCGTACGTACGGCCGTTACGCGGTCAGCTTGGCCAGGGCCGCGTCGATGCGGGCGAGCGTCTTCTCGCGGCCCAGGATCTCCAGGGACTCGAAGAGCGGCAGGCCGATCGTGCGGCCGGTGACCGCCACGCGGACCGGGGCCTGGGCCTTGCCGAGCTTCAGGCCGTGCTCCTCGCCCGCGGTGAGGATGGCGTTCTTCAGGGCGTCGGCGTTCCACTCGGCGTCGGCCAGCTTGGCGCGGGCCGTGGTGAGGAGGGCGTCGGAGCCCTCCTTCATCGCCTTGTTCCAGGACGCCTCGTCCGTCGCCGGCTCGTCGAGGAAGAGGAAGTCGACGTTGGCCGTGATGTCCGACAGGACGGTGACGCGGGTCTGGGCGTGCGGAGCGATCGCCGCGAACTGCTCCGCGTCGAAGGCCTCCGGGGCCCACGGGGCGATCGGGGCCTTCAGCCAGGGACCGCAGGCCTCGGTGAACGCCTTCACGTCCATCTTGCGGATGTGCTCGGCGTTGATGTGCTCGCACTTCTTCAGGTCGAAGCGCGCCGGGTTGGCGTTGACGTCCTTGATGTCGAACGCGGCCACCATCTCCTCGACGGAGAAGATGTCGCGGTCCTCGGCGATCGACCAGCCCAGCAGGGAGAGGTAGTTGAGCAGCCCCTCCGGCAGGAAGCCGCGCTCGCGGTAGAGGTTGAGCGAGGCCTGCGGGTCGCGCTTGGAGAGCTTCTTGTTGCCCTCGCCCATGACGTACGGCAGGTGCCCGAAGGCGGGAGTGCCCTTGGCGATGCCCAGCTCGATGAGCGCCTTGTAGAGGGCGAGCTGGCGCGGGGTGGAGGAGAGGAGGTCCTCGCCGCGCAGGACGTGGGTGATCTCCATCAGGGCGTCGTCGACCGGGTTGACCAGCGTGTAGAGCGGGGCGCCGTTGGCGCGGACGATGCCGTAGTCCGGCACGTTCTCCGGCTGGAAGGTCAGCTCGCCGCGGACCAGGTCGGTGAAGGTGAGCGCCTCGTCGGGCATCCGGAAGCGGACGATGGAGGTGCGGCCCTCGGCCTCGTACGCGGAGATCTGCTCGGCGCTCAGCTCGCGGCAGTGGCCGTCGTAGCCGGACGGCTTGCCGGCGGCGCGGGCGGCGTCGCGGCGGGCGTCGAGCTCCTCGGTGGTGCAGTAGCAGTGGTACGCGTACCCGCCCGCGAGGAGCCTGTCGGCGACATCCTTGTAGATGTCCATGCGCTGCGACTGGCGGTACGGGGCGTGCGGGCCGCCGACCTCGGGGCCCTCGTCCCAGTCGAAGCCGAGCCAGCGCATCGACTCCAGGAGCTGGTTGTAGGAGTCCTCGGAGTCACGGGCGGCGTCCGTGTCCTCGATGCGGAAGACCAGGGTGCCGCCGTGGTGCCGGGCGAAGGCCCAGTTGAACAGGGCGGTGCGGACCAGGCCCACGTGGGGGTTGCCGGTCGGCGAGGGACAGAAACGTACACGGACAGGTGCGTTAACCACGCTTGATCACCTTGTTGGTGAGAGTGCCGATGCCTTCGATGGTGACGGCGACCTCGTCGCCGACATGGAGGGGTCCGACCCCTGCGGGAGTGCCGGTGAGGATCACATCGCCCGGGAGCAGCGTCATGGCTTCCGTGATGTGGACGACCAGATCCTCGATCGAGCGGATCATGTCGCTCGTACGGCCCAGTTGGCGTTGCTCGCCGTTGACCGTGGCCTGGATGGTCAGGTCGTGGGGGTCGAGGTCGGTCTCCACCCAGGGGCCGAGCGGGCAGGAGGTGTCGAAGCCCTTGGCCCGGGCCCACTGCTTCTCGCGCTTCTGGGCGTCGCGGGCGGTGACGTCATTGGCGCAGGTGTAGCCGAAGATGACGTCCTTCACGCGCTCGCGCGGCACTTCCCGGCACATGCGGCCGATGACCACGGCCAGTTCGGCCTCGTGGTGGAGCTCGTTCGAGAAGGAGGGGTACTCGATCGCGTCGCCGGAGCCGATCACCGAGGTGGTGGGCTTGAAGAAGGCGACGGGGACGTCCGGTACCTCGTTGCCGAGTTCCGCGGCGTGCTCCGCGTAGTTGCGGCCGATGGCCACGACCTTGTTCGGGAGCACCGGCGGCAGGAGGCGGACCTTGTTCAGCGGGACCTTGGTGCCGGAGAGCTCGAACTCGGCGTACGGAATGCCCTTGATGATGTCGAGGACGAGACCATCGGGCCCCTCGCCCTCGACGGCGCCGAAGGCGACATTGCCGTCGATGGAGAACCTGGCGATGCGCACGGGATGCTGTCGCCCCTCACTTGCTGGCTGAAGACTGACGCTCCAGGCTAACGCGTTGCCCGGCGGGGATTGCCCCAATTGCCGGGCGGCGTGACGGGGCGGCCGCGCGGAGGCGGTGCGCCGGCGCGGGTGAGGGGGACGAGGGCCTCCCGCTACTCCGCGACCGCGGCGGTGACCGGGGCTTCCATGAGGATGGTGCGGCGGGGGTTGGCCGTCTGGGTGGGCAGGGCCACGGCGTGCTCCGGCTGCTCCGGCGTCTGCAGCGCGTCGGCGTCCTTGAGGTGCGCCAGCGTGGTGCGCCGGGGGTTGGCAATGTTGCGGAACATCATCGTCGTCTTCATCTGCCGTTCGGACCCTGTCGGTTGCGGGCGCCGCCCGGAGGGGCGCCGGTTGTCGGATTTGCCATCCCTGTAAAGCGTCAGGCTAAACATCCAATTCCCTCCGGAAGCCCGGAAGAGACGACGATCATCATGTGAGTTTGCTCACGACCGCGCTGACAATTCCCCCATTTCAGGCAGTCGATCGCACCCACAGAAACGGACATTACGGCACTGAATCAGTCATTCCACTCCTGACCATGGCGACTGGGACACCGTTCACGCTTCGCCGATTCACCCGCAATCGTCCGGTTTACCCGTGATCACGTTCCACGGCTTGTTACTCAGTCATCACAACGCGTCACCCGGGTCACGGCCCGGCACGGGGCCCTTGTTGGAGATCCGGCACTGTGCTGGAATTCCACGCACCGCCGCGGGTTACAAGCCGGCGCGCAGGGGCGCAACGGAGCGCCGAGTGGCGGCGGAAAGGGGAAGGACGCCGGTCACTCACGACCACCATGGGGCGGGTACAACGCCCCACGACGCCGACACCGTTCCACCGCCTCGCGCGGAGGGACGCCTGGTCCAGAGGTTGCGACGCTAGTGCAGGGACGTTTCAAGAGGGATGGCAGCGCTGCGGCGGAGCAGGAGCCGCACGGCGGGACCGACCGCGGTTCCTCGGCCCCGCACGCCCAGAACCCCGGGCCTGCCGCGGCCGGCGACAGCGGCGACCGTGCTCAGCGCCCCGGTGCCGCGGCGAACGGCGACGTCGATCCGGTCTCGTCGCCGAAGTCCCGGGGCCCTGTCAGCACCGGCTCGCGCGTCGCTCTTCGCAACTGGCGTATCAGCACGCGTCTGGTCTCCCTGCTCGCCCTTCCGGTGGTCGCCGCGACCACGCTGGGCGGACTGCGGATCAACGAGTCCATGAACGACATCCAGCAGCTGGATCACATGCAGCTGCTGACCAGGATGACCAAGCAGGCGACGTCGCTCGCCCAGGCGCTCCAGGAGGAGCGCGACCGTTCGGCCGGTCCGCTGGCCAACGGGGTGAAGCCCGACGACTTCAAGGTCACCGAGCCCCGCAAGAAGACCGACCGGGCGAAGACGGCCTTCCTCGACGCGACGACCTCGATCGGCGACCCGACCGGCGACGAGGCCCTCGAAGGCATCTATTCGAGCGTCACCCAGATCGCGAGCCAGCTCGCCGATATCCGGAACATCCGCAAGACGGCGTACGCCAAGGACACCCCGAGTCTCCAGACCGTCGACCAGTACAGCCAGCTGATCACCTCGCTGCTGAGCCTCTCGCAGGACATGGCGCAGGCGACCAGCAACTCCGAGATGATCAAGCGGACCCGGGCGCTGGCGGCATTCTCCTCCGCCAAGGAGTACGCCTCGGTCCAGCGCGCGATCATCGCCGCGGCCCTGCCCGGCGGCAACGACAAGCAGCCGCATCTCGACGAGAACGACAAGCAGTTCGGCCGCGCCGCGCTGCGCAAGGAGGGCTCGGCGCTCCGCTCCTTCAAGGCCGTGTACACAGCCACCGGCAACAACGCCGACGAGCTGACCGCCACGCTCGACGAGGGCAACCCGGAGATCAAGGCCGCCAACACCTACGCGAAGAAGGTGCTGGACAGCCCCTCGGGCATGACCGGCACCGCGCGCCGTTCCTACCTGGACTGGTACGACCAGAGCTCCACCAAGATCCAGGCGATGAAGACCATCGAGGAGACCCTCCTCAGCGACATGGAGGGCAAGGCCCGCGAGCTCCGCGACGAGTCGAAGCGCGAAGCGATCATCAGCGGTGCGCTCATCCTGCTGGTGCTCGGCGTCTCGCTGGTCGGTGCCTTCGTCGTCGCCCGGTCCATGATCCGTTCGCTGCGGCGGCTCCAGGACACGGCCACGCGCGTGGCCCAGGACCGGCTGCCCGAGCTCGTCAAGCAGCTCTCCGAGGCCGACCCGCAGGACGTGGACACCTCGGTCGAGTCGGTCGGTGTGCACTCCCGGGACGAGATCGGCAAGGTGGCCGCGGCCTTCGACGACGTGCACCGCGAGGCCGTCCGTCTCGCCGCCGAGCAGGCCCTGCTCCGGGGCAACGTCAACGCGATGTTCACCAACCTCTCGCGCCGCAGCCAGGGCCTCATCCAGCGTCAGCTCTCGCTCATCTCCGAACTGGAGTCGCGCGAGGCCGACCCGGACCAGCTCTCCTCGCTCTTCAAGCTCGACCACCTCGCGACCCGTATGCGCCGTAACGGCGAGAACCTCCTCGTCCTCGCGGGCGAGGAGCCGGGCCGCCGGTGGACCCGCCCCGTGCCGCTGGTCGACGTGCTCCGTGCCGCCGCCTCCGAGGTGGAGCAGTACGAGCGCATCGAACTGGCCGCGGTGCCCGCCACCGAGGTCGCGGGCCGTGTGGTCAACGACCTCGTGCACCTGCTCGCCGAGCTGCTGGAGAACGCCACGTCGTTCTCCTCGCCGCAGACGAAGGTCCGGGTCACCGGTCACGCGCTGCCCGACGGGCGGGTGCTGGTCGAGATCCACGACACCGGCATCGGCCTCTCCCCCGAGGACCTCGCCGCGATCAACGAGCGGCTCGCCTCGCCGCCCACCGTGGACGTCTCGGTCTCCCGCCGCATGGGTCTGTTCGTGGTCGGCCGGCTGTCCCTGCGTCACGGCATCCGGATCCAGCTGCGGCCCTCCGACTCCGGTGGCACGACCGCGCTGGTCATGCTGCCCGTCGATGTCGCGCACGGCGGCAAGCAGCCGGCCCCCAAGCAGGCACCCGGGCAGCAGTCCGGCGCCCCGGGCGGTCTGCTCGGCGGTGGTTCGGCGGGCGCGGGCAACGGCTCCCGTCCCGGCCTCGGCGGCGCCCCGTCCGGCCCGGCCGGCCGTCTCGCCTCGGGTCCGGGCGCCTCGCGCGGTCAGGTCGGTGCGGGCTCCGCGCCGCGTGCCGCGCTGCCCTCGCGCGACGGCGGTCCCCGCCACCAGCAGGGCCAGCCGAACCAGCAGGGCCAGCAGAACGCCGGCTTCCAGTCCGCCGGTCCGTCCGGCACCGGACCGCAGGACGGTTCCCGCCCGGAGCCGCAGCGTCAGGGCGGCGGCCTCGCCGGCGCCTTCGGCAACGGCGCCCGCCTCGGTGCCCGCGGCCAGGGCGACGGACCGGGCCGTCCGGAATCGGGCCGGCCCGACCTGTTCGGCCAGAACCGCCAGGACCAGAAGCGCCAGGACCAGAACGGCCCACAGGGTCCGAATGGCCCCGGAGCCCCCTGGCAGCCCTCGCAGCCGCAGCAGGCCCGGCAGAACCCCGTCGGCCAGGGCGGCTTCCAGCAGCCCGTGGGCCAGGGCGAGCCGGACCGCCAGCTGCCCCCGGTCGGCGGCCCGCGTGCCGAGTTGCCCGGTGGCAGCCCTCAGCCGCAGCGTCCGCAGACCACCAGCTGGGGCGCCGAGGACCCGTCCGCGCCGCGGCGTACTCCGCTGGACGCCCCGCGCGGTCACGAGGAGCCCGAGTCCACCGGCCAGTTCCAGCGGCCGATGAGCCCGCCGCTCAACCCGCGGGCGCCCATGGACGACAGCCAGGGCCCCGGCTCCACCGCCGAGTTCGCCCGCCCGGACTTCTCGGCTCCGGCCCCGCAGGCCCACGCCCCGCAGGACCCGTCCCAGGACCCGGCGAGCACCGCGCAGTTCGCCCGTCCCGACTTCGGCCGGCCGCAGCCCGTCCGGGCGCAGGACCAGGGCCTGCCGGCCCCGCGTCAGCGCGGCCGGGACGACGAGGACTTCGGGGCCCCGCGTCCGCCCGCCGACGACGCGCAGTACCGCCCGGTGCTGCCGCCGCAGCCGCAGCCCGAGGCGCTGCCTCCGGCGGCCGGGCCCGGAGACGGTCGTACGCCGCTGTACGACACCCTGGAGACGAACTGGTTCCACGGCCCGCAGCAGGGCGGCCAGCAGCCGCCCGCCGAGCCGCAGGCGCCCGCGCCGCTCCCCCAGCAGTCGGCCCCGGAGCCTTCCGCTCCCGCGGCACCGCGCCGCAGCGGAGGCGACACGGGCAGCACCACAAGTTCCTGGCGCCCCTCGCCGAACGACGAACTCGTACGGCAGGCGGAGCGGGTCAAGAAGCCCGCGGCAGGCGGAGTCACCACTTCCGGACTGCCGCGCCGGGTACCTCGCGCCAACCTGGTGCCGGGTACCGCTCAGCAGCAGAACCATCAGTCCGGTCCGCAGGTGTCACGCGCCCCCGATGATGTACGCGGGCGGTTGACCAATCTCCGCCGGGGCATCCAGCAGGGGCGGCAGGCCAACAACAGCCAGTCGACCGGCAGTTTCCCACTCGGCCCCACTCACCAGCAGGAGCGTTAGTTGAGCCCGATGAGTCAGGCCGCGCAGAATCTGAACTGGTTGATCACCAACTTCGTGGACAACACCCCCGGGGTGTCGCACACGGTGGTGGTCTCCGCCGACGGACTCCTGCTGGCCATGTCCGAAGGATTCCCCCGTGACCGCGCCGACCAGCTGGCCGCCGTCGCCTCCGGGCTGACCTCGCTGACCGCGGGCGCGTCCCGGATCTTCGAAGGCGGCGCCGTCAGCCAGACCGTGGTGGAGATGGAGCGCGGGTTCCTCTTCCTGATGTCCATCTCGGACGGCTCCTCGCTGGCCGTCCTCGCCCACCCGGACGCCGACATCGGTCTGGTGGGGTACGAGATGGCTCTGCTGGTCGACCGTGCGGGCACCGTCCTCACCCCCGACCTCCGTGCCGAGCTCCAGGGCAGCCTGCTCCATTAGGCAGCCATGGACCGATGACAGACTCGATTGCCCCAGGTAACGCCCTCAACCCTCGCCCGTCAGGCCGCTTAGTGCCCCCCACCGGCCCCTTCAGACGGCAAGCCGACGCACTGCTGTCACGCCCGGAGGATTCATGACCCCGCCACCCGCCTCACCCGATCCGTACGGCGCACTGCACCACGCGTCGTACGACGGTGAAGGCGACCAGCCACTGGTCCGCCCGTACGCCATGACCGGTGGCCGGACCCGGCCGCGCTACCAGCTCGCCATAGAGGCACTGGTCTCCACCACGGCCGACCCCGCGCATCTGGGGACCCTGCTCCCCGAGCACCAGCGGATCTGCCACCTCTGCCGTGAGGTCAAGTCGGTGGCCGAGGTCTCGGCGCTGCTGTCGATGCCGCTCGGTGTGGCCCGGATTCTCGTCGCGGACCTGGCGGAAGCCGGCATGGTGGCCATCCACCAGCCGGGCAATGGAGAGACCGGCGGCGCGCCGGATGTGACACTGCTCGAAAGGGTGCTCAGTGGACTTCGCAAGCTCTAGTGGCGGTGCGGCCCGGGCCACCACCTCGGCGAAGATCGTGGTGGCCGGGGGCTTCGGCGTGGGCAAGACCACGTTCGTCGGTGCCGTCTCGGAGATCAACCCGTTGCGTACGGAAGCCGTGATGACGTCCGCGTCCGCGGGCATCGACGACCTGACGCACACCGGGGGCAAGACGACGACGACCGTCGCCATGGACTTCGGTCGCATCACTCTGGACCAGGACCTGATCCTGTACCTCTTCGGTACGCCCGGACAGGACCGCTTCTGGTTCATGTGGGACGACCTGGTCCGCGGCGCCATCGGCGCCGTCGTCCTCGTCGACACCCGCCGCCTCGCCGACTGCTTCCCCGCCGTCGACTACTTCGAGAACAGCGGGCTCCCCTTCGTCATCGCCCTCAACGGCTTCGACGGACACCAGCCCTACACCCCCGACGAGGTCCGCGAGGCCCTCCAGATCGGACCCGACACCCCGATCATCACGACGGACGCGCGCCACCGCGCGGACGCCAAGAGCGGTCTGATCACGCTCGTCGAGCACGCGCTCATGGCGCGGCTCAAGTAGGCACAAGTCGGTATTGCCACACGGTAGTTACCGTAGTCGGGCGGGGGTGGACTGTGTCCTTTGACACGATCCGCCCCCGTATTCATAACGTTTCGACAGAGAATTGCCCCGCGATCGACACCCGACGCATCCGAATGGTGCCACTGCGCGCACACGAGCCCCGCCTTTTGACGGGGCTCGTTCTTTATGCCCGTTTTATCTGAGGCCTGGGCCACTCGGAATGACAGGTTCCGACTGTTTGGAACGCGACCGGTCCCCGTGCTGGAATTCGACGAACTCCCGAGTAGTACGGCCCTGAACAAAACACGGCACACCGTAGGTGCCGACGCCGAGAGGTTGTTGGTCGAGTGAGGCGAAACAACGCGGGCTCCACGGCGCAGCAGGAGCGGGGCAACTTCACCCCGCCGCCGCGCGCCGCGGCGTCGTCCGCCGATGCGTCCGATACGGCGGTGCCCAGTGGCGACTCCAGCCGGTTCTCGCCGCGCAACTGGCGGGTGCCCACCCGGCTGAACGCCATTCTCCTGGTCCCCGTCCTGGTCGGCCTGGTCATGGGCGGATTCCAGGTGAAGGAGTCGATCGACACCTGGCGCGAGGCACAGGACGCCGAGAAGACCGCGCTGATCGTGCGTGCGGCCGCCGAGTACGGCCAGGCGCTCCTCAACGAGCGTGACCTCTCCGCTCAGCCCCTCCTCTCGAACAAGCGTGATGCCGAAGTCATCGGGCAGGTCCAGGCCGCCACCGACAACGCCGCGGGCAAGTTCAACGAGGCCGTGAAGGACATGCCCGGGAAGCAGGGCCTGGAGCGGCGCCTGCAGCTCTTCCGGCTGGAGGAGCCCACCCTCCCCGAGCTGCGCAAGTCGGCCTTCGTCGAGGGCATGGACCCGGTGAAGACGGAGGAGGGCTACGTCAAGGTCCAGCACTCCCTGATGGAGTTCAGCAACGAGCTGGGGCTGGGCACCGGCAACATCACCACCTACGGCCGTACGGTCTACGCGATCGAGCTCGCCAAGGCCGCAGAATCGCTTCAGCGCTCCATCGGCATGCATCTGCTGGTGCGTCCGAGCCAGGAGAGCGCCAAGTTCGACGCCCAGGTCAAGGCCTTCGGCTCGTACAACTACCTGGAGCAGATCGCGCTCGGTGAGTTCACCTCCGGTGGTACGGAGGCCGACGCGGCCCGGCTGAAGCAGGTCATGTCCGCCAAGGCCGACGAGGGTACCGAGGAGCTGAAGAAGGCCAAGGAGAAGGCCGACGCGGCGGGCGCCCCGTTCGTCACCCCGCCCAGCATCGACGGCTCGGTCTTCGACGGCATGGCCCAGCAGATCGGGCAGGGCAAGTCGCCCGAGAAGCTGGCCGCGAAGGGCATCACGCCCGAGACCTGGATGGCGGCCGCCACCGCCAAGTTCGACGGCTACACCACGGTCGAGGACGAGCTCGTCGACAAGGCGGTGACCGAGGCCGCGGACATCTCGTCCAGCGCCCGGAACGACGCCATCGTCAACGCCGCCGTCGTGATCGTCTCGCTGCTGGCCGCGTTCGCCCTGGCCGGCCTGATGGCCCGGCAGATGAGCCACTCGATGCGCCGGCTGCGTACGGCCGCCTTCGGGATCGCCGAGCAGCGGCTGCCGATGCTGGTCGACCAGCTCTCCCGGGCCGAACCGGGCCGGGTCGACACCCGCGTCCAGCCGATCCCGATCCACAGCCGCGACGAGATCGGCGAGGTGGCCCGCGCCTTCGACCAGGTGCACCGCGAGGCGGTCCGGCTGGCGGCCGAGCAGGCCATGCTGCGGGGCAACGTCAACGCGATCTTCACCAACCTCTCGCGCCGCAACCAGTCCCTGATCGAGGGCCAGCTGACCCTCATCACCGACCTGGAGAACAACGAGGCCGACCCGGACCAGCTGGAGAACCTCTTCCGGCTGGACCACCTGGCCACCCGTATGCGCCGCAACGGCGAGAACCTCCTGGTGCTCGCGGGCGAGGAGCCCGGCCGCCGCTGGAACCAGCCGGTCCCGCTGGTCGACGTGCTCCGTGCCGCCTCCTCCGAGGTGGAGTCGTACGAGCGCATCGAGCTCTCCGGGGTGCCCGAGACCGAGATCCACGGCCAGTCCGTCACCGACCTCGTGCATCTGCTGGCCGAGCTGCTGGAGAACGCCACCACCTTCTCCTCGCCGCAGACCAAGGTGCGAGTCACCGCGACCCGGCTGCCCGACAGCCGCGTGATGATCGAGATCCACGACAAGGGCATCGGCCTCACCGCCGAGGACTTCGCCGACATCAACCACAAGCTGGCCAACCCGCCGACCGTGGACGCCTCGGTCTCGCAGCGGATGGGTCTGTTCGTGGTCGGCCGGCTCGCCGGCCGGCACGGCATCCGGGTCCAGCTGCGCCCCTCGGGCGAGCAGGCCGGCACCACGTCGCTGGTCATGCTGCCGGACGCGATCACCCACGGCGGCGGTGGCGAACCGGCCGCCGCGGCGGACGACTTCACCGTCTCCTCGATCATTCCGGAGCAGCAGAGCTTCGAACAGCAGCCGCACATGCGCACGGCTGCGGAGCTCGGCTTCGACGACTCCCGCTACGAGCAGCCCTCGGCGGACGCGGCACAGCTGGACCCGGTGGGCCGTTCGCTGCTGCGCGAGGAGCGCCGGGCGGCGCTGGAGGCGCAGGCGGCGGGCGAGCACCAGCAGTTCCCCCAGGAGCCGTACGCCGACGGCCAGTACGCCGACAACGGCTACCCGCAGCAGACCTCGTACGAGGGCGGCTACGACCCCTACGCCACCGGTGCGGGCTTTGCCCCGCAGCCCGAGCAGGGCCGGCCCGGTGGTTATGCGGAAGCCACCTACACGGCCGGTGAGGCCTCGCAGCCGTCGTACGAGGAGCAGTTCGCTCCCCAGGCCCATCAGGATGCCTGGCCGGATCAGGGCGCCTACCAGGGCTCGTTCGAGCCATCGGCACCGGCGGAAGCGGAATCCGTCCCGAGCGCCCCCGCCGAGCCGCAGGAGCGCGTAGGCTTCGACCGTCCGGGGCCCACGCCCGACTCCGGCCACGAGCTGACCGAAGCCGGTCTGCCGCGCCGGGGCGGTCAGCAGCACTGGCAGCCCACCGGTCGCGGGAACAACCGTCCCGCCGCGCAGCAGCCGCAGCAGCAGCAGGAGGAACTGCCGCAGCAGCCGTCGCCCGCGCAGCAGGACGGCAACGGCTCCGACGACTGGCGCTCGGCCAACGACGAGCGCTGGGAGCGGGCCGAGAAGCTCCGGGAGCCGAAGGCGGGCGGGATCACCCCGTCCGGACTCCCCCGGCGGGTGCCCAAGGCCAATCTGGTCGAGGGCACGGCGGAGCAGACCCTGCAGGGCGGCCCCCAGGTTTCCCGTGCCCCCGAGGACGTCCGCGGCAGGTTGAGCAACCTGCGGCGGGGCGTACTGCGGGGACGCAGCGCGGGTTCGGACGACAGTAATACCTACAACCAGGAGCGTTAGTGTGAGCCCGATGAGCCAGGCGGCGCAGAATCTGAACTGGTTGATCACCAACTTCGTGGACAACACCCCTGGGGTGTCGCACACGGTGGTGGTCTCCGCCGACGGACTCCTGCTGGCCATGTCCGAGGGATTCCCCCGTGACCGCGCCGACCAGCTGGCGGCCGTCGCCTCCGGGCTGACCTCGCTGACCGCGGGCGCCTCGCGGATCTTCGAGGGTGGCGCGGTGAATCAGACAGTCGTGGAGATGGAGCGCGGATTCCTCTTCATCATGTCCATTTCCGACGGATCTTCGCTGGCCGTTCTCGCACATCCGGACGCCGATATCGGTCTGGTTGGGTACGAAATGGCCCTTCTCGTCGACCGTGCGGGCAGTGTCCTCACCCCGGACCTCCGTGCTGAACTGCAAGGAAGTCTTCTTAACTAATAGACAGACAGTGCGTTTCACGCCACTGGGCCATAAGGTGCGGTGGCGCGGACCCACTGGAATCGGGACCGGTAGTCGGAGGAGGAATCGTGGACACACCCCAGGGCGGACACCCGTACAACGGTGGCCGGCAGGTACCGGGTGAGCACGGGGACAACCCGTTCAACTTCCCCTCCACACCCAGCAGGCAGGGCGCCCAGCAGCCGTACCGGCCCTACCAGCAGCCGCAGCAGCAGGACACCCCGCAGGGGGCCGGGTGGCCCACGCAGCGTCCGCACCGCTACGACTCGCCCCGTATTCAGCCGGTACAGCCGCGGCAGACCCCCGAGCCTGCCGCGCCCTCCGCGCACAATCCGCTGGTTCGTCCGTACGCCATGACCGGCGGCCGGACCCGACCGCGCTACCAACTCGCCATTGAGGCGTTGGTCAGTACCACGGCCGATCCGTCCCGGCTGCAAGGGCAGTTGCCCGAGCACCAGCGGATCTGCCGGCTGTGCTTCGAGATCAAGTCGGTCGCCGAGATTTCGGCACTGCTCTCGATCCCGCTCGGCGTTGCCCGGATCCTCGTAGCCGACCTGGCAGAGGCCGGACTCGTCGCTATTCATCAGCCCGGCGGCGACGAGTCCGCCGGCGGCCAGCCAGATGTGACACTGCTCGAAAGGGTGCTCAGTGGACTTCGCAAGCTCTAGCGGCGGAGCAGCCCGCTCCACTACCTCGGCGAAGATCGTGGTGGCAGGGGGCTTCGGCGTGGGTAAGACCACGTTCGTCGGTGCCGTCTCGGAGATCAATCCGCTGCGCACCGAAGCCGTGATGACGTCCGCCTCCGCGGGCATCGACGACTTGACGCACACCGGGGACAAGACCACCACGACGGTGGCGATGGACTTCGGTCGCATCACCCTGGACCAGGACCTGATCCTGTACCTCTTCGGTACGCCCGGACAGGACCGCTTCTGGTTCATGTGGGACGACCTGGTCCGCGGCGCCATCGGCGCCGTCGTCCTCGTCGACACCCGCCGCCTCGCCGACTGCTTCCCCGCCGTCGACTACTTCGAGAACAGCGGGCTCCCCTTCGTCATCGCCCTCAACGGCTTCGACGGACACCAGCCCTACACCCCCGACGAGGTCCGCGAGGCCCTCCAGATCGGACCCGACACCCCGATCCTGACCACGGACGCGCGCCACCGCGCCGATGCGAAGAGCGCGCTGATCACGCTCGTCGAGCACGCGCTCATGGCGCGGCTCCGCTAGGGCCTGCCCTGCGGATCAGGGGCGGACAGGCCCTGGGGCCGGTCCGGACGTACGAAAGGGCCCCGCACTCCGGAAGGAGTGCGGGGCCCTTTCACGCTTTCACGCCTTGCGTATCAGCCCTGCCAGGAGTGCGGGGCGCGGAAGCCCGGGGTGCGCTCCAGGCGGCGCCATCCGGCGGTGTCGCGGCCGCGGCGGGCTGGGGGCGCGGCGGGCTGGGCGGCGGCGCGGGCGAGCAGGACCGCGGTTATCGCGGCCAGTTCCTCGGGGTCGGCGAGGCCCTTCTCGACGCGCAGCACGGACTCGGCGGCAGTGGTCATGGGTGGTTTCTCCGTCTTCTCGGCAGGCAGGTCTTCGCGGGCCCGGCAGGGGTGCTGCGCGGCGTGCGGACTACTGCGGGGGGTTGCCGTGCTTGCGGGACGGCAGGTCGGCGTGCTTGGAGCGGAGCATGGCGAGCGAGGCGATCAGCACCTCGCGGGTCTCGGCGGGGTCGATGACGTCGTCGACCAGGCCGCGCTCGGCCGCGTAGTACGGATGCATCAGTTCCGCCTTGTACTCCTTGACCATGCGCTTCCGCATGGCTTCCGGGTCCTCGGCGTCGGCGATCTGCCGACGGAAGATGACGTTGGCGGCGCCCTCGGCGCCCATCACCGCGATCTCGTTGGTCGGCCAGGCGTAGGTCAGATCCGCTCCGATGGACTGGCTGTCCATCACGATGTACGCACCGCCGTACGCCTTGCGCAGGATCAGCGAGATCCTCGGCACGGTGGCGTTGCAGTACGCGTAGAGCAGCTTCGCACCGTGCCGAATGATTCCACCGTGCTCCTGATCGACCCCGGGCAGAAAGCCGGGTACGTCCAAAAGAGTGATGATGGGGATGTTGAATGCATCACACATCTGGACGAATCGAGCGGCCTTCTCGGAGGCCTCGATGTCCAGGACGCCGGCCAGGGACTGCGGCTGGTTGGCGACGATGCCGACGACCTGGCCGTCCATGCGGGCCAGGGCGCAGACGATGTTGCGGGCCCAGCGCTCGTGGATCTCCAGGTAGTCGCCGTCGTCGACGAGCTCCTCGATGACCTTGTGCATGTCGTACGGGCGGTTGCCGTCGGCCGGGACCAGGTCGAGCAGGACGTCGCCGCGCCGGTCGGCGGGGTCGTCGCTCGCCGCGGTGGGCGGGTTCTCGCGGTTGTTCGAGGGCAGCATCCCGATCAGGTACCGGACCTCGGCGATGCAGGTCTCCTCGTCGTCGTACGCGAAGTGCGCGACGCCCGAGGTCTCCGCGTGCACATCGGCGCCGCCGAGCCCGTTCTGGGTGATCTCCTCGCCCGTCACCGCCTTGACCACGTCCGGGCCGGTGATGAACATCTGCGAGGTCTCACGGACCATGAACACGAAGTCGGTCAGCGCCGGGCTGTAGGCCGCGCCGCCCGCGCACGGGCCGAGCATCACGCTGATCTGCGGGATCACGCCCGAGGCCCGGGTGTTGCGCTGGAAGATGCCGCCGTACCCGGCGAGCGCGGAGACGCCCTCCTGGATACGGGCGCCCGCGCCGTCGTTCAGCGACACCAGCGGGGCACCGGCCGAGATGGCCATGTCCATGATCTTGTGGATCTTCGTGGCGTGGGCCTCGCCAAGCGCACCGCCGAAGATCCGGAAGTCGTGCGCGTACACGAAGACCGTACGGCCGTCGACCGTGCCCCAGCCGGTGATGACACCGTCGGTGTACGGCTTCTTCTCCTCCAGGCCGAAGCCGGTCGCCCGGTGCCGGCGCAGCTGCTCGACCTCCTTGAACGAACCCTCGTCCAGGAGCAGCGCGATGCGCTCACGCGCGGTCAGCTTGCCCTTGGCGTGCTGCGCCTCGGTCGCCCGGTCACTCGGTCCGCGACGGGCCTGCTCACGCAGTGCCAGCAGTTCGGCCACACGGCCACGGGTGTCGCTCGGCTCGCCCGGGGTTTCGTCCACAACGGTCATGTACTGACCCTACGAAGCCGGGCAAGTAAATCCTGCCGTTGACTCCGTACAGTCTCCTGACCCGTTTCCTGGTGGAGCCCCACAGAATCCGAGCGGCATGCAGGCGAAGTACCAGCCGGTACGGGGCAGTCTTTGTGTGAGTCCGACAAAGGCTCACTGTGGTCTGCTGCACACCCCGGTCAGCCTCCGGGTGTGGTCCGGTTGGGCGTTCTGCACTCGTTGGACATCGTTGAGCCGTTTCTTCACCGGGGCTCCGGGGTCGGCGATGGTCAGCAGCACCGCCTCGTAGAAGGCGTCCCGCACGTCGGCGGGCATCACGTCCGACGCGTCCAGACAGAGCGGCACCCGCTGGTCGGTGAGGCGGCTGCTGATCTGTTTCTCGACCGTACCCTTCCTGGCGGGCACGTCGGGGTCCGGCGAGAATACCCCGGCCCTGCGGCCCCACTCCTCCTGCGCCGGGCGCGAGGTGAGCCGGGTGAGCAGATCGCGGGCCTGTGCGGAGTCGCCGAAGAGCGCGGCGAAGTCGGCGGACACCTCGCGGCCCTTGAGCGTCGGGCCCGAGGGCAACAGCGACGCGGAGTCCGTGAAGGCGGCCCGCCCGCTGTGGTCCCTGTAGAAGGACCGGGCGAAGGAGCCCTGGTGCTCCAGGACGCAGCCTTTGTCGTCGAAGAGCAGTCCGTGCTTGCCGGGCTCGCCCCGGTGGTCGTCGAGCAGGGCCCGGCGGGCGGTGTCCGGAGCCTGGGCCAGCAGGCCGGCCCACAGGCTCCAGGCATGGACCACCCGGGCGTTAGTCCAGCTCAGGTCCCCGGTCGCCCAACGCTCGTACAGCACCGGGCCCGCCGTCTGCAGGATCAGGTCCTCGATCCAGTCGCTGCCCGGCCAGCCCGTGGCCCCGTCGTCGCCCATGCCGATGCACCAGGAGGTCAGCGGCGCGGGGTAGGAGGGCGGCGGCCGGTCCTTGCGGTACCAGACGATGCTCTTGAGGTCCGCCTTGAGCGGCACCCAGAGATCGGCCTTTATACCCTTCGCCTCCGGCTGCCAGGGCCTGCCGTACTTCGCGCCCGCGCCCTTGCCCAGCGGACGCAGCCGCTTCTCCGCGGCGTACTCGACGAGATCCCCGACGCCGGGCAGGATCGCGATGTCGGGCGGATTGCCGGCCTGCACCGCAGCGAGCAGGACCTCCCGGGTGGCGGCGGTGCCCTGGTAGGTGTACGGGGTTCCCAGGGTGTCCAGGACGGCCTGGAACTGGGCCTGCTGGTCGTCGGTCCACGGCCCGAGGATCGTCACCTTCGGCTGTTCGCCGCCGCCGGGCGCGGCGAGTCCGCAGCCCGCCGCGGCCAGCGCCAGACACAGGACGAGCAGGACGGCGCGGGCGCGCGGCATCATCCGGTCCTCCAGTAGTCGGCGTTCAGATGCCGGCCGATGCCGACGGCGGGCAGCAGCACGAGCAGGGCACCGACCGCCAGCGCCCCGTAGTAGGTGCCGCTCTGCCAGCCCTCGGCAGCCAGTCCGGCACGCGCCTTGGTCGACTCATCGGTGACGGCCTGCTGGGCTCCGGCCAGAACGCGAAGTTCGCGGGCCTGTTGGTCGCGGTCCTGTTGGTCATGGGCCTGTTGGTCACGGGCCTGTTGGTCATGGGCCTGTTGGTCACGGGCCTGTTGGTCATGGGCCTGTTGTTCGATCCGGAACAGCCGGTCACGAGCGGTGGCCAGCTGGTCCTGGGTCTTGTTCGTCGCGATCAGCGGGCCCGTCGCCAGGAGGACGACGGCCAGCAGCGAGACCAGCAGGCAGAGGTCGAGGCTGTGGCCGCAGCGGGTGCGCAGCACCCACAGCGCGGAGAGGGTGATCAGGGCCATGGCCAGCAGGCCGAGCTCGGCGACCGCCCAGCCGGACCACCGCAGGGGACTCATCGAGGTGAGCGTGTCGATCCGGTCCATCTGGTGTCCCTGGAGGACGTCCAGACGCGGCACCACACCGGTGCCCCTGCGGGTGAGGAGGGTCTCGGCCTCGGCGAACTTCTCCCTCTGCATCAGCTCGTCCGACACGTACTTCACCGCGCCGGGGGTGATGGAGCTGCTGTACGAGGTGAGCAACCCGTTCACGGTTTCGAGCACCCCACGGCCGCGGTCCCCGTCGATCTGCACGTCGGAGAGCCGGGACAGGCCCTGGTCGGCGGCGGCCAGTTGGTTCTCGTAGCGGGCACCGGCGCCGACCACATCGGCGATGCCGCTGTCCACGGATGCCTGGGCCTCCTTGTGGGCGCGCAGCAGGGCGAGCTGGGTGGCGGCCACGCCCTGCACGGCCGGGGCGCCCCGGTCGCGCATCTCGCCCGCCGAGATCTGGACCTCGCGGTACGAGACGAGCAGGGCGCTCATCGAGACCAGGGTGGTCACCAGCATCGCGGCCAGATGCCGCTCCAGCAGCCGCCGGGTCCTGGACCGGTAGGCGCGCCGGCCCGATCGCCGTCCGAACCTCACAGCTGCCTCCCGCAGTGGATGCAGAACACGGCCGCGGGTCCGGCCGGACGGTCGCAGTACGGGCAGTGGAGCGCCGGCCCGTCCGGGGGTGCCGGGGGCAGCTCCATGGGGTGTCCGGAGGTGATGCTCAGCATCCCCTGGCGGACGGCGCCCGGGTCGACGGCCGGCCCGATCCGGACGACCCCCCGCGGGCCGTCCACGATGCGGGCGACCTTGCGGACCTCGTCCAGGACCCAGTCGGCGGCGATCTCGGTGGCGAGCCGGACGGCGAGTCCGAGCTGCGCCTCGGCCCGCTCGCGGCTCCCCAGGTCGAGGGCGGCGTACCCGTCGTTGAGGGCGGTCCGCATCCGTGTGGAGACGTTCATGGTGTGGATGTCACGGCCCGCGGCGCCGGAGATGCGGGCGGTGGCCGCGGCGGTGCCCGACGGCAGCCAGCGGACCACGACCGCTTCGGTGGCGCCGCCGACGGTGACGGCGGCGAGCTGGAGGGGGACACCCAGCGGGTCGTTGCCCGCGTCGGCCCGGAGGGTGAGGAGGTAGTCGCGGGATTCCGGCTTCCACTGGTGGGTGCGGAACTCCAGCCGTCGCGGGTCGTCCCGGACCGGTTCCGGCTCCAGCCGTTGCTGGTGCGGTGCGGTCTCGATCAGCGTCGCTTCCCGCACGTTCGGACGCACGGTCACCTCGATGGGCAGCTCGGGGCTGCGGACCTTGCGCAGCCTGCCCAGGGCGGTGGCGACGGCGGGGGCGAAGGCGTCGGGCGAGGAGCCGGCGGCGCCGTGCAGCCGTTCCGCGACGGCGATCAGCGGAGCCGGGTCCCAGCCCGCTCCCGGGGCGACGACATCGGCGGTGAACTCCCCTTCGCAACGGGCCAGTTCGCGACTCAGAGCGCTGTCCGGGCGGGAGGCGTCGTCCTCGTCGGCCCGGCCGGCGCCGTCGGTGACGAGCACGAGATGCCGTACGGGGAGGGCGCGTTCGGCGAAGAGTTCGCGGGCCCTGGCCAGCCAGGTGGTGTACCCGGCCGGCGGCTGCCTCTCGTCGGCCGCGGCGATCCGTCCGACGCTGAAGGCGGCGTCCCGACGGTCGGCGGGATCGGCGAGCGCCCACCGGCCGCGCAGCGGGTAGCACTGCGAGGCCCCACCGCCCAGCACCGTGTAGGAGATCCCGTCGGGCAGGGCGCCCACGGCTTCGGTGAGCGCCGCGACGGCCGCGTCACGCCGCCCGGCGGCCACGTCCACCGCGACGACCAGGGCGATGTCGACGGCGGGAATCCGGTCGCGCGGCCCGACCGCGACGGCGCGGACCCGCACATGGGCGTCGATCCGGGCGTCCGGGTCCGGCCGCTGCTTCTTCGCGGCCTGGACGGACAGGCTGATCCCGAGACCGGCCAACGCGGCGGTGCGGCCCATTCAGCTGCCTCCAGGGGTACGGCGTCGGGGTGGTAACCAGAAACGGGTCTGCGGGCGGACGGCGTGGGAGAGGTCGATGAGCTTCTCGTGGTCGGCGATGTCCTTGCACTGCCGGGCCATCCAGCGGTAGCACCGGGCCAGTTCCTCCCGTACGGCCCGCTCCCCGGGCACCGGTGCCGGTGGCAGTCCGCGCCGCCACCAGCGGGCGTCGGGCCCCGGGCGGCCGGCCTCGGCCCGGACCGCGTCGAGCTTCCACTCGTACAGTTCGGTGCGCAGCAGCCGGGCCGACTCGTCGCCCGTCACCACGGACGCCGGATGCGGCCCGGGGCCGCCCTCGCGCAACGGGACGGCGGCGAGCACGGTGTCGATCCGCCGCTTCCCGGGCAGCGGCCGCCCGCCCGCCGCGAGCCGGGCCGCCCGGATGCGCAGCGCGGCGATCCGGGCGACGGCGTGGTCGCGCGACTCGTCCGGCACCAGGTCCAGGACCTCGGCCGCCGCGTCCCGGTCGCCGCGCGCCAGGGCCAGCCTGGCCAGGCCCAGGGCGGCGCCGACGTGGGAGGGGTTGCGGGCGTGCACGGCCCGGAAGAGCTCGAACGCCGAGGGGCCCGGACCGGCCGGGCGGTCCGGGCCGAGCTGCTCCGCGGCATAGGCCAGGGCCAGCTTCGCGGCGTACTCGCCGGGCAGTGCCCGGTGGACGGCGGCGAAGTGATCCAGGGCGGCCTCCAGCAGTTGCCGCCGGTCGTCCAGGACCTCCGCGCCGCGCAGCGCGACGAGTCCCCGGTGCCAGCTGAGCCGCCACTGCCGCACCGGTCCGGGGCCGGGTATGGCGTCCGCCGCCTCCACCTGTTCGCGCGCCCGGGCCAGCGCCTCGCCGCCCTCCTGGCCGAGCAGCAGCCGGACGTTGTGCAGACAGATCTCCACCGACCGCTCCCCCTCGGCGGGCTGGGTGAGCAGCCGTCCGGGGTCGTAGCTGCTCACCAGGAACCGGGCCGCCTCCGGGTCCCCGGGGTAGGGCCTGGGGACCGGCAGCCGCCGGGCGATCTCGGCGGGGGTGGGGAGCCCGGAGTCCAGGACGGGCGCCTCGGGCGTCTCGTCGCGGCGGTGCGGGGCGCGATCCAGCCAGTGCGCGTACTCGGGCACGGTGCCCAGCCGGGCGCCGAGCAGTTCGGTGGACGGGGTGAAGTAGGCGGACGGTTCGGTCCGGTCCCGTTTTCCGCGCAGCGCCCGGATCTCGCGCAGCACTCCGCGCAGCTGGCCCGCCATCTCCTCGGCGTCGGCGAACCGGCGTTCCGGGTCCTCGTCGGTCGCCCGCTCCACCACCAGGCGGAACGAGCTGGTGCCGAGGCCGGGTACGTCGTCGCCGACCGCCCAGCCCGCCAGTTCGGCCAGGGTCACCCCGACGGTGTGGATGTCGTGGGCCACGGTCAGCGGACTGCCGCCGACCGTCTCGGGCGCGGCGTACCTGGGGGTGATGACGGGCGGCGGCCCGGCGGTTCCGCTCTTCCGTACCCCGCCGAGGTCGATGACCTTGACGCCGTCGTACTCGTGGACGACGTTGGACGGCTTCATGTCCCCGTACAGGAACCCCATGCCGTGCAGATGGGCGAGGGCTTCGAGGATCTGGCAGCCGTAGGTGATGACGTGTTCGATGTCGAGGACGAAGTTGCCCTGCCGGGTCGCCTCGACCACGGCGGAGAGCGTGCGGTCCCCGACGTCCTGCATCACGATGTAGCCGCCGGAGACCGTGCCGTCCGCGCTGCTGGTGCTGACGAAGTCCCGGATCTGGACGATGCGTTCGTGCCGGATGGCGACGAGGCTGCGGCGCTCCTCGGCGGCTTGGGCGGCGCCCCTTTCCGCGTACCGGTTCAGCATCCCCTTCACGGCGACGAGGTCTTCCAGGTGGGTGTCGAGGGCGAGGTAGACCCAGCCCTGGCCGCCGTGGGCGATGGGCCCGAGGATCCGGTACTGGTCCTGGAGGAGCGGCCCGTCCCGGCTGAGCTCGGGGCGGTAGGAGTACGGGGCGCCGCACTTGGGGCAGTGGCCCTCGTCGGGCGGCGGGGATGCTGTGTACGGGGCGACGAAGTACGTGGCGCAGGACTTGGACGAGCAGCTCATCCGGACGTGTGCCTGTGTCACGGCGGCGCCCAGCCGCTGCTCCGGGGTGCTCGGGCTGAGCGGGGGCAGTTCCAGCAGCCCTCTGGGGCCGCACTTGTCGGGGGTGGTGGGCAGCGGCGGGAGTCCCGGGCCGTCCTCGGAGCGGCCGCAGGTGTCGCAGTAGCCGGTGGACAGCACGGCGCCTTCGCAGGGGGCTCCGGTGAACCGGCGGTGCGGGCAGGGGATCCTCATCGGCGGCCCGCCCGGCCGTACCGCTGCAGGTCCGCCCGGAGTTCACGCAGCAGGGCGCGCAGGCCGCGGAGCTGCTCGTGCGGGTCCGGGGCGGCGCGCAGTCGTGCCAGCTGCTGCCTGCGGCGGGCCGCGCCGGTGCGTGGCAGGGGAATCAGGGAGCCCGACTCCACCAGGCCGTTCAGCCCGGTCCATTCCGTTTCGATCTCCTCGACGCGGCGGACCAGTCGCTCGGCCCACTCGTCGAGGGCGGGTAACAGCAGCTGCCGCGCGACCTCGGTGACCTCTTCGCCGTGGCTGTCCCGCACGATGACGAGCAGCCGGAAGCCGAGCGTCCGCACCCGTGCGAGCAGGGGCACCAGCCGGAGCGGCCTCGGGTCCTCGTCGAGTCCGGTCACGGCGAGGGTTGGCCCCGCGCTCCCCGGCTCCCCGTCCGCCGGCCGCTCGGGCGGGGTGCCGCCCGCGAGCAGCCAGTCGCGGTAGGCCTGGGCGAGGTGGCGGGGCGGTCGCAGCCGGGTCACCAGCTCGTCGGTGAAGTCCTCGGGGGTGGTGCGTCCGCCCCGGTAGACGAGGTGGGCGCGGTGCAGGTGGTGCTTGAGGGTGCGGTCGCGGCCGCCGCCATGGGGTACGACGCTGAAGCGCACCGCGGGCTCGTCGCCCCCGGCGAACCATCTCCGCAACCGCCGGTCCAGCCCGTGGTCCCAGCCGTCCGGGCCACTCAACTCGGCTACGAGTGGCACGAGTTCGGCGATCCGGTCGATCGGGATCATGTACGAGAACGCAAGGTCGTTGTCGGCGGGCAGCGCCAGATCGAGGTCGCCGCGCCAGCTGACGACCATTCCGACGACCCGCTCGGGCGATCCGGCCGGCCCGCCGCGCACCTGCACGGCGGCCCCGCTGAACCCCGGTTTCACCACCTGTTCGTTGCGTGCGGCGTCGAGCTGGATCCACGCGCCGTGCGCTCCGCTGATCCGCCCGGTCAGCCACATCCCGTCGGCGAAGGATCGGGCGTACCCGCCGATCCACACCTCGTCGCCGCGCTCCAGGCTCCGTTCGAGGGTCGCGGGGGTGGCGTGCGGGCGCGGGCTGTCCAGGGCGAGTACGGCGATGTCCTCGCGGGTCGCCCCGAGTCCGGGCAGCCAGCCGCCCTCGGCCACGCGGGCCCCGACGGGGGCGATGGCGGGGTTCTCGGCGAATTCCACCCAGATCCGGGTGTCCGGCTCCCCCACGACGTGCGCGCAGGTGAGTGCCCGGTCCCGGGTGAGCAGCACCCCGGCGCCGCAGACCGGCCCGTCCGCGCCGCCCCGCCGTAACCGGAGCCGCCAGTCCGCCTTCAACTCCCCCATGCCGCAAGAGAATACGCGCGTAGCGGGCGCCGCTCCCAGCCTTCGGACACACTCCGGTCACCCGGTGTCCACCGAATGTCACGACCGGGAGGGCCGCCGCCGCATGCGCGATGCGGGGCGGGCGCGCCGGTCAGGTGCGCCCGCCCCGCATCGCGAGGGCTCAGCCGCCGCAGTGGAAGCGCGCGTCGCCCCAGTCCGCGTGGTCGTTGCCATTGCCGTCGCCGCCGTCGCCGACGACGAGTTCGACGTACTTGGCTCCGGTGACGTCCGCCGTCAGCGACCAGGCGCTGTCGGCCGCCTTCAGCACGGGCGACTTGACCTTCTCGGTGCCGTCGGCCTTGACGGAGAACTGCACGCTGCCGGCGGTCTTCTGCACGTCGTCCACGCCGACCTGGGCGGTGAACGAGGTGCACTTCCCGCCCAGGTAGTAGCGGATTCTCGCCGGTGCGTGGCTGCCGAGACCCTTGGTGTAGACGGTGGAGCCGATGGTCAGCGGGGAGCCGTCGCCGGTGCCGGTCTCACCATTGGAGAGGTCCTTCTCCACCGGGCCCCAGCCGTTCTCGGAGGCCGTCCAGTCCAGGTCGCCGGCCCAGCTGTCGGTGGTGGGCGGCGGCGGCAGGGTCCGTACGGAGGTCTGCGCGCCGAGGGTGCGCCGTGCGCCGCCGACGGTGTACTCGGCCTCGGAACTCAGGCCGTACGTCCGGTACTTGGCGTCGACCGGCGGGGTGACCTGCCAGCTGCCGGTGGCCTCGGCGCCCGCCGCGACCGAGTCGAAGGTGACGGCGCCGGAGGGCTCCGCCTTCCAGCCCTCGGGTACGGACAGGCTCAGGGTGACTCCGGTCGCCGCCGTCGCCTCGTAGTTGGTGAACGAGACCTTGACGGTGTTGGCCGTGCCCGGCTCCAGGGTCTCGGCGGCCGGCTCGACGCCGAGGGTGCCGCAGGCGGCCTGCTCGGAATCGGGGGCCGGGCCGAGGTCGGTCACGGTGAAGGAGTCGAGGACGAAGTCGGCGCCGTCGGGGGCGTCGTCACGCTTGCGCAGGCCGGTCCAGGTGTCGCCGCAGCCCGCGGTGACGGTCTCGGCGAAGTGGCCGGTGGTGCGCTGCTGTCCGATGGCGGTGGTCCGGGTCTCGACCGAGTCGGGCTTGCCGTCGGTGGTGATCCGGTCGTAGCCGTCGACCCATTCGTAGGCGCCCGCGTGGCTGGACTGGTAGTCGTACTCGACCTTGTAGCGGTGCCCGTCGGCCATCGGCACGGTCCACGGGGCGGTGCGGTAGACGAGTCCGGCGTTCTCCTCGTGGGACTTGAGGGACTCCTTGCCGCCGATCACGTCATCGATCAGCTTCCCGTTCCAGCCGGCCTGGGTGTACGGGGCGTGCAGCTGGGAGATGACCGTGCGGGGGTCGGTGGAACCGCCCGCGTCGCCCTTGAGGAAGGGGCCCCAGCCCTGGTCCACGGCCTCGAAGTCCTCGTAGGAGAGGGTGTTCTCCTCTGTCTTCGGGGCATTGGCGGCGATGCGTACGTCATCGGCCCGCACGCTCGCGGCGCTGCCTCCGGCCGCCTCGATGCGCAGGGTGGTGCGGCCGTTCGCGGGGGCGGTGAAGTTCGCCTTGGCCCGCTGGAAGTACGTGCCGTGCCGTTCGGACGCGGCGACCTGGTCCTTGACGGTGGAGCGGTCCACGGCGACCGTCTTCCCGCCGATCGAGAGCGTGGTGTGCCGGGTCCTTCCGGGCTGGACCTCGATGAGCGCGGAGGCGGTGTAGCGCTTGCCGGGGGTGAGGCCGTCGATGCGCTGCGCGAGTGCGGCGGTGCCGCTGCCGGAGAGCTGGGCGCTGTCGAGGCCGCCCGCGTCGGTCTCGCGGGCGACGGTTCCGGTCTTCGACCAGGCGGTCAGCCCCTTGTCGTTGAAGCCGGGGTCGTCGACCGGGGTGCCCTCGCCCCACTTGGGGTCGGTGGCCTTCGGTGCCTGCCGCGGGTAGAGGACGTACGGCCGGCCGGCCTCGGCGGTCAGCGTGATCTTCCCGTCGACGGACTTGACCGTGCCGCTCTTGACCCGCCCGTTGTCGGTGAGTTCGTAGACGGTGTACGTGCCGTTCGACGGCACCGCCCAGCTGCTCGTACCGCCGGACTTGCTGTAGTGGTACAGCTTCTTCCCGCCGTCCCACGGCAGCAGGTAGTCGGTGCCGCTGAGGACCTTGCGGCCGTGGTCGTAGAAGGTCCGCTTGCCGTCCTCGACCGTGCCCCGGACACCGCCGGTGAGGGTGATGTCGTTGCCGTCCCAGCGGGTGATCTGTCGCTGCTGGAGGTACTTGGCGGGCAGGTTGCGCTGCCAGATGTTGTCGTAGAAGGCGTTCCAGTCGGTCTCGCCGGTCCAGCCCTCGAACTCCTCGATCGCCGTCTGGCCGAGGACCGGGTCGTTGTTCCAGACGTCCTTCTCGCCGTTGCGGATGAACCGGATGATCTTCGAGTTGAGGCCCTTGTCGGTGGCGCCGCCGTAGTCGAGGTCATTGGCCCAGTGCGACCAGAGCGAGCCGCGCTCGAACTTGTCGGCCCACTCGGTGGCGACGTTCCAGCCCTGCTTCTGCACGGACTGCAGGGTCTTGTCCGCGATCCAGCCGTGCGTGTAGTAGACGTCGATGTAGAGCAGGCTCAGGTTCGGGTCGGTCTCGTCGCGCAGCTGCTGGAAGCGCTTGGCCAGGTCACCGCTGTTGATGTCGCGGCGCTGGTCGATGTAGTAGCTCTGCCCCAGCCAGTTCCAGCCGGGTTTGGTCTTGTCGACGAGCTTCTCGTCGAAGGCCTTGGCCTCCGGGTACGCCTCGGTGGCGTTGACGTGGACGCCGAAGGTGGCGCCCCACTTCTTGCCGTCCTTCAGGAGCTCGTTGAGGTCCTTCAGCCCTCCGGCGCGCTTGTTGTAGTCGCCGCCGTAGTCGGGGTGGGCGGAGTCGTGGCCCTCGGAGGCGTATCCCTTGAGGAGCGCCAGCTGCCCGAGGCCGTCGGTGGCGAGGGAGATCCGCTTGACGTCGTCGAGGGTGCGCAGGAAGGGGTGGGTGGCCTGGCTGGCGAAGTTGAACGGGATGTGGGTGACGACCCGGTCCGGGGTGTCCTTGCTGCCGGGCGCCTCGACACCGATGGAGCGGAACGCGACGGCGCCGTCCTGCCAGTCGACCGCCCGGTCGCCGTTGGCGTCGGGGGTGACGACGACCTTCGCCCGGGGGAGGTCGTCCCCGCTCTCCGGCTTCGGTGCCCCGTCGCCCCGGTAGGTCCACTGGCCGGACCAGACGCCGACCCGGACGCTGCCGTCGTCGGCCTTGCGGGCCTGGTGCCAGAACCGGGCGTCGTCGCCGCCGGTGGCGCCGGACGGCTTGTCGTACGAGGAGTTGGACTCGACGGCCGCGGCGAGCGAACCGGTGTTGACGATCGCGTACGAGGCACCCACCGGTGCCTTGTCGGCGGCGGTGTCCGAGGTGACCTTCGAGAAGACGTCGGCGGTCTTCGTCGAGTCGTTGTCCAGCCGGGTGAAGGCGGTGGCACCGCCGGTGTCCGTGGAGCCCACGGAGACCAGGTCGTGGCCGGGGATGTCGATGGTGCCGACGCGGAACGCCTCGGTGTCGCGGACGGCCGTCACCTTGAAGGTGGTGGCGCGGCCGGAGACGGAGAGCGAGGCGTCGATCTCGACGCCGGGCAGGTCGGTGAAGGTCAGCGTGTAGCGGGCGGCCGAGGCGGTGACCCGGGGGGCGCCCTTGAGCTTCACCGGGTGCGCGGTGCCGTTGAGGGTCACGGCGGTGACCGGCTGCGTACTGCCGAACAGCCGGGCGCCACTGGCCTTGTCGGTGTACGTCAGAACGCGCGGGAAGTCGTCGGCGACGGCGACCGAGAGCTGCGCCGATCCGATGACGGGGGCGCCCGCGGGTACGGCCGGTTCGACTGCGGCGGGTGAGGGAGCGGAGGCGGCAGTGGCGGGGAGCGCGGTCCCCACCAGTGCCAGGACGGCGGCTGAGGCGGCGGCGACAGCGCCCGCCGAAGTGAATCTTCGCGACATGTGCTCTGAGTAGTCCCCGTGACTGGACAGCGTCAACGACGTGCGGCTTCTGGGGACCCTCCAGTCCAACAACCGCGTTGCGTAAGTCCAAGCGGAGCGCCGGACAGGGGCAGTGACCGATCGTCAGGCGGGTGGAAAAAGTTCCCCGAAGCCGGCCCTCACCCCGAAGCCCTCCACGTAGCCTGCTGCCCAATGACGAGCACGCGGTGGGGGGCGGTGCGCGTCCGCTGCCGCGGCTCACCGACGGATGACATCAGGGGGCAGCATGCTCAAGCTGGACGCTCCGGGTAGGTCCTTCCAATCCGTGATCTCCAACCACGACTATCCGGATGCGGAAGCCGAGTGGAACGGGACCGGGCCGGGGTGGAGCTGGATGTGGGTCCCGTACCCCTTCAACTCCCAGCACGTCCAAGGGCAGTTCAGCCGACAAGTCTTCAAGCGCAACCAGACGTCACGCGGTGATCTCCGGGCTTTCGTCGGCGAGAACCTCGCCGAGAACGATCGACGCTGGTCCAAGGCGGCCGCTGCCACCCTTCGTGATGTCACTGCGCAGGAGTTCGTCCTGGTCTGCTCGAACGTCTGGGCATTCGCCTTGTTCGAGGTCAACTCGAGCTCGACCGCGAATTCCGGTACCGCGTTCTACAACCGGTGGGTCGGAGCGGTGAACGCCGATCCGCAGGCCCCGTACATGCTGATGGCCGCGGAGAAGCCGACCGTCATGGCAATGGGCTGACCACGGTTTCGCCTCACCGGCCGAGCGCCTGCCGGACGGCGTGGAGCCGGTCCGGCAGGCGTCACCGGCGGACGTGGAACATCACCAGCGGAGAGCGGTGAAGTCGATCGGCCGGGGCCGCAGCAGCGCCGTGCGTTCCGCCAGCGCGTGCAGCCGCCGGGACATCTCGCCGGCGTCCCGGCGCTGCCGGTCGCCGTGGCCGGGCAGCACCCACTCGAACCGCAGCCGGCCCGCCGTCCGCGCCAGCGAGGCGGCCAGCTCCTCGATGGAGTACCAGGTCACGCTCTCCGCGACTTCGAGGTCACCGGTCGTGCGCGACCAGTAGAAACTGTCGCCGCTGAAGCAGTACCGGCCGTCGGCGAGGTAGAGCACGCTGCCCCGGGTGTGGCCGGGCAGCGGATGGGCGGTGACGCCCTCGCCGATCTCCACCGGGTCGAGCCCCCGGATCACCCGGTCCGCGTCCGGGGCCGCGTCGAGATCGCCCTCGTGGATCCACATCCGGGCGCCGAAGTGGTCGGCGTAGCGGCGCCCGTGCGCGACGTGGTCGCGATGGGTGAGCAGTACGTCGGTGACGGGCCCGGTCGCCGCCACGTACCGCTCGGCGAGTCCGGGGCTCCAACGCGGGGTGTCGATCATCATGACCGTGCCGGACGGGCGCCGCAGCAGATAGGAGTTGGCGCCGGCGGTCTGCCGGGAGTTGTGCCCGCAGACCAGTACGCCGTCGTCCAGCGCCATCGGGAACGGGTCGAGCGCGGGGTCCGGCTGTCCGGAGGCGGGGCGGATCGAGCGGGTGTGGCAGGAGAAGACGGCGGCGTGTAAGCGCCGGTTCTCCGCGTCATCGCTCGGCTGCCTCAGAATCCGCGATGCCCCTTCCTCCTCGACGATCAGCTCCGGCGCGAACTGCCGGGCGACATCGCAGTTGGTGCATCGGTCGTCCACGTACCAGTCGGTCATGGCAGGGCTCCTTCCACTTCCACGGAAACGACCCTCGTTCGGGGCCGCCGTTCCAGGGATAGCCCACGCGCGGCCGGAACCGGTAGACCCTGCCGATCTTGTATCTCGGTCCCCGGGTCCATCTCGTCGACATGCCGCGCCCCACCCCCGCCGGCACCACGAACTCGCACCACACCACCTTGCCGGGGTTCCGACTGGCGCAAGTCGAGCTACAGCGGCAGCCAGGGCGGTGACTGCGTCGAGGTCGCCGCCCACCCCGCCGCCGTCCACATCCGTGACTCCAAGGTGACCGACGGCCCCGTCCTCACCGTTCCCCCCGCCGCTTGGACCGCGTTCCTGGACGCCACGGTCTGACGACGCTGCGGCCCGGCGTACCGGGCCGCAACCCCCCTTTCGATGTGTCGAGTTGTGAAGACTTCCCGTTTCTGAGAGCGCTCTCAGTCATAAGTCTTGACGCCTGATGCGGCCCTCACGAGAGTGGTTGACCCCCCACACCTCGGGAGTCTCTCGTGATCTCGCGCAGACTGTTCCTGACGGGCGGCGCCGCCGCCACCGCCACCGCCCTCACCTACCCCCTCTGGGGCAGCGCCCTGAGTCCGAGCGCTTCCGCCGCCCCCGCAACCTGTGAACTCGCACTGGAGAACCGCTCGTTGCCGGGCAGAGTCAACGCCTATGTCACCGGCCACGAGCAGGGCACCGACCGCTGGGTGCTGCTGCGGGCCGACGGCAGCGTCTACCGCCCCGACTCCCCCGCCACACCGCAAACCCCGTTGCCCGTCGACTGCGCCATCCCGCTGAACGCGGCGGGCGGCGGACCGGTGGTGCTCACCCTCCCCCAGATGTACGGCGCCCGCGTCTACTTCGTACGCGACGACACGCTCACGTTCTATCTCAACCCGGGCCCCGCCCTGGTCGAGCCGGCGTTCGCGACATCCACCGACGCCAACTACGGCCGCACCTGGTCCTTCTGCGAGTTCACCTTCAATCCTCAGCAGCTGTACGCGAACATCAGCTACGTCGACCTGGTCACCGCACTGCCGATCGGCCTGACCCTGACCGGCGACGCGACGCACACCGTGGCGCCGCTCCCGGACGGCGCGGTGCAGCGGATCGCGGACGGCCTCACGGCCCAGGCCGCCGCCGACGGCCGGCCGTGGGACAAGCTGGTGATCCGCGGGGCGGACGGCAACGTACTGCGGGTGATCTCACCGCAGAACCTGATGGCACCGTTCTTCGACCGCCCGGACGAGATGCCGTTCCGGGACGTGTTCACGTCCTACATCGACCGGGTCTGGGAGAAGTACCGCTCCACCGACCTGCGCATCGACCTCCAGGGCGGCCGGGGCGTCCGCGCCGGCCGGGTAAACGGGGACGTCCTGGCCTTCGAGGGCGGCCACACCTTCACCAAGCCCACCTCCAAGGACGTCTTCACCTGCAACCACGGCCCGTTCGCCAACAACCCGGGCGACCCGGACGACAAGAAGGCCCTGCTGGCCCGCCTGGCCTCCGGCTTCAACCGCTCCCTGATGCTCACCCACCCCGACCAGCCGAACGGCACCTCGACCGCCGACTACTACCGGGACCCGGCCACCAACCACTGGTCCCGCGTCGTCCACGCCAACACCCCGATCGGCTACGCCTTCCCCTACGACGACGTCCGCCCCGACGGCGAACCCGACGTCTCCGGCGCCGCGAACGACGGCAACCCGCGCCGCTTCACGGTGAGCGTGGGCGCCTGAGCCGGGGCGCGCGGACGAGCGGCCCCGCCCGTGCGGGGCGGACCGCCCCGCACCGCAGCCGCGTCCGCTGAATCGCCGCCGGGGGCCGGTCGGTCAGCCCGAGGTCGGCGGGGTTCGGCCGTCCACCTCGTACTGGCCGACTTCGATGAAGTGGCGCAGCTCTTCCGGGGTGCCGTCCACGACGTTCTCGGCCGCCGTGCGCAGGGCGTCGCTGATGTTCGGGTCGGCCAGGATCCTGAAGACGGCGACACGGTCGTCCTCGGCCTGGGCGAGGCGCAGGCCCGTCTTCAGGAAGTTGCGCAGGTCGTCAACCGTGCCGTCCAGGGCCTTCTGCGCCTCGCGGTAGACGCCCTTGCCGATGTCGGGGTCGCCCAGGATCTTGAAGACGGCGATGCGGAGTTCCTCCTCCGACATCGAGTCGTACGGGGACTCGTCGTCCTGTGCGGCCGACGCGGTGGCGGGCGAGGAGGCCGCCGCGGCGGCGAAGGACGGGGTGGAGAGCAGCAGGGCCGGGGCCAGGGCGCCTGCGGCCACGGCCAGCGCCGCACGGGTGAGTCTCATGGGTCCACCTGCTTCGCGTCGAGGAAAGGCCGGTGCGCGGTGCACCGGCAGCCGCGCGGTCTCCGGCGGCAAGGCATCTTCCCAAGGAGCGGCTCCCGGCTCATTTCCCGGACCGGGCAGTCTTCGCCGCCGGCTCGTTGCCGAGGTGATCACACACCCGTGCGGGTGCCCGTCCGGTGAACGGGGCACCCGCACGAACTGACGCTCGCGATACGGAAGTCAGCAGCCGCCGCAGTTGTAGTACGTCACGTCCCAGTGGTTGCCCTCGTCGGCGTAGATGTTGCCGGAACCCGCCTTGTACTGGGGGGCACCGTCACCGCGCACGCCGATGTAGGTGAAGACGTTGTGGACGTAGTTGGTGAGGCAGGTCGACTTGGCGAAGTCGAGCTTGTAGCCGTTCCAGTGGGAGTACGTGCCGCCGGCGTGCCCGGTCTCGGTGCCGCCGGTGATGTTCAGCGCGCAGCCCGTGGCGCTCTTGAGGGTCTGGGCGCCCTGCGCGGTGGCCAGGTTGAGCTGGTCGAACGAGGTGCAGGTGGCGACGTTGCGGTTGGAGCAGCCGCCGGAGGACGACCAGGTGATCCCGGAGGAGCTGAACCGGGCGGTGGCCTCGGCGTGGGTGAGCTTGGTGACGGCGTGGGCCTGGGTCGCGCCACCGCCCAGGACACCGATGCCCGGGGCGAAGAGAACGCCCAGGACGAGGGCGAACGCGGTCAGGACGGGGCGCAGTCTCATAGGGGACAGCATGGGGGACTCCTCCTGCTCATGACAAGTAAGGGCATGGAGATACTGCCCGAGTTCTACGCGCGTCCGCCAGAGGGGAGCGGCGATCGGACGCGGGAGTTGCGCCATCGTTCGGCCGCCACTCACGAACACCCGCCGCCTTGATGTTGAACATTGAACTAGATCGCGCTACAGTCAATCTCGTTGAAGGTTAAACAATCACTTCGACCGCTGCTAGCCCCCCGCTCGATCGCCGCTCGATCACGTCCCCCGAGGAGGAGCCATGGCTCTGTTCAACCGCAAGAACAACAACGCCCCGTCCGCCACCGCCACCGCCACCCCCGCCGTGGACCCGGCCCTCGCCGCCCTCACCGGCGACTACGCGATCGACCCGGCCCACAGCAGCATCGGCTTCACCGTGCGCCACGCCATGGTCACCAATGTGCGCGGCACCTTCGGCGAGCACGAGGGCAGCCTGAAGCTGGACGGCTCCGACCCGGCGAACTCCACCGCCTCGATCGACGTCAGGATCGCCAGCGTCGACACCGGCATCGCCGACCGCGACGGGCACCTGGTCAGCGGCGACTTCTTCGACGCCGAGAAGTTCCCGCTCATGACGTTCCGCTCCACGCAGGCCGAGCAGCTCGGCGGCGACAAGTACCGCGTCACGGGCGACCTGACCATCAAGGACGTCACGCGTCCGCTCTCCATCGACCTGGAGTTCAACGGCTCCGCCACCGACGTCTACGGCAACGAGCGGGTCGGCTTCGAGGGCAGCGCGGACATCCTGCGCTCCGACTGGGGCCTGACCTGGAACGCGGCGCTGGAGACCGGCGGCGTGATGGTCAGCGACAAGGTCAAGCTCAACTTCGACATCTCCGCGATCAAGTCCGCCGTGACGCAGGCCTGACGCCTGCCGCCGCCACACTCCCGCGGCCCGAGCGCGCCCGCCTCCCCCTCCCCCGCCGGGGAGGGAGGCGGGCGCTCGGCGTTTGCCCCCCCCGGTCAGGCCCGGCGGGCGGCGACCGCGCGGTTCACGTCATCGGTGATCAGGTCCGCGTTGATCGCCGCGGCGGCCTGCACCCCGGCAGCGGCAGCAGCGACGACCTTTCCCTTCGGGTCGGCGACATTGCCGGCCCCCCAGACACCGGGGACCTCCGTCGCCCCGGCCGGATCGGCTGCGACGTACGTACCGATCACCTGATCCGCCGCCTTCGCCTCGGCCGCGTCCAGCCCCAGGCCCGCGAGGAAGTCCGCGCGGGCGGTGAAGCCGGGCTGCACCACGACGGCCTCGGCCGCGACGACCCGGCCTCCCGCCAGCCGGACCCCGGTGAGCCGGTCGTCCGTCACGTCGAGACCGGTCACCTCGCCGTCGACCACGGCGACGCCACGGGCGGCCAGCTGCTCGTACTCCTCGTCCGTGGGCTCGGGCCCCGTGTGGCGGAAGAGGGTGATGTCCTCGCTCCACTGGCGCCACATCAGCGCCTGGTGCACGGCCAGCGGCCCGGTGGCCAGGACGCCGACCGGGCGGGAGCCGACCTCCCAGCCGTGGCAGTACGGGCAGTGCAGGACCTCGCGCCCCCACCGTTCGGCCAGACCCGGCACCGGGGGCAGCTCGTCGACGAGGCCGGTGGTCACCAGGAGCCGGCGCGCCGCGACCGGGGCCCCGTCCTTCCGTACGACGCAAAATCCCTCGCCGTCGGGCAGCCGCTCGGCGGCCACCACGGCGTCCTGGACGACCTCTCCCCCGTAACGGGTCAGCTCGTCCCGGCCGGTGGCCAGCAGCTCCGAGGGCGGGACGCCGTCGTGCCCCAGGTAGCCGTGCATGTGCGAGGCCGGGGCGTTGCGCGGCTGCCCGGCGTCGATCACCAGCACCGACCGGCGCGCCCTTGCCAGGGTCACGGCTCCGCTCAGTCCGGCGGCTCCACCGCCGATCACCACCACGTCGTAGCGCCGTTCCGCGCCGCCGCCCCCGGTCGCCGCCCCGCCGCCGCTGTCCACGCTGTCGTCTCCGGTCGTGTCGTTCATGAGAAGCACCTGCCTTTCACCGGAGAGCGTCCGCGAGACAGCGAAGTTTCGGCAAATTTGATTGCCGGAACAGCAAACAGCGCATCCCTAGAGGGTGTCCTCCTCCGGTTCGCCGACCGTCTGCTCCGACCAGATGACCTTGCCCGTCTCGGTGTAGCGGGTGCCCCAGCGTTCGGCGAACTGGGCGACGAGGAACAGGCCCCGGCCGCCCTCGTCCGTCGTCGCCGCGTAGCGCAGATGCGGTGAGGTGCTGCTGCTGTCGGACACTTCGCAGATCAGGTTGCGGTCGTAGAGCAGGCGTACCCCGATGGGTGCCGTGCCGTAGCGCACCGCGTTGGTGACCAGTTCGCTCAGGATCAGTTCGGTGGCGAACGCCTCCTCCTCCAGGCCCCGGTCGGTGAGCCACTGGGCGACGTTCTTGCGCACCCCGGCGACGGCCGCCGGATCGGTGGCCACGGCCCACTGCGCGACCTGGTCGGGATCGAGCGTGCGAGTGCGGGCCACGAGCAGGGCGACGTCGTCGTCCGGCCGGTCCGGCAACAGCTCGGCGAGCACGTCGTCGCAGGTCTCCTCCGGCGTCCGGTCGCGGCCGGCCAGGGCGTCGCGCAGCAGGCCGAGACCGGTGTCGATGTCCCGGCCGCGCCGCTCGACGAGACCGTCCGTGTAGAGGACCAGCCGGCTTCCCTCGGGTACGTGGAACTCGGCCGCCTCGAAGGGCATGCCGCCGATGCCGAGGGGAAGTCCGGTCGGGACCGCGGGGCACTCGACGGTGCCGTCCGGAAGGACCATCACGGGCGCGGGGTGGCCGGCCAGCGCCACCGCGCAGTTGCCGGACACCGCGTCGTAGATCGCGTACAGGCAGGTGGCTCCGGCGATCTCGGGATCACCCTCCTTGGCTTCGTCCCGGTCGATCCGGGCCACCAGTTCGTCGAGATGCCCGAGGAGTTCGTCGGGCGTGGGGTCCAGTGAGGAGAAGTTGTGGACGCTGGTGCGCAGCCGCCCCATGGTGGCCGCGGCGTGCAGCCCGTGTCCGACCACGTCGCCGACGACGAGCGCCACCCGGGCGCCGGGCAGCGGGATCACATCGAACCAGTCGCCGCCGACCCCCTCGTACGCCGGCAGATAGCGATGGGCGACCTCCAGGGCGTTCTGCTCGGGCAGGACCCGGGGCAGCAGACTGCGCTGCAGCGTCACGGCCAGTGCGTGCTCCCGCGTGTAGCGGCGGGCGTTGTCCACACCCACCGCGGCCCGCGCCGCCAGTTCCTCCGCGAAGGACACGTCGTCGTCGTCGAAGGGTTCCGAATCGCCCGAACGCCAGAAATTGGCCATGCCCAGGACGGTGCCGCGGGTGTGCAGCGGCACCGACACGATCGAGTGGAATCCCTGCACCCTGATCCGCTCGGCCACGTCGTAGTCCCAGTTCCGCCAGCCCAGCTTCTCGAAATCGCTCTTCAGATCGGCATCGTCGCTGTGCACCCGCATGGCCCGGGTCCTGGTGGGGACGAAGCCCACCACATGGCCGACCGGATACAGCGGATGGTCCGCGCGGACCGCCGCGACGGCGGTGCGGCGCATCTCCAGCGTGCCGCCGTCCGGCACGACCGGTTCGTCCCCGCGCCGTACGGGGTCGGCGAGGTCGACCGTCGCGGCGTCGGCGAAGCCGGGGATCGCCACGTCCGCCAGCTCCTGGGCCGTCCGGGTCACATCGAGCGTGGTGCCGATCCGGGCGCCGGCCTCGTACAGGAGCAGCAGCCGTTCGGTCGCGAATTCCGCCTTTCCCGTGACCGCGCGGAGTTCGGTGGTGTCCCGCAGGGTCACCACCGTGCTGGGCGGCCCGCCGTGCGCGTCGGTCGGACGGAGATTCACGGCGAGCAGCCGGCTGCCGGCCCGCAGCACCTCGTCCGTGACGGTACAGCCGGAGACCAGCAGGTCCGCGGTGTCCGGGTCCAGTCCGAGTTCCGCGACGGCCCGGCCCTCGGCGTCCGGCGGCAGGTCGAGGAGTCTGCGGGCCTCGTCGTTGGCCAGGGTCAGCCGCCGGTCGGCCCCGACGATCAGGACGCCCTCGCGGACGGCGTGCAGCACCGCGTCGTGGTGCTCGTACATCCTGGTCATCTCGGTGGCCCCGAGCCCATGGGTCTGACGGCTCAGCCGCCTGCTCAGGAGCGCCGCACCGCCCGTGGTGAGCGCGAGGGCGACCACCGCGGCGCCCGCGCTGAGCGGGATGGAGCGGTCCGCCACGCTGTTCACCGACTCGACGGTGACCCCCACCGAGACCACTCCGGCGATCGAGCCGTCCGGCCGGGGTACGGGCACGACCGAGTTGACCGACAGCCCCAGGCTTCCGGTGAAGGTCCGGGTGAATCCGTGCCCGGCCAGCGCCTCTTCGTAGGGGCCGATGAGGCGTTTGCCGATCAGCGCGGGGTCGGGGTGGGTGTAGCGGATGCCCTGGGGGCCCGCCACGACGACGGACTCGACATGGGTCCGTCTGCGGACCTCCTCGGCGCTCGGCTGCAGGATCGCGGTGGGATTCTTGCTGTCCAGCGCCGGTACGATCCCGGGCGAGTGGGCGAAGGTCTCGGCGACGCTCAGGGTGTGGGCGCGCGCCTCGGCCATGCTGTCCCGGCGCCCCTGCACCACCAGCGCCACCGCCCCCGCCGCGACGAGCAGCAGCACGAGACCGATGACGAAGACGAAGACCTGGCCGGCCACGGTGTGCACGCTGAACAGGGCACGCAGTGGGCGGTTCGGGGGCCGGCCGGCCATGTCCGGGCCGGACGGCGCGGGTGCCGCCTGGCCCGTGCGTCCTCCATCGTGCCGATGTGATCGCCGGACGGAGCGTCGCAGCCGCGCCCGGAATCGGCCGATACCAGACATAACTTCAGGTCTAGCATGAATCGCACCTGCCCGAGAGGTCGCTGGTCAGCGGTTCAGAACCCGCCCCCGTCGAATCCGCCGCCGCCCCCGAAGTCGCCTCCTCCGAAGCCGCCGCCGTCGAATCCCGACGAGTCGAAGTCGGACCCGGAGAAGTCACCGCCGCTCCAGTCCCCGCCGGATCCGAAGTCGCCGCCGCCGTACTCCGCCGCGTACGCCGGACTCGACAGCATGGAGCCGAGCACTGTGCCGACGAGCAGCCCGGGGAGCAGACCGCCGCCGAAGTAGCCGCCCGCCCACGGACCGTACGCCGGGCCCGCCTCCCAGTAAGGGCGGCGGCCGTCGCCGGTGTCGACGGTGCGGCTCAGCGGTTCCTCGCCCTCGCGCAGCCGGACTTCGTCCGCCGCGCAGACCGGGACCTCGCGGGCCGTGCCACCGGACGGGGACCACCGGGCGTCGGCGACCGAGGGGCCGTGGCGCGGGTCGAAGAAGCACGGCGGGCGGCGGGCCGGCAGTTCGCCGCCGGTGCGGCGGGCCTCCAGGACGGCGAGGGAGAAGCGGCCGTCCTCCAGGGCCCGGGTGACCCCGCGCACGTCGGACGGGTGCCGGGCCCGCTCCATCCGGGACTTCGCGCTCTCGTAGGAGTCGAGGGCCCGCTCGTAGTCCGCGCGCATGTTGTCGTCGGCGCCCGGTTCGGCCGGGTGGAAGTCGAGCCGGTCGAGGGTCTCGCCGTACGCGGTGATGTCCTCGTCCACGACGACCCTGAGCCTGTCGAGTGCGGCCCGCTCCTCGGCCTCCTTGCGCCTGCGGCCACGGCGGACGAGCGCGTAGGCCGTGCCGCCGCCCAGCACCAGGACCACGCCGGCCGTGATCAGCCCGACGGCGGACGAGGACCCGCCGCCCCCGGACGAGCCGCCCCAGGAGGCGGGGGCGCTGCCCCGGGCCTGCTCGACGGCCCGGTCGACGAAGGCGTTCAGCTGCGTCGCGGCGTCGGTGTCCGCGCCGGGCGTCTTCACCGCTGCGGTGAGGTTGTGGACCGCCCGGGTGGACATCACCTGGGGGTCGGCGCCCGCGTCGAACCCGTCACCGAGGCGGACCGCGTAGACGCCGGTGATCCCGGTGTCGGTGCGCAGGGTCGCCAGCAGGGTCTTGGCGGGGAACGCGGAGGTCCGGGGCAGCACCGCCACGAACACGGGCTTGTCGGCGTCCTTGATCTTCTTCGTCAGGGCGGCGGCCTGGCCCGGTGAGAGCTGGCCGGACGCCGCCGGGTCGACGTACACCGGCCCCTTGCGCAGGGCCTGCGCGACGTCGTCGACGGTGGATGCCCCCGTCGCGGCGGGCGCACCGGGCGCCATGCCGAGGACGGCCGCCGCCAGGATCAGCAGCAGGCCGGCCAGCATCGTCGGGAACAACCTGTTCCGCATACTTCGAAGCTAACCCGGATGGGTGACGCGTGCGACAGCCGTCGCGCGCGGTACTCACCGGCCCCTGGTGAGCCGGATGGTGTCGCGGTACCACTTGGCGCTGTCCTTGAGCGTCCGCTCCTGTGTGCCGTAGTCGACGCGGACGATGCCGAACCGCTTGTCATAGCCGTAGGACCACTCGAAGTTGTCCATCAGCGACCAGGCGAAGTAGCCCCGGACATCGGCCCCGGCGGCGCGGGCCGCGGCGACGGCGGCGATGTGGTCGGCGAGATAGGTGGTGCGGTCGGCGTCGTGGATCTGCCCGTCCTCGGAGACGGTGTCCTCGAACGCGGCGCCGTTCTCCGTGACGACCGTCGGGACGCCGTACTCCTCCTCCAGACCCACCAGCAGGTCGGTGAGGGCGGTGGGGGTGATCTCCCAGTCCATCGCGGTACGCGGCAGGTCGCGCTCCACCCCACGGGTGACGGGCAGTCCTTCGGCGTCGGCCGGGGAGCCCTCCTCCGTGACGCCGGAGAAGAGGGTGCCGCGGTAGAAGTTGACGCCGAGGACGTCGATCGGGGTGGAGATGACGGCCAGGTCGCCGTCCCGGACCGGGAGCTCGGCGTTCCGCAGGGCGAGATCGGCGACGACGTCCTCGGGGTAGGCGCCCTTGACCAGCGGGTCCAGGTAGAGGCGGCGGCCCATCCCGTCGGCGCGGCGGCAGGCCTCGGCGTCCTCGGGGCTGTCGGTCTCGGGGGTGGCGGTGCCGAGGTTGAGCGTGATGCCGAGTTCGAGTTCGTGGCCCCGGGCGGCGGCCGTCTCGCGGATGTGCCGCGCGGCGAGGCCGTGGCCCAGGAGCAGGTGGTGGACGGCCCTGATCGCGTCGCCGAAGTCCTGCCGGCCGGGCGCCTGGTTACCGTACGCGTAGCCGAGCATGGCCGAGCACCACGGCTCGTTCAGTGTCGTCCAGTGCTTCACCCGGTCACCGAGCGCGTCGTAGGCGAGCGCGGCGTACTCGGCGAAGCGGTGGGCGGTGTCACGGGCCGGCCAGCCGCCCCCCGCGGGGGAACCGCTGATGTCGCCGGTCTCCAGCTCCTGCGGGAGGTCCCAGTGATAGAGGGTGATCCAGGGGGTGATGTCCCTGGCCTCCAGCTCGTCGACCAGCCGCTTGTAGAAGTCCAGCCCCTTCGCGTTGGCCGGTCCGCGCCCGCCCGGCTGGATGCGCGGCCAGGACAGCGAGAACCGGTACGTGTCGACGCCCAGGTCCGCGATGAGCCGCACGTCCTCGGGCATCCGGTGGTAGTGGTCGCAGGCCACGTCGCCGTTCTCGCCGCGGACGACCATGCCGGGCACCCTGCAGTACGTGTCCCAGATGGACGGGGTCCGGCCGTCCTCGGCGGCGGCGCCCTCGATCTGGTACGCGGCGGTGGCGACGCCCCAGCGGAAACCGGGGGGCAGGCCGGGGACGGCCGCGGCGGTGATCGCGCGCGCGTACTTCTCGGCAGTGGCGGCGGTGGTGTTCATGGGGCTCCTGTGGTGTGGGTGGGGTCGCTACGAGCGGGAGGTCATGGCTGGGGCCTGCCCATGGAGCCAGCAGGCGACCGTGCGGGGGTCGGCGTCGTCGGGCGCGGCGAGCACCGGGACATGGGTGGCGCAGACGTCGAGCGCCCGGCCGCAGCGGGGGTGGAAGGCGCAGCCGGCCGGCATCGCGGACAGGTGCGGGGGCGAGCCGGGGATGCCGGTGAGTTCGCGGCGGGCGCCGTGCAGGGCGGGGAAGGAGTGCAGCAGCCCGTCGCTGTAGGGGTGGCGGGGGTCCCGGTAGATCGAGGAGGCCGCCGCCTCCTCGACGATCCGGCCGCCGTACATGATCGCGATCCGGTCCGAGAACTCGATCAGCAGCGAGATGTCGTGGGTGATGAAGACGACCGAGAAGCCCAGCTCCTCGCGGAGTCTGACCAGTTGGCGCAGGATCTGGCGCTGCATGACGACGTCCAGGGCCGTCGTCGGCTCGTCCATGATGACGATCTCGGGCTCCAGCGCGAGCGCCATCGCGATCATCACGCGCTGGCGCATCCCGCCGGAGAGCTGGTGCGGGTAGGCGGGGAGCCGGTCGGCGGAGATGCCGACGAGCTCCAGCAACTCCCGGGCGCGGGCGGTCCGTTCGGGCCGCTTCAGCTCGGGGCGGTGGGCCCGGAGTACGTCGGTGAGCTGGCTGTGGACGGTGTGCACCGGGTTGAGCGAGTTCATCGCGCCCTGGAACACGATGGACAGCTCCTGCCAGCGGAAGGCCCGCAGCTCGGCGGCCGACAGGGCAAGCAGGTCGAGCGCCCCGCCGCCTTGCCGGTGGTAGTGGACCTCGCCGCCGGTGATCACCCCCGGCGGCGGCAGCAGCCGGGTCACCGCGTACGCCAGCGTGGACTTGCCGCAGCCCGACTCCCCCGCCAGGCCCAGGACTTCGCCCCGGTGCAGGGTGAGGTCGACGTCGCGCAGCGCGTGCACGGCGCCGTCCCCGGTGCCGTAGTCCACGTTCAGGCCGCGGACGGTGAGCACGGCCTCGTTGCCGCTCATGAGCCGGTCTCCCTGTCGTCCGTACCGCGTGCCGCGGATGCGCGCGTCACGGGGGTGAAGCCGACCCGCATCCGGACCTTCCGGGACGCGCCGGTCTCCGTGCGCAGGCGCGGGTTGACGAACTCGTCGATCCCGAAGTTGATCAGGGCGAGCGACATGCCGAGCAGGGCGATGCAGAGCCCGGCGGGGACGAACCACCACCAGGCGCCCTGGGCGAGGGCCTGGTTGGACTGCGCCCAGAACAGGACGGTCCCCCAGTTCCAGTCGGAGATGTCGGCGACGCCGATGAAGGCGAGGGTGATCTCGGAGAGGATCGCGAAGATCACGGTGGAGACGAAGCCGGAGGCGATGACGGCCGTCAGATTGGGGAGCACCTCGAAGAAGATGATCCGCCAGGTCGATTCGCCGGTGGCGCGGGCCGCCTCGACGTAGTCCCGGCGGCGCAGCGAGAGCGTCTGGGCGCGCAGCACCCGCGCTCCCCAGGCCCAGGAGGTGAGGGCGATGACGGCGGCGATCAGGATGTCGCCCGCGTCGGAGACGAAGCTGGCGATGATGATGATCAGCGGCAGCCCCGGGATGACCAGGAAGACGTTGGAGAGCAGCGAGAGCAGTTCGTCGGCGGTGCCGCCGAGGAAGCCGGCGCTGACCCCGATCACTACGGAGAGGACCGTCGCGAGTATCCCCGCGACGAAGCCGACGACCAGGACTCCCCGGGTGCCGACGAGGATCTGCGAGAGCACGTCCTGACCGGTCTGTGTGGTGCCGAACCAGTGGGCACCGGAGGGCGGCTGGAGCAGTTGGTCGCTCATGGTGTCGGGGTCGTACGGGGCGATCCACGGTCCGACGACCGCGATCACGACGAAGAAGGCGAGGATCCCGAGGCCGATGACGGTCTTGCGGCCGCGCAGCAGGCGCATCCCGCGTCTGCTGCGCGCCCGGGTACCGGCCGGATCGTCGGTCCCGGCCGGGCCGGTCACGGCGGCCTCGGTGGCGGTGGTGGCCATTTCCTAGGCCTCCCTTCGGGTACGGGGGTCGAGGACCATGTAGAGGACGTCGGCGAGGAGGTTCGCCGCGAGGACGGAGAGCGTGATGATCAGGAAGACGCCCTGCATCAGGGGGTAGTCCTTGGCGCCCACGGCCTGGAAGAGCTGGTAGCCGATGCCGGGGTAGGAGAAGACCATCTCCACCAGCAGGGTGCCGCCGACGATGAAGCCGAGTGAGAGGGCGAAGCCGGAGATGTTGGGGAGGATCGCGTTGCGTGCCGCGTACCCGAACATCACCCGGCGCTCGGATAGCCCCTTGGCCTGGGCGACCATGACGTAGTCCTCCGAGGACACCGTCACCATCATGTTCCGCATGCCGAGGATCCAGCCGGCCACGGCGCTGAGCACGATGGTGAGGCCCGGCAGCGCCCCGTGGTAGAGCGCGCTGGAGACGAACGGCCAGTCGAAGGCGGGCACGAGCGAGCTGTCGTAGCCCCCGGCGGCCGGGAAGAGCGGCCACTTCACGGCGAACAGGGCGATGGCGATGAGCCCCAGCCAGAAGTACGGGATGGCCGAGATGAAGGTGGTGACGGGCAGCAGGCTGTCCATCCAGGAGCCGCGCCGCCAGCCGGTGAAGACTCCGATGCCGGTGCCGAGCAGGAAGCTGATCAGTGTGGTGATGCCCACGAGCGCGAGCGTCCACGGCAACGACTGGGCGATCACCTCGCTGACCGGCGTCGGGAAGAAGGTGAAGGAGAGCCCGAGGTCGCCGTCGAGCAGATGCGACCAGTAGTCGGTGTACTGCTGCCAGAGCGACTGCTGCTCGTCGAGGCCGAAGAGCGCCTTGAGCGAGTCGACGGCGCCGGTGTCGAGCCGGCCCTGGAAGCGGGCGAGCAGCGCCTGGACCGGGTCGCCCGGCATCATGCGCGGGATCAGGAAGTTGATGGTGATGGCCGCCCAGGCGGTGACCAGGTAGAAGGCGAGCCGTTGCAGCAGGTATTTCACGCCGCGCTTTCCTTCCGGGGCTCGTGGCGGGCTTCCCCGCCGTCCGCGTACAGCCAGCAGGCCGCCCACTGGCCGCCTTCGAGGTCGAAGCGGGGCGGCGCCTCGGTGCGGCAGCGCGCCATGGCCTTCGGGCAGCGGGGGTGGAAGCGGCAGCCCGGGGGCGGGGCGATCAGCGAGGGCGGTTCGCCGCTGCCGGTCTCCTCCTGCTCCGCCTCGGCGACCACCCGGTCCGGGTCGGGCGCCGAGGCGATGAGGAGCTGGGTGTAGGGGTGGGCGGGGTGCTGGGTGACGGTCTCGCTCTCCCCGCCCTCGACGATCCGGCCCGCGTACATCACCAGCGTCGTGTCCGCGAAGTAGCGGGCCGACGCGATGTCGTGGGTGATGTAGAGGACCGCCAGGCTCAGCCGGTCCTTGAGGTCCTTCAGCAGGTTGAGCACGCCGAGCCGGATAGACACGTCCAGCATCGAGACGGGCTCGTCGGCGAGCAGCACCTGGGGATCGGCGCCGAGTGCGCGGGCGATGGCCACGCGTTGGCGCTGTCCGCCCGACAGCTCGTGCGGGAACCGGTCCAGGTACTGGTGCGCGGGGGTCAGCTGGACCCGGTCGAGCAGCGCGGTCAGGTTCTCCTCCAGCTCCGCCTCGCCGCTGCCCGCCCGGCCGTGGATCCGCAGGGCCCGGGTGAGGTGGTAGCGCACGGTGTGCACCGGGTTCAGCGAGGCGAACGGGTCCTGGAAGATGAGCTGGACCCGGCGTACGTAGGCGCGGAAGGACCGGCCCCCTCCGGCCTTCACGGGCGCGCCGTCCAGCCGGATCTCACCGGCGGTGAGCGGATGGAGCCGGGCGAGCAGTCCGGCGACGGTGGACTTCCCGGAGCCCGACTCCCCCACCAGCGCCGTGACGGTGCCGCGCCGCAGTTCCAGCGAGACGTCGTCGACGGCGTGGACGGTACGGCGTCTGCCCGTGACGAGGTCGCGTCCGGTGCGGCGTACGGGGAAGTGCTTGGTGACGGAGCGTGCTTCGAGCACGACGTGGTTCGGTGCGGGCTGATTCGACATGGCCGTTCCCTGTGTCCCGTGTCCCTGGCTCTACTTGGCGGGTTCGAGCTTCAGCACGATCTGGAGTGCGGACGGCTGGGTGTGCTGCGGCGGGGCGTACGGATCGGCCTCGCTGGGCCAGCCCACCCAGTTCTTCGTGGAGTACTCGGCTCCGATGGGGGCGGCGGCCGTCGGGATCATCGGCGCCTGCTCGACCATGATCTTCTGGAGGGTGTTCATGGCCGCGGTGCGGGCGGAGTCCTCGGTGGCGCCCGCGAAGTCCTTGAGCGCCTCGGTGGCCTCGTCGTTCTTGAAGCGGCCGAAGTTGCCGAGCTGGGACGCCTTGCCGACGGGCTGGAGCAGCGCGCCGTCCATGATGTTCTGGTACATGTCGTACGGGGTGGCGCCACTGTTGGTCCAGTGCAGGGTGGCGTCGAAGTTGCCGTTGGCGACGTCCGCGCCCCAGGCCTCCGCCGTCTGCGTCTTGACCTTGGCCTCGATGCCGAGCTGCTTGATGTTGTCCTTGATGATGGCGAGACCGGTGATGTAGTCGTTCCAGCCGGCCGGGTCGGTGAGGGTGAGCTTCACCGGCTTGCCGTCCGGGTCCTTCAGTACGCCGCCGCTGAGCTCGAACCCGGCCTCGGCGAGCACCTTCTTGGCGCCCGCCACGTCGGGTGCGGTGGTGGCGCTCTTGTACTCGGGGGCGAGGAAGGACTCACCGGCGGGCAGCGGGATTCCGGTCGGGTTGGTGATCTCCGGGTAGAGGGTGGCCTCGGCCTGGGTGTAGATCGCCTTTCGGTCGACGACCATCGCCATGGCCCTGCGCAGCGCCGGGTTGTCGAAGGGCTTGCGGGCGGTGTTGAACCAGAGTCCGTGGACGCCGAGCCCGGAGGGGAACCACAGCTTGTGGTTCTTCGGGTCCTTGGCGATGAACAGCTGCTTGTAGTTGGGCATGAAGACGAACGACCACTCGACCTTGCCGTTCGCCAGTGCCGTGGTCGCCGCGCTGTTGTCGTTGTACGCGGTGTAACGCAGCTCCTTGACCTCGGTCCGGCCCTTCCAGTAGCTGGGCGTGGCGGTCAGCGTGGTGGTCTGCGGGGTGAACGTCTTCAGCTTGTACGGGCCCGAGCCGACGGGTGTGCGGTTGGGCCAGGTCTCGGGGTTCTTGACGCCCTGCCAGATGTGCTTGGGCACGATGAACTGCTGGATGATCTTGTTCTGGTTGACGTACTGGGACTCCTTGAAGGTCAGCTCGACCTGCTTGCCCCGCACCGCGATCCCGTCGAACGGGATGCCGTTGCCGTTCAGCGCCGGGTGCTTCTTCAGGAGCTCGAAGGTGTACGCGACGTCGTCGGCGGTCAGCGGCTTGCCGTCGGCCCACTTGGCCTTGGGGTCGAGAGTGAAAGTGACCTCGGTGAAGTTGGACTCCCACTTCCAGTCGGTCGCCAGCCACGGGGCGGCCTTGTCCGCGGGCCGGATCTGGTTCGTCATGGCGAGGGGCTCGTAGATCATGAAGCGGTAGCCGAGCGTGGCGCCCGCCGAGGTGCTGAGGAACGGGTTGCTGTTGTCGGTCTGCGGCCCGTCCGGCTTGCCCAGGTTCAGCACGCCAGAGGCGCCGCCCCCTTTGTTGGCACCCGAGTTGGCGGACGAGCAACCGGCGGCGAGCAGGACCGCCGCGGTGGCGATCGAGAGCGCTCTCAAGGTGGCGTGACATCGTGCGGACATGGCGACTCCAGGAGGGAGGTTCGGGAGGCTCTGGGGGTGAGGAGGGGCAGGCGGCCGGGGTTTCGGCCGGACCGCTACGGCGCCGAGTGGCGCACGACCAGTTCGGTGGGCAGTACGACCGGTGCGTCGGGTGCGGGCGTGCCGCCGAGGCGGGAGAGCAGCAGCCGTGCGGCCGTCTCCCCCATCCGCCGGGTGGGCTGACGCACGGTGGTCAGGGGCGGTGCGGTGTGCTGGGCCATCGGGATGTCGTCGAAGCCGATCACGGCGATGTCGTCCGGCACCGACCGCCCGGCCGCCCGCAGAGCCCGCAGCACGCCCGCCGCGCTGATGTCGTTGTGCGCGAAGACCGAGTCGAACTGTGCGCCGGAGGCGAGGAGTTGTTCCACGGCCAGCCGGCCGCTGCGTTCGGTGAAGTCCCCGTGGACGACGAGATCGGTGGGCAGGACCGTGCGGAATCCGTCCAGCCGGTCGCGTACGCAGCCGAAGTGCCGGGGGCCCGTGACGACCAGGGGTCTGCTGCGCCCGGCGGCCAGCAGATGACGGGCGGCGGACGCCCCTCCTTCGCGATTGGTGGTCACGACGGAGGGGAACTCGGGGTGGTGGCCGCGGTCGTCGATCAGCACGATCGGCAGACCGTCGCGGTGCAGCGCGGTGAGATGGTCGAGGGTGTTCTCGGGCTCGACGACCAGGAGCCCGTCGAAGGCGCGCGCCGACACCTGGCCGGTGAAGCGCCGTACGGACTCGGCGCCGCGATTGCAGGTGAAGAGCAGCAGCCCGTAATCAGCGGCCTCGACGGTGTCCACGACACCCTGGAGCACCTCGCCCATCCACGGCCAGGTGAGCGAGGGCACCAGCATGGCGACCGTACGGCTGCTGCCGCGGGCCAGTCCGACGGCACCCGAGCTGGGTACGTAGCCGAGCTGTGCGATCACTTCACGAACGCGGGCGGCAGTGGAACCGTCCACCTCACCCTTGGTGTTGATGACCCGTGACACGGTCGTCTTGCTGACGCCGGCCTCGCGGGCGACATCGGCGATGGTGACACGCATCGGGGCCTCCGGGGCAAGGCATGACAGGGCGTCGAACCGGATGGTGCGACCGGTACCGCAACCGGTTCCGGAACCGGTACCGGCGTTGCGGCGTGAGTTAACCCCGCCGGAACAGTGCCGTCAATACTTCACGCCGACATTGGTCCGTACCCATCCCGCACTCCACCTTCCGACCCATCTCCCCTGCAGACAGGGCAAGTTGCGTGTTCACCCTCTGAACGCACACCCTCCCCTCGCGGCTGCGCGGCAGCACTTCCCTCCCGGCCCCGGCCGCAAGCTCGACGGCGCTGATCAGGCCGGGCCGGACGGCTTGGCACCAAGCAGCTCCGGCGCTTCCTCCCAACGGAAGCCGTCGACTCCGTCACCGGCCGTGAGGGCGTGGGGCTCTCGCACCTTCCCGGACTACGGGCTGGGCTGATCACTCATGCGGGCTCCCGGTCAACGACTGAGGCGGTGCGACTCAGGCAGCGTACGGCGGCGGTATCGGGCTGCTCTGTCAGCAACCCAACTCCCCACTGCCGGACTACGGGCGTCCTGGCCAAGCCAATCGCGAACTTCACTGGAACCAGGAGAAATTCCTCGCAGTCTCAGCGCGGTAGCGTCGTTCGACAAGGTCGATGGAGAGGAAGCACGCAGCCATGCAGAAGCCCGCTGGTACCGCCGATCGCCAAGCCCTGCGTGGGCTCATCCTGGACTTCGCCGGAGTACTTACCGCTGATCCGGACCCAACGCACCGTTCATGGGCCGAATCCGAAGGGCTTCACCCGGAAGCGTGGGGTGCCACCCTCAACGACTCCCCTGACGGGCGACGCCTGTACTCAGCACTGGAGATCGGACAGCTCGGACAGGCCGAGTGGAACGCGAAAACGGCCGCCTTGCTCGGCGCGGGCATCGATCCGACGAACTTGATGGGCCGTGCCTGGTCGAAGGTGCCAGCGGCACAGCGCATGGCGGCACTCGCACGTGCTGCCAAGGAAGCGGGATACCGGCTGGCCCTCCTGTCGAACAGCTTCGGTCTGGATCCGTTCAACCCGTATGAGCATGTCGGCATCTGGGATCTGTTCGACGTGCACGTCATCTCGGAAGCGGTCGGCCTGGCGAAGCCGGACCCGGCCATCTACCAGCTAACGCTTGACCGCCTCGACCTCCCCGGAGAGGCATGCGTGTTCGTCGACGACCATCCGGTGAACCTTCCGCCCGCCGAGGCCTTCGGTATCGCCACGGTCCTCGCAATGGACGAGGACGACACAGTCGCCGAGTTGGAGTGCCTGCTCGGGGTGACTGCTGCCGTATCCGTACGAGGCTGACCTCAGCTGCATCGCCAACTCCTTCGTCCGCAAGGGGTGTCGGCATTGCACCGGAAATCGGTACGGTCCACCCCTGGCGGACCAGAAGGGGAAGTGGCTCTCATGCAATGGTCGGAGTACACCACCGCGGAACGGCTCAAAGCTCTCCGCAACGGCATGACACAGGAGCAGTTGGCCGAGGCCGCCGACGTATCTGTCGGCGTTGTCCGAAAGCTGGAGCGCGGCGGCACTGCTTCCCTCCCCTCTTTGTTGTCCATCGCTACCGCCCTCGGCACCGACATCGCCGTGCTCTATGGGCAGCAGGCGCCCCGCCGCTCCATGAACCGTGACGAACGGGCGGCCCTGCGCACTCTTTCCGCCGCGACCCACGACGCCGCCATCGGTATCCCTGTCGAAACCGAGCCGGGCACGGTCGACGAGCTACGGGCCGTCGTCCAGCGTGCCGATGCGGCCTACTGGGCGGGGCGGTACGCCGAGCTGGGCGCGTTGCTCGGCGCGCTGTTACCCGAGGCACGCGTACGTTACGACACCTCGGACACCCACGAGAAGGAGGCCGCGGCCGGCGTTCTGGTCGATGCCTTTCAGACCGCCGGAATGGCCGCAAACATCTGGGGCTCACGCGACCTCGCGTACGCAGCACTCACCTACGGCCGCCAGATCGCTGTGCAAGCAGGTGACGATCTGCGTGACGCCCATCTCGCTGCCACCACAGCATGGGTCAACCTCCGTGATGGGCGGACCGCGCAGGGGTTCTCGCTGGCTGCCGCGCAGGCTGACCGGATCGAGCCGAAGATGTCGGAGCACGACCCCGATCGGCTTTCGGTGTACGGGCAGCTCGTCATCAACGCTGCTGTGGCCGCGTCTCGCGGCGGTTCCTCGCCGGAGGCTGCCCGCGAGTACCTGTCCCAGGCCCATGCCGTCGGGGCCCGTCTCGGCACCGAACACGCCCGTGGACGGCATTCCCAGCCCTACGGCCCCCTCTACGCCGCCACGCAAGCCATGAGCATCGCCGTTGCCCTCGGCGACACTTCGGGGGCACTGCAGCTCATGGACACAGTCAAGCTGGACGACACCGTCCCCCTGGCCACCCGGGCCCGATACGGCCTCGATGTCGCCCTGACCCATGTGTCATGCCGTCGGTGGGAGCGGGCCGCCAGCACCCTCGAAGACGTCTGTGCCATGGCGCCCGGGTGGGTGCAGCATCAGATGCTGCCCGGGGTGATCATTTCCCGCCTCGCCGGCGTATCCGTCAGCCGCCTGCGCGGACTCGCCCACGCCGCAGGAGTACCCCTCGGCGCCAGCTGACTGCCACGACCCGTGGCAGCCGCGAGACGGCGAAGGTTGGTGGAACACCGTCGACCAATTCGCCGCCTACCCCAACGTGACCTACGTGCCGAGGGTCTACGACGTGAGCCCCCTCTACCGCAGCCACCGACTCCTGCTGGTGCCGTCCGCGGTGGAGGATGCCTTCCCCCGGGTGATCGTCGAAGCAGCCCTGCACGGGACGCCGAGCATCGGCACCAACCGGGGCGGCATTCCTGAGGCCATCGGCGCCGGTGGAGTCGTCCTGCCCCACTCGGCCGGAGTCCAGGCTTGGGCGGACGCCGTCCGCACCGCCGACCTGAACACCCTCGGGGAGCAGGCCCACCGGTACGCAGCCGGGTTCGCCCGGCCGCGTCTGCCCGACCTCGAAGCGTTGGGGCTCATCCCTCGGTGAAGGCATCCTCGACCTGACCGAGACGGTCGGTCCACCAGTGCAGCAGGGCCTCGTCCGCAGTGAATAGCTCATCGAAGGAGAAGTCACCACGGTCGTAGTGGAACTCCAGCTGCCAGAAGTCCGTCATCCGCTTCCACCACAGCCGCCGCACACCATCCGCCAGCGCTGACAATCCCAGCGGCACCACGGACCGGTAGCCACGGACGAACGCGGACACCCGCGCCAGATCGAACACACCGTCCACCCCGAACTGCACCTGTGCCGTCCGCGCGACTTCCTCTGCGTAAGGACGAACACCGACCCGATCCCAGTCCAGAACGGCGACGAGCTCCCCGCCCTCCCACAACAGATTCCGGTACTGGACATCACCGTGCGTCCACCCACAACTGCCGACAGGGGTCGTGTCCTGCGGCCTGCGGTCGGCGTGCTTGGCGATCAACGCGCGACGATGTTCAAGAGAGGCCATCGCCGCCTCGTCGAACGAACTGCCTGCGCCGTTGGCACGGACCTCCGCAGACAGTCGCTCGGACTTCTGCACGGCCCGCTCGGGCGTCGTGACATCGGCAGTGATCGTCTCGGGCGCCATCGGCAACAGGCCTTGATCGCAGGCCCGCTTCAGACCCTCGTGCAGGCGTCCCAGGTGCGCACCCAGCGACGAGACCTGGGAGATGCTGAGTTCGACGCCTCGTAGGTGGGTACCGGTCATCCACGGAAACAGACACCAGACACCGCCGTCGACCTCGGCAACCAGCGCACCAGAGGCCGTGGCGACGGGCGCACTCACCGGGGCACCATCGGCAGCCAACGAACCGAGCATGCCCAGATTGCGGCTCAGCCGGCCGCGTGGCACGTCGGTGACCCTCTTGAGGGCGAACGTCGCGTCAGGAGTAGCCAGTCTCCAGTTCGCATTCATCAGCCCCTCGGGAAGGTAATGAAGCCCCTCCACCTTCCCGAGGCCGAAAGCATCAGTCAGCTCGGTGAGGATGTTGCCTGGAATCACGGTCCTGCCGGCCACGGTCGCATCAATCACGCAGGAGACGATACGACATCGGCTCGGCCTTGCAAGGTCGAAACCGGATGCCCTGCCCTTGCATGAATCAGTCACTGACAGGCAGTGCCAAGATTTCACTCACGGGAAAGTGAGCCAGCCAACAGCACCCGCAGGAACAGAGCTAAGCAGGGAGAAGACGCGCATCATGATTGACTACGTCCGCACATGGGCAACCACGCGACGCCAGGCCAGAGAAGGGAAAGTTATCTCCGAATTACGCGAATCAATGGATCACTTCAGCTTGAGTCAACCGATACCCGAAGCCGTAGAAGCCGCATTGCGCAAGACTGCCAGAAGTCAATGGGTTACAGCTCTACTCTCCACGCTTTCCCTCATCGCCATGTGGCTCTGGAGCGGGTTGTTTTTTGCTCTGGCTTGGGGCTTCAGCCGGAGCTTGGTCGGTTTCGCCAAGGACTTCAACCCACCTCCCTGGGACGGAATCGCCAAGGCAGTGGAGCAGACCGAGCCGATCCGAGCAGGCCTCTCCCTCCCCTTTTTCGGCGGCGCTATCGCCGTGGCAATTGGATATTTGGTGGCCATAGTTGTGGGTCTCTTCATCATGGCCAGGGGGCTCGGCGGCGCCGCGATATCGCACATTACGCCGGGCTTGGAGCTTGCATTTCTTCCTTTCAACACCGCTCTCGCCGTGTTACAAATGGCTCAGGTAATCAACTCCTGCGCCAAAGCAGACCAAGCCGCCGGTGAGGAACGAGTTCATGCCATCGCCGGTATACCGAGATCATCAGCATCCGCGAAAAGAGCGATCCAGCGAGCCAGCCGTCACCGGGCCTTCTCGCGCCCCTTCTCTCACCACGGCGCTGTCCTGCGCGACCACGCCGCCCGGGTACTGGGCCGGGTCCAGGAAGCCGAAGAAGGGCTCTTTCGCGAACCGAACCCGGCACTCCGCGAGTTGGCGACCATGTGGCTGACCATCGCCGAGCGCTATACCGACGGGCGAGTCGGCGAGCTACTCGTCGAAGACCTTTCCTCGGTCAACCCCGCAAAGTCACGACTCCGGTCTGCGTTACGCGCCGCGCTGGCAGTCGTCCTGACAGTCGGCACCGTGTTCTTCACCGCCTCACTCGACCTTCCGCAGGCAATCGAGGGATACGTCATCGCCGGCTCTGCCGTGGCAGTGCTGATCCTCGTGTACGGAGCGCGGGCGATCGTAGAGCTACGCCGTCGATAGCCGTTGCCCGGATCAACAGCGGCTCCACCAGAACGTGAATCTCCGCCATCCAGCGGCAGGCTGCGTTCACCCGGAAGCGGTGTCCACGACAACGGTACGACCACTCCGACGGGCCCACAGCAACCGTGCCGTGGGCCCGCCCCCGCGAGGCCTACTCCGTAGGCTCGATCCCCGCCCGCAGCAGCCCGTAGGTGTACGCGTCCTCCAGGGCCTGCCAGGACGCGGCGATGACGTTCTCCGCCACGCCGACCGTGGCCCAGTCGCCGGCGCCGTCGCCCGTGGTGATGAGGACTCGGGTGGTGGACTCGGTGCCGGTGCGGCCTTCCAGGATGCGGACCTTGTAGTCGATCAGCTCCAGCTTGGCGAGCTGCGGGTAGATCCGTTCCAGGGCGACCCGCAGCGCCCGGTCGAGGGCGTTGACCGGGCCGTTGCCCTCGGCGGTGGCGACGATGCGTTCGCCCTTGGCCCAGAGCTTCACGGTCGCCTCGTTGGCGTGCGTGCCGTCGGGGCGGTCCTCGACGATGGCGCGCCAGGACTCGGTGCGGAAGTAGCGGCGGAGGCGGCCCTCGGCCTCGGCGCGCAGCAGCAGCTCGAAGGAGGCGTCGGCGGCCTCGTACGTGTAGCCCTTGAGCTCGCGCTCCTTGACCCGCTCGACGACGCGGCCGACGAGCTCGCGGTCGCCGCCGAGGTCGATGCCGAGCTCCTTGCCCTTGAGCTCGATGGAGGCGCGGCCCGCCATGTCGGAGACCAGCATCCGCATGGTGTTGCCGACCAGGGCGGGGTCGATGTGCTGGTAGAGGTCGGGGTCGACCTTGATCGCGGAGGCGTGCAGTCCGGCCTTGTGGGCGAAGGCGGAAACACCCACATAGGGCTGGTGGGTGGAGGGGGTCAGGTTGACGACCTCGGCGATGGCGTGCGAGACGCGGGTCATGTCGGCGAGCGCGCCCTCGGGCAGGACGGCCTTGCCGTACTTGAGTTCCAGGGCGGCGACGACGGGGAAGAGGTTGGCGTTGCCGACCCGCTCGCCGTAGCCGTTGGCGGTGCACTGGACGTGGGTGGCGCCCGCGTCGACGGCGGCGAGGGTGTTGGCGACCGCGCAGCCGGTGTCGTCCTGGGCGTGGATGCCGAGACGGGCGCCGGTGTCGGCGAGCACCGTGGAGACCACGGCCTGGACCTGGGCGGGGAGCATGCCGCCGTTGGTGTCGCAGAGGATGACGACATCGGCGCCGGCCTCGGAGGCGGCGCGTACGACGGCCTTGGCGTACTCGGGGTTGGCGCGGTAGCCGTCGAAGAAGTGCTCGCAGTCGACGAAGACCCGGCGGCCCTGCTCACGGAGGTAGGAGACGGTGTCGACGACCATCTCCAGGTTCTCTTCGAGGGTGGTGCGCAGCGCGAGTTCCACATGGCGGTCGTGGGACTTGGCGACCAGTGTGATCACCGGGGCGCCGGACGCCAGCAGCGCCCTGACCTGGGGGTCCTCAGCGGCCTTGCCACCGGCCCGGCGGGTCGCGCCGAAGGCGACCAGCTCGGCGTTCTTGAACTCGATCTCCTGCTGTGCGCGGGCGAAGAACTCGGTGTCGCGGGGGTTGGCGCCGGGCCAGCCGCCCTCGATGAAGCCCACGCCGAAGTTGTCCAGGTGCCGGGCGATGGTCAGCTTGTCCGCGACCGTCAGGTTGATGCCTTCACGCTGGGCCCCGTCGCGCAGTGTGGTGTCGAAGACATGGAAACTGTCGTCAGTGGCCTTGGCCTTGGTGGTCATGCTGGTCTGACTCCTGTCGGATGAGCGGATCCGGACGATCTGGCTCCACTTGCCCCCATCATCCCGTGCGCGTCTCGCCCCGGCCGAGGTGAGGGCCGGAAAACGAAAAAACCCCTCGCGGGTGCGAGAGGTCTGCGCGCGGGTCTGGGGCACGGTGGCCGTGCCGCACATGGTGGTGCGGGACGGTCACTGCGGACCGGCGCGCCTGCTGCCAATAATCATGACGGACGAGGGCACGGAAGCAGTCTTGCACAGGGCCGCCTCCGCGCCCCGCCCCGTCTCAGGATGCGGGCGTGACGCTGGTCGCTCCGGACGGCTCCGTGCTGCCCCGGTCCGCGTCCTTGGCGCCGACCCGGCCCAGGTCGATGTCGCGGGTCTCGCGCATGGTCAGGTAGACGACCAGGGAGACCGCCGCGCAGCCGGCCACGTACCAGTAGAAGCCGGACTCGATGCCCGCCTTCTTGAACCAGAGCGCCACATATTCGGCGGTGCCGCCGAAGATCGCGTTGGCGATGGCGTACGGGAGGGCGACGCCCAGGGCGCGGATGCCGGTCGGGAAGAGCTCCGCCTTCACGCAGGCGTTGATCGAGGTGTAGCCGGTGACGACGACCAGGGCGAGCAGAGCCAGGCCGAAGGCGGGCCAGAACGTGCCGGCGTGCTTGAGCATCGTCATGATCGGCACGGTCAGGAAGGTGGAGCCGACGGCGAAGGTGATCAGCAGCGGGCGGCGGCCGATCCGGTCGGAGAGCAGGCCGGCCAGCGGCTGGATGCACATGAAGACGAACAGGGCGCAGAAGCTGACGAGCGAGGCGGTGGGCTTGTCCATGCCGGCGCTCTTGGAGAGGAACTTCGAGAGGTAGGTCGTGTACGTGTAGTACGCGACGGTCCCGCCCATGGTCAGCGCCATCACCAGGAACGCCTCGCGCCTGTGCTGCCACAGCGCCTTCAGCGTGCCGCGGTCCTCCTGCTCGGCGGCGCCGGACTCCGCGTACACCTCGGTCTCCAGCATCGAGCGGCGCAGGTAGAAGACGATCGCGGCGCCGAGCGCACCGACGATGAACGGGATGCGCCAGCCCCAGCTGTGCAGGGCCGCCTCGGACATGTTGCGCTGCAGCACGATCTGGAGGCCGAGGCCGATCAGCTGCCCCGCGGTCATGGACACGTACTGGAAGCTGGAGGCGAAGCCGCGCCGGTGGGGTGCGGACGCCTCGGTGAGGTACGTGGCGCTGGCGGCGTACTCGCCGCCGACGGACAGGCCCTGGAGCAGCCGGGCCACCAGCAGGACGGCGACACCGCCGTACCCCGCGACGCCGTACGTCGGCGCGGCGGCGATGAGGATCGCGGAGGCCGACATCAGCGTGACGGTGAGGGTGAGCGCGGCCTTGCGGCCCCTGCGGTCGCCGATCCGGCCGAGCAGCCAGCCGCCGACCGGCCGCATGAAGAAACCGACGGCGAAGATGCCCATGGTGTTCATGAGATTGGCGGTCTCATTGCCTTCGGGGAAGAACGAATCCGCGAAGTAGACCGCGAAGGTCGCGTACACGAACCAGTCGAACCACTCGACCATGTTGCCCGCCGAGCCGACCCAGATTTTCTTCCACTGCTCTCGTCCCATGGTCCGTCACCGTGCCCGAACAGCGCGGACCGGAACAAGGGCGCCGTGCGCAACGATCCTGCGTACTTACGTGCGTTTCGTTCACGGCCCGGCGGCCGCTACCGGACGGCGAGCGATTCCGCGATGAACTCCCTTACCTGCGCGATCACTTGGGAACGGCCGGTGCCGGGGAGGCCGACCGCGACATGGACGCTGAAGCCGTCGAGCAGGGCGCGCAGCCGGGTCGCGAACCGCTCGGCGTCGACCGGGCGGAACTCCCCTGCCGACGCGCCCCGCTCCAGCAGGTCCACCAGGTCGCGGTGCCAGGCGGCCTCGATGGCGGCCTGGCGGGCGCGCGCGTCGTCGTCCGCGTTCTGCGAGCGGTTCCACACCTCCAGCCAGAGCGTCCAGTGCGGATCGCGGTGGCCGTCGGGGAGGTACAGGTCGATGTACCCGTCGAGCCGTTCGCGGGCCGTCGCCGGCCCCGAGAGCAGGGCGCGCCGCTCCGCGCCGAGCCGTCCCTCGCTCCACTCCAGGGTCTGGAGCAGCAGCTCGTCCTTGGTGCGGAAGTAGTAGAGGAGGTGTCCGCTGCTCATCTGGACCTCGCGGCCGAGTCCGGCCATGGTGAGGCCGTCGAGCCCCCGTTCGGCGATGGTGGCCATGGCGGCGGCCAGCAGTTCCTCACGGGGCGGGGCGGTGTTGCGACGGCGTGGCGCGGGGGGCACGGTTCAGACCTTCGGCTGCTGCTGTGTGATGCAGTGGATGCCTCCACCGCCGGCAAAGATCGTACGGGCATCGACGAGGGTCACCGTACGGTCGGGGAACAGCTCGCCGAAGATCTCCGCCGCTTCCTTGTCGCGCGGGTCGTCGAAGGCGCAGAGAACCACGCCGCCGTTGCAGAGGTAGTGGTTGATGTAGGAGTAGTCGACCCACTCCCCGTCCGCCTTCAGCACGGTGGGTGCCGGGACCTCCACGACGTTCAGGGAGCGGCCCCTGGCGTCGGTGGCGGCGCGCAGGATGCGCACGGTCTCGCGGGTGATCTCGTGGTCGGGGTGGGCCGGGTCCGGCTGGACGTGGGCGACGACGGTGCCGGGGCGGGCGAAGGCGGCGACGATGTCGACATGGCCGAGGGTGCCGTACGTGCCGTAGTCACCGGCCAGTCCTCGCGGCAGCCAGATGGCCTTCTCGGTGCCGAGCCGGGCGTGGATCTCGGACTCGACCTGCTCGCGGGTCCAGTCGGGGTTGCGCTCCTTGCCGAGCTGGACGGTCTCGGTGAGCAGTACGGTGCCCTCGCCGTCCACGTGGATGGCGCCGCCCTCGTTGACCAGCCGGGAGCTCTGCACGGGTACGGCGGCGAGCTCGGCGACGGAGCGGGCGATGTGCTGGTCGTTCTCCCAGCGGGCCCAGCCCTGGGCGCCCCAGCCGTTGAACGTCCAGTCGACGGCGGCCAGTCGCCGGCCGTCGGTGACGAAGGTGGGGCCGATGTCCCGCATCCAGGCGTCGTCGAGGGGGCGGACGGCGAGCTCGACGTCCGGGCCGAGGAGCGCGCGGGCGCCGTCCTCCTGGCCGGGGCCCACCACCATCGTGACGGGTTCGAAGCGGCGCACGGCGCGGGCGACGGTGGCCCAGGCGGCGCGGGCCTCGTCCAGTTCGGCGTCGGTGTCGAAGGTGGGGTTGGGGCCCGGCCAGGCCATCCAGGTGCGTTCGTGCGGGGCCCACTCGGGCGGCATGCGGAAGGTCACTGCGGGTCCTCAGAGGAAGTAGAGGCGGTTGAGGGAGACGGATTCGGCGGGCTCGGAGCGCAGCGGGTCGCCGTCCAAGGTGACCAGACCGCTGCGGGCGTCCACGGCGACCTCTCCGGTACGGGAGTTGTGGATCAGGTCGCCGGGGCCGATACCCCGGGTGCCGCGCACGCCGACGCGGCGGCGGCGGGTGGGCATCGAGTCGGCACCGAGCTGGGCGGCCGCCTGCGAGACGAAGGCCACGGAGAGGTCGGCGGCGGTGGCTCCGTACGCCCCGAACTGCGGTCCCAGGATGAGGGGTTCGCAGGTGTCGGTGGCGGCGTTCGGGTCACCCGTGACCCCGTACGCGGGGAAGCCGGACTTCAGTACGAGCTGCGGCTTCGCGCCGAAGAACTCCGGCCGCCAGAGCACGATGTCGGCGAGCTTGCCGGTCTCGATGGAGCCGATCTCGTGCGCGAGGCCGTGGGCGATGGCGGGGTTGATGGTGAGCTTGGCGATGTAGCGCAGCACCCGGGCGTTGTCGTCCGCGGGGCCGTCGCCCTCCATCGGGCCGAGCTCGGCCTTCATCTTCCCGGCCATCGCGAAGGTGCGGCGCACCGTCTCGCCGGCCCGTCCCATGCCCTGTGCGTCGGACGAGGTGATGCCGATGGCCCCCAGGTCGTGCAGGACGTCCTCGGCGCCCATCGTCCCGGCGCGGATGCGGTCGCGGGCCATGGCGGCGTCGCCCGGCAGGTCCGTCTTGAGGTCGTGCACGGAGACGATCATCCCGTAGTGCTCGGCGACGGCGTCCCGGCCGAAGGGCAGCGTCGGGTTGGTGGACGAGCCGATGACGTTCTCGACGCCCGCCATCCTGAGGACGTTGGGGACGTGTCCGCCGCCGCAGCCCTCGATGTGGAAGGCGTGGATCGTGCGGCCCTCCAGGACGCGCAGGGTGTCCTCGACCGACAGGCACTCGTTCAGCCCGTCGCTGTGCAGGGCGACCTGGACGTCGTGCTCCTCGGCGACCCGCAGCGCGGTGTCCAGGGCGCGGGTGTGGGCGCCCATGTCCTCGTGCACCTTGAAGCCGCAGGCCCCGCCCTCGGCGAGCGCCTCGACCAGCGGGGCCTGGTGGGAGGATGAACCCCGGCCCAGGAAGCCGATGTTGACCGGCCAGGCGTCGAAGGCGTTGAAGGCGTGGCGCAGCGCCCAGGGCGAGTTGACGCCGACGCCCCAGACCGGGCCGAACTCCTGGCCGATGATCGTGGTGACGCCGGAGGCGAGCGAGGCCTCCATGATCCGCGGCGAGAGCAGATGGACATGGGTGTCGACGGCGCCCGCCGTCGCGATCATCCCCTCGCCGGAGACGATGGTCGTGCCCGTGCCGACGACGACGTCGACGCCGTCGAGGGTGTCCGGGTTGCCGGCCCGGCCGATCGCCGCGATCCGGCCCTCGCGGATGCCGATCGACACCTTGCGGATGCCCTGCACCGCGTCGATGACCAGCACATTGCTGATGACGATGTCGCAGGTGTCGCGGACGGCGGCGGCCTTGAGGTGCAGCCCGTCGCGGGCGGTCTTGCCGAAGCCGGCGAGGAACTCCTCGCCGTGACTCTGTGCGTCGGACTCGACGTGGACGGTCAGACCGGAGTCACCGAGCCTGACCCGGTCCCCGGCGCGCGGGCCGTGCACGGAGGCGTACTCGTGCGGATCGATGCTCATCGCCCGGCTCCCAGATATCCACAGGCCGCGGCGCGTCGCAGTGCCTCTTCGCGCGCGCCGGGGGCGTCCAGCGGGCCGTCCACCAGGCCCGCGAAGCCGATCGCGATCCGGTCGCCGCCGATGGGCACGAGCCCCACCTCGACGGTTTCGCCGGGACCGAAGCGGACGGAGGACCCGGCAGGGACGCAGAGCCGCATCCCGTAGGCGCTCGCGCGGGCGAAGTCGAGCCGGGGGTTGGCCTCGAAGAAGTGGAAGTGCGAGGTCACGGAGACCGGCACGGTCGCGGTGTTGTGGACGGTCAGCCGAACCGCGGGCTCCGGCTCGGGCGTGGCGGGCCCGGGGACGACGGCCCCGGGCGCCTCGTCGCCCAGCCCGTCGCCCAGTGGCCGGGAGACCACGGCGAGCCGGGAGCCGTCGTCGAAGACGGCCTCCACATGAACCTCGGTGACGACGTCGGCGACGCCCGGCAGCACGTCGTCGGGGCCGAGCACGGACCGGGCGGCCTCGATGGCCTCGGCCAGCCGGCGCCCGTCCCGGGCGGCCTCGCAGACCGCGTCCGCGATCAGGGCGGTCGCCTCGGGGACATTGAGCTTGAGCCCCCGGGCGCGGCGGGCCCGGGCCAGTTCGGCGGCGCTGAACAGCAGCAGCCGGTCGCGTTCCGTCGGAGTCAGTCGCACGTCTCCACACCTCTCGGTCAGAGCAGCACTCTAACTCATGGTTAGAGTGCTGCTCTAAGTGTGTGGGAGGGCACACTCCGGGGAGCGGGAGAGCACGTCCCGGCACACGAAAGCCGCGCCCGGCGGGGAGCGGGGCGCGGCTTTTCGTGACTACGGGTTCCGGGCCGGCGGTCCGGTCCGGAAGAAGGAACCCTTAGACCGACCGGCAATTGGGGGGTGGGTGAAGGAGCGGGGCTGGGTGCGTGCAGCTGCAAGGCGGAGGACTGAGGCAACGCAATGGGGTCTCCCCTGCTCGAGCGAAGCCGAGAGCTTGGGGAAGTTGTTGATTGACGACAACGCGGCAGATGTGCGTGCCCAGCCCCGCGACGCCGCCCCCCAATTGCCGGTCGGTCTTAACCGAGGGGGTGCATCCAGCCATGGGTGTCCTCGGCGACGCCGCGCTGGATGTCCAGCAGGCGCTCGCGCAGCTTCATCGTGACCTCGCCGGGCGCGCCGTCGCCCTGGGTCCACTCGCCGCCCTCGGACTTGACGGTGCCGACCGGGGTGATGACGGCCGCGGTGCCGCAGGCGAAGACCTCGGTGAGGGTGCCGTTCGCGGTGTCCTCGCGCCACTGGTCGATGGAGACGCGGCCCTCCTCGGACTCGTAGCCGAGGTCACGGGCGACCTTGAGCAGCGAGTCGCGGGTGACACCGGCGAGCAGGGAGCCGGTCAGGGTCGGGGTGACGATCTTGTTCCCGTACACGAAGTACAGGTTCATGCCACCGAGCTCCTCGACCCACTTGTGCTCGACCGCGTCGAGGTAGGCGACCTGGTCGCAGCCCTTCTCGGCGGCCTCGGCCTGGGCGAGGAGGGACGCGGCGTAGTTGCCGCCGGTCTTGGCGTCGCCCAGGCCGCCGGGGACGGCGCGCACCCGGTTCTCGGAGAGCCAGATCGAGACCGGCTTCACACCGCCGGGGAAGTACGCGCCGGCCGGCGAGGCGATCACCAGGAACAGGTACTCGTTGGAGGGCCGCACACCGAGACCGACCTCGGTCGCGATCATGAACGGGCGCAGGTAGAGGGACTCCTCGCCGCCGTGCGCCGGAACCCAGGCCTCGTCCTGCTTGACGAGTGCGTCACAGGCCGCGATGAACGTCTCGACGGGCAGCTCGGGCATGGCCAGCCGACGGGCGGAGCCCTGGAAGCGCTTGGCGTTGGCCTCGGGACGGAAAGTGGCGACCGAGCCGTCGGGCTGGCGGTACGCCTTGAGACCCTCGAAGATCTCCTGCGCGTAGTGCAGGGTCATGTTGGCGGGATCGATCGAAAGCGGCGCGTACGGCACGAGCTGGGCGTCGTGCCAGCCGCGGCCCTCGGTCCACTTGATGGTCACCATGTGATCGGTGAAGTGGCGGCCGAATCCGGGGTTGACCATGCTCGCCTCGCGCTCCGCGTCGGACAGCGGGTTCGAGGAGGGCTTGAGCTCGATCGTGGGCGTCGTCATGAGTGCGTGTCCTTCACCGTTGTGTGTGTTGGACCGCGCTCACGCCGCTCCTGCCAGACAGGTGCTAGGACGTCCGAGCTTTACCGCAAGCCACGGCCCCGTTCGATTATCGCTCCCGGGTGGCCGTGCACGAAACGACACGATCGCGGTCCAGTGGTCGATGGTGGCACCCGGGGCCGCACAGGTGAAGCCGCCGGGTGCGGCTGCTGCCCGGCGGCTTCGAAACGGAGTCGTCGGGTCAGTTCGCTACGCGTACCGCGAGCGCGTCGCCGATCTGGTCGGTCGTACGGCTCGTCGCACCTCCCCCAGAGCCCGAAGGGCCTGGGAGGTGCCCCCCTCGCTCCGCGAGGTCGGCGCAGACGGCGTCCTCGATGCGCACGGCCTCGGCCTCGTAGCCGAGGTGGCGCAGCAGGAGGGCGACGGAGAGGATCGTGGCCGTCGGGTCGGCCTTGCCCTGGCCCGCGATGTCGGGGGCGGAGCCGTGGACCGGTTCGAACATCGACGGGAAGGTGCCCGTCGGGTTGATGTTGCCGGACGCGGCCAGGCCGATGCCGCCGGTCACGGCAGCGGCGAGGTCGGTGAGGATGTCGCCGAAGAGGTTGTCGGTGACGATGACGTCGAAGCGCTCCGGCTGGGTGACGAAGAAGATCGTCGCGGCGTCGACGTGCAGGTAGTCGGTGGTGACCTCGGGGTACTCGGTCGCGACCCTGTCGAAGATGTTCTTCCACATGTGGCCGGCGTACACGAGGACGTTGTTCTTGTGCACCAGCGTCAGCTTCTTGCGCGGGCGGGCGTTCGCCCGCTCGAACGCGTCACGGACGACGCGCTCGACGCCGTACGCGGTGTTGACGCTGACCTCGGTGGCGACCTCGGCCGGCGTACCGGTGCGCAGCGAGCCGCCGTTGCCCGTGTACGGGCCCTCGGTGCCCTCACGGACGACGACGAAGTCGATGTCCGGGCGGCCGGCCAGCGGCGTCGCGGTGTTCGGGAACAGCTTCGACGGCCGCAGGTTGACGAAGTGGTCGAAGGCGAAGCGCAGCTTCAGCAGGAGCCCGCGCTCCAGGACGCCCGACGGCACGGAGGGGTCGCCGATCGCGCCGAGCAGGATGGCGTCGTGGCCCTTGAGGGCTTCGAGCTCCGCGTCGGGGAGGGTTTCACCGGTGCGGTGCCAGCGCTGGGCGCCGAGGTCGTACTCCTTGGTCTCCAGCTTCACATCCTGCGGGAGAACAGCGTTGAGGACCTTGAGGCCCTGGGCCACGACCTCCTGGCCGATTCCGTCACCGGGGATCACTGCGAGACTGATGCTGCGAGACATGTTCGCACCCTACTGCGCGTCCCACCCCATGACACGTCACGTCCATCATGCGGACACACGGCGAGCTGTACGTGTACCGCTCACCTATCCGACGGTGCGGCGCCAGGCAATGGTGGCGGCAAGACCGCGGCCGCGGTGGTGGTCTTCTTCCACCACCGCGCCTTCTCCACGGCCAACGCGCACGCCTCCGACGGCGGGGTGCGCGACGCACGGGTGCCGCTCTTCGAGAAGCACCAGGTGGACCCTGTCGTCAACGGCCACAACCACGTCCACGAGCGCACCGACGCGATCCTGAACAACGCCGTCCGGCGCAAGGTGCCGAATCAGCCGGGGCCGAGCAGAGCCGGTCTCAGTGACCGGTGGAACCACCGTTGTCCCTGCGGTCGAGGGCGCGCTGGAGGGCGGCGGCGGCATTCCGGCGCTCCGACTCGGTCGGGCGGTGGGCGCGGCGGACACGGCGGACAGTTGTCTGGACCATGATGGATCGACTCCTTGAGATCGCGAGGATTTCGAGATCGAAGATCGTGAAGCTGATTTCGAGATCAGGATTTCGAGGCGCCGGAAGGGGCGGGGAGCAGGCGCCGCAGGGGTTGCCTGCACAGGGGCGCTCACTCACGACCGCCAGTCGCTGGATCTAGCGTGACGTTCGGCTTCTACAAAGCTAGGGCAGCTCGGCCGGTCTGTCTCCACAATTACTCGGACTTCCTACTATCTGAGACGGAGGTTTACCGCCGGCCGTCCCCGGATTCCGGACGAGAGCCCGAACGGCAGGCCGTCGTCCCTGGTCAGATGAGGTGACACGGCCGGCGGACCGTCTCGTCGGGGCGGCTGTCGCTCACATCACATCGCCGTCCCGCCAGTCGAAGACCAGCGTCCCGGAGCCGGCGGGCAGCCCCCGGCCGGCCGCGCCCCGGACAAAGGTGCTGTCCTCCTCGTCCGGCAGCCGCTCCACCCCGTACCGCGCCTGCACCGCGATCCGCCCCGGCCACACCCGCCAGCCGCGCCCGGCGTACAGCGCGGCCCCGGCGGCCGACGCGGACAGCGCCCCGAACGCGTACGCCCCGTCGACGACCTCCTCCAGCGCGGCCGTGATCCGCCCGCCCAGCCCTTCCCGGCGCCGGTCCGCGCGGACCGCCACGGCCTCCACGTAGCCGATCCGGTACGAGCGGCCCAGGTGGACCACCCGACGCTGGACGACGCTGCCGTGCGCCAGCAGGCCGCTGCCGTCACGCACCCATGCGTGGATGCCGCCCAGGCCGTGGTCCCAGTCGTCGTCGCCGAAGTCGCCTTCGAAGGCGGTGTCCAGGAACGCGCGGATCTCGTCGAGTGCGGCCGGGGCCAGCCGGCAGGTGTGTGCGGTACGCAGGATCGCCTCGGTCATACGCCAGCCTCTCAGACACCACGGCCACCAGGTACTCAGTCGGCATTTGAGTACCTGCCACGTGTCGAAGGTTTGTGCGTCGCAAGAGAGTTGGGGCCATGAACGGCCTCTACGCTCTCAAGCCCTGGTACGCGGACCGGCTCTCCGGCGTCCGTGCCTCGCTGGTCCGCCGTGAGGTGTCGCCCGACACCCTCACCGCGGCCGGTGTGGTCTCGGCGACCGGTGCCGCCGCCGCGCTGGCCTGGCTGCCCACCGGCCTCGCCGCCCTGCCGGTCGCCCTGCTGCTCGCGGCCCGGCTCGCCTTCGCCAACCTGGACGGCGCGCTGGCGCGCGACACCGGCCGGACGACCCGGCGCGGCGCGGTGCTCAACGAACTGGGCGACCGGGTGGCGGATCTGGTCGTGCTGGCCGGGTTCCTGGCGCTCGCCCCGCCGTGGCTGGTGGCGGTGGCCGGGCTCGCGGCGACGCTGCCGTCCTGGGTGTCGCTGGCCGGGGCGGCGGCGGGCGCGCCCCGGCGCAACGGCGGCCCGGTCGGCAAGACCGAGCGCTGTCTGCTGGTCGTGGTCGCGGCGGCGAGCGGCTGGGCCGTGCCCGTCCTGACCGTGATCGCCGCCGGTTCGCTGCTGACCGCGGCGCTCCGGCTGGCCGGCCTGTGGCGGGAGCTGGCATGAGCGCCGTACTGATCGCCGAGGAAGCAGCGGCCCGGGCCGTGCCGCTGGTCGCGGGGGTGCTGGGGGCGGGCGGTGTCGCCGTCGCCGTACTGCCGTCGAAGGTCCGGATGCGGGCCGAGCTGCGCAAGCGGTGGCGTACCTGGGCGCTGGTGGCGCCGGTCTTCCTCGGTGCGTACTTCCTGGGCGGCGGCGGGACGTTCGCGCTGGCCGCGGGGCTCGGGGTGGTCGCGGCGGGCGAGTTCGCGCGGATGGCGGGGCTGCGCCGGGGCGACCTCGCGGTGCTCGTGACGGCCGCGGTGGCGCTCCCCGCGCTGGCCTGGCTGGCGCCGCAGCTCCTCGACGTCCGGGCGGCGGCGCTGCTGCTGGTCGCGACGGCGCTCCCCCCGGTGCTCGGCGGGGACGACCGGGCCGGTTTCACCCGCGCCGCGCGTACCGCCTTCGGGCTGCTGTGGATCCCGGTCGCCCTGACCGGACTGGTGACGCTCGGGGACACGGGTGTCGCGGTGGGGCTCGCGGTGGCGCTCGGCGATGTCGGCGCCTGGTGCGGGGGTACGGCGCTGGGCCGCCGGGGCCCGCTCGCCCGGCCGCTGTCGCCGCTCTCCCCCAACAAGACCTGGGCGGGGGTGCTCGGCGCGGCGGTGGCGACGGCCCTGCCGCTGCTCGTGCTCGGCGGGTTCGCGTTCCCGCTGTGGGCCGCGGTGCTCGGCGGCTGTGTCCTCGGTGACCTGCTCGAATCGATGGTCAAGCGCGAGTCGGGGGTGAAGGACGCGGGCAGCTGGCTGCCCGGCTTCGGCGGCCTCCTCGACCGGATCGACTCCCTGCTGGTGGCCCTTCTCCTGGCGATGGTGATGACATGACCCCCACCCTTGCGCGCGTCCGCGACCGGCTCGCGCTGCCCGCCCGCTCCCGGTTCACCGCCACGCTCCGGCGCGGTCTGTGGTGGGGCGTCCTCAGCCTCACCGGCGGGGTGGAGCGGCGTGGCCGGCTGCCGCGCGGCGGCTGTGTCGTGGTCGCCAACCACTCCTCGCACGCGGACACGGCGGCACTGCTCGCCGCGCTCGACGCCCGGCACACCCCGGCGATCGGCGCGGCGGCCGACTACTGGTTCGCCTCGCCGTGGCGGCGCCGGATCTGCCGCAGGCTCGCGGCCGGATTCCCGGTGCGGCGCAGCGGCGGCGGCATGGACGACCTGCTGTCCATGGCGGACGAGCTGCGCGCCGGCCGGGCGGTCGTCCTGTTCCCGGAGGGGACCCGGGGCAAGGACGGTGAGCTGGGCTCCTTCCATCGCGGCGCTCTGGTCCTGGCCGAGCGGGCAGGGGTGCCGGTCGTGCCGGTGGGGATCGCGGGCACGGACCGGCTGCTGCCCAAGCACGGCCGGCTGCGTTCGGCACTGGTGCGGGTGTCGATCGGTGACCCGCTGCCGTCGGCGGCCGGCCCGCGGGAGGCCCGCGACGCGGTGGTCGCGCTGCATGCGCGTACGGTCGCCGAGCCGCTGAAGGACTCGGTGACGCGGCGCCGGGTGGCGTCGGTCGTGACCTCGCGCTGGGGTGTCCCGCTGGCATTCGTGTGGGCGCTGGCGGAGGCGCTGAGCTGGCCGTTGATGCCGGAACTGCTGCTGGGCGTGGTCTGTGTGGCGGTGCCCCGGGCGGCGCTCGGGATGTCGCTGGGCGCGCTGGCCGGCAGCCTGGCCGGGGGCCTGCTCGCCCTTCAGCTGGCCTCGGCCGGTGTGCACCTGCCCGCCCCGCTGACCACGGACCGGATGCGGGCGGAGGTCCGGGCCGAACTCGCGCTGGAGGGGGCGTCGGCGGTGCGGCACCAGCCGTGGAACGGCATTCCGTTCAAGGTGTACGGGGCCGAGGCGGGCCGCGCCGGTGTCCCCGCGCTCGACTGGCTCACCGCGTCGGCGACGGCCCGGGGCTCCCGGACGCTCACGGTGGGGCTCGGCTTCGCCGCCTTCGGGCTGCTGATGCGGCGCCACCGCCGCCAGTACGGCCGCTGTCTGGTCCTGCTCGGCGGCGGTTTCACGGCGGGGCTGTCACTGATCGTGAACGGCTGGAGCTGACCGGCTGGGGCTGAGCGGACACTGACCGACGGGCGTGCCGCTTCTGTCCGGCGGCACTCTGGTCCGGACCTGCTCCCGCCCGCCACACTGCCGACATGTCCGACACCACAGCCCTACCCCCGCAGTGGACGCCCATCCATGGCGCGCCCTACCAGCCGGTCCCCCACCGCCCCGAACGGATCGCGGCCGACGATTCGCTCGCGCGTGCCGCCCGGTTGCGGCAGCTGATGGGCGAGCGCAGGACCGTGCGCCAGTTCTCGTCCGATCCCGTTCCCGAGCAGGTCGTGAAGGACGCTGTCGCCTGTGCCGCGACCGCCCCGTCCGGCGCACATCAGCAGCCGTGGACCTTCGTCCTGGTCAAGGACCCGGAGGTACGCCGGAGTATCCGCGAGGCGGCCGAGCGCGAGGAGCGGATCAGTTACGACGGCAGGCTCGGCGAGGAGTGGCTGGCGGCGCTGCGACCGCTGGGGACCGATGCCGTGAAGGCCCATATGACGGACGCGCCGGCCCTGGTCGTGGTGTTCCAGCAGCGGTACTGGGTGGGCGAGGACGGCACCCGGCACAAGCACTACTACGTCGACGAGTCGGTCGGGATCGCCGTCGGAATGCTGCTCTGCGCCCTGCATCTGTCGGGCCTGGCGGCGCTGATCCACACACCGAGCCCGATGCGGTTCCTGCGCGAGGTGCTGGACCGCCCCGAGAACGAGAAGGCGTTCGCGGTGATTCCGGTCGGGTATCCGGCCGACGACTGCGAGGTGCCCGGCCTGGTACGGAAGTCGCTGGAGCAGGTACTCGTGGAGATCTGACGCCCCGGACGGACCGGCCCCGGAAATGGAAACCGCCTCCCGGCCGGCAGGGGAACCGGGCGGGAGGCGGAATTCGTGGCGGGGCGCCGGGGGTGGGGCGCCCCGAGGGGATCAGCCCTGGTGGGGGTAGGTGTAGTCGGTCGGCGGAACCAGCGTCTCCTTGATGGCCCGGGTCAGGGTCCAGCGCTGCAGGTTCTGCGGGGCGCCCGCCTTGTCGTTCGTACCCGAGGCACGGCCGCCACCGAAGGGCTGCTGGCCGACGACGGCACCGGTCGACTTGTCGTTGATGTAGAAGTTGCCCGCGGCGTACCGCAGCTTCTCCATCGTGTACGCGGCCGCGGCGCGGTCGTTCGCGATGACGGAACCGGTCAGCGCGTAGTCGGAGACCGACTCCATCTGCTCCAGCATCTCGTCGTACTTGTCGTCCTCGTAGACGTGCACGGCGAGGATCGGGCCGAAGTACTCGGTCGTGAAGACCTCGTTGGCCGGGTCGGTGCACTCGATGACGGTCGGGCGGACGAAGTAGCCCACCGAGTCGTCGTACGTGCCGCCCGCGACGATCGTGCAGGACGGGTCGGCCGCGGCACGGTCGATCGCGGCCTTGTTCTTGGCGAACGAGCGGTCGTCGATGACGGCGCCGATGAAGTTCGACAGGTCGGTGACGTCACCCATGGTGATGGCGTCGACCTCGGCGGCGAACTTCTCCTTGAAACCGGAGTTCCAGATGGAGGCCGGGACGTACGCGCGGGAGGAGGCCGAGCACTTCTGGCCCTGGAACTCGAAGGAGCCACGGGTCAGCGCGGTCTTCAGGACGGCGTGGTCGGCCGACGGGTGGGCGACCACGAAGTCCTTGCCACCGGTCTCGCCGACGAGCCGCGGGTAGGTGCGGTAGTTGGCGATGTTGTTGCCGACCGTCTTCCACAGGTGCTGGAAGGTGGGGGTCGAGCCGGTGAAGTGGATACCGGCCAGGTCGCGGTGGTTCAGCGCCACCTCGGAGACGGCGATGCCGTCACCGGTCACCAGGTTGATGACGCCCTTGGGCAGACCGGCCTCTTCCAGGAGCTGCATCAGCAGCACGGCGGCGTGGGTCTGCGTCGGGGACGGCTTCCACACCACGACGTTGCCCATGAGGGCGGGGGCGGTGGGCAGGTTGCCCGCGATGGCCGTGAAGTTGAACGGCGTGATCGCGTAGACGAAGCCCTCCAGCGGGCGGTGGTCCATGCGGTTCCACACGCCCGGCGAGTTGGCCGGGGGCTGCTCGGCCAGGATCTGGCGCGCGTAGTGCACGTTGAAGCGCCAGAAGTCGACGAGCTCGCAGGGGGTGTCGATCTCGGCCTGCTGGGCGGTCTTGGACTGACCGAGCATCGTGGACGCGGCCAGCGTCTCGCGCCACGGGCCGGACAGCAGCTCGGCTGCGCGCAGGATGATCGCGGCGCGGTCGTCGAAGGACATCGCGCGCCAGGCCGGGGCGGCGGCGAGCGCGGCGTCGATCGCGTCCTGCGCGTCCTTCTGCGTGGCATTGGCGAACGTACCAATGACGGCCTTGTGGTTGTGCGGCTGCACGACGTCGAAGCGCTCGCCGCCGCCCATCCGCTTCTCGCCGCCGATGGTCATCGGAAGGTCGATCGGGTTCTGGCTAAGCTCCTTGAGCTTCACCTCCAGGCGGGCACGCTCCGGGGAGCCCGGGGCGTAGGAGTGGACCGGCTCGTTGACCGGCGCGGGGACCTGGGTCACAGCGTCCATGAGTTCCGTTGCTCCTTGAGTAGAGAGGTGGAGGGGGCTCAGCCCTTGGTGAGTATCGAGCGGCCGAAGAACAGCAGGTTCGCCGGCTTCTCCGCGAGGCGGCGCATGAAGTAGCCGTACCAGTCGGTGCCGTACGCCGTGTAGACGCGCATCCGGTGGCCCTCGGCGGCGAGCCGGAGGTGCTCCTCGCTGCGGATGCCGTAGAGCATCTGGAATTCGTACTCGTCCAGTTTGCGCCCGGCCTTGCGGCCCAGCTCCTGGGCGATGGCGATCAGACGCGGGTCGTGGGACCCGATCATCGGGTAGCCGTCGCCCTCCATGAGGATCCGCAGGATGCGGACGTACGCCTTGTCGATCTCGGCCTTGTCCTGGTACGCGACGGAGGCGGGCTCCTTGTAGGCGCCCTTCACGATGCGGACGCGGCTGCCGGCGGCGGCCAGGCGGCGGGCGTCCTCCTCGGTGCGGAACAGGTAGGCCTGGATCACGCAGCCGGTCTGCGGGTAGTCCTTCCGCAGCTCCTCGTGGATGGCGAACATCGAGTCGAGGGTGGTGTGGTCCTCGGCGTCCAGCGTGACCGTGGTGCCGATCGCGGCGGCGGCCTCGACGACCGGGCGGACGTTGGCGAGCGCCAGCTCGTGGCCACCGTCCAGCGCTTGGCCGAACATGGAGAGCTTGACGGACATCTCGGCCTTGGTGCCCAGGCCCAGGTCCTTGAGGCGCTCGATCAGTTCGAGGTAGGCGTCGCGGGCGTCGGCGGCCTGCTCGGGGGTGGTGATGTCCTCGCCCACCACGTCGAGGGTGACTTCGAGGCCCTTGCCGGCGGCGTCCTCGATGATCGGGACGACCTGGTCGACGGTCTCACCGGCGATGAACCGGTCGACGACCTGCTTGGTGCCAGGTGCGGCCGAGACGAAACGGCGCATCTTGTCGCTGCGGGACGCGGCGAGAATCACGGGACCCAGCACGGGGCACCTCCACGGAAAGTACGAACGAAGGCCATACCGGGAGATGGGGAACAGACCGGTACAGCACGGAGAACCACCGTGAAATCTAAGGATCTCTCCGATCCTGTGCCATCGACAGCTGTCACGCATCCGCTCCCCGGTTCTCAGACATATGTCTGAAGGGGTGCGAGAATGGCCGGGTGAAGGGCGATTACCAGGAGCTGGTCGACGAGATCTCCGGGCTGCTCGGCGCCCCCGCGACGCTGGAGAACCGCGACTTCGGCCTGGTCGCCTTCGGCGCCCACGACAGCGACGACGACACCGCGATGGACCCGGTCCGCACCCGCTCGATCCTGACCCGCCGCTCCACGCCCGCCGTCCGCGCCTGGTTCGAGGGCTTCGGCATCACCCGCGCCACCGGCCCGATCCGCATTCCGGCGGCCCCGGAGGCCGGGGTCTTCCGGGGCCGGATCTGTCTGCCGGTACGCCATCGGGGGGCCGTGCTCGGTTACGTATGGCTGCTCGACGCGGACCCCGGGCCGACCGACGAGCAACTGAGGGCGGCGATGGAGGTGGCGGCCCGGATCGGGGCGCTGCTCGCCGACGAGGTACGGGCGGGCACCGATCCGTCCCGGGAGTTCGGCGCGGTGCTGACCGCCGGGCGGGGCTGGCAGCGCGACATGGCGGTGGCCGCGCTGGACGAGGCGCTGGGGCCGGACGCGAAGGGGCCGCACACAGTGGTCTGCGTGGCCCCGTGGCCGGACGATCCGCCGTCGGTCCGTACGGTGCCGTCGACGGCGGCGCTCGCCGCGATCCCCGGGGCCGCGGGGTCGCCCGCCCTGGCCGCGCTGGTCCGGCTGCGCTCCACCGATGTGCTCGACCCGGCGCTCTTGGCCGCGGACCGGCTGCGCGCCACCGCGGGCGGGGGCGCCACCGCCGGGGTCGCGGTGCCCCGCCGGGGCCTGACGGAGCTGGCCGCGGCCTGGCACGAGGCGGCGGCCGCCGCCCGCGCGGCGACGGCCGAGTCCCGGTTCGGCCCGGTCGTCCAGTGGTCGGCGATCGGACCGTACCGGCTGCTGACCGCGCTCCCCGCGGAAACGGCCGCGGACCCCGTGGTCCGTGCCCTGCTCGCCCCGCCGCACAAGGATCTGGCCCGCACCGCCGAGGTCTTCCTCGACTGCGCGGGCCAGGCTTCCCGGACGGCCGCCGCACTCGGCGTACACCGTCAGACGCTCTACTACCGGCTTTCCCGGATCCAGCAGCTCACCGGCCTCGATCTGAACGACGGCGAGGACCGGCTGCTGCTGCACATGGCACTGAAGAGCGCGCGGCTCGGAAGTTAATCCCCCCGGCCCTCCAGCACGACCTTCAGACCGTCCGTCAAGTCCTGTGCGGACGGCGCGGATTCGCTGTCCATAAGCCACTGCACCATCACGCCCGCGAGCAGCGCCTGGCAGAACAGCCCGGCCACCCGCGCCTTCTCCGGGTCCTTCTCCGGGTCGATGCCGAGCATGCCCTCGGCAAGCCCGTCGCGACCCTCGCGCTGCGGGCCCAGCAGGGTCTCCCGAAGCTCCGGATCCTGGTCGATCCGGGAGACGACCTCCATCTGGAGCTGCCAGACGGACCGGGTCTCCTGGAAGCTGTCGATCACCCGCTGCCAGGTGTCGCGGAACCGGTCGAGCGGCGGCCCGGACGCGTCGTCGCCCTCCGCGCGCTCCTCCCTCTTCTCGGTGAGCAGATCCCCCCACTCCTCCGTCACCTTGATAAAGGCGAGGTTGAGCAGGGCCTCCTTGGAGCCGTAGTGGTAGCCGATGGAGGCGAGGTTCGTGCCGGAGGCGGCCACGATGTCGCGTGCCGTCGTCCGGGCGTACCCCTTCTCCAGCAGGCAGCGCTTGGCGCCTTCGAGCAGATCCTCACGGTGTCCCATGACAGCAGCGTACCCGGCATGCAGACGTTTGTGTAAGACGCACGTCTAGATGCCGGGTACGCGGAGGGGCTCTGGAACCGTCAGTCGGTCAGGTTCACCGTGCGGGCCGAATTGGCACCGATCTCGGTGGAGATCTCGGCGAGCACCGACGCCGGGACGTCGTCGTCGACGGTGAGCACGACCAGCGCCTCGCCGCCCGCGTCCGCCCGCGAGACCTGCATGCCCGCGATGTTCAGACCGGCCTCGCCGAGGATCCGGCCGACCGTGCCGACGACACCGGGACGGTCCTCGTAGCGCAGCACGACCATGTGGTCGGCCAGCGCCAGGTCCACGTCGTACTCGCCGACGGCGACGATCTTCTGGAGGTGCTTGGGGCCGGCCAGCGTGCCGGAGACCGAGACATCCTCGCCGCCCGAGAGCGTGCCGCGGACAGTGACCACGTTGCGGTGGTCGGGCGACTCGGAGCTGGTGGTGAGGCGGACCTCGACGCCGCGCTCCTGCGCGAAGAGCGGGGCGTTCACGTACGACACGGTCTCGTCGACGACGTCCTCGAACACGCCCTTGAGCGCGGAGAGTTCGAGCACCTTGACGTCGTGCTGGGTGATCTCGCCGTACACCTCGACATCGAGGCGGACCGCGACCTCGCCCGCGAGCGCGGTGAAGATCCGGCCGAGCTTCTCGGCGAGCGGCAGACCCGGGCGCACGTCCTCGGCGATCACGCCGCCCTGGACGTTGACCGCGTCCGGCACGAGCTCGCCGGCGAGGGCCAGGCGCACGGACTTGGCGACCGCGATGCCCGCCTTCTCCTGGGCCTCGTCGGTGGAGGCACCGAGGTGCGGGGTGCAGACGACCTGGTCGAACTCGAACAGCGGGGAGTCCGTGCAGGGCTCCTTCGCGTACACGTCGAGGCCGGCGCCGGCGACGCGGCCCTCCTTGAGGGCGGAGGCGAGCGCCGCCTCGTCGACGATGCCGCCGCGCGCGGCGTTGACGATGCGCACCGAGGGCTTCACCTTGTGCAGAGCCTCGTCACCGATCAGGCCGATCGTCTCGGGGGTCTTGGGCAGGTGCACGGTGATGAAGTCGGCGACCTCCAGCAGCTCGTCGAGCGTGAGGAGCTTGACGCCCATCTGCGCGGCACGCGCGGGCTGCACATAGGGGTCGTACGCGACGATCTTCATGCCGAAGGCCGACATGCGCTGGGCGACCAGGACACCGATGCGGCCGAGGCCGACGACGCCGAGGGTCTTCTCGCTGAGCTCGACGCCGGTGTACTTGGAGCGCTTCCACTCGCCGTTCTTGAGGGCGGTGTTGGCCTGCGGGATGTTGCGCGCGGAGGCGACCAGCAGACCGCAGGCCAGCTCGGCGGCGGTGACGATGTTGGAGGTCGGCGCGTTGACGACCATCACGCCCGCCTTGGTGGCGGCGGAGACGTCCACGTTGTCCAGACCGACGCCGGCGCGGGCGACGACCTTCAGCTTCTTCGCGGCGGCGATGGCCTCGGCGTCGACCTTGGTGGCCGAGCGCACCAGGATGGCATCGACGTCGGCGATCGCGGGGAGGAGCTCGGCGCGGTCCGCGCCGTTGCAGTGCCGGATGTCGAAATCCGGGCCCAGGGCGTCAACCGTGGCGGGCGACAGCTCTTCAGCGATGAGTACGACAGGTTTCGAGCTCACGTGAGTCCTCACAGATCCAGTGCGGACGGCCGTCCCGACGGCCGCAGGCGTGGAGGGGCTTGCCGCGTGGAAGACGCACGACACTGTGGGCCTGACGCGTGTATGTGTGGAGAAGTGTAGTCATGCGCCAGGACGCATACTGCGCCCCGTTGGATGGATCACCCGCACGGGGGTGGACGACTTGTACACACGTACGACGCCGCTTCTTCCGGCGGTGGGATGACGGGAACGCCCCGGGGGCGGGTCACAGGACCCGCCCCCGGGGCTCGGTGTCACGCGTCCTCGTCGTTGACCCAGCTCATGAGCTTGCGCAGCTCGCGGCCGGTGGTCTCCAGGAGGTGGTCGCTGTCGGCCTTCTTGTACTCGTTGTACTTCTTCAGGCCGCCGTGGTACTCGTCCATCCAGTTCTTGGCGAAGGTGCCGTCCTGGATCTCCGTGAGGACCTTCTTCATCTCGGCCTTGGTGGCGTCGGTGATGATCCGCGGGCCGGTGACGTAGTCGCCCCACTCGGCGGTCTCCGAGATCGACCAGCGCATCTTCTCCAGGCCGCCCTCGTACATCAGGTCCACGATGAGCTTCAGCTCGTGCAGGCACTCGAAGTACGCGATCTCGGGCTGGTAGCCCGCCTCGGTCAGCGTCTCGAACCCGGCCTTCACCAGGGCGGCGGTGCCACCGCAGAGGACGGCCTGCTCACCGAACAGGTC
>NZ_FPJO01000053.1 GCF_900119365.1 Streptomyces atratus
GTACTGCGCTCGAAAGCCCCCGACCTTGTCCAGCAAGAAATCTGGGGACACCTGTGCTGCCACTACGCCATCCGTACTCTGATGGCTGACACCGCCGCGCACACCGGCCAGGACCCCGACAGAGTCTCCTTCGTCAAAGCCCTCCGCATCGCTCGCCGTTCAGTCACGCAGAGCGCATTTTCCCCCTCCGGGCACTGACACGGCCGACACGATCTGGCATCACGCCATCCGATGGCTCGCCCAACACCTCAACCCACCACGCCGAAAACGCTCACACCCGCGAGTCGTCAAACGCAAGGTCCTGAAATGGGCCGCGAAACGCTCCCACCACACACACTGACCCCAACCCAAACACAACCCCCACATCACCACTCGAGACCACTAACTAAACGGTATTGAGGCTAAGTATCAGAAGGTGGCGTTCGCGCTCTTCGATCACTGGCACGATTCTGTCCACCGCAGCACGGCGGAGCCAACCGCCTGCGGTATGTGGTTGGAGTCAGTTCCCAGAGTTCGTACACGCCGCATCGGCGTGGGTCAGAAAGGGGCTCCCATGTTCTCCCATCGATCTGCAGCGGCGTGTGCCGCCAGCACCCGCCTCCGTCTCGGCTTAGGAGAAAGCGCCGTCATCATCGTGATCATCGTGATGGCGATGCTCGCGACCACCCATGGCACTCCGCTGCGGGAGGTGATGGCCATGCTCGGCAGCTCCGAGCTGCTCGGCGTACTGATGATCCGCTGTAGCCAGATGGGCCCGCTTACCGTGGTGATCCGTAGGGTGGGACGCTTCCTGCTGTTCCCGGCCCAGGTGTAACACCATGCCAGCTCGACGGGGGCGTCCGATGACGCCGATTGATGATCCTCATAACGGCGTTGGCCGACTTGCCTGCGAACTGGGCGAAGGACGTTCCCGGCGCGGTCTGACGCGCCGGGAACTCGCCAGAAGGATCAACCGCTCGGTCACGACGGTGCAGCGTGCTGAAGCGGGCGAGGTGAGGTCCACGCTGCTGGTGGCCCGAGAGATTGCGGGAGCCTGCGGCGTAGGCATCGACGAGATCGAGATCCTGTGGGGGCCTGTCCACCACTCGGGGACAGGCCCCGTCATGCCGGGCCCGGAGGCCAGCGGTCCTCTTGCAGGACCGCGAAAAACATAACGGGCGCGCCGCGGACGGCTCAGGCAAGCGATAGGCCGCCGGGGCGGCTGGTGATCGACTGGCTCTTGCCGTTGAGGACGACGCCTGAGAGTGTTGCGGTGATTCCTCGGGGCATCGTTGCGTTCCGCAACCTGGCGGTGGCGTCTTCGGGGCTGTAGCCGAACAGGTCGCTGATGATCACGTCTGCGTAGTTCCCGCCGGCACAGTTGATGAAGACCTGCCATTGGCTGGCTGGGGCGATGACGGCGTGGTGGTCGGCTGCGGCGTCGGAGAGGGCCAGTGCGGTGCCGAATCCGGTTCGGCTACTGCTCCATGCTGCCCCTTCGATGTTGACGGCCTGTGCTGTGATCGACTCGGTGGTCTTTGTGCCGTCGCCTTCGTTGAAGGGCAGGCGGAGCATCAGGGAGCTGTCGGCGGCGCCGGTGGCGGGGGTGGTGGCTTCGTACTGGGCGTTGATCTCGGTGGCTGACAGCGCCCGCGTGTAGACACGGGCCTCGTCGATGCTGCCGCTGAAACGGCGGTTGGAGTCGGTTGGGCAATTCCCCACGGTCACCGGGGTGCCGGTGGAGGGGGTGATCTTCCCGGCGGCCGGTCGTATGGTTTGGACGGTACCGTCGATGAAGATCTGCACCTTTTCGCCGTCGTAGACACCCGCGACGTGATGCCACCCCGACGTTGGGACCGTGGCGGTGGTAATCACATCGATGAAGCGGCCGTCGAGGGCGAGGACGAAGGAGATCTTGCCGTCGGCGCCGCCGCGGAGCACGTAGCCCTCGTGCCGGCTGCCATCCCAACGGTCCTTGGCGATGATGCTGCTCTCCCAGTGGTTCTTCGGCCAGCTCGAGGGATTGATCCATGCGGAGACCGTCACGGCTCCGGCGGTGTTCAACGCGGGCCGGTCGGTGACCGACACCCTCGCGGATTGGAGTATCTCGTGGGACTGGCTGAAGGGCCCGTTTCTGGTCATGCCCGCAAATCGTTTGAGCAGTGACAGGAACGCCGGGTAATCGCCGAACCGGGCGAAGGTCTGGGCAGTGAGTGAGGGCCAGGCGACGAAGGCGCCGCTGGTGCCGTGGTCGGTACGGGCGACCGGCGCCTGGGAGTCGGCAAAGGACAGGGCGCGCATCCCGTCCCCGGCCAGCAGTTCGTCGGTGACGAAGTGCTTCATGTCGGTCTTCTGCTCTTGGGTCAGCGACGGGGCGAGCAGATTGCCGGCGATGGCGAAGTCGAGGACATGCCGTACCGCAACGGTGGTGCCGTTACTGTACCTGCAGTTCCAGACGCCGTTGTTGGCTTTGTCGTACAGCTTGAGAACCTCGCTCAGCAGGGCCTCGGCTCTGTCGGTGAGGTCTGTGGCGGTTGCCTTGTCACCCGCACGGTCGAACAGGCTGGCGGCCTTCTGCATCATCCACACATTGGCAGCGTTGAACGACGCCACCTGGTGGACGTATTTCGGCAGAACTTCCAGGAGGTTGTGGTTCTCGCCGTAGTCGGCCAGCGACTGCCCCTGCGGTACCAGTCTTTGCCAGTTGGTGGCGATGGATTTCAGGTGTTCGAGGACGGTCTTGCCGGAGCTGGAGATCGTGGTGTCGAGGAAGGAAACGTCGCCGCTGTAGTTGACGTAGTTGAGGATCGTCGTGAAGACGGTGAGGTCGTTCGCGCTGTACCACGGGCCGACGGTCCTGCCCGACACCCAGTCGATGGCATATCCGGCATAGATGTCTTTGGTGAGCCAGTAGACGGCTTTGGCCTTGATCATCCGCGGATCGAGCAGCGTCAGGATGATGGAGGAGTAGGAGGTGTCCCAGAAGTAGCTGACTGTATTCGCGAACTCGGGCGCCCCCGTCACATAGACGCGGTCGAGCCCTTGGAAGGCGCCGGGTCCGGTGGGTCTGCCGAGAATGGTGGAGAACTCGGGGCCGAGATTGGTGCGCTCGCATGCCAGCACTGACAGGATGCTCATGTAGTACAGGCGGGCGACGGCTGTGTCGTTGGTGTTGGTCAGGACGGGCAGGGATCCCGAGTAGTGGCCGTTCCCGGGTGTGAAGGCGTCTTGCCAGCGCTTTTCCCATTTCTTGCGGGTGGTGCTGAAGGCCGCTCCGAAAGTGCCCAGCGTGGCGTTGCAGGCGTCCACAACGCCGTTGCCGTCGTTGATGTCCGCCAGCGGCGCCCCCGTCGAGGTCTGGCCCACCTCCATGACGATGTCGATCGTCGCTGACTGCCCCGCGGCGACCGACCACTGTGCGCGTCCGCCGGCCGATGCCGTGGTGAGCATGGGTGCCGGGGTGAACGCGAACGCCGTCACCGCCGAAGAGGCGCTGTCGGATATCAGCAGGTTCGATCCGGAGACCTTCGCGGTGAAGGTGCGGTTGCCGCCAGGCCGTGGGGGGTCCCACTCCCACTTGGCCGGAAGCGCCGCCTTGGCAATGCGTGGATTGGCATTGACCGACACCGCGATCGGTGCCGCGGTGGGGTTGGAGACGGCGATGCGCAGCAGCAACTCGTTGCGTTCGAATGCGAGCCGGGTCTTGGTCTGGACCGCCACCCCCGAGGCGGTGGTCGCCTTACGCGTGATCTCATAGGCCGACCAGCGCGACTCGCTGGTGGTGACCCGTACGCCGTCCACGTTCAGCTCGCAGGAGTCACTAAAGCCGTCCACATAGGGCGCAAGGGTGAAGTTGCGGATTCCCAGCACATTAGGGGAGGACCCTACGGCTCCCCAGGAGTTGCTGACCGTGGGGGAGTGCTTCACCTCCCGTGCCGGCAGCCAGTCACTGGTCAACGAGGCCAGTTTCGGCGGCCGGCCGGGTGCAGCTGCGGCCAGCCCCGCTCCGAACAAGGGGGTACCGAAGGTCGCCGCACCCGCCACTGCGGACCAGGTGAGGAAGGAATGGCGATTGCTTTGCGACATGATCGTCTCCAGGAGGTAGATATACCGGACGTTGCGCCGTCGAGGTAACGAAGGTCTGACTCAGTCGTCTTGAGGTCCGTGGTCACGAATGGACCACTCGTGCCCCTCCGTTCTGTTGCGGGGCGGAACTCGGGGGCGCTCATCTCGGCACAGGGCCCACGTCTGACTCAGAGTGCACGCCCCCACCTGACCCATCGGTGTCACCGGAGCCGAACGGGATGAGGTCGGCGGCGTGGAAGGCGACACCGTGCGTCTCCTGGTTCAGCCAGCTTCTGCGCGGCCTCCACCGGGTCCAGTGCGGGCGCGTGGCAGCACCGGAGGGGGTCTCGGCCCTGCCGGCCCACGGTCCACAGGCCGAAGGTGAACCTGCTGTCCGGGGCGGGGTGTAGCTCATTGGGTGGCTCCAGTGCCTGAGAAGTTTGGACCCTGCCCTATTGGTAATTTCGCATGACAAATTGAGACCCATCCGATGTCTCGATGGCAGCGAACATAGAACCAGATCCACAGAAGAGCAAGAGAATCAACAAAAACCAACGTCCTTGCGCGGTGTATGGAGTCAGCGGAGCGGGGGCATGGGTGCTCAGGGCTCCGGCGTTCGTTCCGGGTGTCTGCCGGATACGGCAAGACGGATCCGTCTTCGTGGATGACGAGGACGAGTTCGCCATTCAGCAGAGGCAGTACGGCTATCCACGAGACGCCATCACACACGCGGAGAGTGCCGCCGAGTGGCTGTCAGCCGCGCTGCGCGACGGTGCGGAACCTTTCGGAAGCCGCTACCGCACATGGCTGGACCGGCGGCGTCACCGGCCGACCTGCCGCGGCCTGAGCCCAGGCCGGCATCCGGCCCCACCACACCTCGACGCACCGTCAGACACCCACGCACCCAACAACGTGACAACGCCCGGGCCACGTCTACTGCGTGAAGATCGGCAACGAGGACGTCGACCTGTCCCGCGCCATCGTGACGGCCCCCCGCGACGGCATCGGCTGCACCCTCCGCGCCATCGCAGGCGGCTGCGCGGACGGAAAGGGTGTTCAGGCAGCCACCTGCAACGTCAACGCCGGCGGGCCCGGTTCGTGCAGTATCGAATCGCCGGGCTGGGTGACATGCCGCGTCCGGGTGGCCCGCGGACGGTGACGGACGAGCAGGTGGCCGCACTGGTTTCCAAGACGCTGGAGTCCGCTCCGAAGAACGCGACCCACTGGTCGACGCGTTCGATGGCGAAGGAACTGGGCTTGTCGCAGTCGACCGTGTCGCGGATCTGGCGGGCGTTCGGCCTGCAGCCGCACCGCTCGGAGACGTTCAAGCTGTCGACGGATCCGTACTTCATCGACAAGGTCCACGACGTCGTCGGCCTCTACCTGGACCCGCCGGAGCGGGCTCTGGTGTTCTGGTGGGAGAGCCGGCCGCGGACGGCAGCACGGGCACGGCGGGGTGGGAACGGGTGAGGTCGGCGGCCGGGGTCCTGCGCGGACAACTGGTCCGGCCGGGCGGCCTCCACCGGGGCCGGGCGGCGGGGATCGCCGAGCGGCTGATGGGGGTGAAGCTCGGCGCCGCGCAGGAGGAGGCCCTGGGCGTGTGGGGCGAGGTGTACGGGAAGACGTCGGGCACGTTGCACGGAGCCGCGGCCGAGGAGGGCCGTGCCGCCCGCCTGTACGCCGAGGTCCTCGCGGCGGCCCGGGAGCTGCTGGTGCCGCTGCCCGGCCGCGCCCCCAGGGTCCTGGAACTCACCGCCCTCGAAGTCCCCGGTCCACAGGAGGCGTTGGAGCTGGCCCGGTGGGCGGACCCGCGGGCCACCGCGTTCTTCTTCCGTTCCCGCCCCGCCCCGGCATGGCTCCCTGTCCTTCAGGAGCACGCTCCGCATCTGCTGCTGCCCGACGGTCCGGCCAACGGTACGTGGCCGGCAGCGGTGTTCTTCGAGCATCTTGCCGGCACCGACCCGCAGGCCGCCGGCGAGTGGCTGGCCGCCCACGCCGTACCCGTCGCCGGTACGGGCCGGCCGGCGCTGGACGCGGTGCTGCGCCTGGCCGGCCGCGGCCTTCTCACCCCGGCCCTGGTGCGCGCCGTGCTGCCCCGGCCGGCCGCTTCCGAGGCGGGAGAGCTGGCGCCTTATGCACCGAGTGAGCCCCGAGCCCGTCTGGGACGACACGCTGGACGTCGCCCTCTGGAACAGTTCCATGGTCATCGGGGACTGGTCGGGTATGTACGACCACATCGACGAGGTTCGGCAAGGCGGCTTCGCTGATCTGCTGCGTCGCCACGGCGTAGCGGCCATGCTGTGCGCCAAGTGCGAGAAGCCCATAACTGCCTGGTACTTACGCCGGGTGAGACGGCGGCTGCTGACTGGTTTCCCGGTCAGGCGGTTCGGCGACCGAAACCTGAGCGGGGCGCAGGAGTTGATCGCCGACCCGGTAGCCGCGGCGCAGCACGGTGGCGCAGGTCGGCTGCTGGACCGTGTCCGACAGTTCGTGGGTGACGGCCTCGTGCCGGGTGGGGTCGAAGGGTTCTCCCGGCATTCCGACGGTCTCCAGCCCGAGGCCGGCGAGATGGTTCTCCAGGACGTCGGCGACCGCCTTCAGGCCGCCGGTCACTTCGCCGTGCTCTCGGGCCCGGTCGATGGCATCCAGGACGGGAAGCAGCCCGGACAGGACGTTGGCCACCGCGATCTCCCGGATCGCCAGGCGATCGCGCTGCATCCGCTTGTGGTAGTTGTCGTACTCGGCCTTCAGTCACTGAAGGTCGGCCGTGCGCTCGGCGAGCTGCGCCTCCAGTTCGGCCGCCTGGCCGCCCTGTGCCGGGCCTCGCTCTGCTCCGAGAACGGCGCTCTTCTCCCCGCGACCGGTCTCCCGTTCGGCCGCCGCCTGGTCGGGTTTCCTCGGCTGGAGTGTGACCGGGTCGATGCTCCGGTTGTCCCGGATCACGATAGGTGGCGGCTGCTGTGGCGATCGAGACTTGTTCGGCCGGTTCATCGCTCGCCGCCCTCCGTCCTCTCGTCGTCGACGATCTCCGCGTCGACGACCTCCTCCTCGTCGCTCCCTTGCCCGGCCTGGGGCGCGGAGTCGGCGTCGCTTCCGGCGCCCGGTGCCTGGGCGTAGAGGGCGCTGCCGATCCTCTGCGAGGCTGCGGCCACCTTCTCCATGGCGGTACGGATCGCGGCGGTGTCCTCGCCCTTCAGCTTCTCCTTGACGTCCGCGAGGGCGGCCTCCGTCTCAGTCTTCACGTCACCGGGGATCTTGTCCGCGTTGTCGGACAGGAGCTTCTCGGTCTGGTAGACGAGCTGCTCGGCCTGGTTGCGGGTCTCGGCGGCCTCGCGGCGGCGCCGGTCCTCCTCGGCGTGCACCTCGGCATCGCGCATCATGCGGTCGATGTCGTCCTTCGGCAGGGCGGAGCCGCCGGTGACGGTCATCTTCTGCTCCTTGCCCGTGCCCAGGTCCTTCGCGCTCACGTGCATGATGCCGTTGGCGTCGATGTCGAATCCGACCTCGATCTGCGGGATGCCACGCGGGGCCGGCGGCAGGCCGGTCAGCTCGAACATTCCGAGCTTCTTGTTGTACGCCGCGATCTCGCGCTCGCCCTGGTAGACCTGGATCTGCACGGACGGCTGGTTGTCCTCGGCCGTCGTGAAGATCTCGGAGCGCTTGGTCGGGATCGTGGTGTTGCGCTCGATGAGCTTGGTCATGATGCCGCCCTTGGTCTCGATACCGAGGGACAGCGGGGTGACGTCGAGGAGCAGGACGTCCTTGACCTCACCCTTCAGCACACCGGCCTGCAAGGCCGCGCCGATGGCCACGACCTCGTCCGGGTTCACACCCTTGTGCGGATCCTTCCCCGTCAACTCCCTGACCAGATCGGTCACCGCGGGCATGCGCGTGGAACCGCCCACCATAATCACGTGATTGATCTCCGAGACAGAGATCCCCGCGTCCTTGATCGCGCTGTGGAACGGGCCCTTACAGCGCTCCAGCAGGTCCTGAGTGAGCTGCTTGAAGTGGGCGCGCGTCAGCTTCTCGTCCAGATGCAGCGCGCCCTCGGACGACGCGGTGATATACGGCAGGCTGATCGTCGTCTCCGTCGCTGCGGACAGCTCGATCTTCGCTTTCTCCGCCGCCTCGCGCAGCCGCTGCGTGGCCATCTTGTCCTTGGACAAGTCGATACCGTACGCGTTCTTGAACTGCTTGGTCAGATAGTCGACGATCCGCTGGTCCCAGTCGTCACCACCCAGGTGCGTGTCACCGTTGGTGGACTTCACCTCCACCACGCCCTCGCCGATCTCCAAAAGCGAGACGTCGAAGGTGCCGCCACCCAGGTCGAACACCAGGATCGTCTGATCGCTCTCCTTGTCCAGACCGTACGCGAGCGCCGCGGATGTCGGCTCGTTGATGATCCGCAGCACCTTCAGGCCTGCGATCTCACCGGCCTCCTTGGTGGCGGTGCGCTGGGAGTCGTTGAAGTACGCCGGGACGGTGACGACCGCGTCCGTCACGTCCTCACCCAGGTACGCCTCGGCGTCCCGCTTCAGCTTCTGCAGGACCCGCGCCGAGATCTCCTGCGCCGCGTACCGCTTGCCGTCGATGTCTCCGGACTCCGGGAAACGCCACTTGGTCTCGCCCATGTGCCGCTTCACCGACCGTGCGGTGCGCTCGATGTTGGTCACGGCCTGGCGCTTGGCGACCTCACCGACCAGCACCTCACCCTTCTGCTTCGAGAAGCCGACCACCGACGGTGTGGTTCGCAAGCCCTCTGCGTTGGTGACGACTGTCGGCTCGCCGCCCTCAAGGACAGCGACCACGGAGTTGGTCGTACCCAGGTCAATGCCTACCGCCCGCGTCATCACTCGCTCCCTTCAAACGTGTGTTCCGGATACGTGACTCCCTCGGCTGTCGGCTACCCGAGGGGCAGCGGGAACGACGAGCCGAGGGGGCGGGGGACGAGGAGCGGGCAGCGCCTCGACTTCGCTGCCGCTCAGAGGTCGATTTTCTTGGGTGAGCCGTATCCGGCCCTGATCTCGATCTTCCGCGGCTTGGCCCGCTCGGCGACCGGAATGGTCAGCCGCAGCACGCCTCCGTCGTAGGAGGCGGCGATGCGGTCGGTGTCCAGCGTCTCGCCCAGGAACAGCCCCCGGCTGAAAGATCCGATCGGGCGCTCCGCCTTCACGGTGAGCACGTTCTGTTCGACATGCAAGTCGATGGAGTCGCGTTCAACGCCAGGCAGTCAGCCGGTCCATCTCGCGGAAGGGATCGATTCGCATGAGCTTCCTGTTCGCCCTTTCCGCGTCACAGCCGCGTCCGAGGGCGCCCACACCCAGCGGGACGGTCACCGAGGCGATCACCCGTGCGGTCGCTGCGCACGGGGGCGTGTGCGTGTACGGGATCCGGAGGCAGTGGTGCTGGCTGCGGAACCGTCCCCGGCGGGCTCCGTTTTCAAGCACCCGCTCAAATAAACCACGGCGGCGCCGCGCCGAGCGCCCACGACGGCCCCGGCCACAGTGCTGCAGCAGATGCTCCCCCTCAGCCACTCCCCGGTCAGTGCGGTCTCCTCAGGGGCGTGTCCTCACCCCACAGCCTTGAAGATCGCCAGTGCCGCCACCAGAAGCAGGACCAGGACAAACACCGCCAGGACCGGTGTCAGGGGTGTCGGGCGCCAGCTCCTCCGTGGGGCTTCCTGTGGGGGGCCGAGTTCGGAAACGCCTGACTCAGCGGGCGGTGTGGCGCCGGCAGTCATCTGGGTGTCCTCCGGAACGGAGAGACCTTCGTCCGGCAGCTCTTCATGGATTCCGGCCATCACGTCCTCCTCACCCGCCGGAAGTCAGGCCCCTGCTCTCCTTGCCTCACCTGGGGCGAACTTCGAGACGAGCGCGTTCTCCAGAGAAAGTGTCTATGCGAAATGAACGTACGCGCCTCCGGAAAGCGCCGGGTGCGGACGCGAAGAGCCGTACTGCGCCGTGAGAAGAGAATTCGTCACGACTCGCTCGCCGAGTGCCTTGGCGGGGCGTTTCTTCGGTCCAGTGGCTTCCGATTCGGTGCTCACTTGGTGCCTACCCATGCGAGCCAGATCTATACACCCAGACCCCAGACCGGTGTGGGACGGCCGCTATGCAGACGCCGAGCCCATGGCAAGCGCCATCGCCTTCTCAGCGGTGTGTAGCAGAAGCGGCGCACCGTGCCCATCACCAGACGGGCCTGATGGTTGACCTTGATCACGCGGCCGTTGACGACCAGGTCGCGGGGCGCAGGCCCAGGCGGCGGCCGGTCTCCGCCGGCGGCAGGTGAGGGGACTTCTGGACGCGGTCGGGCACTGTCTCGTTGACTGACCGGCCTGGGATGATCTTCTGGTTGGTCGTGCTGGGAGGGGTCGTCCGTGGACAGCGCGCCGCCGTACAAGGGGCACCGGTACTCGGTGGAGATCATCGCGCACTGCGTGTGGCTGTACTTCCGTTTCCCGCTGTCGTTCCGCGAGGTCGATGAGCTGATGCTCGAACGCGGCGTGATCGTCTCCCACGAGACGGTCCGCCGCTGGTGTAGGAAGTTCGGGCAGGCCTACGCCAACGGCCTGGGCCGCCGGCGTGTGCAGCCGGGCGACAAGTGGCACCTGGACGAGGTCTTCCTCAGGATCAACGGTGAGCTGAAGTACCTGTGGCGGGGGCCGTCGACGCCGATGGCAACGTGCTCGACATTTTGGTCCAGAACCGGCGGGACACCGCTGCGGCCAGGCGGTTCTTCCGCAAACTGCTCAAGAAGACCTGCTCGGTGCCGAGGGTGATCGTCACCGACAAGCTCCGCTCCTACGGCGCGGCCCACCGCGAGATCATGCCCTCCGTAGAACACCGCGCCCACAAGGGTCTGAACAACCGGGCCGAGAACAGTCATCAGCCGACGAGGCAGCGCGAAGGCGCGATGAAGGGCTTCCGCAGTACCGGCGGGGCCCAGCGGTTCCTGTCCGCGTTCAGCGGCATCTCACCGCACTTCCGACCACGCCGCCACCTGATGACCGCCACCCAATACCGCACCGAGATGACCACCCGCTTCGCCATCTGGGACGAGATCACCGGCGCCACCGACCAGCCCATCGCAGCGTAAGCCAGGCCCCCACCCGACCCCTACACACCCTGACGCGCCCTCAATCGATCAACACCGCACCAACGTGACAACGCCCCACGAGGAGGTCCCCGACCTGCCGGGCAAGATGGAGCCGACCTCCGCCGAGGTAAAGATGGCCCACCAGCTCATCGACGCCCTCACCACCGACTGGGATCCGGAGGACTTCCACGACACTTTCCAGGAGAAGGTCGAGGCGCTGATCGAGGCCAAGGCCGCCGGCGAGGCCGTGGAGAAGGCCGAGCCGGCCGCGCAGCCCACCGGTGTGGTCGACCTGATGGAGGCCCTGCGCGCCAGCGTCGAGCGGGCCCGCAGCCCGAAGGACACCGGGGAGAAAGCCGGCACCTCCGGGAAGACCGGGCGCGGGAAGAAGCCTGCAGCGAAGAAGCGCACCGGGGCCTCGGATGTTGGGTCGCTACGGTCGCTGACCAAGGCCGAGCTGTACAAGAAGGCCACCAAGGCCGGCGTCAAAGGGCGTTCCGACATGACCCGTGACCAGCCCGCCGACGCCCTCGCCAAGGGCAGCTGAGGCCGCGGCCCACTGCTGGCATCTCCATCCAGTCGGATCCGCTCCCACCTTGCCCGGCAGGCGGCCAGAGCCAGCAGCTCCACGACCGCCGAGTGGGCATTGGCCAGCGGGAAACCCACCTGCCCCATCATCCCGGGCGAGGCGCCAGGGTGGGGAAAATGGCAAGTCCACAAGGGCTGCGGCATCCGTGCCTCCAGGCCCCTCCTTATGGGCCGGGAGGTGGACCGGAGTGCCTGGGGGAGGTGTCCCCCGATCGGGACCGGGGGAGGACACGGCCGGGCCACCGCCCGTAGTCCGATCCTTGTGCGAAACGGTGGTGATCGCAGGGCCGGGGAGGTGAGTACGGTGCGGTTCCCGCGCGCGTGGCGCCGGTTCTGCGTTCCGGGGTGTGTTGTCTGTGTGCTTGCACCCTCCCCCCGAGGGGCGACGATCCCCAGGATAGGTGCTGTGTCGCGATGGAACCCGGTGGCGATGTGATCGCGGAGCTCGTGGCCGATCACCGTGAGCTGGAGGATCTGTTCTCGCAGATCGAGTTGCAGCCGGTCGATCACCCCCGGCGGCGGGAGCTCGCGGACCGGCTGACCGCGGAACTGGTCCGGCACACCGTCGCCGAGGAACTGCACCTCTACCCCACCGTGCGCAAGCACGTACCGCACGGTGCGGCCATGGCGGACAAGGAGCTCGCCGATCACGCCAGAGCCGAGCGCATGCTCAAGGACCTCGAAGACCTGAGCGTCGACGACCCGCGGTTCAACGACACGATCGCGAAGCTGAAGCTCAAGGTCGCCTCCCACATGCGCGAGGAAGAACACGAACTGTTCCCGAAACTCGCAGCCACCCTCCCGCCCGAGACGCTCGACGAACTCGGCCGGCTGGTGCGCCGGGCCAGGCAAACCGCCCCCACCCGCCCCCACCCCTTGCTCCCGAACACCCCGCCCGCCAACAGACTCCTCGCTCCGGGCGCCGGTCTGGTCGACCGGGTACGCGACCTGCTGCGCACCACCACCCGCTGAACCCCGCCCCTGGCCGCCTCGAGCATGGCGCCCGACGCCCATCACGCACCCGCAGGAGCACCGAATGACGGCCCACGAAAGAACCGTACCGGGGCGCCACCCTCACCCGTCGGTCCTCTGGTCCTGAGGGAGGGCGTGCAGGGATCGCCGCGGACCGGGACGGGGCCCCGGTGCGGCTGGAGCTCCAGACCCGTGACGCGTTCGACGCCGCCATCTTCTACGCGGAAGTCTCTGGTCCGTCCCGGCAGCTGCGTAACATCGCAGACTTGGGCCGGCGAACTGTTTCGCTGTGTTCGTCGGGGAGGGCGGCGCCGGGCTGTGGTCCGTCATCGCGTTCGGTGTGGCTGCCGGCGATGGGGTCTGGCTGGGTGGTTGCGGGCCCGGTGCCCTTGATCTCGGTCCAGTTCGCGGAGTGCGGTCCGGAGGACAGCTGGGTGTAGGTGACCTCGGCGGGCCAGCGGGTCCGTGAGAGGACCAGGGTGACGGCGCCCTTCAGCAGGAGTGCTTCGCCGCCGGGTGCGGTCAGCCGGTCTGCCTCAGCCGAGCTGTGCTCCTGGGTGACGGCAAGTCGGCCCACACGCGGACCAGAGTCCCGTCCCTCCGCTCCACCGCGGCCAGCCCCTCGTAGGGGTCCATACTCCCCATTCTGCGCCCCTCGCGGTTCTGTGGACCGTCAGTAGTACCCGTGCATCACTCGTTGCTTCTCGGTCGCTGCTCTGTGTGTTCGCTGTGATGCCCCCGGTGGCGGGCGGGGAGTTGGAGGCGTAATGGTGGAGTGCAGTGCATGCGGTGGCCCGGTCAGGGATGTGCGCGGGGTGCGGGAATCGCCTTCCGGGCTGCCGCGGGCGCTGGTCGGGTTGGGGGGAATTCGGACGGCGACTTCGGAAGAGGCGCTCAGCGCCTGCGGGGCCCGCGTTGCGATCTACGGGTCGCGGAAGGACCACCGTCACCCCGAGCAGCACGGCACACCACACTGCGATCTCGACCCCAGCGCGCACCGAACCCTCCTGTCACCCCGGCCCATGTCCGACATTCGATGGCTCGCCGCCGCGCCGCCGCGGCTGACATCATCCGTCCGGCTCACCCGCGTCATTCGGCCTGCGTTCAGTCGGGCGGCTCCGATGGGTGCGGCCGCCCCGGCTCCGGTTCGGGACCGGGAACACCCGGGCCATCCGGGCGGGGTGGCTCAGGCGGTGGTGTGGGCGACCCGGGCGGCGCCGGGGGATCCGGCGGCACAGGCGGCTCCGCCGGCTCCGGAGGCTCCACCGGCTCCACCCGCTCCGGCGGACCCGGAGGCGATGGGGGGTCAGGCGGCGGGACCGATGTGATGTCGGGATCGGGCGGCACGGGAACGGTGCCCATGATCGCTGCCTCCTACTGGTGTTCGAGCTCCTTAGACCGACCGGCAATTGGGGGGTGGGTGAAGGAGCGGGGCTGGGTGCGTGCAGCTGCAAGGCGGAGGATTGAGGCAACGCGGAGCGTTGTTGATTGACGACAACGCGGCAGATGTGCGTGCCCAGCCCCGCGACGCCGCCCCCCTATTGCCGGTCGGTCTTACTTATTCATCTTCGAACGACCATGGATGTTGCGCTTGGCGCGCTCGTGGTCGAAGCGGGTGAGCCTCCGCGCAGCTGGAAGTCCTCCAGCAGGGTGAGCCGCGGTCGCCGACGGTGAGGGAGTTGTCGGTGTCGTTGACGCGCACGCCCTGGCCTGTGGTCAGCGGTCCGTCCGGATCGGGGGCCCGGAAGGCGTCCAGGGCCGTCTCCGTGGCGTCGCGTTCGTCAGTGGGCGGTCCGGGATTGGTGGTCATCTGAGCGCTCTCCGTCCAGAGGCCGGCGTCAGCCAGGCGAAACAGCCGCCCAGGCGGCTGCCCGCCAGGTGGGCAGACAAACGGGGCCGCGCGGCCCCGCAGGGCCCGCACAAGTCCGGGTGCCGGGCCGTGCACGGTGGGGCCGAGCGGGTGAGGCCGCAGCGGGCTGGGCGGGCGCGGTGTGCCGGGCGGGGATACCTATGGGCTGGGCGGGAGAGACCCGCCCCCGGATGAGAGAGGCGGATGTGTGATGGGGCAAGGCAGGAACGTGATCGACGAGCTGATGACCGATCACCGCGAGGTCGAGGAGATGTTCGGCCGTATCCAGGCGATGACCGCGGGCGGCCAGCAGCTGCGGGACCAGGTGGACGAGGTCACCATCGAGCTCGTGCGGCACTCGGTCGCCGAGGAGCAGTACCTGTACCCGGCGGTCCGCGAGCACATCGACGGCGGCGACCGGCTCGCGGACAAGGAGATCGCCGACCACGGCCGGGTCGAGAAGATCCTCAAGCAGCTGGAGAGGGTAGACACCGACGACCCGCAGATGAGCACGATGCTGCAGCAGCTCATGGATGAGGTCGCCGCCCACGTCCAGGACGAGGAGAACAACATCTTCCCGATGCTGCGCCGCGCCTGCACCCCAAAGCAGCTGGACGACCTCGGGGACAAGATCCGCCAGGCCAAAGCCATGGCGCCCACCCGGCCGCACCCCTCCGCGCCAAGCACTCCTATGGCCAGCAAGCTCCTCGCCCCGGGTGTCGGCCTGGTCGACCGGGCCCGCGACTTCGTCACCGGCCGCGGCAAATCCTGACCCAGGTCATGGGGGCCGGGCCGCGCAGGCGCGCGGCCCGGCCCCCGGGAGCCTGGGCAGGGCGTGACCCAGGTCATGGGCCTTCCTGGCAGGCGCCGCCTATGCTGGTCGGCCACGAACGGGGCAGCGCCGCCCCGCGCACCAGCTCGCGCACCCGACCGGACGGAAGGGCGCCGGCACGCTCCCCAGGAAACCGATCGCCGTGCCCACCGATCTGACACCCGTCATAGCCGCCTGCACTCGATGGCTCCTTGACGCCTACCCGCCGCCCCCAGGTGCGCTCAACTACGCCCTGGCCGAGGCCCAGGCCCTCCAGGCCACCACCCTCGCCGCCCATCTGCGCTACCCCACCGGCCTCGATGTACAGCTGCTCCACCTGTGCGGCCCGGGCGGAGCCGACCGACTGGACTGGCTCACCGGATGCGACCCGGACCGCGACGGCACCGCCTGGCGGACCTGGGTGGACGAGACCGTCGTCAGCTGGGCTGCCTGCCTGCTGGCCGACCGCGCCCTCGCCATCCGAGCACACCGGACCCGCGCGGCCACCGATCATCACAGTGCCGGCCTGCAGCGCCTCATCGACCCAGGCACCCACGACACCGAAGCCAGCGTAGTGCTGCGCCATCCCGACCTGTTGGAACCCATCGCGACGCTGCACCGCCCCCAGCTGATCGAGCTGCTCCACGCCGAGGCCGCTGGGACACCGTGACAAGCCTGCAAGCGGCCGGACGCATCGGTCCGCCCCCGAACGGGGCGGAAGGCAGTCGAGCTGCCGACAGCGCGCTCGGCAGAGCGGCGGTGGCGCGGCGAGGCGGTAGCAGCGCTGCCACCCGGTGTCACATACCGGGCACCACCCCGGATCGATCGCGTCCAGCTCGTCCCGCCGCGCCTCGGTCATCGCCCCGGCCGCCGAAGGGACGGGGAGGCCGGCCGCGCGGAGCTCCTCGTTCTCCCGCGCCCTACGGGCTGCCGCGCGGGCGTTTTTCGCCCACACCTTGATCGGATGCCCCTCCCACGTCGCGGTGGTCGGCGGGAGGAAGTGGCCGTGCACCTGGCCCGCACGAAGACTGGGGCTCACCGGCGATCGGTTGAGGTGCTCGGACCGAGAAAGGTCCGAGGGCCCCCGGACAGCAGGAACAGGCTTCCCGAATGGAGCCCGTTCCTCCGCCCGAGCTGTGCGGCAGCGGGCTGGGTGACGAGTCCTTCGGCAGCCAGGGAAGAGGCTCGCACTCGCGGCTGCCGGGCCGCTGTGCACTGCACGATCACATTCCAAGGCACCCGGGTTCTCACAAGCGAGGGCGTAGGCGCCTGGGGGAGATTCCCCTGCGACCCGCCGGGCCCGGCCGGCTTGTACTTCGCGCCCGCTCCGACCGCTCGCCGACGTGGCGAACCCAACTGCGCCCCTCAGCCAGTGGCGGGATATGCCGGTGTCAGTCGCAGCGAGTCGATGCCGGGATGGTGGGTCTCCAGGTCGCTCCAGAACAGCCGGCACAGGTTGCGGGCGATGGAACGCAGCGAATCCGCGAACTCACCCAGGACAAACGCACCCTCGAAGAACGACTCCAGGCCACCCGTTCCAACAGCCGCTTCCAAGACCGCCGCATCTCCCAGTTCGAAGCCCAACTCCTCGACCGCACTCCACTTCGACGCCACCATTTCGAGTGACGCCGGGAGTCAGCTACCGGGGACCCTGGCGTCTCCCCGGACCGGACTTACACCGGCTTGCTATCCTGAACTTGACGTCCGATTACATCACCCAAACCCCTTCCGAGCTGCGATGATGCCCGGACTGCTGGACGTACGCTTGATCTTTATCCTGTGCGGCGGGGACGCGGGGTTGTTGACTTCTTCGTCCGTCGTTTTGCGGGGCCCGGTTTGCCGACTGTGTGCACGTCATAGCGGGGAGTGGGCCGGGTGCTTCTTGCGGCCGGATGGCCGGCCTGGGCTGGGGCGGGAGGATTTCGGTGCTCAGGCGGGACAGGCCGCCTTCGGGCGCAGGTGCCGGAAATCGCGGCGGACTCGGGCAGGAGTGAGCCTGTCGGACGGGCGTGTAGGCGGAGTACCGGATGTAGGGCGTGAGGACGTCGCGGTACAGGGCTTCCGCCAGTGCCGAAAATCCACGCAGCCAAGCCGAAAAGACCAGCTCAACGCACTACCAGTGCATAACAAGCACGGTGACACCCAACCCACTGACACCACCCCACCCACTCACAAAATCCGCCAGGGAACGCCTCGGGAAGAACGATGACTTCGGCGCCGTGGCGGACGGCAGCCTCTCGGATGAGTTCTTCAGCGCGGGCCAGCGCGGCCCGCGCGTCGAACAACGGGGAGCGGCCTGGACGACGGCGACGGTCATGGTGCGACGGGGCTCAGAAGAGGTGGAGGTCGGCGTCCCGGCCGATGCCACCCCCGCACTCCTGGGCTTCACCATGGCCCGCCGCATCCTCGGTCGCGCGGTTCTGACCGCCACCGCGGAGACTGCAGGGCCGTCCAACTCATTTCCATCACCGCGAGGTTGGAAAAGCGGAGTGGCACAGTGCACCGCGCGGTGCATGTGGTGGATCAACGGGAAGTACTCTGAGCAGTGCTGAAGGCGCGGATGTGTGGGGGCAGGACGCGGGCCTGTTCGGCGAGGAGGGTGGCGAAGGCGGTGGTGAGCGGGTCGGGGCGGGTGCGGGTGTAGGCGGTAAGGGTGCGGCGCACCGGCGGATCGGGGCGTAGTGCGATGCCGTCGAAGTCGGGCGGGATGATCGTGGCGGGGACCAGCGCGGGGCCGAGGCCGGCGGCGGCGAGCAGGGGTGCGGCGGAGGTCTGTTCGGCGCGGATGGCGACCTGGGGCTTGAAGCCGGCGTCGGCGCAGGCTCCGTCGAGGATGTCCGCGAGGCCGTTGCCAGGGGCGAAATGGACCCACGCACGATCGGTGAGTGCCCCGAGGGCGATAGTTTCGGCGGCGCGGTTCGCGAGCGGGTCGTCGGTGGACAGGACGACGACGAACTCCTCGACGCCGAGGTTCCGTACGGGGCCTTCCCAGACGTTGGGGGTGGGGCCGATGGCGAGGTCGGCCTGTCCCGCGGTCATCGCGGCTTGGAGCTGGTCGGTGTGCGGGTACTCACGCAGCCGGATGCGTACCCCGGGGTGCTGGTGGCGCCAGGTGCGCAGGACCGGCGGGAGGATGCCGAGGCTGACGGAGTAGACGGTGGCGACTTCCAGCTCCCCGCCGTCCAGTCCGGCCGTGCGGTGGGCGGCGGCATGGAGGCGGTGGGCGTCGTTGAGGGCGGCGCGGGCGTGGGGAAGCACGGCGCGGCCCAGCGGGGTGAGGCGGATCGCCCGCGGGAGGCGTTCCAGGAGCGGTCCACCCAAGGACTTCTCCAGTGCGCGGACCTGGTGGGACAGCGCGGGCTGGGTGACGTGCAGCAGTTCGGCCGCGTGGGTGAAGGACCCGGTATCGGTCACCGCGACCAGGTATTCGAGCTGCCGCAGAGTCGTCATGAACAGATTCTATCGCTGCTCTAAAAACCAAGCCTTGGACTTATCTGAGCCGGGCGGGGAGGCTCATGTCATGAGCCTCCGCGCAGTGACAGCGGTGGCCGAGCCTCCGTTCCCGATCACCCGAGGAGTTTCGTCATGCCTTCTTCCACCTCGTCTTCCATGTCTCTCGAAGGTCGGCGCGTGATCGTCGTGGGTGCCGGCTCGCACACCGGCCGCCTGTTCGCCCAGACTGCCTCCGCTGCCGGTGCGGACCTGGTTCTGGCCGGGCCGGACCCGCGCAAGCTGGAGTGGACAGCCGGTGAGCTGGGCGGCACGGCCCAAGTGGTGCCGGTCGACCTCGCCGACGAGGCGTCGATCTCCCGGCTGGCCAAGCAGGTGGGTAGCTTCGACCACCTGGTGTCCACCGCCGCCATGCCCGCCAACGGCCCGTTGGCGGAACTCGAACTCTCCGCAGTGCAGCGCGCATTCGCCGCGAAGGTGATCGGCCCGCTGCTGCTGGCCAAGCACCTGACGGGCCATGCGAACGCGGGTGGCTCGTTCACCTTCTTCTCCGGGGTGGCGGCCTGGCGGCCCGCCCCGGCCCGCACCGTGATGGCCACCACCAACGGCGCCCTGGCGTTCCTGGTCCAGGCCCTGGCGGTGGAGATCGCCCCGGCGCGCGTCAACGCCGTCTCCCCCGGCATCGTCGACACCGGCTCCTGGGACGGTCTCGGCGCCGACAAGGAAGCGTTCCTGCGCGGTGTGGCCGAGCGCAACCCGGCCCGGCGCGTCGGCAAGCCCGAGGACCTGGTCCAGGCTGTTCTGTTCGCGATGAGTAACCCCTACGTCACCGGCACCGTGCTGCACGTCGACGGCGGCGGCCGGCTCGTCTGAAAGGAAGCAGACCGATGGACCTTCAGCGCCCGGTTCGGCCTTGAGCCGGAGGCGGCGATCGACCACTTCGTCCGCGAGGTGCGGCGCCTGCCTACCACCTGGCTCGGCAGCCCGGACTACGTCGCCCAGGTCATCGCACACCTGTTTTCCCCCTCGCATGCCAGATCACCGGCGCCGAGTGGGCCGTCGACGGCGGCGCCCTGCGCCAGATCCGACTCACCTCCTCGCAACAATCACACGAAGGAGTACCTCCCGTGCCGGTGCTGTCACGTTGTTGAGGGAGTGAGTGCCTGATGGTGTGCCGGGTGTGGAGGGGGCGGGTTCCGGCTCCGTGATCAGGCCGCGGCAGGCAGGCCGGCGACGCCGGTGATCTGGTCCCAGATGGCGAAGCGGGTGGTCATCTCGGCGCGGTAGTGGGTGGTGGTCATCAGGTGGCGACGGGGCCGGAAGCGGGGTGAGATGCCGCTGAACGCGGCCAGGAACCGCTGGGCTCCGCCGACGCTGCGGAAGCCTTTCATGGCGGCGTTCGGGCTGTCGGGTTGGCTGGTGGCTGTTCTCGGCCCGGTTGTTGAGGCCCTTGTGGGAGCGGTGCTCGACCGAGGGCATCACCTCGCGGTGGGCCGCGCCGTAGGAGCGGAGTCTGTCGGTGACGATCACCCGTGGCACTGAGCGGGTCGTCTTCAGCAGGCGGCGGAAGAAGCGC
>NZ_FPJO01000068.1 GCF_900119365.1 Streptomyces atratus
CAGCAGGCACCGATCGCCTACGAGCAACAGTCAGCTACCCTGACACTCGCCGCATAACGATACGAACAGGTGTCCACTCATCGGGGACAAGGCCCATGAGCTCTCCCTGAGTCGGGGGCCAAAGGCTGTCGTCAGTGACGGATCAGACAGAGATCAGCCAGGGATCAGTCGGCGTCGCGCCCTGGTCGCACGCCACATCAGGTCGAGGGCCGCTGTGCGCGGACTGGACGGCTGCTGCATGCGCAACAGGGAGCGGATGCCCCACAGTTGGGCCGGATGCGGTTCATGTCCGCCTCGCGGCGAACCGGCCCACCTTGTCGATGACGTCGGCGCCGTACAGTCGCAGCGCTTGCTGGAGCGCGAACTCTGCCATGTAGCGGCGGAACTCCTCGGGCGGCTCTTCGGACAGATTCAGCATCCGACGGTTGGCGAGCACCGCTTCCCCGCCCAGCCGTTCCAAGGCCCGTTCGATCGCAGCGTCCAGGTCGGCAGGTTCGGCGACCTCGTCGACGATCAGACGGGCGTCCGGCTCGCTCGCCCACAGCCGTCGGCCGCCGAGGATCACCTGCCGGGCAGCGCGCGGGCCGACCGACCGGGTGAGGCGGAAGTTCGCGACACCCGGGATGTTGCCCTCCTTGGCGGCGGGCAGGCTGAGGAAGACCTCGGCGGCCTCCGTGACCAGGGCTTCGATCCGCAGGCTCCGGCCGCCGGTGAGCCGGGCGTACACCTCCTCGACGTGGTCGGCCAGGAACCGCTCGCGCAATCGGCGCACCTCGTCCTGGGCGGCGGCGGCCTCGGCCCGCTGGCCGGGGGTCCGTTGAGTGGGCTCGGGCAGGACGGCGAGCAGGTCGTCGACCCGCTCGGCCGCCTTGTGCAGCGCCCCCCGGCGGCGGCGAGACCGCTCGGAAGTCTGCTCGCGATCGTCATGCGGACGGTCCCGTTCAGCGCAGGGTGCGGTCGCAGGCAGCGAGGTGCCTACCGAGCGCGTCCTCGAAGGTCGTCGAGCCGGCTTCGAAAATCAGCTGCCTGCGAATCGCCAACTCCGTGCCGTCCACGGCACCGGCCGCCTCGGCCAGGTAGGCCAGTGTCGTCGCCGGGTCCTCGGTCACCTCGTCGACCAGGTTGAGCGCGAGCGCGCGGTCCGCCTCGATCGGGACCCCGAGCAGCACGGCCCGCCGGATGCCTGCCGTACCGGCCTGATGGGTGAGCCGGTGCACGGTCATCCCCGGCCAGGTGGCACCGCCTGCCCAGGAGGGCAGCAACCGGGTGCCAGGAGCGACGATCCGGACGTCGGCGGCGAGGAGGACGTCCAGCGCCGTTCCGGCGCAGTCGCCCGACGCCACCGCGACCGTGAGCCGGCCGAGCCGTTCGAACCGGCGCACCACCCGTTCCCATTTGGAGACCACGCCGACTGTCAGCTCCGTCCACCAGCCGGCTGGTGGGACACCCGTGACGTGGACGGTGACCGGGCCGGATTCCCGATGGTCCTCGGCGCGGTCGCAGAGGTCATCCATCTCCTCGACCGACGCGGCCGACAGCGGCCGAGTGCCGTCCAAGTGCAGCATCAGTTCGCCATCCGTTTCCCCACGCATCACCACTGGATCAACGCCGTTTCGATCGAGGAGCCGGGCCCCATGGTCATCAGCACTCCGTAGTCGCCAGGCCGAGCGACGTCCTCTTCGACGAGTCGCTCGTAGGAGAAGAGGAAGGAGCCGCTGGAGAGATTTCCGTAATCGCGGAGCACACCGGTGGTATGCCGGACGTCATGCCGGCTCAGGCCGAGATTGACCACGACGGCGTCGATCACCTTCTTGCCGCCGGAGTGCACCAACCAATGGCTGATGTCGCTGCGGCGCAGCCCCGTACCGGACACCAGCCTGTCGACGACGATCTCAGCGTGTGCACCGACCACGTAGGGAATCTGCGGATCGAGGAAGAAGCTGAACCGGTCCTGGTCCCGGTCCCATTCGTAGCGCATCGCCTCGATCGCGTCGGTGATGATGTAGCTCGCGGACTTCAGCACGCGTGGACCGGGCACCCGCCCATCACCGGAGACGACGGCGAGGGCGGCGGATCCGTCGCCGAACAGGCTGTTGACGACCGCGGTCCGCATCGTGCCGTCCAGAGCGTATGCAGCGGAGCATGCCTCGCTGCACAGGACGACGCCGAGCTCACCTGGGTGCGCCGCGGACCAGCCCGCGACCATGTTGAGCGCGTTCAGACCCGCGTTGCATCCCATGCCCACAATGTCCGAACGGCTGCAATGCGGGTCTATGCCGAGTTCACGGATGATCAATGCGCTCAGGCCGGGAGTCAGGTAGCCGGTCGAGGTGACGCAGCACAGGTGACGCAGGTCCGAAAGTGTCGCTCCCGCCGACTTCAGGCAGGCCTCGAGCGCCCGGCACCCCATGTCAACGGCGATCTTCTTGTGTTTGTCCAGGAGATCAACCTGGGGTTCCGCTACACGCACTCCACCGGGGCCCTCCTGCGGAAGCGCGAGAAAGCGCCGATCAATCGCGCTGTTCAGGAAGACCGATCGGACCCTGGGATCCTCGATGTCGAGGATTTCGAGCAGCTCGGATTGAGAGTAGGACGTGTCGGAAACCGCGGTCCCGACACCCGCGAACCTGGTGATCTCGGTTAGTCCGGTGAGGACGGAAGGGTCCACAGCCGGCGCGATAGTGGTAGTCATCGGTACATCCAGCCCCAAGTCCTGAGCTTGCTACGGAACACCGGCCTTATCTGTGACGCGGTCATCGATCTCACCTTTCGCGGGTATGAACGGACACCATGAACGCAGCTTGACCGCCTCGTGACAGCGGGGGCGGACATTCCCGAGGCATCACATGCCGAACGCCAGCAGCACCACCTTTCGCCGTCGTGGCCGGAGGGCGCTGTCGCCGCCGGACCCCTCCCGCGGAGCATCAGCCATACCGGAGCCCCCTCGTGCTCAGCCGACCGGCCGCGTGCACCGACTCGCAGCCCGCCAGGCCCATCGCGTCCCGGAGTTCGACGGCGAGTAGTTCGAGCACGGACATCTGGCAGTACATCGCCCGTGAGGAGATCGAACTCCCGTCGATCTATTACGCGCACAAGCGTGAGGTGTTCCGCCGCGACGACATGTGGCTGGCCGCCGGCGACTGGGGTGGCCCGAAGCGCGGCGAGACCGCCGAGACCCGCCTCGTCCGCTATCGCACTGTCGGCGACATGTCCTGCACCGGTGCCGTCGACTCCCGTGCCGACACCGTCGAAAAGATCGTGACCGAGATCGCCGCCTCCCGGCTGACCGAGCGCGGAGCCACCCGCGCCGACGATCGCCTCTCGGAGACTGCGATGGAAGATCGCTAACGCGAAGGCTACTTCTAACCCATGAACAGCATCTCACTTCTGCGCCTGGTCACCGCCGGAAGCGTGGACGACGGCAAGTCCACTCTGGTCGGTCGGCTGCTGCACGATTCCAAGTCGGTCCTCGCCGACCAGCTCCACGCCATCGAGCGCGCCTCGATGAGTCGCGGTAAGCAGGGCCTGGACCTGGCGCTGCTCACGGACGGCCTGCGCGCCGAGCGCGAACAGGGCATCACCATCGATGTCGCCTACCGCTACTTCGCCACCGCTGTCCGGCGCTTCATCCTGGCGGACACCCCCGGCCACGTGCAGTACACCCGCAACATGGTCACCGGCGCCTCCACGGCCGAACTCGCGATCATCTTGATCGACGCCCGTACCGGCGTGGTGGAGCAGACCCGTCGGCACGCCGCCATCGCCGGCCTGTTGCGCATCCCGCATGTGGCCCTCGCCGTCAACAAGGGACCTGGTCGCGTACGACGAGGGTGTCTTCGCTTCGGTCGCCGCGAACTTCGTCGACTACGCCACCCGCTTAGGTGTGCCCGCGGTGACGGCCATCCCCATCTCCGCACTCAATGGCGACAACGTCGTCGAGCCCAGCGCCCGGATGAGCTGGTTTGCCGGTCCCACCGTGCTGGAGCACCTGGAGTCCGTGCGTATCGACCACGACCCGCGCCGTCGAGTGGCCCGTTTCCCCGTCCAGTACGTCATCCGGCCGCAGACCGCAGAGCACCCGGACTACCGCGGCTACGCCGGAAAGATCGCATCCGGTCTCTTCCACGTCGGCCAGCAGGTCACCGTTCTGCCGTCGGGACGCACCACCACGATCGCCGCGATCGACATCCTCGGCGAGGCCGCCGAGATCGCCTGGGCTCCGCAGTCGATTACGATGCGCCTCGCAGACGACCTGGACGCCTCCCGTGGCGACGTGATTGCCCCGTCCGACCAGCTGCCCACGCTGACCAACGAGATCACCGCCACGGTGTGCCACCTCACGGACACGCCGCTCACCGCAGGCGACCGAGTGCTGCTGCGACACGGCACGCGTACGGTCGCCGCCAAGGTCAAGGCCATCGACTCCCGGCTCAACCTGGACGACCTGTCCCAGCATCCGCACCCGGAGCGACTCATGGTCAACGACATCGGTGAAGTGGTGCTCCGCACCGCGGAGCCGGTCCCAGTGGATGACTACGCCGCTTCCCGCCGCACCGGATCGTTCATCCTGATAGATCCGGCCGACGGCGCCACGCTCACTGCTGGCATGGCGGCCCACTCCCTCGGGTGGAGGCGGTGACGTCGGCGGAGGTCCACCTGGAGCAGGTGTCGAAGGTCTACGACGACAGCCCGGTCCTCCAGAACATCGATCTGCACCTGGCGCCGGGCGAGTTCACCTGCTTGCTCGGTGCCTCGGGCTGCGGGAAGTCAACGCTGCTGAACCTGGTGGCTGGCCTCGAGCTGCCAACGCACGGCACGGTGCTCGCGCCCGGCCGTCCCGCGCTGATGTTCCAGGACCACGCACTGCTCCCCTGGCTGACCGCCGGGCGCAACGTCGAACTCGCCTTGCGCTTTGCCGGTGTGGATCGCAGTGCGTGGCGCACCCGGGCGGCCGAGCTGCCGCGGATGGTCCACCTCTCGGAGGCCTACGACAAGCGGATTCACCAGCTCTCCGGCGGTATGCGCCAACGCGTCGCTCTGGCCCGCGCCCTGGCCCAGGAAAGCAAGGTGCTGCTCATGGACGAGCCATTCGCCGCCCTCGATGCCATCACCCGCGACCTGCTGCACGGGGAGCTGACCCGCATCTGGGAGGAACGGAAGCTTACGGTGCTGTTCGTTACACACAACGTCCGCGAAGCGGTGCGTCTCGGCGGGCGGGTGATCCTGCTCTCTTCTCGACCCGGTCGTATCGCCCGCTCCTGGGAAGTGGACATCCCGCATCCGCGCCGGATCGAGGACGCCGATGTCACCACCCTGACCCGGGAGATCACCGCAAGCCTGCACCAGGAGATCATCCGCCATGCCTGCACCTGAATCCACTGCCTTCGCGGCGGGCCTCGACACCCTGGAGGCGCAGCAGGTGCCCGCGGCACGGAGGTGGCCCCGTCGCACCGCTGCCCAGGCTGCGCCACCGCTGCTGGCCGTCACCCTGGTCCTGGCGCTCTGGCAGGCGGCCTACCTTCTCGGCTTCTCCGACACCCTTCCGGCGCCGGCCGAGGTAGCTGACGACCTCGGCGCCGCCTGGAGAGCAGGCACGCTGCTGCCCGCTCTCGGCCATAGCCTGGCGCGCTGCTTGTTCGGTTTCATGGCGTCGGCGGTGATCGGCATCCTGCTTGGATTGCTGCTGGCGCGTATCGGACCACTGCGCACCACGGTCGGCCCGGTCCTCGGAGCCCTGCAGTCGCTCCCCGCAGCGGCGCTGGTGCCGGTCGCCGTGATAGCGCTGGGAGAGTCCGAGTCTGCGGTGTACGCGGTAGTGCTCCTGGGCGCCGTACCTTCGATCGCCGTCGGCATACTGTCGGCCGTGCGGCAGATCCCACCACAACTGCTCCGCGCCGCCCGCACGATGGGCGCCACCGGGCGCGCCACCGCGACCCATATCCTGCTGCCTGCCGCCCTGCCCGGCTGCGTCGTGGCATTGAAGCAGGGGTGGACCTTCGGCTGGCGTGCGCCGATGACCGCCGAACTGATCACCTCGACCCAGCTGCCCGGGATCGGCCGCATGCTCGACGAGGGCCGCAACCAGCATGACTTCAGCCTCGTACTGGCCGCGGTGGTACTGATCCTGGCGCTGGGCACCGCGATCGACGTGGGCGTCTTCGGCCCGCTGGAGCGCCGGGTGCTGAGCCACCGCGGGCTGGCTCCGGACACGATGTCGGCTTGATGTCAGTGGACGTCAAGTCCGATCTTCCTCGGTTCGTGATCGCTATCAGCTAGCGGACAACGGGCGAGACGCACCAACAACAGCCCTCTGAGATCCGGACCTTCGTCAGGCCTGATCGCCATCTTCTTGTGTGTGCGCTGACGCGGCGGGCAGTCGCACCGTGACGCGGAGCCCGCCAGCGGGGCGGGGGGTGAGGGTGAGGGTTCCGTCGTGTGCTCGGGTGATGCTTTTGACGATTGCCAGGCCGAGGCCGACACCTGCGTGGTCGGAGTGCAAGCGTTCGGTGCCGCGCTGGAATGGCTCGGTGAGCGTCGACGCCAGCTCTGAGGTGAGCTTCTCGCCGGTGTTCTCGACAACGAGCACAACAGAGTTGGGGTGGATGCTGGTATTCACCCATACGATGCCCTGTTCAGGCAGGTTGTGGCCGATCGCGTTGTGCAGCAGGTTCGTGATCATCTGCAGCAGGAGCGCCTGAGAGCCGATGGTGATGCTCATGTCGCCGGTGGTTTCGATGGTGACGCCATGCTTTTCCGCCAAAGGGAGGAGCGTTTCCGTGGCTTCTTCCGCCATGAGGGACAGGTCGACGTGTTCCCTGGTGAATGACCGCTGGTTGGCGCGGCTGAGCAGGAGCAATGCTTCAGTGAGGTCGATGGCCCGGGTGTTGATCACGCGGAGGCGCTCGACAAGCTCGCCGGTGTCGCGGTTCGGATCGTTGCGGGCCACGTCGAGAAGCGCCTGAGTGACCGCCAGCGGAGTGCGCAGTTCATGAGAGGCATTGGCCGCGAATCGCTGCTGTTCGGCGACGTGGGCTTCGAGCTGCGCGAGCATGACGTCGAAGGAGTCGGCGAGTTCGCGGAACTCATCTCGGCGACCCGGTAGGCGGATCCGGTGGGAGAGCGGTCCATTGTTCGCCACCCTGCGTGTGGCGTCGGTGATGCGAATCAGCGGGGTGAGCATCCGGCCGGCCAGAATCCACCCGCCCACGAGACCGAACATCAACAGGAACGCCAGCACTAGGATTCCCGCCGGGATGAAGACGACCGGTCCAAAATTGCTTGGGTCGAAGACGCGTAGGAAGTCGGTCCGATCAGGGACGCTCAGGCTGTCCGACCTTCCTCGCAGAAGAAACATCCACACGGCGGCGAGCAGCAGGGCGCCCGCGATCTCGAGGAATGCGGCGTAGCTGAGGGTGAGCTTGAGGCGGACACTCAACCCTTGACGCCTATCCACGCTCCGCTTCCTGGTCATCGGCGTTCGGTCCTGTGTCGATGCGGTAACCGACCCCGGCCACGGTGGTGATCAGCCAGGGCTCGCCGAGGCGTTTACGCAAGGCCGAGACCGTGATGCGCACCGCGTTGGTGAACGGATCTGCGTTCCCATCCCACGCTCGCTCCAGCAACTCTTCTGCGCTGATGACACCGCCTTCGGCAGCGACGAGGACTTCGAGCGTAGCGAACTGCTTCCTGGTGAGCGCGATGTAGCGGCCTTCGCGGTAGACCTCGCGGCGGAACGGATCCACACGCAAGCCTGCGATCTCTCGCACAGGTGGTCTGTTGTGGGCGCTCCTGCGGTCGAGTGCTCTGAGCCTGAGCACGAGTTCTCGGAGTTCGAAGGGCTTGGTGAGGTAGTCGTCAGCGCCGAGCTCGAACCCGCTGGCCTTGTCGTCGAGCCGGTCGGCAGCGGTCAGCATGAGGATCGGCATGCCGCCGCCGGAGGCGACGATGCGTTGGGCGATCTCGTCACCGGTAGGTCCGGGGATGTCCCGGTCGAGGACGGCGATGGCGTAAGTGTTGATGCTCAGCAGTTCCAGAGCGGTATCACCGTCCCCGGCGATGTCGGCCGCGATCGCCTCCAGGCGCAGCCCATCGCGGATGGCCTCTGCCATGTATGGCTCGTCCTCAACGACTAAAACACGCATGGCCTCATGCTACGAGCCGGTGCATATCGTCGGCATATCGAAAACTGGATACGGGCTGACAACGTCATGCCCCCTCGACTGGAGGTATGAACGAACCACACATTATCCCGCCTCGGCCCCGTGACCGGCTGTTCGCCGTACTTGCGGTGGTGCTCGCCGTGCTCCTGCTCCCGGTTGCGTTCGTCCGCAATCCCGGCCGCGCCCGTGAACTGGCCTGCGACTGGGCGTTGGGGATCCGTTTTCCTGCCGAGGATCTCACCGGGCTCACCGACGGTGCCAGGGCGGCGTTCACCGCCGCACGCGCCGGGGCTCTCTGGCGCCACGGGCAACTCATCGGCCTCACCTCGGGATACCGCGATCCCCTCGTCCAGCAACGGTTGTTCGACCAGGAGGTGCGCCGCGTCGGCTCACTGGCCGCGGCCCGGATGCTCGTGCTGCCACCGGCGGAATCCAGGCACGTCAAGGGCACCGCGCTGGATGTGCGCCCGTACGAAGGCGCGCGCTGGCTCGAGGAACACGGTGCCCGCTACGACCTCTACCGCATCTACGACAACGAGTGGTGGCATTTCGAGTACCACCCGGACGCTGACTTGCCTCCAACGACCCAGGAGATCCGCAATGCTCCGCAAGCTCGTTGACAGGGGCAGGGGCTTTCCCCAAGGCCGGGTAGTTAACGTTTTCGCAGGTCATGCAAGAGGGCCTGGGGACCATGGTGTTGCGGCGTAGAGGCCGGGGCCGAGTTTGTGGATGAGGCCGCTGACGGCCCACCGGTTCAGTTGTCTGTACATGGTCTCCAGGGTGACGTCACCGAAGCGGTCGGCGATTTCACGGGGCTGCCACAGGCGCGTGGGTTCTTCCTGGAGCAGGGCCAGGATGCGGTGTCGGCGCCGTGCGGCGGGGGCGGCGTGCCGGTCGTCCCGGGAGGCTGTGGGCGGCACGGGTGACTGATCCACGGGTTCGAGGATGGTGACGTCGAGGTGGGTGACGGTTCGGCTGGTGTCGGGCCGGCCGTCGGC
>NZ_FPJO01000057.1:0-6288 GCF_900119365.1 Streptomyces atratus
ACTCCAGCAGGCCCACCGCCATCCCGGCCCACTGCGCCCCCTGACCCGGGAACACGAACACCGGCTTGGCGTACGTGCCGACCGTGCCGGAGGCCGTTCCGGCCGGCAGGGAGCCCTCGGTCAGGGCCCGCAGCCGGTCCGTCATGTCCGACGTGCTGTCGGCGATCACGACCGCCCGGTGGTCGAACGCGGTGCGCGTCCGTGCCAGCGAGAGGCCGATGTCGGTGAGGGCGGGGGCCGTCGGGGCGTCGAGCACATGGGCGCGCAGGCGGTCCGCCTGGTCCAGCAGAGCTTGGGCCGAGCGTCCGGAGATGAGCCACGGCACCGGGCCGGCAGCCGTGACGGCGCGCTCGGAGGAAGGCCCGGCGGCGGAAGGCCCGGCAGACGCCTCGGAGGGTTCGGCCGGGGGCGCCTCGATGATGGCGTGGGCGTTGGTGCCGCTCATGCCGAACGAGGAGACGCCCGCCCGGCGGGGCCGGCCCGGGTCGTCCCAGGCCCGCTCCTCGGTGAGCAGCTCCACCGCGCCGGCCGACCAGTCGACGTGCGTGGAGGGCCGGTCGACGTGCAGGGTCCGCGGCAGCTCCCCGTGCCGCATCGCCATGACCATCTTGATGATGCCGCCGACACCGGCCGCCGCCTGCGTGTGGCCGATGTTCGACTTCAGGGAGCCCAGCCACAACGGGTGGTCCTCAGGGCGGTCCTGGCCGTAGGTGGCGAGCAGTGCCTGTGCCTCGATCGGGTCCCCGAGTTTCGTGCCCGTACCGTGCGCCTCGACCACGTCCACATCGCCCGGGCCCAGGCCGGCGTTGGCGAGCGCCTGCCGGATCACCCGCTGCTGAGCAGGACCGTTCGGAACGGTCAGACCGCTGCTCGCACCGTCCTGGTTGACCGCGGAGCCCCGTACGACGGCAAGGATCTGGTGGCCGTTGCGCTGGGCGTCCGAGAGCCGCTCCAGCAGCAGCATGCCGACGCCCTCGCCCCAGCCGGTGCCGTCGGCGGAGTCCGCGAACGCCTTGCAGCGGCCGTCGGCGGCCATCGCGCGCTGACGGCTGAACTCCTGAAAGGTGCCCGGCGTCGACATCAGCGCCACACCGCCCGCCGCGGCCAGCGAGCATTCCTGCTCGCGCAGCGCCTGGCACGCCCAGTGCAGGGCCACCAGGGAGGACGAGCAGGCCGTGTCCACCGTCGCGGCCGGTCCTTCGAGACCGAGGGTGTACGAGATGCGCCCGGAGATGACACTGGCCGAACCACCGACGACCAGGTAGCCCTCGACGTTCTCGGCGCTGTTCGGCAGCAGGGTCGGATAGTCCTGGCCGTTCGTGCCGACGAACACGCCGGTACGGCTGCCGCGCAGCGACTCCGGATCGATCCCAGCCCGCTCGAAGAGCTCCCAGGAGGATTCGAGGATCAACCGCTGCTGCGGGTCCATCGCGAGCGCCTCGCGCGGCGAGATCCCGAAGAAGCCGGCGTCGAACTCCGTGGCGCCGTACAGGAAACCGCCCTCGGAGCTGATCGAGGCCCCCGGCCCGTCCGGGTCGGCGGCGGTCAGCGTCTCCAGGTCCCAGCCGCGGTCCCGCGGGAACTCCGCCACGGCATCGGTGCCCGAGGCCACCAGCTGCCACAGGGCCTCGGGGGAGTCGACCCCGCCCGGATACCGGCAGCTCATCCCGACGATCGCGATCGGCTCCTGCTCGCCCGAATCCACTTCGCGCAGGCGTTGTTTCGCCTGGCGCAGCTCAGCGGTCATCCACTTCAGGTGATCAAGCAGTTTCTCTTCGCTCGTCATGGAAAATTCCCGCCCTCTTAGGAACCGTCGCTCTTCGTCCGCTCATGGCGATCACGCTTTGTCCGGATCGATGCCGATGGATTACGGACACGGCGGCCGACAGGCGGCGTCATCAAAAGCACCCATGATCGCCCTCAATGGTGGAAGCTATGTGGCTGCACGGCGGCCGACAACCCCTAACAACGGGCCCAGGGCAGTCCCCTAATCGGCATCGAAGCAGTACCTGAGCGGTATCGGAGCAGCCATTCCATTAATCGTCGACCGGAATTCGAGGGCACCTGGATCAAATGTGTGGTGATTTTCATCCGCTCGGCAGGACGCTCACTGTGCCTGCTGGTTCCTCCGGCGTACGCGACTTCCCTGCGACATGACGAGGCCGTCTGATGCAAACCTCCCCAGTCCGTCACTCCGTTGCCCAGCGACCCGTGGTCCAGCGCCCCGTTGCTCAGCAGCCCGGCTGGCCCGACACCGAGGTGCTCCGCACGGTCAAGCACCGCCTGGCGGCGAGCCTCCCGCTCGTCATGCCGCGCGAGAGCGACCTGCTCAAGCACCGGCTGGCCGCGGTGGCCGAGGGCCGGGCCATGCTGCTCCAGGGCGGCGACTGCGCGGAAACGCTCGACACCTCCCTGTCCGTCATGGAGAACCGGCTCGACACCCTTTCCCGGATGGCCGCCGCGCTGTCCGGCCGCACCGCCCTGCCCGTCGTCGTGCTCGCCCGGATGGCCGGGCAGTACGCCAAGCCCCGGTCCAGTGCCTTCGAGGCACGCGACGGCGTCACCCTCCCCTCCTACCGGGGCGAGTCCGTCAACGGACTGGAGTTCACGGCGGCGGCCCGCACCCCGGACCCGCACCGGATGCTGCGCGCCCACGAGGCCGCCGCGGCGACCCTGAACCTCGCCCGTGCCCTGGTCGGCGGCAGTCCCACGACGACCCGGGGGCACGTACCCGAGGAACTGTTCGTCTCCCACGAGGCGTTGCTGCTCGACTACGAGACGCCGCTGACCCGCATCGACCCGTACTCACGCCGCCCGTACGCCGGATCAGGTCACCTGCTCTGGGCCGGCGAGCGCACCCGCGACCCCGACGGCGCCCACATCGCCTACCTGGCCGGGATCCGCAACCCGGTGGCGGTGAAGGTCGGGCCGACGGCCGAGCCCGACGAGCTGCTGGCGCTGATCGAGCGGCTCGACCCCGACCAGGAGCCGGGCCGGCTCACCTTCGTCGTACGCATGGGAGCCACGGTCGTACGCGAGAACCTGCCCCTCCTGGTGGAGAAGGTCGCCGCCTCCGGTGCGCGCGTGGGCTGGGTCACCGACCCCATGCACGGCAACACGTACACCGCGCCCTCCGGCCACAAGACCCGGGGCTTCGACGCCGTCCTGGACGAGATCACCGGGTACTTCGACGTCCACCACGCGCTCGGAACCCACCCCGGCGGAATCCATCTGGAGATGACCGGCGAGGACGTCACCGAGTGCGTCGGCGGCCATACCGGAATCGGCCACGACGACCTGGCCACCCGTTATGAATCCGCCTGCGATCCGCGCCTCAACCGCGAACAGTCCCTGGAACTGGCCCAGCTGGTCGCCGAGATCGCGGCCTCCCGCCGCACTCCGGCCACCGCCTGGACGTGAACCCGCGAACCCGTCAACCAGGGGACCCGTGAACCCGCGAACCAGGGGACCCGTGAACCCGCGAACCAGGGGACCCGTGAACCCGCGAACCAGAGGACCCGCGAACGCTAGAGAAAAACTCGGGAAACGATCCGGGCCGACCTCATAGGGGGGTCTCGGATCTCTTCAGGGGTTGAAGGCCACTCACCGGCTGGAATAGCTTCGCGTCGAGAGTTGTATTGAGGAGAATAATGCGGACCTGAGATCGGGTCGGTCCTGATGTCGTCCTGAATCCCTTCGCTTTTTCCCTCGATACGGAGAAGAACTCCCAAAGACGCGATGCGCTGGCTGCTGCCCAGGGTGGGGATGAATGGCGAACGAAGAGACGCTTCGGGATTACCTGAAGCTGGTTGCGGCGGACCTGCACCAGACACGTCAGCGCCTGCGCGAGGTGGAGGCCCGCGACAGCGAGCCGATCGCCGTCGTCTCCATGAGCTGCCGGTACCCGGGCGGCGTACGGACCCCCGACCAGCTGTGGCAGCTGGTGGACTCCGGCGTCGACGCGGTGTCGGACTTCCCCGAGGACCGGGGATGGAGCCGCGGCGACACCGGCCCCGGGCCCCAGGAGGGTGCCTCCTTCCGCGAGGAAGGCGGCTTCATCTACGACGCCACCGACTTCGACCCGGCGTTCTTCGGCATCTCGCCGCGCGAGGCCCTCGCCATGGACCCCCAGCAGCGGCTGCTGCTGGAGTGCGCCTGGGAGGCCCTGGAGACCGCCGGGATCACCCCCGACTCCCTCGCGGGCAGCCGCACCGGAGTGTTCACCGGGACCACCGGCCAGGACTACTCCCACCTGCTGGCCCCACCCCCCGCGGGCACCGAGGGCTACATCCTCACCGGAACGGCGGCGAGCGTCGTCTCCGGACGCATCGCCTACACGCTCGGCCTCGAAGGCCCCGCCGTGTCCGTCGACACGGCCTGCTCGACCTCCCTCGTGAACATCCACCTCGCCGCTCAGGCCCTGCGCAACGGCGAGTGCACGCTCGCCCTCGCCGGCGGCGCGACCATCATGTCGACGCCCAGCGCCTTCGGCGGCTTCAGCGAGCAGGGCGGCCTGGCCGCCGACGCCCGCTGCAAGGCGTTCTCCGCCGCCGCGGACGGCACCGGCTGGAGCGAAGGCGTCGGCATACTCCTGCTGGAACGGCTCTCCGACGCCCGCCGCAACGGCCACGACGTCCTCGCGGTCGTACGCGGCTCCGCCGTCAACCAGGACGGCGCCTCCAACGGCCTGACCGCCCCCAACGGCCCCTCCCAGCAGCGCGTCATCCTCGACGCCCTCGCCAACGCCCGCCTGACCACCACCGATGTCGACGTCGTCGAGGCGCACGGCACGGGTACGAGACTGGGCGACCCGATCGAGGCCGAGGCGCTGCTGGCGACCTACGGCCAGAACCGGCCCGAGGACCGTCCGCTGTGGCTCGGCTCGCTGAAGTCGAACATCGGCCACACCCAGGGCGCCGCCGGAGTCGGCGGAGTCATCAAGATGGTGATGGCCATGCGCCACGGTGTCCTGCCGCGAACCCTCCACGCCGACGAGCCCTCGCCGCACGTCGACTGGTCCGCAGGCGCCGTCGAACTGCTCACGGAGGCCCGCGCCTGGCCCGCAACCGGTGCGCCGCGCCGCGCCGGCGTCTCCTCGTTCGGCATGAGCGGCACCAACGCGCACATCCTCGTCGAGCAGGCCCCGGAAGCCGTCGCCGAACCGGCGGACGGTACGACGGACGAAGCGAAGCCCGAAGCTGCCGACGCAGCCCCGGACGAAACCGCCAAGGCTCCGGCCGTACGCACCGCCGCCGTGCCGTGGGTGCTGTCGGCCAAGACCGAACAGGCCCTGGCCGCCCAGGCCGAGCGCCTCCACGCGCACCTGCGCGACCACGCCGACATCCCGCTCGCGGACATCGGCCACTCCCTCGCCCTGACCCGGACGGCCTTCAGCCACCGGGCGGCCCTGGTGGCCGACGGGCGTGCGGAGTTCCTCGCCGCCCTGGAGTCGCTCGCTGAGGGAACGCCTTCCGCAGGCGTGGTGAGCGGGACCGCCGGGCGCAGTTCCCGTCCGGTGTTCGTGTTCCCGGGTCAGGGGGCGCAGTGGGCTGGGATGGCGGTGGGGTTGCTGGACTCGTCGCCTGCTTTTGCGGCGCGGATGGCCGAGTGTGCGGCTGCTTTGGAGCCGTACGTCGACTGGTCGTTGCTGGATGTCGTGCGTGGTGTGGAGGGTGTGCCCGGCCTGGACCGCGTGGATGTCGTGCAGCCGGTGTTGTGGGCCGTGATGGTGTCCCTGGCGGAGGTGTGGCGGTCGTTCGGGGTCCGTCCGGCGGCGGTCATCGGTCACTCGCAGGGTGAGATCGCGGCAGCCGCTGTGGCGGGCATCCTGACCCTCCAGGACGCGGCGAAGGTGGTGGCCCTGCGCAGCCGGGCGATCACCGCGCTCGCGGGCCGTGGTGGCATGGTGTCGGTGGCGCAGCCCGCCGTGTGGGTGCGGGAGAAGGTCGCGGCCTGGGACGGCCGGATCTCCATTGCCGCCGTCAACGGGCCTTCCACCGTGGTCGTTTCGGGCGATCCGGAGGCTCTGGACGAGCTGGTTGCCGACTGCCGGGCCAATGACATCCGTGCCCGCAAGATCGATGTGGACTACGCCTCGCACTCCGCCCATGTGGAGGTGATCGAGGCGGAGTTGGCGAAGCTGCTCGTGGGCATCGCCCCGCGGACCGGCGACACGGCCCTGTACTCGTCCCTCACCGGTGGATTGCTCGACGGTACGGAGATGGGTGCCGGGTACTGGTACGACAACCTCCGCGAGACCGTCGAGTTCGAGCAGGCCACCCGTGCCGC
>NZ_FPJO01000057.1:6298-15676 GCF_900119365.1 Streptomyces atratus
ACGATCGGTCTCCAGGGCACCATCGAGGACACCGGCACGGATGCGTCAGCCTTCGGCACCTTGCGCCGTGACGAGGACGAGGCGCAGCGGCTGCTGACATCCCTCTCCGAGGCGCACTGCCACGGTGTCGACATCGACTGGACGGCCGTCTTCGGGACCGGCGTCACCCGCGTCGCCCTGCCCACCTACGCCTTCCAACGCACCCGCTACTGGCCCGAGTTCCAGCACGGTGCCGCCATCGCGGCCGCGCAGACCGTCGACCCGGACGAGGCCCGCTTCTGGCAGGCCATCGAGCAGGGCAACCTCGAAGCTCTCGCCGGTGCCCTGGACGGAGCCGACACCGAGCCCCTGCGCGCGGCTCTCCCCGCGCTCACCTCCTGGCGGCGCAGCCGTCAGGAGCGCTCGACCATCGACTCCTGGCGCTACCGCGTCACCTGGAAGCCCGTCGCCTCGGACACCGAGGCCGTTCTCACCGGCCGCTGGCTGCTCGTCGTACCCGAGAACCCGGCTGACGGCGACGCCGAGCTCGCGGCCACCCTCGCCGAGGGCCTGGCACGGCAGGGCGCCGAGATCGTTCGTACGACGCTCCGAGGACTCGTCGGCGACGGTCTGCCGGACACCGACGGGATCATCTCCCTCGTCGGCCTGGACGAGACCCCGCACAGCGAGTTCACTGCGCTGCCCAGCGGCCTCATCGCCACCGTCGACCTGGTCAAGTTCCTGATCGAGGCCGCCGGTCCGGCTCCGTTGTGGACCCTCACCCGCGGTGCCGTGGCCGTCGGCAAGGCGGACCCGCCGGCCGACCCGGCCCGGGCGACCCTCACGGGCTTCGGCCGTGTGGTCGGCCTGGAACACCCGGGCCGGTGGGGCGGTCAGATCGACCTGCCCGCCACCCTCGACGACCGTGCCCTCGCACGGATCGCCGGAATCCTGGGCGCCACCGGCGAGGAGGACCAGGTCGCCGTCCGCGCCTCCGGCGTCTTCGCCCGCCGCCTCGTCCGCGCTCCGTTCGGCGAGCCCGTACAGTCCTGGAACCCCCGAGGCACCGTCCTGATCACCGGCGGTACGGGGGCGCTCGGTACGTTCATCGCCCGCTGGCTCACGGACCAGGGCGCCGAACACCTCGTCCTGACCAGCCGACGGGGCCCCGCCGCACCCGGCGCCGCCGAACTCGAAGCCGAACTGACCGCCAAGGGCGTCCGTGTCACGATCGCCGCCTGCGACGTGAGCGACCGCACCGCAGTCGAGAACCTCGTCGCCGGTCTGCGCAGCCAGGGAGACCCTGTCACCGCGGTCATCCACACGGCAGGTGTGAGCCAGCTCAGCTCCATCGAGGACACCGATCACCCCACGTTCGCCGATGTCATCACCGCCAAGGCGGCCGGCGCACGCAACCTCGACCACGCACTCGGCGACGACCCGCTCGACGCCTTCGTCGTCTTCTCGTCGATCTCCGGCATCTGGGGAAGTGGCGGCCAGGGCGCCTACGCCGCGGCCAACACCTACCTCGACGCCTTCGCCGCGGACCGCCGCGCCCGCGGCCGGACCGCCACCGCTGTCTCCTGGGGCGCCTGGGGCGGCGCCGGAATGGCAAAGGGCGAGGCGGAGCAACTGCTCAGCCGCCGCGGCCTGCCGGTCATGGACCCCGGGCTGACGATCAACGCGATGCGCCAGGCCGTCGAGCACGGCGAGACCACCCTGACCGTCGCCGACATCCGCTGGGACCGCTTCGTCCCCTCCTTCACCGTGGCGCGCCGCAGCCCGCTGCTCGAAGACCTCCCCGAGGTACGGGAGATCCTCGACGCGGCCGAGGCCGAGGCGGGCGGCGCCGAATCGGGCGTCACCTCCGCCCTCCAGCGCCGGCTCGCCGGGCTGACCCCGGCCGAGCAGCGCAACCGGATGGTGGAACTGGTGCGCGGCGAGGCCGCCGCAGTCCTCGGATACGCCGACGCCGGTGCACTCGACATCTCTCGGCCCTTCCGCGAACTCGGCTTCGACTCGCTGACCGCCGTGGACGTACGCAACCGCCTGAACACCGCCAGCGGCCTGCGCCTGCCCGCCACCCTCGTGTTCGACCACCCCACCGTCGCGGAGCTCGCCGGCCACCTCCTCACCCTCGTCCTCGACGAGCCGGCCGAGGACCTGCCCGCCGAATCGTTCGCGGCGCTGTCCACAGCAGGAGCCGGAGCGGACGAGGACCCGGTCGTCATCGTCGGCATGAGCTGCCGCTTCCCGGGCGGGGCGAACTCGCCGGAGGACCTCTGGCGCGTGGTCGCCCAAGGCATCGACACCGTGGGCGACATCCCCGCCGACCGTGGCTGGCCGGGCGGTGACGCGGCCGACCGGCCGGTGGCCGCGGGCGGCTGGCTCGCCGGTGCGGGCGACTTCGACGCCGGGTTCTTCGGCATCAACCCGCGCGAGGCCCTGGCCATGGACCCGCAGCAGCGGCTGCTGCTGGAGGCGTCCTGGGAGGCCCTCGAACGGTCCGGGATCGACCCCTCGTCGATGCGGGGCAGCCGCACGGGCGTGTACATCGGCGCCTCCTCGCAGGGATACGGCAGCGATGTCACCCGGACCCCCGAGGGCACCGAGGGCTATCTCATGACCGGCACGGCCACCGCCGTGCTCTCCGGCCGGGTCTCCTACACGCTGGGTCTGGAGGGCCCGGCGGTGACGGTCGACACGGCCTGCTCGTCGTCGCTGGTCGCCCTGCACATGGCCGTCCAGGCCCTGCGCAGCGGCGAATGCTCGGCCGCCCTCGTCGGCGGTGTCGCCGTGATGGCGACCGGTACGGTCTTCGCCGAGTTCAGCCGACAGGGCGGACTCGCGGGCGACGGCCGCGTCAAGGCGTTCGCGGACGCGGCGGACGGCACCGGCTGGGGCGAAGGCGTAGGGGTCCTGCTCGTCGAGCGGCTCTCGGACGCCGTACGCAACGGCCACGACGTTCTCGCGGTCGTACGGGGCTCGGCCATCAACCAGGACGGCGCGTCCAACGGCCTCACCGCCCCCAACGGCCCGGCCCAGCAGCGCGTGATCCGTCAGGCCCTCGCCCACGCCGGGATCTCGGCCGCCGACGTGGACGTCGTCGAGGCGCACGGCACGGGCACGACTCTGGGCGACCCGATCGAGGCCCAGGCCCTGCTCGCCACCTACGGGCAGGACCGCCCGGAAGGCCACCCGCTCTGGCTGGGCTCCCTGAAGTCGAACATCGGTCATACGCAGGCCGCCGCAGGTGTCGCGAGCGTCATCAAGATGGTCATGGCGATACACCATGGCGTATTGCCCCGGACCCTCCACGTCGATACGCCGTCCACGGAGGTGGACTGGTCGGCGGGCGCGGTGGAACTGCTCACCGAGGCCCGCGACTGGCCGGGCACCGCGGAGCGGCCGCGCCGCGCGGGAGTGTCCTCCTTCGGGGTCAGCGGCACCAACGCCCACACCATCCTTGAGGAACCGCCCACCGTCGAACGCGCCACCGCAGGCGAATCGGCCCCCGGCCGACCGGCTCCGGCCACCGTGCCCTGGGTCCTGTCCGGCCGCGGGGAGAACGCCCTGCGTGCACAGGCCACGCTGCTCGCGCAGTACGTGAGCGGGCAACCGGCCACCGACCCGGCGCCGCTGGACACCGCCTGGTCGCTGGCCACGGGCCGCGCACACCTGGAACACCGGGCCGCCGTCGTCGCAGGCGAACGGGAGGGGTTCCTCACCGGCCTGAAGGCGATCGCCGCAGGCGAAACGGCCCCGGGTGTGGTGCGGGGATCGGTCCAGGGTGGCCGTTCGGCGTTCCTGTTCTCGGGTCAGGGTTCGCAGCGGGCCGGGATGGGCCGTGAGCTGTACGAGGCGTACCCGGTGTTCGCGGACGCCTTCGACGCGGTCTGCGCCGAGCTGGACCGGCACCTCGACCAACAGGTCAAGGATGTGGTGTTCGGCGGTTCGGAGCTGATCGACCAGACCGTGTACACGCAGGCGGGTCTGTTCGCGGTCGAGGTGGCTCTGTTCCGGCTGCTGGAGCACTGGGGTGTGGTCCCGGACTACCTGCTGGGTCATTCGATCGGTGAGCTGGCCGCCACGCATGTGGCGGGGGTGTGGTCGCTGGAGGACGCGGCGGCACTGGTCGCGGCGCGTGGGCGTCTGATGCAGGCACTGCCCACCGGTGGCGCGATGGTCGCCGTCCAGGCGACGGAGGCGGAAATCCTGCCTCTGCTGGTCGAGGGTGTCTCGATAGCCGCGCTGAACGGCCCGGACTCCGTGGTCGTCTCCGGCGACGAGGACGCCGTACTCGCGATCGCGTCGGGCTTCGCGAAGACCAAGCGCCTCCGCGTCAGCCACGCCTTCCACTCACCACGCATGGAGCCCATGCTCGCCGAGTTCAAGACGATCGCCGAGGGCCTGACCTTCCACGCACCGAAGCTCGCCATCGTCTCCAACCTCACCGGCCAGGTGGCTGGTGAGGAGCTGCTGACCGCCGATTACTGGGTGGACCACGTCCGTCAGTCGGTCCGTTTCCTCGACGGCGTACGCCACCTGGAAACCCAGGGCGTCACGACGTACCTGGAACTCGGACCCGGCGGGGTGCTGTCTGCCATGGGCCAGGACTGCGTCACCGACGACGAGGCCGGCTTCGTACCCGCCCTGCGCAAGGACCGTTCCGAGACCGAGGCACTGACCACCGCCGTGGCGGAGCTGCATGCCCATGGCGCCTCCATTGACTGGGCCGCGTACTACGCGAACACCGGCGCCCAGCGCACCGACCTCCCCACCTACGCCTTCCAGCACGAGCACTACTGGCTGCGTTCCACCGGACCCGCACTCGGCGACCTCGGTCAGATGGGCATGGGAACCACGGAGCACCCCTTCCTCGACGCTTCCGTGAGCATCGCCGGATCCGACGGGCTGCTGCTCAGCGGCCGGATCGGCCTCGACACCCACCCCTGGCTCGCCGACCACGCGGTCATGGGCACGGTGCTGCTGCCCGGTGCCGCGTTCGTCGACCTCGCCGCTCATGCCGCGGCCGAGGCGGGCTGCGACCGCGTCGAGGAACTGACCATTGCCGCCCCGCTCGTCCTGGGCGCCACGGACGCCGTCGTCCTCCAGCTGTGGGCCGGTCCCGCCGAAGACGGCCGGCGCCCGCTGGAGATCCACTCCCGTCCGGTCCACGAGGCCACGGCCCGCTGGACGCGGCACGCGAGCGGCGTACTGGTGACCGATACCGTCGGGCAGGCCGGTCCGGCCCTGACGGAGTGGCCGCCGCAGGACGCGGAACCGGTGTCGGTCGACGGCGTGTACGACTTCATGAACGAGATCGGCTACGGCTACGGGCCCGTCTTCCAGGGCCTGCGGGCGGTGTGGCGCGGCAAGGACGAGGTCTTCGCCGAGGTCGCGCTGCCCGAGGACGTGTGGGACGAGGCGGGCCGCTTCGGTCTGCACCCGGCGCTGCTCGACTCCGCCCTGCACGCCATCGGAGTCAGCGGCGGCTCCCTCGCCGAGGGCGGCCAACTGCCCTTCGCCTGGACCGGCGTGACCGTGTACGCGGTCGGCTCCCCGGTGCTGCGGGTCCGTATCACCACCGCCGACAGCGGAGCCGTTTCGCTCGATCTGGCCGATGCCGCAGGCTCGCCGGTGGCGCGGATCGACTCCCTCGTCATGCGGCCGCTGAGCACCGGACAGCTGGCGCCCCCCTCCCAGGGTGGCTCCGACTCGCTCTTCCGCCTGGAATGGACGCCCGCAGGCGCCCCGCAGGCCGGCGCCCCCGCCTCCGCCGACGGAGCCGATGCCGTTACGGTCCTCGAAGTGCCCGCGCTCGGCACCGAATCCGGCACCGACGTGGTGGCCGGCGTGCACGAGCGCGTGTCCGACGTCCTGAACCAGTTGCAGGACTGGCTGGGCGCCGACCACGACGACCGGGCGCGCCTGGTCGTCGTGACCCGCGGCGCGGTGGCCGCAGGCGGCTCCGAGGTCGCGGACCTGGCCGCGGCCGCGGTATGGGGCCTGGTGCGCTCCGCCCAGTCCGAACACCCGCACCGGATCGGCCTGGTCGACACCGACGGCTCCGTCGAGGGCTACGGCTTCCTCGCCGCCCTCGGCGAGCAGCAGGCCGCGGTCCGCGCCGGCGAGGTGTACGTACCGCGCCTGGCAAGGGCCACGGTCCCGGACCTCCCGGACCCGGACCCGGACGCCCAGCCCATCCCCGCCGTCGACGGCGCGGTGCTCGTCACCGGCGCGAGCGGCGGCCTCGGCGGCCTGGTGGCCCGCCACCTCGTCGGGACGTGGGGTGTACGGAATCTCGTACTCGCCGCCCGCCGCCCCGACGGCGGCCCCGACGGCCCCGAGCTCGTCGCGGAACTCGAGAGCCTCGGCGCCACCGCCCGCTGGGTGACCTGCGACGCGGGCGACCGTGCCGCGCTCGCGGCGGTCATCGACGCGATCGCCGCGCAGGACGGCGGCCTGTCCGGCGTCGTGCACGCGGCAGGGGTCGTCGACGACGGCGTACTCGAATCCCTCACCCCCGATCGGATCGCGGACGTACTGCGGCCCAAGGCCGACGCGGGCTGGTACCTGCACGAGCTCACCGCCCACCTCGACCTGGCCTTCTTCGCCCTGTACTCCTCCGCCGCCGGAACCTTCGGCGGCCCCGGCCAGGCCAACTACGCGGCGGCCAACGCCTTCCTGGACGCCCTTGCCGCCGTACGCCGGGCCCAGGGCCTGCCCGCCACCTCGCTGGCCTGGGGTCCCTGGGGCGAGGGCGGCATGCTCGGGGAGCTCGGCGCGGGCGACATCGCCCGCATGAGCCGGGCGGGCATGGCCCCCCTCTCCGCCGAACAGGGCCTCGCTCTCTTCGACGCCGCCGCCCGCGCCACCGAGCCGCATCTGCTCCTCACCCGGCTGACACCGAACGAGTCGCAGGTACGCGCCGACATGCTGCCGCCGCTGCTGCGCCCGTACTTCCGTACGGCCACCCGCCCGCAGGCCGCGGCCGGCCGGACCGGTGCCGGGTCGGCAACCTCCCTCAAGGAGCAGCTGTCCCGGCACACCGACGACGAGCGCTACCGCGCCGTGCTCGACGTGGTCCGCGAGGCGATCGCCACCGTGCTCGGCCACTCCTCGACCGCCGTGGTCGAGGTGGGCAGGGGCTTCCTGGAGATCGGATTCGACTCCCTCACGGCCGTCGAACTCCGCAACCGGATCAACCAGGTCACCGGCCTCAAACTGGCGGCCACGCTGATCTTCGACCACCCGTCGCCGGAGGCGCTGGCCCGCCACCTCTCCGAGGAACTCGCCTCGGAGAGCAAGGTGTCCGCCCTCGCGCTGCTCAGCGAACTGGACCGAATCGAAGCCTCGCTGGCCGTCGTCCCTGCGGACGACGACGACCGTTCCCAGGTCACGGAACGCCTGCGCGGTCTGCTGTCGGCCTGGACCGACAGCCGGCCCGCGGCCGGCGACGGCCAGGACGACACGACCGACCTGGAGTCCGCGACCGCGGACGAGCTCTTCGACCTTCTCGACGGCGAGCTGGGACTGTCCTGACTCTCGTGTCGGTCCCCGCGTCCACCGGCGCGGGGACTTCCGCGCCCCCTGCGCCGATCCCGCCTCGCTCTCAAGGAGTGCCACGTCATGTCGAACGAGGAAAAGTTCCTCGAGTACCTCAAGCGCGCCACGGCGGATCTGCGGGAGGCCCGTACCCGACTGCGTGAATTCGAGGACCGCGACCGCGAGCCCATCGCCATCGTCGGAATGAGCTGCCGCTACCCGGGAGGCATCGGCTCTCCCGAGGACCTGTGGCGGCTCGTCGAGAACGGCGGCGACGGCATCTCGGAGTTCCCGACCGACCGGGAATGGGACGTCGAGCGGCTGTTCGGCGTCGACGAGGCGGGTACGTCCAACGCGTGGGCGGGCGGCTTCCTGGACGGGGCCACCGAGTTCGACCCCGGCTTCTTCGGCATCTCGCCGCGTGAGGCCCTGGCGATGGACCCGCAGCAGCGGCTGCTGCTCGAAGCCTCCTGGGAGGTGTTCGAGCGTGCGGGCATCGACCCGGCCACGGTCAAGGGCAGCCGTACGGGCGTCTTCGCCGGGCTGATGTACCACGACTACCTGACGCTCATGCAGTCCCTCCCCGAAGGCGTCGAGGGCTACCTCGGCACCGGCACCTCCGGCAGCGTCGTCACCGGCCGCATCGCCTACACCCTGGGTCTGGAGGGCCCGGCGGTGACGGTCGACACGGCGTGCTCGTCGTCGCTGGTCGCCCTGCACATGGCGATCCAGGCGCTGCGCTCGGGCGAGTGCTCCATGGCGCTGGCGGGCGGTGTGACCGTCATGTCGACGCCGGGCACCTTCGTCGACTTCAGCCGTCAGGACGGCCTCTCCTTCGACGGTCGCTGCAAGTCCTTCTCCGACGACGCGGACGGCACCGGCTGGTCCGAGGGCGTCGGCATGCTCCTCGTCGAGAAGCTCTCCGACGCCCGCCGCAACGGCCACCGGATCCTCGCGGTCATCCGCGGCTCGGCCGTCAACCAGGACGGCGCCAGCAGCGGCCTGACCGCCCCCAACGGGCCGTCGCAGCAGCGGGTGATCCGCCAGGCGCTGGCCAACGCGCGCGTCTCCGCCGCCGACATCGACGTCGTCGAGGCCCACGGCACCGGCACCACCCTGGGCGACCCGATCGAGGCCCAGGCGCTGATCAACACATACGGCCAGGAACGGGCGGAAGGCCGGCCGCTGTGGCTGGGCTCGCTGAAGTCGAACATCGGCCACGCGCAGGCCGCCGCAGGTGTCGCGGGCATCATCAAGATGGTCATGGCCATGCGCCACGGCATCATGCCCCGGACCCTCCATGCCGACCGCCCGACCTCCCAGGTGGACTGGGAGGCGGGTGCGGTGGAGCTGCTGACCGACGCACGGGAATGGCCCGAGACGGGGGAGCGGCCGCGCCGGGCCGCCGTCTCCTCCTTCGGCGTGAGCGGGACGAATGCGCACGTGATCCTGGAGCAGGCGCAGGAGGAGCCCGCGTCGGTTGATGCGTCGGTTGTCGATTCGGTGTTGCCGGTGGTGCCGTGGGTGCTGTCGGCCAGGTCGGAGGAGGCGCTGGCGGGTCAGGCGGAGCGGCTGCTGGCCCGGGTGGGTCAGGCTTCACCGCTGGACATCGGCTACTCGCTCGCCCTGACACGGGCGCGCTTCGAGCACCGCGCGGCAGTGGTCGGCGGCACGCACGAGGACTTCGCTCGCGGCCTGGAGGCGATCGCGGACGGCACGGTGCGGGGTGTCGTGGGCGGTGGCCGTTCGGCTTTCTTGTTCTCGGGTCAGGGTTCGCAGCGGGCCGGGATGGGCCGTGAGTTGTACGAGGCGTACCCGGTGTTCGCGGATGCGTTCGACGCGGTGTGTGCG
>NZ_FPJO01000084.1 GCF_900119365.1 Streptomyces atratus
TCGACTGCCTGTACCAACGAGCTCCGTTGTTCTGCGTCGGAAATCCTTCAACTGGCTTGCATGACCTGCGAAAACGTTAACTACCCGGCCTTGGGTCAAGGCCCCAGCGTCTTGTCGTCTCCCTCGCGGTGCCGCCGCCCATCCGGCGAGCGGGAGCATGACCGCGCCGGTCTATGTCGGAGACCGTCTGCCCGACGAGGTTCGCCCGGTGTGACGTCTCTACTCGGTGTGGGCGGCTGCGACTTTCGGAAGGGCGAGCATCACCAGTGCCGTGATCGCGTAGAGGACGGCGGAGATGATCAGGACGACGCTGAGTGCGTGACTGTAGTCAGGCAGGGCCGGCGCGCCGGTGTCTGATTCGGTGGCCGTGGTGAAGAAGATCGTGCCCAGAACGGCGATGCCGATGGCGGCGCCGATCTGGTTGACGGTGGAGAGCACGCCCCCGGCGGCGCCTGCGTTACGTCCTGGGACGCCGGCGAGGACGACGTTGACGAGGATGGGTGCGGCCAGGCCGAGCCCGAGGCCGCCGATGAACAGGGCGAGGGCGAGGAGCCAGTATCCAGGGTTGTTGCCGTCCCTGGTGATGGCCCATAGGACGAGCTGAGATGCCGCGATGGTGAGTGAGCCGGTGATCAGCAGGACCCTGCCGGCCTTGGCGGCCAGGGCGACGCCGAGGCCGGAGGTGACGATCGAGCCGAGCGCGTAAGGCAGGATGACTAGGCCGGTCTCCAACGCGGTTCGGCTGGTGCCGTTTTGCAGGTAGACCGACAGGGTGAGGAAGAACGGCCCAATACCGCCGAAGAAGAGCACCGAAGCGCTCAGGCCGCCCGCGAAGGCGCGGATTCGGAGCAGAGCCGGGTCGAAGACGGGTTCGTTCCCACCTCGGGCAAGGCGGCGTTCGTAGGCCAGGAAAATCGCGAGCACGATGATCCCGGCCGCTAGCAGGGCGTAGCTGGCCCAGGGCCATCCCCAGGTCTCAGTCTGGATGATGGGCAGCAGCAACAGGAAGATGCCCGAGGCCGCGAGAACAGCGCCCAACAGGTCCAGTCGTGCGGTCGAGGCCGACCGGGACTCGGGCAGAATCTTCGCGCCGATGATGAGCGCCAGGATCGAGACCGGCACGTTGACCCAGAAGATGGTGCGCCATCCCAGGTCGAACAGGGCGGTGTCGACGAGCAGTCCGCCCAGCAGCGGGCCAGCGACCGAGGCGAGGCCCTGGAAGGCCCCGTAGGCGCCGAACGCTTTAGCACGCTCCCCCGGGGCGAACGATGCGCGGATGATCCCGAACACCTGCGGGACCATGATCCCCGCGGTCAGCCCTTGCCCGGCGCGCATGCCGATGAGCATTCCGGGATCGACGGCCAGCGCGCACAGCGCGGAGGTGACCATGAACCCGGACAGCCCAATCATGAACAGCCGTTTGCGGCCGTACTGGTCACCGAGCCGCCCGCCGGTGATCAGGCCCGCGCCCATGGCGAGGGCGTAGGCGGCGATCGTCCACTGGATCTGAGCGTCGCTAGACCCCAGGTCTTGGGCTATCGCCGGGGCGGCGACGGTGACGATCGTCGCGTCGAGAAGGTCCATGAATGAACCGACGAGCACCACCAGGAGCGCCGTGGTCGCGCCGGCGCCGGCTATGAGTGTCGTGAAAGCGTCAGATGCGCGGCTGCCCTCTCGGGGGCTCGGTGAATCGGTCATGTCGGCCACGATGACAGTCATAGTTGCCACCGAGTGGCCGCTTTGGGTGGGAGGATCGGGGACTATGGCTACCACCTCCGCGCGGACTCTCAAGCTGCTGTCGATCTTTGGGACCGGCGCGACCCTGAGCGCTGAGGAACTCGCCACCAGGCTCGGGGCGTCGGTGCGAACCGTGCGCCGTGACATCGACACGCTCAGAGACCTCGGGTACGAGATCGAAGCCGTCCGCGGAGCCGGTGGCGGGTACCGACTCGGCCGCGCGACCCGCCTGCCGCCGGTTGTCTTCGATGAAGACCAGGCCGTCGCTGCGGCCGTCGCGCTCCAGACCGTCCCCACGATCCTCTCCGGCATCCGCGAGAACTCAGCCCGCGCCCTCGCCACACTGCATCAAGCGATGCCCGCGCGCAGCCGCGTCCACGCCGAAGCGTTCACCGTCTCCGCTGCCCGCAACTACTGGGAGTTCCCCTCGCCACCGATCCACGCCGAGATCGTCCGCACCATCGGCAGCGCGATCAACCGCCGACACCTCGTCCGCGTGGACTACACCGGCGACGGCGAACCCGTCGCCCTCACCCTGGAGCCGCACGACCTCGTGGTCTGGGCGGCCCGCTGGTACCTCGTCGCCTTCGACCGGGACGCACATGGATGGCGCGTGATGCGCCTCGACCGCATCACACCACGCCTACCCACGCACACCCCCTTCGACCGACGCGGCATCCCGCACAACGATCCCGTCACCTTCGTCATGACCACCCACGACCGCGGAGACGCCGCAGCCGAATGGCAATGCCGCGGATCGGCAATCCTCGCCCTGCCCGCGTCCACCGTCGCCCCGTTCGCCCCCGGCGGATCAACAGTTGAGTACGACACCGAAGACAGTTGCCGACTCACCCTCGGTGCCTGGTCATGGCCAGGACTCGCGGGCCTCCTCCTCACCTTCGACGCCGACATCACAGACATCGAACCGCCCGAACTCCGGCAAGCACTGCACTCCCTACACAATCGAATTCGCAAAGGACTCACCGACGACTGAACTTGCGCGGCTACCTTGGCGCGACCTGCTCAGTCACAGCTACTTCCGCGGGCCACCCCACACGAGTCGCTGAGTGCGCCCCTGGCTAGTAGCGTGTCGCTACTTAGTTATGGGTTGTTTGGTTGGGAGGTTGGTGTCTGGCAGATTCTCCTTCCGTTCTGCCAGACAGGGCTGGTGTGA
>NZ_FPJO01000065.1 GCF_900119365.1 Streptomyces atratus
CCGAACACCACATCCTTCACCGGTCGGTCGAGGTGCCGGTCCAGCTCCGCACACACCGCGTCGAACGCATCCGCGAACACCGGGTACGCCTCGTACAACTCACGACCCATCCCGGCCCGCTGCGACCCCTGACCCGAGAACAAAAACGCCGTGTCCCCGCTCGTGACCGAGCCGCGCACCACACCCGGGGCCGTGCGGCCTTCGGCCAGCGCCTCCAGGGTGCGCAGGAGGTCTTCGCGGTCGCTCGCGACGGCGGCGGCACCGTGGTCGAAGTGGGTTCGTGTGAGTGCCAGGGACCGGCCGAGGCCGGCGGGGGCGAGTGCGGGGTTGTCGCGTACCAGGTCGAGGAGGCGGCCTGCCTGGCCGGTCAAGGCCTGTGGGGTCTTGGCCGACAGGATCAACGGGACGGCCGGGAGAGTGTGTTGCGGGGAGGCCGGTTCCGGGGCCGCCGCCGTCTCGGGCTGTTCCAGGATGACGTGGGCGTTCGTACCGCTGACTCCGAAGGAGGACACTCCCGCGCGGCGCGGGCGGTCGCCCACCTCCGGCCAGTCGCGGGCCTCGGTGAGCAGTTCCACCGCGCCCGCCGACCAGTCCACTCGCGTGGACGGGGTTTCGGCGTGCAGGGTGCGCGGCAGCACGCCGTGGCGCATCGCCATGACCATCTTGATGATGCCGCCGACGCCCGCGGCTGCCTGTGCGTGGCCGATGTTGGACTTGAGGGAGCCCAGCAGCAGGGGCCTGTCGGCGGGGCGGTCCTGGCCGTACGTGTCGATGACGGCCTGTGCCTCGATGGGGTCGCCGAGGGTGGTGCCGGTGCCGTGGGCCTCGACGGCGTCGACTTCGGCCGCGGGGATGCGGGCGTTGGCGAGGGCCTGGCGGATGACGCGTTCCTGCGCGGGTCCGTTGGGGGCGGTGAGGCCGTTGGACGCACCGTCCTGGTTGACGGCGGAGCCGCGGATCACGCCGAGCACCTGGTGGCCGTTGCGGCGGGCGTCGGAGAGCCGCTCGACGAGGAGCATGCCCACGCCCTCGGACCAGCCGGTGCCGTCCGCGCCGTCCGCGAAGGACTTGCAACGGCCGTCGGACGACAGGCCGCCCTGGCGCTGGAAGTCGACGAAGGCGCTGGGGGTGGCCATGACGGTGGCGCCGCCCGCCAGGGCGAGCGTGCACTCGCCGGAGCGCAGGGACTGGACGGCGAAGTGGAGGGCGACCAGGGAGGAGGAGCAGGCGGTGTCGACGGTGACGGCGGGGCCTTCGAGGCCGAAGGTGTACGCGACGCGGCCGGAGGCGACGCTGCCGATGTTGCCGATGCCGAGCAGGCCGGCCACACCGTCGGGGACATCGGCGTCGGCGAGCTGGGCGGCGTAGTCGTGGTACATGAGGCCGGCGAAGACGCCGGTCCGGCTGCCGCGCAGGGAGGCCGGGTCGATGCCCGCCCGCTCGATGGCCTCCCATGCGGTTTCCAGCAGGAGGCGTTGCTGGGGGTTCATCGCCAGCGCTTCGCGCGGCGAGATCTTGAACGGATCGGGGTCGAAGTCGCCCGCGTCGTGGAGGAATCCGCCCGCGCTCATCCCGGGGGTGACGGGCTGGGCTCCCTGGGGGTCGTACAGGTTCTCGGTGTCCCAGCCGCGGTCGGTGGGGAAGCCGCCGACCGCGTCGGTGCCGGTGGCGACGAGCTGCCACAGGTCCTCGGGGTCGGCCACGCCACCGGGGTAGCGGCAGCTCATGCCGACGATCGCGATGGGCTCGCGGTCCTTCGCCTCGGCCCGGCGCAGTCGCTCGCCGGTCTCGTGCAGGTCAGCCGTGACTCGCTTCAAGTATGAGCGGAGCTTGTCTTCGTTCGCCATCAGAGCGTCACCTGTCCGGGTACCGACGAGCTGGGAGTTCATGGATCAACACCCGCGGAGCGGGCAGGCGTTGAGGGCGTGGGGCGGGGACGGCGAAAGCGGGCGGAGAGCGGCCTCTCCGGCCACACCGCCCGCCCGTTTCGGTGCCTTGTGTCTGTCGTGTCTGCTGCGTCTGCTACGTCGCGGGGGCCGCGACGGGTGCCAGCCGGTCGGAGATCGTGCTGAGCATCGCCGGCTGGTGGTCCGTGAGGAAGAAGTGACCGCCGGTGTAGGTGTGCATCTGGAAGTCGGCGGTGGTGTGGGTGGACCAGGCGCGTGCCTCGTCCAGGGTGACCTTGGGGTCGTTGTCACCGGTGAAGACGGTGATGGGGCAGGAGAGGGCGGGCCCCTCCTCGTACACATAGGTCTCGGCGGCCCGGTAGTCGTTGCGGATGGCGGGCAGGGCCATGCGCAGGACTTCCTCGCTGCCCAGGGCGCGGGCGTCGGTGCCGCTCAGTTCGCGCAGCTCGGCGAGGAGTCCCTCGTCGTCGCGCTTGTGCACGGACTCGTCGCGGGGGCGTGACGGGGCGCGGCGGCCGGAGGCGAAGAGGTGGACGGGGGCGGCGTCGCGCTCCTCCATCAGCCGGGCCATCTCGAAGCCGAGGGTGGCGCCGAGGCTGTGGCCGAAGAGGGCGATCGGCTGCCCACCCGGCCGCGGGTCGAGAACCTCGACGATGCGGCGGGCGAGTTCATGAATGGTCTCTACGCACTTCTCCTTGCGGCGGTCCTGCCGTCCCGGGTACTGGATCGCCACGACGTCCAGTCCGGAAGAAAGGGCTCGCGACACGGGGAAGAAGAAAGAAGCCGAACCGCCGGCGTGCGGCAGGCAGACGAGTCTGGTCTTCCGGCCGGGCGTTTCATGGAAATTGCGGATCCACAGCCCGCGGTCTATCTCCGGGACAGCCATATGAGAGATCGGTCCTTTCCGATTTTCCCGCCACTTGATGACGAAGGTAGGAGTTGGGGGCCGCTCCCCCAACCCCTCCGGTCCTTGGTATTCCCCCTATATTCGGGATTCCGGTAGGGGTCGGGGCCGCTTCGCGGGTGTCAGGTGAGAGCGGGCTCGGGAAGGTGGGCGCCCTGGCGGAACAGTTCGCCGCGTACGTCTTCGGTGCTCAGTGCGATGCCGTCACGGGCGACGAGCGCGGCGGCGATGCCGGCGGCCTGACCGGTGGCGAAGGCCGTGCCCATGACCCGCAGGGATCCGCCCGCCATGCGGTCGCCGTCGACGTTGCGGCCTGCGGCGAACAGGTTGTCGGTGTCGGCGCTCCACAGGGAGCGGAGGGGGATCTCGAAGTATCCGTCGTCGTCGATGAAGAGCCACTGGGAGGGGGCGCCGGGGGCCGGGTGGTACTCGATGGGCCAGGCGCCGGCGGCGATGGCGTCGTCGAAGTGGGCGCCGCCGAGGACTTCGTCGACGCTCAACCGGTAGCGGCCGGCGATGTGGCGGGACTCGCGGGTGCCGATCTCGGGCCCGGTGCTGACGATGTAGGCGTTCTCGCAGTCGGGGAGCGTACGTATGACTTCGAGGTAGGCGCGGGCCTGGATCCGGGCGCTGGCCTCGGCGCGGCTGACCTCGGCGGAGTCGCGGGCGTCGTAGCCCTCGTCGACGATGTACGCGATGACGTCGCCGGACAGCGGCAGCCGGGCCACGAGTCCATTGGCGGAGACCAGTGGGCCGATGCCGCGCTCGCGGGCCGCGTGGACGGCGTCGGAGACGCGGGCGCGGGAGACGTCCGCGTGCGGTGGTATGCCGCCGAAGCGGACGCCCAGGGAGCCGTTCTGGACCATGCCGTCGTTGCCGTAGCGGACGGCGGCGCCGGCGAAGGCGGCGAGATCGGCCTCGCCGGTGGCGTCGACGAAGGCGTCGGCGGTGACCTCCGTGATGCCGTGGTGGTCGGCGATACGGACGGACGTGACGCGGCGGCCGTCGCGGCGGGCCTCGGCGACGTGGCTGTAGAGGCGTACGTCGACACCGGCTTCGGCGCACAGTCTGTCGAGGGCGCGTTTGACGGCCTCGGGGTCGAAGACCACGCACACGCCGTTGAAGCGCTGGGGGGCGGTGACGGCGCCCTCGGCGCGCAGCGCCGCCAGGACCTCCTCGGCGATGCCGAAGACCACCTGCCGGGGCGGGTCCTCGCGGGTGTAGATCCCGCAGTACGTGAGGACGTTGCGCAGGGTGGCCGCGCCGCCCAGGCACGGTCCTCGCTCGACCAGCAGGGTGCGCGCACCCGCCCTGGCGGCGGCGACCGCCGCTGCGACACCGGCGGATCCGCCGCCGGCCACGATCACGTCGTACTTCTCTGCCATGTCCCTGCCCTCTGAGTCGGTCGGTGGTGGTGGTTCCTGTGCGGGTGGGTTGCGGGGGGTGTACGGAAGGTCAGGCGGTCCGACGCTGTGGCGGGGGCCCGTCCGGGGCCGCGCGGGGGCCCGCTACGGCGCGCAGGCCGCTGCGCGGGGCGTCGGTCCAGCCGCGGGCGCCGGTGACCACGCCGATCTGGAAGCGGCTCCTGACGCCGGTGCGGGCGAGCAGGTCGGACATGGTGCGGCGGACGGTCCGAAGGGATACGCCGAGCCTGCGGGCGGCCATCTCGTCGGTGAGCCCTTCACAGAGCAGTTCCAGCAGCGCGTGTTCCTGGTCGCTGAGCCCGTTCTCGCGCCGCTGCGGCTGTGCGCCGCCGGGCAGTGCCGCGGCCCATTCGCGTTCGAACAAGGCGTACAGCGCGGTCACCAGGACCGGGGAGGTCACGAGGTCGGCGGCGCCGGAAGTGCCCGTCTCGTCGTCGGGGGCGCTCTGTACGACGGCGACGGAGCGGTCCACCAGGGTCAGGGGGACGGGCACGGTCGCTGCGGTGCGGATCTCGGCGCCGGAGTCGGCGAGCCGGCGGCCGTACGCGCTGCGGGTCGCGCTGTTGCGGGCGCCGGTGAGGTGCAGGGCGCGGATGCGGACGCCGCGGGCCAGGGCGCGTTCGGCGGTGTCGGGTTCGCCCTGCAGGACGTGCTGGAGTCCGGAGGTGCCGGGCAGGGCGCAGGCGATCTCCCCGGTGGCCTGGCGGAAGAGCCGGTCGAGGCCGAGCCGTATCTCCTCGGGGCCGCGCAGGCGGGTCACTCCGGCGTCGGCGGTCCCGGGGCGACGGGTCTCGTTGGCGGCCAGCAGCTCCATGACGGCGGCGCGGCTCTCGTGCGCCTCCCGGGCGCGGCGGGCGAGGTCGGCTTCCTGGCGGGCGAGGAGGGCGCCCAGACCGAGTTCGGGTGCGACGACGGTCCAGACGGCGGGGCTGCCGGGCAGGCGGCGGACCAGGGAGAGTTCGGCGAGGCGGCCCAGGGCCTCGTGGACACTGTCCTCGTCCTGGCCGAGGCGGCCGGCGAGTTCGGCCGCCTGCCGGCCGTTGCGTTCCAGGAGCGCGCGGTACACGGGCTGCATTCGGGCGTCTATCCCCAAGGTTTCCACCAGAAGATTCCCTTCCAGCCTTTTCCGGCGTCCGGGATTCCGCTCCGAACGGCATACGAATTAACGACAGTTACCCTCATGAGATCAGGAGAGGGTGCCCCCTACTCAAATCCCTGGCCCCCTATAGGGGGGAATCAGGGGTGCCCGGAACAGAGGGTCCGAAGAAGAATCTGACGAGAGACGAGAGGTGTTCCCATGCCAAATATCATCGCTTTCTCCGCCGATACGGCGAAGGACCCCGTCCGACTCGAAGGAGGGCCTGTAGACCTTTCCGGGACCGTGAATCTGGCCGACTACAACGAGGTGATCTTCTCCGACGAGAAGATCAAGATCCGCTATGGCAACGGGTACGAGCACTACACGCCCCTGGACGCCGCGGCCGAAACCGGCGCCGGGATCGGACCGGGGCCCAAGACCTTCCAGTGGGTCGGCCGTACCAAGATCGCCGAGTAGTCCACCGCGCACATCAGCCCCCTTCGGGTCTGCCCCGCCGTCCCCGGCGGGGCAGACCCTTTGTCGTTCAGGAGGCGCCGTCTTGAGCCGACGCCCTCTTGAGCCGGGCGCCGGCTTCAAGAGGCGCCGGCTTCAAGAGGCGCCGACTTCAGGAGGCGCTGAAGCGCTGGTCGATGAAGGCGAAAAGCTCGTCGTCCGTCGCGGAGTCCAGCTCCTCACGCATGTCTTCCGGCCCGGCCCCGTCGGGCGCGCCGAGGTCTTCCGCCGTGGCGGCGAGCGCCTCCCTGGCCTCGCGCCATTGCGATGCCAGGGCCCGCAGACGGTCCGCCACCTCGTCCATCGCGTCGCTGTCGGGGGCCAGTTCCCGTACGCGCTCCGGAGTGAGCGCGGCGAACGCCTCCTCCAACCGGCGCAGCTCCGCACCCGGGTCGGCCGGAGCCGAGGTGGTTCCGGGGCCGCCCGCCCCGGTGCCCCCGGTGCCGGAAGCGGTCGGAGCCACCAGGCCGAGGACGTGAGCAGCCAGGGCTTCTGCCGTCGGGTAGTTGAAGATCAACGTCGGGGCCAGCCGCAGACCGGTCGCGGCGCCGAGCCGGTTCCTGAGCTCGACGGCCGTCAGGGAGTCGAAGCCCAGTTCGCTGAAGGTCTGCTGCGGCTTGATCCGGTGACCGGGCGCATGGCCGAGCACCGCGGCGGCCTCCGAGGTGACGACCTCCAGCACCGCAGCCGGGCGTTCCTCTGGAGTCAGCGCCCCGAGGCGGGGCAGCAGCGACTGCCCGGACGTGGCCGGGCCCGAGTCCTTCGCGGCACGTCGTGGTGCGACGCGTACGAGCGACCGCATCAGATGCGGGACGGCGCCGCTGTCGGCAGCCGCACGGCGCCATTCGGGCAGGTCGAGCAGGACGGGGACGACGGCGGGCTCACCGGATGTGACAGCGGTGTCGAACAGCTCCAGCCCCTCGGCCGACGACATGGGCACCATCCCGGACCGCCTGAGCCGTCGTACGTCGGCCTCGCTCATCCTGCCGAACATGCCGCCCTCGGCCCACGGCCCCCAGGCGAGGGAGGTGGCGGGCAGCCCCCGGACCCTGCGGTACTGCGCCAGCGCGTCCAAGTAGGTGTTCGCCGCCGCGTAGTTGGCCTGGCCGGGCTGCCCGACCACGCCGGAGACGGAGGAGAACAGGACGAAGAAGGAGAGGTCCAGGTCCGCGGTCAGTTCGTGCATCTGCCAGGCCGCGTCGACCTTCGGGCGGAACACACCCGAGAGGCGTTCCCCGGTCAGCGAGCCGAACACCCCGTCGTCGAGGACACCCGCGGTGTGCACGACACCGACGAGCCGGCCCGTGGCGCGAATTCCGCCGACGAGCGCGGCAAGGGCCTGCCCGTCCGCCACGTCGCACGCCTCGAAGCGGGCCGTGGCACCGAGCGCCTCCAGTTCGGCGACGAGTTCGGCCGCGCCCGGGGCCTGCGCACCGCGCCGGCTCACGAGGACGAGATCCCGCGCGCCCCAGGCTCCGGCGAGGTGCCGGGCCATCAGCCCGCCGAGCGTGCCGGAGGCCCCGGTGACGAGGACCGTGCCCTCTACATCCGGGCGCCCGGCGGTGGTGTCGGTCCCGGTGGGGGCCGTCCGGATCAGACGGGCTGCGTGGATCTGTCGGCCACGTACGGCGAGCTGCGGCTCGCCGACAGCGGCGAGCGCGGCGAAGCTCGGGTCCTGGTCCTGGTCCGGACCCGGGTCCGCGTCGACGAGAACGATGCGGCCGGGGTATTCGGACTGGGCAGAGCGCACGAGACCCCACACGGCGGCTGCGCCGAGGTCCCGCACCGCTTCGCCCTCGGTCGCGACGGCACCACGAGTGGCCACGACCACCCGCGCACCTTCAGGTCGCTCCTCGGACAACCACACCTGCAACCGTTCCAGGGCCCGCGTCACCCGGTGGTGTACGTCGCCCACGGCGTCCGCGCCGTCGGCGGCTCCCGGCACCTCGATGACGTCCACCTCCGCGTCCGCGCCATCGGCCGCTCCGGCGGTCGCGTCCAGCGGGCTCCAGCCGATCCGGTACAGGGGCTGCGCGCCCCCCGGACCATGGGCTCCGGCCGCCAACTGCTCCCGCGACACGGGCCGCAGCGCCAGCGAGCCGACGGAGGCCACAGGGGCACCCGTACCGTCCGCGAGCACGACCGAGGCGCCCGAACTTTCCTGATCAGCCGGACCGGTCCGGGTGATACGCACCCGCAACCGCTCGGCACCCACCGCGTGCAGCCGTACGTCGCTCCAGGCGAAGGGCAGCCCGGCCCTGGTGCCCAGGCCCATGGGATGCAGGGCGGCGTCCATGAGCGCGGGATGCAGCCCGAAGCCGTCCGCGGCGTCGCGCAACTCCTCCGGCAGGGCCACCTCGGCAAAGATCTCGTCGCCGCGCCGCCAGACGGCACGCAGGCCGCGGAAGGACGGCCCGTACTCCAGGCCGAGTCCGGCGAGTTCCTCGTAGACCGCGTCGACCTCGACCTCGGAGGCCCCGGTCGGCGGCCAGTCCGTGAGGGCCTCGGCGTCTTCCGCCGGGGCGTCCGCCAGCACACCCGAGGCATGCGGGACCCAGGCGCCACCGATGTCGGCGGAGGCCCGCGAGTGAACGCGAACCACACGCCGGCCGTCCTCCGCCGGGGCTTCCACGGCGATCTGCACGGCCACGGCACCCTGTTCGGGCAGGACGAGTGGGGCGTGCAGGGTCAACTCCTCCAGCACGGTGGCACCGACACGCTCGCCCGCGTGGAGGGCCCACTCGACCAGGGCGGTGCCCGGGACGAGCCGTGTGCCCATGACGACATGGTCGGCGAGCCAGGCGTGCGAGGCGGCAGCGAGGCGCCCGGTGAAGAGCGCCGAGCCGGCACCGGCCATCTCGGTCATGGCACCGAGCAGCGGGTGCCCGGCCGATTCGAGGCCGAGATTGCCCGGCTCCCCGGCAGAACCGCCCGAGGACGCCAGCCAGTAGCGCTGACGGTCGAAGGCGTAGGTGGGGAGGTCGGTGCGCTGGGCGCCGGTGTCGGCGTAGTACGTCGTCCAGTCGACGGCCTTGCCTCGGACGTGGAGTTCGGCGAGGGCCGTGGTCAGTGCCTCGGGTTCGGGGCGGTCCTTGCGCAGGGCAGGGAGGAAGTGGGCGTCGTCGGTGACGCAGGACTGGCCCATGGCGGAGAGGACTCCGCCGGGTCCGAGCTCCAGGTACGTGGTGACGCCCTGGGTTTCGAGGTGGCGTACGCCGTCGAGGAAGCGGACGGCCTGGCGGACATGGTCCACCCAGTAGTCGGCGGTCAGCACTTCCTCGCCTGCGAGTTCGCCGGTGAGGTTGGAGACGATCGGGAGCTTCGGTGCGTGGAAGGCCAGGCCCTCGGCGATCGCCCTGAACTCGGCCAGCATCGGTTCCATGCGCGGCGAGTGGAACGCATGGCTGACCCGCAGCCGCTTCGTCTTCTCGAAGCCCGACGCGATCGCGAGCACAGGCTCTTCGTCGCCGGAGATGACCACGGAGTCCGGACCATTGAGCGCGGCGATCGAGACACCCTCGGTCAGCAGAGGCAGGATGTCGGCCTCCGTCGCCTGGATGGCGACCATCGCTCCGCCGGTAGGCAGTGCCTGCATCAGCCGGCCCCGGGCCGCGACCAGTGCCGCCGCGTCCTCCAGTGACCAGACTCCCGCCACATGTGCGGCGGCCAGCTCACCGATCGAGTGGCCGAGCAGGTAGTCCGGGGTCACGCCCCAGTGCTCCAGCAACCGGAAGAGGGAAACCTCGATCGCGAACAGACCCGCCTGGGTGTACACGGTCTGGTCGATCAGCTCCGAACCGCCGAACACCACATCCTTCACCGGCTGGTCGAGATGACGGTCCAGCTCGGCGCAGACCGCGTCGAAGGCGTCCGCGAACACCGGGTACGCCTCGTACAGCTCCCGGCCCATCCCGGCCCGCTGCGAACCCTGACCCGAGAACAGGAACGCCGAACGGCCACCCTGGACCGATCCGCGGACCACGCCCGTAACGGACCGCCCCTCGGCCACCGCCCTCAGCAGCGCCCCACGGTCCTCACCGATCACCACCGCACGGTGCTCGAACGCCGTACGCG
>NZ_FPJO01000059.1 GCF_900119365.1 Streptomyces atratus
CACCGGCCGGCGGGGCGATGTCGGCAGCGGTGACCAGGCCGGGACCCTGCTTGCGCAGGTACATCACGACCGGCTCGTCGTGCTCCGAGGAGACGACCAGCTGCTTGATGTTGAGGATGAGGTCGGTGACGTCCTCCTTGACGCCCGGCACGGTGGTGAACTCGTGCAGGACACCGTCGATCCGGATGCTGGTGACAGCGGCGCCGGGGATCGAGGAGAGGAGCGTACGGCGGAGAGAGTTGCCGAGGGTGTAGCCGAAGCCCGGCTCCAGCGGCTCGATCACGAACCGCGAGCGGAACGCATCGACAACCTCTTCGGTCAACGCGGGACGCTGAGCAATCAGCATAGGGTGCTGCCTCCATTTTTCGGCGCCCGCTATTTGACGCCGTAGACACCGCACGGTATCGGCAATACGACCTAACAAGAGGCCGCACCGCCCGGCTCGGGGCAAAGCGCAGATTTCCGCAGGATGGAACGGCTCACAGGAGTGAGTGCGTGCGGACCTGGATGCCCTCGGGATTGAGCTGGTAGCCGCGGCGGCAGGCCGGCTCGACGGGCTCGGCACGTGGCTCGACAACGTCCGCAAACGCGCCGCGAAACTCCCCGAGCAGCGGCGGGCGGACCTCGGCCAGCTTGGGATGCGGTGCTAGATCGAGCGCGGCAGTGAACGTACGAGCTCGTTTTCCGTGAAGGGTGTGCTGAGTGTCGGCTGACTCCGGACTGTGCAGGGCATGAGTGCCCTGCACAGAATGCGTTGCCGAGGGAACAAATCTGCTGTCAAGATCGCTTGGTGAACATGCCGCAATACCAGAATGACCCTTCCATACGTTCCATCACCGACGCCGATGTCCCCACCGCGGTCGACACCCTTGCCCGGGCCTTCGCCGACTATCCCTTCACCCGGCACGTGATCGCCGCGGACGGTCACGAGGACCGGATCCGGCGTTACCAGGAGCTGTGCCTGACCCGCATCGGAATGGTGTACGGCCGGGTGTGGGTCGCCGACGGGGGCTGCGCTGTGGCTGTCTGGGCCATCCCCGGCCAGAACCCCTCGCCCGCATTCGCCGAGCTCGGCCCGATACTCGGCGAACTCAGCGGTGATCGGGCGGCTGCCTCTGCTTCTGCTGAGCAGGCCGTCGCGCCCTATCGGCCGCAGGAGCCGGGATGGTTCCTGGAGACGGTGGGAACCGCCCCCGAGGCCCAGGGACAGGGCCTTGGCAGCGCGGTGCTGCTTCCCGGCCTCGAAGAGGCCGAACACGCCGGATACCCGGCGTTCCTGGAAACCTCCAGCGAACGGAACGTGGCTTTCTACGAGCGACTCGGATTCAAGGTCACAGCCGACGTCCAGCTCCCTGACAACGGCCCCCGCACCTGGTGCATGCGCAAGGATCCGCGCTGAGAGTCTGAAACTCTCGCGCCCATCCTTCGGGCGGGGGAGCCGTTCATCAGCCAGTAAGCGATCTGTCACACCTGAAGCTGGCTTTGTTCACGACTCGAGGTTCTGGCACAACTTCCGTGCAGCGGCCACTCTGTGTGATGGTCGGGCGTCTCCGGGAAGCGTCGGAAGTCGCCCGAAAATCAGCCGTCGCCGCGCCGGTTGGGCTGAAAGTCCAGGCCGTGGAAGAGGTTGCACTCCGGTTGAAAGAGCTGTTGTTCCCGTCGATCGCGGACATCGCGGTGCTGTCGGTAGACGTAAATATCGAGGTAGTACGTGTTGACGCGCAATGCACCACGGACGACGCAGCCTGCCCGGCGTGCGAGGCCCGGTCGACTCGGATTCACAGCTCCTACCTGCGGTTCCCCGCTGACGTGCCGAGCGCCGGACGACGCGTTGTACTCCGGTTACGAGTCCGGCGGTTCCGATGCGGGAACAACTTGTGCCCCCGCCGGACCTTCGCGGAACAGATAACCGGTCTCACCCGCAGGCATGGCCAGCGCACCGAGCGACTGCGTTCCACCCTGGCCGCAGTCGGTCTCGCCCTGGCCGGCCGGGCCGGTGCCCGGCTGGCTGCCGTCCTCGGCGTGGCTGTCAGCCGGAGCACGGTGTTGCGCCTGGTCGACGCTCTGCCCGAGCCGGAGGTGCGGGTGCCGCGGGTGGTCGGCGTCGGCGAGTACGCCACCCGCAAGGGTCGCCACTACAGCACCGTCCTGGTCGATGTCGAAACCCACCGCCGGATCGACCTGCTCCCCGACCGGGAAGCATCAAGTCTGGCCGCGTGGCTCGCTCAACGCCCCGCCATTGAGGTCGTCTGCCGGGACCGTGCGCCGTTCTTCGCCGAGGGCGCCACAGGCGGTCCAGGTCGCAGACCGGTGGCACCTCTGGCACAACCTGAGCTGAGCGAAGCCGCCGAACGAGCCGTCGCCCAGCACCGCCACTGCCTCCGATCCCTCCTTCCTGCGGCCCCCGAACCCAGGCCGGAGCCCGCCTCTGAAAGGAAACCGTCCAGTTCCCCGTGGCCGACGGGCCACCGGTTCGCCGAGCGCACCCGCGCAAAGCACGCCACCATTCACGCACCGCTGGCCGCTGGGCACAGCAAGCGGTCCGTGGCCCGACAACTCGGCATGAGCCAGAACACGGTCCTACGGTTCTCCCGGGCTGACGCTCCCGAAGACCTCTTCGACGGGCAGTGGCAGAACCGGACTTCCGTCCTCGACGAGTACGAGATCTACCTCGACGACCGCTGGAACGAGGGGTGTACCAACGCCTGGAAGCTCTGGGAGGAGATCGTCCCGCTCGGCTACAAAGGCAGCTACCAGCGCGTCCGCGCCTACCTCCGCAAGAAGCGCACCTCGCCGCGGCCGGTGACCGCACGGCCGCCCTCATCCCGAGTCGGCGCCGGATGGATCCTCCGGCACCCGGACACCCTCACCGAATCTGAGCAGCTACAGCTCAAGAATGTGCGGACGCACTGCCCAGAACTCGATGCACTCACCAGGCATGTCCGGTCCTTCGCGGTCATGCTCACCGGGCGTCAGGGCGAGCGCCTGCCGGACTGGCTCGACGCCGTCCGACAGGACGACCTGCCTAGCCTCCACACCCTGGCCGCCGGCATCGACCGAGACCGCGACGCTGTCATCGCGGACCTCACCCTGCCCTGGAACTCGGGCGTCGTCGAGGGACACGTCAACCGGATCAAGATGCTCAAGAGGCAGATGTTCGGCCGCGCAGGCTTTGCTCTCCTGCGGAAGCGGGTCCTCCTCGCTCGGTGACGGGCCGCTACACGGTCAGACAGCGGTTCTGGCCGCCACCCGAGTGACCAGCTTGTCGCGCACAGATGACCATTCGTCCGCGAGGACGCTGTAGTACAGGGAATCACGACGTGTGCCGTCCTGGCGCACCATGTGGCTGCGCAACGTCCCTTCATGGACCAGCCCCAGCCGCGTCATCGCCTGCTGGGGGAACGAGACGGGTGGCGCGGCCGAGGAGAGAGTCGTTGCTCATCGCCGCACCATAGCTTCGGGTTCACTGCCCCATCGTTGAGACGCAGATGATGCTGCCATCACGCACCGCTGCACGGAACCTGCGCCAGAACCCGACTCTCGGCAGCGATTGTTCACGGCTACGGAAGGCGCTCGCAGCGCGGCGGGGTCGATGTTCACGACGATGGGCAGCAGCGAGGACGGTCACACGGCGACGGCGCGGCCACTACCGGCGGCCTACCCCCGTAGCCAGCGCTTTTGTCTTGTCCCTGTACGAGCAGCAGGGCACCTTGAACTCCGCTGCCCCCATGAAGTCCCCCGTACTGCTGCCCGCCGTCGTGAACATTCGATGTGCCCCGACAGTCACAGCGCTGCCGAAACTTGCTGGCCCCGAGGTGGGGCCTTAACCATGCTTTCAGCGTGAGTAGGGCCCCAGTGGTCCGGGAGCCCTGATGCCTCACGCCTCGTCAAAGGCCTCGAGCAGGCGCTCGTACGCCAGCTTCGGCCGCAGGGCCGCGTCCCACGGCAGGGAATCGGCCGTGCGCGGAGGATAGATCTTGATGTCGGCGGTGGAACCGTACCGGTCGGTGAATCCCCATGTGGAGAACGATGTGCAGTTCGGCTCCTCCAGGCAGACCCGCAGCTTGCCCACCATCTCGTCGGCCTGGGTCTCCCGCCCTTCCTCCTCGTCCTCGCCTATGGGGACGTCCATCTCCGACACCCGCGCCTGGACCCCGAGCTCCGCCAGATCCCGCACATGGCTGCGGAAGGTCTCCGGGTCGATGCGGTCGCCGGGTGCGTACTCATGGTTCTGGAAACCCACGCCGTCGATCGGTACGCCCCGTTCCTTGAGCCGCTTGACCAGATCGTAAAGGGCGTCCCACCGCTCGCCTTCCTCCTCGACCCCGTACTCGTTGAGGAATAGCCGTGCCTTCGGATCGGCCCGGTGGGCGGCCCTGAACGCCTCGTCGATGTACTCCTCGCCCATGGCCTCGAACCACGGGCTCTGCTCGGAGCGCAGACCAAGATCCCCGTTGGTGTAGCTTCTCTCGTCGTCGGACATGGGCTCGTTGACCACGTCCCATTCCGCGACCTTTCCCTTGAAGTGACCGGCGACCGTGGCGATGTGCCGGAGCATGGTCCGGCGCACCTCCTCGGGATCGTCGTTCTCCCGCATCCAGTTGGGCAGAGCCTCGTGCCAGACGAGGGTGTGCGCATGCACCTTCATGTCGTTTGCGCGGGCGAAGCGTACGAGTAGGTCCGCGTCGCGGAAGTCGTAGACGCCCCGGCGCGGGTGGAGGAACTGTGGCTTGAACGCGTTCTCCGGAGTGAGCATGGAGAACTGGCTCCCCGCGAGCGCCCGGTAGCGGGAGTCGGTGAGCAGCGGGTTCTCGGCTAGGGCGGCGCCGACGTCGAACGGCCGCCCCACGTCTGCGGCCCGCGCACGCAGCGAGTCGTCGGACTGCTCCTGGCGTAGCTGCGGCGCGTTGACCACGCGGAGCGAGTCACCGCTCTCTGCCCGCGCGATCAGCTGCGTCAGACGCCATCCCTCGCGGCGCTCGTCTTCGCCCGCGTCCGCCTCCAGGCCGAACCAGACAGTGCCCTCGGCGAACACCCCCGGGTCCTGCACGGTTCCCAGAAGCCGCCCGTCGGCTTTCACGCGGAAGGTGTCACCGATGCTCGACACGGCGAGCGTCACCGTCCCGGAGCAGCCGCAGTCGAAAACCTTGGAGGTGGCTGGCTCGTCGCCCTCGCCGTCCCATATCTGTACCTTCACTTGTCCGTCGGCGGTCACGCCGACGCGGAGTGAGGGCCGCTCCTGCCGCCACTCGTCGTAGATGACCGGTACCCGTCCGTACAGCCGCAGCCATGAGTCGCCGTCATCGTCGCCCACACCGGACATGCGTGCGGTGACGGTGAAGTCGCCATCGGACCTCAGATGCGGGCCGGCCAGGTTCAGCGGGGGATTGGGCTGGCCGCCGGAGGAGTCCTGCTCCACGATGTGCCGATCCGATGCGCTGACCCGCAGGATGTCGTTCCGCGCGGTGGTGCCTGGCATCTGCGTCCAGTCGTGGTTCCGCAGCAGGTCTTTGTCGTTTCCGCCGTCCGGCCCTTCGCCCTGCCCCGTACACCCGGCCGCCACCGCCATGACGAGCACCACGGCGGTCAGTCGCTGCCACGTCCCCCCGCCAAGGTTCACGATCCCTCCAACTTTCTTGCCGAGACGAGATCAACATCTCGAAACCGGGCCATAGTTCATCACACATGAGGTACGGCGGCCGGCGGCCCTGTGTGGCACGTCCCAGCTCGTGTGGTGGAGCGGCCCGGATCGTTCTGGCCTGCGCGGAAGGCGCGTCAAACACGCGTGTGCCAGCGGATTACAGGGTGTCCACGGAGACGGTGCGCAAGTGGCGCTCGCGTTCGCTGACCGGCGGATGGCACTCAGCGAGGCAGAGCGTGCGGAGTTAACGCGTTGGTCGCGGCGGGCGAAGACCGCGCAGTTCCTGGCGCTGCGGGCGAAGATCGTGCTGCGGTGTGCGGAGGGCGGAACGAATAAGGAGACCGCGGCCGAACTCGGCATCGCCCACGCGACGGTGAACCGCTGGCACTCCAGGTCCATCACCCTGCGTCTGGACGGACTGACGGACGAGCCCCGCCCCGGCAGGCCGCCCTCGGTCTGCTCGGTCAGGTCGAGCCACCGACGACGACTCGTCGGGTGAGCGGTTGTCGGACCGGATCGCTCTGGGTGTGCTGACGCGGGTGTTTCCGCCTGAGTGGCGCTGTCACGTTGGCTGACCGCATGGGATGATCTTCTGGTTGATCATGCTCGGGAGGGCCTTGCTGCTGTGGAGAGTGCGTTGCCGTCGTATAGGGGGCACCGGTACCCGGTGGAGATCATCTCCCACTGCGTCTGGCTGTACTTCCGGTTCCCGCTCAGCTTCCGCGAGGTCGAGGAGCTGATGCTCGAGCGCGGCGTCATGGTGTCCTACGAGACGGTGCGCCGGTGGTGCCTGAAGTTCGGCCAGGCCTACGCGAACGGCCTGCGGCGCCGCCGTCCTCGGCCCGGCGATAAATGGCACCTGGACGAGGTCTTCATCAAGGTCAACGGCGAGTTGAAGTACCTGTGGCGGGCCGTCGACGTCGACGGCAACGTGCTCGACATCCTGATCCAGAACCGCCGCGACAAGGCCGCGGCCAGGCGTTTCTTCCGCAGACTTCTCAAAGAGACCGGCACGGTGCCGCGGGTGGTCGTCACCGACAAGCTCCGCTCCTACAGCGCCGCCCACCGCGAGGTGATGTCCTCGGTCGAGCACCGCTCCCACAAAGGACTGAACAACCGGGCGGAGAACTCGCACCAGCCCACCAGGCAGCGCGAGCGCGCGATGAAGGGCTTCCGCAGCGTCGGTGGCGCCCAAAGATTCCTGGCCGCCTTCAGCGGCATCTCGCCCCACTTCCGACCCGGCCGATACCACCGCACCGCACCCGACCACCGCCTCGAGATGACCGTCCGCTTCACGATCTGGGACCAGATCACCGGCGCCGCCGGCCTGCCCGCCACGGCCTGACCGACAGCCGACAGCCGCCTCGACCACGCCCTGACGCACCGCCAGACGCCTATACCCCCGACAACGTGGCAACGCCCCGGGAAGGACACCTGCGGGTACCCCGCAAGCACGATGAGCACCTGAAGGAGGGCGCACTGTTGGGCCGTCAGAACGGCACTGACGGCGGCGTGGTGGTCAGGCTCGGCACGTGGCTGGACAACGTGCGTGGGCGGGCGGACAGGCTCAGTGCGGAACGTCGGGCCGAACTCGACGAGCTCGGCATGCGCTGGACGTCTGGACGGGTGGGAGGGAGTGTTCGATGAGTGTGGATGCGTACACCGAGGACGCGCCGGGCACGGAAGGTACGAGCTCCTCGCGTACCTGGTGTCCCTGATCGCTCTGGAACGCCTGACAGCTGCCCGGTTCACGCTGGCCGGGCGCTGAGAGGACGATCTGCCCGGAGCCTGGCTGGCAGACCACTCGCAGCAGAGGCGGCCGGCCAGCATCCACGGCTACGAGGTGGCTTCCGCGACGACGACGTGAAGCGTCACTGCGGCGAAGAAGGGCCCCGTAGCGAGATGGTCGAGCCACCTCTGCGATGCCAGGGCTGACAGGTAGCCCGCGGACACGGCGCGCTCGGTGTTGCGCTGAAGGCCGAGGACCTGGTCTGCGGCCTGAACATCACGAAAGACCGACGTGACCGGGACAACGGCCAGCACCGCGAATCCCGCATCTGGTGCGAGCCGGGCCAGTTGACGGCCGATGACCCCGTTGCGTACGACCTTGTCCGTCACGTGGCGGGTGTAAGCGCGCGAGACCTCGATGTCGGGGTAGTCGATGGTCAGCGAATCCCAGTCGGGTTCGCCCATGACAAGTCTGCCGCCCGGACGCAGTACACGCCGGGCCTCTGCAAGCACCCGGGCCGGGTCCGCCGCGTGCTGAAGCACTCGCTCGGTCCGGGCACGGTCGATGCCGCCGTCCTCGAGCGGGAGCGTGTGGATATCGCCCAGCTGTACCTCGACCGCGGACAGACCTTCCGTACGCCTTTGTGCTTGCTCGACCATCTTCTGACTGGAGTCGATGCCGATCACTCTGCCGGACGGGCTGACCGCCTTGGCGAGGGTGTTGAGATCTGTGCCGGGTCCGCAGCCCAGATCGAGTACGGTCTGGCCGGGCCTGGCATCCAATGCGTGGAGCATGACGCTCTTGTAGGAACGCGCCGTGTCCGTCGCGGCCAGTCGGTCGAGGTAGCTGATCTCATCAGGAACAGCGCTCTCGAATACGCGCCCGGACAGGCGGGCCATGGAGAGCGCCTCCTGCTCCAGCAGTTCCCGCCCAGCGGGCGTGAGGCAGACCGGGCGTTGGCGGCCCTTTCCCTCCAAGGGCTTCACCAGCTGCTTCGCCTCCAGACGGGCCAAGGCTCCGTAGAGGCTCCCGGGCCCCAGACGATGCCCGGAGACCTGCTCGATGGCCGCGTTGATGGCGTACCCGTGCAGCGGACCATCGGTCAGTGCGCACAGCACAAGCATCTGGGCGTCATTGGTGCGCATGACTTCTCCCACCGTGTTCGACCTCCGGAATGCGTTCCTATGATGGTACACGGCACGTAGTACGTGCCGCGTAGTATCCCGTACAGGTGAACGACGGACTCCAGCGGCAGGTGAGCGCGAGCTCCGGCCTGGCCCCTCCGGGCCGGTGCCGCGGACGACGCCAGACACCACGACGAGCCGACCTCTGCAGCGCGCCAAGAACTTCCGTCTCTGCCCTGGGCACCACGCGAAAGGCCTCACAATGCGCACCGCCGATCTCTTCTACGCCCTGTACACCCGTCGGCTGCGCCGGCAGACCGCAGCGGGCCCGCTGCCCGAGCACATCGGCCTGATCATGGACGGAAACCGCAGGTGGGCCCGCCAGATGGGCATGGCCAACCCGAGCATCGGCCATCGGTACGGTGCCGAGCACGTAGAAAACGTGCTGTCCTGGTGCGAAGCGGCAGGCATCAAGCACGTGACGGTCTTCGTCTGCTCCACGGAGAACCTGCAGCGCCGCGGCAACGTCGAGGTGTCCTTTCTCATGCAGGTGATCGAGCAGGTGGTGGCAGTTCATCTCACTCGCCCTGACGCCCGCTGGCAGGTGCGCATCGCGGGAACCCTCGACGCCCTGCCTGACTCCACGGCCCACGCTCTCAAGGAAGCGGTGGAGACGACCCGCGGCTGCACCACCGGATCACAAGTGACCCTCGCCATCGGCTACGGCGGAAGGCAGGAAGTCATCGATGCCATGCGCGAACTGCTCCACGAACAGGCAGCAGCCGGAACCACCCTCGAAGACCTCGCAGCACGCCTGACGACGGACGACATCACCCGCCACCTCTACACGGCTGGACAACCTGACCCAGACCTCGTCATCCGCACCAGCGGAGAACAGCGCATGTCGAACTTCCTCCTGTGGCAGAGCGCCTACTCGGAGCTGTACTTCTGCGAGGCCTACTGGCCGGCCTTCCGGGAGATCGACTTCCTGCGCGCCCTGCGCAGTTACTCGGCCCGGCAACGCCGCTACGGCGCATGAGGTGCACACACAGCCTCACCCGGACACGGCCCAGAACTGACGTTCCCCTGCTGTTGTTGCCGGGCGCAAGCAGACTGGTGAGTTCGGCAGTCGCCTCCCGGGTCGGCTTGAAGCAGTGGCAGACGTGCTCCGGCTTCTTGCGCCGGGACTTGGCCATCAGCATCAGCAGGCTCGCGCACAGATACCAATTTGTTTGCCGTTCGGGGAGGACCTTGATGAAAGTCACCTTGCAGGTGGACTCGACGCCGTCTGCCTCTGCGCTCTTCCTGCGCCCTTGGAATGATGGCGACGTCGAGCCCCTGGTCGAGGCATATCGCGATCCCACGCTGCGTCGTTGGACGGGGCTTTCTGTAGAGAGCATCGAGGAGGCAGTGGAGTGGCTTGAGCTTCAAAGACGCGGCTGGGCAACCGGCAAACGGCTGAGCTTCGCTGTGCATGAAGATCGCTCTGGCACTGGGGAGGGCCGGCTGGCTGGCAACGTGGTCATGAAGCGGACCAGTTCCAGCCAAGAATCCGCAGAAGTCGGCTACTGGACGGCAGTCCACGCCCGAGGCCGGGGGTGGCCCCTCGTGCCCTCGAAGCTCTCACCAGCTGGGCCTTCGACATCTTCGCGGTCGAAGGTCTGGAACGTCTCAACCTGCTCCATCAGGTGGACAACCTCGCCTCGTGCCGGGTTGCGGAGAAGGCCAGATACGGGTTTCACCAGGTCCTTCCGGCTCGGCCGCCTTTCCTCAGGGACGGCCACTTGCATATACGACGAGCCGACACTCCGGCCTGATGCCGGAGAGAAGCTGCCTGCCAAAGCGTTGTCAACTGCTCGATGAGGACGGGGCCCACCCGCAGGCGGGAGGATGGCGAGCCGCCTCGACCTCGCCGGCGGGTTCACCGGCGAGCTCCTGGACGACGAGGCCGGAACCGGGGCGCACCGAATCGAAGTCGAGCACCAGGACGACACCAGCTCAACATTCCGAGATGACAAGACGGAGACCTCAGCATGCCTACCGCCGAAAACCATGCCCAGTTCGCACGTCCGGCCCAGGTGAACGACTATGACAGCTTCGCCGAGTCGTACTCGGCCCTGAGCGAGACCAGCCTCCTGAACGCCTACTACGAGCGGCCCGCGATGCTGTCCCTCGCCGGGGACGTGGCCGGCCGCCGGATCCTGGACGCCGGATGCGGCTCTGGCCCTCTGTTCGCTGCGCTACGCGATCGGGGTGCCCTCGTCACCGGCCTCGACTCCAGCGCCCGGATGGTCGAGCTGGCACGGCGGCGGCTGGGTTCCGACGCGGCCCTGCATGTGGCCGACCTGGGCAACCCGCTGCCGTTCGCCGACGGTGCGTTCGACGATGTCCTCGCCTCGCTGGTGCTGCACTACCTGAAGGACTGGGGGCCGACACTGGCCGAGGTGCGGCGAGTACTCAGGCCCGGCGGTCGACTGATCGCATCGGTGCAGCACCCTTTCGTGGACTACGCCATCCAGGACCCTCGGCCCGATTATCACGCGACCACCAACTACACCGACGAATGGACCGACCTGGTTGGACAGACCACCTGGATGAGCTTCTGGCGTAGGCCACTGCACGCGATGACCGACGCCTTCACCTCGGCCGGCTTCCGCCTGGCCGTCATCAGCGAGCCACAGCCCGATCCGGCCGCCCGCGAGCTGTACCCCGACGACTTCCACAGCCTCTCGACCAAAGTGAGCTTCCTGTTCTTCGTTCTGGAGGGCCCCCCGGCTACCGGCTCGGCCGAGTAACAAGCGCCTGCGGTCGGCCCGCTCCGTGGCAGCTGCAATACCCGCGAGGGCAAGGCCACGCCGTACGGGTTCCTTCAGCTTTTCATTTATGGTCCGGCGTCGAACGGGGCTCAAACTTGATCGGCATTTCCGCAGTTCAGAGGACGTGAAGGCGGCCTTCGTCTGATCCTGTGCTCCGTCACAGAGTGGATCAGCGCGAAGGCCGCGGTCGTGAGTTTGGTGCATCAGGGCGTCCTGCGGGATGCGTTCGCGGAAGTGGCATGCTTCCGCTCGGAGTTGTATGCGTGCACGACCGCGCGGGGCGACGCGTTGTTCGAGCTGTGCGACGCCCTGTTGTGCACGGACGGGCCGGTGCGGACGCTGGTCGATCTCGCCCTCGCGCCCGAGCACCGTCGCGGTCACGGAGCTCTGTACGGCGGGCTCAACCAGGGCCGGATCGATGTCGGACAACTGCGTCGTGCCATGGCCGGGCTGCCGCTGCCGAGGGCGGCGGACGGCCGGCTCGTGCTGGTTGTGGATGTCTCGCCGTGGCTGCGGCCGGGCGCCAATACCTGTGCTGACCGGTCCTTTTGCCACACATTCGGCCGAGGTGAAGGCAAGCATCAGATGGTGCCTGGCTGGCCGTACTCGGTCGTGGCCGCGTTGGAGACGGGCCGAACGTCGTGGACGGCGGTGCTAGGCCGTGTTTTAGGTAGCGGGTGAGTCTTGGGCGGATAGTTCTTCCGCCAGTTCCATACAGCGCAGGCGGGCTGGGGAGAAGTCGTAGGGCATCTTGCCGGTGGCTTCGAACACGCTCATGGAGTCAGCCTCCCGTCTGCCAGAGCCGAGGTCGGCCTCGCCCTCGCCGTCATCGGCGGTGGCAGGGTGCAAAGTGTCCCAGGCGTCGAAGAGGGCATCGTCGTCCTTACCCAGGCCGGACTCCTCGATGACGGCCTGCAGGGCGCTTTCGAAGGCGTGCCGCTCGACGGCCACTTGAGCCACCCGTGGATCATCGACGGCGACACTGTCATCGAGTGCCTCCTCGGCGTCATCGATGCGGTCGGAATCCTCCCGCAGAGCGGGATGCGTGGCCAGGACGACGAAGCGGGTGGCCTGGACGGCCGCGCCGAGCGGGCCGAAGATCCGCTCAGTGACCAGCAGACTGTCCAGGTCCGCCTGGCGCAGGGAGCCCTCGGGCAGGCTCTTGAGGCGTTCGGTGACGAAGTCGGAGAGCAGGCCCATCCGGCTGCCCTCGGTGCGCATCCGCTGCACGGCGGTCCGTTGCCGCCGCAATTCCGCCTCCTGCTCGGCGAGGGTTTCCTCCAACCGCTCCAGGATGCCCGCGATACCGTCTCCGCTGTCCGCACCGGCGGAAGCCGTGCCGGTGGTAAAGGCGTCACGGATGTCGTCCAGGGCGATCCCGGCGTCGGCCATCTTGCGAATCCACAGCAGGCGGATCATGTCCTCGTACCCGTAGCGGCGGCGGTCATCGCCGCCCCGCTCAGGCTCGGGGAGCAGGCCGATCTCGTGGTAATGGCGAATCGCCCGTGGCGTGCTGCCGACGAAGGCCGCCGCGTCACCGATCTTGACTTGGCGGGGTGGCATGAAAGACGAATGCATGAGCAGGGACCTTTCCTCAAGGCATCGGGACGTAAGTCCACCGGACCACATGCCGCTACGGAAGGTGCAACCCCATACACACCGCGCCGCGCCAATGCCAGGAAATGCTCCCTTCCTCCGTAATGACCGCAGGGCCGTCCTTTGCTGCTGGGGCATCCGCACGACGGCAGGCTGAGGGTTCACAGCCACTGATGAATCGCCGCGACCTGAACCGTCGCCTCGAACCGAACCGCAAGTTTGTCGAACCGGGTCGCCACGGCCCGGTGCTGCTCGAGACGGCTGATCCCGCATTCGACCGCGTGCCGGGCCTTGTAGTCCTCGCGGTCGAAGAAGGGCGGACGGCCACCGCCACGTCCGCGGCGCCTGCGGTTGCGGACCTGATCGGCCGGCTCAGGAATCGTGCACCTGATGCCACGTCTGCGCAGGTAGGCGCGATTCGCGCGTGAAGAGTACGCCTTATCGCCTCGCACCCGCAGCGGGCGGCTTCTCGGCCGACCGACTCCAGGCCGGGGTACCCCGATCGCGTTCAGGACCGGCTCGAACTGCGGACTGTCGCCGCGCTGCCCGGCGGTGATCAGCAGCGACAACGGCTTCTGTCCCTGCTCACACGCCAGATGAATCTTCGTGGTGAACCCGCCTCGCGACCTGCCCAGTCCATGGTCTTCAGGTTCGGTGCTGACTCCGCCTGGCGGTTCCTTCTGCACAGCACCGTGCCGGCGGGCACCGGCAGCATGCTGGTGTGCCCGGCAGATGGTGGAGTCGACATTGACCTCCCAAAAGATCATCCCGGCCGCATCAGCTCTCGCCTGCAACAACGTCAGCAGTCGGGCCCACACACCCCGACGCTGCCATCTCCGGAACAGTCCATACACCGTCTGCCACGGTCCGTACTCGAACGGCAGGTCCCGCCACGGAACTCCGGTCCGAACCCGCCACCGCACACCGTCTATCAGCCGCCGACAGCTAGGCCACCTGCGACTTATGCCCACCGCAGGCAGCAACGACTCCAGCACCGACCACTGCTCATCAGAAAGATCCCCTCGCCCCACATCTTGATCATCATCATGCAGGGCGTGCACAGGAAGCCGAACCTAAAACACGGCCTAGACGCAATACCGGTGCTTTAGGGCTTAATTCGTGGAGTTGGGGATGTTTTGGTGGGTTCGACGAGGGTGACGGCGGGGGTGGCCGGGCGAGGTGGGTTGTTGTGTTCGGTGCGTTTGAGTGCCCAGTTGGACATTTTGCGTTTGATCACTCGCGGGTTGGACCGTAACCGCCGTGGTTCCAGGAGGCGTTCGGTGATTTCACGCAGGGTCTGCTTCAGTGCCCGGGTGAGCCGGGAGGGGGGAAAGTCCCGCCTGGCTGGTGGTCTGCCGGCGGACGACGCGCAAGGTGCGGGTGAAGGACATCCGGTCCGGATCCTCCCTCTCCTGC
>NZ_FPJO01000063.1 GCF_900119365.1 Streptomyces atratus
CGATGAACGCCTTCTCGCCGGAGCCGGGCAGCAACGGGGTGTGCGCGGCCAGTTCGCCGAGGAACCTGCGGTGTACCGCGTGCAGTTGGAGGGCGTGACCGTGGGTGAAGGAGCGGAGGAAGGTGCCCAGGGTGGACGGGGCACGGACCCCTTCGAACACGGCCGACATCGCACCGTGGCGCAGAACGTCGAGGTCGTCGATGCTGTCCGCCCCTGCGGCCATGCCGCCCACGATGCCGGTGACCTTGGCATCCGCCGAGGCACCCGCGCCGTTCTTCGCCCCGGTCAGCCTCACCTTCTCCCTCACCAGCCGGGGCAGACCGCACCGCTCGGCCAGCCGCATCACCGGAACCAGCCCGGCATGCGCGATCAGGCTCGCGTCAGCGAAGGCAGCGGAGACCGCCGCCCGCGTGTGGGAAACTTGCATCTCGGAAGTGCCTTGCTGATTGTGCGTGCTGGAAGCCTGAAGAACTCCCATCATCGCAGGTCACAAGGCACTTCTTCGTTCTCCGAGACGTTATCCACAAGGCACGGGTCGGTGGATCGAGGCTTAGAGGCCGCGCAGATAGGCGTGGTGGTGGTAACCCGACTACGAAACAGCACAGGTCTTGGCGATCACGGAGATGCGACGCTCTGTGATCGCCGGGGAGACCAGTGTCTGTCTTGCTATCAGGGTTCAGCCGATGACGTTCAGGCCGAGGGCGGCGCAGATTTGGGCGGCCTGGTCTGGGGAGATGACCGCGCCGCGGAACTGGGCGGCGGTGGCGAGGGTGAGTTCGCCGAGGTCGGCGCCGCGTAGGTCGGCGTCGGTGAAGGTGGCGGCCCGTAGGTTGGCATCGGCAAGTCGGCAGTCTTCGAAGGTGGAGTCGCGGAAGTCGGCGCCACCGAGGTCGGCTTCGGTGAAGCGGATGCCGACGAGGTGGGTGCCGCGCAGGCTCAGGCCGTTGAGGTTGGCGACGGCCAGGTTGCAGCGGGCGAGATTGAGGCCCAGTCCGCGGTGGCCGGTGAGGCGGGCGCCGATCATGCGGCATCCGGTGAAGGTGGCGTCGGTGAGCATGGCGCCGCCCCATTTGGTGTTGGCCAGGTCGACGCTGTCGCAGATGAGGTCGCCGCAGTCGGCGTCGGTGAAGTTGGCGCCGGCGGCGCTGCCGCCCTTCCAGCGGGCCTGATCGAGTAGGGCGCCGGTGAAGTCGGCTGTCACGGCGGTGCAGTCGGTGAAGACGGCCTCGGCGAGTTGGGCGCCGCGTAGGTTGGCTTCGGTGAAGGTGCAGCGCGTGAATGCCCGGGGGCGCGAATCGCGGCGCAGGGCTGGGCGCAGGTCCAGGCCGGTGAAGTCGAGACCGGTCAGCTCGGTTTCGGTGGCGATCAGGGTCAGTGGGTCACCTGGCGGCCGGGCTGGGTCGGTGTTGTGGTCGTTGAACGGCGGTGGCGCTTCGGTCACGGGTTCGGCCTCGTTCTGGGGTGTGGCGGTGGATGTGCGCTGGGGATGCGATCAGCGGGAGGGGATGGGCTCGGCGGTCTGCCGGGGCAGGGTGTCTGTGTTGTTGCGGTGGGCGGTGCGGCGGGCCTTGACGGCGTCGTACATGAGCGTCAGGGCGAGGCAGGTGACGGCCCACAGGGTGAGGGCGAGCCAGTAGCGGCTGATGCCGTCGCCGGCGAAGTACATGATCTGGCGCAGGCTGCCGGATGTTGAGGTCATCGGCAGCAGGTCGTGCAGGGTGCGGATGGGTGCGGGCATGGTCGCGATGGGCAGGGCGGCTCCGGAGGCGGGCATGCCGAGGAACATGAAGATCCCGACGGCGGGCAACGCGGTCATGCGCCCGCAGAAGCGGGACAGGAACAAGGTGGCCATGCCAACGGCCATCACGGTGAGCCAGCCGGTGACGAGGATGGCGGGGGCGAAGCCGTGCACGGCGCCCAGGAGGGGGCCGCTGATGAACCAGACGGCGACTGCGGCAACGGCGCCGAAGGCGGCGAGCGTGGCCACCGTGCGCCTGAGGGTGAGGGCGGTGCCGAACACGGTCGAGAGCATGACGGCTGACAGGTAGCCCGCGAGGGTCAGGCTGATCGCGGCGTACATGGTGCTGGTGTCGCTGGTGTCGTGGGCGCTGAGCGGGACCAGGTCGCGGACCTGGAGGAACTGGTGCTGCTGGACAGCGGCGTTCTGGAACGGCAGGGCGGCCAGGTTGACTTGGGCGGCACCGGCGGCTGAGGCGATGTAGAGCACGGGGCCGTCTGGCTGCTGCGGTTGGGCGAAGGCGGTGCCCGCCGTACCGGCGCTGCGGTCACCGGGCGTCGGCGTGGGGACGTAGGCGGCAGCCACGGCCCGGTGCGCTACCAGCTGCCGGGCCTGTTCGGTGGAGGTGACGGTACTGACGTCATACGCATCGCCCAGAGCCCCGCGCAGGGAAGCGGCCAGTGGCTCCGTCTGCGCAGATGGTCCGGCGACCGTGATCTTCAGGTGGTGCGGGGTCGGAGCGTGCATGGCGGCGGTGTAGATGCCGACCAGCAGTGCGGCCATGGCGAGCGGGAACAGCAGCACTCGGGCTATCGGTCGGGTCATGTCTCCTCCTAGGGACGTCTCGGGGATGTCGCGCCTCCCGGGGCAAATACATCTAGCAAGATACATCTCTTGTGATGCATTATGACGGATGTATCATGAGAGATGTTCCCGAGGAGGATGTACGTGGCATTGCCGACCAGTTCCCTGGACCTCGCTGAGCTGCACCATCTCGGCAGGCGGCTCACCGCTGCCGCGATCTCGGCAATGAAGAACGCCTCCGACCTGGGGCCGACCGAGCTTCTGGTGCTGGAGCACCTCTACACCGCCGGTCCGCAGCCGGTGGGGGCCATTGCCCAGCGCACCGGCTTCGCCCAAAGCCGGGTATCCACCGTGGTGGCGGCGCTGCACAAGCGGGGCCTGGTCGAGCTGGGAGCCGACCCCGCCGACCGGCGCCGCACTGTCGCCAAGATCGCCAACCATGCCCGCGCCCAGGCCCGGGAAGCCAGGAACCGGGATGCGGAACCGACTCTGCGACAGATGCTCCCCGCACTCGCCGACACAGAGGTCGACGCGGTGATCGCCGCACTGAAAACGCTCAACAGCGCCCTGAGCGAGGCGCCGCCAGACACCTCCAGCGGCACTGACCCCCAGTCGAGCGGTCACCCAGAGTAAGGGTGCATGCTCCCACTACTCACCGGACGTTTCGGCCCCGACCGACCCGTCCTGCACTGGAACGTCAGGCTCGGTCCGGCAGCAGTTCCGCGTTGAGTACGGCGATGCCCGCCTCGCCCTGCTCGAACAGGGCGATCAGCTCCTCGGGCCCGGCATCCGGACCGGCGGTGTGGTCGACGAGGAGGACCGGCTGGAACTCCCCGCCCTGCTCGACGGGGACGAAGCCGGTGGTCAGCTCGCGGCGGAGCAGGACGACCCGGTCGGCGTCGAGCGGATCTGAGGGCAGTGCTCCGGGCAGTACGCGCCCCTCCTCCGGGCGAGCCCGGAGGCTGTGGGCGAGGAGCGTCACCGCGAGCCGGTCACCGGTCCGCTCGTAGCGGGCGGCCAGATCCTCCGGCAGCAGATAGAAAACGCCCTCCTCGCCCTCGTGCCCCCGGTCGAGCAGAAGCCGCGCCAGCCGGGCTCCGGGCTCGTCGGCGTGCGAACCGAGCCCCAGAAACACATCACGCCCACCGGGCCCGAGGGAGGGCACCGCCCCGATCCACAGCTCGGCGGAGCCCTCCGGGGTCTGCTGGATGTCGTCGTCCTTCATCATGGCGGCGATCCAAGCACACGGCACTGACAGGGCGTTGTCAGTGCGCTGCTCGCGGCGCAGCGCCCGGGGTGACCCGGTGACCACCTCGTACGCCCCGAGGGAGCCCTTGCCCGCGCTCTCGGCGGAATTGCGGCCCCTGGTGGTGGAGGCGCTCGACCGGATCCTCACCAAGGAGTCCGAGCTGCTCGAAGCTCTGGGAGGAGTCGGGCGCCGAGAAGTGGAAGGCGGGGGTGCGGAGACTGCGGGAGGTCCTGGCGGGAGCCTGACCCGCGCACGCACTTTGGGGGCTCCCCCCGAGACGCGGAAGGGGAGCCCCCAAAGTGCGCGGCGGGGGCTCCCCGGTACGAGGCGGGCGGCCTGGCGCCCGGTGCGGCGACGCGGGCGAGCACCTTGTCGAAGCTGCACACTGCTGCGACGCGGGCTCGAAAGGCCCTCGATGCCGAACAGGCAGGGACTACTTCTTCGGCTTTCGAGTACTTGAGCCTGCTGGTTAATGGCCGGTTCCCAGACGTTGACTGCGACGCCGCCTCCGCAGCCTGGCTCCGTGGCGCGGGCACCTCCCATAGGCTGGCCGTCTCATCGACGCACTGCGACGAGGATCAGCCCATGCGCAGCAGCACCAGGATCCGCCTGATCGAGCCCACCGACGCCGCCCCGATCGCCGCGCATCGGGTGCGGGACTTCGAGGCTTTCCGGCCGTGGGAACCGGCCCAGCCGGCCGACTTCTTCACCCCGGAGGGGCAGGCGGAGCGGATCGACAGCCTGCTGGCCGGATACCGGGCCGGCGCGGTCTGGCCGGGCGTGGTACTCGCCGATGACCAGGTGATCGGGCAGGTCACCGTCGGAGGAATATTGCCGCAGCCGCACCTGCGCCGCGGCTCCGTCGGATACTGGATCGCCAGCGTCGCCCAGAATCAAGGGCACGCCGGGCACGCCGTCGGGCTTGTACTCCGGGTGATGACGGACGAACTCGGGTTGCACCGCGCCGAGGCGTCCACCAATCTGGAGAATCTGCCGTCGCAGCGGGTGCTGCGCCGCAATGGGTTCAGCCCGTACGGCGTCGCGCACTCCTCGATCTTTCTCGACGGGAGCTGGCGGGACGGGCTGCTGTGGGAGCGGGTCCTCGGCGACTGACTTCGCCGTTTCGGTTGAGATGGGGCCGGAAGCCGGGGAGGAAATACGAAAGTGCCTTCTGAGCTGGGACGATGAACCTTGTCGAGAGGTTCTGTCAGTCCAGCGGAAGACACTTTCTGCGTGCAGGGATGGCAGCATTTCGCAACCACCCCTGCCCCGCAGCCGCCCGCACCCGGGGAACCAGCACGCAGCGTGGAGGAACGTCTTGCCTACCACTCCGCGTTCGTCACCGTGCAGACCCCGGCGATCGACACGCTCACCACGAGCGTGCGGACCCTGATGCTCCTTGGACGGCATCAACAGGCCACCGCCCGGCCCTCGCTGATCGTCACCGGCCCGGGGGCGGCCGGGAAGACCACCGCCCTGCTCCACGTCGGGCGCGCCTGCCACCTCGCCCACACCGCACAGCACCCACCGGCCACCCCCATGATGCAATGCCCTTCCTGGCTCTGGTCAGATGGTCAGTCGCCGCCGTCGGCGTCGTCCGCACGGTGTGTGCGACATCCCGTGGGTTTCTTTGAGGCCTCGGGAGAGTCCGACCTGCTGACCAGAGGGTTCTTCCCTTCCTCCTCATCTCAGGCCTCAGTGAGAAAAGTTCAAGATTCATGAAGTAGTCTCAGTTTCTGCGATGGTTCCACTTTCTGGGTGAAGCTGAGGGGGCTCGGGTTGGCGCTGTCGCTGTACGGGATCTGCGCGAGCTCCGGGCGCCGGCCTCGACCGAGGAGCTGGAAGCGTTCGAGACGGACGTGCTGGCCGGGTTCGTGCTGGCCCGGGCCTCGGCCGGGCTGGCGGACGGCACCATCCGCGGGGACGTCGGCAATCTTGAACAAATCCGGACGTGGTTCGGTCGGCCGTTGTGGGACATGGAGCCCTCGGACGCAGACTCGTACTTCGGGCGGGTCCTGAGGGGATCGCCCAGCGGTACCCGGCTCGCTCGGCCTCAGGCGCTGACGACGTACTTCGCGTTTCTGGAGTTACGGCACAAGGTCGAAATCCACCAGCTGACCGGCCGAGTGGTGGACTGCCCGATCGACGAGATGAACCGTCCCCGCGGCAGCAAGGACGCCCAGCTGCGGATCCCGCCGACCTCACCCGAGGTCGGCAAGCTGTTCACGGGCTGGGCCGGTGACCTGGCCACTTGTCGCAAGTTCGGTCCCACCGCCCGCAACTACACCGCCGCGAAGCTGATGGCCGGGTTGGGGCTGCGGGTGAACGAGGCGTGTCGGCTGGACCTCGCGGACATCAAGTGGGACCTGGGCCGGTTCGGCAAACTACACGTCCGTTACGGCAAGGGCTCCCGGGGCTCGGGGCCGCGCGAGCGGATGGTGCCGCTGATCAACGATGCCGGGCGGACACTGCGGTGGTTCATCGAGGACGTCTGGGGTCAGTTCGACGACGACCACACCCGCCCCGGCGCCCCGCTGTTCCCCTCGGAGCGCAAGAATGCCGATGGCTCGGCCCGTCGGGTGGGCGACGACGCCTTGCGAACTGGCTTGACCGGGGCGGCGATGCTCCATCTGCCCGACTGGGCCGAGAAGTTGACCCCACATGTGTTGCGGCACTTCTGTGCGTCCGAGCTCTACCTGAACGGCATGGACCTGATCGCGATCCAGGAGGTTTTGGGGCATTCCTGGATCGCGACGACTATGCGATACGTCCACGTGCACCGCACGCGGGTCGAGGACGCCTGGGTCGCCGGGCAGGAGAGAGCCGCACAGCGGCTGGGAGGACTGATCCGGTGAGGTGGAACCTGCGGCTGACCGCCGCAAGCAAAGGCATTTGGAAGGCATCTGACCTGCAACGGAGCCTGGCCGAGCATGGCCTGGTGATCTCAGCGGGCAAGATGTCCGGGCTCTGGTCCGGCCAGCCGATCTCTCTCAAGCTCGACGACCTGGACGTCATCTGCGTCGTGCTGGGCTGCGAGATTGGGGACCTGCTGATCCCGCAACCGGAGACGGTAAGCCGCCCCGGCCAGGACACGACCCAACAGACGGCGGTCGGCTCGTCGCCTTCTGTCGTGGTGCCCAAGCGCCGCGACGGCCGCTCGCTGCCGCCGGCCTGACGGGAGATCGCCAAGTGGGACGAATACGGGCCGACAAGCCCCCGGCCTCATGCATTGGGTGCTTCGCCTGGGGCCAACTGCCCGGACGGCTCTGTCGCGGCTGCTATACCTACGGCCAGGCGCATGCCGTCGCGGCATGCGCCGGATGCCGCCGAGAGGTCGCGGTCCATGAGGAACACGGCTACTGCCGCCTCTGCCGGGCTCAGGCCACCTGGGAGATCAAGGCGGCCGGCGTCACCGGCAGAGACTCACTGCTACTGCCCTTCCTCCTCCAGGTGAAGCACCAGCAGTTGTTCTTCGCGAACACGCAGCGGCCCCGCAACGGCGGCCGACCAGTCGGCAAGGCCGGCCGCAAGAGGCTGCGAGTCAAGCCCCCGGCCGCCGTTCCGCCGCCCACTACCAACTGGCATCAACCTGAACTGATCACCGCTGCACGGGACTTCGGACAGTTCGACCGCAAGCGGCACGCGGACCTCAACAACCCACAGCTGATCCGGGCCCGCCGGGAGGCCCTCGCGCTGGGCGAGGCCCGAGGCTGGACCCGTTGGATTGCCAGTGACGTCGACCGGGCCCTGGTCATCGTTCTGTCCGGCCACGTCGAGGGTGAGGTGATCCGATACTCCGAGATCTTCCCGCCACTGCGAAGCCGTGGACTGTCCGTCGGCCACACTGCCGAGGTCCTCGACCGGCTCGGCCTGTTCGCCGATGACCGCACTCCGTCGGTCGACCGGTGGCTTGCCCGCAAGCTCGACGGCGTCGCTCCGGGGATCCGACGCACCGCCGAAGACTGGGCCCGCACCTTGCTCGACGGCGGCCCGCGCGCACAACCACGCGCTCTGAGCACCGCCCGCGGCTACCTCCACGAGGTCCGGCCCGCGCTTCTGGAATGGTCCGACCGATACGACCACCTGCGGGAAGTCACCCGCAAGGACGTCCTTGACGTCCGGGATGGAGTCAGCGGCCATCAACGTGAAAACCGCATCGTCGCCCTGCGGTCCCTGTTCCGCCACGCGAAGAAGACCAGTCAGATCTTCAAGAACCCAGCCGCCCGCATTCCCATCCCCAGGCCGATCGAACCGGTCCTACAGCCTCTCGACCAGGCCGATGTCGACGAGGCAGTCACCGCCGCCGCCCGCCCACATGCGCGGCTCATCCTGGCCCTGGCCGCCGTCCACGCCGCACGGCCCAGCATGATCCGAGCGCTGCAACTCGACGACGTCGACCTGGGCAACCGCCTGATCGCGATCGCCGACCACATTCGCCCACTGGACGACCTCACCTACCAAACCCTCGTGGAATGGCTGGACTACCGGCGCAACCGTTGGCCGAACACCGCGAACCCCCACCTCCTGATCACCCAGAAGTCTGCCGTCGGGCGCGGACCCGTCGGGAAGCTCCGGGCTACCGAAGCCACCCGCAATCTCTCAGCGAACCTGGAACGGCTCCGCGTCGACCGCCAGCTCGAAGAAGCCCTCACCCACGGCGCCGACCCACTCCACCTGTCCCTCGTCTTCGGCATCGACGAGAAGACCGCCATCCGCTATGCGGCCTCCGCCCGCCAACTTCTGGAAACCGCCGCCGAACAGGACACCCATGAGGACAGACACTGACCCTCTGCCATTCTTCCTTCCATGTCCGCACGAAATCGAAGACTGTCCCGGCACCGTGCCTGGCCACTGACCACCACCGACATCAACGAGTGTCTCGGCGCCCACATGGCCCGCGTCACGGACCTGCGGTTCCTCACCGGGCATGACAGCGGGACGATCGTCCTGGGAGTTGAATGGGTTGCTCCAGAACCCTTCAACTACGGCCGCGGCATCCACCCGGACATGGTCGGCTTCCAAATCGACGTCCACCCCGTCAGAGCAGCTGAACGCGCCGCCATCCGTGCCCTGCTGAAGGCGCACGCCCTCCCGCAACTGCACGAATGGGTCACACAGGCCATCGCCGCCGCCGAGACCTGGCGACAGACCCCTCACCGCCACTACTGGCGACTCACCGACGGTCACCTCACCCACCGCGACGAAGCGTGAAGCGAATCCGGACGACGCCCCACGACTCCATACTCAGCGTTGTCACGCACACGGGTTCACAACAAACCCAAGGGGCCCCACCCGGGAATCAGGGCAACGGACCCCCGGGTTCCCGCTGAGAACCCTTCAGTTATTGCGAACCCACGGGGATCAAGGCCTTGTTCCCGTATAGCTACCGCCAGGTGGCGTGTAGCCCAGTGTTACTGCCGTGGTCCTCGTTTCTCAACTGGCCGTCGGAGCCTCGGGCTTCGACCTGCCGGGCGCGCCGCTGCGCGCGTACGCCAGTGCCAGACCTGTCCGGGGCCGACCAGTCCGGCTCGTCCCCGGGGTCCTTCGTCGCCACCTTGGTCACCTGCAGCCCGGCGGCCCGGCCCCGGGTGTGCGTCCTCCCGCTGGATCGCCCGTTTCAGTGTCCGCAGCCGGACATGGGGGTGTCGAGGTATTTCCAGGTCTGGGGTCCGACCTGGCCGTCGGGATTGGGACCGCTGCAGCGCTGGACGGCGCGTACGACGGTGTCGGTGCTTCCTCCGAAGTTGCTGTCGAGGGCGAGGGTGTAGTCGTAGTTGTAGTTCAGCAGGCACTGGATCTCCTTCACCTTCGAGCCGACCATGCCCTTGGCCATGCCCTGCTTGCGGTCCCAGTTGTAGGGGCAGTTGGCGCGGCCGGCGGCGCCGGGCGAGGCAGCCGTGCTGGGAGAGGCAGAAGCAGAGGAGGAGGCCTGGCCCTTGGCTGAGCTGCTGGGGTGCGGTGACTTCGTGTTCGTGTCTTCGTCGCCCGGGGTGTCCTGCTCTTTGTTCTTCTTCTCGTCGTCTGTCGGGGTCTTGGTCGGTGCGGTGGTGCTCTTCGAGGCAGGGGAGTTTCGTCGATCACTGGCTGGTCGTCGCCGGGGCGGTTGTCGCCGCCGACCTCTATGGTGATGGGGTTCTCTGTTCCGTAGGCCGAGTACCAGCGTCCGACCAGCAGCAGCGCGGCGAGGGCTGCGGCGGTCAGGGCGAGGATTCTGATCCGGCTCCGGGAGGCAGTGGCCGGCTTCGCTGGTTCGGCCGGGCCGGGCGTGGATGGTGCGGGAGCAGGATCAGGAGCTGTCGGCGGCACGGGATCCGGTACGTCCGGTGCGGGGTCTGCCGGTGCGGGAACGGGCGCCGTTCCGGGCGGTGCCTCTTCCTGGGTGCGGCGGGCTTGGTCGGCGGTGTCCCAGAGGCCGAGCAGGGTGTTCTTGTCGAGGCCGCGGCGGGAGCAGAGCCGTTCGACGGCTGCCCGGGGTGGGAACGCGGCGCCTTTGAGAACCCGGTTCCAGGAGAAGCGGGAGTAGCCGGTGTCATGGGTGAAGGCGTCCAGGGAGAGGTTCTTGGATTCCTTGACCTGTCGCAGTGCCTGGAGCAGTGCGGTGACTTCCGGCAGTGGCTGCGCGGGTGGCATGTCGCCTTGTTCGGGTCGCACGGGTCCTCCCCCTGTACCGATGTGATCGCCGTGTTCCAGAGCCGTTTCTTTTCGCAGGTCAGGGGCCTTGTGGAACGGCCGGGACGGCGCGGTACGGCTGGAATGGCGATCAGGCTACCGGTGGGACGGCGGTACCCCGAATCTTCATCTCGTCG
>NZ_FPJO01000060.1 GCF_900119365.1 Streptomyces atratus
GCCACCGAGAGCACCGGGTCCGACTCGGACAAGGGCCTCCTGGAGAAGGTCGGCCTGGCCCGCACCAAGCTCAAGGACGTCAAGGTCGAGCCGAACCGGGTCACCGTGCCGTACGAGCTGCCCGCCGGTGAGCTCACCAACGACGACGTCGCGAAGGCGATCCCGCGTATCGCCTCCGCCCTCGATGTGCCGACCACGGCGATCCGCGTCATGCACGACCCCGACTCCGCGCGGAAGGGCCAGTTTGTGATCGTGCCTGAGGACATGCTCAAGACCCCGACCGTGTGGCCCGGCCCGTTCGCCCCGGGTGAGTCCGTCGCCGTGCCGCTGCGCCTGGGCGTCTACGACGACGGCAGCGACCTGTTGCTGCCCCTGCTCGACGCGATCCACCTGCTCGTCATGGGGATGACCGGCTCGGGCAAGACCGAGGGCGCGCTCGACATCCTGCTGGAGATCCTGACCCGCAACGACGTGGCCGTGTGGCTCGCCGACGCGGCCAAGGCCGGGCAGGACTTCCAGCCGCTCATCCCGGCGATGGACTGGGCCGCACTCGACACCCCGGCGGCCGGGGCGATGGTCGCCGCCGTCCAGGCCGTCATCCCCGCCCGCACCGCCTGGCTGCGGGACCACTCGTACCGGGCCTGGGAGCCCGCGGCCGCGCAGACGCAGACCAACCCCGCGCACTCCTGCGCGGCGTCCGGCGCCTGCGGCTGCCCCGGGATGCCGTACCTGCTCGCCTGGTTCGAGGAGGCGGCCAAGCTTCTGCGCGAGCTGGGCGACGACGTGTTCACCGGCATCGCCCAGGAAGCCCGGTCCGCCGGTGTCTCCCTGGTCGTCTCCATGCAGCGCGCCTCCGGCTACCAGCTCTCCACCGACACCCGCGCAAGCCTCCCGGCCGCGATGTGCTTTGGGGTCAAGGGCGACGACGCCGGGTTCGCGCTCCCCGAGGAGGTCCTGGACGCGGGCGCCAACCCGGCCGCCTGGGGCAACAAGCGCAAGGGGTACGTGTACCTCGTCAGCGCGGGCGTGGAGGAGGACCTGTACGCCAACCCCGCCCGGACGTTCTGGACCGGTCCCCCGGCCGAGGGCACCTACGAGCGGATGGCCCGCTACGTGGTCGAGCACTTTGCCAACGTCCGCGCCGAGCTGGACCCGGTGACGGCCGCCGCCGCCGAGCGAGTCGCGGGCCAGCTGTTCACCCACCGCGCCGCCCGCGCGGCCGGCGCCCCGGCGGCCCCGGCCCCGCAGCTGGCCGACGAGCCCGAGCTCGTCGACGGGGAGGACGCCGACCTGGACGTCTCGGCCGAGCTCCCCCCGGCCGAGACCAACGTGCCGCTCCCGGTCGTCGACAAGCCGTCGACCGAGGCGGCCCGCGAGCTCCTGGACGAGATGGTGCAGATGCTCGCCTCGGTCGGCCCCGGCACGGTCGCGGTGAAGGACCTGGGCCCGTACCTGGAGAAGATCGGCCGCGACCGCTCCTGGGTCTCCCGGGAGATGAAGCGGCTGTCCGAGGAGGGCCGCCTCGCGGCGACCGGCGAGGCGGGCGTCTACCGCCTCATCCCGGCCCTTGCCGGGGTCTGACCGGGCCCGCACAGCCGCACAGCCGCACAGCGCGAATCCCCACGTCACATGGCGTGTGAAAAGGGCCGCACACCGGCCCGCACACCGCCGCACAGCTCGAATCGCACAGCCCCGCACACCGAACGCCGACGGACCGCCCCGCAGCAACCGGGGCGGCCCGCTCGATGACCACGGAGGCAACCGTGACCACCAACCCGCAGTATCCCCTGACCGACTCCCAGGCGTCCGCCGAAGCCGCCCGCCTGATCGCCGAGGCGTACCGGCCGGTGCCAGCCACCCCGACGTACTTCCGCGACGACAGCCCGGTCCCGGCCATCGGCACCGCCCCGCCCGTTCTGCAGCCGGACTCCCGGATCGTCCCCCAGTGGGCCGCCGGGGTCGCCGTCGCCTCCATCGGCGTCGGCGCCGGGGTCACCGGACTCGGGTGCGGAGCCTGGCTCGTGCTCCAGGGCCTCGCGTCCGTGACCCTGACCGGCGTCCTCGCCGCGACCCTGCCGTTCGCCGGAGTCGCTGCCGCCGCGACCGCCATCGGCTCCGCCTTCGCCCGCGTCCGCCGCGCCTCGACCACGAACATCTACAAAGGCACGGTCGTCCAGCGCACCGAGGTCACCGCGACTGCCCGGGGGATGCTCTCCCGCGCGAAGGCGGGGCGGTGACCATGCAGCTCAACACGCAGGCCCAGGTCGACCAGGCGGAGCGCGTGCTTCGGCTCTCGTGGGTGATCGTCTTCGGCGTCATCCTGTTTTCGGTCTTCACCGTGACCCCGCTGGTCGAGAGCTCCACCCCGGAGGGCTGGGAGTGGTCGGCCCCGATCCTCCCGCTCGTGGTCGACGTCGCGGTCGTCATCTCGATCCGGGTCGACGCCATCGTCGCCCGGCTCGGCGGATCCACGAGCGGCTGGCCCATCGTCCTGCGGGTGCTCACGGGCGGGGCGTCGGTGCTCCTCAACGTCGGGCACTCCGCACTCGGCGGCGACTGGGTCGGCGTCGGCGTGCACACCGCCGCGCCGGTCGTGCTCATCGTCGTGGCCGAGGCTTCGCTCAAGTGGCGCCGGGAGATCGCGGCGGCCATCGCCCGCATCGAGCGTGAGCAGGCCGAGGAGCGGGCGAACCGGAAGCGTGAGCGCGAGGCCGAGCAGGAGCGCTCACGGGCCGAGCGGGAGGCGACCCGGCAGGCAGCAGAGCGGCAGCGTGAGCAGGAGCGGGACGACCGCCAGCGCGAGCGTGAGCAGGCCGCCGAGCAGGCGCGGGCCGACCGTGAGCACGCTGCCCGGATCGCCCGCGAGGAGCGCGAGTACGCCGCCGAGATGGAGCGCGAGCGGGAGAAGCGGGCCGACGAGCGCGCCGCCGCCGAGCGCGATGAAGTCGCACGCCAGCGCCGGGAGGAGCGGGAAGAGGCCGAGCGTCGGCGCCGCGAGGAGCGCGAGCGGGCCGACCGTGAGCGCAAGGCCAAGGCGGCGGCCGACAAGGCGGTGGCCGAGCGCCGGGCCGCCACTGAGCGGCCGAAGTCCCCGGCGCCCGTGGCGGCGGCCGTGAGCACCCCCCGCCCGACCGTGAGCGCCCCCGTGAGCACCCCCGCTCACGAGACCGCTCAAGGCGGCGTCAAGGACGACAAGATGTCGGAGGCCGACGCGCTCACGGCGCTCGCCGACGCGGTGCGCGAAGGCAAGAGTCAGCGTCAGATCGCGACGCTCACCGGGTGGTCGACCGGCTGGGTCGCGAAGCGCGTGAGCGAGCTGAACGAGGTGGCGGCATGAGCACCCCCACGGAAACGTCGGCGGCGGCCCTGGCCGCTCAGCATGCCGAGGTGAGGGCCGAGATCGCGCGGACCGACACCAAGATTGGGTTACTCCTCGCGTTCGTCGGAGCCGTCGCGGCCGGCGCCTGGACCGTCGCCCGCGACCTGCCGCCGTCCCTGTCCGCGTACCTGACGGGCGGACTCGGACTCGGCCTCCTGGTCGCCGCCGCCGGACAGCTGCTCGGCTCGGTCCGCCCCGGCCTGCTCGGCGGCAACGGCTTCCCGCTCTGGGCCACCCTCACCCCCCAGCAGATCGCCGCCATGGCAGAGACCCGCGACCTCGCCGCCGACATCGCGGGCCTGTCCCGCCTCGCCCTCGCCAAGTACGCGAGCGTGCGCCGCGCCATCGACCTGACCCGCGCAGGCGGACTCCTGCTCGTCCTCGCCATCCTGATCGCCCTCGGAGGTGCAGCATGACCACCCACATCGTCACCAGCCACGGCGCCGACTTCTTCGGCGAGGACCGCCACCCGCTCAAGGCGGTGGGCGACTTGGCCGACTACGCCCGCGGCGCCATCTCGTACGCCGAATCCGGCCCGCTCCTCGACCTGCTGCGCGAGCCCGGCACCGACCGGACCATCCCGGCCGCCGAGGCCGCCCAGCTCTCCGAGCTCCTGATCCGCGTCTCCCGCAGCCGGGACACGAAGCCCCGCCCGTCCGCCCTCGCCCGCGCGCTCGCCGACGCGGCCGGCCGCGCCGCCGCCGACGGCGAACCCTGGGAGTGGACCGTGGAGGCCGCCCGATGAAGTACCGAGGCCAGATGCGGACCGCCATGCTCAACGACCGATTCATCAAGCCGACCGAGTACGCGAGGTGGGCGGACGCGCGCCGACGCTTCGAACACCGGCAGAGGGACCGCGACCTGGTGGCCCAGCTCCGCCAGTCCATCCCCCGCGACGGCCTGCGCGAGCCGATCATCCTCGGAGTCAGCGACCGGCACCCCGACGTGTACGTAGCCGACGGCCACCACCGGGCCGTCGCCCTCATGGGGTTGGGCGTCCCGACCTTCCCGTTCCACTGGTACTGGATCAGGAGCTTCGGGGTCCGCATGGAGGCCGATCCGTTCCCGTTCCACCTGCTCGACCGCTGAACGATGAAGCCCCGCCGGCCTTTTTGGCTGGCGGGGCTTCTTTGGGACTGTCAAACCACAGGGGCCCCGGACGCACTCACGGCGCGTCAGGCAGACCAGGGGCACCGATCCGGCACAGGAGTGCCAGGATCATCACCAGGCCGTACCAGCCCCCAGAATCACCACGGCCGTGTACGACCCCAGACATGGCACGACCCCGGGCATCTCACCTCCCGGGGTCGCCGCCCTCACTCGCGCCCCGCTTTCAGACCGGGCGAGACAAGGACGTTTGCTCGTGACGAGCGTACGAGAGATCAGTGCATCAGCACCACCGCGCCCCGCCGGACCCCGCCGCTGCTACTGCGGCAAGCCGCTGGCGCAGACGCCCGGTAAGCGCCCCCGCCGCTTCTGCGGAGAGGCCTGCCGCAGCGCGTCCCGCAGGGACCCCGGAGGCTCGAAACGAGCCGTCGCAGCCGCCGTCGATGCGGCGCTCGGCAAAAGCGGTCGCCTCGGTACTGAACCAACAGAGTTTCGCCCCCCCCTCCGACCTGCGGAAACGGCAGCCGTGGCAAAAGCGGTCGCGGCTGCCACGGAGGACGATCCGGAGGCGATTCGCCGGAAGACGGCGGCGGCGCGCAAGGCGGCCCGGTACGGCCAGCGCCGGACGCTGTGGCGGATCTCCGGCGACCCGAAGTGCCGGGGCTGCGGCCGCAACCTCATGGACCCGGAGAACGGCGCGCTGTGCGTCCAGACCTCCGAGGGCTACTCGCTGATCCTCGGAGTCCAGAAGTGCGCCCGCATCTGGCTCTGCCCCGTCTGCTCCCGCAAGATCCGGCAGAAGCGGACGGAGGAGATCGACTCGGGCCTCGTCGACTGGATCGAGCGGGGCGGCACCGCCTTCCTGGTCAGCCTCACCGCCCGCCACGACTTCCGGGACCGCCTGGCGGACCTGATGGACGCGCTCCAGGGCAGCCGCAAGGGCAGCGACGCCCAGGTCAGAAAGGCGCGCAAGAACCGGGCCGAGGCCGATGCCGCGTACGAGCGGGCCGAGGAAGAGGCGGACCGGATCGTCCAGGCCGCCCGCCGCGACGCGCCGGCCGGAGTGAAGAAGCGGGCGATGGCCGCTGCCCGTGAGGAAGTCGCCCCGATGCTCACCGCCGCCCGCCGCGCCCTGGCCAAGGCTCAGGACGGCGTGTCCACCACCACCCGCCGCGCCGGTGCCTATCAGCGGCTCATCACGGGCGGTCAGTGGGCAGGCGACCCCCGAAAGTCCAGCGAGGCGGCCGTGATCGGGCTCCGGGGCCGGATCGGGTACGTCGGCATGATCCGGGCGACCGAGGTGACCGTGGGCGACACGAACCTGTGGCACCCGCACATTCACGTCATCGTCCTGGTGGGCGGCTCGTTCGCCACCGACCTGGACGGCCACCAGGTCCTGGGCGACGTGTTCACCCCGGACGAGGAGGACCTGGCCGCGTGGGAGAAGCACTGGCGCAAGGTCTGGACGGGCCACCTGCAGAAGACCAACCCGAAGTACCGGCCGTCCGACACGTGCTCCATCCCGGACTGCAAGTGCGACGGGAAGGGCCACGGAGTGGACTTCAAGCGCCTGGAGACTGCCTACGACGCGAAGAAGGCCGCCAAGTACGTGGCGAAGACGCAGGACGGCAAGAGCCCCGCATACGAGCTGGCGGCGGGCGACCTCAAGACCGGGCGCGACGGCAACATGTCGCCCTTCGAGGTGCTGGGCCGCATCGGTGACCTGATGGGCGGCGTCGATCCGGACGACGTCCCCGGTCACGGCTCGCTCCAGTGGTGCATCGACATCTGGCACGAGTACGAGAAGGCCGTGGCCGGGCGCCGGGCGATCGAGTGGACGCGCGGGCTGCGGCAGCTGCTCGGCATCACCGGCGGAGACACCGAGGAGGACGACATCGACGCACTCTTCGACGGCGAGGATGCGGCCGAGTTCCGGGCCGGGGTGCGCGTCACGGATGACGGCTGGGCGGCGATGGCCCGCAAGGGTCTCGACTTCGAGGCGACTCAGGCCGCCGAGGGAACGGACGGCGATAGCGCCGCGATCCGCGACCGCATGGTGTCCGTGGCCACCGACGCCGGGGCCACTCCGGAGGTCGCGGCCGGGTGGGTCGAACCGCTCAACCCGGTCCAGGTCGGGGAGGTGTGGGATGCGATCAAGGAGACGTCCGTCCGCCGGAGTGCCGAAGCCGCGGCGCGTCGTCGCCGCGAGCGCGACCGCGAGACGCTGCCCGACCGGTTGCGTCTCGCGCTCCTGGTCCTGGTGCTCGATGTCCACTCCGGCCGCGACGGATGGACCTGGGCATGGAGCCGTGCCGAGGGTCGCAACTGACCGAGGATCCGCCTGCCATGCGGTTCGGCCGGCGGATCCGGCCCGCGGCTGCGATCGGCCCCGGCCGGGAAGGATCGGGAACTCTTCTGGCTGTCGCAGAAGAGGTGTCGGCGGCGGGGAAGGCTTGCCCGCCGGGTGATGCCCGCAGGTCAACCCCCCTGGGCAAGCCCAGGCTTGCCGGAGGGGGGTTCACACCTCCGGCAGTGGTCCCGGTGCAACGCCCGGACCACCCGTCCAGCACCCGGTAGATGCACCTCCCGGTGCAACCCCCGGCCGCCGGGCCGAGCCGCGAAACTGGGGTCAGTAAGCACTAACTCGCTACCGGGATCTGCTGCCCACGGCGGCGCGACCGGAGCGCGTTACTGACGTCAGTAACGCACAACTCGCTGCGGCTTTCTGCGCGCGGAAAACCCGCGCGGGGCGACTGCGCCGGACCGCTCACTGATATCAGTGAGCACTAACTCGCTACCCGCTCCTGCGGGTACAGCCGGATCCGCCGGATTATGAGTCCGTCGCCCGCGACTTCGGGCCGGTGCCGAGGACCCGGCGGCCGTCCTGCAGGGCGGTCTGCTCCGGGTCGGCGCGACCCGCCAGGAGTGCATCCGGGTCGGCCCGCTCGACAGGCAGAAGCCGCGGGCTCGTCGTGCTCCTGGTGCTCGTCGTCGGGCCGGTGCCGAGGGTGCGTCGGGTGTTCATGACGTGAGTCTGCGCGTGCTGCGGAGTTCCCCCGGATCGGGGGGGAACTGCCTTTGTCCCCACCCGGTTTTCGATCACTGCCGACCGGCCGCGCCGAAGTGCAAGAGGTGTGCCCGTTCTTGCTCGTCGGATCCGACTCATCAGGAATGCCTAGGTGTGTCGTTCGTGGGGGTTGGCGTTCGTCGTCGTCCTGGTCGTGCTCGTGGTCCTGGTGCTCGTCGTGCTCCTGGTCGTGCTCGTCGTCCTGGTGCTCGTCGTGCTCGGCTGCGCCGCCGCCTTCGGCGTGACCGGGATCGGTCACACCTCATGCATTACGAATGACCTTGGCTCGACGGCGGCGCTTGTGGCTTCGTGAACTTCGCCCGACGGATGGAATGCAAGGGTGTGCTGCTCGATCTCGTGAACGGCCGGTTCGTCGTGATGCATAGGTGTGGGGGATCTGTTCGAGCGCGTTCGGTCGGCGTGACATCTCTTGCAACTCGGGTCGAGGCGCGGTCCGTGCGGTCCGTGCGGCGGGACCGGAGTGCAAAAGTGCCAGAGGTGTACGGCGGTTGGGCCCGTGCTCCTGGTGGTGGTCGGCGTACGTCATCTCGGAGACGTACCGGCGGCAACAGAGACGACTTGAGGACGGCGGCCGGGGACGACGAAGGGCCCCGCCGGCCGAAGCCGGGCGGGGCCCTGGGTGGCGCTGATCGGTCAAAGGGCGAGTGCAGCTCCGGCGGCCTCGACGAGCGCGTCGGTCTGCCGGATGGCGCGGAGCCGGGCGGCGGCGAGCGGGGTCTGGCCGTCCGTCTCCCGGAGTCCGTAGGTGGCTCGGGCGGCAACCTGCGCGGCCGGGGCGAGCGAGGGCAGCAGCATCTGCACCCGCAGCAGCGGAGCGGTGATTGCGGACCGGGTGGCGTGCGACTCGGTGCGGGCCTGCGTCCAGTCCTCGCCGCGGAGTCGGAGGTCCTCGCGCACCCACATCGCCCGGCGGTGATCGGCGAGGGCCGTCACGAGGTCGGTGACGGCGGCCAGACCCTCGGTGCGGCGGGCGGCTTCGGTGTCGGCCTTGCGCTGGGCGCGCTGGCTGAGGTGGGCGAGCGTGCCGGTGAGGACGGCTCCGGCGAGGGTGCCGAGGACGGCGATGATGGCAGCGAACATGGAGGTGCTCCTGTCTCGGTGATCGTGTCGGGAGTGAGGGGCGGCCGGACGCCGGGAAGTGGACGGCCGCCCCTGCTGGCTGCTCAGCCTCGGAAGAGGTTCTTCGCGAAACGCTGGTGTGCGGCCTGGCGGCTTGTGCCGAGGGCCCGTCCGATGTCCTCCCAGCTCCCGTTGGTGTCGCGGACGGCGGTGACCGCCCGCTGGAGCGAGGCGGTGCCGAGCTTCTCGACTTCGGCGGCGGCGGCCGTGGCCGCGAGCGGGCGCGAGGAGGTCAGACCGGCCAGCATCTGCCGGACGGTGGCGATGGCGTCCGTGAGGTCGTCGGGCACGGTCGTGCCCAGGAGCGGGGCGATGTGCTGCCGGTCCCAGGCGGCGTAGGGGCCGGAGTTGTACTCGAAGCCGTCCGTCTCGTCCTGGTCCTCCCAGTCGATCGGGAACATCTCGGCCGACCGCCACCCGCACTCGCACGCCGCGCGAACGGCGATGGCACGGGGTCGCCCGTCCTGCCCGTCGTACAGCCACCAGGCGCTGTTGCCATCGACGGGGGCGGGCTCGCTGCCGTCGCCCATGACCGCCACGGGGTATCCCTCGTGGTCGGTGCTGAACTGCTCTGTCTGCCAACCCATGTAAAGACTCCTTGACGCAGAACGTTACGCGTCCAGATTCCTTGACGTCCCTCGTGATGTCAAGACTTCTTTACGTACAGGCCGTTCGCGTCATGAATCCTTGACGACATCCCCCGGTCGCCCCGGTACGGCGCATCTCCTGGGGCGGCCGATACGGTCGGTGAATGACGGTCACCCCTTCCCCTCCGCCGCGTGACGCGGACGGGCAGCTCCTGTGCCAGCACTGCATGAAGACCCCCGTCCCGCCGAGCCTCGGCACCAAGCCGCGGATCTACTGCTCGCGGAACTGCCGGCAGCGCGCCTACGAATCCCGCCGCACGCGGAGCATCGTCTCCGTCGCGGTTGAGGTCGCTCTTTCGCGCGAAGCAAAGTCACGTGACGCTGAAGCAACGTCACGTGACACTGCTGAGCGTTCGTCACGTGACTTTGCGAAACCGCAGGTCAGCCCTGCGACTCCCCCAGTTCCTCCGGCCCGCGCTGCGGCGCCGCCGCTGTGGGAGGAGGACTCCGATATAGAGGCTCGGCTGGCCCGGTACGGAATCGGCGCCGACGGCCAGGAGCTCGACGGCGAGTAGGTGGCCGGCGGATCGGGCCGAGGGTGCTCCCGGCACGGGATGCCGTAACGACACGCTCCTCGGCCACGGTAAAACCGGTACCGAAGCCTTCGGCGTCTTCCACTGGTGGTCATTGGATCGCGGCAGCAGGAGCTCCCCGCCCGCCCATCTCCGGTGCTGCGGGGCCGCGTACGCGCCTGTCATCCGTGACGGCGGCGGTACGGCGGCCAACCCCGTGATCGCCCGGCAGACGGCAGACGGACGCCCCGCGACCCCACCCCTCTCGCCGCTAGCCGTCTTTCACAGCGCGAAGCCGCCGCACTCGCCCACGCGGCAGGCCACGGAGGATTACGGGCCGTGGGCGGACAGCAGAAAGCCCCTGCCGGGTGGCAGGGGCTCAGTGAGCGCTTGGGGGTCAGCGGGGAGGGTGGGCCTCAGCCCATGGGGACGCTGGTGCCAGGGGCGTAGACGTCCTCCCAGTACGCGAGCGGGCGGTCTTCGTCGTGGAACGTCTGGGTGGTGACGAAGACGGGGACGGCGGCGCTGGGCGGTGCCGTGATCTCCATGGCGTCAAGCTCATCCTTGGCTGCATGGCGGGCATGCCCGGTGCGCTGCCCGCGCTCGACCGGACGGCCGGTTCGCTGGGTGTAGAGCTCGTCGAACTGCGTGGTCATGCGCACGTCGTCGGCCAACTCGGGCACGGCCGCGACGGTGTGCGGCGGGTAGATGGAGAGGCCGACAGACGTCGGCTGGTCGTCCTGACGGAAAACGCGGATGCGGATCACAGCCTCGTCGCCTGGCTCCAGGTCGAGGGCGGTGCAGACCTCAGCATCGTGAACGGCTCGCCGCATCACGCGGTGACCTGAGGAGCTCTCCCCGGGCGCGTACCGCATCCCGTTCCGTGCCATGCGGTTGAGCCGGTCGGTCCCCGTGATGATGAGGGGCGACTGGGCAACGACGGTGCCGAGCGCTCCGCGAGACGTCACGAGGCCCTCGCCCTTGAGAACGCCGAGAGCTCGGCTGACCGTCTTCGAGGCGACTTTGAACTGGGCCTGGATCTCGGTCACAGAGGGGAGCGAGTCCCCGGGAGCCAGCTCCCCAGCCGTAATCCGGTCGCGGAAGTGGGCCGCCACGTCGGCGTAGCCCCTTCCGGCGGGTGCCTTGTATGCCATGACTTCTCCCTCTTCGTCGGGGTGTAGTACTCCTCGAAGGTACATCACGAGACCCCTCAAGGTACACACTTGCTCGATGGTGGCACTTCATGTACCTTCATGTCGTCGCGAAGGTACATTGAGCACCTTCTCGATCGGGAGAAATGTACCTACCTAAGAGGAGGCTCACCATGGCAACGAACGGCACCCCCAGGCGCCCGGCGGCCCGGCCGCACACGCCTCGTCCCCGTACCGGTGGCGGACAGACTCCCAGCAGCAAGGGCGCCAAGTTCGCGGCCGATGCGGCAAACGCGGCCGGGAACTTCGTCGGCGCGGTGGCCGGCGGATTCGTCCCGCCGATCAACGTCACGGTCAACAACAACAAGGCTGTTCCTGCGGCAGCGCCTGAGCCCGTCGGCCGGGGGGGCGGTTCGCACTTCCTTCTCGGCGACCCCGAGTTCAACTCGGCTGAGGACGTGCGGAGCTACTGCAACTCGGTCCGGGCGCTGATGGCGCAGGTCGCGATCGAGCTCGCGATGGCAGGGAAGATCTTGGAGGCGCGCCTGGCCCAGGCGCAGGCGCTGCCGGGTGACAGCCCGATCCAGGCCCGGCTGCGGGCGGGGAAGGTCGGCCGGAAGTTGAAGAAGGCGTCGGATGGTTCGATCGCCGCTGCCCGGTCGGCCATGGGCGCGTACGGCGCGTTCACCCGCGAGTACGCCGACCTGATGAGTCCGCGTCCGCAGCGCCCCGCGACCACCAACCCGTTCAAGTTCTGAGAGGCGGTACCGACATGGCTAAGGACTGGACTGACCAGGACGGACGGAAGTACCCGGTCGCCGTCAAGCAGCACGAGGACCGCCTCAACTCCGGCGGGTCGACGGGCATGGGTGCCTGGCTTTGGCACCGCGCCAAGCCGTACACCCCGCCGTGGATCGTCACCGGCGCCGTCGGCCTCGCGGGTGCCGGTGCCCACGAGCTGTGGGGCAACTCGCCCTGGCCCGGTGTCGGCCTGACCCTCGCCTCGGTCGGCCTGACGGCCGCGACCTGGTGGGCGGGCAAGTCCACCGGGCAGCAGCGCCGCCTGCACTCCGCCATCACCGTGGCGGCCGGGTCGAGCTGGTTCACCGCCGTCGCCTTGTCCGGCCCGTTCACCGGCCCGCTGCCCGACCTGTTCCTGATGGGCGGCGCGAGCCTCGCCCTGACCTGGAACAT
>NZ_FPJO01000061.1 GCF_900119365.1 Streptomyces atratus
CCAACCTCACCGGTGAACTCGCAGGCGAGGAACTGCTGACCGCCGACTACTGGGTGGACCACGTCCGCCAGGCGGTCCGCTTCCTCGACGGCGTACGCCACCTCGAAACCCAGGGCGTCACCACGTACCTGGAACTCGGACCCGGCGGAGTCCTCTCCGCCATGGGCCAGTCCTGCGCCGCCGACGACGACGCCGGTTTCGTACCCGCCCTCCGCAAGAACCGCCCCGAACCCGAGGCACTCGTCACCGCCCTCGCCGAACTCCACGTCCGAGGCACCCGCATCGACTGGACGACGTACTACGCCAACACCGGCGCCCAGCACACCGACCTCCCCACCTACGCCTTCCAGCACAAGCACTACTGGCCCGAGGTGTCCTTCGGCAGCCCGGAGGGGCAGCAGAGCGTCGGCAGCAGCACCGATGCCGGTGCTGTCGACGCCGCCTTCTGGCAGGCCGTCGAGCAGGAGGACCTGACCGCGCTCACCGAGACGCTCGACCTCGGCGGCGACGACGCCCGGGTCTCCGCGCTCGGCGACGTACTGCCTCTGCTCTCCACCTGGCACCAGGAGAGCCGCGAGCGTTCGGCCGCCGACTCCTGGCGCTACAAGATCGTGTGGCGGCCGCTCACCGAGCTGACCGTGCCCACGCTCACCGGCACCTGGCTGCTCGTCGTCCCCGCTGCGGGCGCCGACGAGGAGCTGGTGCGGGCCTGTGCGGACGCGCTCACCGGTCACGGAGCGGCAGTCGAACTCCTGCGGCCCGCCGACGAGCCGGACCTCGCCGCCCGTCTTCGTGCTGCGGCGGCCGAACAGTCCCTCGGCGGTGTGCTGTCCCTGCTCGCCATGGACGAGCGCGCGCACAGCGCGCACGAGGTGCTGCCGACCGGTCTCACCGAGGCCCTTGCCCTGGTCAGGGCGATGGCCGAGGCGGAGCTGACCGCGCCGCTGTGGTCCGTCACCCGGACCGCCGTCGCGGTGAGCGAGACCGATGGGCCCGCACGGCCCGTCCAGGCCCAGATGTGGGGCCTCGGCCGGGTCGCGGCGCTCGAACACGCCACGTTCTGGGGCGGACTCGTCGACCTGCCCGAGACGCCCGACGCGGGCGCCCTCGACCGGATGGCCTCCGTGCTGGCGCAGCGTACGGCCGCCGCCGGCCCGCCGCGCGACGGGGTCGAGGACCAGGTGGCCGTGCGGGCCTCCGGGGTCTTCACCCGACGCCTCGTCCCCGCCTCCACCTCGGATGCGAAGGCGCGCCGTCAGTGGCGTCCCACCGACACCGTGATCGTCACCGGCGGCACCGGAGCCATCGGCGCGCACGTCGCCCGCTGGCTCGCGGCGAACGACGCCGAACACATCGTCCTGACCAGCCGGAGCGGTGAAAAGGCCGCTGGTGCACGGGAGTTGAAGGCCGATCTGGAGCTCGCCGGCACCGAGGTCACCGTCGCGGCCTGCGATGTGGCCGACCGGGATTCCGTCAAGGCGCTGCTGGACGGACTCGCGGCGGACGGGCACCACGTCCGTACGGTCCTGCACGCCGCCGGTGTCGGCCTCCTGGCTCCGCTGACCGAATGCGGCCCGGAAGCGGCCGCCTACGTCGCGAACGGCAAGGTCTCCGGAGCACGTCACTTCGACGAACTCCTCGACCCGGCCGGGCTCGACGCGGTGGTCTACTTCACCTCGGTCGCCGGGGTCTGGGGCGTGGGCGACCACGGCGTGTACGCCGCCGCCAACGCCTACCTCGACGCACTCGCCCAGCAGAGCCGGGCCCGTGGGATACCCGCCACGGCCGTGGCCTGGGGGCCCTGGGCCGAAGGCGGAATGGCCGCGGGCGCCGACGGGAGCAGGGGCGGGGGCGCGCTGAGTCGGCACGGTGTGCTGGCGCTGCGGCCCGAGCTCGCCATGGTCGCGCTGCAGGAGGCCCTCGACCACGAGGACGCCGCGGTGGTCCTCGCCGACATGGACTGGGAGCGGTTCGCACCGGTCTTCACCATGAGCGGCGACCGTCCCCTCATCGGGGAGATCCCGCAGGTCAAGAAGGTCAACGAGCAGCAGGGGGCGGCGGCCTCCGAGGCATCGGGCTCGGCTCCGGCCCTGCGGGCGAAGCTCGCCGAGCTGCCCGAGGCCGAGCAGGACCAGCTGGTTCTGGACCTGGTCCGGGAACACACCGCCGGGGTCCTGGGGCACGCGTCGGCCCAGGACATCGAGGCCCGCCGGGCCTTCCAGGACCTCGGGTTCGACTCGCTGACCGCCGTCGAACTGCGCAACCGGCTCGGCGCGGCCACTGGCCTCAAGCTTCCGGCGACCATGGTCTTCGACCATCCGACGCCGGTCGCGCTGGCGGCCCTCCTCAAGGCCGAGATCCTCCCGGCCGCAGCGGAACAGACCCTTCCGGTTGTGGAGGAGCTCGACCGTCTGGAACAGGCACTCGCCGCCCGCGACAGCGACGACATCGGTCGGGTCAGGGTGGTCATGCGGCTCGAAGCCCTGCTCTCGAAGCTCAGCCAGGACCGACGCGCGGACGAATCGACGGCCGACCGGGACGGCGCTGTGGCGGGACTCGAATCTGCCACTAACGACGAGCTGTTCGATTTGATCGACAGGGACCTCGGGCTCTCCTGACCACACCGGACGGAACCGGACGGCACTGGACGGCACCGGCCCCACGCCGGTCCGCACCGGATCGCACCGGAACCCACCCTCCGACCCCGGCAGCACGCACTCATTTTAGTTAGAACCCGACGGGAGCGACGTTTCGATGGCGGATGAAGAGAAGCTGCGGGAATACCTGACCCGTGTGGTTGCGGAGCTCCAGCAGACCCGCCAGCACCTGCGCAACGTCGAGTCCCAGGAGGCGGAGCCGGTAGCGATCGTCTCCATGAGCTGCCGCTACCCGGGGGCCGTCAACACGCCCGAGGACCTGTGGGACCTCGTGTCCTCGGGCGGTGACGCCATCTCCGGTCTGCCGGCCGACCGCGGCTGGAACATCGAGGACCTGTACGACCCCGACCCCTCCGCCACGGGCAAGATCTACGCCCTCGAAGGCGGCTTCCTGCACGACGCGGGCGAGTTCGACCCGGCCTTCTTCGGCATCTCGCCGCGCGAGGCCCTGGCCATGGACCCGCAGCAGCGCCTGTTGCTGGAGACCTCCTGGGAGGCGCTGGAGCGGGCCGGCATCGACCCGACGACCGTCGGCGGCAGTGCCACCGGCGTGTTCGTCGGCGCGGCGGGCCAGGGTTACGGCGGCGACCTGAGCGGGGCCGCGGGCTCCGAGGGCTACATCCTCACCGGCACTGTCACGTCCGTGCTGTCCGGACGCATCTCGTACACCCTCGGCCTCGAAGGCCCCGCCGTCACGCTCGACACCGCGTGCTCCTCCTCCCTCGTCGCCCTGCACCTGGCCGCCCAGGCGCTGCGCAACGGCGAGTGCGCCATGGCACTGGCGGGCGGCGCCTCGATCATGCCGAGCCCGGCCGGACTCATGGAGTTCAGCCGTCAGCAGGGCCTCGCGCGCGACGGCCGCTGCAAGGCCTTCGCGGACTCCGCCGACGGCATGGGCATGGCCGAGGGTGTCGGCATGCTCCTGCTGGAGCGGCTCTCGGACGCCCGCCGCAACGGCCACGACGTCCTCGCCGTCATCCGAGGCTCCGCCATCAACCAGGACGGCGCCTCCAACGGCCTGACGGCCCCCAACGGCCCGGCCCAGCAGCGCGTCATCCGCCAGGCCCTCGCCAACGCCAAGATCTCGGCCGACCAGGTCGACGTCGTCGAGGCGCACGGCACCGGCACCTCGCTCGGCGACCCGATCGAGGCGCAGGCCCTGCTCGCCACCTACGGTCAGGAGCGGCCGGCCGGCCGGCCGCTGTTGCTCGGCTCGGTGAAGTCGAACATCGGTCACACGCAGGCAGCCGCCGGTGTCGCGGGCGTGATGAAGATGGTCATGGCCATGCGGCACGGCGTCCTGCCGCAGACCCTGCACATCGACGAGCCGTCCACCCACGTCGACTGGACCGCCGGCGCCGTCGAGCTCGTCACCGAGCACAGGGAGTGGCCCGAGACCGGTGCCCCGCGCATCGCCGGTGTCTCCTCCTTCGGAATCAGCGGGACGAACGCCCACGTGATCCTGGAACAGGCCCCGGAAGCTCCGGAAGCTGCGGAAGCTCCGGAGGCTGCGGGGGACGTGCGTCCGGTGGTGGGGTTGTCGGCTGTTCCGTGGGTGTTGTCGGCGAAGTCGCCGCAGGCTCTGGTGGATCAGGCGGGTCGTCTGCTGGCGCGGGTTCGTGATGATGCCGGGCTTTCGGTGGTCGATCTGGGTTATTCGTTGGCGTTGACCCGGTCCCGTTTCGAGTATCGGGCCGGTGTGGTGGCCGGTGGGCGTGCGGACTTCGTGGCCGCGTTGGAGGCGATTGCCGCGGGTGGTCCGGCTCCTGGTGTGGTTCGGGGGGTTGCGGCGGATGCCGAGGTGCGTCCGGTGTTCGTGTTCCCGGGTCAGGGGGCGCAGTGGGTTGGGATGGCGGTGGGCCTGCTGGAGTCCTCGCCGGTGTTCGCGGCGCGGATGGCCGAGTGTGCGGCTGCTTTGGAGCCGTACACCGACTGGTCGTTGCTGGACGTCGTACGTGGTGTGGACGGTGCGCCCGGTCTGGACCGCGTCGACGTGGTCCAGCCGGTGTTGTGGGCCGTGATGGTGTCCCTGGCGGAGGTGTGGCGGTCGTACGGTGTCGAGCCGGCGGCCGTGATCGGTCACTCGCAGGGCGAGATCGCGGCGGCGGCGGTTGCGGGCATTCTGTCGCTGGGCGATGCGGCGAAGGTGGTGGCCCTGCGCAGCCGGGCGATCATCGCGCTCGCGGGCCGGGGCGGCATGGTGTCCGTGGCGCAGCCCGCCGCCTGGACCCGGGAGAAGGTCGCGGCCTGGGACGGCCGGATCTCCATCGCCGCCGTCAACGGCCCCTCGTCCGTGGTCGTTTCGGGCGACCCCGAAGCCCTGGACGAACTCGTCACCGACTGCCGGGCCAATGACATCCGCGCACGCAAGATCGACGTCGACTACGCCTCGCACTCCGCCCACGTGGAGGAGATCGAGAGCGAGCTGGCCCGGCTGCTCGCGGGCATCGCCCCGCAGACCGGCGACACAGCCCTGTACTCCTCCCTCACCGGCGCCCTCCTCGACGGTACGGAGATGGGTGCGGGCTACTGGTACAACAACCTCCGCGAGACCGTCGAGTTCGAGCAGGCCACCCGCACCGCCCTCGCCGACGGGCACACCGTCTTCATCGAGGTCAGCCCGCACCCCGTCCTCTCCCTCGGCCTGCAAGGCACCATCGAGGACACCGCCACCGACGCCGTGACCCTCGGCACCCTCCGCCGCGACGAAGGCGGACCCGATCGCTTCCTGACCTCCCTCGCCGAAGCCCACGTCCACGGCACCACCGTCGACTGGCAGACCGTCTTCGCCGACACCGGCGCCCAGCGCGTCCCCCTCCCCACCTACGCCTTCCAGCGCACCCGCTACTGGCCCGAGTCACCGGCCGTCGTGCTCGCCGAGACGGCTGCCCCGGACGATGCCGCCTTCTGGGAGGCCGTCGAGCAGGGCAACCTCGAAGCCCTCGTCGGCGCCCTGGAGCCCGCCGACGCCGAGCCGCTGCGCGCGGCCCTCCCGGCGCTCGTCAGCTGGCGCCGTCAGCGCCGTGAGAACTCCACCATCGACTCGTGGCGCTACCGCGTCACCTGGAAGCCCGTTGCCACGCCCCTCGACGCCACCCTGTCCGGGCGCTGGCTGCTCGTCGTACCGGAGAACCCGGACGACGCCGGGACCACCCTGGCCCAGACCCTCACCGCCGCCCTGACCAGACACGGCGCCGAGGCCGTCCCCACCACCCTCGCCGCACTCGCCGACACCGAGGACCTCTCGGACGCCGACGGCTTCCTCTCCCTCCTGGCACTCGACACCGCGCCGCACCCGGGCCACCCGGGCGTGACCACCGGTCTGGCGGGCACGGTCGCACTCATCCGCGCCCTTGCCGACGCCGGGGCGACCGCACCGCTGTGGACCCTCACCCGGGGCGCGGTCTCCGTCGGCGCCTCCGACCGCCAGGTCGACCCCGCACAGAGCGCCGTCTGGGGCCTGGGCCGGGTCGCCGGACTCGAACTCCCCAAAGGCTGGGGTGGACTCGTCGACCTGCCCGCCGACCTGGACCACCGCGGCGCCTCTCGTCTCGCCGGCCTGATCGCGGGCGGCGACGAGGACCAGATCGCCCTCCGCGACTCAGGCGCGCACACCTGCCGGCTGACCCGTGCCCCCCTCGGCAGCCGCCCCGGCACCCGAGACTGGACGCCGCACGGCACCGTACTGATCACGGGCGGCACCGGCGCCATCGCCTCGCACGTCGCCCGCCAACTGGCCGAGACCGGCGCCGAGCACCTCGTACTGACCGGCCGCCGCGGCCTCGATGCCCCTGGCGCGCCCGAACTGCGCGACGAACTCACCGCCCTGGGTGCCCGAGTGACCATCGCGGCCTGCGACGTCGCCGACCACGACAGCCTGCGGGCCCTGGTCGACGGGCTCCGCGCGGCAGGCGAGACGATCACCGCCGTCCTGCACGCCGCAGGCGTCGACCGCACCGGCGAACTCCTCACCCTCGATGCCGCCCAGCTGCACGAGGTCCTGGCCGCCAAGGCCCTCGGCGCCGCCCACCTCGACAGCATCTTCGACGACGGACCACTCGACGCCTTCGTCCTCTTCTCCTCCAACTCCGGTGTCTGGGGCAGCGGCGGCCACGCCGCCTACGCCGCCTCCAACGCCTACCTCGACGGCCTCGCCCACCACCGCCGCTCGCGCGGCCTGACCGCCACCTCCATCGCCTGGGGCGCCTGGGACGGTGGCGGCATGTCCGGCGGCGACGCCGGCGAGCAGCTCGCCCGCCGCGGTCTCGCCGCCATGCCCACCGGCCTCGCCATCGCGGCCCTGCGCCAGTCCGTCGAGCACGACGAAACCTGCGTGAGCATCGCCGACATGGACTGGGAGCGCTTCGCCCCCGTCTACGCCCTGTCCCGGCCGCGCCCGCTCATCGCCGACATCCCCGAAGCGGCACGCGCCCTCGCCGCCAAGGACGAGGCCGGACTCAACACCGACCAGGACAGCTCCGCGCTACGCACCCGGCTCCGCGGACTCCCCGCCGCCGAACAGGAGCAGCAGCTCCTCGACCTCGTACGCGGCGAGGCCGCGTCCGTCCTCGGCCACCGGAGCACGGACGCGGTCCAGCCCGGCCGCGCCTTCAAGGAACTCGGCTTCGACTCGCTGACCGCCGTCGAACTGCGCAACCGGCTCACCGAAGCCACCGGTCTCAAGCTGCCCACCACCCTCGTCTTCGACCACCCCAACGCCACCCAGGTCGCCAAGCTGCTCCGCGCCGAACTCCTCGGCGTCGAGGACGCCGCCCCGACCGTCGTACGCGCGGCCTGGTCCGAGGACGACGAGCAGATCGCCATCGTCGGCATGAGCTGCCGGTTCCCCGGTGGTGTCGGCTCCCCCGAGGACCTGTGGCAGATCGTGTCCTCCGGCACCGACACCATGAGCACCTTCCCGGCGAACCGCGGCTGGGACATGGACATCGTGTACGACCCCGACGGCCGCCCCGGCACCTCGTACGTCGACGAGGGCGGATTCGTCGTCGACGCGGGCCACTTCGACCCGGGCTTCTTCGGGATCTCGCCGCGCGAGGCGCTCGCGATGGACCCGCAGCAGCGGCTGCTCCTCGAAGCCTCCTGGGAGGCCTTCGAGCGGGCCGGCATCGACCCCGAAACGCTGCGCGGCAGCCTGACCGGTGTCTACGCAGGCACCAACGGCCAGGACTACGCACCGCTCCTGATGGCCTCCGCCGAGGCTGCCGACACCACCCTCACGAGCAACGCGGCCAGTGTGCTGTCCGGTCGCATCTCCTACACCCTGGGCCTGGAGGGCCCGGCGGCGACCATCGACACCGGCTGCTCCTCCTCGCTGGTGGCGCTGCACCTGGCGGCCCAGGCGCTGCGCAAGGGCGAGTGCGACCTGGCGCTCGCGGGCGGTGTGACCGTCATGTCGACGCCGATGTCGTTCACCGAGTTCAGCCGCCAGCAGGGCCTTGCCTCCGACGGCCGCTGCAAGTCCTTCGCGGACGCAGCCGACGGCACCGGCTGGGGCGAGGGCGTCGGCGTCCTGCTCGTCGAGCGCCTCTCGGACGCCCGCCGCAACGGTCACGAGGTCCTTGCGATCGTCCGTGGCTCGGCGATCAACCAGGACGGCGCGTCCAACGGCCTGACCGCCCCCAACGGCCCCTCCCAGCAGCGCGTCATCCGCCAGGCCCTCGCCGGCTCCGGCCTGAACGCCGCCGACATCGACGCCGTCGAGGCCCACGGCACCGGCACCCGCCTCGGCGACCCGATCGAGGCCCAGGCACTGATCAACACATACGGTCAGGAGCGCGCCGACAACGAGCCGCTCTGGCTCGGCTCGGTCAAGTCGAACCTCGGCCACACGCAGGCCGCGGCCGGTGTCGCGGGCGTCATCAAGATGGTCATGGCCATGCGCCACGGCGTACTCCCGAAGACCCTGCACGTCGACCGGCCCTCCACCCAGGTGGACTGGCAGGCGGGCGCGGTCGAGCTGCTGACCGAGGCCCGGGACTGGCCGGCCACGGCCGAGCGGCTGCGCCGTGCCGCGGTCTCGTCGTTCGGTGTCAGCGGCACCAACACCCACGTCATCCTGGAGGAGCCGCAGCCCCAGCCCGAGCCCGAGTCGGCCGGCACGGCGAAGTCCCCTCTGCCGGTGGTGCCTTGGATCCTGTCGGCCAAGTCGGAGAGTTCCCTCGCCGGCCAGGCCGAACGTCTGCTGGCGCTGGTACGGGAGAACACCGAGCTGTCGCCGCTCGACATCGGCTACTCGCTCGCCCTGACACGCACCGCTTTCGACCACCGGGCGGCGATCGTGGCCGCCGACGGCGAGCACGTACTGCGCCGGCTGGAGGCGATTGCGGACGGCACCGTCCGGGGTGTGGTGGGCGGTGGCCGTTCGGCGTTCCTGTTCTCGGGTCAGGGGTCGCAGCGGGCCGGGATGGGCCGTGAGTTGTACGAGGCGTACCCGGTGTTCGCGGATGCCTTCGACGCGGTGTGTGCCGAACTCGACCGCCATCTCGACCAGCCGGTCAAGGATGTCGTGTTCGGTGGGTCGGAGCTGATCGACCAGACCATGTACACACAGGCGGGTCTCTTCGCGATCGAGGTCGCACTGTTCCGGCTGCTGGAGCACTGGGGCGTGACCCCGGACTACCTCCTGGGTCACTCGATCGGTGAACTGGCCGCCGCACATGTGGCGGGCGTCTGGTCCCTGGAGGACGCGGCCGCCCTGGTCGCCGCGCGGGGCCGGCTGATGCAGGCGCTCCCGACCGGCGGAGCCATGGTCGCCATCCAGGCCACCGAGGCAGACGTCCTCCCGCTGCTCACCGAGAACGTCTCCATCGCCGCGCTCAACGGCCCGGACTCCGTGGTGATCTCGGGTGACGAGGACGCCGTACTGGAGATCGCGTCGGGCTTCGAGAAGACGAAGCGGCTGCGGGTCAGCCATGCCTTCCACTCGCCGCGCATGGAACCGATGCTGGCCGAGTTCAAGGCCATCGCGGAGAGCCTGACCTTCCAGGCACCGAGGTTCCCGATCGTCTCCAACCTCACCGGTGAACTCGCAGGCGAGGAGCTGCTGTCGGCCGACTACTGGGTGGACCACGTTCGCCAGGCCGTCCGCTTCCTCGACGGCGTACGCCACCTGGAAACCCAGGGCGTCACCACCTACGTGGAACTCGGCCCCGGCGGAGTCCTCTCCGCCATGGGCCAGGACTGCGTCACCGAAGACGCCGACTTCCTCCCTGCCCTGCGCAAGGACCGCACCGAGACCGAGGCACTGACCACCGCCGTGGCGGAGCTGCATGCGTACGGCGTCTCCGTCGACTGGGCCGCGTACTACGCGAACACCGGCGCCCAGCGCGTCGACCTGCCCACCTACGCCTTCCAGAACGAGCACTACTGGCCCAAGAACTTCAACCGCACCGGTGACCTCACCAGCGTCGGTCTGAGCACGTCCGAGCACCCGCTGCTCGTGGGCTCGGTCGCGCTCGCGGGCGAGGATGTCTCCCTCTTCACCAGCCGTCTTTCGTTGGAGTCGCACCCGTGGCTCGCCGACCACGCGGTCCTGGGTTCGGTGCTGCTGCCCGGCACCGCCTTCGTCGAGCTCGCGCTGCACGCGGGTGACCGGGCCGGTTGCGGAGTGCTGGAGGAACTGACCCTGCAGGCACCGTTGGTGCTGGCCGAGCGCGGTGCCCGCATTCTGCAGATCGTCGTGGGCGCGGCCGAGGCCGACGGCCGTCGTTCGGTCACCATTCATTCGAGCTCTGCCGCCGACGGGGACGACACCTGGATTCTGCACGCCTCCGGTGTCGTCGCCGAAGGCTCCGAGCGGGCCGGGGAGTCCGCTGCCGGACTCGTCGAGTGGCCGCCGCGCGATGCGGAGGCCGTCTCCGTGGACGGCATGTACGAATTCCTCGGAGAGCTCGGTTACGGCTACGGTCCGGCGTTCCAGGGGCTGCGGGCCGTGTGGCGCCGTGACGGAGAACTGTTCGCCGAGGTCGAGCCGGCGGGCGAGGCGGGCGAGCAGGCGGCCCGGTTCGGCCTGCACCCGGCGCTGCTGGACTCCGCCCTGCACGCGATCGGCCTCAGCGGTGGTCTGTCGGGCATGGAGGGTCCGGGCCTGCCGTTCGCCTGGACGGGCGTCGAGCTGTTCGCCGTCGGGTCGCCGGTCCTGCGGGTACGGATGACCGTGGGCGACGGCGGCAAGGTCTCGCTGGATCTCGCCGACGGCACGGGCGCACCCGTGGGCCGCGTCGGTTCGCTGGTGCTTCGGCCGGTATCCGCACAGCAGTTGGACGGTGCCGCGTCCGCCGAGGGCGCCGACTCGCTCTTCCGCCTCGAATGGGTCCCGACGACCGCCCCGGCCCAGGTGCCGGACGGTGCTGTCGAGCCGGCCGTACTCGTCCTGGACGGTGCGGGCACGGACGTACGCGAACACGTCACTCACGCACTGACCCGGCTGCAGGAGTGGCTGGCCGCGGAGCGTGACACGGATGCGCTTCTGGTCGTGGTGACCCGGGGTGCGGTGTCCGTGGGCGCCATGGGCGGTGATCTCGACCGGGGGCCCGTGTGGGGTCTGGTGCGCTCCGCCCAGACGGAGAACCCGGGGCGGATTGTCCTGGTGGACGTCGATGTCGATGTCGACACTGTCGAGGATCTGGTTGGTGTGGCTGGGTTGGGTGAGCCGCAGGTTGTGGTGCGTGAGGGTCGGTTGTTCGTGCCTCGGTTGGTGCGGGCGGCGGTTGGTGGTGGGTTGGTGGTTCCGTCGGGTGTGGCGGAGTGGTCGTTGCAGAGCACGGGCAAGGGGACGCTGGAGAATCTGGCGTTGCTGCCGGTGGAGCGGCCGGGGCCGGTGCTGGCCGAGGGTCAGGTTCGGGTGGATGTGCGGGCGGCCGGGGTCAATTTCCGTGATGTGCTGAACGCGCTGGGGATGTATCCGGGTCCTGAGGTGCCGATGGGTGCCGAGGGTGCGGGTGTGGTCGCCGAGGTGGGTCCCGGCGTGACGGGTCTGCGCCCGGGTGACCGGGTGATGGGTCTGTTCTCCGGCTCGTTCGGCCCCAGCGCGGTCACCGAACACCGGATGCTCGCCCCCATCCCCGACGACTGGTCCTACGTCCAGGCGTCCACGGTCCCCTCCGTCTACCTGACCGCCTACTACGGACTGGTGGACCTCGCGCAGGTGCGGCCGGGTGAGTCGGTGCTGGTGCATGCGGCGTCCGGGGGTGTGGGGACGGCTGCGGTGCAGCTGGCCCGGTATCTGGGGGCCGAGGTGTACGGCACGGCGAGTGAGGCGAAGTGGCCGGTCCTGGCCGCGATGGGTGTCCCCGCCGAGCGGATCGCCTCCTCCCGCACGCTCGACTTCGCGGAGGCG
>NZ_FPJO01000062.1 GCF_900119365.1 Streptomyces atratus
CTTGCGCAGGATGTCCCGTTCGGTGGCCAGTTTTTGGTTCTCCTTGCGCACGGTCTTCAGCTCCGCGCGCAGGGCCGCTATCTCGGCCTCCAGCTCCTCTTGCGTGGCCTCGCTCACCGGGATGTCCTTCGTGTTCGTGCTCGTCGTGCCGCTCTCACCGCGGCGGGCCCACTCGGCCCGCACCCAGTTGCGCAGCGTCTCCCGGCTGATCCCCAGGTCCTTGCCGATGCCCTCGAAGGTGTGGCTCGGATCCGACAGGTACAGAGCGACCGCGTCCGCCTTGAACTCGGGCGAGTAGACCTTCATCACCATAAAAGATGCCTCCTACCCGGCCCCTACCGGGGCCGGGCTCAGAGGTGTCCACCACTCGGGGACAGGCCCCCCCGAGTCGCCTGACCCCACAACCTCACCCAAGCCACACCACGAACCGGACATCAAACCGCGAAACACCCCTCTCAGGAGCACGTGGAATTCCTGTCCCTGGGGCAGTAGAGCCCAGGTCGGCCACCGGACCGCGTCCCATGTGCCGTGCCGTCAGCCGGACTTGGCCGGACCTGAGGTGTCGAGGGCCAGCGATATGGCGAGCGCGCCGAGCGCCGTGCCCATCGCGTAGCGCTGCGCCTTGAGCCAGGAGGGGCGGCGCGAGAGGAAGACGGCGATGGTTCCGGCTGCCAGGACGATGGTGAGGTTGACCGCGACGCTGACCACGATCTGGATCGAGCCGAGCACGATGCCCTGAAGGAGGACGTGGCTTTTCTCCAGGTCGATGAACTGCGGGATGAGCGAGAGGTACATGACGGCGATCTTCGGGTTGAGCAGGTTCGTCATCAGTCCCATCATGAATAGCTTGCGCGGCGAGTCGTGCGGGACGTCCTGCGGGGTGAAGACGGAGACGCCGCCCGGCTTCAGCGCGTTCCAGGCGAGGTAGGCGAGGTATGCCGCGCCGGCCAGCTTCACGGCGAAGTACAGCTCGGGCACGGCGATGAAGACGACCGACAGGCCGAGGTTTGCGGCCAGTAGATACACCATGAAGCCCAGGGCCACACCGCCGAGCGAGATGATCCCGGCGCGCCTGCCCTGGGTGATGCTGCGTGAGACGAGATAGACCATGTTCGGGCCCGGGGTGAGCACCATCCCGAGGGCCACCACCATCACGCCGAGGACCCCGCTCAGTTCAACCATGAGAACCCCTCATTCGCTGTTATGTCTCGCCGCCGTCTCCGGACGCGCCCTGTCGGAGCGGTCACCGCGCTGTACCTCGGCGAGGTCGTGAACGATGTCGTGGAGGAGATGGCGGGTGAAGAAATCGACGGTGAGTCGCGAGTCGGCCAGGCCCGTGCCGTCGCGGTCCCAGTCGTCGGCGGTGAGCGTGGCCAGGCGGCGGGCCAGGGCCTCGGCGGCCCACCCCAGTTCCTCCGCCACTTGTCGCGGTTCCTCGTCGCGGTAGCGCCGGACGATGTCCGGGCGTTCTGCGGCCGGCCCGACATCCGGCGCGGTGCGGTGGTGCGGTGCAATCGGTGTGGTTCCGAAAATTGCGTCGAGCCTCTTGTGGAACAGGAGGCACATGTCACGGACGTGGCAGCCGTGTTCCAGCGGTGACCAGTGAGGCACGCCCGCGCGCCGGCCGTCGAGTCCCGGATCCGTCAGGACCTGCTGCCACTCCGCCGCGTACTTCCGCAGCAGGTCGGCGACCGTACCGTGCCTTACCAGGCAGGAGGTGAATCCGCACCGGTCACAGTCGGGCAGCAGCAGGGGAGCCCGGCCGAGCGGAGACCGAGACCATGCGGTCGTGTTCACTGCTGACAGGACTCCTTTCCGGCGGTCGCGCGCCCTCTCGTGGCGCATCCAACAAGGGTTCCCCCAGCCCGGTGCACGGGCCAGGTTCGAAGCAATGCCGCGAGCATATTGCCTGCAAATCCTCGATACAATATGCATTATTGTACTCGGTGCAATTGTGTGGTTGGATGGCGGCGGCACGAGGACGAGAGGAGAGCGTCGTGAAGGACTATCAGAGCGTCGCCGACACGGTGGCCCAGGAGATCAGGGCTGGCATCCTCCGGCCGGGCGACCGGCTTCCCCCGCAGCGCAAGTTCGCCCAGCAGCACGGCATCGCCAACTCCACCGCCACCCGCGTCTACCAGGAACTCGCCCGGCGGGGCCTCACTCTGGGCGAAGTGGGCCGCGGCACCTTCGTCCGCGCGGTCCCCTGTGCATCCGCGCCCGCGCTCACCGAACCCGCAGGCAGCCGGATCGACCTGGAGCTCAACTATCCGGTGGTGTCCGAGCAGGCCGCGCTTCTGGCCAACGGGCTCGGCGCGCTGATGCGTCCCGATGTCCTCGGGTACGCGCTGCGGCCCGTCGGCGCGGCCGGCGTTCCGGCCGTCCGCGAGTCCGCCGCCGATCTGCTCGCGCGTGGCGGCTGGCGCCCCGACCCGGCGCAGGTGCTCTTCGCGGGGAACGGGAGGCAGGCCATCTCGGCCGTCGTCACCGCCCTGGTACCACCGGGCGCTCGGCTCGGCGTCGAGGAACTGACCTACCCCGTGATCAAGGCCATCGCCACGCGGCTCGGCATCACCCTCGTGCCCCTGGCCATGGATGCAGCAGGGCTGATCCCGGAGGCCGTCGAGGAAGCCCACCGCAGCGGCCCGCTGCACGCCGTCTACGTACAGCCGACTCTGCACAACCCGCTGTCGGTTACGATGCCCCGGGAACGGGTGGAGCATCTGTCCGATGTCCTGTTGCGGTCCGGGATCCCCGCGATCGAGGACGCCATCTGGGCCTTCCTCCACGACGAAGTGCCGCCGCTCGCCTCTCTGGCCCCCGAGCAGACCGTCCTCGTCGACAGCCTGTCCAAGCGCATCGCCCCTGGCCTGACCCTCGGATTCGTGGTGGCGCCCGGCTTCCTGGTGGGCGAGATCGCCACGTCGCTGCGCTCGGGGGGTTGGACCCCCATGCGCTTCGCACTGGAGGCGGCCTACCACTGGCAGCAGGACGGCACCGTGAAGGCGCTCGTACAGGCCAAGCAGCGGGAAGCCGCCGTACGACAGGAGATCGCGGCCCGGCACCTCGGCGGCTTCGCTGTACGGAGCGACCCGCGCTCGTACCACTGCTGGTGGCAACTGCCCCGCCCGTGGCGCGCGGACACCTTCGTCGCCGCCGCCGCCCGGCACGGCATCGGAGTGGTGCCGGCCGCCGCGTTCACCGTCGGCAACAACCACGCCCCCAACGCGATCCGGCTGGGGCTTGCCTCCCCGCAGACCGACGTTCTCTCCCAGGCGCTGGCCACACTGGCCGAACTCGCTCGGTCCGCCCCGGACGACCTCGTCACCGACTGACGCCTGCCCGCGCGCCAGCGACCGTCCGGCGAAGACCGAGGCGGAGCCCACGGCCACAGACACGGGATCGGCGTCGAGATCGTCGAGCGGAACCCGCAGGACAAGAGCTTTATCGCGACTCCGAGGAGGCCGGGCGGCCCTCGTAGTCGCGGAAACTCAATCTGCTGGGATGAAACCGTCCTGTACGTGTGGTTCTGCGGGCGCTGGTACCCGACGCTGAGGTTCCCGGCCTTACAGCTGCCCCAGAGTTCCGGCTGTGCGGACTGGCAAGGCCGACGCGCCGCTCGGGCCCTGCTGGCGGACGCCACAACCTGATCATTTACTTCATGATCGTCAAGGGTGTCATCGACGTCTGAGGCATTTATGGCCGAGAGTACGCACCGACAAGACGCTGGGACATGTAGCCGAGACGGAAGGCTATTCTCCGGCTCATTCGATCTTCCTAGGGTTGAGGACATCAAGCCGGACATCAACCGGTCGAACCAGGGAGAGTTACCGTGCGCGCAGTGTTCCAGAAGTCTTTCGGCGGCCCCGAGGTCCTTGAGGTCGCGGAGACCGAGCGGCCGAAGCCACTGCCCGGCGAGGTTCTTGTCAAGGTCCACGCCAGTGCGGTCAACCCTGTGGACGTGTTCGTCAGGTCCGGCGCCTTCCCACTGCTCGGTGAGCCGCCGTTCGGCGTGGGCTGGGACATTTCCGGGGTGGTCGAAGAGGCCGGCCCCGGCGCCAGGTTCGAGGTGGGTGACGAGGTATATGGGATGCCGTTCTTCCCCCGCGCCGCCACCGGGTACGCCGAGTACGTCGCCGCACCGTCCCGCCAGGTGGCTCGCAAGCCCGCCTCTCTCGACCATGTGCACGCCGCCGCCATCCCCCTCGCGGCGCTCACGGCCTGGCAAGGCCTGGTACAGGCGGCAGGCGTCAAGGCGGGCGACCGGGTACTGATCCACCGGGCAGCCGGTGGTGTCGGCCACTTCGCGGTGCAGATCGCGAAGGCACACGGCGCCCATGTGATCGCCATGGCCAGTCCGGCCCGGCACGATTTCGTCCGCGGCCTCGGCGCCAACGAGGTCATCGACTACCGGACCACCGACTTCACCGAGGCCGTCAAGGACGCCGACGTGGTTTTCGACTCCACGGCCCAGGGCGATCTCTCGCTCGGTGTGCTGCGCCCCGGCGGCGTACTCATCAGCATCGTGGAACACGCCGACCCGGAGCTCGCCGTACGCGTCGAGGCGGCCGGGCGGCGCTTCGCCGGCATCTCGGTCGAGCCGGACTACGCCGCGCTCGAAGCGATCGCCGACCTGGTCGACGCGGGCCTGATCCGCCCGCACGTCGAGGAGACTTTCCCGCTGGAGGAGGCCGGTAAAGCACACGAGCTGGTCGCCTCGGGACACGTACGGGGCAAGATTGTCCTGACGGTCTGACCGCGACGGGCCGAACCAGGGAGAGCAAGGCGGATGGATATCCTCACCGAGGCGCTGGCCTCGATGCGCACCGGGCACCCGGCATCCGTACGGACCAACGGCCGCGCCCCCTGGGGCGTGCGACTGCCGCCAGTCGCAGGCGCCGGGTTCCATGTGGTGCTGTACGGGACCTGCTGGCTGGTCCCCCTCAATGACACACCACCGCATCTGAAGCCGATCCCGTTGAGCCCCGGTGATGTGATCTTCCTGCGCAGCGGGCGGGGCCATATCCTCGCCGATCATCCCTCCACCCCGGCCGTGGCGGCCACGGCGGAGCAGTTCCAACGGGGTTCACCGATCGGCTCGCTCACGCTCGGTGGCAAGGGCCCCGAGACCAGTCTCCTGTGCGGCGACTACCAGCTGGACCAAAGCCGCCCGCACCCGCTGGTGCGCCACCTGCCCGAGGTGATCCATCTGCCGACGCGGCACGGCCGCCATCCGGAGTTGAGCGCCGCCGTCCAACTACTCGGCTCCGAGCTGGAAAACCCGCGCATCGGCTCGGACGGCATCGTGCCCAGCCTGATCGACTCGCTGCTCCTCTACATCCTGCGGGCCTGGCTGGACGATCAGCCCCCGACCGCCGCCCAGGGGTGGGCTGCAGCCCTGGGCGACTCGGCGGTGGCGCCTGCCCTGTCGGCCATTCACGACGACCCGTCGGTCCAGTGGACGGTCGAATCGCTGGCCGAGCGGGCAGGGCTGTCCCGCGCCGCCTTCGCCCGACGGTTCGCCTCGCTGGTGGGCGAACCGCCGATGGCCTATCTGACCCGCTGGCGCATGACGACCGCCGCCCGTCTGCTGCGCGAGTCCAATGCCTCACTGACGACGGTCGCCGCCCGCACCGGATACGGCTCGGAGTTCTCCTTCGCCAGAGCATTCAAGCGGGAGTACGGCCTGGCCCCGGGCGGCTACCGGCGCCAGACCAGGGCTGCCTAGTGTCCTGCGCCAGTAGTTGAGCGTTGGTTGTCGTGTGACTTCTGCTACCAGACGGGTTGTTCCACTGATCGTGCGACCGCAGGGTCTGCGCACTGTTCCGCCGGAGTCGGCCCTGGTGGACTGCACCACCAGCCGCCGCGCACCGACCTGGCGCGCCGGATCTTGACCAGAGGGGGCAGTTTCCCCCGACGCGTAGGCCTGGGATCCGCACCTGCTCCGGCACTCAGGCCGCTACGAGCAGGATGTTGAAGGCGGCCTTGTCCTCGATCCGCGCGGGGGTTGCCGTCGATCGCCGGTGGCACGGGCAGCAGTTCGGCAGCCTCGCTGGCCACAACACTGATCCAGCTGTGCCGCTTTTCGGCCCCTCGGACACGGTCCTGGACGGCCAGGACCGCGTGGGGACCGGCGTGTTCCCACCGGGATAGCAGCCGATCGCTCGCGCCGGCCGCGTCAGGGTGCGCAGCCGGAGCTCGGCGTACAGGGAGCGCATGGACGAGCGAACCGCTCGGCTGAGACCAGCGGGCGGCCCGCCAGGGCCTCGTCGAGGGCGGTCCGGGTCGCCTCCACGATTCCCGGATCGGGCACCGACATCCGGCCGATCAAGCCACGCACTCCAGTTCGCCGCTCGCCTCGGCCGGGGTCCTCCGGGCAATGCGGTTCTTGATCAATTTGAAAAACCGACTCGAAGGTATTTAGTATCGGGGCATGGGAAGGCCAGTGGACCAACTGACACCGAAGGGCGCTGCGACGCGCCGGGAGATTCTGCGCGCCGCCGCCCGTGTCTTCGATGCCAAGGGGTACGCCCTGGCCCGGATGGACGACGTGGTGAGCGAGACAGGTCTCACCAAGGGCGCCGTGTACTTCCACTTCAAGAGCAAGGCCGCCCTGGCCCATGCGGTCGTCGACGACCAGAAGCAAGGGATGCTTGCGCATGTGCGCAGGCAGCTCGAGGGGCTCGGAGGGCCGGCCGCGCAGGTACGGGGACTCGTCCCCGTCCTCGTGGACCTCGTCATCGCCGAACCCGCGGGATGGTCCGTCGTGCGGCTCGATCGTGAGCTCACCACCGAGTCGCCGCAGGAACACGCCCAAGTGTCCGTACTCGCGGAGTGGGTCGGCCTGGTCGAAGAACTCCTCCTCGCCGGCGCCCGCGCGGGCGACCTGCACTTCTCGGCCGACGCCCACGCACTGGCGACCGTATTCGTGGGCGCGTTCGACGGACTGAAGGGCGTCCTCGAGGCCACGGGGCGCGCCAATCCCGAAGAGCTGCGCCGTGCGGCGGGCGTTCTCGCCGAAGTCATTGAGGCGACCATCGAAGCTCACTGAACGCGGGCAGGCCACGCCCGGCCTTTTCGTCAACAAGAAAAAAACCTTCAAGTAGGTATGGATACAGATATGAACTACTCGGACACTCTCACCTCCCAACTGGCCGTCGTCACCGGCGCTTCGTCAGGGATCGGCGCCGAGTTCGCCCGCCAGTTGGCCGCCCGCGGTGTGGACCTGGTCCTCGTCGCCCGTTCGAAGGACAAGCTGGAGGAACTCGCCTCGACCCTGCGGACCAAACACGGCGTGACCGTCAGACCCATCGCCCTCGACCTCTCCCAGCCCGACTCCTCCGAGACCCTCGCGCGCACGCTCGACGAGCAGGACGTCGCCGTGGACATCCTCATCAACAACGCCGGCTTCGCTTCCCACGGCGACCTCGCCGAGGCCGACCCCGGCCACATGGCCTCCCAGGTGCAGCTCAACGTCGGCACGCTCGTCGGCAACACCACCCGGCTCCTGCCCGGCATGATCGAGCGCGGGCGCGGCACCGTCATCAACGTCGCCAGCACGGCCGGATTCCAGGCGGTACCGCACATGGCGGTCTACTCCGCGACGAAGGCATTCGTCCTGTCCTTCACGCGCTCCCTCTGGGGCGAGACCCGCGGCACCGGTGTGACCGTCCTCGGGATCTGCCCGGGCGCCACCGACACCCCGTTCTTCGACGTGGCCGGTGACAACGCGTCGGTCGGCAGCCGGCGCACACCGCAGCAGGTCGTCACCACAGCACTCGCGGCGCTCGGCGGACGCAAGGCGACCGTCGTCGACGGCGCCGGCAACGCCCTGGTGTCACGCGTCGTCAGCCGCCTGGTACCCGAGCGCCCCCTGATCCGCATCGCCGAACGCAGCGTACGCCCGAGCGCGTAAAGGGCCCGCCGGCGAGCCGTGAACGCACCCCACCTCACCGCGCGCGTCCGCACCCGCCGTCGGCGGCCCAAGTCTGCCCGGTGCATGCGCGGTGAACGGACCATTGGGCACATACATTGCATCCATGCGGCCTCGGGCAAGACCTACGGAGCCCGGCGGACCCACCCCCAGTTGCGGCGCAAGGACCTTGCCGCGGCCCGGCGCGCCATCGAGCGACTGATGCGCGAGGACGGCCTGGAAGGCGTGGTCCCGCGGACAGCGGCGCCGCACCACCATTCCTGAGCCGTCCGACCCCAGACCGCCGGGCCCGGTCCACCGACGTTTCACCGCCCACCGTCGCAATCAGCTGTGGGTCGCCGACCTCACCTATATCCGCACGTGGTCGGGCTGGGACTACATCGCCTTCGTCCCGGACGTGCACTCACGGATGATCGTCGGGCGGCAGCTCGCCACCACATGCGCACCGATCTACCCCTGGACGCCCTGGAGATGGCGTTCTGGCGGCGTGGAATCAAGAAGGGCTTGGGTCTGATTCATCACAGCGACCGCGGCCCACACCCCGGACTCAATCCGCTACGGCGATCGGTTGCCGAAGGCTGGCGCGACCGCGTCCGTCGACTCCATCACGGACAGCTATGAAAGCAATTTGACGAACTATAGGAGCGTCAATGCCACGGCCGAGGCCCCCAACGGCTCGTTCAAGGCTGAGCTGATCGAGCACCAAGGACCCTGGCGGGGAGCTGACCAGGTAGAACGTGCCGTCGTCCCGTGGGTCGGCTGGTACGACACCGAGCGCCTGCACTCAGCCCTCGACTACTTCCCGCCCGAGGAGTTCGAGGCCCCGTTACTACCGATCCCAGGCGACCACGAACGTTGCCTGAAACCCACAAACCAACCGCTACGAAACTCGGAACAGCTCATTCCGGGTCGCTCCGACTTGCTTATTGAGAGACGCGGTTGAGCCGCTCTGTACGGACTCGGCGAGTGAGCGCCCCACCGGCCATCGGGCAGTCGGACAGGAGGGGGACGCATGGAGAAGTTGGACGAAGTCTGGGTCGGCGTCGATGCGGGCAAGGGGCACCACTGGGCCTGCGCAGTAGACATCGCTGGCAATACGTTGCTGTCGAAGAAGATCATCAACGGCGAGAGCGAGATTCTGACCGGCCTGAGCGAGATTCTTTCGCTGCCGCCGAAAGTGAACTGGGTCATTGACATCTCCAGCAGCCCTTCCTCCTTGCTCATTGCCCTGCTCGTGACACATGGCCAACAACCGCGCTATATCACGGGCACGTTGGTGAAGCAGATGTCTCGCGCCCTGGGGAGCGAGAACAAGACTGACGCGAACGACGCCCACGTCATCGCAAGGACTTCTATTTTTGCCGCGGACAGGCTGTCCGCCATCAAGGTCCCAGTCCAGGTCATTTCCGACCTCTCGCTCCTCACGTCGCACCGAACCGACCTCGTGCGGGACAGAACGAGGGCGTACAACAGGATGCGGGACACCCTGACGGGTGTCTTTCCTGCTCTGGAACGCACATTCAACTTCTCCGCCCACAAGGGCGCGGTGGTCCTGCTGACCGGCTTCCAGACGCCGTCTGGGATTCGACGGATGGGTCGGTCGCGGTTGGCGGCCTGGCTCGCGAAGCGAGGTGTGCGACTCGCGCACGGTGTAGCGGAATCGGCAATCGAGGCAGCAGAGGCCCAGCACACATCTCTGCCCGGGGAAGACGCAGCCGCCGAGATCGTCGAAGACCTGGCCGCCAGCATCCTCAACCTCTCCGAGCGGATCGCCAAGGTAGAAAAGCGGATGGATAAGATCCTGGCTGAGCATCCGCATTCTCACATTCTCCTCTCGATGCCAGGCATGGGGAAAATCCTGGCTGCTGAACTCCTCGTGGCGGCTGGTGACTTCTCCGCCTACGCCACAGAGGGCAAGTTCGCGTCGGCGGCTGGGATGGTCCCAGTGTCGAGGGATTCCGGAACACGAACAGGGGTTCATCTCCGCCCGAAGCGATACAGCCGACCTCTGCAAAGAGCACTTTTTCTTTCCGCGCAAGCCAGCTGCCTCCACCACGTGCGAGATCGCGAGTACTACCTCCGGAAAAGAGCTCAGGGGATGCGGAACTCAGCGGCCATAATTTGCGTGGCCCGCCGCCAGATCAGGATGCTCTGGACCCTCCTGGAGGAGGACAGGACGTATCAACTGGAACCTCCCACGGCCGTCTCAGCGTCCCCTGCACCACCCTCGTAACGGGCTGCTTTCCTCATTGAGAGTCGCTACTTCCCCGAGCATGGCGCTGCTGCGGGTATCCGCTGTCCTGTGACAGCGAATCTGGACTGTTTGCCACCGAACTTGGATCGCCGGTAGCTGATCAGGTCTGTGCTTACGGAGAACTCAGCCGACTAGTGTCTCGTGATCCTGATCGTGTCAGTTTGAGTTGTTATTGACGAGTTTCTTCGCGTTGGTCTGGACGAGGCGGACCTTCGTGAGGTTCTCCTCGGAGTTCGCGGTCCAGGTGAACGGCTTCGCGTCCTCGTTCCAGGAGTTGATGTAGTCGCGGATCTGCTTGACCAGGACGTTGACGCTGGAGAACGTGCCCCGGCGAATGGACTGCCGAGTCAGGATCCCGAACCGGATTTCGATCTGGTTCAACCACGAGGAGCCGACGGGAGTGAAATGGAAGCGGATGTGCGGGTTCTTCTCCAGCCATGCCTTCACTTCCGGCGTGGTGTGCGTGGACAGGTTGTCCAGGACCACGTGGATCTCCTTGCCGGTGTGCGGCCTGGTCGCCTTCTTCAGGAAGGCGAGGAAGTTTGCGCCGTTCCGGCTCGGCTTGCACTCGCCGGTCACCTCACCGGTATGGACATTTGAGGGCGGCGAACAGATTGGTGGTGCCGTGCCGCACGTAGTCGTGGGTGCGCTTCTCGCCCGCGCCGAAGGCGACCGGCAGCACCGGCTGGGTCCGGTCCAGCGCCTGTATCTGCGTCTTCTCGTCGATGGACAGCACCACCGCGCCGCCGGGCGGGGCCAGGTAGAGGCCGACGACATCGGCGACCTTGTCCGCGAACGCGGGATCCTTCGAAATCTTGGAGGTGCCGTTCCGGTGCGGCTTGA
>NZ_FPJO01000064.1 GCF_900119365.1 Streptomyces atratus
CCCTGGCCACGCCCCGTTCCCGGCCGTCCGAAGAAGGCGGCGTTGGCCTGCGTATCGGGAAGGTCGAAGGTCGTCCCGTCCACCGACACCAACCGCAGACCCCGAAACCACGCTCCCGTCGTCGCCGGGAGCGCCACGGGCCGACAGACCCTGGCGAACAGCGCCTTCATCGGTTCCGCCCCCAGCCGCAACCGGGCCCGTCCGATCGCCCCGCTGGTGGGCACCCGCCACGTCTTCGACCAGCGGCGTTCGCGTTCCAGGCCCTGGGTGAGGAGCCGTCCGACCTCCTCATACCCCTGCCCCGAGAACAGGCACATCGCCAGCACGAAATACATCACCACCCGAGCGGGAAGCAGACGCTGACGTTCCTCGGTGCGTCCGCACTCCGCCACCACCTCATCCACCAGCTCCGGCGGAAACGCACGCGTGAGCACTCCAAGGGCGATGCGATCCGAAAACCGATCGCCCTCAACTACCTTCAACTGTCCGGGCCTTGGCACACCAAATCAACGAGCCAGCACCATCAAAGTCACCGGTATTGGGCCTAGACGGGTGGTGGCGGCGGAGGGTTGCCCGGAAGGGCCGGATTCTCCGGGTGACGTACATCGCCGCTGCCGAGCAGGACGCGGGCCCGGACCCGCATCGGCTCGTCGCCGCGCCGGGAGAGCAGGACCAGCCCGTCGACCAGGGCCGTCATGGGGCCGAGGAGGGCCTCCGCCTTGCGGGCGAGGGGGTGCGGGTCCGGGGTACGGCCGAGGGACAGGTGCGGGGTGTAGCCGTGCGAGTGCGATCCGCAGAGCGGGAAGCGGAGCTCCAGGGACTCCCGCAGCCGCGCCCAGGGCTCGTGGTCGGCGGCGGCCGGGTCGAGCCAGACGGTGGCATCCTCGCGGTGCCCGAACCAGTGGACGCCCGCCAGGCGGGCGGTGAACGGCGGCGTCTCGGCGAGCGCCGCGGCGACCAGCGGCAGGGCCCGGGCGAACTCGGCCTCGGGGACGAATCCGAAGAGCACGTTGACGTGCGGCGGCCAGCGGCGGATCTGCCGGTCGTGTTCGCGGCGAATGTGCTGGATCGGCGGCCACAACTCCGCCGGCGGCAGCCAGGCGACGGCGGTGCGGTTCGTCGACGGGACGGCGAGGACGTCGCCGGGTGCCGGGGCCGGCACGGGACCGATGTGCCCGACGAGGGTCTCGTCGAGTCGGTCGATGCCGGAGGCGCGGTCCCAGACGACCTGGCCGTCCGCCTCGAAGAACACCACCCGGTGCCAGGGGATCTCCCCGCCCGGTACGAAGTCGCCGAGCAGGACCCGCTTCGTCGGGGCCCCGCGCTCGGCGATCCCCATCACGAACCGCTCGGCGTCGAAGCGCGGGTCCCAGAGCACCCGGTGGTAGATTTCGTCGCTGGTGTGCACGTCAGCACCTGCCCTCAACTATCAGGGTGACGCGCGCCCGGTCGGCCCTGCAATTCAGCGCCCGGCCCGCCCGCCTCGCTGCGGTGACGGCAGGAGAGCGAGAGACAGCGGCGGTTTTCGCTCCGGACTCCCACCTCGGACACCGAGGTGGCTCTGGTAGTCCCAGCCCGTCTCCTGGTCCAGGTACAAGAACCGGAACTCCAACGCGTCCCACATGTCGTCATGAAGATCCCAATAGGGGTACTCCGTCACCAGCTCTGGATGCACCACACAAGGACGTGGGACGTAGTTCTTCCACAGCTCAGCCGGGCATGGCGGAGTCTCCAACACCTTGCCGACCAAGCCCGCCTTTCGCCATTGGACGTGCGGAACGATCCAACGATGGCCGCTGTGCTTCCGTGGGCACCACAGAACTTGGAGTAGATCGCACCCTTCGGGAAACGGGACGGTGCCAGGAACGCTGGTGCGGTAGATCTGCACGACAGGCACCATCGGCGACCCCTCGCGCTCGGAGCACAATGGCCAGGCATCCTCGGCCGGCCACAGCAGCGGGCCTCCGACCGAGCTGTCTCGGCACGTTGGCTCACCCACACGTGGGTGAAGCCGCACGGTCTCTTTGCGGAGGGGCGCCACCTCGGGAAACAGCAGTGTCGTGCGGAGTTCGTGCCCGCACCACGATCCGCTCGCCCTCGTCGGCCACATCCTCGATGGCCAACGGGGACAACCCCGAAAACAGCGTCTGCACGAGCTCGTTGACATCCTTCACGCGAATGCCAACGACCCTCACGACTCTCCGTTACCACCGAAAGTGAGACAGGGCCCTTGATTAGACACTCCCCGCCCGGCCACCGAGTACGATCACGGCGAGTAGCGGCTGCCAGATCGCGGCACGTCCCCGCCCCTCGCCCCAACCCGCGCCTATTCGCGCGAGTTGTAAGTGGTGATGTGGACGGGACCCCCGGTGTAGGAGATCCCGTCGAGGACCGAGGACGGGATACGGAAGACCCGGCCCGGGGCCGCAGGCCAGGCGAGGGTCCGGCGGGCGACGATACGGCCGTCCTGGCGGACCGTCACCTTGGGGAAGCGGACGAACTCGTCCGTCCAGAGCAGGAGCCGGTCGCGGGCCGGAGCCGGATCGCCGGGGCGGAGGATCTGCGGTGCGATCCAGCGGAACGGGGCGTCGGCGATCAGACGGACCCCCTCGGCCGGCTCATGCCTTCCGTCCAGGTGGTTGATGACCTGCTGGGCGACGTGCTTACCGTCGAGGGCGGCCACGTCGGCGGTGTCAACGGGATGGAGCATGTTGCCGGCGGCGAAGACTCCGGGTCGGCTGGTCCGCAGCGCAGTGTCTGTGAGGGGGCCGAGGGTGCGTTCGTCGAGGGTGATACCCGCGGAGCGCACGAGTTCGTGGTCGGGGATCCAGTCGCCGCTGAAGACGACGGTGTCGCATTCGACGGTTCGGCGCTTGCCTGTGTCGAGGTTCTCGATCTCGACAGCCTCGCAGCGGCCCTTGCCCATGACCTGGGTGACACGGCTGCGGGTGGCGACCGGAACGCGGAGGATGGTGCGGCCGGCAGCGTTGAAGGCGCCGTAGGACTCTGCCTTCGGGTACTTGCTGATCATGAGCGCGGGGGTGCAGCCGGCTTCGCGGAGGGTCATGGCTGCGGACCAACTGACTAGTTCGCCACCGACGATGACGGCCCGCTTGCCGACGGGCTGATGGTGGAGGTGGACGAGGTTTTGAAGTTGTCCGGTGGTATAGACCCCGTGGGGGCGATCTCCAGGGATGCGGCGTGCGGTGCGGGGCCTTTCGCGGGCGCCGGTCGCCAGGACGATGGCCCGGGCACGAATCTGGTAGCGGCCCTCGGGGCTGGTGACGTCAACGGTGTGCTGATCGGACCAGTCGGTGACCATGGTGCTGGTGCGGATCTCCGCTCCGGACCGTGCGGCCCGGTCGGCCAAGTGGCGGGCGTAGGCGGGGCCGGTCATCACACGGCGTAGGTCTCGCAGGCCGTATCCGGTGTGGTCGCTGTGCCGGGGAATGCCGCCGGCCTGCTTCTCCCGGTCGACGACCAGGACCCGCCCGGCGCCGCGGTCGGCGATTTCGGCGGCTGCGGTGAGCCCTGCGGGGCCGCCTCCGATGATGAGGACATCGGGCTCGATGAGGGGCAGCTGGTGGGTCATCGGTTGTCCTTGTGCTGGCTGCAGCAGCCGTCGTTGGTCTGGTGCCGGGTGCGCAGGGCCGCGACGGCCGCGCCGCAGAAGAAGCCCTGGCAGCGGCCGTTCATGGCCCGGGTGCGTCTGCGCAGCCCTTCCAGACTGCGCGCGGGCACTGGGGCGTGGCAGGCGTCGCGGATCTCACCCTCGGTGACCCGTTCGCAGAAGCAGACGATGGTGCCGTAGGCGGTGTCCGCGGCAATCAGGTCGGCGTCCTGGTAGGGGCGTGTAGTGGCTTCGCCGATGTTCGGCATCCGGGGCGGAGCGGGCAGGTTGCTGCGGCTGCGGAGCCCGGCACCGGCTTCCGACAGGAGCCCGGCGACGTGCTCGGCGATGGCGATGCCCGCTGTCAGTCCGGTGGAGCGAATGCCGCCCACGAGGAGGTACCGCTGCTCGGGGGCGGCTTCGATGAGGTAGTCGTCGCGGTCGATCGCGGCGCGCAGTCCGGCGTAGCTGGCGGTGACCTCCTCGGTGAGCAGGCTCGGCATGAGCCGCGCGCCCTTGCTGAGGAGGAAGTCGTAGCCGTCCTCGGACGTGGAGGTGTCAGTGCGGTCGGTGAGGTCCTCGGCGGTGGGGCCGAGCATGACGTTGCCGTAGATCGTCGGGGAGATGAGCACTCCCTTGCCGCGGGAGGAGGGAACCGGCAGGACGATCTTGTCGGCCTTGGGCCGTGCCAGCTTGTCGAACACGAACAGCTCGCCGCGTCGGGGGGTAACCGTGAAGCGGTCATGGCCCAAGAGCCGGTCGATCGTGTCGGCGCCGAGGCCTGCCGCGTTGACGACCCAGCGGGCTCGCACGTCGCCCTGGGCGGTGTGCAAGGTCGTCGCGTCGTCGCGCACGTCGATGCCGGTCACGGCGTGTTCGAGCAGGATCGTCGTCCCGCGTTGCCTGGCGTCCGTGGCCAGGGCGAGGTTGGTGGTCCATGTGCAGATGATGGACTCGTCGGGAACCGTCAGGCCTCCGAGCACGCCTTCGCCCAGATCGGGCAGGACCTGGTACACCTCGTCCGCGTCCACGATGTGGCAGTGCTCGTACCCGTTGGCCTCGGCCTTTTCCTTCAGGCCAGGCAGGGCGTCGAGCTCTTCCTGGTTCCAGGCCACCAGCACGGCACCGGTGTGCTCGACGGGGATGCCGGTGGCCTTGGCGTAGTCGCTCAGCAGGTGGTAGCCGCGAGCCACGAGCCGGGACTCCAAGGTGCCCGGTTTCGCGTCGAAGCCTGTGTGCAGGATGGCGGTGTTTGCCTTGCTGGTTCCGTCTCCGACGTCGTCGCGGGCTTCGAGCAGCGCCACGGAGACGTCGTAGCCGGACAGTTCGCGTGCGATGGCCGAGCCGACAATGCCTCCTCCGATCACCACGATGTCGAAGACCTCGGGGTGAGGACGGTGGGGGGTGGGGGTCATGAGTGGTCTCCCTTGGTGGCACACGCCTCGGCGGCCTGTGCCCATGTGGTGCGGAACTCCTGGGCCCGGTCTTCGGACCAGCGGGGTTCGTAGACGGTCGCCGGCTGCCAGTCGCCGACGGCCTCTTCGAGGCTGATGGCGGGGTCGAGGGCGCAGCGGGCGAGCGCGGCAGCGCCGAGGGGTGTGGCGTGCGCGTTGGGGTAGATGTCGACGGGGAGCTGGGCGATGTCGGCCTGGGCCTGCATGAGGGCGGCGGAGTTGGTCAATCCGCCGTCGACGCGCAGCCGGTTCAGGGGCCGGCCGAGGTCTCGGCCGACAAGGGCCGTCAGCTCGGTGACCTGGGCGGCTATGCCCTGGAGCACGGCCAGGATGAGGTGCTCGCGGCGGGTGGCCAGCGTGATGCCGGTGAGGGAGGCCGTGGCCTCGGAAGCCCACCACGGAGCGGCGAGTCCTGCGAATGCCGGGACGCACATGACGCCGTCGCTGTCTTTCGCGACCAGCGCGTCGATTTCGGTGGCGGACTGAAGAAGACCGAGGTCCTGCAGCCAGCGCACGGCCGATGCCACGGTGTAGACCTGGCCGTCCACGCAATACAGGGTCTGCCCCGCGGCCTGCCAGGCCACCGACGTCGTTAGGCCCGCGCTGGAGCGCACGGGGTCCGATCCTGTGTTTGCCAGCAGGAACGCGCCCGTGCCATAGGTGCACTTGGCCGTGCCCTGCTCCAGGCATGCCTCGGCGACCAGAGCGGCCTGCTGGTCGACGATCAGGCCGGCCACGGGCATCTCCTGTCCGAAGGCGCGCGTGGTGCCGACCACCTCGTCGCTGCCGACGATGCGGGGCAGCCGCTCGTCGCCGAGGGAGAACAGATCAGCGAGACGCCCGTCCCACGCCGCACCGTCCAGGTCGAAGATCAGAGAACGACTGGCGGTGGAGGCGTCGGTGACGAACTCTCCTGTCAGGTGGTGCACGAGCCAGGTGTCGGTGGTGGTCACCACCCCGTCACGGGTGAGGTTGCGGCGCAGCCACGCCATCTTGGGCGCGGAGAAGTAGGGGTCGAGAACGAGACCGGTGCGCTGCGCGATGGCCTCGCGGTGCTCGGCCAACTCGGCACAAATGCTCCCCGCACGGCTGTCCTGCCAGACGATCGCCGGGGACAGCGGCGTTCCCGTGGCTTCGTCCCAGGCCAGGACGGTCTCTCCCTGGTTGGCCAGGGCCACGCCGTCAATGGGCCGGCCGGCCATGCTCACGGCCCGGCGGCCGGCGGTGAGGACGGAATCGAGCAGTTCGTGCGGATTCTGCTCGACACCCCCTCCGGGCAGGTAGGTGGGGCGGATGGTCTCCTCGGCTATGGCGACCGTTCCGTCCTCGGCGTCGACAACGATGGCTTTGGTGCCCGAGGTGCCCTGGTCGATGGCGAGGATCGTGGTCATCGCAGGGCCCCTTCCGTGTCGGCCGCGGAGGGTGCGGTGGCGTTGTCCAGGGCACGGTCGACGTCGGCCATGTCAGGCATGGTCAGGGCGGCGCGGCCGCGCCGGACGAGGAGCGCCGCCAGGTAGACGGCGCCGATCCCGCACAGCACCAGGACGTAGGCCCAGGGGCCGCGGAAGGAAGCGTCCCGGAAGATGAGCAGTTCGTACACCAGCCAGACCCCGGCCAGAAGCAGGACCGGGACCTCCCACCGCCCCAGGGAGAAGCCGCGCGACGGCGGCAGGGAGGAGCGCTTGGCCGCGTACATCGCGACCGTGCCGGCGTAGATGACGGCGGGCAGCAGGGTGGCGGCGGAGAACAGCTGGAACAGGGCGTCGGTGGAACGGGAGAAGACCGCGAGAACGATCTGCGCGATGAGCATCATGAACACCGTGGCGTTCAGCGGCGTCGCCGTCCGCGGGTGGATGCGCTTGAGCAGGCGCCATCCGGGGAAGCGCTCGTCCCTGGACATCGCGTAGACCAGGCGGGTTCCGCTGAGGGTGATCACCAGCCCGCAGGAGAAGATCGAGACCACGACGAGGACCAGGAGGCTCTTCCCCACCACGGACCCGAGCACGGCGGTGATCACGGTGGCCACCGGGGTGGCCGACTCGGCGGCGCCGTCGACCCGGCCGACGGCGGCGGTCACGGCGACCAGGAAGAGAAAGCCGAGAACGCCCAGGGAGAGGACGGCCTGGACCATCGCCTTGGGGATGACGCGGGCGGGGTTCTTGGTCTCCTCCGCCAGGTTTGCCGCGGACTCGAATCCGACGATGGTGAACGCGCCGAGCAGGAACGCCAGGGCGAAGGGGCCGGCGTGGGTTCCGCCGCCCAGACCGTAGTAGCCACTCTCCGGGATCGTCGCGGTGTCGAACAGGTGGGCGAAGTCGAGCTTGCCGGTGAAGTAGCCCACCGCGAACAGCAGCGCCGTCAGCGTGATCATGCCGATGAGCTGCGCCGTCACCGCCGCACTGTTGACCTTGTGCGTGATACGCGTGGACGCGGCGACCAGCAGGGCCTGCAGCAACACCACGCCGGCCGTGATCACCCAGGCGTTCTGTGTCGTGCCGACGTACTGGAACAGCTCAGGGAGAATCGTGGAGGCGATCGTGTAGTCCACTGCGACCACGACGACCCCGAGGAAGGCGAACGAGATCCAGCCCATGATCCAGCCCCACACGGGCCCGACGATCCGCGACACCCACTGGTAGGAGTAGCCGCTGATCGGGATGCGCGCCGCCAGCGCTCCGAAGACGAGGGCGACGCAGAGCTGGCCGATCACGGAGATCGGCCAGGCCCAGATGCCGCGCGGGCCCGAGGTGGCGAGCACCGAGCCGTAGGCCGTGAAGATCCCTGTCGCGATCGACACGAACCCGAACGCCACGGAGAACGAGGCGTACCAGCCCAGCTCCCGCGCCATCACCTGGTTCGCCCCGCCCTGCTGTCCCTCAGCCGTTCTTGGCGCCTGAGCACCTGCTTCTGATTTGGCCATGACCTCGTTCCCTGCTTCAGAGTGCCCCGCCGTCGCCGCGGAAGCCAGTGGGTGATCGAAGAACCGAATGCGGTCGGCATCAAGGCCCGCCTCGCAGGAATGCGCTGGAGCCTGTTCGTGGGGATGGCCGCGAGGACCCGCGGTCCGCGCCACCTCGACGCCGGTCGACAGCCCACTCGTGACCGTTTATGTGGACTATTGACTGCTGAGAGTGTGGCCCCCTGCCCGTTTGCCGTCAAGGGTTAGCACTCCCGACCTGGTGAACGATCGCTGATCCCTAGCAGAAGACGCTTTGAGCTGCGGGGATTTTGTGGCCGCTGGCGATGCGTTCCGCACGTCACATGAGCCCTAGAATGCAGTCAGGGTTCCACAAAAACAGTCAATCAGAGAGGGCCGGATGTGCTAGCAGCCGAGCGTCACCGCAGGATCGTCGCCGAGATCGCTCGGCTCGAGTTCATCACGACGGACGACCTGACCAGCCTGCTGAGCGTCTCCCACGAGACGATCCGCAGAGACCTCGCCCTCCTCGAGCGCCGCGGCGAGCTGGCGCGTGTCCACGGAGGGGCCACCGCCGTCCGGTCACCTGTCGGGGAGGAGGCCTCCTTCAACGAGCGCAGAGGCGCTTCCCTCGCCGAGAAGCAGGCCATCGGCCGAGCCGCAGCAGCCCTGATCGAACCCAACCAGACGGTCGTCATCGATGTCGGTACCACGGCCCTGGAGGTGGCCCGTGCTCTGCCCGCCGATCACGCCGGCGTCATCGCCACCCCTTCCCTGCTCGTGGCCGCCGAAGTCAGCTCCCGCCCGCAGGTCGAGGTCCTGGTCAGCGGCGGGCGGCTGCGCGGTGGCGACCTGGCCTGCTCCAATGCCCAGGCCGTCGAGTTCTTCGACAATCTGCGCGCGGACGCGGTCTTCCTGGGCTCCGGAGGCATCGCCTCCTACGGACTGACCGATTTCCACCTCGACGAAGTCGCGACGAAGCGCACCATGCTCGCCAACGCGTCCCACCGCTACGTGCTCGCCGATTCCAGCAAGTTCGGACGCACGGCCGCCCACCGCGTCTGCGAACTCGACGGCTTCGACACCCTCATCACCGACAGTCCTTGCCCGGACGGCCTGAGCGACGCCCTCGCCGCGGCGGGCGACAACATCGTCGTGGCCTGAACGCGATACAGCCAACCGCTCCCTTCGGCGCCGGCAGTCCCCCTCGCCTCCGGCGCGGCAGGGGTTCTGCCCCTCTGAAGAGCGTCGCGCGGAATCCGGCCGTTGCGCCACAGTCGTACAGACGGTCCATCGGCGCCCCCGCCTGGACCTCCCCTTGACTCCCACCGGCCACCGCATCCACAATCGCAGACCAAAACGGTCAACTTTCCATATGTTCGGGCAATCGGAGTGGCAGCGCATCATGGCAGGACCGAAACCGACGCGCCGCAACCGGCCTTCCGCAGCCAAAGGCGCCGACGCAGCAGCGCAGGCGCGCGAGATCTTCGGCCGTACCGACGTCGGCCTCGTCTCGGTGGGCGCTGTCCACGGCGAGAGCTCCGCTGTCACGATGGTCGTCGAGGTGAGCGCGCTCGCTGCCGTAGACCTTCTCGTCCAGATGAAAGCCGACGCCTTCCCACAGTGAACCCAGCCAACGAAATCACTTCGATCTTCGACCTCGACGGCGTCCTGACCAGTGAGGACACGATGTCCTCACTGGTCAGAGCTCGTCTGGCAGCCCGTCCCCTCCGGTTCGCCGCTGCAATCCCACCGTTCTTGCTCGCCTCGGCAGCACCGCCCGACGGCGCGCTGAAGCCCGCGATGAACCGGGCGATCGTGGCCTTGACGCTGCGCGGAATGACCCGCAGCCAGTACGAGGAACTGGCAGCCGTGACGGGCCGGGCCATGGCAGCCCGGACAGCGGTCAGACAAGCTGTGGCAAGGTGTCAATGCGCCCGCGGTCGTGGTCCGACCGTCGTGGCGACAGCCTCGGAGGAGAACCTCGCGCGTGCATTTCTGGACGGCGTCGGGTTGCACGGCATCCCTCTGGCCGCTTCCCGGCTCGACTTCACCCCACGGGGGCCCCGACTCATCGCCCACAACGTGGGCGAAGCAAAGATCGATGCCGTCCGGGCGCTGGGGTTCGCCCCGGAGGACGCACTCCTGTACACCGACTCGGCCAGCGACCTCCCGCTCGCCCGTATCGCCCGCCGGACCGTCACTGTCAACGCCGCCCGCCGCTCGATCGCGAAGCTCACCGACGCTTCCGCAGACATCCGCCACGAGCGCTGGCGCTGAGGCGACACAAGCTGTCCCAGGGCACTGTCACGTTGGCTGATCGGGTGAAATGATCTTCGGGTTGATCACGGTGGAGAGGGTTGTCCGTGGGCAATACGCCGCCGTTGTACAAGGGGCACCGGTACCCGGTG
>NZ_FPJO01000067.1 GCF_900119365.1 Streptomyces atratus
CGAACCCCAGGCGAGCCCTGGCCTGGAAGATCGCCGACTTCGAGGGCGGCGTGAATGACTCCGACCACCCCGACGCCCACGACAGCCCATCCGTGAGCTGCGCGAACACATCCTCGTAGGAGCCATCCGAATACAGCGCCATCCCCATCGAGAAGTACGCCATCACCCGCGCGGGCAAGGACCGGTGGCGCCGCTCAGTACGCCCCGCATCCTCGATCACCGCGTCAACCACATCTGCGGGAAACACCCGCGTCAGCAACCCCACAGACACCAAATCCGACAACCGGACATCAGAAGACGGCTTCACCCAACCAGAGCGCGGCATCCCCCCACAGTAACCCAGAAGCGCTTAACTGAACGGTATTGAGGCTTAGTGCGGTGCGGTTGGTGCGGGAGTCGAACCCGTACGCCCGGTGCGTGCACACGGTCGCGGCGGTGTCGTACACCTTGGTCAGGCGGCCAGCCGCGTCATACCCGTACTCCTGGTCCGACCAGCCCGCGTTGGTAGTGGTTTGGTTGTGGACGGACTCGGAGACGCTGTTGCTGTAGACGATCGTGCCGTCGCTGTCGCGGGTGTAGGTGCGCTCCACCGGCGTGCCCGTGCTGTCGACCCGTACTGCAAGGGTGTAGCCGCCGGGCAGCTTTTCGCTGGTCAGCGTGGCATCGGCATCATAGGTGCCACTGAACACACCGGCGGCAGAGTCTGTGATTCTGGTGGCGAGGCCGCGTGGTTCGGCGGCGTGGTCGTAGGTGTAGGTCTGGGTGGAGGGCACGCTGTCGGTGACCTTCACCGGACATTGGCCGTGCCATCGGTGGGTCGGCCCTCGTCGTACTCCTTCGCCGTCCAGCCGCGGCCGATCACCGACGTGCCGGCCGAGGCCAGGGTGGTGGACCCGGACTTGAGGTCACGGGTCAGGTCGAGCCGCCGCAGGGGACCGAACTCCTGGAGCTCGCGGATGCCCCCGTCGTCGTAGAGCGTGGTCGTGGACAGCAGCATGGCGCGTTCGGCGGAGCCGAGCCGACCGATGCCCAGGTCCACCTGGGCCTCCTTGTCCGCGGTGGTCAGACCGAGGGCGATCGAGCGGTTGCCTGCGGTCAGCTCGCGGACCGTGTTGCCGAACCGGTCGGACTCCATGGTGGTGATGTGTCCCCCCGGAGTAGCCTCGTTCACGGTGCGGCCCGACGCGTTCAGGTAGCTGATGTTCGCGCGACCGTAGGCCGTGGCCGCGAGATCGGCACCGGTGGAGGAGGCGGGAACCGAGTCGGCCGGGAACACGGCGGTGGCGTCCGTCGGCACGTCCGTCTGGCCCCAGGCCTTCACATCGGCCGCGCTCAGCTTGTACGGGGCGGTGGTCCCGGTCAGGGGCACTCCGTAGACGATCATAGTCACGGCGCTACCGTCGACAGTGTCGGTGGTTCCCTGCTTGAGCGTGGGGCGCGAGGCCTTGAGCAGCATGCCCTCACCCGCGACCACGGTGTCCCCGGCTTTGCCGTAGGTGAACGTCCAGGGCTGATCGGTGGACGAACGGAAGGTGGTGATGCGGCCCGCGTCGTCGTAGGCGTACTGCACCTGCGTGGCCTGGTCCAGACGCGGGTTCCACTGCTGCCGCAGCCGCCCCTCGGCGTCATAGCGGTAGGTGCTCACCGACCGCACGGAGGAGGACGTCTCACCCTTACCTGTGGCGTACAGCAGGATGTCCTTGACTTGGCCGGCGTAGTCACCGACGGCCAACGCAGTGGCGGTGGTGGTGGTCGCGTACACGAACTCCAGCACCCGACAGCCCTTGGTGGTGGGCGCCGAGAGACAGGTCGCGTTGTCGACGGCGGAGGTTGGGGCAACGATCCGCACAGGACGGGCCACGGTCTTCCCACCCACCACGACCGTCTCGGACTTCATGGTTGTATTGGTGGTGTCCAGCCCGTCAAGGCGCGAGGAGGTCATCTGCCAGGCGTCCGCGCCCGCGTCGGCCTTGGTGAACTCCGTCACGACGCCTTCGCCGTCGCTGAGGGTGAAGGCCGTGCCAACAGTGCCCTTGAGGACCAGGTCCGCCGCTCCCGGCTCCGAGACCCACCCAGTTCTGCCCGCGTTCGAGGTGAAGCTGATTTTGGTGCCATCTGTCTTGACCAGAGTGACGGCCGTGTCCGAGACCCTGCGCAGATACGCGTAGTCCGACTCGGTGAGTTCCGCGGTCAGCCCGGACATCCAGGCGGCACCGAACACCGGAGCCTGCCCTTCCTGACCGGCCGCCTTGGTGGGGGTGCGTGAAGAGGCGGTCCGTGTGACGGAAAGGCCGTAGTAGGAGACGTCCGAGGCAGAGATGCTGTAGTCGCCGGTGAGAAGGTTGACCGATCCAGGCCCGACCTCTTGCACGGCGGCGGTGTCGGCGGTGCGGTCGACGACCACAGTCAGCGGATTGCTGTTCGCCGAGGCGTTCGACGCCCCGGTGAACTCGGCCCGGATCTGCACGGAGCCGTCCGGCGACACCGTTCCGGCCGCGTCCCAGGTGAGGGCCTCGTTCTTGCCGTTCGTCAGGGCGACGGGCCAGGCGGCGAGCGGAGTTCCCCCAAAGCTGACGTTACCGACCGGAATCCGCGTCCAGGCATCCGCGTCGGAGCGGCGCCAGGAGAATGCGACCTGGTCGTACTTGCTGCTGTCGGCTTCCGCCACCAGATTAGCCGTCGCGCGGTACGGTCCCCGTCGGAAGGCTGGTTGAAGCCGCCCGGACCGGCGTGGAAGGTGTACTCGGCTGCCTCGGACCGGTTGTCCGCCTTGTCCACAGTACGCACCTGCAGTCTCTGCGTCCCGTCCTGTGGCGGAGTGATGCTCACGGTCTTGTCACCACTCGCACCCCCGATGGCGACCTTTGTCCAGGTCGCCCCATCCAGGGACCACTCCAGCCAGTTGTGGTCGCTCGCGGGTGGAGTGATGACGAAGCTGCCCGCCTGCCCGCCGCCCTTCACCCATGACGTGGACGGGTAGTCCGTGGACGTGATCTTCGTCGGGGCGGAAGGGGCCTTGGTGTCGACGGTGAACGTCTTGTACGCCGACCAGCCCGCGTTGTAGTGGGTCCCGTCGTACGGCGAGGTGCGGAACTTGTACGTCTTACCTTCCGCCAGTACGCCCGCGGGCACGGTGACCGACGCTACCTGCCCGGACGGCACGAACTTCGACACCAGGACGTTGCCGACCTGGGTGTTGGTGGCGGAGTCGAAGATCTGGAAGGTGCCATTGACCTTGTCGCCGTCGGCGTCGACGAAGGTGTCCCGCAGGGTGGGCGTGGTGGTGTTCACCACGTAGTCGCCGCCGTAGGAGAAGTACGGCGGGCCAGCCTCCTGCTTGGTACCGGTGCGCGGCCGGTAGTTGTAGTTGACCACCAGCTTCGGCGGGTTGGAGGCGGCGTTGGCGGAGTTGACGCGCTTCCACTGTGCCACCACCGACTCGTCTGTGGCTCGGATGCCCATGTGGCCGCGGGTGGCCTTGGCCGAAGCCCACTCCTGGACGAGCGTCGACACATCGGCGTTGATCCACCCGTCAGGCTGGGTAGTGCACGAGGTGTTGCCGCGTGTCTCGGTGGAGGTGGCCTTCTTCGCCGTCATGGTCGGCCGGTTGGCCCAGCGGCTGGACGTGGAAGCTGCGCCGGAAGACCACACCTCCCATGGATAGGCCTTGCAGTCGACATTGTTGCCCGAGTGGAAGTTCCACAGGGAGAGCTTCGCATCCAGCACCAAGGCGTCCTGGATGGGCGAGGTGTTCCAGGAGATGAACGACTGCGCCGTACGGGGCGTACCGTCGGCATTCTTGGTGCCCGGGTTTCCGAGGTCCAGCTCGACGTCGTTGGACCCGTCGACGGTCTCGCCCTGCTGGACGTAGGTGTCGAAGACATTCGACAGGGAGGAAGTGGAAGGGTCCACCGTCACCGGGTACTTCGTCCCGGGGGCGCCGAGGAACTTCGCATCCGGCGTGATGACGAGATCGACCGCGCCCTTGCGCTGGACCACCTTCATGTCGACCTTGGCCCGGTTGGTGTGCTCACCGGAGGCCTTGTCGACCGAGGCGTCCCACATCACCGGAGCAGGCATGACTGCCCGCCTCTTGTTCTTCCTGTCGGTGAACAGCAGGCTGCCGTCAGCCTGCTCCTTGACCTTCAGTCCCTTGGCCTTCAAGGGCAACGTGTATGTGTAGCCCTCCGCTGCCGGGCGCTGCTGAATGTCTACGTACTGCTCGTAGCCGGTACGTGTGGCCTCGACCACCACGTCCGCGCCCGGAACCGCGTTCACGTACGTCGCGCGGGTGCCGTTGAGCTTCGGGGTGGGAAGCCCGCCCTTCCACTGCAGGGTGATCTGCTCGTCCCCCTTGCCGAGCGTCACCAGGTCGGTCGGCTTGGCGGCTTGCGCCGACTTGAGCGATGTGGCGCGGCTACCGGTCTTACCTGCGAGCTTCAGCCCGCGCGGATGAGCCTTGGGCGCGATCGAACCGTCGGAGCCGCTGACGAGATCCAGGTCGACGTCTCGCCACTCACCAGTAGCTTCGTCCTCGAACCGGACCGGACCGGCAGTGAGCTCGGTGGTCAGCGAGCCGTTCTTGTTGACCCAGGTCGTGGAAGTCTCAGTGCGCTCGGACAGCGCTTCAACACGCTTCCCCGACAAGCGTGCTGCCACGCGTGCGGAGGGGATGTCCGCCGCCTGTGTGGCTGCGGATCTTTTCGCCGATGTGGCTGCTTGTGGCGAGGCCGCGAACGCGTCACTTGTTCCGTGGATGAGCGTGGCCGCCAGGGCCAGGGCGAGACTGCTCGCTATGAAGCGCAGGCCCCCGCTGGACAAGGGGCGTCCGCGCTCATGTGGCGCGGGTCTGTAACCGTCATCATTCCTCGGTCTCTTGCTGGTCTGCGCCACTTATGTGATGCAAGTATGAAGGTATCGAGGAGAAAAAGAATGGAAAGCACACCAGGGTCACTCAAGATCGGCAATCTTGATCATGGTCGCGGTATGAGCTGCATCACTAACGGGCGGTCAAGATCCTTCAGTTGTAAGCAGGTTGCTACGCCATGCTTTGCGACACTTAGCCAGTTAATCCGTTTTGCGGCCAGCTAGCATTGAGGCACTCGGACATCGGACACGGTGGGACGTACGGGATGTGGGCCGACCCCCACCGCCCCGACTGGGGCGTGGTGGCGGAGCGCTACCAGGCCGGGAAGCTGACGAAGCTCTAGAAGAAGGCCGCCCTGGTAAAGGAGACCGCATCCGAGTGGCAATCGCAGGTCAGGGAGCCACCAGCTCCTCCCGCGCGATCACCCGCCGGTCCAGCTCGATCTCCGCGGCCTCCAGCACCTCAGCCAACCGCGCGGCTTCCTCCCGCAGCCCCTCCACCCGCACCCGGGCAACCGCCTCCCGCTCCTCCAGCATTCCCAGCACCGACGCCACCGCGCACCCCTCGGTCATGAAGCGGACACAAGACGCCGCATGCCTCCCTCACTCCGAGCGAAACCATGCCTGACCAGCAGAAATCAAGGGATCACGTTCGGTTGAGATACGGCTTCTGACGCCTGTCCGTCCGCAAGGGCAGGTGCCCTCGCGGTACCTTCGCCCATCAGGCACGACCTGCGCCGTCCGTTCCGTCTTCAGTGCGTGGTCTGGTCTGCTGTTTCTCGGGTGATGTCGGTGTAGAGGCGGAAGAGAGTCGGGCGGGCTTCGTTCTGGTCACGTTCGTGCAGGGCCGCCCAGCACTGGGCGATGAGCTCCCGGGCCTGGGTGCCGGGCCAGGGCCGGGGCAGGAGCTGAGGCGGCAGCAACGGGTCGGGCTCTATGGCGCGGGTGAGTTCGGCGGCCAGCTCGACAGCGATGGTGAGCAGTGCGGAGGGGGAGAGTTCGGCAGAGCCGGTGAGCCGGGCGAGGCGGGGCTGGGCGATACGGCTGAGGCGGTGGTAGCTGTCGGCGATCTCCTGCAGGGGCCACAGACGTCGGGCGAGTTCGGCAGGTTCTTGGGTGTCGCCCCTGCGCAGGTCCGTCGTGGTGAGGAGGGTGAGCGCGCCGTGGGTGCCGAGCCGGTGGGCCGCTTCTTCGACGTACGGTTCCCACGTGTTGGCGCAGACGTACAATCCGCCCTGGAGCGGGGCGCCGCCGAGGTGGACGAGCGTCTCGCGCAGGGCGTCCCGGGCGGTGCGCGCCGATTCGGGCACCGCGAAGGCGGCCAGGTGCCAGACACCGTCCCACGGTGCGAGCCCGGCGTCCTGTTGGAATGCGTGCCGCAGGAAGTCCGCGTTGGGGGCGAGGGCACGCGTGGTGTCCGTGGTCGCGTGCAGCTCCGCCTTGCGGCCGCGGCCTTCGTGGGTGAATCGGCCTTCGGACACGAGGCGTTTGATGCACAGCCGTACCTGCTGGTCGCTCATGCCCAGGGTGTTGGCGACGGTGTACAGCTCGTCCGCGTCGACGGTGCCGTCCTCGCGGATCAGCGCGTGGACGAGCGTGCGGGTGGGGACCTCGACGTGGTCGGTCTCGGCGCTCACAGTTCTCTCACTCCTTTTGTTCCGACCGGGCGGTGCATGGTGGTCACCGCGCCGAATCCGAGCAGCCCGCGCAGGTAGGGCGTGTGCTCGGTCCGTACGGCCGTGAAGCCGCGCCGCTCGTACAGGGCCCTGGCGCGCGGGTTGGTGTCGATCACGTCCAGTCTGATCTCCCGGCAGTCCTGCTCCGCCGCGACGGCGGCTACTTCCTCGATGAGCAGGCTCCCGACGCCCCGGCCGCGCATGTCCGGATCCACGGCGATGCCGTCCATGACGAGTTGTCCGGGGGCCGGGTGGCGTTCGAACAGGGCGAGGAGCAGGATTCGGTGCAGTCCGCGTACGTGTCCGTACGCGCGCAGAACGGCGCAAGCCGATCCTCCGGTGAGGGCCCGCCCGTCGTGCTGGTAGCCGGCGAGGCCGACGAGCTGCCCGTCCAGGAGTGCGCAGACCGCGCGATCGGCGTTCAGGTGGGCGGCGATAAAGGGCACCGCCTTGCCCGGCGGGTTCAGGGCGGGACCGAGTTTGCGGCCGAAGGCGTCCCAGTACAGCTCGGCCGCCCGCCGCTCGGCTCCGGCCGGAACACCCCGCCGCACTGTCACCGGTCCAGTGCCGGTGCCTGTCACGTCCAGTCCCATGCCGTGCCCCTTTTCTCGCTGCAACCCTCACCTAAAACTACCATTCTCGTGACGATCGTGCTCGCTGTGATAGTTTTAGTAGTGCCCAGACCCGAACAAAGGGGACAGATCCCATGTGTCCAAAGATCCGGCCCGGACGGCGCGGACTCCGCATCGCCGTGTGGTCACTCGTCACGGCCCTGGTCGTGACCGCCGGCCTCGTCGGTGTGGCGCTGTGGCAGAACTCCTACGACATGGACGAGCAGCGGGTCACGATCCGCCACGGCGGCCACACCCTCAACGGCGTACTGGCCATCCCCAGGGACGGCCGCAAGCACCACGGCCTGGTCGTGTACGTCCACGGCGACGGCCCCGTCGACGCCACCCACGACGACGGTTACAAGCCCATATGGGAGGCGAACGCCAAGGCCGGGTACGCCTCCCTGTCCTGGGACAAGCCCGGCGTCGCGGGCGCACCCGGCAACTGGTTCGACCAGTCCATGGACGACCGGGCCAACGAGGCAGCCGCCGCCATCGCCTGGGCCCGCGCCCGCCCGGACATCGACGGCGACCGGATCGGGCTCTGGGGCGCCAGCCAGGCGGGCTGGGTCCTGCCGAAGATCGCCGCCAAGACGCCCGTGAGCTTCGTCATCGCCGTCTCGCCCGCCATCAACTGGCTCCAGCAGGGCCGCTACAACCTCCTCGCCGAGCTGCGCGCCGACGGCGCATCAGCAGCCCGCACCAAGGCGGAGGTCGCCAAGAGCGACACCACCCTCCGGCTGCTGGAACGCCAGGCGACCTTCGAGGAGTACGTCAAGGCGATGCGCGGCGACGCGGACGGCATGACCGCCGACCGCTGGGGCTTCATCTCCAAGAACTACACCGCGGACGCCACACAAGACCTCCGCGCCCTGCGCGGCGTACCGGTGCTGCTGACCCTCGCAGGCCATGACATCAACGTGGACACCGCCGACACGGAGCGCACCTACCACAAGGTGCTGGACGCAGGCGGCGCTTTGACGGTCAAGCATTACCCGGACGCGACCCACTCACTGCTCAAGCAGTCCATCGAGCAGTCGGACCTCAAGATCACGCTCACCGCGCTCTTCTCCCCCCACTCGCTCTTCGCGGACGGATTCCTTGACAGCCAACGGCAGTTCCTCAAGGAACTCGGCCGAGGCAGCCATGCCACTCCCGCAAGCTCGGCCCGCGTGGTGCACGTTCACGTGTACCGCCCGGTGCACTTTGACGCGAACGCCGACACCTGGTGCTGAATGCTCGTCATCGTAGGGTCAGCGGGCGCCGAGTGCTTCGGCCAGGATCCGGGCTTGTGCTGTGGTGAGGTGGGCCCCACGCGTCGCCGGGCCCCGTGAGCCGGTCGACCCGGTCCGCATCGGCCGCCGCGTCGTACGGCGCCGGGCGAAGGGCATGGCCGCCGTCGCCGTCGCGGCCGCCGCCGCCCGGGAAGCCGAGCTGCGCGAAGCCGCCCGGATCGCGGCCCGCGCCGACGAGCTTCAGGCGCTGCGCGAGCTGGGCACGCTGGAGCAGACCGCGCCCCGCGACGGCGACGAAGCCGCCCGTGACGAGCTCACCCGCCGAGCCGGCGGCTACGCCCAGGCCGATGTCGACTCCTGGCTCGCGCACGCCCTGGCCGCGCACCTCGGGCACTACCGCGACCCCGCCACCCGCGAGGAAGCCGCTGGCCTTCTGACGCAGCCAGTCCTCGCGCACGCCGCACTGCTCACCGAACTCGCCCGCCTGGTCCCCGGCGCCGACATCGACCAGCTGGCGTTGCGGCCCGGATCGCCACCACCGAGCCCGAAGCCACCAGCGCCCTCGCCACGTTCCTCGCCCGCACCCGCTCCGACGCGAGCTGACCTCACCCTGCGCACCCCCCAGGCCCTCCGAGCTCCTTGGGAGATGACCTGTGAGGGCTTGAGGAACTGGGGCCAGAAATGCCCCGGATCATCCGTGATGCCTAGTGTCTCGTGATTCTGTCGTTGGAACTTGATGGTTCATCGCTTCGTTGGCCCGGTGTGGATCTCTCCTCCGAACAGATTGATGAGCTGCGGGAGTTGGCGGGCAGCCGTCACGCCCCTGCCGATGTCGTCCTGCGGGCCCGCCTGGTGCTGTGGGCGGCCGAGGG
>NZ_FPJO01000042.1:0-4620 GCF_900119365.1 Streptomyces atratus
TCCGTCAGGGCCGGGTACTCGTTCGTGTTCCAGAAGGCGACCCAGGGCACCGGCTACCGCGACCCGCAGTTCGCCGGTGACTTCGCGGGGGCGTCGCGGGCCGGGCTGATGGCCGCGCCGTACCACTTCTACGACTCCGGTTCCGGTGCCGCTCAGGCCGACCACTTCATCCGTACGGCCAGGGCCGCCGGCTATGACGGCAAGCGGCCGGGGCAGCTGCCGCCGGTGGTCGACCTGGAGAAGATCCGCGGCCGGTGCCCGGCCGGGGTGAACAACACCCAGGTCGCCGCGTTCCTCGCCAAGACCCACCAGGCGTCCGGGGTGAACCCCATCGCCTACACCTCGAAGGACTTCGCCGACACCTGCCTGCGCGGTAACGTCAGTGCCCTGGCCAACAGTCCGCTGTGGCAGCCCCGGTACGAGAGCGGAACGCGTGAGCCCGCTCCGGTCGGCGGCAGGTACTGGTCGATCTGGCAGTACACCGAGAACGGATCGGTACCCGGCCTGCGGGGCAAGGCCGACATCAACGTCTACAAGGGCACGCTGACCCAGCTCCGCGCGCTCGCCCACCTGGCTCCTGGCCAGACCCCCACCGGCCCCGGCACCGGGGCTGGTGCTGGCACCGGGGCCGGGGCCGGGACTGGTGCCGGGGCCGGGGCCGGGACTGGTGCCGGGGCCGGGGCCGGGACTGGTGCCGGGGCCGGGGCCGGGACTGGTGCCGGGGCCGGGGCCGGGACTAGTGCGTCTGCTCCGTCCACGGCCGTGTGGCCGCTGCTCAAGAACGGGACGCGCGGCGTGAACGTCACCACCGCCCAGCACCTGCTGGCCGCGGCCGGCCAGTCCGTCACCGCCGACGGAATCTACGGCCCGAACACCCGGAACGCGGCCATGGCGTTCCAGCGGTCCCACGGCCTGACCCCGGACGGCATCATCGGCCCGAACACCTGGAACAAGCTGACCCAGACCGTGCGCACCGGTTCCAGCGGGCCGGCGGTCAAGGCAGCCCAGGCGCAGCTCGCCGGGTATGGCAACCGCATCGCGGTCGACGGTGCCTTCGGCCCGGCCACCCGGAACGCCGCGGCCGCGTTCCAGCGGTCCCACGGCCTGACCGCCGACGGCATCATCGGCCTGAAGACGTGGAACAAGCTGGTCAACGGGACCAAGACGACGCAGCCCTCCCCGACCCAGCCCGCTCCGGCGAACGGCAGGCTGACCCAGCGCCAGGCCCTCACGCAGCTCGCCGCGGCCGGCATCAAGGCCCCGGTCGGGCGGACCTCCCTGGCAGGTGTCCGTGCCCGCACGATCCAGGGCGTCATCGCTCTGAAGAAGGCCAGCGGCGGCTGCACCATCGTCATCACCGGCGGCACCGAGTCCGGCCACAGCACAACCACTCCCACGCAGGCGGCTACAAGCTCGACCTGCGCACCCGTGACGAGGGCCGCTGCGTGACCAACTGGATCAAGACCACCCAGCGCAAGGGCGCCCCGCGGGGCAACAACGCCCGCTGGCACGGCACCCTCAACGGGATCTCCGCCGAGTACGTCTACGAGGTCCCCCGCAGCGGCGGCGTCCACTGGGACATCACCTTCATCTGACCCCCGCCCCCGCCCCCGGGCCACCAGCGGCCCGGGGGCAGCCGCCACCGCACCATCCCCCTCTCCTCTTCCCGGCCGACCAGGCCGCGCCACGCCCCTGCGCGGCCCGGCCGGCCGGACCCACACGACACAAAAAAGGAACACCGCCATGAACCGCACTCCCCGCACGCTCTGGGCCACCCTCACCACCGCCGCCCTCGCCGTCGCGGCCTTCGCCACGCTCGGTACGCAGGCCCCCGACACCGCCACCGCCAACAGCAGCGGCGACCCGGCAGCCTCAGCCGCCCGCTCCGCCGCCCCCGCTTCCCAGGACCGGCAATGGCCCACCCTGCGCACCGGCAGCCAGGGCAGCGCGGTCACCGCGCTCCAGCAGCTGCTCACCGCCCACGGACACTCACTGACCACCGACGGATCCTTCGGGAGCCTTACCGCGGCCGCCGTCCAGGCATTCCAGACCGAGCAGCACCTCCAGGCCGACGGCGTCGTCGGCCCGGATACCTGGAACGCCCTGGTCACCACCCTGCGCACCGGCAGCCAGGGGGACGCGGTCACCGCCCTTCAGCAGCTCCTGACCGCCCGCGGGCATTCCCTGACGGCCGACGGCGCGTTCGGGGGCCGTACGGCGGCCGCCGTCCATGCCTTCCAGAAGAACCAGGGCCTCCAGGCCGACGGCGTCGCCGGTCCGGCCACCTGGAAGGCTCTGGTCACCGCGCCCACCGGCGCCCGGCCCGACACCGGCCAAACCGCCCAGCCCGGCCCCGCCGGGTACTCGTTGAAGTTCACCAAGAACCAGAAGCACCCGATGTACTCGACCCTTGCCCTCGTCCATAACGGCAAGGCGGTCAAGAGCTACCGCGCCAACTCCGGCATGGGCAGCAAGGACACCTGCCTCTCCAACGAGGGCTGGCTGCCCAACGGGACCTACAAGGTCAAGGGGCACGGGCTACGCCATCCAGCTCGAAAACAAGACCTGCACGCCCGCGCCCGGCCAGAAGCCCGTCGAGCGCACCGACATGTTCATCCACAGCGAGATGCTCGCCGACGGCACGCAGGCCGTCGACGTTCCCCTCAAGGAAGACGACTTCTGGCGCTGGGACGCCGACTTCGACTACAAGTCCAACGGCTGCATCAAGCTCAAGCCCACCGACCTCAAGGACCTGTTCTCCCGCCTCGACCAAGCCGGCTGGCCGAAGAACCTGACCCTCCAAGTCGGCTGACACCACCGAACCACCAACGCCCGGTGGGCGACACCCCGTGTGGGGTGCCGCCCACCGGGCGTTTCGCGGGTACGGCACCACTCTGTGGCCGCACCGGCGCCGAGGAGGCGTCAGGCGGGATGGCGGGGCTGTTCCTCGGCGGCGCGGCCACCGGTTCCGAGGGTCCGCCGCGGAGACGGTGGCACCGCCGGACTGGAACCGAGCACGCCTCGGGCACGCAGTTCATCGAGGTCGGACAGACGCTCTCCGGGAAGAGCGTCGAGCAGGTCGGCCTGGGCGGCGCGGATGCTGGGCGCGGGAGCCTGGGGGCCTGCGCCAAGGGCACGGCGGACGGTCACGCCGGTCATCGTACGGGCAGCGCATCACCGACCGCCCCGGCCGCCGGACTCCCGTGCAACGGGCCGCGGCGGGGTGTCAGCGCGGCGGCCGGGATCGTGGTCCAGGAGCAGCGTGCGTGCTGGCCCTGGCCTGCGGTGGTCGGGGCAGTGGTCGGCCTACGTCGGCCCGTGGTCGGGTCTGTGGTCGGGGCTGTGGTCGGGGCGAGCCCGGCCGCCTAATCCTTCCCCGTACCGACGCCCGACAGCGGACCCTTCGGTATCACTGCCGGGCCAGACGATGCGCTGTGGTTCACAGAGATGAACACCGACCGTATCGGCCGCATCACCAGCAAGGGAGAGATCACCGAGTTCGTCCTTCCCGATGCGGGCACCTTTCCATCAGCCATCACCGCAGGCCCTGACGGGGCCCTGTGGTTCACCCTCAACCAGGCGAACGCAATCGGCCGCATCACTGTCCACGGAGACATCGTCATTCACCCACTCCCCACCCCCAGCGCCGCACCTGTGGGCATCACCAGTGACGGCGCCGCCCTGTGGTTCGTCGAGATCGCAGCGGGCCAGATCGGCAAGATCTCAGTGGATGGCGGGATCACGGAGTTTCCGCTCCCCGACCGCACGGCCAAACCCCACGCCATTGCCGCGGCCTCCACCGGGGACTGCTGGTTCACCGAATGGGGAGCCAACCGCATTGGCCACATCACCGATAGCGGCGAGATCGCCGAGTACAGCCTGCCGTCACCGTCATCCGAGCCGCACGGCATCAGCCTGGGTCCCGACGGCGCTCTCTGGGTGGCCCTTGAGACGGGAAAGGTCGCGCGGGTGGAACCGTAGCCCCGGGATGACGACTGTGTCTGGTGACTTCGAGTTGACCATGGACGAGCTGCGAGTTGTGGCGCGCTACGTGGCAGAGAGCGCTCAGGAAGTCCTTCCCGTGTTCGAGGAAGCCGTTCCCGCTGATCCTCGTCCGCGCGCACTGCCGAGCTGAGCGCAGGCGACGACCCCGCAGTCGGAAGCATGCTGATCGAACAAGCTCGGCAACGTGCCACGCCGGTATTGATCGCTGTTCTTTCCCGGTACCCTCTCGCGCCAACCGCTGAGAACCGCGTTGCGCAACTCATGAGTACCTTGGACGCTTCCCTACGCGCCACCGGCTGAGCTTGGCGTTTAACCTTGCTGCGCTTTGTGTTCCTTGATCGACGCGGCGCGTTTGACCGTCTTGCCGACGTCGTGGCGCTTGGCTCGGTGCTTGTTCTTCGAGCCGGGTGGCCTGCCGGGCCCTGGCCGGGACGGTTTTGGTGCGGCTGCCGGGCGGACTGTGGCCGCGTGGACGTTGCGAAACCCGCGACGGACCCGGGCGGGGGTGAGGCGGCGGGGTTCGGCGGGCCGTTCCCAGGGGCGGCGGAGGTCCTCGGCGAGGGGACGTGCGAGGCGGAGTTGGGTGTGGGCCGCGACGATCAGCCAGGTCCACAG
>NZ_FPJO01000042.1:4630-45892 GCF_900119365.1 Streptomyces atratus
GCCTTCCAGAAGAACCAGGGCCTCCAGGCCGACGGCGTCGCCGGTCCGGCCACCTGGAAGGCTCTGGTCACCGCGCCCACCGGCGCCCGGCCCGACACCGGCCAAACCGCCCAGCCCGGCCCCGCCGGGTACTCGTTGAAGTTCACCAAGAACCAGAAGCACCCGATGTACTCGACCCTTGCCCTCGTCCATAACGGCAAGGCGGTCAAGAGCTACCGCGCCAACTCCGGCATGGGCAGCAAGGACACCTGCCTCTCCAACGAGGGCTGGCTGCCCAACGGGACCTACAAGGTCAAGGGGCACGAGACCAACCGCGGAGGGTGGAACTACAACCCCAATGTGCAGATCCGGGGCTACGCCATCCAGCTCGAAAACAAGACCTGCACGCCCGCGCCCGGCCAGAAGCCCGTCGAGCGCACCGACATGTTCATCCACAGCGAGATGCTCGCCGACGGCACGCAGGCCGTCGACGTTCCCCTCAAGGAAGACGACTTCTGGCGCTGGGACGCCGACTTCGACTACAAGTCCAACGGCTGCATCAAGCTCAAGCCCACCGACCTCAAGGACCTGTTCTCCCGCCTCGACCAAGCCGGCTGGCCGAAGAACCTGACCCTCCAAGTCGGCTGACACCTGCGCCACCTACGCCTGGTGGGCGGCACCCCATGAGGGTGCCGCCCACCAGGCGTTTCGCGGGGGCGACACCACTGGGGTACCGCCCACCATCGCTGATGGAGTGTCAGGCGGGATGGTGAGGCCGTTCCTCAGCGATGGTGCGGCCACCGGTCCCGAGGGGCAGCGCATCACCGGCCGCCCCGGCCGCCGGGCTCCCGTGCAGCGGGTCCGCAGCGGGGTGACGGCGCGGCGGCCGGGATCGTGGTGTGGGAGCAGCGTGCTGGCCCTGGCCTGCGGTGGTCGGGCCTGCGGTCGGCCCACGCCAGCCCCGCGGTCGGGCGGAGGGTGACCTGGATGTCCACGCTCAGCGTCGATCCGCAGGCTCAGGCAGCCGAGGCCCTGACACGCCCCTTGCCCCGGTAGTCCGGGGTCTGCGTCTTCATCTGGGACTGCTTGTGCTGCCCGGTACGCGTCGTGGTCGTGGCGGAGGTCGTCTTCTTCTCTTTGACGGACACGGCCCCGCTACTCCGACGGAGCGTCAGCCCGCCCAGACCTCGGCCTCGTCGGCCGGGACGGTGGTGGCCAGGCCCAGTTCCTTGCGGGCGGCGACCGACTTGTTCGGGTTGATGTCGGTGAACGCCGGGGCGTAGGCGATGTAGAACGTGTCGGCGTCGGCGGCGTTCGCGGCCTTCTTCCAGTTCCCGGCCGCCTTCGTCAGCGTCGCGCGGAGCTTGCCGACCTCGGTGCCCTCGATGCCGTCCAGGCCCTTGACGTGTGCGTCGAGGGCGGCCGCGACGGCCTTGGCCTGCGCCTTGTAGCCGGCCAGGTCGTCCTCGACGGCGTCCTTCTCGGACTGGTTCGCCCACAGGGCCTCGTAGACCGCGTTCGAACCGTTGAGGTACGTGGTCTGCTCGGGCTTGAGGGACTTCGCGGTGCCCAGCGAACCGCTGAACGTGCCCTTCTCCACGGTGTAGGTGCAGCTCACCGCGCGGTCACCCGTCGCCCAGCTCTCCTTGGTCGGGGTGTAGTAGAAGAGGGCGACGCCCTTGGGGAGCGCCCAGGTGTCCGGGGCGTACTTCTGCGCCTCGACCGGGCAGCGGGTGTCCGCGATCGTCGAGACCCCGTCGTCGCCGGGGTACCCCTTGCCCTTGTCGATCGCGAACTCGCCGACGACCTGGCCCTCGTGCGCCTCGTCGCAGGGCACGATCTCGACGGCGTACGCCGTCCCCTCGACCTTGCCGTTCGGGTTGTAGCAGTCGCCGATGTCCAGCGAGAACACCGAGCGCTGACGAGTCACCTTCTTCGCGCTGTCCTTGGCGCTGTCGACGGCGTCGGAGACGTCCGAGCATCCCACCGCACCGATCGCGAGCAGGGCGGCAACGGCAGATATGCCGCGAAGGGAACGATACTGAGCACCGATTTTCATGACGTGTACATCCCATTAAGTGATCTTTATGAAGGTCGCGCGCATCGTATGCCATTCCTGTGGCCCAGTTACACGAAGGCCCTCACCTCATCGCGGCGCCCCTGACTCGCGGCGGGCCGCGAGGGTTGCATCCGGGCTGCTCACAGGTGACCTGCCTTCGCCGATTGAGGACGGCGAAACAGACCCTTAAAGACGATACCGGTGACTTTGTTGGTGGTGGGTCGTTGGGTGTGGTGTGCCAAGGCCTGGACAGGTGAAGTCGTCGGGTGAGCGGTTGTCGGACCGGATCGCTCTGGGTGTGCTGACGCGGGTGTTTCCGCCCGAGTTGGTGGATGAGGTGGTTGTTGAACCTTCCGCTTGATCGTGGACACCTGGAAACTGGGACGTGAGAGCCCAGAGGAAGCAGTGCCAGGTGGGAAGCAAGTACACGAAGCGGTACTCCTCTGCGGCATCCCCGCGATCGACAGCACCCACAGTGACGGCAAGATCCACGTACCGTCCACCGAATGTGCCCGTACACTGACGCAGCGTAGGGGTCGCGCTACTGGGGCGCGCCGCCGCACGCCCGTCGCGGTTTCCCCATACACGCCTCCACGCCCCAATCCTGCGCCACCGTACGCATGTTCGCTCAGCAGCTCTCCTCCACCCGCCGCGGCGCCCGCCTGGCCCAGCTCCTGGCCATGGAACAGCTGACCGCCTGGGAGATGTCACCCGCCGTCATCGAACGAGCAGAGCACATCGTCGCGGAGCTGTCGTCGAACGCGGCGCTGCACGGCCGTGTCCAGGGCCGCGACTTCCTGCTGGCACTGACGCTGGACGACGCGGCCGGCACCCTGCGCATCGCGGTGAGCGACACGCGGGGCGAGTGCCGTCCCGCGATCCCCCAAGGTCAGGATCCGGACGACGAGTCGGGCCGCGGCCTGCTCCTGGTCGAGGCCCTGGCCGACCGCTGGGGCACGGAGCCCCGCCCTCCCTCCGGCAAGACCGTCTGGGCGGAGATCAGCCAGCACGGCGAGGGTCCGAAGACGGATTCCGGCCAATCAGGCAGCCAATGCCGTTGAGGACCGCCAAACGCTTTGAGTGACGGCATCCGGTCGGCCTACGCTCCGTCAACGGATCACGGCGCCCCCGAGCGCCACACCACGCCACCCCGCCACTCAACAGGAGTGTGTCCCTTGCCTTTCCCGCCCGGTGACATGGTCGCCGCCTTCGGCAGACACCTGCACTTGAAGAGCCTGGAACAGGCTCTGTGCGACCGTCATCCCGAGCTGGCCGACCGGGTGCACTTCGACGACGTGAACCGCCTGATGCATCTGAAGGTCACGTTGTCCGGCAAACGCTCGGTCGCTCTGGCGCAGGTACGTATGGGGTACACGATCGTCTGGGCGGTGCTGGATCCGGTTCTGAACAGTGAGCCGTCGGTCTGGCCGCTGGACACGCCCGACAAGGTACTCGTCGACGGCCTGCACGCCGTGGCGTCGGCGCACCTCACCGGCGTACCGGTTGCCTCACCATGGCGCTGGAACGAGAGCGAGGCGTCCGACATGACCGAGCTGGCCGACCTCCTGGATGCGCGGGGTGTGCGAGTGCGGCGCGTGGCGGCGGGGAACGGCTATTTCCCGTACGGGCCCCGCCACTCGCCGAAACTCGACATCGTGGGCGGACGTGATGGCAGCTTCGTCGAGGCCGAGTTCCCCGACGCGTTCGTCCGCGTCTCGCTCAAGCCCGCCCTCGGCTGGCTGGTGGATGTGTACCTCGCAGAATGCGGGGCTTGGGGCCGTGTCGATCTGGGCTGGAACCTGTGGCGCAGCACGCGGCCCGGGCCAGGGGTACCCCGTGCGGACGCGTCGGTGGCGGACATCGCCGAGGTGCTCGGCAAGGGCCTGAATGCCTGGGACGTGGAGGTGCCGTACGAGCCGGCCGACCGCGGAGAACCGGTTTCCGCCGAGCGCCGGTCCGAATGGCAGGAGTCCCTCTTCGCGGACGAAGCCGCCCTGCCCGAGTCGCCGGCGGACGTCGACGTCGACCTCGGTCAGCTCATCGAGGATTCCGCGCCGAGGACGTCGCGACGCTCGACCAGCCCCCTGCACATGACCGACACGGTTCTCGAGCAGCTGACGGCATTCGGCTTCGAGGACCTCGAAGAGGGGGACGCCGAACAGCCCATCCGGTCCGATACGTTCCACATCGAGTGGCACGACCGAGCCAAGAACCTTTCCACTTCCGAGGTTCAGCGGCTGAACGGCCTGGCCGCGGCGGCCGGTGAGGACACACCCAAGCGGCTCATCGTGATCACAACAACCGGTATCAGTCGCCCGGCAGCGGCCTTCGCCGACACCGCCAAGGCGTTTGTCTTCTTCGTCGACCGCACAGCGGACAAGCTGATGGGCCTGAACTCACGGGCTCGGGAGGCGCTCTTGCCCCATACGAACCCGGCCGAGCGAGGGCTGGAGCCCTGGTAGCCGTCCTGCCCGCGACGGTCGCGTCACAGACCGGCCCGCTCCAGCAGGATCTTCAACGCCCCCGGCTTGACCTTCTGCACGGACCGAACCTGGCCGAGTTCCATCTCGTCCCGGCCCACCGGGCTGCCGTACAAGGCATCGGTGGGTTCGGGCAGTAGGGTCGCCTCGACCCGATAGCCGAACTCCGGGTCGTCGGGGTCCTCCCGCGGTTTGCTGTCGACCTCGGCCACCGCCGCCACCCCCGACTCCGGATGGCTGAAGAACAACCACAGTCGGTCGCCCGGGCTCCATGCGGTTACGTCGGCTGAGCCAGAAATCGCTCTTCGGGTCATCGTGGGCAAGACGGCGCATGGTCTCCTTGCCGGCCGGCTCCCCGTCGAGGGTGTCCTTGTTCGGATTCAGGATGTAAATCCAGTCCTGCACGATCTCTCCCGTCGCCGTGGCGCTCGCTGCCCAGGAACCGGCCTCGCCGTGCTGAGCATCGTGCCAGCCACCTGAGTCGCATGCAGGAAGTTGCCCAACCTCGCCAGCCGCTGAGAACGCCACCTCGCGCTCCGGCATCATGGCCTCCATGACGAACGGGGTGGATGTGCGCACGGCTGCGGCCGAGTTCGACCGGACCGCCGTGGCGGACGCCGAGTCGGCTGCCGAGGACGAGCGCAAGCAGGTGCTGTCCCAGTTTCCGCTGGAGGAGTGGGCGGAACTGCCGCTGGAGCGCTACGCCCTCGGGCAGGCCGCGCCGCCCGGGTCGGGGCCGACGTACTGCCGGCTGCTGGAGTTCCTCACCCCGAATCTGGGCAGCATCAGGGGCGGCAGTGCCGCGAAACACATCATGTACCACCACGTCTCCGGTGAATGGCGGCTGGCCGCTCCCCTGCGCGGCATGGACTCACAGGACGCCTGGGCGGAACTGCGCGGTCAGTTCGTCCGGGCCTTCGACGCCGCCGGGGCGGGAGACTTCGATGCCTTGGACGACCTCGAAGTGCTGCGGTACGGGCCGACGTTGGTGACGAAGTCCCTGGCGACCTACTTCCCACAGCACTTCCTGCCGATCTACGCGGCCGAGCATCTGCGGACGTTCGTCACGCTGCTCGGTGGCGAGACGCAGGCCGGCGTTCCCGCCTTGCGCACGAACCGTCAACTGCGAGAACTCGTGTGGAGCCGTGAGGAGTTCGAGGGCTGGACGGAGCAGGAGGTGATGCGCTTCCTGTACAAGCACTTCAATCCTCGGCAACGCACCATCTGGAAGATCGCCCCCGGCGAGCGCGGCCGCCTGTGGGAGGAATGCCGGGACAGCGAGTTCATCTGCGTCGGGTGGGACGAGCTTGGCGATCTCGGCCAGTACCAGAGCGACACCGAACTGAAGCAGGCCCTGGACGCGCACTGGCCGCGCAGCAGCGGCGGCGGCAGCCTGACCCTCGCCCGCCGGCTGCTGGCCTTCCGGGACCTGGAGTCGGGAGACCGGGTCGTCGCCAACCGCGGGATGGACGAGGTCCTGGCCACCGGCAGGGTCGACGGGAGCTACCGCTACGCCCCGGACCGGCCGGAGTTCCACCACGTCGTCCCGGTGGTTTGGGACCTCTCCCACGCGCAGAAACTGTCGAAGCCCCAGCGCGGGTGGCGGTCCACCTTCGCCAAGGTCGACCCGTCCCTCTTCGCCAGGTTCACCGCACACAACGCCGGCTCCCACTCCGCCCCGGGTACGGGCCAGGCGCAGGCGGGCGCGCCGGTCGCGCTGCCCGATGACGTGCAGGTCGTACTGGACGCGCTGGAGCGCAAGGGTCAGGTGATCCTGCACGGGCCGCCCGGTACGGGCAAGACCCGGCTCGCGCTCGGCGCCGCCCTCGCCCTGGACGGCCGCGCGGACGTGCTCGGTACCGACGCCCGCCAACATGCCGAGGCGCAGGCCGAGATGCTGCATGGCGACCGTGTCCGCATGGTCACCTTCCATCCCTCCTACGGCTACGAGGACTTCGTCGAGGGGTTCAAGCCGGACCTGAGCGCCACCGGCCCGGGGCTCACCCTCGCCCTCACGGACGGCCTGTTCCACAGCCTGTGCAGCCGGGCCGCCGCCCATCCCGACCAGAAGTTCCTGCTGGTCGTCGACGAGATCAACCGCGGTGACCTGCCGCGGATCTTCGGCGAGTTGATCACGCTCCTCGAACTCGACAAGCGGAACCTGCCGGTCGCCCTGCCCATCAGCAAGCGCCGCTTCTCCGTACCGCCGAACGTCCGGGTCATCGGCACGATGAACACCGCCGACCGTAGCATCAGCCACCTGGACGCCGCGGTTCGCCGCCGCTTCGCCTTCCTGCCCGTGGGCCCGGACCCGGACGCGGTGTCCGGAACCGTCGGCCCTCTGGACCTGGCCGCGTTCTTCGAGTCCCTCAACACCCGCATCGCCCGCCATCTGGACGCCGACCACCAGATCGGGCACGCCTACCTACTGCGGGACGGTGAGCCGATCGCCACCGAGGAGGATCTGGCCGCGGCCTTCCACCACGAGGTGATCCCGCTTCTGGAGGACTACTGCCTCGGCCGGGCGGAACTGCTGCACCGTATCCTCGGCGGCCTGGTCGACGCCGAAACCGGGCGTCCGCTCCTCATGCCCCCGCAGGACCTGGCGGACGCGCTGGCGACCGAGTTCACCAGCGGCGTTCCCGGCCCGGATGCCTGACCGCACCCCGGTCCAGCTCGGCGAGTACGAGTCCGCCCCGCTGGAGCCCGATCAGCTCACTCCCCGGGACGTCGACCGTCTGCACGCCCTCCAGGCACGGGGCTGCCTGACCCTGACCCCGGACCGTACCGGGTGGCGACTCAAGGCCGACGCGACCGTCGGGGTCCTGGTCCTGGACCGTGTCCGCGTGGTCATCGCACCCAAGTTCGCCATTCCGGGAGAGCAGCTCATGAGCTGGCTCGCCTACGCCCTCGGCACGCCCGTCCCTGCGACGGCCAGGCGGTGGGCCACCGGCCCTGACGGTTACGCCGACCTGGTCGCCGCCGCCCTGCTCGAACAGTGCGAGCGGCTACTGCGGGAGGGACTGCGCCGGGACTACGTACGCCGCCGGAGTGTCGAACCGGTGCTCCGGGGACGCCTGGACGTCGCCGCCCAGGCCACCCGCCGCTACGGGCAATTGGACCATCTGCACGTCCGCACCTTCGACCGGGAGGCGGACATCTGGGACAACCGCGTTCTGGGGAGCGCGCTGAAAGCGGCGCTCAGCCTGACCGCCAGTCCCGACCTTGCTCGTGCTCTGCACGGCGCCGCCGGTGTCTTTCCGCAGGCCCCGACCCCGGCCGCGGCGCTCCGCGCTCTGGACCGCACCCACTACACACGCCTGAACGCCCGCTACCAGCCCGCCCACACCTGGGCCCGCCTGCTGCTGCGCGGTGGCGGTGTGACCGACCTGCTCACCGACCACGGCACCACGGCGGACGGCCTCCTGCTCGCCATGCCCGCGCTCTGGGAAGCCGTCGTCCGCCGTCTCGGCACCGAGGCCGTCGGCCCTCACGGCGGCCACGCCGTACCCGGCGGAAGCGGCGTCGGCATCACAGTCCGCGGAGACCTGGGCAGCGCCTCGACCTTCCGGCCCGATCTCCTGCTCAGCCTTCCAGGACACGACACGACACGGCACTTCGCACGCTGCTGCCCTTGGACGCCAAGTACAAGCGTTACGACCGCCACGGCGTGAGCGCGGCCGACGTCCACCAGCTCCTCACCTACGGCAGCGGCTACACGTCCGCCGATGCCCCGACGGCCGTCATCGTCCATCCCCAGCCGGGCAGTCACGCCCAGCGAACCCTCCAGGTACGCGGCCCCAAAGGCCTGTTGGGCATCATCCACGTCCTGGGTGTCGACACCCGCACCACGCCCGACCAGGCGACGGCCTGGATCGGCTCAGTACTGCGCTGACCGTCACAGGCTGCCCGGTCGGTGACGGCCGTCGTGGGCGGTGAGGTGCCTGGGGGGACGGTCGGCACGGCGGATCGGTCGGCCGAACGCATTTCCGTTCCGGGCAAGACACCCGAACGTGTGTACACACATCAACACGTCGTGAATTCATATAGGCCTGTTGACGTCGCTAACAAACTTCCGCCATGCTCGGATTAACAACGGCTCACCGTCCCCTCGCGTCGCCTTGGGCACGCCCGCCGCAGCCATCCAGAGCACCCAAGGAATCCGAGCCATGAGCGACACCAGCCTCCGTAACCTGCTCCTCGCCCGTTTGCCCGGATCAGGGCTCTCCCGCGAGGAGCAGGCACTGCTGCGCGGTCTGCTGCCTGCTGCTCAGCCCCGGAGCGGTGGCCGTTCCGGGACCGTGTACATGCGGTCCATCACAGCCTCGGGCTGGCGCGGTATCGGGCCCGCCGCCACTGTCCGGCTGAATCCCGGCCCTGGTCTGACGCTGGTGGCGGGCCGCAACGGCTCCGGCAAGTCGAGCTTCGCCGAGGCCGCGGAGATGGCCTTGACGGGCGACAACTTCCGCTGGCAGGGGCGCACTCAGGTATGGAAGAAGGGCTGGCGCAACCTCCACGAGCACTCCGCTCCCGAGGTCGCGGTGGAGCTCAGCTTCGACGCCGGCAGTGACGGTGAGGGCGCCAAAAAGCCCGTGACCGTACGCCGGGTCTGGTACGGCGAAGGGCTTGAGGAGTCCCGCACCGTCGTGGAGGAAGCCGGACAGCCCACCGGCGAAGTCGTGCACGATGTGATCGACTCCGAGCAACTGTCGCTGTACCGGCCGTTCCTCCCGTACACCCAGCTCGGTGCGGTGATCAACGGTCCGCTGACTACCTTGCACGACGAGATCTCCCGGATCCTGGGCCTCGAACTGCTCAGTGACGCCGACGCGGCGGCACGGGCTCGGGCCAAGACCCTGACCGAGACCGAGAACGCTGCGAAGGCCCTCACCGCCACCGTGATCCAGGAGTTGTCGGAGGTGGACGACCCGCGCGCGAAGGAAGCGATCACGGCTCTCTCCGGCAGGAGCCCTGACCTGGACGCCGTCCGGGCTCTGTTGCAGGGCCACGGCGCCGCGGACGAGGCGCACCTCGCCCGACTGCGTCGGCTGGCCGATCTCGAGCCCCCGGACCGTCCGTTGATCGCGAAGGCCGTGACCCGGCTGCGCTCGGCGGCTGCCGCGGCCGACGACGCACGCCACGGGTCCGCCGAGGATGCCCGGCAGTTGATCAAACTGCTCGACGCTGCGCTGGAACACCGCCGCCGCCATCCCGATGTCTCCGACTGCCCCGTCTGCGGCAGCACTGACCTGTTGGACCGCTCCTGGGCGGAGCGGACGCGCGCGCAGGTCGAAAGGCTCCAGACGGAGGCGGCCGAGGCCGAGGCAGCACACCGCGAACTCGTCAACGCAGTGCGGGAGGTGCACGATCTGATGCGGCCGGCACCCGCCTGGCTCCAGGCCGACGAGCCCTCCCTCGCCGCGCTCTGGCGGGATCTGGTCGCCTGTCGCACGGTTCGTGACCCGCGCGAGCTGGCCGACCGTGCCGAACGCGCTGAGGCGGTCCTCGGTGATGCCTGTGATCAGGTCCGTGAGTGCGCCCGCCGACGCGTCACAGCGCAGGACGGCCGCTGGCAGCCCGTGGCCGCACGCCTGTCCGCATGGTTGGGGCAGGCGGAGGCCGCGCAGGCGGCGAAGCCCGTCCGCAAGCAGGTCAAGGCCGTACGCGACTGGGTGCGGGCGCTCACCGACGAGTTGCGGGACGCCCGGTTCAAGCCGTTCGCCGACCAGTCCGGGCAGATCTGGCGACTGCTGTGCGAGCGGAGCAGCGTCTTGCTGGGGGCGATCGGGCTCACGGGTGTCGGTCCGCAGCGGCAGGTCAGTCTTCCCGTCTCCGTGGACGATGCCGACGCGCCCGCCTTCGGCGTCATGAGCCAGGGCGAACTGCACTCGCTCGCGCTCTCCCTGTTCATCCCGCGGGCCACCCACCAGGACAGTCCCTTCGGCTTCCTGGTCATCGACGACCCGGTGCAGTCCATGGACCCGGAGAAGGTCGACGGCCTCGCCAAGGTTCTCGACCTGTACGCACAGCACCGGCAGGTCATCGTCTTCACCCACGACACCCGGCTCGAAGAGGCCATCCAGCGCCTCGGCCTGAGGGCGACGGTCATGCGGGTGTCCCGGCAGACCGACTCGGTCGTTCACGTTTCCTCCGTCAGCGACCCGGTGAGCCAGGCCCTGGCGGAGGCACGGGCCATCGCCCTCGATCCGCACCTGCCACCGGAAGTCGCCGACCGGGTGCTCCCCTCGATGTGCCGTCTGGCGCTGGAGGCCGCCTACCAGGACACCGCGCGGCGTGCCCTGCGCGAGGCCGGCATCGGGCAGCGCGCCATCCAGGAGCGGGTCACCCGGCCGGGGCCCCTCACCGGCCTCGCGGCCCTCGCGATGGGCTTGCAGGGCAAGGAGGGGCGCGACGTGCTGGACGCCGTCGCCCGCGACCACGGCCTGTGGGCCCGGGAGTTGATCCAGCGTCTGAACCAGGCATCTCACCAGGCGCCGGCCACGCCCCTCGGTGACCGCGTGGCCCTGGTCAACCGTACGAAGCGGCTCGCCAAGGAGGTGCTGGCCCGATGACCACTCCCGTGCGTTCCACCCTCGTTCTCCCCACCAACGATCTCTTGGCGGCTGCAGACCAGTTGCTCAATCCCCCGGGCGACACCGCGCTCTCCCCCGGTGTCCGGGCGCGCGCCGCGGCCACCTTGATCCGGCTGGCCCTCGACGAAACCCTCGACGCCTTCTGGCGTTCAGTCAGCCCTCGCATGACCCGCAATGGCCGCACCCGCATGATCTGCCTGCAGTGGTACGTCAGTCCCTCCGTCGCGCGCCAGTGGTACACCGTCTGGTCCGGCCTCAGCGCCGCCTGTCACTACCACACGTACGACCTGCCTCCTACCCCCGCCGAGGTACGGGCCTGGCACCAGGACGTGAGTGAACTGCTCCGCCTCCTGGCCGCCACCACCGCCTGAACCACGCCGCCCTTCCCCGTACACGTGAGGAGCAGCACGATGGACGCCCGCCGCTACCGCATGGTGGTCACCAGCCGGACCGACTACGTGCGGACCGGTGCACTCGTCGACGAGCAGTTGCGCCACTGGCTCGCCCAACCACCCAAGCGCTACAACGTTGACGCATTCGCCGAGGGCCGCAATGAGATAGCCCGCGGAGTCACACTCGACCACGACTCCGTCACGGCTGTCACCGGCACCTACGGACGATGGCGGCTCCGGGAGACCACGCCCGACGGCACCTGGCAGACCACGGTTGTGACGCGGCAGATCGCCGACGGGCCGACCTGGGTTCAGCTCGACGTCGAGCACCTTCCCGACGACGCCGAGGCGGCCCCCGTGCCCGCCAAGACACCCCGGCTCGCGAAGCGCCTGCTGGAGGCGCTCGACGCACACGACGGCCTGGCCGACGTGACGGCCATGCCCCAAGTCGTCGAGGCGGAGGATGTCGAGGCGGTCATCGACGAACTGTGCGACGCCGACCGACGCCTTCCCGTCGTCATGGCGAGCACGCCGTACGACGTCGACTTCGACGCCTGGCTGGAGGGGACGATCGACCTTCTCGTCCGGCCCCTGGTCGGGTTGGCGATCCTCTACGTGCTCACCCCGGGAGCCGAGTCGGTCTTCAACCGGGCGTTGGAACACCACCGCGTGTACAACGGGGGGATCCGCACCTACCTGCCCGGCGTCGACCCGGCCTGGCCCGCCGACGGCCAGCGGCACCGTGTGATGTCGAAACGGCTGATCACCGAGAACCCTCGACTGGCCGCCCGCATCCTCAGCCAGCTCCCTCAGGGACTCGCCACCCGACTGCCACTGCCCGACGCCCTGGATTCCGTGCCGCTCATGCGCACACGGGCCAGGGACGGGGTCGGCGGCTCCGAACGCGAACGGCTGCGCGACGAGAACGACGCCCTGCACGAGATCCTGGAAGAGGCGGCACGTGAACAGCGCGTCAGAGCAGACGAGATCCGTGACCTCAAGCGGGAACTGCGTCAGGCGGAGAGCAACGAGGCCCAGGTCTTCGTCGACTACGACGAGCAGTACAAGGAACTCCACCGGGCCAAGGCGCAGATACGGGAGCTGCAGAGAGAACTCCTGAGGCTGGGCGCCGCCGAGCAGGCGTACGCGACGGTGGACCCGTCGGTGAACGCGCCCACGTCCTTCGCCGAGATCCTGGACCGGATCGGCGACATGCGACACGTCCACTTCAGTGGCCGGCCCAAGTACACCCTGGAACTCGACGACCAGGCCTACGGTTCGTCCTGGGTCCGGATGGCCTGGGATGCCCTGCTGGCCCTCCAGGACTTCGCGGAAGCAGTCGCCAGCGGCAAGGCGAACAGCGACTTCAAGCAGTGGTGTGCGGACGCGCCCGAGGGAGCGCACGTCATCTCGCCCCGCAAGGTCGTCAGGGACGAGTCGAAGTCCGTGAAGGCGAACGGCGACTGGAGCCGGGCGCGCACGTTCCCGGTGCCCCGCCACGTGCACCCGGACGGCAAGCTGTTCATGGGTGCCCACCTGCGGATCGGCGGAGGCAACACCATCGCGCCGCGCCTGCACTATTACGACGGAGCCTGTACCGATCACGGAATCTTCGTCGGCTACATGGGTCCGCATCTGACCAACACCATGACCTGAGGCAACGACCCGCGGCGAACGCCGGTTGTCGTACCCCGCGGGTAGGGTCGCGCGGAGTGGATCGGGAGGGCGCCGGGGCAAGGAGTGGAAGTGAACGAGCGAGACGAGGCCCGCCCCGAGGCGGTGCAGGCCGGGGCCGCCACGGTGTACCCGGAGTTCCTGCTGCGCCTGCCCAATAGAGGACCGCAGGCCCGGGGCCGGGTCCTGCCCGAGAAAGGGATGAACGGAAGCCTGAAGTTCCTCGTCCTCGCCGGCTCGCCCGTGCGTGCGGAGACGATGCCCGGCATCGGGCCTCATCCGTCGGCGCAGCGGGAACGGCTGCTGGCAAACGGCGGTATCGGGACGTCGTCGGACCGGTGGCCGGGATATTGGGAGACGACCCGGGACATCGAATGCAACTCCCCGTCCGCAGCCGCATCGGTGGTGACCGGGCGTAGTTCCGACGGTCTCTCGGAATGGCGCACGGAAGAGGGCTTCCCCCTCGTCGACTACCTCGGCGCCTCATGGCGCACCCCGCACAAGGCCTGGCTGGTGCGGGGGTCGAACGTGTCCGGGCGCGATCTGGTGAAGCGCCTGTGGGTGACCGAGGGCTGGGTGACTCTCGCGGCCATGCACCTGCCTCAGGTGGACGAGGACGCGCCGACCAAGAGCGTCCTGCGGCGGTACGTGCAGGAGGGATACGACGCCACCACCTCGTACAGCCAGAAGCAGGTGATGGCCGACGAACTGCACTACTTCCTGACCCAGATGCGGCAGGGCGACACCGTCTGCACCATCTCGGACGGGCAGCTGTACATCGGAACGCTCACGGGAGACGCGGAGCAGGTCGAGTCCGAGGGCGGGCTGTCGAATCTGCGGCGGAAGGCCGAGTGGCGGTCCGCCGGTATCCCCTACGACGAGTTGCCGGAGGCGCTCCAGCAGAAGCTGTCCGTGCAACACGACGTCGTCGACCTGACCTCCGTGCTGGCACTCGTCGAGGGACTCGGACGAAGCGACGAGGAACTCGCGCAGGAGGCCCAGGCGATAGAACGGGACCCGAGCGTGGAGATTCCGGCGATCACCGCCCGCCGTGAGCCCGAGCTGCCCGGCCCCACGGATGAACTGGCGGCCGAACTCCTCGTGCACGACACGGCGTGGCTGCGCGAAGTACGCGATCTACTGGCCGACGACCGCCAGCTGGTGCTTTACGGACCACCAGGCACCGGCAAGACATACCTGGCGCTGAAGCTCGCCGAGTTCCTCGGCGGCGGGCCCGAGCAGGTCAAGCTCGTACAGTTCCACCCGTCGTACGCCTACGAGGACTTCTTCGAGGGCTTCCGGCCTCAGGAGGACCCGCAGACCAGAGAGGTCGCCTTCCGGCTCACCGCGGGCCCGCTGCGCGAACTCGCCGACCTGGCCTCCCGCGAGGGAAACCGGCACATCCCGCATTTCCTGATCATCGACGAGATCAACCGGGCCAATTTGGCGAAGGTCTTCGGCGAGCTGTACTTCCTGCTGGAGTACCGCAACAAGTCGGTTCGGCTGACCTACTCAGGCGACGACTTCGCGCTGCCGCCGAACCTGTTCGTCATCGGCACGATGAACACCGCCGACCGGTCCATCGCCCTCGTGGACGCGGCGATGCGCCGCCGCTTCGCCTTCGTCGAACTGTCGCCGCGTACGGAGCCGACACGCGGTCTGCTGCGCCGCTGGCTGGCCAAGGAGGGCAAGGGCGCGGAGCCGGCCGACCTGCTCGAGGCGCTGAACTCCCGTATCGACGATCCCGATTTCCGTATCGGGCCCTCGTACCTGATGAAGAAGGGTGTGTACCGGGAGGGCGGCCTGGAGCGGACCTGGCGGACGAAGATCCTGCCCCTGATGGAGGAACATCACTACGGGGAAGGTGTGGACATCGAGAAGCGGTACGGGCTGGCCGCGCTGCGGGAGTCGCTGGGGTGACGTCCGCAGTAGGCACTGTACAGGCCGTCGAACTCGTCGAGCACGCGCCGGCGAGGCGTCTCGTCCTGCCGGATGCCGTCGGTCGTGCCCTGGCCGCTTCCGACTTCGTGGACGCGACCCCCGACCCGTACACGCCCGGGCACTGGTCGCTGAGGGCCGGCAGCAAGGTCGGGACCGTGGCCGTCACGGCACCGGGCGGCGGCGAACCGGTCACCGTACGCATCACACCCAAGGTGCCCATCGTCCGGCTCTTCTTCCTGCTCGGCTACAGCCTTGATCCGAGAAGGAGTTGGCGAGACGGCGAGGTCGAGGTCGCCGAGCACCGCGATCTGCTGCCCGCGCTCGCCCACGCTGTGGAACGGCAGGTGGACGGGGCACTGCGACAAGGCCTGTTGCAGGGCTATCGGGCGACTGAGGAATCCGCGCTCGTCGTCCGCGGCCGGATCAGGGAGGCCGAGCAGATACGGCGGCGCTTCGGGGCGAAGCTGCCGATCGAAGTGGCGTACGACGAGTTCACCACCGACATCCCGGAGAACCGCATCCTCCGTGCGGCCGTCGAACGCCTCCTACGCCTGCCCGGCATACCGCGCGACGTACGCCGCAGGCTGCTGCACCAGCGCGCCCGCCTGACCGACGTCACGGCGATCGTGCGCGGACAGCCGATCCCCGACTGGCGTCCCACACGCCTCAACTCCCGCTACCACCAGGCCCTGCGTCTCGCGCGCGTCGTCCTGGACGGTGCCTCCGCCGAGCACGGCCCCGGCGATCTGCGCATCGACGGCTTCCTCTTCGACATGAACAAGCTCTTCGAGGACTTCGTGACAACCGCCCTACGGGAGGCCTTCCAGGACCGGGGCCGGGGTTCAGGCGGCCATACCGCCCGCCTCCAGGACTCTCACCACCTCGACGAGGCCGCCGCGATCCGCATGAAGCCGGACTTCGTACTGTACGGGCCGGACGGCACCCCGTGCGCGGTGGCGGACGCCAAGTACAAAGCCGAGCGACCGAGCGGCTATCCCGACGCCGACCTGTACCAGATGCTGGCGTACTGCACGGCTCTCGACCTGCGCGAAGGGCACCTGGTATACGCGAAGGGCAATGCCCCGCACGCCGCCCACCAGGTGCGCCACGCGGGCATCGTCATCCATCAGCACGCCCTCGACCTGGACCAGGAACCCCCCGGACTGCTCACGGACATCGAGGAGGTGACCCAGCGGCTGGCGAACACCCCGCGCGTATGATCGACTGCGGAGTGTCCGTCCAGGGTGGGGAGTTCACCTCGTGCCGCAGCTCGCGTTCGCCAACAGCTTCTGGGAGAGCTACGACGTCCTGGAGAAGCCCGTCAAAGCAGGCGTACGCAAGGCGATGCAGAAGTTCCAGCTGCTCTCCGTGCCCGAACTGCACGCGGACAAAAGGCTCCACCTCGAGTCCGTGCAGAACGCGCAGGACGCACGCATGCGGACCACCGCATCAACGACTTCTAGCGCGGTGTCGTCCTCGCCCCGGATGACGGCAGTGATGTGTTCCTGCTCGTCAACGTCGTACGGCACGACGACGCATACACCTGGGCCGCCAAACGGCTGTACACGACGAACTCCGCGACTCGCGCGCTCGAAGTCCGCAACGTGGTCGCCATCGAGCAGCTGACCCCGGCCCTGGAGAAGGCGGCTGCCGCCGCCGACTCCCTGCTCTTCGCGAAGTACTCGGACACCGTGCTGCGCGAACTGGGGATCGACGAGCAAGTGTTGCGTGCGGTGCGGACCATCATCGACAAGGCTCAGCTCAAGGCGTTCGAGACACTGTTGCCGGAGGACCAGTGCGAGGTGCTCCAGTACCTCGCCGAAGGGTTCGGCCCCGACGAGGTGTACCGGGACGTGGTCGCCGTCCGCCGTCCGGTCGACGCGGGCCCCGACCCCGACGAGAGCCTCGCCGTCGCCGTCGCCATCGCCAACACCACGAACCGCATCACCCTTGTCACCGGCCCCGAAGAGCTCGCGGACATCCTGGAGAAGCCGTTCACGGCCTGGCAGGTCTTCCTGCACCCTTCACAGCGCCGCGTCGCCTACCGGGTGTCGTACGGCGGCCCGGTCCAGATCACCGGCGGTCCCGGCACGGGCAAGACGGTCGCGGCCCTGCACCGCGTCAAGCATCTCCTCACGCGCTCGCCCGACACCCGCGTCCTGCTGACCACGTACACCAACGCCCTGGCCGGCTCACTGCGCGAGAACCTGTCCCTGCTCCTGGACGGTGACGACGCGCTGCTCGGCCGCGTCGATGTGACCACGGTCAACGCCTACGCGCACAACGTCGTGACCCACCTCGACGGCAAGGCCCCATCTCCCATGAACGATCGGGAGGAACGGCAGCTTTGGCAGCGTGTCGTCAAGCAACTGGGGCTGCCGTGGACGGAGCAGTTCCTGGCTCAGGAGTACCGACACGTCGTACTCGCCCAGGACCTGCGCACACCTGACACCTACCGCAGCGCCCTGCGGCGCGGGCGCGGCAGGGCGCTGCCGTCGGCGCGACGCGACCAACTGTGGTCGCCCGTCGAGCTGTTCGAGTCGATGCTGCATGCCCAGAAGGCCACCACGCATCTGAAGGTGTGTGCGCGTGCGGCCGACCTCCTGGCCGGGTCGGCGCCCACGCACGACCACGTCGTGGTCGACGAGGCGCAGGATCTGCACCCCGCGCAGTGGCGTGTCCTGCGCGGCGCGGTGGCACCCGGCAGCGACGACCTGTTCATCACAGGCGACCCGCACCAGCGCATCTACGACTCGAAGGTGTCGCTCGGCTCCCTGGGCATCTCGGTGGCCGGCCGCACCCACCGTCTGCGCATCAATTACCGGTCGACGGAGGAGATCCTGATCTGGTCGACCGGCATCCTCAGCCCGGTGTCGGTCGACGACCTGGGCGGCGAGGGAAGCGACAGCCTGGCCGGTTACCGCTCCCTGCTGCACGGCCGGAGGCCCCACGTGGACGGGTACGGCTCCGAGCAGGCGGAGGTCGCGGCGCTCGTCGAGCGCGTCGAGGGCTGGATCAACCAAGGCATCCGGCCGTCGGAGTCGGGGTGTGCGCCCGCTTCAACGTGCTGCTCGACAAGGCGTACGACAAGCTGACCGCGGCCAGGATCCCGGTGGTCCGGGTCAGGGACAACCCGGGGCCCGGCGCGGACGGGGTGCGGCTTGCCACCATGCACGCCATGAAGGGGCTGGAGTTCCGCTGCGTCACCGTCCTGGGAGTGACGGCAAGCGCGGTGCCGTTCGCCCGCGAGGTGACACCGGCCTCCGTGGACGCGCTGCAGCGCGACTCGGATCTGCTGCGGGAGCGGTGCCTGCTGTTCGTGGCGTGCACGCGTGCGCGGGAGGCGTTGGCGGTTACGTGGAGCGGGTCGGCCAGTTCGTTCGTGCCGTAAACGAATCGGCGTACAGGGCAAGCGATGTGACGCTCCCCGTCAGCTTTCCGGGGCGAGCGCGCCGTTGCCGAGCCCGTCCCTGGCCAGTGTCGCCGCGTCCCTGCTCAGCTCCACCACTCTCCGCGCTCGCTCCTCGAACTCCTGAAGCGCGCGGAAGGCTGCCCCGTACCGCCGTTGCTCGGTGATGTCCATCTGCGGGATGCGGGCGCCCTTGCCGTCGAGGCGGAAGGTGCCGCTGGTGCTCGTGGAGCGCCGGGTGTTGGCCGCGCTGCGCAGGAAGCCCTGAAGGTAGTCGGTGTCGAGCTGGTCGCTGATCGAGACCGGTTCCGGATCGCCGTACTCGACGAGCCCTGCGCGCGCGAGGTCAGCGACGCTGACGGTAGGTCCGTCCAGAGAGCTGGGACCATCGCCTTCGACCAACGCCGGCAGCAACTCCGCCAACAGCCTCACCTGCTCGGTCAGCTCCCGTCGCAAGGTCTGATACTCAACCGCGTAGTCGCGATGGGAATCCTCGACATGACGGCCGGGCGTGAGGTCCACGGCATCGTCAAGCAGATCGATCAGGGGAACTTCCGCCATCTGCTCGGGGGCCGGTTCCAGTGAGCCGTCCGGATCGCCCGCCGTCAGATCGACCATGCGGACACTGGTGACGGCATCCCCGAGGGTCCGCGGACGACGCAGCTGCCAGAGGTGGACCGGAAGCGCATGCGAGGCCGCCGTACCGGACGGAAGGGCGGTGACCTGGGTGAGGATGCCCCGTCGTACGAGCTCGGCGCGGATGCGACGGCCCGCCTTGCGGTAGGCGACCGAGGCGGGCAGGACCATGAGGACACGACCGCCGGGCGCGGTGTGCGCATAGGCGTGCTGCAACCAGGCGAGTTCGCCTTCGGCACGAGACGGGGTGCCGAACTCCCAGCGCGAGTCGAGCAGCAGATCCTCACGCCCCCAGTCGGGTTCACCGACTGGCGGATCGCAGACAACCAGGTCGGCCTTGAGGTCCGTCCACTGGTCGTCACGCAGGGAGTCTCCCGTGACGATGCCGACACCGATGCGCCCGGTGAGGTCGGCTCTCAGTCGCGCGAACATGGCCCTGTTGGCGTCGGACTCCTGCCCGCAGCGCCTGGAACCGTGCTCGGGACCGACGGCGAGCAGGAGGGAGCCGATCCCGCAGGCTGGGTCGAAGAGAGTCGCGCCAGGTGCCATCTCACCGGCGAAGTGGCATACGGCACGGACGACGCGCGGTGAGGTGACCTGGTCCGATCCGGCCCGGCGTACGGAGTCGGTGAAGCGCTCCGCGAGGACGCTCACCGCCTCTGCCGCGCCACCGCTCTCGGCCAGATCCCGCGCGAGCCGGACGACGTCCGCCGGAAGCTCCTCACATGCCTCTCCCTCGGTGAGGAGACGGGCGACATGCACGAGCCCGCCGAGCATGTCGTCGCCGTACACTCCGCGCAGCGCCTGCCACAGCTGCACCTCCACGGAGACTTCCTGCCCCTTGCTCTGCCTGTCCAGCCAGGCCTGCACCTCAGCCAGATCGAACAGCGGACTGTTGACACCCCCGCCGGTCGGCGTGGGGAAGTCGTCGTAACGTCGCCGCCAGTTCGAGACGGCGGCGCGGGTGACGCCCGCCAGCCTGGCAATCTCGGAGCCGGTGACCAGTGGGTTGGCCTCTGGGGCGGGAGTGTCCATCACACGGCCAACCGTACACAGCACTCATGCCGCTATCAATACATGTATTCGTTGACGGCGTTAACAGTGGATGCGATTACTTACTCCGTGTACCGAATTTTGTGGCTATTTCTAGGGCGCCCGAGGCGTCCCTGATCGCTGGCCGGTGTCCTACGAGAGGAGACCGGCCAGTGCGTCGCATGCTCACGCTTCTGCGACCGATGCGGCCATCCGGTCCGCTCGGCTGGCAACCGGCTGTGCACCGGGACTGCCGCCGCAGGGCCGAGCGGCTCGCGACCCAACAGTTCTGCCCGCGCTGCGGCAAGCCGGGTCACCTGCGGGAGGGCACCAGCTGATGCAGGTCGTGCTCGCGCCCGGTTCCACCCAAACAGCCACCGCGGATGCCGCGAGCGCGGCCAACCGCTGCGACATGCCGGACCGGGCCTGTGCTCGGCCTGCTGGCAGAGACATCCCGAACGCCCCTCATCCGCGGCAAGCGCTTCCGGGACCAGCTCACCGATCCGCCCGCCTGGCTCGAGAACTTCGTCACGAATGTCGCGGCCCGATTCTGCGTCGCCCGGACCTGCGGCCTCGTCACCGACCTGGGCCGATTCCTGGACGACGAGCCCTCCAACTCGACCCAGGCCCTGCTGGAGCGATCCCGAAGGCCCAGACGGTCGATGGGGTCCCTTCGCCCGTGAGGACTTCTTCACCATCCGCGCGCTCTGCCCTGCCCACCGACAAGGCCGAACGGCTCGCCGTCGATCGGCGCAAGCGCCGCATCGAGGCCGTTCCAGAACCGCTCCGACCGACTGTGGCCGTCTTCGATGCCTTCCGCATATCGGCTTAAAGTCGGCGCCGTGCTGGCACCCGCCTTCGCAGCGACCACAACCTGGAAACCGTCAGATTGCCCTCGAAGGCGACCAGGTAGTCCTTGCCGACCGGCCGAAGGTGCCGTTGGGTCATCAGACACGGGGTCGGCGGCAGCGGCTTGAGAGCCGCGTGGTCGCGGCTGGCCCGCTCCCGGATGACCTCCCAGTGCGTCCTGCGGATCTGGGCCCGCCACTGAGGCACTCAGGCTGTCAAGGCGACGCCCATCTCCTTGCGGACGAGAACACCCGTCCGGACAGGACGTGGTCGCGGACGATGAGGACCTGCCGTTCGAGGCGTCGTGGGGGCCGGTAGGCGGACGTCCGCCCGGAGGCCGTTCGGTCCGATGCTGACCGTTTGCTGACCCGAGCGGCCTCATCATGCCTCTGACCTGCACAGATGGCCAAGCGTTAGATCTTGGACTTGAACATTGTACGCATCATCAAGGCACTCCTGGGCGTAGGCTCCCTGCCTGCATTTTTGCAGGTCAAGGGCGTTCTTCACTGTACAACCGCACACCTTGGACTCGTAGATCGCAGAGAACAAAGGCCTCGGGAAACGTTGCCGAGACCAGCCAGAGCATCGACGCCGGCAAGAAGATCAAGGGATGCAAGCGACACCTGATCACCGACACCACAACAGCCTGAACATTGATCAGATGCCTTCGGTCGTAGCGGACATCGGCGTCCGGGGTCGACCGGGGCCGGCAGCGCATGGGGCAGGCCCTGCCGGAATACGCGGTCTGACAGAATGGCCTCCGAAAACTCAGGCGACGCGCGTCAGGAAACCGGTGTGAATCCGGTACGGTCCCGCCACTGTGACCGGGCTGCAGCAGCCCGGAAGCCAGATACTGGCCGCGCCGCCTTCTCGTACAACCCAGGGGACGAGGACATCCCCCGGAAAGGCTCGGCCATGCTCCGGATCCGCCGTGTACCACTCGCGCTCATACCGCTGCTTCTCCTGCCGCTCACCAGCTGCGGCTCCGGCACGAACGGCGAGCGCAAGGCAGAGGCCGCACCGGCCGCCGACGGTTTTCCCTACACGGTCACCAACTGCGGTACGAAGACGACCTTCGACGCCCCGCCGAAGCGGGTCGTCACCATGAACCAGCACGTCACCGAGATCATGCTGGCCCTCGGACTTCAGGACCGGCTGGCCGGGACGGCCTACCTGGACGACAGCATCCTGCCGGAGTACCGGTCCGCGTACGCCAGGACCACGGTGCTCGCGAAGGAGTACCCCTCCAAGGAGGTGCTGCTCGGCGCCAACCCCGACTTCGTCTACGGCGGGTACAACAGCGCCTTCGACAAGGCCAAGGGCCAGGACCGGGCGGGGCTCCAGAAGGACGGCATCAACACCCGGCTGAACATCGAGAACTGCACCGAGGGCAAGGTCGGTATCGATCAGCTCGCCACCGAGATCACCCAAGTCGCCAGGACCTTCGGCGTACCGGAACGCGGCGAGAAGCTGATCGCCGAGGAGCGGCAGAAGATCACGACGGTCGAGGCAGAGCTCAAGGGCTCCTCACCTCCCTCGGTGTTCGTGTACGACTCCGGCGACAGCTCCGCGTTCACCGCGGGCGGTAAGGGCATCGGCAACGAGATCGTCCGGCTCGCCGGAGGCAGGAACGTCTTCACGGACCTCGACGCCACCTTCGGCGACGTGTCCTGGGAGCAGGTCATCAAGCGCAAGCCCGAGGTGGTCGTGATCTACGACTACGGAGGCACTACCGTGGCGGCCAAGAAGAAGCGGCTGCTGAACGATCCCGCACTCGCGGACGTGCCGGCGATCAGGAACAAGAAGTTCGCGGTACTCCCGCTGTCCTCGGCCGTGCTCGGTGTCCGGGTGGCCGACGCCGTGCAGGACCTGGCCGGGCAGCTGCACCCCGGCACACCGTGAGCGCGGAGTCCGCCCGCCCCGGCCCGAAGTCCGTACTCCGCTCGCCCCCCGTCGTGATCGGCGTCCTCACTGTGCTGCTGCTCGCGGCGGCTGTGGCCGGTCTGGCGCTCGGCCCGGTACGGATTCCGCCCGGCGAGGTACTGAGTACGGTCCTGGGTGGTGAACGCACCGGTGCGTACCCGACGATCGTGTGGGAGGTACGACTGCCCAGGGTGCTGCTCGGGACCGTCGTCGGCGCCGGGCTGGCCCTGTCGGGCACGGTGCTCCAGGCGCTGGTGCGTAACCCGTTGGCCGATCCGTTTCTGCTGGGCACCTCGTCCGGGGCGTCAGCGGGCGCCGCCGTGGTCGTCGTGCTGGGGGTCGGCGCCGGGGCGGCCACCGACGTGGCGCTGCCCATTGCCGCGTTCGCCGGGTCCATGGCCGCGCTGGTCGCCGTCTACGCGATGGCCCGGCGCGGCGGCACCATGACAACGGGCCGGCTGATCCTGGCCGGGGTGGCGATCCAGTACGTGCTGTCCGCGTTCACCAGCCTGATCCTGGTGCTGTCCTCCCGGGCCGAGCATGTGCGGGCGATCCTGTTCTGGACCCTGGGCGGCCTGGGTGGCGCCCGCTGGGACCAACTGGCACTGCCCGCTGTGGTATTGGGCGTCGGGGCCGTACTCCTGATCAGCCTGGCCCGTCCGCTGGATCTGTTGCTGACCGGGGAGGAAGGGGCCCGCAGCCTCGGCCTGGACCCCGGACGCTTCCGGGGCGGGGTCTTCGTGCTGGTGTCACTGATCATCGGCGTGCTGGTCGCCTACAGCGGGGCAATCGGCTTCGTCGGCCTGATGATTCCGCACGCCGCCCGGCTGGTCGTCGGCGCGTCCCACCGCAGGCTGCTGCCGGTGACCGCGCTCGGCGGGGCCGTCTTCCTGCTGCTGGCCGATCTGCTGGCGCGGACCGTGGCAGCCCCCGAAGAGATTCCCGCCGGGGTGATCACTGCCCTGGTGGGCGGCCCGTTCTTCCTCTGGCTGCTGCGCCGCTCCAGCCGTACCGAAGGGATCACCGGATGAGCCCGGCACCGTCCCCGACGGCGCTCGCCGCCGACGGGATCAGCTACGAGGTGGCCGGCCGTACCCTGCTCGACGCGGTCACGCTGGACGCCGCCCCCGGCGAGACGGTCGGCCTGGTCGGGCCGAACGGCAGCGGCAAGACCACCTTCCTGCGCTGTGTGTACGGCGCCCTGCGCCCCGCAGCGGGTCGGGTCCTGCTGGACGGAGCGGACGCCGCGGCCCTCGGTGTGAAGGAACGGGCCCGCCGCGTCGCCGTCGTACCGCAGGACAGCCCCGGCACCTTCGGCCTGACCGTACGCCAGGTCGTGGCGATGGGCCGAAGCCCGCACAAACGGTTCTGGGAGCAGGACGACGCCGGCGATGCCCGCCGCATCGACCAGTCGCTCCAGCGCGTCGGCGCGGCGCCGCTGGCCGACCGGCGGTTCGAAGAGCTGTCCGGCGGGGAACGGCAACGGGCCCTGATCGCCCGCGCCCTGGTCCAGGAACCGGGGCTGCTGGCGCTCGACGAACCCACGAACCATCTGGACATCCGCTACCAGCTGGAGATCCTCGGCCTGGTGAGAACCCTGGGCACCACCAATCTGCTGGTGCTGCATGACCTCAACCTGGCCGCTTCCTACTGCGACCGGTTGTTCGTCCTCAGCGCCGGACGACTGGTGGCGTCCGGCTCCCCGCACGCGGTACTGACGGAAGAACTGCTGGCCGAGGTCTACGGGATACGATCCCGGATCGGCGTCCACCCGGTCACCGGCTCCCCCAACGTCGTCTACCTCCCGCTGTCATGAGTGACGACACTTCCCCCGTCTGGACGCCCTTGCCGCACGGGCCACGCTGGCAGGTCACCGAAGGCGAACCGTCCGCGAGCGAAGCAGGGCTGTGGCTGGCAGCCGACCGACTGGCCGATCCGGCGGGCATGGAGCTGTCGAGTCTGCTGGAGCGCGAGCGCACCGGCAGCGGCCACCGCACCGGTCATGCGACCGCGCTGACCCTGATGGCGGTGTACGCGGGCTGGGTCACTGCCGCCGCCGTGCTCCATTGGGCGCTGTACGACGAGGTCCCGGACATGCGGTCCGGCAATGTCCTGGTGCGCCCCGCCACGCACGGGATCGACGGAGTCCGGGTGCGCAGAGCCCGGCTGCTGGTGCCCCGGGCCGGGGAGGACTCCGTACGGCTGCTGCACCGCACCGTGCTCGATGGGCATCTGCTGCCCATCGCCGATGCACTGCACCGTCGTACCCGCGCCGGGGCCAGGCAGTTGAGTGGAGGGATCGCCCATGGCTGCGCCACAGCGCTGTGCGCGTACGGCGCGCGGGTGGATCTGCTGGCGGCCCGCTGGCGGCAGATCGTGGACACCGCACCCGGCGGACTCGCGACGCTGGGCGAGGTGGTACGGGTCCGACGAGCGCCGGACGGCCCGGAGCGGCTGGTCTATCTCCGCAACACCTGCTGTCTGTACTACACGGGTGCGGAGGCGGTGCGCTGTGCGAGCTGTTGTCTGACAAGCCGCGAGGAGCGACTACGGGCCTACACGAGGCCGAGGTAGCACCAGCGGCTCCGAGGCCCAGGCACCGGTTCCAGCGAGGACGGCGCGCAGTCCCGGCGGTCGACCTCGGCATTGGGCCGTTGGGTGAGCCAGGCGGCCAGGGCGAGACCGACTGCGGCGAGGGTCGAACGCGGCCGCTCGGCGCAGCCGGCAATGGTCCGGAGCGACCCGGTGGACGGCCACCGCGCGCGGCCCGGCAAGGTTCGGGCGCGGTGGCCTATGGCTCAGCGGTGGGCGAACGCGGGGGCGCTTCCCCGGGCCGGTAGACGCACTCCGCGAGCGTCGCGTACTTCTTCCAGCCCAGCGTCTCGTACAGCGCGCGCCCGGCGTCGGTCGCACCGAGAACGCCGAGGACCGCGCCCTCTTCCAGCGCGCGGTCGGCGAGCGTACGCATCACGAAGCCGCCCAGCCCGCGCCGCCGGTGGGCCTCCTCGGTCACCACCCGGTCCACGGCCACCTCGTCCCCGAGGACTGCCATCTGCCCCTTGGCCGCCTGCCGGCCCGCCGCATCCAGTCCCCGGACACAGATGACTCCTCCGCCGGACTCCAGGGTCGTGGTGTATCCCTCGGGCGCGGCCGGGTTCGTAGCCATCAGGTCCAGGGCCATCAGATGCCCGGTCTCCTCCCAGGCCACGACCCACCCCTGAGGCAGCCAGGGCTCGATCGTCTCCGGTTCCGCGGGCATCTTCATCCACGTCCGCGGCGCGGTCACCGAGGCGGCGGCACTGCGGACCGGCGACAACGGTGGCGGAGGGCCGCGGTGTTGCCGTCACCGGCAGTGACGACAAGACGGCACGGGTGTGGGACCTGGCCGGCGGAGAGCCCATGGGCGTGCCCCTCGTCGGTGGGGTGGGCGGTGCGGCCCTCCCGTCGGCCGGACCTGTGTCATACGTCCCGGTGGCCGGTGTCCAGCGAGCGGAGGAAGGCCAGCGTGCGGTCGAGCAGCAGCGCGGCGGCCTCGGCGTCGTAGGACGGCAGCGAGTTGTCGGCGAACAGGTGCTGATCGCCGGGATAGAGGTGCAGTTCGGCGTCGGGGGCCTCGTCGGCCAGGGCGCGGGCGGCGTCCGCGTCGCCCTCGTCGGTGAACAGGCGGTCCGCCTCCATGGCGTGGACACGGACCGGGAGCCGCGACGGCCACGCCCCGAAGGCCGATGTCGGCACGCATGAGTGGACGAACACGGCGCCGCGGGCGCCGGCTCGTGTCTGTGCCAGCTTCTGGGCGGGCAGCACGCCGAGGGAGAACCCGATGTAGACCAGCTCCGCCGGTGAGTCCGCCACCGCCCGGACGCCGCGGTCGAGCAGCTCGTCGAAGCCGGTCTTCTCCGCGTACGCCAGTCCCGCGTCCAGGGTGTCGAAGGTGCGGCCGTCGTACAGGTCGGGGGTGTGCACGGTGTGCCCCTCGCCGCGCAGGGCGTCCGCGAAAGCGGTCACACCGGGGGTCAGGCCCTGGGCGTGATGAAACAGGAATACTTCGGCCACCGTGAGCCTCCAACAGCCTTCGGTCAAGGATCGGTTGGTCAATCTAAAAGGTCCGGGGGCCGTTGATCAATCCGGAGACCGTTGATCAGCGGCGGCTTCCCGGGCCGCGGAACCGGTCCGGAGACCGGACCGCGTCCGGCGGCCTCCTCACTCCTCGGGCGGGGGTGCCAGCAGCATCGGCCAGTCGGCGTCGGGCGCCCGGTCCGGGGCCCCGGTGAACACCGCGGGCGCCGCCCGCGCGTACAGCTCCGGGTCCGCCTCGGTCTCCGCCCGCAGGACCAGCACCGCCTCCGGGTCGGCGGACGAGCGGCCGGGGAACGCGACGAGGTCCGCACCCGTCCGCGCCGGCGGGGCGGGGTACACGGCGATGTCGACCGTCAGGCGGCGGCCGTCGAGGGTGTGTTCGGCCCAGCCGTCGGTCTGCGACAGGAACAGCACACCGTCACCCTCGTAGCAGTGGTCACCGAGCCGGGCGACGGCACGCTCACCGGGTGAGCCGTCCGGGTCGACGCGTACGACCCGGTCACCGAGGTGGACTGGGACACCCCGCTGGACAAGGACTTCCACGGTGCGAGCCCGGAGTGGAGCACGCCAGGAACGCCTCCCCGGCCGCGTCGCCGCCCTTCCGCAAGCAGCGCAGCGGATCCGGGACCGGGCGGCTCCCTCCCTGGGGTGCCGTCCGGTCCCTGTCCCGCCGGGCGGTCAGGTCGCGTCGGGGTCGACCGCGACCCGCCCCCTGGCGCGCCTGCCGACCACGGCCGCCGCCGCGACGGCACTGCCCGCGAAGGCCAGGGCGACCATCCACGGCTGGTTGAAGACATGCCGGGTGGCATGGTCGACGGAGTAGCGGCCGGGCCCGGTCAGGCCGATCGCCGCGGCGGTGAAGCCGAGGAACGCCGGGTACTCGTAGCCACCGCCCTGCGCGAAGAATCCGGCGGGTGCGTGGACGGCCACGGCGCCCGCCATCGCCCCGGCCGCGGCCGCGCCGGCCGCCGGGGTGGCGAGGCCGAGTGCCAGCAGCACTCCGCCGCCCGCCTCGCCGAGCCCGGCGGCGACCGCGCTGTGCTTCGGCGGGTGGAAGCCCATCGCCTCCATCGCGGCGGTGGTCCCCTGGATGCCTCCGCCGCCGAACCAGCCGGCCAGCTTCTGGGTGCCGTGCGCGACCAGTACCGCGCCGGTGCCGACGCGCAGGACGAGCAGGCCGAGGTCACGCCGGTCGAGGCAGGCCATGGGTGTCTCCGCAGGGGTTCGGGGGTGGGCGGGGTAAGCATGTGCGGTCGCACCGCGTCGGGCGGATGCCGCGCTTCCACTTTCCGCGCCACGGGCCGCCGACGGGTCCTGGTGTTACGCCGTTCGGGGGACGGGCCGTGCGCGGCACTGAGACCCACGCCATTGTGCAACTTGTTGCACAATGGCGTTCCGGTGGTCTACAACTGGCGCAACCGACACTGCGCGAGGAGCCGCCGCATGAGCCCGTACCCGAATCTGCTGAGCCCGCTCGACCTGGGGTTCACCACCCTCCCCAACCGGGTGCTGATGGGTTCGATGCACATCGGTCTCGAAGAGGTCGAGCGCGGCTTCGAGCGGATGGCCGCCTTCTACGCGGAGCGCGCCCGGGGCGGCGTCGGCCTCATGGTCACCGGTGGCATCGCCCCCAACGCCCGGGGCTGCTCCTTCCCCGGCGGGGCCAAGATGACCACCGAGGCGGAGGCCGAGCAGCACGCGCGGGTCACCGCCGCCGTCCACGCAGCGGGCGGCCGGATCGCCATGCAGATCCTGCACTTCGGCCGGTACGCACACCACCCCGCTCTGGTGGCGCCGAGCGCGATCCAGGCGCCGATCAGCGCCTTCACCCCGCACGCCCTCACCGACGACGAGGTCGAGGAGACCATCGAGGACTTCGCGAGGGCGGCCGAACTGGCCCGCCGCGCCGGGTACGACGGGGTCGAGATCATGGGCTCCGAGGGCTACCTGATCAATGAGTTCATCGCCGCGGCCACCAATCACCGCACCGACCGCTGGGGCGGCTCGTACGAGAACCGCATCCGGTTCCCCGTCGAGATCGTGCGCCGGGTCCGTGAGCGGGTCGGCAGCGACTTCATCGTGATCTACCGGCTGTCGATGCTGGACCTGGTGCCGGGCGGTTCCTCGCTGGAGGAAGTGGTGCGTCTCGCCCGCGAGATCGAGTCGGCCGGGGCGACGATCATCAACACCGGGATCGGCTGGCACGAGGCGCGCATCCCCACCATCGCCACCTCGGTGCCGCGTGGCGCCTACACCTGGGTCACGGAGAAGGTGCGCGGGGCCGTCTCCGTGCCGCTGGTGACGAGCAACCGCATCAACACGCCCGAGGTCGCCGAGGAGATCCTCGCCTCGGGCCGGGCGGACATGGTGTCGATGGCCCGGCCGTTCCTCGCCGACCCCGACTTCGTCGCCAAGGCCGCCGAGGGCCGCGCCGACGCGATCAACACCTGCATCGGCTGCAACCAGGCCTGCCTGGACCACATCTTCAGCGGCCAGGTCACCTCCTGCCTGGTCAATCCGCGCGCCTGCCACGAGACCGAGCTCACCCTGTCGCCGACCCGCACCGCGAAGCGGGTGGCGGTCGTGGGCGCCGGGCCCGCCGGTCTCGCGTGCGCCGTCTCGGCGTCCGAGCGCGGGCACCGGGTGACACTGTTCGACGCGGCCGAGGAGATCGGCGGCCAACTGAACGTGGCGCGCCGGGTCCCCGGCAAGGAGGAGTTCGACGAGACGCTGCGCTACTTCCGTACCAGGCTCCGGGAGGAGAAGGTCGAGCTCCGGCTCGGTACGCGGGTCGCAGTCGGCGCGCTCGACGGTTTCGACGAGGTCGTCCTCGCCACCGGCGTCACCCCGCGCTCCCCCGCGATACCGGGCCAGGACCACCCCAGCGTGGTCGGCTACCTCGACGTCCTGCGCGACGGGGCCCCGGTCGGTGAACGGGTCGCGGTCATCGGGGCGGGCGGCATCGGCTTCGACGTCGCCGAGTTCCTCACCGACCCGGGCGACGGGGCGAGCCGCGACCCCGAGGTGTTCTTCCGGCAGTGGGGCGTCGACACCGGCTACCGCGACCGCGGCGGCCTCCGCGCCCCGGAACGAGCGAAGACCCCCCGGACCGTCCACCTGATCCAGCGCAGGACCGGCAAGGTCGGCGCGGGGCGGGGGAAGACGACCGGCTGGATCCACCGCACCGAGCTGCGCCACCGCGGCGTCACCATGATCGCGGGCGCCGCCTACGACCGGATCGACGACCAGGGCCTGCACCTCACGGTCGACGGCGAGCAGCACGTCCTGCCGGTCGACACGATCGTGGTCTGCGCCGGTCAGGAGCCGCGCCGCGACCTGTACGAGGAGCTGCTCGCCGCAGGCCGTACGGCGCATCTCATCGGCGGCGCCGACGTGGCGGCCGAACTGGATGCCAAGCGGGCGATCCGCCAGGGCACGGAGCTCGCGGCCTCGCTGTGACGCGCCGGCCTCGTGGCGCGGGGACCGGCCCCCGTACCACGGGGCCGCGGCCGGCCGTCCATAGGATGCACCCCATGTCACTCCCGCATGCGATTCTCACCGCCCTGCTCGAGAAGCCGTCGTCGGGGCTTGAGCTGACCCGCAGGTTCGACCGGTCGATCGGCTACTTCTGGTCCGCCACGCACCAGCAGATCTACCGGGAGCTGGGGAAGCTGGAGCAGGCCGGGCAGATCCGCGCGCTGCCTTCGGAGCAGCCCGCCCGGGGGCAGAAGAAGGAGTACGAGGTGCTGCCGGCGGGCCGTGAGGCGCTCTCCGCATGGGTGGCCCGCTCCGAGGACCCCAAGCAGGTCCGGGATCCGCTGCTGCTGCGCATGCGGGCCGCGGCCGTCGTCGGGGCACCTGGTCTGGATGCGGAGCTCCGCCGCCATCTGGGGCTGCATCGCCGGCAGCTGGCGCAGTATCTGGAGATCGAGGAGCGGGACTTCCCGCCCGAGCGGAGCTCCGAGGAGGACCGGCTGCGCCACCTGGTGCTGCGCGGCGGCATCGATCTGGAGAACTTCTGGATCGGCTGGCTGACGCGGGCACTGGATCAGGAAGAGAAGCCGGGTCCGTAGGTGGGTCGTTTCTGTACGTGACAGTCCAGTGGCGCCGCGACATGCAGCAGCGCGCCACCGGCGTTCAGCGCGACCGCCGACCACCAGGCGCCTCGTCCGAGCAGCCGCAGCACCCCGGCGTCCGGTTCGGTCCGCCCGGCGAGCCGCGCCTGCGCCACCGCGGCCGAGGCGTAGGCGGCGGCGGAGACCAGGGACAGCGCGACGGCGATCACGGTGGCGTTCATCGCCGCGCCCCGGTCGAGGCGTACGCGGCCGGGACGGCGGGCTCGGTGGCGTACGGCACGGCCGACGGCGCGGGTTCGCCCGTCGTGGACGGCCACGGGAGAGGGGCCCGTACCGGATCCGTGCGCGGCAGCCGCAGTGCCGCGAGGGCCACCGCGAGCAGCGCCGAGACCACGATCGAGTCGAGCCAGTAGTGGTTGGCCGTGCCGACTATCACCAGCAGGGTGATGAGCGGGTGCAGCAGCCACAGCCAGCGCCATCGCGTCCGGGTCGCGACGTTCAGCCCGACGGCGACCATCACCGCCCAGCCGAAGTGCAGCGAGGGCATCGCGGCGAACTGGTTCGCCATCGAGTCGGTCGCCGGAGTCGCCCCGTACACCGTCGGTCCGTACACCTGGCCGGTGTCGACCAGTCCGGCGGCGTCCAGCAGCCGCGGCGGGGCGAGCGGGAAGAGCAGGTGGAGGGCGAGCGCCGCGCCGGTGAGTGCGGCGAGGATGCGGCGCGACCAGACGTAGTGGCGGGGTCGGCGCCAGTAGAGCCACACGAGGAAGAGCAGCGTGGCCGGGAAGTGCACGGTCGCGTAATAGGTGTTCGCGAGGTGGATCAGCGTCTCGTTGTGCAGCAAAAGGCTCTGGACGGCGCCCTCGCCGGGCAGGTGCACGGCGCGTTCGAAGTCCCAGACGTCTCCGGCATTGCGGTACGCCTCGTCCACGTGACCGTTCGCGGCCCGGCGGCCGATCTTGTAGATCACGAAGAGACCCACGACCAGAAGAAGTTCGCGGACGAGGGGCGGTCGGGCAGAACTGTCCGGCTCCCGATCTGCTGGCTCGCTACCGGCGTACATCACCCGGTGCCCCTTTGCTGATGAAGCGGTGTTACGGCGGCATGGTCCAGTCCATGCCGCATCGATACGCCAGTGTACCGATACGCGAACGTATCGGTACACGCGCGTATCGGTACACTGGCGTATCGAAGGACCTCGTCGCAGCTCGCCGAGAGGGAAGACACATGTCGCCGCAGGAAGTCGCACAGGAACCGGCACACACGCCGCGCCGCTCGAAGATCACGCCGGAGCGGGCCCAGGAGTTCTACGCGGCCGTGCTCGACATGCTGCGAGAGTCCGGTTACGAGGCGCTCACCATGGAGGGCGTCGCCGCGCGGACCCGCTGCGGCAAGTCCACGCTCTACCGGCAGTGGGGCTCCAAGCCCGAACTGGTGGTGGCCGCACTGCACGGCACCCGGCAGGCACTGCTTCCGCACATCGACACCGGCAGCCTCGCGGGCGATCTGCGTGAGGCGGCACGGTCGATCGGCGCGGGCTCGGGGCGCGACACCCCGCTGGTGCACGCCCTCAGCCATGCCGCGCTGCAGAGCCCCGAGCTGCTGTGCGCGCTGCGCGAGGTGCTGATCGCGCCCGGACTGGCGGCGATCGACGCCATGGTCCGGCGCGGCGTGGAGCGTGGCGAGATCCGGCCGGACAACCCGGCGGCGGAGTTCGTCTCCGCACAGCTCCTGGGCGTGATGCGCGCCCGGCCACTGCTGGAGGGAAAGAACGCGGACGAGGCGTATCTCACCCGGTTCGTGGAGAACGCGATCCTTCCCTCGCTCGGACTGAGTGCGCCCGCGCACTGAGGGCTGTCCCAACAGACGTGGGCCGTTGTCCGAGCGGATGACGACGACCCGCAGGCGCCGCACCGTGGGGACGGGGGCGGCGCACCATCCGGGCGGCCGGTGACTCCTTGGGGACTCACCGGCCGCCCGCGGTTCTCGCACCTGTTCCACCAAACAAACAGTTGGTAGATTTACCCGACCGTGCAGGACGGAAGACGGCGGGGCGGACCCATGGACATCGGCAATCCCATCGACTTCACGGGGCGGGCCGTGATCGTCACCGGTGGCACGAAGGGCATCGGCGCCGTGATCGCCGAGGCGTTTCTCGCCGCCGGGGCGGACGTCCTGGTCTGCGGCCGCGGCGAACCGCCCGAGTTGCCCGGGAGCGGCACCCGCCGGGCGCACTTCCGGTCGGCCGACGTCCGCGACCCGGCGGCGGCCGCGGCGCTGGTCGACGCGGCGGCGGATCGCTTCGGACGGCTGGACGTGCTCGTCAACAACGCGGGCGGCTCCCCCGACGCCGACGCGGCCACCGTGTCACCGCGCTTCGTGGAGAAGATCATCGCCCTCAACCTCCTGGCCCCGTTCCATGTGGCGCAGGCCGCCAACCGGGTCATGCGGGAACAGGACGCCGGAGGCTCGATCGTCAACATAGGCAGCGTCTCCGCGCACACCCCGCAGCCGGGCACGGCCGCGTACACGGCCGCGAAGGCCGGACTGCTCGCGCTGACCCGGGCGCTGGCCCTGGAGTGGGCGCCGAAGGTTCGCGTCAACCACATCACGACCGGACTCGTCCGCACGGAGAGTGCAGCATCGGTCTACGGCGAGGACGGCGGCGCCGCGCTGGCCGGGGTCATCCCGATGCGGCGGATGGCGACACCGGACGACGTGGCCCGCGCCTGCCTGTACCTGGCGGGCGACCTGGCCTCCTACGTCAACGGAGCCGATCTGGCGGTGCACGGCGGGGGCGAGGTTCCGGCCAGATTTCTCGCAACAGCACGGGGCTCGACGGCCGAGGCCGGCGAGCACCCTTTCTCGTCCTCTTGACGATAATCATCAGCCCCGTTATCGTCTTCACGACGAGAACAAAGGGGGGCCCGACATGGCCGACATCACCAGGCGCTTCGGCTGGCGCCATCTGCGCTCCGCGCCCACCGCACACATCCGCCACCACAAGCGCGGCCGGCTGGCCCACGACGGGCCGGGGCTGAGCTTCTGGTACCGCTCACTGAGTGCCGCACTCTCGGAAGTCCCGGTGAACGACCGGGAGCTGGCGATGGCGTTCCACGCCCGTACGTCCGACTTCCAGGACGTCACCGTCCAGGCCACCGTGACGTACCGGATCAGCGACCCGGCCGAGGCCGCCGCCCGGCTGGACTTCTCGGTCGACCCGGACACCGGGGTCTGGCGCGGCGCCCCGCTGGAGCAGATCGCCACCCTGCTGACCGAGACCGCCCAGCAGCACACCCTCGACGTACTGACCAGGACGGCGCTGGCCGAGGCGCTGGTCGACGGTGTCGCGTCGGTACGCGACCGGGTCGCCGCGGGGCTCGCCGCCGAACCGCGGCTGCCCGCCACAGGTATCGACGTGGTCGCGGTACGCGTGGTGGCCATCCGCCCCGAGGCCGAGGTGGAGCGCGCCCTGCGCACCCCTGCCCGCGAGCAGATCCAGCAGGAGGCCGACCGGGCCACCTATGAACGCCGCGCCGTGGCCGTGGAGCGGGAACGGGCCATCGCCGAGAACGAGCTCGCCAGCCAGATCGAACTGGCTCGCAGGGAGGAGCAGTTGGTCGAGCAGCGCGGTACCAACACCCGCCGCGAGGCCGAGGAGCACGCAGCGGCCGACGGGGTACGCGCCGAGGCCGAGGCGGCACGCAAGGTGCGACTGGCCCGCGCCGAGGCCGAAGCCGCCCGCGAGGTCGGCGCCGCGCGGGCCGAGTCCCAGGCGGCCTGGCTGCGGGTGCACGGCGAGGTGGACGCCGCGACCCTGCACGCCCTCGCGGCGACCAGGCTCGCCGAGAACCTGCCGCGCATCGACAGCCTCACCCTCTCCCCCGACGTACTCACCGGCCTGCTCAGCAAGCTCGGCAGCACCGGCCCGGAGACCCGGGCATGAGCCTCGCCCCGCGCGCGGTCCTGGTCCACCGCACCACCGAGTACGAGGAGTTGCTGGCCCGGCACGGCACGCACGGACAGGCCGCCTTCTTCCTCTCCAGTCGCGGCCGGTCCATCGACGAGGTGGCCCGGCGGCACCAGCGGACCCAGCAGGCCCTCGCCGATGTCGCGTCCGCCGTACCGCTCCAGTGGCGGCAGTCGCGGGTGGAACGCGCGGACCTCGACCGTTTTCTGTTCGGGCCGGAGGACGTGGTGGTCGTCGTCGGACAGGACGGGCTGGTCGCCAACGCCGCCAAGTACCTCTCCGGCCAGCCCGTCGTGGGCATCGACACCGAGCCCGGACGCAATCCGGGCGTGCTCGTCCGCCACCGGCCCCGCGACGCGGCCGCCCTGCTCCGGGCGGCCGCGTCCCCCGGAGGCGCGGCGGACGAACTCACCATGGTCGAGGCGGTGGCCGACGACACCCAGCGCCTCCTCGCCCTCAACGAGATCTACCTCGGCCCGCCCGACCATCAGACCGCCCGCTACCGGCTCGGCCCGGACGCACCCGACGCCGCCGCCGAGCCGCAGGCCTCCTCCGGCGTCCTCGTCGGCACCGGCACCGGCGCCACGGGCTGGCTCCGCTCGCTGTGGCAGGAGCGCCGCAGCGAACTCCGCCTCCCGGCGCCCACCGACCCTCGCCTCCTCTGGTTCGTCCGCGAGGCCTGGCCCTCCCCCGCCACCGGCACCTCGCTGGTCGCCGGCGAGTTGAGGCGCGGGCAGGGGCTGAGGCTCACCGTCGAGTCCGACCGGGTGGTGGTCTTCGGAGACGGGATGGAGGCGGACGCAATGGAACTGACATGGGGTCAGACGGTACGGCTCGGCATCTCGGCCACATCGCTGCGGCTGGCCCTCTGACGTCCTGCCGGTCCGCGTGCAGGGCGGCGGCGCGGTGGTCCGTAGGCTGCCACGTACGACCGGAGTGCCGGGCCCCGCGCCCGCGCACTCCCCCACCTGCGAGCAGCACAGGGAGCACCATGAAGACCACGCCCGCGGACACCTCTTCCCGCAACACCCGCCCGCCGCAGGCGCAGGCGGCGCTCGGCGTGGGTGTGATCGTGCAGGACGGCCAGGGACGGGTACTCCTCGGCAGGCACCACGGCGGGACCTGGGAACTGCCGGGCGGCAAGGTCGACCCGAACCACGAGTCCATCGCCGAGGCGGCCGTCCGTGAGCTCCGGGAGGAGACCGGGCTGGAGGCCGACGCGAAGGACGTGCGCGTCTTCGCCATGCTCCACGACGTGGTCGGGGGGATCAACCGGGTATCGATGGGCGCCGCGGTGACCCTGCGGTCGGCGAGCCCGCGGGTGACCGAGCCCCATCTGATCAGCACCTGGCAGTGGACCGGGCTCGACGCCCTCCCGGAGCCGTTGTTCGGCCCCTCCGCCCAGGTGCTCGCGGCCTGGCGTCCCGATCTCCCGATCGAGCACCCGCCCGCGCACCGGCTGGCCATCGCGGACACCGAGGGCACCGTGGACGACGCATAACCTTGCCCTATTAATCATTTGCCTAGTGGTCATAGGCAGAGCTAGCGTCCCCCGCATGAAGGCCGTGACAGAGCAGGACATCCGCGCATCGTTCGCCAACTGCTCCAAGGGGGAGGCGAAACGTCTGCCCCTGCCCCGTGATCTCGACGAGCAGCCCTGGGACGATCTGGACTTCCTGGGGTGGCGGGATCTCTCCGCCCCCGGACGCAGCTACATCGTCACCGAACGCGGCGACGAACTGATCGGCGTGACGCTCCGCTTCCCCTCCCGGCAGCGCGGCTTCCTCCACCGGAGCATGTGCTCGCTGTGCCTCACCACGCACCCGGGGAGCGGCGTCTCGCTGATGACCGCCCGGAAGACCGGCGTCGCGGGGCGCGAGGGCAATGCGGTCGGCCTGTACATCTGCACCGACCTCGCCTGCTCGCTGTATGTCCGGGGCAAGAGGACCGCGGCGCCCGGCGCCCGTTTCAAGGAGACCCTGACGCTGGAGGAGCAGGTGGAGCGGACCAGGACCAATCTCGACGCGTTCCTGGCCAAGCTCCTCGGCTGACCCGGCCACCGGGCGCGGCGCCGGTCCTCAGTCCGGGGCGTCGGCGGTGAAGGTGACGGGCAGCCGCTCGGGGCCGCGCAGCACTCCCGGCCGCCACCGCAGTTCCCCGGGCGGCACGGCCAGGGCCAGGTGGTGGAGGCGGCGCAGCGCGGTGCCGATGGCGATCTGCCCCTCCAGCCGGGCCAGCGGCGCCCCCAGGCAGTAGTGGATGCCGTGCCCGAACGCGAGGTGGGCGTTGTCCTGCCGGGAGATGTCCAGGCGGTCGGGGTCGGGGAAGTGGTCCGGGTCGCGGTCGGCGATGGCGGACGCGACGAGCACGGTCGCGCCGCGCGGGATGTCCACGCCCGCGATGGTGACGTCCTCGCGCGCGAACCGGGCGATGCCGGGGTTGACCGGTCCGTCGTAGCGCAGGAACTCCTCGATCGCGCCCGGCAGCAGCGCCGGGTCGTCCCGCAGCATCCGGAGCTGGTCGGGGTGGACGAGCAGCGCCGCGATGCCGCTGCCGATCAGGTTGACCGTGGTGACGTACCCGGCCACCAGCAGCAGGAAGGCCATGGCGATCAGCTCGTCCTCGTCCAGGCTCCGCTCCTCGTCCCGGGCGGTCACCAGCGCGCTGAGCAGATCGTCTCCGGGGCGGTCCCGCTTGGCTGCGATGAGCCCGGTCAGGTACCCGCGCATGTTCCGCCATGCCTCGTCCGTCCGGGCCGGGTCCGGTGGCCCGGCCCCTTGCAGGACCAGGTCGTCGGTCCACCGCTGGAATTCGTGCCGGTCGGTGACGGGTACGCCGAGCAGTTCGCCGATCACGGTGACCGGGAGCGGCAGCGCGTAGCTTTCGACGAGGTCGGCGCGGCCGTCCGGCCCGATCCCGTCGAGCAGCCCATCGGCGATCTCCTGGACGCGGGGCCACAGCCCGGCCACCCTGTGCGCGGTGAACGCCTTGGACACCAGCCGGCGCAGCCGGGTGTGGTCGGGGGGATCGGTGCGGAGCATGTTGCGCAGTGCGGACTCGCGGTCCGTGGCGGGCAGCCGCTCGATGAGCCGGGGGTCCGACGCATCGCGGACGTCGCTGCTCAGCCGCGGGTCGGACAGTGCGGCGAGGCCGTCCTCGTACCGTGTGACCAGCCATGCGTCCAGGCCGCCGGCGATGACGGCGCGCCGTACCGGGCCGTCCTCGCGCAGTTGCCGGTAGACCGGGAAGGGGTCCGCCACGAAGGCCGGATCGGCGTAGGGAAGAAGGACCGGCTGCTGGCTCATCATGCCTCCCGGAGGCCACCGCACCTCTCCGCGCGGTTTTGTACGCTCTGAACCGTTTGTGCGCTGCTGCGTTCCAGCGTAGTGGCCCTGGGACGGCCCGCGCTGTCAGGATGCCGGTTCGCCGTTCCCGCGGCACCAGGTCCGCAGCAGCACCTGCCGCCCCTTCGCCTCCCGTGCGACGGGCTCATCCGTGGTGGGCCGGAATCCGGTCGATCGCGCCACGGCGGCACTCGGGGCGTTGCCGGCCTCGATCCGGAGCAGTACCCGCCGCGCGTCGAGACGCTGAACGGCGTATTCGGTGGCGACCGTGACCGCTTCGGACGCCAGTCCCCGGCGCCGGTACCGGGGCCCGATGCCGTAGGCGAGCTCGATGTCCCTGTCGTCCAGGTCGTCCTGGCAGATCAGCACCTCGCCCTGGGGCTGCCCGCCGTCGGCCGTGATGGCCAGTTGCATACGACGCCCCTCGGCCCGCGCCTCACGGGCCCGCCCGAGGTACTGGCGGGCGGCGTCCGCGTCGAACGGCGAAGGTACGGGCGTCCAGCGGCTGATCTCCGGGTCGTCGTACATCTCGATCAGCGCGGGGATGTCCTCCTCGTCCCACTCCCTGAGCACGATCCGTCGCCCGGCCAGGCGGACAGGGGCGGCGGGCAAGGTTCTCGGTCGATTCTCCATGCACCGATCGTGCCCTGTCCGACCCTGATCCGCCGCACAGGCCCGAGTGCCGTCACGTCGCATTCGGCCCCGGGCAACTCGGTGCGGAAGAAGAGAGGTTGCACTCCGCGGGTACAACGGCGGGGAGTTGCCCCGGCCCCGGGAACGGCCCAGAGGCCGCGTCGGAAATATCCGATACGGCCTCTGGGCGACGGACGCAGACCGGCACGGACGGCCCAGGGCGAGCTCGCACGCACGGGCGAAGCGCGCACCACCACCGTCGGGCCGGGCGTGGCCGGTTCCGGGCCCGTGCCGGTACGCGCTGCCCGGTTGTCACCAGGTGGTGAGGTCGACCGCGTGGGCGCAGTGCGGGTCGGTTCCGTCGGTCGTCCAGCGTTCCTTCTCGCGTACGAGCGTGGGGAGTGCGGCGAGCAGCGCGGTCAGCGCGCCGGTGAGGCGCACATCGACCGCGACCGGCCCGTCGGCTTCCCCGACCGCGATGTAGAGCCGCATGCTGTCCTGCCCCGTGAGGAGGAAACCGCACAGCGGGGGGCTCGGTGGTGACTCGGTGAACGGCCAGGCCAGTGTTCGCAGTACGCGCAGCACTCGGTCCGAACTTGTCGGCGGAGCGGGTTCGACGACGGAGGTGTCCACCCGGACCAGGGCCATGCCCATCACGGACGCGTCCGGATGCGGGGGGCCGCCGGCTGTGAGCGTTCGTGTCCAGCCCAGCACCAGCGGGGCGGTGACCGGCTCGTCCTCGTCGTCCACCAGCGGTACCTCGTAGGCGACCAGCGCGTTCGGTGCCACGGCGTCGCCAGTACCGGTCACGATCCGGACCGCGTCCCGCGTCGGCAGCACCCCGCGCAGGCAGGTCCCGCCGACGAGAGGCACCGCCGTGTAGTCGAGAAGGAAGCGTGTGATGTACGCCTGCTGCTCGACCGTCTCCCCGCACAGCCCGCTCACTCGTTGATCCAGTTCGGGCACTTGGTGACGCCCTTGCAGTAGGCCGTGATGACGCCGATCTTCTTGCCGTTGCCCGCGTCGTACTCGCCGTCCGCGGTGCGGCGGGCGTACTGCACGATGACCACGATATTGACGAACCGGGTGCCGTTGCGGGCGACTCCGTAGTACTCCAGGCGCCCCCCGCTCTTCTTGTCCACCTTCCCGGCCAGAGCCGCGTCGACGACTCGACACTTCCTGATGTTGTGCTTGCCTGAGAAATGGTTCCAGCCGAGATCGCCGTTGCCGTACCGAGTAGGGATCACCCGACCCTCGGGATCGGTCTCCTCGCACTTCGTCTTCTTGTTCCAATGCCGCTGTGCCGACGCGTCGGGCACCGGCCCGGCAACGAGTACGGCACCCACGGCTGCTGCGGCCAGGGCGCTGATCAACTTCATGACCGGACCGTGCCACACCCCGGCCGGTCATACGCCGTCTTCGCTGACAGGATCGTTCCCTTGCCCCCGGACGAGTGACTCTCCGGCCTCACACACGAATTGACCGGCCAGGCAGCACCACCAGCACGCCCTCGCGGCATAGAGATCGAGTGTCCAGGATCACGGGGAAACTTCCAAGGCCGGGTAGTTAGCGTTTTCGCAGGTCACGCAAGGGGTGTTGACGGGTTCTCGACGTGGAGCAACGGAGCTCGTTGGTACAGGCAGTCGTCCAAGACAGCTTGTCCCGCAAGGAGCTCCGTTGCCTGTTCATTGTGTCTCGCCGTCGGCGCTGACGGCCATCACCCGTACGGTGACTGTGGCCGCAGGCCGGTTCGCTCCCGGACATCTGGGAGAACTGACGCCGATCATGCCGTTCGAGCTGGTCGACGCGGTCTTGTCCGAGACCAGGACCGTACAGCGGCGGTTGCGTGATCTGCCCTCGCGGGTCGGCATCTACTTCCTCCTGGCGATGTGCCTGTTCCCCGAGATCGGCTACCGGCTGGTCTGGGACAAGCTGACCGCCGGCCTGTCGGGGATGCCGATCGTCTGCCCGAGCACGAAAGCGCTACGTGATCTGCGCCGCAGACTCGGCAGCACGCCGGTGCGGGCGTTGTTCGAGGTGCTGGCTGGGCCGTTGGCCCAGCCGAACACACCGGGGGTACGGTTCGGCCCGTATCGGACGGTGTCGTTCGACGGCTGCAGCTCGATCAAGGTGCCTGACAGCGAGCGCAACCGGAGCTGGCGGGGGCGGTGTCCGCACGGCGGCTATCCCCAAGT
>NZ_FPJO01000056.1 GCF_900119365.1 Streptomyces atratus
TTCCGCAGCCGCTTCAGCTCCTCGTCCCGATCGTCGGCGGCCCGCCCCGCTCGCACGGAACCAGGTCCCGATCCGGTGTCCTGGGCAGCGCGGGCCTTCTTCACCCAGCCCCGCAGTGACTCCGAACTGACGCCGAGCTCCCGGGCAACCTCGGTCACCGTCCGTCCCGACGACCGCACGAGTTCGATCGCGTCCCGCTTGTACTCCTCCGAGTACCGCTTCGTGTACTTGCTTCCCACCTGGCACTGCTTCCTCTGGGCTCTCACGTCCCAGTCTCCAGGTGTCCACGATCAAGGGGAAGGTTCAGACACGAGATCGCAGGTGTCGAGGGCACGTACAGCAACGTCACGCCGACGATGGAGCGCGCCATCATGGATTCATTGCAGGCGCGGTGGCAGGGCTTCGTGGTGACGTTGGGGGCGGACTGGTTGCCCAGTTCTCCCAAGCCTCTCCCAGTTGATCTTCTAACTTGGATGAAGGAGCAGGTCAGCACCGCACAGGCGCCCAGCTCACCAAGTGGTTCATGAACTTCATCACGACCAAGAGCTTCATGCCGTTCGTCATCTACCGCGTGATGCTCGGCGTGCTGCTGTTCGCACTGGTGGCCGCGGGCGTGCTGAGCCCGCACGCGGGTGAGTCGGCGGGCTGGTTTCTGCTGTCGGGTCAGCGCCTGCCGCGGCGGCGGAACAGGTATCCGCCCAGGACCATTCCGGCGACCAGGGTCACGGCCAGTACCGCCCAGAGCGGCAGGGTGACGGTGGGGATCCACAGCCGGATCGCGACCGACCCGGTGTTCGCGGCGATGAACCAGATCGCGAGCCCCGCCAGCACCACGGCCCCGATGGTGCGCACGCGTACGTTCCGGCCCTTGACGGTCAGGGTCGGTGGGGCATGTGGTCCGGACGCCTTCTGTGCCATACGTCCAGTATCGAGCGGTTCACCGGATTAGTCCTGATGGAACGAGCTCGTCGCGCACCGGGGCCCCGGGTCGTCGACAATGGCCGGCCGCACCCGCGGGCCCCGGGGTGTGCCCCGATCCGACAGGTCAGGGCGTGTCGCCCCGCCAGTCCCAGTGGTCGGGGTCGCCGTCCCGCGGTCCGTACTCCGCCCTGCCGCCGGGGCCGAACCGCCCGATCTCGGTGTTCAGCGCCGCCCCCTCGCGCAGCGCCCGGTCCGTCCAGCCGGTCACGTCGAGAAGCAGGCCGTCGAGCGGGCCGCCCACCAACTCCCGGTAGGTGTGACCCGGCCGGGGCCCCGGGTCGGGATCGTCATGGTCGGCGCCGTACACGCGCCGCTGCCGCATCAGCTCGTCCATGGGGGCAGGATCGCATTCGGCACTGACATTGATACTCGTAGCGGGTTCCGGTGGTCGTGGCTCAGGGTCTGACTGACGTCCTGCTGGGCTGTCCTGCGACTGTTCTGTCCGGCTGCCAGAACCCGTTCTCCATGGCTCCGGCCAGGTGGAACATGACCTGATAGGAGCTTGGCCAGAGGCCCCCTCAATGTCCTGTCTGACCCACCCGGCCGGCGTCACCTCCGGCCCGGAAGGCAGCTGACAGGATGACAGCGACGATCACGCCCGCAGGACTGGATGAGGTGTTCGGGGGCGTGGATTCCCATGCGGACACGATCCACGTCGCCGTCATCACCGACCGGGGCGGCCACGTCGCGGACGCCGAGTTCCCGACTACGACAGCCGGATACGCTGCGGCGGTCGCGTTCCTGAACGCCCACGGCACCGTGACCGCTGTCGGCGTCGAAGGGACTTCCTCCTACGGCCTCGGTTTCACCCGGGCCGCCCGCGGCGCCGGCCTTACCGTGATCGAGGTCAACCGGCCAGACAAGGCCGAGCGTCGCCGGATCGGCAAGTCCGACCCCATCGATGCCTATGCAGCCGCTCGCGCCGCGTTGTCCGGCCGGGCATCGGTCATACCCAAGGACGACACCGTCAGCGGCATACGTGCCCTCCACAACGCCGCCCGGTCCGCCGTCAAGGCCCGCACCGCCGCGTTGAACCAGATCGCGCACATCCTCATCACCGCCCCGGACGATATCCGCGTCAAGTACACCGGCATGCGAGGCAAGACACAGGTCGACGCCATCTCCCGACTTCGTCCCACCGGCGACGGACCGCGCGTCGCCCTCCTGACCGCGCTGAAGACGCTCGCCCGCCGGGTCCAGGCCCTGACCGCGGAACACGACACCCTCACCGCCGCCCTGGATGCCGTCGCCACCGATTACAACCCCGGCCTTCGCGCCGCGTTCGGTGTCGGTCCGGACACTGCGGCCCAGCTCCTGGTCACCGCCGGCGGCAACCCCGATCGCCTGCGCACCGAGGCATCCTTCGCAGCGCTCTGCGGCGTCGCGCCGGTCCCCGCCTCCAGCGGCAGGACCAACCGCCACCGCCTTTCCCGGGGCGGCGACCGCGGAGCCAACTCAGCTCTCTACCGCATCGCTCTCGTCCGCATGTCCAGTGACGCCCGCACCCGCGAATACGTCGCCCGGCAGGCCTCGGCAGGACGCACGAAGAAGGAGATCATCCGCCTGCTCAAGCGGGCGATCGCCCGGGAAATCTTCCGCTACCTCACCACACCGGTGACCGTCCCGGACGTCTCCGACCTCAGGCCAGCACGCCAGGCCAAGAACATCACCCTGACCACCGTTGCCGAGCACTTCGGTGTCTGGCCGGCGGTGATCTCCTGCATCGAACGCGGCACACGTCGTGACGACGACCTCGCAGGCGCCTACCGAGACTGGCTCACCGCGGCCTGACCGATTCAGTAGCGGGATTCACTCATAGACGGTGGCGGCCTGAAGGGCTCTGGCCAGGAAGGTCCAGTCACCTTCCTCGGGGAGTTGCTTCCCGGAGTTTCGATACCAGCCCGGTGAGTCATCCACCCACGCCGCGAGGGCCTCAAGGAATCGGCCGAGGCTCTGGTTCTCCCATTCGTGCCCTCGGCGGAGGTAGTCCTGGTGCAGTTCCCGGATAACGGCGACCAGCTCTTCGCGGCTGCGGACCTCGCGGTCGGGAGTAAGCGACATGGAGTGAAGGTATCTCGCTCCTGCGAGCACCTCCTCAAGCTTGACGATCAATAGGAGCATCAGTCGCAGTGGGCAGTAGACCTCATGACCTTGCCGTCGGCGGTCCCGGCATAGCCACTTCGCCGGGCCCGAAGCGAGTGGCAGAACGTCCCAAATCTTCCGGGCAGATAGGGTCGAAAGTCCCTGCCGCGCGACAACCGCGCGTACCAGCCTGGGACATGCACCGCCGGAACCTGGAGGGAACTCATGACCAGCACCGACCGTCCCGTGATCGCCGCAGTCGACGGCTCGTCACACAGCCGCGCGGCACTCGACTGGGCCGCCCACGAAGCCGTACGACGAGGTCTCAGGCTGACGATCGTGCATGCCCGGACGCCCGACCGGCGCGTCGAACCGGACACGCAGCGGCGCGAGGCGGAGGAGCTGCTCGACCGGTCCGTGCGCAGGGTGTCCGAGATCGCTCCGGAGTTGCACACGTCGAAGCTGACGCCGCTGGACTTCCCTGCGGCGGCGCTCACCTCGCTCAGCCGTGACGCCTCTCTGGTGGTCCTCGGCTCGCGCGGTCTGGGCGGTTTCCGGTCCCTGCTGCTCGGCTCCAACAGCCTGGCGATCGCGTCGATGGCCGACTGCCCCGTCGTCGTGGTCCGCAGCGGGCCGCCGGACGAGGACACGGAGGCGGCGAAGACGGAGGAGACGGCCGGGCCGGCGGAAACACACACCGACATCGTTGCGGGCGTGGCCGCCGACGAGAGCAGCGAAGGGGTTCTCGAGTTCGCCTTCGAGACGGCTGCCTCCCGGCCCGGCGCGCGGCTGCGGATCGTGCACGGCTGGACGATGTTCTCCTCGATGCTCTCCGGCGGCCCCGTCTTCGACCGGGACGCGGTGGCGGACTCGGCCGAACGGACCCTCGCGGAACTCACCGCCGGTTGGCGGGAGAAGTACCCGCAGGTCGAAGCCGTCAGGGAACCGGTCGGCGGCTCCGCCTCACGCACCCTGGTCACGGCGTCGGCGACCGCGGCGCTGACCGTGGTCGGGCGCCGCCGGGGCGGTGAGTCCCTCGGGCTCGGGCTCTCCCCCGTCGCGCAGACCACGCTCACGCACGCGCTCGGCCCGGTCGCCGTGGTGCCCTGCTGACGGCAACGTCGCCCCGCCGGCGTGCACGCCTCTTGGCCTTGCACGCCGGCGGGCAGACACTGACCCGATGACGCAGCGCGTGGATCTCGCGACCGTGATGGACCGGCTGTCCATCGATGCAGTGATCACCGGCTATGCGGCGGCGGTGGACGACGGAGAATGGGCTGACTACCGGGCCCTGTTCACCACGGACGGCCGTGCCGACTACCGCGACGCCGGCGGTGTCGAGGGGCCGGTGCACGAGATCGCCCGGTGGCTGGCGGAGACGATGCGGCACTTCCCCGTACGCCAGCATCTGATCGTCAACCGCCGGATCGACCTCCAGGACCTGGGCGGCTACCCGGGCGACCGCGCCGAGGTGCGGGCCGACTACCTCAACCCGATGCGGCTGGAGAGCGCCGCGGCCGGTGCGGACGATGCGGAGGCACGGGCCACCGCGCCGAACTTCGTCGCCGCAGGGCGGTACGCGTTCACGCTGTCGCGCACGGACAAAGGCTGGCGGATCCGTACGGTGACCGTCCACGAGAAGTGGCGCAGCACAGGAAATCTCTTCCCCTCGGGCTGATCCCGGACCGACCGCGAGCCGGTCCCGGACAGATCCGGCCCTCCGGTGCTTCCGTTCCCCCGCACCGGGGAAGAACTGCGGAACGTGGCAGCAGGGGGGAGACTGCTCATCGGGCAGGACGAGGAGGCGCGACATGCGGATTCCGGCCGGTCGGGGCGAGCGGTGGGAGCGGATGCTGCGGTCCGGCCGGGGGCGCGGCTGTCTCGCACTGCTCGCGGGGGCACTGCCCGCTCTCGCGTTTCCCGCCCCTTCCCTGTGGTGGCTCGCGGGTGTCGGCCTGGTTCCGTGGCTGCTCCTCATCCGGTCCGCCGGCACGGGACGCCGGGCGGTGCTGGAGGGCTGGCTCGGCGGCACCGGCTACCTGCTCGCGGTGCATCACTGGCTGATGCCGAGCCTCCATGTCTTCATCGTGATCCTGGCGGCCCTGCTCGGTCTGCTGTGGGCTCCGTGGGGGCTGCTGGTCTTCCGGACGCTGGGCGGGCCGGTGTCCGCCCGCGCGGCCGTCACCGCGGTCGTCGTGGTGCCCTGCGGCTGGCTGATGATCGAACTGGCCCGTTCCTGGGAGGCGCTCGGCGGTCCCTGGGGGCTGCTCGGCGCGAGCCAGTGGCAGGTGGCTCCCGCGCTCCGTGTCGCGTCCGTGGGCGGGGTGTGGCTGGTGAGCTTCGTGGTAGTGGCGGTGAACACCGCTGTCTCCCTGCTCTTCGTGAGCGCGGCCGCCCGCGTGGTGGCCGCGGTGGGCATCGTGGTGTGCGGTCCGGCCGTGGGGGCGATGGCGAGGTGGGCACCACAGCCCGAGGAGTCGGGGGTGGCCAGGATCGCCGTCGTACAGCCGGGCGTGTTCACGGGGGTCCACGGCGCCGAGCGCCGGCTCGCCCGCAGCGAGCAGCTGACCGGCTCGCTGGCGGGGCGCGATCTCGATCTGGTGGTGTGGGGCGAGAGCAGTGTGGGAGTGGATCTCGCGCAGCGCCGGGACGTCACCGACCGGATCGCCGCTCTCTCGCGCCGGGTGGGCGCGGATGTGCTGGTCAATGTGGACGCCGGGCAGACCGACGCGTCGGGCCGGACTGGCATCTTCAAGTCGGCGGTGCTGGTGGGTCCGGACGGGCTGACCGGGGACCGCTACGACAAGATGCGGCTGGTGCCGTTCGGCGAGTACATCCCGGCCCGCTCGGTGCTCGGCTGGGCCGCGTCCATGGGCCGGGCGGCGGGCGAGGACCGGTTGCGGGGCACCCGGCAGGTGACGATGTCGGTGCCCGGGGCCGACGGCGGGAGTGCTCTGCGCATCGGGCCGCTGGTCTGTTTCGAGTCCGCGTTCCCCGACATGAGCCGTCGGCTCACCCGGGACGGTGCGCAGCTACTGGTCGCCCAGTCCTCCACTTCCTCGTTCCAGCACAGCTGGGCGCCCTTGCAGCATGCCTCGCTCGGGGCACTGCGGGCCGCCGAGAACGGCCGCTCGATGGTGCATGCCACGCTCACCGGCGTCAGTGCGGTGTACGGGCCCGGGGGCGCGCGGGTCGGTGCTCCGCTCGGTACGGACACGAGCGGGGCCGCCGTGTTCGACGTACCGCTGGCGACGGGCACCACGCTCTACGTGCGGCTGGGCGACTGGCCGCTTCAGGGGGCGGCGGCGGTGCTGGCCCTGTTCTGCGCCTTCGAAGCGGTCCGGTCGGTCATGAGGCGCGACCGGGCCGGGCCCGCCGGGGTGACGGGTGAGGCAGGTGGGGCTGCCTCGGCTGCGGGGCCGGTCGCCCGCTCGGGGCCATGAGCCGGGCAGCTCCCGAGTTGGCGTGCGCCAGGCCTATCGGGGGCCGTTCACCGAGACGATATGGCCCTGGGCGTCGACGGTGAGCGAGACCCGCTCGACCTTGTTGGTCACGGCGAGCACCAGCCACACGGCGCCCCAGAGGAAGCAGGTGAACACCATCAGGAGGGCGTGCAGCACATGGTTCAACGGGTTCCCCCGGACCATGACGACCTGCGTCCCGGAGCGCGATTCCACTCGCCAGCCGCTGGCGATCCGCTGGTTGACCGCCCAGTCGAGGATCAGGCCGCGCTGCATCTCGTCGGGCGGCCGCCCGACGGCCGAGTAGTAACCCGGCGGTGGCTGGAGCGCTCCCCAGCCCTTGGGCTCGCCGTGAGGTCTCACGAGGTCACCTCCCCGGCCCGGTGGTCCATCACCCCAGCCTGCATCGGCGCGCGGCCCGACGCATCCGGAGGCTCAGCGGCCCCGCCAGGTCCGGCGTCCGGCCAGGGTGGATCACGCCTGCGGACGAGAGACGCTAGGCGCAGTCCAGGTCGCGCAGGATGCGTTCGCAGAGTTCGTGTGTCCGCAGGGCGTCCCCGGCGTTCAGCACCTCTCCGGCGCGTACGGCGTCCAGGAACGACACCACGCTCTGCTCGATGCCGCGCTGACGGGCCACCGGCACCCAGTCGCCGCGCCGCCGTACGCTCGGCTGCCCCTTGTGGTCGATCACCTCGGCGAGGTTGACGACCTCGCGCTTGGAGTCCTGGCCGGAGACCTCCAGCCGTTCCTCGGTCGAGCCGCTGAGCCGGTTCATCATGCCGATGGCGGTGAATCCGTCACCGGACAGCTGCAGCACCACGTGGTGCATCAGGCCCTCGCGGATCCTGGCCTGTACGACGGTGTGCTCGACCGGCCCCGGCACCAGGAAGCGGAGGGTGTCGACGACATGGATGAAGTCGTCGAGCACCGTGGTGCGCGGATCCTCCGGCATTCCCACCCGGTTCTTCTGCATGAGGATCAGTTCGCGCGGGTGCTCGGCACACTGGGCGTAGCCGGGCGCGACCCTGCGGTTGAAGCCTACGGCGAGGCTCGTTCCGCGCGTTTCGGCGAGGGTCACCAGCCGCTGGGAATCGTCGAGTTCGTAGGCCAGCGGCTTGTCGACGTAGGTGGCGACGCCCGCCTCCAGCAGCCGGGCCACGATCTCCGGATGCGCAGCCGTCGGGGCGTGGACGAACGCGGCGTCCAGCCCCTGGGCGATCAGCGATTCGAGGTCGGTGTGGCGCTGCCCGGCCGGAATCCGGTGGGCCTCGGCAACCGCGGCCAGGGTGGCGGGCGTACGGGTCTGCAGGTGCAGCTCGACCCCGGGCAGGGCGGTCAGAACCGGCAGATACGCCTTCTGCGCGATGTCGCCGAGCCCGATGCAGCCGACCTTCACAAGGGCCTCCCTCTCACTGTTCGGTGCCCGCCGGCGCGGTGTTCACCTGGCGAGGGGCAGCATACGTGTGCCGCGGTGGCTGCCAGTCCGCTATCCCGTCGAAGGTGCGCAGGACCAGGGTGGGCCCGAGGCGCGAGACGGCGGACACCAGTGCGTCACGCATCGCGACGGCGGGGGCGCTGGTCAGGCACATCAGACGGGAAGTACGGGCGGCCCTGCGGACGATGGCCGATGTGCGGGGCAACCGGTCGGCGGTGTACGCCGCCAGCCCGGCGCCGAGGTCACCGTCCGGCACCAGATGGTGGGCGAGCACGATCGCGTCCTCGACGGCCTGGTTGCCGCCCTGGCCGAGGCTCGGCGCCATCGCGTGCGCGGAGTCGCCGACGAGTACGGTGCGGCCCCGGTGGTAGGACGGCAGAGGTTCGAGCAGCTGGTGGACATCGTTGCGGAGCACCTGGCCGGGATCGGCGGCGGCGATGATCGACGGGATCGGGTCGTGCCAGCCGCCGAACCGGCGCAGCAGCTCCGCCTTCTCGTCGTCGGCGGCGTGGGCCCCGGCGGGGGCGACCGCGGCCCCGTAGGCGTAGATCCGGCCGTCCTTGAGCGGCTGGGTGCCCCAGAGGGCACCGCGCCCCCAGGTCTCGTGCGGGGCGAACGGCCGCTCGGGGGCGGGGACGACGATGCGCCAGGTGGTGAATCCGGCGTACGAGGGGCCGGGGTGATCGGGGAAGAGCCCGCTTCGTACGGCCGAGTTGATGCCGTCGGCGCCGACGACGAGGTCGGCCTCGATGTTCCCGGCCGCCGTCCCCACCACGGCGGGCGCACCGGCCGCCGTCCCCGGGTCCAGCAGTTCCGCGGCGGTGCCGGTCCGGACGGCACCCTCGGGCAGCCGGGCCAGGAGCCGGTCGACGAAGGTGGCCCGGTGCAGCAGGACGAGCGGTCCGCCGAACCGCTCGGCCGCGGCGGCGCTGTCCGTACGGGAGAGCCAGCGGCCGCCGGGGACACGCATGCCGCCCTCGCCCTGCCAGGCGGCGAGGGCCCTGATCTCGTCGCCCATGCCGATAACGTCCAGGGCGCGCTGGGAGTTGGGGGCGAGGGCGATGCCGGCCCCGACGGGTTCCAGGGAGGCCGCGCGCTCGAGAACGGTGACCCGCCAGCCTCGGCCGTGCAGGGCCACCGCCGTGGTGAGGCCGCCGATTCCGCTGCCGATGACGACGGCATGGGGCTTGTCCATGACTCCTCGACTCCTTCTCGAATCCACGAATCCACGACTCCGGAAGTGCGGAGCTCCGGAACTACATCCGTAGTGACAGATTCACCGTACTACGGGTGTAGTTCCGAAGGTAGGTTGGCCCCATGGCCACACGCACCACCGGCACCTCCCGGGCCGATCTCATCGCCGACACCGCCCTCGCGCTCCTCGCCGAACGCGGGATGCGCGGGCTCACCCACCGTGCGGTGGACGAGCGCGCCGGACTCCCCCAGGGTTCGACGTCCAACTACGCGCGCACCCGGCAGTCCCTTCTGGAGACGGCGGTGCGGCGGCTGGCCGAACGTGAGAAACGGGTGCTCGCCCCCGGTGAACTCCCGGTCCCGGGCGCCTCGCCGGACAGCGGTCCAGCCGTCGGGGCAGAGGCGCTGGTCGCCGGTCTCGCGCTGGCGCTGCACCGCTATCTCACCCGCCACATCGAGCTGCTCGTCTGCCGCTACGAGCTCGCGCTGGAGGCCACCCGGCGCCCGGAACTGCGGGAGCTCTTCGACGCGACGGGCCGGCAGTTCCGCGAGCCGCTGATGGCGCTGATGACGGCCGCCGGATCGGCCGAGCCCGAGCGGCACGCCCTGTCCCTGGTGGCCTGGTGCGAGGGGCTGATGTTCTCGTGCGCCGCGGGGTCGTACAGCCGCTCCGTCCCGAGCGAGGAGGAACTGCGCACCGGGTTCGCCGAACTGCTGCGCGGGATGCTGGGGCCCGAGTGGGCGGGGCCGCGCTGACCGCCGTCACCCGTGCGGGCCAATCCCGGCTGCCCGGCGCACCGGACTTCTGCACACACCGCAGAGTGATCAGGTGCAACGAACCAGAATCACCGTGAGCCTCCTGGTCGGCGTGGCCGTCACGACACTGTCCGGCTGTGTGTCCGTGGAACCGCGAGCGGATGTTCCGCCCCGGCCCCGGGCCAGCGGTCCCGCCCAGGACCTGACACCGCAGGTCGTACTGCCTCCCGTCCACGACTCCCTGGGAGCAGTACCGGCCCCCGAACCGTCCGGCTCCGCGTCCCGCCCCGCGAACGCCGCACCACCGCCGGACACCCGCCGCGCAGTGCCCCGCACCCCACGGCAGCAACAGCGGCGCCCGAGTGTCACGCGGCCCCGCCCGCACCACGCCCCGCCCGCCGTGACCGCACCCGCCCCGGCCCCGCCGGCCCCGGTCTCCGGAACGGACGTCTGCGCGCTGGGACGGGGCTACGGGCACTGGCCCGCGGGCAGCCCGCAGTCCCGGATCTGCGACGACACCTACGGCCACTGAGTCCGGAACGGACCAGAAGATCAGTGGCCCGTCCACCACGGACGGGCCACTCTCACAGCTCACGCAGCCGGAGCTCCAGCCGCGCGATCGCCGCGCGCACTCCTCCCCCGTACCCGTCGTCCGCCCCGTCGTCCGCGAGCACGCCGGAGGCGGCGCGGGCCCGGCTCAGATGGAACCACGCCGCGTCGGGACGCCGGAGCTTCACATAGTCCGCCGCGAGGTTGAGATGCAGCAAGGGGTAGAACGCCCGCACCGCCGGCGCGTCGGGATGCTGCGCCGCCCGCTCGTCGGCCAGCCCGCGGGCCGCAGTCAACGCTCGCAGGTCCCAGGCGAGTTCGTCGCCCGGGTCGTCCTGGGTGTCGGCCATGTAGTGGGCGAGGGTGCACCGGTGCAGGGCCTCACCGTCCTCGCCGATCTCCGACCAGAGCTCGCCGAAACGATTGCGGGCCTCTTCCCGGTCGCCGCCGTGCAGCAGCATGACCGCCTGGCCGATCCTGGTCATGACGGCGTCCGTGGACGCCTCCCGCTGCTCCGTCACTGCGGCCTCCCTGCTCGCTCGTCCCCCTGTTCCGCGATCGACGCTAGCCGCAGCGGCGGTCAATCCCGGTGAGGCTCGGGCGGGCGTCCCCGGCCGGCCGCCGGACGCCCGCCGCCGGCCGGGGCGAATCCACCCGTCAGCCCAGGTCGGGGATGCGCCAGTCGATGGCCTCGTGCCCCTGCGCGGCCACCGCCGCGTTGATCTGGCGGAACGGGCTGGAGCCGAAGAACTTCTTGGCCGACAACGGCGACGGGTGCGCCCCCTTCACCACCACATGGCGCTCCTCGTCGATCAGCGGAAGCTTCTTCTGGGCGTAGTTGCCCCAGAGGACGAAGACCGCCGGGTCGGGCCGCGAGGCGACGGCGCGGATCACGGCGTCGGTGAACTTCTCCCAGCCCTTGCCCTTGTGCGAGTTGGCCTCGCCTGCGCGCACCGTCAGCACGGCGTTGAGCAGGAGCACGCCCTGCTCGGCCCACGGCATCAGATATCCGTTGTCCGGGACCGGCAGGCCGAGCTCCTCCTTCATCTCCTTGTAGATGTTCCGCAGGGACGGCGGCGTCTTCACGCCCGGCCGCACGGAGAAGCACAGCCCGTGCCCCTGCCCCTCGCCGTGGTACGGGTCCTGGCCGAGGACGAGGACCTTCACCTTGTCGTAGGGCGTGGCGTCCAGGGCGGCGAAGACCTGGTCGCGCGGGGGGTAGACCGGCCCCTTGGCCCGCTCCTCCTCGACGAACTCGGTGAGCTCCTTGAAGTACGGCTTCTGCAGCTCTTCGCCGAGGACGCCGCGCCAGGACTCGGGCAGCAGGTCGGTGTCGGTCACTTCAACAACCTCCGGTAAGCAATCAGCTTTTCACCCGAGAACCTACCGGGGCCCACTGACAACCCGTCCCGCCAGCCCCGTCCTGGCCTACCAGCTGGCCTTGCGGTACAGCTCCCACATCTGCATGACCGTCTGCGGGTCCAGGGCGCGCTCACCGCCGCCGATGTCCTCGCCCGAGGCGACGTACAGCTTGCCCTGCCACAGCGGCAGCACCCGCACATCGTCGACCAGGATCTTCTGGGCCCGTTCGAACTGCTTGCTGACCGCGCCCCGGTCGCTCTCCTTGCGCGTCTGCGGCAGCAGCTCCTTGGTGATCTCGTTCTTCATGTACGGCATCCCCGTGATGCTGTCCTTACCGAGGAACGGGGCGATGAAGTTGTCCGGGTCCGGGAAGTCCGGGAACCAGCCGCGGCCGAAGACGGGGTACTGGCCCTTGGTGAAGCCCTCCTGGAACGTCTTCCAGGGCTTGCTCTTCAGCGTGATCCTGAACAGTCCGGAGCTCTCCAGCTGCCGCTTCAGCTCGTCGAACTCGGGGGCGGTGGAGGAGCCGTACCGGTCGGTGGCGAACCAGAACGTCAGCTCGACCGGCTTGGTGATGCCCGCCTTGGCCAGGATCTGCTTCGCCTCGTCCTGGTCCGGGTCGCCGTAGGCGTCGAAGAAGCTGGTGGTGTGCCCGGCGATGCCCTTGGGGACCATGGAGTACAGCGGCTCGGCCGTGCCCTGGTAGACCTTGGCCACGAGGGCGTCACGGTCGACGAGCTGGGCGATGGCCCGCCGTACGGCCACGTTCCCCGCCGCCGGGTCCTTGGGGTTGAAGACCAGGAAGCGGATGTCCGCGCCGACCGTCTCGACGATCTGCAGATTACTGTCCTTGTCCTGGTTCCCCTCCAGGCTGACGACCTCCTCGGCTGTGAGGCCGCGGTAGATCGCGTCGATCTGGTTCTTCCGCAGCGCCGCGACCACGGGGGCGGACTCCTTGAAGTACCGGATGGTCACGGCGTCGTTCTTGCGGTCGGCGAATCCCTTGTAGTCCGGGTTCTTCACCAGTTCGGCCCGTTTCCCCGGCTTGTACGAATCAAGGAGATACGGACCGGATCCGGTGATCTTCCCGTCGCTGCGTATCTTGTGCCGGGAATAGGCACTGGGCGCCACCAGCGACATCGCGGGCGTGGCGAGAATGAAGGGGAACGTGGCGTCCGGCTTGGTGAGATGGAAGACGACCATGTCGTCCCCCTTGGTCTCGACGCGGTCGAGCGAGCCGAGCATGCCGACCGGGCCGCCCTTGAAGTTGATCTCCGAGATCCGGTCGATCGAGTACTTCACCGCAGCGGCGTCGAGCTTGTCCCCATTGGAGAATTTCAGGCCCTCGCGGAGCTTGCAGCGGTAAGAAGTGCTGGTGGTGTCGGTGAACTTGCACCATTCCGCCGCATCCGGCTCGGGGGTCGTACTGCCGGTGGGGAAACTCACCAGGGTCTGGAAGACATTCCGCATCAGCTCCCAGGAGTTGTCCCACGCCGCCGCCGGATCGAGGGTGGAGGGTTCGCTGGTCGTACCGACGACTATCTTCTGCTCGACTTCCGATCCGCTGTCGGAGAGAAGTCCGCAGCCTGCCAGCAGAGAAAGGGAAGCAAGGGCTGCAGCGGCCTGCAGACTGGCCCGGTAGAACACGTGAACGCTCCTCGATCAGCCATGGGTCGGCAGACCATACCGCAGTGCCCCGTCGGGTCAATCCGCAGGCCCGACAGGGCACTTGAGTCAATCAGGACCAAATCCGCACAGGCTGTCTCAGCACACGCCCGCATTCAGGAAGATTCCGCCGTCGACCACCAGGGTCTGTCCGGTGATCCAGTCCGCCTGGCTCGAGGTGAGGAACGCGGCGGCGCCGCCGATGTCCTCGGGAACTCCCAGCCGGCCGAGCGGATATGCCGCGGCGGCCTCCGCCTCACGGCCTTCGTACAGCGCCTGGGCGAACTTCGTCTTCACGACCGCCGGAGCGATCGTGTTGACCCGGACGACCGGCGCGAACTCGTGCGCCAGCTGAACGGTCAGATTGACCATCGCGGCCTTGCTGATGCCGTACGCTCCGATAAAGGGCGAGGCGGAGAGACCGGCGACCGAGGCGATGTTGACGATCGCCCCGCCGTTCTCCTTCTGCCAGGCCTTCCAGGTCAGCTGCGCGAAACCGAGCGCCGAGAGCACATTCGTCTCGAAGACCTTGCGGGCGACATCGAGGTCGAGTTCCGCGATCGGTCCGAAGACCGGATTCGTACCGGCGTTGTTGACCAGGAAGTCGACCCGCCCGAACGCCTCCATGGTGCGCTCCACGGCCACCGCCCGGTGCGCCTCGTCGTGGGCCTTGCCCGCCACGCAGATCACCCGGTCGGAGCCCAGCCGCTCCACGGCCTCCTTGAGCGCGTCCTCGCCGCGCCCGGTGATGCACACCCGGTCGCCGCGGGCCACCAGCGCCTCGGCGATGCCGTAGCCGATGCCCCGGCTCGCGCCCGTGACGAGCGCGACCTTCCCGCTGTCCTGCACAGTCATGATGTCCCCAGCCCTTCGGGTCAGTTGAGCGGTCCGCCTGCGACGTACATGACCTGACCGGAGACGAAGCCGGCCTCGTCACCCGTGAAGAAGGCGATGGCGTTGGCGATGTCCTCGGGGTGGCCGACGCGCTGCACCGGGATCTGGGTGGCGGCCGCGGCCTGGAACTCCTCGAAGCCCATGCCGACCCGGGCGGCGGTCTGCGCGGTCATCTCGGTGACGATGAAGCCGGGGGCCACGGCGTTGGCGGTGATGCCGAACTTGCCGAGTTCCTTGGCGAGGGTCTTGGTGAAGCCCTGCAGGCCGGCCTTGACCGCGGAGTAGTTGGCCTGGCCGCGGTTGCCGAGCGCCGAGGAGGAGGAGAGCGAGACGATCCGGCCGAACTTGGCGTCCACCATGTGCTTCTGGACGGCCTTGGCCATCAGGAACGCGCCCTTGAGGTGCACGTTCATCACGGTGTCCCAGTCGGACTCGCTCATCTTGAAGAGCAGGTTGTCGCGGAGCACGCCCGCGTTGTTGACGAGGATCGTCGGGGCGCCGAGCTCGGCAGCGATCCGCGCGACCGCGGCTTCCACCTGGGCGCTGTCCGACACATCGCAGCCGACCGCGAGCGCGGTGCCCCCGGCGGCGGTGATCTTCTCGACGGTGTCCTTGCAGGCCGCCTCGTCGAGGTCGAGTACGGCGACGGCGCGGCCCTCGGCCGCCAGGCGTACCGCGGTGGCGGCGCCAATGCCCCGCGCCGCTCCGGTCACGACGGCGACGCGCTGCTCGGTGGTGGACATGCTTGGTTCTCCTCGCCCTTGGATCGCCGCTCAGCGGACGTCGGGGCGGCCCCGGCACGGAACCTGGTGTGCGCGGAACCTTCCCGATAGCTGAGCAACCGCTTAGTACCTTCAGCAGACGAGACGCTAGAAGCCCTGGCACCCGGTGTCAACGGCCCACGGCCGCCGGGGCGCATGTCACACCCGGCGGCGCCGCTCGCCGCCCGTGGTCGCGGGCGGCGCCGCGGGACGGCGGATCAGCGCACCAGCAGCTCCAGCAACCGCTCGACCTCGGCCTCCGGGTCGGCCGTGAGGCCGCTGTGCACGGGGCTCGGCTGGACGACGGTGGAGCGCGGCGCGATAAGCCAGCGGAAGCGGCGGCCGGCGTCGTCACCGCCCGCCTGGCCCGCGTCCGTACCGCCGCGGCACACTCCCTCGACGGCATGCAGGGCGGCCCGTACACCGACCACGTCGGCGGTCGGGTCCAGGACCTGCAGCTTGGTCTCGTCCAGATGGGTGCGGGCGGCCACGAAACCGCGTGCGCGGCAGTAGACCACCACGCCCGCGTTGAAGAACTCGCCGCGCTGCACCCGCGGGACCACGCGCAGCAGCGCGTACTCGAAGACATCGCGCTCGCTCACGGCCGGCCGTCCTTGTCGTTCTTCTTGGTGGGGTGCGGCCAGGGGGTGAGGTGTTCGGTGAGCCAGCCCGGGGCCTGGGACGGCTTGGGCTCGGTGGGGCCCTCCATCGTGATCCGCTCATGGATGGTCGCGGCGCGCGGCAGCAGTGCCTCGACGTAGGCACGGCGCAGCTCGTCGGTGGTGTCGAAGCCCGGCTCGTCCACCAGCCATTCGTCGGGGACGTCCGCCGCGACCTCGGTGAGCAGCTCCTCGGTGACCAGCGGGGCGAGCTCGGCTGCGGCCGCCGCGATGTCGGGCGCGAACGGGGCGAGCGCGTGGTCGGAGGCGTTGTACGGCTTGGCGGAGGATGCCCGGGCGCCGGGCCAGTTGTGGTGCCAGATCATGGTGGCGCCGTGGTCGATGAGCCACAGGTCGCCGTGCCAGATCAGCATGTTCGGATTGCGCCAGGACCGGTCGACATTGTTGATCAGCGCATCGAACCAGACGGCCCGTCCGGCTTCCTCCGGGTCCACCTGGTAGGCGAGCGAGTCGAAGCCGATCGAGCCGGGCAGGAAGTCCATCCCGAGGTTGAGCCCGCCGCTGGCCTTCAGGAGCTCCTGCACCTCCTGGTCGGGCTCGGCGAGCCCGATGACCGGATCGAGCTGGATCTGTACGAGGTCGGGGACCCGCAGCCCGAGCCTGCGGCCGAGCTGCCCGCAGATGACCTCCGCGACCAGTGTCTTGCGGCCCTGCCCGGCGCCGGTGAATTTCATGACATAGGTGCCGAGGTCGTCGGCCTCGACGATCCCGGGAAGCGATCCGCCCTCCCGCAGGGGCGTGACATAGCGGGTCGCTGTGACTTCGGTGAGCATTCGCCCAGGCTATCCGGCATGGGCACGCCGCGATCCACGGATCGGCCGCCGCCTCCTGTCCCTCGCTGCTCGGTCACGGCTGCGTCGCCACCGGAACAGAATGGCGGCGGCGATCAGGAACGTGACCGTGTCCGTAAGGATCACGACCACGTTCGCCGTGCGTGTGCCGATGGCCAGGACGACCGCGGCCACGACCGTGCCCATTTCTGTCGCGTTACGGCTCGCCCCGGTCAATTCGGACCGCTCCTCATGTCCGTTCCAGTTCGCTGCTCCAGCGACACATTGCCCTGCTCGTGGATGACACACAGCGCCTTCTTCCTGCCGCGCCGGTTCAACTCCTCACCCACCGCCTCAGGCGTCCTCGCCGGTGAGGAGCCGGGACCGCAGCCGGTCGACCGTGTCGTCCGTGAGCTCGACCCGGTCCTTGAGATAGCCGTGCACGGACCCGTAGCGGGATTCGAGGTCGGTCAGGACCAGCTCCATGATCCTCACGGGGGCCCGCCCGTATCCGGGCCACTTCATGACCCGGTCGGGGTTGGCGGAGTGCCAGTCCGCGAGCAGGCGCTCCGTGGCCAGCTCCGTCAGGGCGAAGTCCGCGAGGACGTCCCTCCGGTCCACCCCGAGCAGGGTGAGGACGAACGCCCCGATCAGCCCGGTACGGTCCTTGCCCGACGTGCAGTGGAAGACGACGGGATCCGGGGCCCCGGCGATCTGCTCGAGGACCTGCCGGATCTCCTCGGCCCCGTCCTCGGTGACCTCGGCGAACCGGTCGGCGAGGTAGCGCCACGGGTCGATGTCGGGGTCGATCTCCGCCTGGTCGTAGGGCTGGTGCTCGATGCTCAGGTTGACGTAGTGGAACCGATCGGCCTCGGGCACGCGGCCCTTGGCCTCGATCTCCCAGGGGTAGCGCAGATCGATGACGGTCCGCACGCCGAGCGCCAGGAACCGCTCCCAGTCGGCCCCCTGCAGCTTGCCGAGCGAGTCGGCCCGGTACAGCGTCTGCCAGGCAACGGTCCTGCCGTCGGCCGAGCGGTAGCCGCCCAGGTCACGGAAGTTGTGCAGTCGGTCGAACGCGATGTGCCGGTTCATCGGGTCTCTCCTTGTTCTTCGGGCACCAAACGTGCCGATGCCGCAAGTTCACAGTTGCTCCAGGCCGGACCGCCGGTCCCTTCCTCGCCGAACCAGTCGGGCGGCTCGAAGCTCCTGGCCGCCTCGACGCTGTCGAACTCGACCTCGACCACACGCAGCCCGGCCAGGGACCCGTCGTTCACCGGCGTTGGAACGGCCCTGGGTCATGAGTTCGGGCACCTCACGCTCGCGAGAGATGAGCCGGTCCAGGGGGTCGCTGTGCCGCCGTAGCAGAGACGGCGCGGCGTCCGGTCCCCGCGGGCGCCTTCGCGCACCGGGGGCCGGACGTCCGTCGGCCGATTCGCGGCTACGCCTCGTCGTCGACCCAGCTCATGAGCTTGCGCAGCTCGCGGCCGGTGGTCTCCAGGAGGTGGTCGCTGTCGGCCTTCTTGTACTCGTTGTACTTCTTCAGGCCGC
>NZ_FPJO01000072.1 GCF_900119365.1 Streptomyces atratus
CGGAACAAATCGAAGACAAAACCTGGGACAAGCTGAAAGCGAAACTAGTGAAAGATGTTCCCGGCGAGTTCTACATTCACGCTCCGGGAAAAGAAGAACGAAAAAAATGCACCGACTGAACCTCGGCCGCGCCTCGGCCAAGTCTGGACCCGCTTGGATACCCGCCATGGGGGTGACGCGGCTCGCCGCGCTGCGCCAGGCCGTCGCCGACCGCATCGCCTGACAGGCCACAGCCGCCAAGCAGCACCTCCTGCAGCCCGAACTGCCGGAATGGAGAGGGCGAGGGCGGGGCGGGCGGGAGCGCCTCGGGGATCGATGGCCGGCCGGTCCCCTTGCGCGCGTCGGCGGGGCCGCGCGAGGGCCGGGATGCGGCGGCCCCGAACGTCGATGGCAGGTGTCGGGACGTCGCCCTGATCACCTGTCATTCGTGTGATTGGTCGGGGTGGTGTCAGCGGGTTGGGTGTCAGCCGTTGAGTTCCGGTGGTCAGGCGGTCTGAGCTGTTTCTTTGGGGGCTGATGACTGGGGTTCGTGGCTGTCATCGGGTGAGGAACTGGCTGTCACGCGTTGCGTAGTGCGTGTAGCACAGCTGGTGGGTGGCTGACGTGGGGATGCCTGTTCCTGTGCACAGTGTCCGGGCGTGGGGGTGTGCTGGTGGGTATGACTGCTCAACCCTCATCACCCGCTACCGCCACCCCGATCCCGGGGGAGAGGACGGGGCTGTCGTCTGCCGTTTCCCGGGCGATGTCGCTGTCCTCGCCTTCCCGGGACCGGGCGCTGGCCCGGCAGGCGATCGTGCGGCGTCTGCTCTCGCTGGACGAGACCGGGACGCTGCAGACGGTGCATGTCCGTATCGCTGCCGAGACGACGGGAGTGCATGTCCGTACGGTATGGCGCTGGCTCGCGGCCGCGAAGGAGTCCGGCCGGGTAGAACCCGTTCCGCGGCGTGGGGTGTTCGCTCTTGATGACGTGTTGTGGACCCGGCTCGGGGAGCTGGGCGGGAACGTGAAGGCCTTGTACCGGTGGATGGGCGAGCACGCCGATGATGTGCTTGCTGGTCTGGGACGGGACAGGCTCCCGTCGTTGACGACCCTGCATGACGCCGTGCACCGGGCACAGCGTGCGGGCCGGGTGCTGGAGGTTTCCCGGCCCTCGTACGCACGCCTGGATCCGCAGGGGTACGACCGGGCGCTGGCCGAGCTGGCGTTGCCGGGCACCATCGACGAGGCCGGCCAGGCGGCCGTCGAACCCGCACTGCAGGACGACCCCGACAGCTCCGATGCGGCAGGCACCTCGCCGTTCACCGACGGCGTGCGCTTATACGTGCCGGGCGCGCATGTCGTGTCGACCAAGCAACTCGGCGCGGTCACCGAGGCGATCGCGCACACCATCGCCGCGCGCGGGGTCGTGTGCGTGTACGGGGACCCGGGCCAGGGGAAGACGGTCGCGGTCCATCAAGCGCTGCGCCTGCTGCCGCGCCGTATCCCGGTGCACCATGCGCGGGTGGCGGTGAAACCGGCGCTGCCGCAACTGCGGGCCGCGCTGCTCACCGCGTTCGGCTTGCCCGCCACCGCCTTGACGAACCGGACGGACGCGGCTGACCGTGCGCTGCTCGAGGCGTTCCAGGCCCCGGGTGTGCTGGTCATCGACGATGTCCAGCGCATCGCCGCTCCCGAGCTGGACTACCTGCGTCTGCTCGCCGACGCCCCCACCACCCAGACATCACTCGTGCTCTGCGGTGCTGGCGCCGAGCGCACCCTTGCACGCGCTCCCGCTCTGGCCTCACGGGTACTGACCTGGCAGCAGGTGCCACGCCTCGAAACCGCGCAGGTCCCGGGCGTGCTCCACTTGTTCCACCCCTTGTGGGACACCGCGACCGACGCCGACCTGCTGCATACGGACGAGACACGCGCACAGGGCAACTTCCGTACCTGGGCGAAGATCACCTCCCACGCGTACGCCGCCCTGGACCGCCACCCCGAGCACACGGTCGATGCCGCCCTCCTGGCCCAGGCCTGCGCCCGCCTTGGCCCGCGCCCCTGACCCACACCCCCCTGCCCGCCTCCACGCCGGGCAGCCCCCGCACGCGCGGGAAGGACCACGATGAACACCACGCCCTCCCACACCACCCCCACCCCGGCGTCCGCGCCCGACGAGGCCGGGCCCGCCCTGGACGCGGTGTCGCTGACCGCCCTGCGCGCCCCAGCCGTACGGCACCTGCTCGCGCTGCGCGCCGAGCACCGGCTCACCCGCGCCCACGTGCACACCACCGCGCAGTGCCTCAACGTCTCGGACCGCACCGTGTGGCGGTGGCTGGCCGAGGCCACCACCACACCCGCCACCACCGCCGCTCCTGGCGCCCGCCGTTCCGGCCGTTTCGAGATCACCTCCGAGCTGCGGGTGCTGCTGGCGTACTGGCACGGCAACGCCTCCGCGGTCCACCGCGAGCTCCTCGCCCGCGCCCGCCAAGCCCCCGCTCCAGCCATCTCACCCTCGCCACCGGCAGACACCGACACAGACACAGACGCCGACGCCTCCGCCGACGCCTCCGCCGACGCCTCCGCCTCTGGCCCGGCCGCGCCATCACCCCGCCCACCCCGCAGCGCACTCCCGGGCGGCGCCCCGCTCGCGGCTGTTCCGCTGCTGGACCCGGTCCCGTCGTTGGCGACGTTCCTGCGCGCCGTGCGCCGGGACCTGACCGCGGGGGAGAGGGCCGGCTACCGCCACGGCCACCAGGCCGCCCGCGCCCACGACGTGTTCGCCACACGCCCGCGGATGTGGCGCAACGAGGTGTGGGAGGCCGACCACGTCCAGGCCCCGCTCCGCGTGGACGCCGACGGCACTCTCGTCCACCCCTTCGTCACGTGGTTCATCGACTGCGCGACCAAGGCCATCACCGGCCTTGCCGTCACCCCCGGCACTCCGACCCGCGCCTCGGTCCTGGCCGCGCTGCGCTCCGCGATCGTGCCCACCGCCCCCTACGGCCCCTTCGGCGGGCTCCCCGCCCACGTGCGCTTCGACCGCGGCCGCGACTTCCTCTCCCGCACCGTCACCGCTGCCCTGACCACCCTGGACTCGGACATCACCGTCCTGCCGCCCTACAGCCCGCACCTCAAGGGCAGCATCGAGAACCTCAACCACTGCGCCACCACGATGCTGTTCGCCGCCCTGCCCGGCTACACCCCCACACCCCGCAAACCCCCCAAACAACCCCCGCGCAAGCGTCCCGACCCACCCCCCGCCGGGCCGCCCATGACGTTCCAGGCCTTCACCACAGAACTCCTGTCCTGGGCGACCTGGTGGAACACCGAACACCACCCCGAGAGCCTGCACGGGGCCACCCCCCTGCAAGCCTGGCAGACCGACCCCACCCCGCTGCGAGAGATTCCTGCCGCGGACCTGTGGTCCTTCACCCTCGAAGACGACGCACGCACCCGCACCCTCACCAGCCACGGCCTCAGGTTCCGCAACCGCTCCTACCTCGCCGACTGGATGACCGGGCAGGCCGGCCGCAAGGTCACCGTGCGCTTCATGCCCCACCACACCCACGAGATCGAAGTCTGCGATCCCCACGGCCACCACCTCGGCACCGCCCACCTCGCCGACCAGGCCACCGACGAACAACTCACCGCTCTACGCCACGCACGCAACACACGCGCCCGACGCCTGCGCGCCGACGCGAAGGCCGCCGAACGACTCCGCCACGAACGCTTCGCCCCAGCCACCACCCCCACCCCCGCGCTGCGCCTGAACACGATCACCGCCACCGAAGCCACCCGGGAGCTATCCCGCTACGAGGAAGCCGACCTCACAGCGCTGGCGCTGCCCGATCTGATCCCGCCCGCACCACCATCCGCCGACTGGGCCACCCCCGACAGCCTCAAAGCCCGCGCCCGACCCCCCACCCCCAACCTCGCATCCGCCCCCGAACACCACGACCAGGAGACCACCCCATGACCCGCCTGCCACCCGCACCCACCGACCAGTACACCGCCCTGCCCGACGCCCGCCTGGTCACCACCCGAGCCCTGCTCACCGCCCGGGAGAACCTCACCGACACCATCAACGCCCGCGCCATGATGTGCATCCACGGCGGCGCCGGCTTCGGCAAAACCGTCGCCGTCACCAGCTGCCTACGCGAACTCCAAACCAGCGAAGACATCCGCCGCATCACCTTCCACGCCCGCACCACCACCCGCGCCGTACGCCACGAACTGCACACAGCCCTCGAACTGCCAGGACAGCCCCCGCGCTACGCCACCGAGTTCGACCACCTCCTCAAGGCAACGCTCGCCGCCCACCCGCGTACCCTCGTCCTGGACGAGGCGCAGTGGCTCTCCAGCGACCAGCTGGAGTACATCCGCTACCTCTGGGACGACCCCTACACCCAGCTCGCCGTCATCTTCGTCGGCGGCGAAGGCTGCCACGCCACCCTCCGCAAAGAACCGATGCTGTCCTCCCGCATCTTCATCTGGCAGCGCTTCACCCGCCTCACCACCGACGAAGTCCTCGAGACCATCCCGCTCTACCACCCGATCTGGGCCGACGCCGACCCCGAGGACATCACCTACGCCGACAGCCGCGCCGCCCACGGCAACTTCCGCAACTGGGCCCGCCTCACCGCCCACACCCTCACCGCCCTGAACCGCACAGGCCGCCCCCGTGTCGACCAAGAAGTCCTCCGCTGGGCCTTCAGCCGCCTCGGATCAGGCACATAACCCCCCCACTCGCCTCTACCAGCGCATCCCGAGCTGATCGAGGTCTGTCCGGCGTTGTTCGGGGAGTTTCGCGGCGCGTTTGCGGACGTTGTCGAGCCAGGTGCCGAGCTTGACCACCACCGGGCCGCCAGCGCCGCCCTGACGGCCCGCCAGCGCGTCCTCCGTCTCCAGCTGCTCGACGTGCTTGCGGGGCACTCGGAGGTGTCCTTCACGGGCGTGGAACTGCCGCGCTGCTGCCAGGTTCGAGGCCCACTTCGCATCCTGTGTCCGTTTCACCGGCCGTTCGTCTTCCTCGGCCGGTGTGACCTTGAGGGTGTTCTCCAGGATCCACTGCTGCACAGGCAGAAGCTGGTCCCACCCCAACCGCTGCGCCGTGACCCAGCGTCCGAGGTCCTCGCCCTGGACGACGTCTCCCGCAGCCTCCGGGAGTGTTCCGCCGGCCTGGACGTGGTTCTGGACCAGGCGCAGGCAGCGCTGCCACCCGGTGTCCCAGGCAGGGCACCACCCCGGATCGATCGCGTCCAGCTCATCCCGTCGCGCCTGGCTCATCGCCCCGGCTGACGACGGCACGGGACGGCCTGCCGCGCGCAGCTCCTCGTTCTCCTGTGCCTTGCGGGCCGCCGCGCGGGCGTTCTTGGCCCAGACCCCGATCGGGTAGTCGTCCCACACCGCACCGGTCGGGGGCAGGAAATGGCCGTGAGCGGCGGTGTAGAGCCGGGCGGCGGCCACCCCGTCCGCCCAGGCCGCATCCCGCTCGGCCCAGACCATCCCCAGGGCCTCCAGCTTCACGAGGCGCTCCGCCTCCAGGGTTCCGTCGGTGTAGTAGCGCCGCTGGTCGGCGATCCACCGCCCCAGCGGGTACCCGCCCGCTCCGCCCCAGTTGTCCGTGTCCGGTGTGACGTACGCGTACGGCACCCGCAGCGACGTGTTCCCGGTCTCGCGCAGCCACTTCGTGGCGGCCTCGATCCCGCGCCGCCAGTACGCCCCTTCCGGGTCGATGACCCGCAGCCGCACGAACTGGGCGAGCACGGCCGGGTCGCGTTCCTCGCTGAACCGCAGTACCCCGGCCGCCCCCTCACCCACCCGCGCCCGCACCGGGGCGCCGTCCTCCAGGATGTCCTCGCCGCCCTGATCAGGGTTGTCGGTGTTCTTCCGGCCGCTGCGGGGGCGTGGGTCGGTCAGCGCCTCGATGATGTCCGTGTCATGCGCCCGCAGGGCCCCGAGGACCTTCGCGAGGGTGGTGTAGGCGTGTGAGGTCAGCATTTCATCAGCGTTCTCACCCGGCCCGAGGAATACCGGCACGACCAAAGTCGCGAGTTTCCCCCGCCCGGGCCGGGTACGCAGGGCACGCCCGACCATTTGCACGATGTCGACCATCGACCCCCGGGCATCCGAGAAAAGCACAGCGTCACACTCCGCCGTATCCACGCCTTCCCCGAGTACTTTCACGGAGCTGAGAACTCGCAATGCAGCGCGTTTATCAGACGTTCCGTCAAGAAAAAGGGAAGCGAATTCGGTCAGTGTCCGGCGGCGGTGGGCGGGGGAGTGGTCCCCGTAGAGCCAGTCCGCCCACACCCGGTCCGCGCCCGGGTACGTGCCGGGGTCGTCCTCGGCCAGGGCGGCCGCCACGGCCGGCACCCCGGCCGCCATCGCCTCCGCGTCCTCCACCCGGGAATGGAACGACAGCACACGCCCGAAACGCTCCTTGGCCGCGGCGTGCATCAGCCCGGTCTGGACCGCCGCCAGCCGGGCCCCACGCGCCGCCTGCGACCCGGCCCCCTCCTCCAAGAGCGCGGTATGCAGCCCCGGATCACGAATGTCCAGACACACCACCTGATACGGCGCAACAATCCCCCGCCGCACAGCCTCACTGAGCGACAGCGCGTACGCGACAGGCCCGAATACAGGGCTGTCGGGGTCCATGCTCGCGACCAGCCGCGGAGCCCCGCCGTCCCGGGCCTCCCACACCCGCGGCGTCGCCGTCATATACAGCCGACGCACCGCCGGAATCCGCCCCTGATCATGCACCGCCGCCCACGGCTTACCCGCATCCCCACTCGTCCGGTGCGCCTCATCGACCACCACCAGGTCCCACTCCGCAAGGCCGGCCTCGTGAGCCCGCTGAAGCACCTTCCTGCCCACCGAGGCGTACGTCGCGACCACGGTCACCACGTCCAGGCTCCCGACCCACTCCACCAGTTCACCGGCATCGGTGGTGCAGGGAATCCCGTCCGACTCCTCAGAGGGCAGCCTGCACACCCCGACCATCGCCCCACCCCGACCCGCCCGCCGCCACGCCCCGGCCATCTGCGTCAGCAGGTCCAGCGTCGGGACCAGGACCAGCACACGCTTCGCGGCGAGCCGGTTCGCGACCTCCGCCCCGATCCGCGTCTTCCCGGACCCGGTGGCGGCGATGACCTGGGTCCGCAGCCCCCCAGAAGGCACGCCGCCGGCCGGGACCGACAGACACCGCAGCGCCGCATCCACGGCCTCGATCTGGTGGGGGTCCAGGCCGCCGTCCGAAGCGGACTCGGGCTGATTCACCTGCGCCATACCGTTGTTATCTTTCAGATTCAGGGCCTGGATTCTCAGACAGCCATGTGCGGAGTGCAGGCCGCGCCAAGGTCGTTCCAGATCGCCGCACCTGCCTTGTGCCAGCCGCCGGGCTCTCCGCCCTTGAAGGGCGGCACGTCGGCCGGGTCGTAGTGTCCGGCCTCGCGCGTGCAGACGACGTAGTCACCGTCGCTGTCCACCGTCCGCGCGGTGCACAGACCGCCGGCCTCACCCAGCGCCTCCAGCGCCCGACGCCACTGCATGGAGTTCGGGCGGGTGCGCGGCAGCACGGTCTCCCGCACATACGCCTCCAGCCGCACCAGGGCGGCCTGGTCGCGCTCCCCAGCGGACAGCCCCTCCCGGGCCACCTCCACGACCCGGCACAGGCCCTGACCCCCGTACAGGCCGCCCGGCCGCTCGTTCCTCTGGCGGACCTTCAGCACAGCCTCCTCCACCGACCGCGCATAGACGTAATTCGTCAGCGTGACCGCCCCCTGATGGGCATCATCGGTGCGCTGCGCCCACGACCCGGTAACGGTTCATTTCGTCACCCATTGATTCCTCCTTGATCTCCGGCGAACACCTGGTGCGATGTCAGCCCAGCAAATATCCGCCTCCAGAATGACGCGCCCTCAGAAGGGTTTCATGCCGGATTCAGCAGATCGATTTCGAAGTGTTTCCAACGGCCCTTTCCGGCTGCTCTCAAAGGAAGCGCCATACGGGGGATGTGATGTACTGTCAAAACAGAACCTATCCTGTCAGGGTGAGTGACGCACACAAAGTTCGGAAGTGGTTCGACAGTGACCGGATCCGGTCGGATCCGGTCGGATCCGACCGGATGTCACCCCCGCCATGAGAGGGGAGTAGTGACTGCCCGTCACTTTCGACAGGCCAGCGCCTAGCCAGCAGCCCGCGTAGCGGGCCGACTACCAGGCGCGGAGCGGCTGGTAGTGATCTGCCGTGGCGGATCGTCACGGTTGGCGCGGAGCGCCGACCGTGACCCTGTGCCACGGAGTGGCACAGCAACCCGAGTTGCGAAGCAACTCGGGAGAGTGCCGCGTAGCGGCACCGCGTCGTGTCTGCGGAGCAGACCGCGCGC
>NZ_FPJO01000073.1 GCF_900119365.1 Streptomyces atratus
GACAGCAGCAAGGTCGTGACCTCGATGACGATCACTCTCCTGCCGCCCCCATCGCCGGAGCCCGCACTGCCGGCGACGACCGTCCGGGAGAACACCGGCAACGGCAAGACCGGCAGCCGCATGGCACGTGTCCTGGCCATCCTGCAGACAGAACCCGAACGGCTTTGGCGCGCAAGGGAGATCGCCGAGCTCCTCGGCGATGTCACCCTCGTCGCAACCTATCGACAACTCGCTCGCTGGACCGAGAGAGGAATGATCAAGAGAGTCCGCATGGGCCGCTACACGGCAATCACGCAGACGACCAGCCCCTTGCGTGACCTGCGAAAACGCTAACTACCCGGCCTTGGGCCTTGACCCCTGATGTTGGACACACGAGACACTGGATCCTGAGGATCTGAGAAACGGACATCTCGTGGTCATGAAGAACTACCCGCCGGAGTTCAAGGCGGATGCGGTCGCGCTGTACGAGTCGCGGCCGGAGGCGACGATCAGGTCGGTCGCCGCCGATCTGGGGATCAACCCGGACGGATGGCGAAGATCAAATCCAGGGACTTCCCGAAAGCAGGATCTCGCGTTCCTCCTCCAACTCGCGGACCTTCTTGCGCAGGGCTGCGTTCTCCGAGGATCATCGCCGAGCTCCGCGAGACGAGCGGTGAGGCGGTCAATCACAAGCGGGTCGCGAGGATCATGCGGACGTGCTGGTCTTGGTCAGGCCGCAGTAGCGGGTTCTGCGCATACCGCAGCGTTGAACGCCTTGAGCAATGGTGTCGTCGATGCCGACACGGGTCCTCCGGCCGTGCCGCCGACCAGGCTGTCGCCGCCCAGCACCAGGCCCGCTTCGACACGTACGTCCGCTCGCTCACCACGGGGCCGGCCACAGTTCTGGCCCACCACCACGCCAGTCGATCATCCCAGTCAGAGCCACCTCCTCCTCGCTGATGTCATCCATCCCAGCCCGGCGCAGAAGCTCGGTGACATCCCGAAGCGAGTGGGCCATGCCGAGAATCTCCCCATCCACACGCACCCGACGCCCACCCGATTCATCAGGCGGGTACACGACCACAGGCAGATAGCCGGACATGGGTGTCAGTCAGTGACGGGGTGCAGCGACTCCGCCTCTAGCTCAACATCGACGTCGGGGTGTTCGTAGTTTGCGAGGGCCAGGCCGAGGGCGAAGAACGTCGGCGCCCACTCACCCACGTAAATGCCCCAGTGATCCGCACGAGCCACCCCAAGGCGCTCGACCGCTATCGACCCGAACCACGAGGCGACGGAAAAGCCGATCGCGAGGAAGCCGGCGCAGTAGGCGTGCTCGGACTTCAGGCCCTTTTTGTGCAGCATCTTGACGATCATGGCTCTCCAAAGGGGAGTGAGGTCAGTGCTCCTTCCACCGTCGCGCAGCAGCCCACCCGCCGCATCTGGGGGACATGGTGAAGCCCCAGCCACAGGACTGGGGCTTCACCATGCAAGCTCTCAGCGGTACTCGGCCCGCGCCATCACCAGCTCGGGGTAGCGGGGGTGGCCAGCCCGCAGGATTCGACGCAGATGCACAACCGAGGCAGATGACAGGGCTGCTTCACGTAGCGGCGGAGTCTCCCGGCTGCGGGCTCCCCCAGGGCGCTCGGGCTGGCCTTGACGCCCACGTCAAAGCGTATCTTCGGGAAAGTTGCTGCCGCACACCCTGTGGCAGTCGCCCCCTCACAGAGTGGAACACACGATCATGCCCCCTGCATCTGATTCCGGCGACCGCGCAGCGCTGCTCGAGCACGACCGGCGCTTCTTCGACGCGCTGGTCGCCGCCGACACCGCCCGCTTGGGCGAGCTGCTGGCAGACGACTTCATCCTGGTCAGCATCGAGGACGGTTCGGTAGTCCCCCGATCCGCCCTGCTCGCCGCGGTCTCCTCCGGAACCGTCACATTCCCCGCCATCGAGTCCTTCCCGGAGGAGGCTGTCGTACGCCGCATCGGCGACATCGGCATCGTCGTCGGGCGGACCAGCATGAACTTCGTCAACTCCGATGGCACCACCTTCACTGCCGGAAGCCGCTACACCCACGTCTTCACAGCGGACTCCGCCGCAGGATGGCGTCTCGTCTCCGCTCAAGGCACCCGGATCACGTTCGCCGACGCGTGAAAATGCAGTGGAGGTGGCCTGGAACCCTGCACGACCTTCATTGAGGGCATTTCAGCTCTTTCGTCGCGCTGGTCTTTACCTGGAAGAACTGGTGTAGGCAGGGTTACTGCCCCACAGCCGCCTGAACCGCCAACAGGTCCTATGCCTGCGCGGACTCCATAACCGATCCCGTCATAAAGGATCGTACGCAGACGTAACGGCGCCATGGTCTGTGGAGGTCTTCTCTTCCGCGCTGATCACGTATCCCTTCGCGCCAAGCGGCTCGCCGTCCCAAGCGCGGGCATACAGGTCCAGGACACGGGCAGCCTTGCGCCGGAAGCCGAGGTCGCTGATGGAGATCCAGGAACGGTGACGCCAGGGCTTGGTCGCGTCCTGGTCGAGCCAGCGCCGCACGGTGGAGGCGGAGATCGTGCTGGCGATGGATCGGGCGACGACCTCGCGGGCCAGTTCTGGGGCCGACCAGCGCGACAGTGACGTGCCGCACTCCGCTCGCACAGCAGTGGCTGTTGGTGAACGTCCTCGGGATCGAGCCGGCCAGCTAGTAGGAGCGGCTGGTTCGACGAGCGCAAGACGACAAGTGGGTCCTCAACCTGCGCGGCACAACGGTCTGCGGGGCTTCTGCTCGGACGCCTCTGGGGCGGTCAGGCACCCACGAGGAGACCACGGAGACGCTGCGCTCCTCCTGTATGCGGGCGGCACCGGGTGCCCGAAGGCCGACGACGTACTTTTACTCTGATGTTTCCCAAAGCCTCGGCGTGCTCGACGCGGGCCACGGCCAGCCCCGGTACGGTCGTTCCGCTGTGCCAGGATTCCGTCCCGGAAAGGCTCAGACGCTGAACTCCGCACTCGCAGAAGCACTCTCTGTCGCCCTGCTCCTGGCGGTGCTGGCCTGCGCGGTGATCCGGCCGTGGGGCTGGCCGGAGGCGGTCGTGGCTGTCCCCGCTGCCGGGTTGGTCATCGCCACCGGCGCGATCCCGCTCGGCCACGCGGCGGCCGAGGCAGCCCGGCTGGGCCCGGTGATCGGCTTCCTCGCCGCCGTCCTGGTCCTGGCCCAGCTGTGCGACGACGAGGGGCTCTTCCACGCCTGCGGCGCCTGGATGGCCCGCCGGGCGGCGGGCCGGCCTCGCCGCCTGCTGGTCCTCGTGTTCGTGATCGCAGCGCTGATCACCGCGGTGCTCAGCCTGGACGCCACGGTGGTGCTGCTGACTCCGGTGGTGTTCGCCACCGCCGCCCGGCTGGGCGCCCGCGCGAAGCCGCACGTCTACGCCTGCACCCACCTGTCGAACACCGCCTCGCTGCTGCTGCCGGTCTCCAACCTGACCAACCTGCTGGCGTTCGCCGCCAGCGGCCTGAGCTTCACCCGCTTCGCCGCGTTGATGGCACTGCCCTGGCTGGTGGCCATCGGTGCCGAGTACGTGGTGATCCGCCGCTTCTTCGCCACTGACCTGGACGCGGGCGCCGAGGCCCCGCCCGCCGACGAACCCCGCGAACTGCCTCTGTTCGCCCTGCTCACGGTGGCGGGCACCCTGGCGGGCTTTGCCCTAACCTCGGCGCTCGGCATCAACCCGGCCTGGGCGGCGGCCGCAGGCGCGGCCGTCCTGGCGGCCCGCGCCCTGGGCCAGCACCGCACCACCCCCACGGCGATCGTCCGGGCCGCGGCCCTGCCGTTCTGCGCCTTCGTCCTGGCCCTGGGCGTCGTGGTCCGGGCGGTGGTCGACAACGGCCTTGCGGATGTACTGGGCCACCTGGTGCCCGGCAGCACCGAACTCCCGGCCCTCCTCGCCCTCGCGGCACTGGCGGCCGTACTGGCGAACGTCATCAACAACCTGCCCGCCGTCCTGGTCCTGCTTCCGCTGACCGCCCCCACCGGCCCCGGCGCTGTCCTGGCCGTCCTCCTCGGGGTCAACATCGGCCCGAACCTCACCTACGCCGGCTCCCTGGCCACCCTGCTGTGGCGGCGCATCGTGCGCGAACACGACACCGACGTGGAACTGAGCGAGTTCACCCGGCTCGGCCTGCTCACCGTGCCCACCGCCCTGCTGCTCTCGGTCGTGGCACTGTGGGTCTCACTCCAAACGATCGGAGGCTGAACACCGTGACCGTCATCGTCTGGATCGTCGAGGGCACCTGGCCCACCTGCGTCGACGCCGCGCGCACCCACGCGCCTGCGGACGCCGACCTGGTGCTGCTCCACGTCACCGGCCACGAGGTGCCGGGCGCCGCCCACGGCGCCTACGCCGGACTGCTGGGCCGCGCACGCCCCGACCGCGACCCCGGCACACGGATCGAGCACCTCGCCTCCGACTCTGCCGAACAGCTTCTGACCAGCGCGGCCGAGCGGCTGGGACGCCCGTGCACCCGGCAAGAACGCTCTGGGCGCGTAGAACGAGAAGTCGTGACCGCCGCAGAAGGCGCCGACCTGCTCATCCTCGCCCGCGACGGCGACCGCACCCACCTCGGCCCCCGCAGCCTCGGCCCCACCAGCCGTTTCATCGTCGACCACGCCCCCTGCCCCGTCCTGCTCATCTGGCCAGAGACCGCCCCCAGCACGACCACCATCCCGCCACCACCCCACCCGCCGCACCACCGCTAGGGCCGCGGCATCCGGGCCGCCACCCCAGTACGGCAATGACGCGGCGCGAAGCAGCTGCGGATGCCGTACGACCACGTCATCCCCGATGACTGGGCCCGGCCGGATTCCCGCTCGGGACCTGACCCGCGGACCAGCGAAGGTTCCACAAGGCGGGGCGTCTCGATCCGGGGCGGGTGAAGCGGTTGGACGGGTTGGGGATGGTGTCGTCGCACCACGTTTGCCGTGCCTCACAACTGCGCACTGCCACGCACCCCGGGCGATGGCCTCCGTCTCAATGAAACCGCGACACCCCTGGGCCAGACCCCAGCCCATACCACCCACCGCCGCAACCAACCACCCCCCAGCGTTACTTGCGGAGGATGCGGCGGAGTTCGTCCACGATCGCGGTGGCGCGGTGGTCGGGGCCCGCTTCCATGAGGTTGGTCAGGAAGGCGAATCCGACCTGGTGTGTCGTGTCGGCAAAGGCGACCTGCCCGCCGGCTCCGTCGTGTCCGAAGGAGGCGGCCCCGAGGAATTCGCGGGCGAGGGAGGGAAGCCGGAATCCCATGCCCCACCGCGCGAAGGGGGGTTGTCCGCCGAATATCGAGGTGCCTTCGGTCTGCGGTCGCGTGGCGTCGGCGACCGTGCCGGCGTCCAGCAGCCGCACTCCGTCGGTCTCCACCACGGTGGATGACCAGATCGAGGCCAGCGCCCGGGCCGATGCGATGCCGCCCGCTCCCGGCAGCTCCGCCGCTTGGACGGGGGTCGTTGAAGCCGCCGGTGGCGTCGACGAGTTCCGGCGGGAACGCGTTTCCGAGGATCATGGCCCGCTCAGTCCAGTCGATCTCGTCGGCAACGCGCGCCGCTACCTGTCGAGCAACGAGCGCGGTGAGGCTCGTTCCGGCCCGTAGATGGGCGACCTGGTGCCGCGCCCCGCGGGGGAGGCCGATCCACGCGTCGGCCTGCAGCGGTGCGGCGATGAGCTCGTCGAAGTACTGGCCGACCGTTTTGCCGGTGATCCGGCGGATGACCTCACCGGCGAGCCAGCCGTGGGTGAGGGCGTGATACGCGTGCCCCTGGCCGGTGGTCCACAGTGGTTGCAGGGCTGCCAGGCGACCCGTGACGACGTCCCAGTCGATGACGTCCTCGACATTCAGGAGATCGCGTGGCGCCGAGAGCCCGGACCGGTGGGCGAGAAGATCGGCGACCGTGATCTCTTCTTTCCCTTCGGCGGCGAACTCGGGCCAGTAGGTCGCGACGGGAGTCCGGTAGTCGAGGAGTCCGTCCTGCACAAGACGCGCCGCAAGGATGGAGACAAGGCCCTTGGTGCAGGAGAAGATGACGCTGGTGGTGTCCTTCGTCCAGGGCGAGCGGTCGCGCGGGCTCGCCGCCGGCGGCGAGGTGTTGCTGACCATGCTGCGGTCCGTCCTGGGGCGGGCGTAGCCCGCTCTCCCATCGCAACCGATGATCCCGCCGCCGCGCGAGCGTCCGCCAACCGTAGTTCCAGAACGCCTACTACCGCCTGACCCGACGCCAGTCGGTGTTCGTGCCAGGCGGCGCTCACAGGCAGGCGTCACCAAGATGACAGTAAGGTTTTCTCAACGAAATGATCTAGCCGCCGCTGGGGCGTGGGGCGGCTCTGGACAGGCGTGAAGCCCCTGGTAGAACGGGCCTGCGAAGATCACGTCCATTGAACCAGAGGCTTCACATTGGTCACCTACGCTGCCATGCTCGATGCCCCTCGTCATGACGTTGAGCTCCTCGCCCGCTTGCTGGCCGGTCACCGGCGGCAGACCGCCGCACCGAAGGGTTCCGGGCGCCGGGTCCGTTCCGTCAGGCAGTGCTGATACTGGGCTGGTTCCGCGACCGGGCGTGCGTGCACTGCCTGGCCAGGGACACGGGCATCTCGCAGGCCACCGGCTATCGCTACCTGCACGAAGGCATCGACGTCCTCGCCGGTCAGGCCCCGAACCTGCACAACGTGCTGGACCGCTGCCGCCGAGAGGGCATGACGCATGTGGTCCTGGATGGCACGCTGATCGAGTCCGACCGCGTCGCTGGCACCCACTTGAACGCCGAGGGCAAGGAGGTGGACACCTGGTACTCCGCGAAGCACAAGGCGTTCGGCGCGAACGTGCAGTTCCTGCCTGCCCCGGACGGCACTCCGTCATGGGTGTCGGATGCCGAGCCGGGCTCGGTGCCGGACATCACCGCTGCCCGCGCTCACTGCCTGTCGGCCCTGTACAAGGCGGCCGCCGACGGACTTCCCATCTTGGCGGACGCGGGTTACCAGGGTGCTGGCATTGGCACACCCGTTCAAGAAGCTCCGCGACGGCTCCTACCTGCGGCTTCATCCCGACAACCGCACCTACAACACGCTCCTGCGCGGAGTGCGGGCCCTCGGCGAACGGGCCGCAGCCGAGCTCAACGAACGCTGGCGCACCCTCAAAAGCACATCACCCTCAGCCCGGCCGTCGGCGCCATCGCCAAAGCCGCCCTCGTCCTCAACAACGCCTGGCGATGACTTTCATTGAGAAAACCTCAGTACGAGGGCTATTGGGGCGGCGTCAAAGTCATCAAGGCCGACACGTCCTCCCCGAGCGACTCGGTCCACGCCCACCGCGGCCGGCAGCGGGCGTTCGCCCTGCGATTGGGGACTGCTGCACGGTGTGGTGACATCTGATCTGGCTTGCCTGTGGGCGGCCTGGAAGGATGTTGCTGTGCCTGCGGTGATCTCGCCCTCAAGAGCGGACTCCAGCAGTCGCTTGATCAGCTGCTGCAACAGCCCGCCCTCACCGGTCAGCTGCAGCCCCTCGGCCTGGGCCCGGCCCACCGGCTCCTCGATCAACTGCTGGTCCACGGACGTGGACCGCTGTGGCTCGGCCGACTCGACGGTCTCGGGCTCACTCGTGTTGTTGCTGGTCATCGGTGCATCTTCCTTGATCAGGAGTTACACCGTTCTTTTCTTTTGCAGACCTCGCCGCTGTCCGCCGACGCGGTTGGGCACGGGAGAGCGTGGCAGGTGCGCCGCCCGTCGCTGCGCAGTGAGATGCGGCTACGGAGGTGTACTCGGAGACGATTTCGGCAGAGTAAGGGCAGTGGCCCAGTCGGCGAACTCGCCGTCGAATTTACCGTCTTCGAAGCGGTTGGCGATGGTGACGCGCAGGTCGCCGAGTTTCGTGCCGAAGCACTCGATGCGGTAATCGGGGGCGAGCGCGAGCAGGTCGTAGTGAGCTCGCCGTCTTCGCCGAGGTGGCGTGGCCCATGCGGGCCCGCGACCTGTGCGAGACCCTCGATCTCGGCTTCGCACCGAAGAAAGCATGTGCTCGAAACTCAAAAGCATCCTGGCCGAGATTGAACCCGGCCTGTTCGCCCAGGCCGGCCGTAACGTGACCCGGGCCTTGTCCCCGATGAGTGGACACCTGTTCGTATCGTTATGCGGCGAGTGTCAGGGTAGCTGACTGTTGCTCGTAGGCGATCGGTGCCTGCTGTCCGTTCGCCGAGTGCCGTCGGCGGGTGTTGTAGCGGGTGGTCCAGCGGAAGACGGCCAGGCGGCAGGCGCGGGCCCCGTCGAAGCGGCGGGTGCCACGGAGCGTCTCACGCTTGAGGGC
>NZ_FPJO01000074.1 GCF_900119365.1 Streptomyces atratus
TCGGCCCGTGGCGCTCCCGGCGACGACGGGAGCGTGGTTTCGGGGTCTGCGGTTGGTGTCGGTGGACGGGACGACCTTCGACCTTCCCGATACGCAGGCCAACGCCGCCTTCTTCGGACGGCCGGGAACGGGGCGTGGCCAGGGCAGGAGCGCGTATCCGCAGGCCAGGGCCGTGGCCCTGGTCGAGTGCGGTACCCACGCCGTGTTCGCCGCCGACGTCGCGCCACTGGCGGTGCATGAGATGGCCCTGGCCCACCGTCTGTTCCCCTCGCTGACCAGAGGAATGCTGCTCCTGGCGGATCGGGGCTTCCTCGGCTTCGATCTGTGGCGGGCCGCCGCGTCGACCGGCGCGGACCTGTTGTGGCGGGTCCGGAGCAACGCGGTCCTGCCCGTGGTGGCCGCGCTGCCCGATGGCTCGTATCTGTCGGAGATCGTTGCCGCCCGGGACAAGAACCGGCGGGCCGACCCGGCACAGGTCCGCGTCATCGAATACGCCTTGGGCCCAGGTGGGGAGGGCGCCGTTTACCGGCTGGTCACCACACTCCTGGACCCGGCCACCGCACCGGCCGTGGAGCTCGCCGCGCTCTACGCCGAGCGCTGGGAGATCGAGACGACCTTCGACGAGATCAAGATCCACCTGGGCGGACCCGGATTCGTCCTGCGCTCCCAGCATCCGGTCGGGGTCGAGCAGGAGATCTTCGGGTTCCTCCTGGTGCACCACGCCCTGCGCGACCTCATGCACCAGGCCGCCCGGCAGGAGAGGGAGGATCCGGACCGGATGTCCTTCACCCGCACCTTGCGCGTCGTCCGCCGGCAGACCACCAGCCAGGCGGGACTTTCCCCCCTCCCGGCTCACCCGGGCACTGAAGCAGACCCTGCGTGAAATCACCGAACGCCTCCTGGAACCACGGCGGTTACGGTCCAACCCGCGAGTGATCAAACGCAAAATGTCCAACTGGGCACTCAAACGCACCGAACACAACAACCCACCTCGCCCGGCCACCCCCGCCGTCACCCTCGTCGAACCCACCAAAACATCCCCAACTCCACGAATTAAGCCCTAAAGCACCGGTATTGAGGCTAGATGACCGATTCCAAGGGGCCTGATGAGGGGAGCCAGGTTCATGCGCCGCCAGCCAGTCATGCGCGCACTGACCGCCTACGACCACTGGAACCACCATTAAGCGAAGATCAACAGTCACCCTGTGTACGCGACCACACGAAGTGGACCAGAGCCTGACTCAGATGCCGGGCACCGGTGAGGGCGGCGTGCCGGGCGCTGATCAGTGGTGGAAGCCGACGCGGGTCGAGTCGCGCGGGTGTCCCTCGTCGAGGCGCTTGATGGCCCTTCGCATGTCGCCGGCGAGGAGCTCGACCTCGTCCCGGTCGACACCGTGCCGCACGAGCACGCGCTGGATCACGGTCTCCTGACGGTTCGGCGGCAGTGGATAGGAGGGGACCTGCCAGCCGCGCATGCGCAGCAGGTCGGACAGGTCGTACAGGCTCCAACCGACCGAGCCGGGATCGGTTAGCGTGTAGGAGACCGCGGGCAGCGCCCCGGTGCCGTCGTACAGCAGGGTGAAGGGGCCCATGTCGGCGACCTGCCGGGCGAGGTGCTGCGCCGTGTCGGCGCATGCCTGGTAGACGCGCCGGTACCCTTCGCGGCCCAGGCGCAGAAACATGAAGTACTGGGCGATGACCTGCCCGCCGGGGCGGGAGAAGTTCAGGGCGAGGGTCGGCATGTCGCCGCCGAGATAGTCGACATGGAAGACCAGGTCCTGCGGCAGGGCCGCTTTGTCGCGCCACAGGGCCCACCCCACGCCGAGCGGGGCCATGCCGTACTTGTGGCCCGAGGCGTTGATCGAGGCGACCCGGGGCAGGCGGAAATCCCACTGCAGGTCGGGGTGCAGGAACGGGGCGATGAACCCGCCCGAGGCCGCGTCGACGTGGAGGGGGATATCGAGACCGGTCTCCTCATGGATGCGGTCGAGCTCGGCCGTGATCTCCGCCACCGGCTCGTACGTGCAGGTGTAGGTCACCCCGAGGATCGCCACGACGCCGATGGTGTTCTCGTCCACGTACTCGCGCAGCTGGTGCGCCTGCAGGCCGGTCGCCCCGGGCTCCACCGGGACCTGGCGCAGCTCTACGTCGAAGTAGCGGGCGAACTTCTCCCAGCACACCTGCACCGGCCCGCACACCAGGTTCGGCCGGTCGGTAGGCAGTCCGGCGGCGCGTCGACGGTCGCGCCACCTCCACTTCAGTGCGAGGCCACAGAGCATGGCGGCCTCGCTGGAGCCGGTGGTGGAGCAGCCCATGGCGTTCTCGGCTCCGTCGGTGCCGGCGGGCGCGTGCCACAGGCCGGCGAGGATGTTGACGCACCGGGACTCGATCTCCGCGGTCTGCGGGTACTCGTCCTTGTCGACGATGTTCTTGTCGAGGCACAGGTCCATCAGGTGGCGGACCTCGTCGTCGGTCCAAGTGGTGCAGAACGTGGCCAGGTTCTGGGCCGCGTTGCCGTCGAGCAGGAGTTCGCTGCGCAGCAGCTGGTAGACGACGTTCGGGGGTGCCGGCAGATCCGGCATGGCCCGCTTGGACAGGGGCTGTTCGCTCAGCGGGGACGTGAAGATGTCGGCGGCCGGGTCGGTAGCCGCTCGGGCGTTGTGCAGAGCCACCGGTGGCACCTCTCGCATCGTCCTGCTGTGTCTCTTGAAGGCTATGGGTGGGCACCAGCGCGCGACAGCGGGCGTACTCCACCCAGGGCACGGCGGCAGGTAGCGAGGTTGACATCCCGGGCCTTGTGCCGACCTCCCTGTGGCTTTGTCGCCGAGAGTCAGGTTCTGGCACAGATCTTGGGGAGCCGTCGCGGGCCATACAGGTGCCCTACCGTGGCAGGATGGCCTCATGTTGATCCGAAAGGGCGATGCCGCGTAGGCGTCCCAAGGTCGTCCGTGCAGAGCGGTGGCGGCCACGACGGCAGTATCCGGTCCTGAGGGTCCGTGGTGTCTCCGCGCGGACTCGTGCAGCGATCCGCCAGGTCGAAGACCAGGAGATGTGGCCCAACGCGGTCGCTAATGCGCTTTCTCGTTTCGAGTGGGCTTTTAAGCAGCCTGGACGATATCTGAACGCCTCCGAGGCCTGTTCGCCTGGGATAGAGGTGGAAGATGCCCGTGATGACCTGGAGAGGGCGATGCTGCACCTTCCTCCCGGAGCCAAACGGGACTTGGGCCGACTGATCACACGCATCGATGCGGAATTCGAGCGTCGTACCTTGCCGGAACCCAACTACATCGAGTTGGCGATGTTCGGCTGGTGGTGGACCAGAATGCGTGAACGCTGACGGGCCTCCGGCTCATGACCTCCCCTGCACTCGAACGAAACCGTCACTCTCCGCGACCGCTCCCCAAGGTCTGTGCCAGAACCCGTAGCTCACCGACAAAGCCACAGCAGGTTTCGCCGAGAAGACAAACGAAGTAGCCCCTGACCCGCGCCTGCTTGGGGGGTGAGCGCTGGTTTGCGGCCGCTGCAGGCGCCGCGATGTCTGGCCGCGGGCCTCCCGGTGGTCCGCGACGCGCGGCTACACGGAGATCGCCCCGGGCTGCACGGTCATCGCCGACCCCTCCGGCCCTGCGTGGCCGCTTGAGCGTCAGGGCCTCGGTGTGAGGTCGTCGGAACGGCCAGCCTCGAGTCGTGACCACTGAGGGATGGGGCGTCCGTTGCTCCGCAGTCGGACGTGATCGGCGGGCGTGCCCTGAACGCGGGGCCAGCCGGAGGGCGAGTCTTCCCACAGCTCCTGACGTCCGTACACGGTGAGGTCCATGAGTGCATAGCTGTAGTCCATGGCCTCTACGCCGCGCAGGGTCGTCCAGTAGGTCTCGAAGATGCGGTCGCCGTCCCGTAGGTAGCACACGAGGTGCATCATGCCGACATGGCGTCCGACCAGGAGCACGTCCTGGGAGGGGACTGCCGAGTACCACGGCACGTCCCAGCCCATGAAGTCGCGGTAGCGGCGGCTTGCCTCGTAGGGGCCCTGGCAGAAGACCGCGTAGGTGATGTCGCGCGAGTGAAGGTAGGACAGCTCCTCAACCTGGGTGGTGACCCACGTGCAGCCTTCGCACTGCTCGGCCGCGGGGTGGCCGTGGTGCCACATGAAGTAGTAGGCGATGAGCTGGCTGCGCCCTTCGAACGCTTCTAGCAGAGTGACCGGCCCGTCGGGCCCCGTCAGCTCGAGATCGGCGGCCACCTCGACCATGGGCAGGCGCCGTCGGGCCGCAGCGATCGCGTCACCTTCCCGGGTGTGCGCCTTCTCCCGCACCCGCAGCTTGTCCAGTTCTGCCTGGAAGGTGGCCCGGTCGGCCACCGCCGGCAACGCCGACGCGCGGTCGGCCGTCCTGTTCTCCTGATCAGTCATGACCTCGTCCTTTCGTCCCTTCGCCGGCCGGCGTCCGCTGCCAAGGCGAACATGATGTCGTCACTTGCTCTGCTCAGCCTGTTTCGCCAGGCATGGTCACCGACTCCGAGCGAGTCGTAGAGGGACTCCAGGATCACATCCTTATCGATCACCGGAAGGCTGAGGCGCCTGGCCAGACTCCGTGCCAGGGGGCTCTTCCCGCTGCCCAGCAGACCTGAGATATCCACGAACGCGACGCTACTCACAGGGGTCAGTATCTCGACGCCATCAAAGGCAGGCCAACTCGGCCGCTCAGTCTCACCCATGCACTGACGTCCATCCCTCCTGAACATTTCCGAGCCCGTCGACCTCCAACTGCTGCCCAGAGTGCCGGACAAAAGCGCGCAGCAAGCAGCTGACCAGCTGAACCGTCCCGGTTCCCGGTTCTGGACCAAGGACCACACCGTCCCGGTTCCCGGTTCTGGGGCGGGCTGGGGCGCCGGTCGCATAGCAGAGGCGTTCGCAGGGCCGGGCGGCGTGCCACAGGGCGCTCGTCCGGCTGCCGGGGCGCAGGTGTGATCAAAGGACGCGAGCCAGTGCGTCCGGCCCCACGAAGTGCAATGGTGGCTCGCTGCGCAGGAACCGCAACACCTCCTCCACGGCACTCGCGCCGAGCCGCTGACGGCACTCGGCGGTGCCCGCCGCCTGATGAGGGGTCAGCAGAACGTTCGGCAGTTTCCGGAACAGGTGGCGGACCGGCAGTGGTTCGGTGTCGAAGACGTCGATCGCAGCGTCCAGCCGGCCCGCCGACACCTCCGCCAGAAGCGCGTCCTCGTCGACGAGCCAGGAACGGGCGGTGTTGACCAGACCGGCGCCGTCGGGCAACAGCGCCAGTTCGCGCGCACCCAGCATGCGCCGGGTCTCGGCGGTGGCAGGGGCGTGCACGGCGACGATCCGGCTGCCACGGAGCAGTTCGTCCAGCGGCACCACCCGTACCGCGAGCCGCTGTGCGTCCTCGGCCGTCAGATACGGGTCGGTGACCGCGACCTGTGCCCCCAGTGCCCTCGCCAGCTCGATGTACGCACGACCGGTGCGGGACGCTCCGATGACGCCGATCGCACAGCCCTGGACCTCGTGCCGCGGCGGGGCCTGGCTGGCCTCGTCCCAGTCGGCTCCGCCGCGCAGCGCGTGGTCGAAGCGGTGGATGCGGTGCAGCAGGGCGAGGGTGAACGCCAGGGCCACCTCGGCGACCGGGCGTGCCATCGCGTCACCGGCCTGGGTGACGAGGATCCCGCGCCGGAAGACTTCCTCGGTGACGTACGGGGCGACCGCCGATCCGGTGTGGGCGATGATCGCCAGTCGGTCAGCGACGTCGAGGAGTTCCTCGCTGAGGCGGGGCGTGCCCCAAGCGGTGATCAGGGCACGGGCACCGGGCAGCGCCGCACCGAGTGCGTCCCGGTCGGTGTGCTCGTCGAGGACGGCCGGCTGCGCCGCGGCGCAGAGGCTCTGCCACACCGCGGGGGTGAAGAACTGCTCACGAAGGTGCGGGGGTACGGCGACGACGACCCGCGGCAGGCGGGCCGCCCCCGGGTCAGGAGAGCCAGTCATCGACGTGCTCCGCGACGAAGTCGTCGTCGGTGAGCCAGGGGTAGGCCGTGGCGACCCGGGTGATCTCTTCGGCCTGGCCGGGAGACAAGACCTCCTTCGGATCGAGACACCAGATGCCCTCCAACAGACCCTGGCGGCGCAGCACTTCATGGACACCCGCGATACAACCGCGGAATCCGCCGCGCACGTCGAACACAGCGCTGTTGGCGTCGGTGAGCTCCGGACGGCGGGCGAGGCAGCCGACCATGGCGTCGTGGTCACCGGCGCGTGCCCGCCGGACCTGATCGAGGAGGGTGACGGCGGAGCCGGTCCAAACGGCCCACTGGCCGAGCAGCCCGCCGGCGAACCACCGCCGAGTGCCCTTGGTCTCGTACGGGGTGAGCAGGTCACCGATGATGTCGTCGTCGTTGCCGGTGTACAGGGCGACCTCGTCAGAGCGATCGGCGGCCGCCACGGCCCGTACGACATCGGCGGTGCGGTAGCGGTCGAAGGGCGCGATCTTGATGGCCGCAGTGTTCGGCAGGTCTGCGAATGAGCTCCAGAACGACGGTGAGAGATAACGGCCGCCGACGGCCTCCTGGATGTAGAAGCCGATCACCGGCAGCACCTCGCCGACGGCGCGGGCCCGGTCCAGCAGCCCCTTCTCGTCGGCGCCGGGCACGGCGGGGCTCAACAGCACGGCGTCGTAGCCGAGGGAGGCTGCGAGCTCGGCTTCGGAGACGGCCTGCGCGGTGTGGCCGCACGCCCCGGCGACGGTGACGACGGGGTGGCCGGCCTCGTTCCGCACGGTCTCGGCGGCGAGTTCGAGGACCGGTGCCAGCAGGCCGATGCCCGGTTCGCGGATCTCGAACTGGGTGGTGTGGACGGCGACGGCGAGGCCGCCCGCGCCGGAGGCCAGGTAGTAACGGGTCAGTGCGCGTTGCCGGCGTTCGTCGAGCTTGCGGTCGGCGCCGAGGGCGAGTGGATGAGCGGGGATGACGGCTCCCTCGGCGAGCACGTCCATCGGAGTGCGTGCCGGGGCTGCCGCGGCCGCCGAGGAGGGTACGGGTTTGGGAGTGGTCGCGGCTACGGGGCCGGGTGCAGGCGCGGTCGCGGCTGCGGGCGTACGGGACACGGGGATCAGAACCTTCCGTCGCGGACTTGGAACTTGGTGGGCTTGCCGGACAGCGGCAGCCCGCGGCGCAGCCAGTCGGCCTGCCACTCGACGAGGGTGCGCAGGGTGACGTCCGGGTAGCCGAACAGGGCGTGGCAGGAGCTCGCGTCGGACAGCAGCGCGGTCGGAGCCTCCTCGCCGGCGATCACGGGATCCTTGCCGAACTCCTCACCGAACCAGTGCGCGAGCCGCCTTACGGACGCGGTCTCGGGCCCGGTGAGGTTGAGGGTGAAGGGCTCCGGAGCGGAGGTGTGCAGCAGGGATCGCAGCGCGACCTCGTTGGCGTACCCCTGCCACACGACGTTGGCGTGGCCGGTGGTGACGTCGACCGGCTCGCTCGCCCGGACGGCGGAGGCGATGTCGGCGAGGACGCCGTAGCGCAGGTCCACCGCGTAGTTGAGACGGATGGCGGCGACCCGGGTGCCGCGGGTGAGGGCCGCGTGCGAGAAGATCCGCTCCCGGCCGAGGCACGACATGGCGTACTCGCCGACCGGCCCGACCGGGTCGTCCTCGGTGCACCCGCCGGAGGACACCGGCACCTGTGGATAGACGTTGCCGGTGGAGAACGCGGCGATCCGCGCGTCCGGCCAGCGGCGCGCGACCCGGTCGGGCAGGGCGGCGTTGACGACCCAGGCGTGCGAGGGGGCGTCCGCCGAGCCGAACTTGGCGCCGACCATGAAGACGAGGTTCTCCGCGTCGGGCAGCTCCTTGAGGTCGGCGGCCGGATCCATGAGGTCGAAGGGCACGGTACGGACCCCGGCGTCCTCCAGCTGTTGTGCCGCGGCCGGGTCGGACCAGCGGGAGACGGCGTGTACGGTCAGGTAGGTGCGGCCCGCGGCGTCCAGCGCGCGGCGGGCCAGCCGGCACAGGCTGGGGCCCATCTTGCCGCCGGCGCCGAGTACCAGCAGATCGCCTTCGAGGC
>NZ_FPJO01000102.1 GCF_900119365.1 Streptomyces atratus
GCCCAGCGCCACGAAGTCCTGCGTACGGTTTTCGCCGAGGTCGACGGCCGCCCGGTGCAGGTCATCGGCGACGCACCCCTCATCGACTTCACCGTTACCGTTCCGGACGAGAGCGGCGATGCCCAGAAGGCCGCCGAGAGGCTATCGGCCGCGCTGACGGCTCGCCCGTTCGACCTGGAGCGGGGACCGCTCCTGCGCTGGATGCTGACGTGGTTGGGCGATGACGACCATGTGCTCGCCCTGTCAATGCATCACATCGTGTCCGATGGATGGTCGGTGGGTGTGCTGCTGCACGAGGTGCAGGCTGCCTATGCGGGCATTTCGCTTCCGGAGCTTCCCGTTCAGTACGCTGACTTTGCTGCTTGGCAGCGGCAGTGGCTTGCCTCTGGAGTCCTGGAGGAACAACTCACCTACTGGCGCACAACCCTCGCTGGCGCACCGCCCGTCCTGGACTTGCCCACTGACTTCCCGCGCCCTGCCATTCCTACCTACCGCGGTGCGCACCTTCACACCCGCATTGGTGCGGGGACAGCGGGAGCGCTGAACGCGTTGGCACAGCAGCACGGTGCCACACTGTTCATGATCCTTCAGGCCGTCTATGCCGCCCTGCTCACCCGCCGTGCGGGACAGAGCGACGTCGTCATCGGGGTCCCCATCGCCAATCGCTCCCGCACCGAAACCGAGAACCTCATCGGCTTCTTCGTCAACACACTGCCGCTCCGAACCCAAACCGATCCGCACGAGCCTTTCGCCGCGCTCCTCGACCGCGTCCGCGACACCGCGCTCGACGCTTTCGCCCATCAGGACGTTCCTTTCGAGCGCCTGGTTGAGGAACTCGCACCCGACCGCGACCTCGCCCGAAACCCCCTCTTCCAAGCCATGTTCGTCCTGCAGAACGCAACGCGCACAGGTGTCGACATGGACGGCGTCGAGGTGACCCATCTGTCGGTCGAGGACGGCACGGCCAAGTTCGACCTCATGATGCTGGTCGACGAGGCGGGTGCCGAGCTGGATGTAGCCCTGGAGTATGCGACGGACCTGTTCTCGGAGGGCACGGGCCGGGCGATCCTTGATGGTTTCGTGCGTGCCTGTGAGGTGCTGGCCCAGCACGGCGCGGCGACAGCTGTTGGTGAGTTGACCGTTGTGTCATCGCCGGAACGCCGTCTGCTCCTTGAGGAGTGGATTGCGACGGATCGGCCGGAGCGGCTGGGCGGTATGGTTGAGCGTGTCCGTGCGCTGGCCGAGGCGGTGCCGGATGCCCTCGCCGTCCAGGACGAGCGTATGACCGTTACGTACGGGGAGCT
>NZ_FPJO01000076.1 GCF_900119365.1 Streptomyces atratus
AGCATCCCGTATCCGAAGCGGGACCAGACGCCGACGATCGCGAGCGCGGGCAGCACCAGCACGTCGTCGGAGAGCCAGGAGCCCTCGGACATCCCGAACCAGCTCATCAGGGTGGACCACGGCCCACCGGTCGAGAAGATCCAGACGAACACGGTGGCGGCCAGCACCAGCGAGGTGACGACCGGCAGGAAGAACACCGAACGGAAGAACTTGGCGCCGCGGAACGCGCGGCGGGTGATCAGCGCCAGGGACACCGAGGCGATCAGCGTGCCCGGCACCGCGAGCACGGTGTAGAGGACCGTGACCTTCAGCGCCTGCCAGAACAGCGGGTCGTCCCAGAGGCGGGTGAAGTTGTCCAGCCCGATGAAGCTGCCGCCGCCCGTGAGCGTGTAGTCGGTGAAGCTCATCAGCACTCCGGCGATGCCCGGACCGAACCGGAACGCCAGGAAGAGCAGGAAGCAGGGGAGGACGAAGAGCAGGCCGATCCGGGCCTCGCGGCGCGCCTGCGGCCCGCTGCGACGGCCCCGGCGGGTTGGTTCCGCGACGACTGCCACGGTGACCTCCTCTGTGCGGGGTGCGGGGTGCGGGGAGCAGGGAGCGGGGAGCGGTGGTCCCCCCGTCCGCCGGGCGTGTGGTTCGGCGGACGGGCGGGGGCGCCGGTGTCAGCGACCGAGCAGCGGACCGGCCGCCTTGGCAGCGTCGTCGAGGGCCTGCCGGGGAGACTTCTTGCCGAGCATCGCGGCCTGGATCTCCGGGGCGAGGACGCCCATCACCTCACGGGACTTCTCCTCCAGCGGCCCGACCTCCATGGCCGGGAGTGTGTCGGCGACGGCGGTGAGGATCTTGTCGTCGGGATAGAGGTTCCCGGCGGAGGTGCGGGCCGGGAAGGTACCGGACTGCTTCTCCAGCCCGGCGGCGTTCTTTGCCTCGGCGACGAACGAGATCCACTCTCCAGCCGCCTTGACGTCGGCCCCCTTGAGCATGGACAGCGCGCCGACGGTGCCGTAGCCGACCGACTTCGCGTCCTTCAGCGGCGGCTGGACGACGATGTTCTCCTTGCCCCAGAACGGCTCGACGTCCGCCGGGGTGTTCTGCCAGGTGCAGGCGATCTTGCCCTTGGCGGTCGGGGTCTGCTCCAGCTTGGGCGTGGTGGTGACCAGGTCCTTGTCGGTGTAGCCGCCGTCGACGAGCTTCTTCAGGTATGTCAGCGCCTTGACGCCGGCCGCGTCGTTGAAGGTGACGTTCTTGCCGTCCTCGGAGAACACGTCTCCGCCGGCCTGCCACAGCAGCGGGTAGAAGGTCATGTTCAGGGTCTGCTGGGTGTCACCGCTGTAGCTGGTGGCGTAGTACCCCTTCTCCTTCAGCTTCGGGGCCAGCGCCTCCAGCTCCGCCCAGCTCGTCGGGTAGTTCTTCTCGCCGATCGCGGCGAACACCCGCTTGTCGCAGATCAGCGGGTTGGCGCTGGTCAGGATCGGGGTGCCGAGGGCCTTGCCGTCGACCGTGACGGACTTCAGCGCGAAGTCCGTGTAGTCCGACTTGGCGTCGGCCGGCATGTAGTCGTCGGCCGGGACGATGTTCTTGGCGTACTTCGGCAGCTGGTCCGGGATCAGGTAGACCGCGTCCGGGCCCTTGCCGGAGGCGATCGCGGTGGCCAGCGCGGTGTCGCGGTTGGCCCACGGGAAGGTCTCCACCTTCACCTTGACGCCCGAGTGCTCCTTCTCGAACGCCTTGACCAGGCCGTCCCAGTACGCCTTGTTCTTGGCCTCGTCGAAGATGACCGGGTAGGTCCACATGGTGACGGTGTTGTCGTCGCTGCCGCTGCCGGAACAGCCGGCCAGCACACCGGCGGCGAGCGCGGTCGCCACCACGGGGGCGGCCACGGCACGGACTCTGGAACGGCGGGTGAGGAGACGGGACATGAGGTGGTCCTCCGAGGACGTGAGGGTGGGGCCGGGAAGAGAGGGAGTCACTGCGCCGGGACCGTCTGGACGGTGCCGGTGTGCCGGGCACGTTCGGCGGCGAACGCCGCGAGATGACTGCCGAGCGAGGTGGCGGGACCGGAGCGGACCGCTCCGGCGTCACCCGTGGCGACGGCGGTGACGAACGCGTCGACGAGCGCGGCGTCCCCGCCACCGTGCCCGTCCGCCGCGTTCGAACCGGAGGCGCCGAGTTCATGGACGGTGGACTCGCCGGTCCGGAAGTCCTGCACCGTGACCCGCTCGCCGTCGCCGATCAGCCAGCCGTGCGAGCCGAAGATCCGGGTCTGGCGGTGCGTCTGCTCGGTGAATGCCACCATCTGGAAGGTGGCGGTCACCCCGTCCGTCAGCTGCATGGCGAGGACCTGGTGGTCGACCACGTCGTTGTCGCCGCGGTACGCGCAGACGCCGTACGGGCCCTCGCGCAGCGCCTGCACGAGACCGGCCTCGTCGGTCGCCTCGGTGACATGGGTGACCGGCCAGACCGCGCCCTTCTCGCGCAGCGTCGGCATGTAGAGCTTCAGCGCGCTGTACGGGCAGTCGGACTCGACCGCACAGTCGAGGCAGCGCCCGGCGGAACCGGCCGGGGCGTTCTCGGGCCGGAAGTGCTTCAGCCCGCCGAAGCTGGAGACCTGCTCGATCCGGCCGCCCATCACGTACGTGATCCAGTCCAGGTCGTGGCAGGACTTGGCGAGCAGCATCGGCGAGGAGTCCTTCTCGCTGCGCCACGGCCCGCGCACATAGCTGTGGGCGTAGTGCCACCAGCCGACCGGCTCCAGATGGTCGAGGGAGACCAGCTCACCGAGCACGCCGGAGTCCACGACCTCCTTCACCAGGTCGGTGTACGGGGTGTACCGCATGACATGGCACACCGCGAACAGGACCCCGGCCCGCTCCACGCCCTCGACGATCCGCCGGGTCTCCTCCTCGGTCGGGGCGAGGGGCTTCTCGGCGAGGATCGCGTAGCCGGCCTCGGCCAGCGCCAGCACCGGCTCCACATGGAAGCGGTCCTGGGTGGCGACGACGACGGCGTCGGCGATGCGGTTCTCGACCAGCGGCCGCCAGTCGTCGAACTCGACGGGTGCGCCGGCGGCGGCCCGCGCCGCGGGGCGCGGATCGGCGACGGCGACGAGCTCGGCGCGCTCGGGGTGCGCCTTGATCCACTCGGCGTACGTCAGACCGCGGTTGCCGGCGCCGACGAGCGCGACCCGTACGGGCCGGCCGGTGATCGGGGTATGCGTGGACACGGGAATCCCTGGTGCTCGATGGGGGTGGTCAGATGCGCAGCGTGGCCGCGGTGTGGGCGACGCGGCCGCCCTCGTCCGGCAGCGCGGTGCGCTCGGTGCCGTCCTCGACGCAGCCGGTGTGCAGCAGGTGGCTGTCGCCGGTGAACGCCGCGGGCCGCAGTTCGAGCCGGCCGCCGGTGAAGGTGGAGCCGGTGGCCCGGTAGCGGTTGGGGCCCTCGGTGACCAGCACATGGGCGGTGCCCTTGGGCGCGGCCGAGTCGAGGCCGGTGAGCTGCCAGTCGACGGTCCGTCCGGAGCCGGTGCGGGCGAGCAGGGCGCCGTCCTTGTTGGTGCCGCTCAGCCGGGTTCCGTCGACGCGCAGTCGCTGGTCCTTCGCCGAGGTCAGCTTCAGCCCGGTGTCGCGGAGTTCGCCGCCGAGCACGGTGATGTCGGTGTGCGCGAGCGAGACCGGGGCGGTGTCCTCGGAGCCGGTCAGCGTGCACTGGTCCAGGGTGAGCGGGCCGGTGCCGTTGAGGACCGCGCCGTCGACGCCCTTCAGGGTGGAGCGCTGGAGGGTGAGCGGGGCGGTGACGTTGGCCTGGGTGATCTCCGCGCCCGCCGCGAACGCGAACGAGGAGTCGGCGATCACATTGGGGCGGGCGGAGAGGTCGGAGGCCCGGGAGACGATCAGCGGACCGGTGGCCGTACAGCCGCGCATCTGCACACCGTCGGCGTTGACCCAGAGCATTCCGGAGCCGGCGAGCGACTTCTTGCCGATGACCAGGACGTCCTCCAGGGTCAGATCGGTGATCTTGACCCGGGCCACGAACCAGGAGCAGGCGTGCCGGCGTACGGTGATCCGCTTGGCCCTGCCGCCCCAGGCGGCACCGGAGTTGGCGAAGGTCATCAGCCCGGAGTTGCCGGTGTAGACGAGGTCGTGCTCGAACTGACCGTGGGTCACGAACGGGCCCTCGTCGTCACCGTCGCCGTGGCAGTTGGTGACGTAGCAGTAGGCGGAGGCCGTGAAGTCGTTGAGGTGGCGGGCGTTGGAGGTGTGACAGTCCTCCACGTGCCCGTACAGGCAGTAGATCTGCTGGGTGAGGTAGCCCGCGCCGCCGTAGGTGACGGACTTCGGGTTGGTCAGCGAGCACTGCTCGGTGCGGTAGTACGTGCACCAGCGGCGCATCACGACCGGCCAGAAGGTGCCGATGGCCTCGATCCCGGAGACGTCGCAGCGCACCGCGTACTCGTACGCGACCGGGTGCGAGCCGGTCATCTCGTCCTCGCCCCAGCCCTCGAAGACCATGTTGCGGACGTGGGCGCGGTCGACGGGCTCGACGCGGGTCCAGGTCAGCTTGCGGCCAGCGGCCAGGTCCCAGCCGATCTGGTAGTTGACCCGGATGCGGGTGGAGTCGACGACATCGGTGACCTGGACGAGACGCTGGATCTCCTTCTCGTACTTCCCCGCCAGGGCGTTGATCTCCACGGCCCACCACTGGCCGACGGCGAACTCGGACGAGTCGCCGACCTCGAAGAGGTCCGAGAGGTCCGGCATCGCCGCGCTCAGGGTGTGCTCGACGGTGGTGTCGGTGACGGTGCCGCGGAAGGAGAGGACGGCGCCGAAGGGGTTGTCGTGGGTGTTCTTCTCGATGTTCTCGGTGCGTATGCGGTGGCCGCCGAAGTCGAGTTCGATGTTCGAGCGGTTGAAGAGGTGGCGTTGGGTGAACAGGAGGTCGGTGTGGCCCTCGATGCGGTGGACGCTGGTGTCGGCGATCATGGCGTCGAGGGCGGCGTCGGCGGGGGTCTTCGCGTCGAAGTGGCCGAAGGTGCGGAAGTCGAGGGTTCCGGTGTGGAGCTGGTGCCAGCGGCCGGTGGTGTTCTTGCCCGTGGGGGCGATGACGGTGCCGCCGTTGTGGGCGGTGTCGGACTTCTTGTCCCAGCGCACGGCCATGGTGCCGCCGTCGCCGGGGGTGTGGTAGCCGGCGATCAGGACCTGGGTGCCGTCGTCGAGCGGCTTGGTGTTCAGCGCGCGCAGTGCGGCGACGGTGTCGACCCGGAGCACATCACCGGTGTGCGAGGGCGCGGCCTGGGCGGAGCCGGCGGCCACGGCCGAGCCGGCCATGACCAGACCGGCCAGACCCGAAGCCCGCAACAGATTCCGGCGGGACGAGGCGGAGG
>NZ_FPJO01000077.1 GCF_900119365.1 Streptomyces atratus
ACTCCTCTCACCACTCCGGCCCCCAGCCAGACACGCCGGAGCACCTCTGCAGATCAACCCGTACGCACCTCTGCACCAGAGCCCGTACGCCGACAAGCCGCATAGACGTGTTCAACATCCGAGGTCAAGGCCCCTCCTTACTCCTCTTCTTTCTCTTCGTCCGCGTCGCCGATGGCGGCGCAGAGGTCGTGCATGGGGGCCGCGAATGGGTTCGAGAACGAGGTCAGGTCGCTCACGCGGACCAGGCTGAGCTTGCTGGGTTCGGTCTCGGAGCCAGACAGGATCACTTCCGTGCTCTTGATGCCCCCTCGTGCGACCCAGTAACGGTTGCTGCTGTTGCGCCAGAGTTCGAACGTCAGGGGTTTCCCATCTGTGGTGATGGTGACGGGTTCGGAGGCTGGCAGGCTGGCAGGGGGTTCCTTTTCGGGGTGGAAGTACATCTCGAAAGCCCGCTCCAGGGCCTCGCTGGCCTCTGCATTGCCGGAGGAGGCACTGAAGACCGTGACGTGCTCGACCTGAGGGTCGAAGTACGGGGAGCCGAACCACAGGTACACATGGGCGTGACCAGTGGCTCGGTTGTAGCCGTGACCCGTGACCTGCCGTGACTTCGGCCAGGTGGCGTCGACAGCGAAGACGCTGAAGCCTTCTGCCGAGCCAGGGTTGCCTTGATCGTTCATGGGATCTCCAGTGCGCTCGCCCGTGATCAGGCATCCTGCCACCGCAAGAGAACCGGCGGGAAATAGGAGCCTGGAGGACAAGGGGCACCCAGCACCGGCCCGGCGGCGCCTACTACTTACCTGCAGAGGGGTCTGCGCGCAGCCGGACCCGTCACCGCCGTCCGGCGCGGTGAACCCTCCGGCACGTCACACCCGTCACACCAGCCGGTTTCAAAAACCGGCCCCGCCCCGAGGCCTTCCACTGCCAGGCCGCACGTCTTCCGCAGCCCCGGTCACCCGATCGTGGGCCGGTACTCGAAGACGCCAGAGGTACCCGGCTTCCAAGACGTACCTTGGCCAGGCTGCGGGTCCCGGCCAACCACCCGGACGGGACCCGCGGTCACACCCCTGGCGGCCACCCCGCCTGCCCCCGGCCGCCAGGGAATCCAACCGGCACAGCGCCCCCTGGTGCTCGCCGCCGTCCCCCATCCCGTAGACATGCCCGGTGCTGGGGGCGGACGATCCGGCACGCTGTAGCGGGCCGGTCGTCCACTCCCCGACATCGCCGCTGGTCAGCCCTCGAACAGCCATGGACGAATAAGAACTCTGCCAGGCGCGCAGGCGGCAGGGGCCTACCGCGCCCCCTCTCCTACTTCTCCACCAGGCCCGTCTGAACCATCCGGCCCAGCCGGCGCAGTCCTCGGCGACCGCTGCCCCCGGCACGTCATCCCAGTCAAACCAGCCTCAACTCTGATGTCCTCAGCCCGCATCCGCCGCCTTCGGGAACCGGGGCGGCGTGCGGAAGTACCGCACCACTTCACTCACCAGTAGGACCCGCGTGACCGAGACCGTGCACGACCACCACGAGGACCGCATGTACCCGACCTTCGGCGACCCGGAGCCGTGCAGCTGCGCCGAACTCCTCCTGGACGAAGTGCGGCCCCAGAACGAGGACGAGAACGCGGCCTGACGGATGCTCCGGGGCGGCCCTGCGGCAACCGCAGGGCCGCCCCGGGGTGCCACCGCCCGGACATACGACGCCCACGGGACACAGAGCCCCTGTTCGCAGGGGCCGGGTCGGAGTGGGTGTAACACCGGGCGTGGCCAGTCGTTGAACCCGCCGGACACGTCACAGTGCACCGAGAGACCCCGGGCGTAGCGCCCGGGGTCCCGTGCTGTGCGGACACTGACGGCTGGCGGTTCAGACCGTCGGGTCGCCGGGCGGCCCGGCGGCCGCACCGCCTATTCATCCTGTCGGCGTCCCGGGGTGCAGGTGTTGGTGCGCGGCGTGTTGCTGTTCGATGGCGCGGTGCAGGTGCCACAGGGTGACTGCGGGGAGCAGGCCGCCGAGCCGGGCAGCCGCAAGCAGGTCCTCCACTGCTGCGGCCAGAAGGGTCCTGGCGGCGCGCGCTCGGTGACGCGGTGCTGCGTCACCGGTGACCTGTGGCGCTATTGGACCAGCTGCCAGCTCTGGTAGGCGCGTGGTCGGTTCGCTCGGCTCATATGCCGTGCAGAGCTTGACCGAGCGTCAGCAGTGGGAGGAGCGGTGGATGAGAAGCGCTTCGAAACGTACGGCCGGTACGCCGATGCCCTCAAGGCCACCAGCCGACCCCGGTCGCCCCTTCAAGCCGGTCGCCAGCGACCTGACCCGGCGGCTGCCGTCGGCCCCAGCGGAGCGCACGGTGCATCAGGATCCCAGCGGCGCGATTGCCGGCCCCTTGCCGCGGCTTCCCTAGTCGCGCGCCCAGCAACGGGCCATCCTCACCCCAGACCCGCACGCCGTCGCGGAGGGGTGTCACATCTCGTCCGGGCGCAGGTCGCGGACCCAGCGCCAGGTTCCGCCGGTGTCCAGGCTGTAGAGGGACCGCCCGGCGGGGTACTGGCCGTAGTCGCTGGTCTGGATATCGAGCCCCAGCTCCGCCATCGCTTCTATGACGGCCAAGTCGGAATTCTGGTCGCGGCCGCGTCCTCGATCAGCGTCGGGGACAAACCCCGCCATCGTGAAGGAGGCGGGACCCACATCAGGGGCAGAAGCACCAACGACGACTCCGGCGAACATCAACGGACAGACGAAGGAGCAGAAAGCGCCGTACGAGGCGGCAGATGACGCCCCAGCAGGAGCCCGGTTCAGCGCGCAAGGCGAGTCAATTCCCTGGACGGCGCGCCCGCCCGAGCGCAGCTTCGCGAGTCACATGGCCCGTTCCAACGGCGGGACGACCCTGGCGGTACTGGTGCACTCGGGCCCGGCGCAGCGCGGCGGCCTCGGTCGCCGCGGCCTGGTAGCGCCGCTGTGCACTGAGCGCCTCGATCGGGGCCGGCGCATCGTCCGCGACGACGTCGGGCTCGGGGAACGCGCGGCGACAGCTCCCGCAGCGCGGCGGTCTGCCGCTCCACCGCTGCCGCGATACCCGGATCCACTCGAGACGGCCGTGCGGCGTCACCGTGCGCGGCGCTGAAGCGGGCGGCGGCGGCCGCGTACCGCGGCGCGGCACCTGCCGCGCGGTCCGGGCCGGTGATCCCTCAGCAGGTCCGCTGCCAGGAGCTGCCCGCGGGCACCGCCCCTAGTTGGTCGTGTGCGTGGGGTAGACCTCGACGTCGGTGTAGGCGCCCTTGATGTCCCCCGCGCCCGCGGGCCACTTCAGGGTCACGGTGTGGGTCTCGTTCGGGGGCGTCACCAGGATGTTGGTCGGGGACGCGAGGCTGTCGCCGGTGTTGTCGATGTCGTAGGCGAGGTCGAAGACAGCGGCGTCACCGGGCTTCAGGGTGGTGATACGCGGCTGGGCGTGGCCGCGCTCGATGGGGTTCGAGGTGTTGTCGGCGTCCTTGATGTCGACGCCTGCGAAGCCCGTTGCCGAGCAGGTGGTCGAACCCCGGTTGATCATGGTGATGTCGATCCTGCCGGAGTTCTCGTCGGGTGCGGCGTCCGTGGCGTCGATGGCCAGGTCTTCCGTCTTGCAGAACGTGACCTTGGCGCCGGTCTTCGTCGCGCTGTTCGTGGCTGCCTCTGCCTCGGTGTCCTCACCTGAGCTCGACTTCGCGTTGCCGGCCTCCGAGCCGCCCTCCGACTTCGAGCCACTGTCCGAGGACGAAGAAGACGAGGACGAGGAGCTCTTGGAGGACGAGTCCTTCCCGGAGCTGTCGCTGCCACAGGCGGTGAGCGAGAGGGTGGCGGCGACGCCGATGGCGGCGAGAGCGGTGATGCGGGTGTACTTCGCGGTGTTCCCCCAGGAGTAACGCGGTGCATGCGGTCGAAAGTATTTGTATCCCGCACCGAGTCACAGGCGGTCCTCCACGACGTCTTCGTTCCGTCACAGGCGTATCGACCTCACGGTCCGCCAAGGCACCGCCGTACGTTCACCAGTGGGAGCTCTCACTCCCCCGACCAGGTAATCCTCACCCAGTGACCACCGTGCTGCGGGTGCCGCCCGGCGCCCCGATCGGCGTCGGCGGGGTGGACTTCGAGGCCGTCGAGCAGGACGCGCCCGTGGGCGCCACGCTGCTGCTGTACACCGACGGCCTGGTGGAGTCCCGGCTGCGGCACGTGTGAACCAGGGTCGAGCAGTTGCGCGAACGGCTCGCAACCGCTGCCCATCGAGTTGGCCCAGACCACTCGCCGCCGCTGAAGGCGCTCTGCGACGACGTCCTGGACATGCCCGGCCCGGGTGACTTTACCGACCTGCCTGGGAGTCTTTGCGTCACCCGTCTGGGTCATCTCATGAGCTGTCCTGGGCGCGTTTACCGAGCGCGCTCGTAGGGTTCGGCACGTACTCGAAGATCGTGGGGCGGGCGGGCAGTGACGCGACCTGGGTTGGTAGTTGGTGACCTGCGCGTGCAGGTTCTGACGCGTGCGGGAGGTGGCCGGTCGTACACGATCTTGTGTGCCGACGGATCCGTTCACGATGAGGCTGATGACTTCCTCCGGCTGTACGAGGGGTCGGGAACGCAGAAGGGCACTGTCACGTTGGCGAATGGCGTGGGAGGATCTTCGAGTTGATCATGGTGGAGGGGGATCGTCCGTGGGGAGCGCGTCGCCGTCGTACAAGGGGCACCGGTACGTGGAGATCATCTCCCACTGCGTGTGGCTGTACTTCCGCTTCCCGCTCAGTTTCCGCGAGGTCGAGGAACTGATGCTCGAGCGCGGCGTGATCGTCTCCCACGAGACCGTCCGCCGCTGGTGCGCGAAGTTCGGCCAGGCCTACGCCAACGGCCTGCGCCGCCGGCGACCCCGGCCCGGCGACAAGTGGCACCTGGACGAGGTCTTCATCAAAATCAACGGAGAGCAGAAGTACCTGTGGCGAGCCGTCGACGCCGACGGCAACGTGCTCGACATCCTGGTCCAGAACCGGCGGGACACCGCTGCGGCCAGGCGCGTCTTCCGCCGCCTGCTGAAGACGACCTGCTCGGTGCCGAGGGTAGTCGTCACGGACAAGCTGCGCTCCTACGGGGCGGCCCACCGCGAGGTGATGCCCTCGGTCGAGCACCGCTCCCACAAGGGCCTGAACAACCGGGCCGAGAACAGCCACCAGCCCACCCGCCAGCGCGAACGCGCGATGAAGGGGTTCCGCAGCATCGGTGGAGCACAGCGGTTCCTGTCCGCGTTCAGCGGCATCTCACCCCACTTCCGGCCCCG
>NZ_FPJO01000013.1 GCF_900119365.1 Streptomyces atratus
AGGCGTTCGAAGGGCAGGTCCTGGTGGTCGTAGGCACCGAGCGCGGTGTCCTTGACCCGGTCGAGGAGTTCGGTGAACGCCGGGTCACCGGACAGGTCGGTACGCAGGACGAGAGTATTGACGAAGAAACCGATCAGACCCTCCGTCTCGGCACGGTTACGGCCGGCGACCGGGGTGCCGACCGCGATGTCGTCCTGGCGGCAGTAGCGGGCCAGAACGATCTGGAACAGGGACAGCAGCGCCATGAACAGGCTCGCGCCCTGCCCGCTCGCCGTCGCCCGCAGCGCCTCCGTCACCTCCGACGGCACCGAGAAGGTGACCACGTCACCGCCGCCGCTCGGCTGCGCCGGACGCTGGTGGTCGGCGGGAAGCTCGAGCGGCGTCACGTGGGCGAGGCGCTCGCGCCAGTACGTCAACTGCCTCTCCAGGAAATCCCCGCTGAGTTGCTCCCGCTGCCAGGCGGCGAAGTCCGCATACTGAATGAGGAGTTCGGGCAGCGAAGCCTCGCGTCCGACAACGGCGGCCGCGTACAGCTCGCGCAGTTCGCGGGCCAGAATCCCGGAGGACCAGCCGTCCGAAGCGATGTGGTGCACCATCAGCAGCAGGAAGTGGTCGTCGTCCGCGAGCTGCACCACGTCGGCCCGCAGGAGCCGCCCGGCCTCCAGGTCGAACGGACGCGTCGCCTCGGTGCGCAGTACCTCGCCCGCGCGGGTCTCCGTGTCCGCCTCGGCCCGCAGGTCGTGGACCGTGACCTCCACCGGCCAGGGTGCGCTGATCACCTGCCGCGGTGTGCCGTTGTCGTCCGCCGGGAACGCCGTCCGCAGCACCTCGTGCCGGGCCACCAGACCTGACAGTGCTGTGCCGAGCGCGGGGACGTCCAGCGCGCCGCGCACCCGCAGCACCGTCGGCACCAGGTATTCCGCGCTGTCCGGCGTCAGCCGGTCCAGGAACCACAGCCGCTGCTGCGCGAACGACAGCGGCAGCGGCAGCGGTCCGGCCTCCCGGTCAGCCCGTACGATCCGGGCCGCTTCCGCACGCCGCCGCATGCGGGACAGCAGCCGTGCCTCCACCGAGTTCTCGCCCATGATGTTCCGTCCTCTTCGTCTTCTTGCGTGGGCAATGGGCCGCTGTTTCAGGAAAGCTGTTCCTGCGCGTCGAACAATTCGATGAGCTGTTGCTTGATGCCGATGACGGTCGGCGACTGAAAAAGGCGTCGCAGGCCGATGCGTACTCCGGTCACCGACTCGACCTGATTGACGAGCTGGAGGGCGAGCAGGGAGTGCCCGCCGACGTCGAAGAACCTCTCGTGGACCCCTACGCGTTCGACGCCGAGCACGGCGGCCATGATCCCGGCGATCTCCGCCTCGATCTCGTCCCGTGGCGCGGTGTATCCGGCCGTGCTGTCGCCGTCGTTCCCGGGGGCCGGCAGTGCCGCGTGGTCGACCTTGCCGTTCCGGTTGAGCGGCAGTTCCGGCAGGATCGCGAACGCGGACGGCATCATGGCGCGAGGCAGGCGTTCGGCGGCCCACTCGCGCAGCGCGCCGACGTCCACCGTGGCGTCGGGCGCGGGCACGCAGTAGGCGACCAGCCGCTTGTCGCCGGGAGTGTCCTCCCGGACCACCACCGCGCAGGCCCCGACCGCGCCGCGGGTGAGCAGCGTCGCCTCGATCTCGCCGAGTTCGACCCGGACGCCGCGCAGTTTCACCTGACGGTCGATCCGTCCCAGCAGGTCCAGTTCGCCGTCTGCGGTGAACCGGCCGAGATCGCCCGTGCGGTACATCCGGCCGCCGCGGAACGGGTCGGCGACGAAACGCTCGGCGGTGAGGTCGGGCCGCTGGTGGTAACCGCGCCCGACGCTGTCGCCACCGAGGTACACCTCGCCCAGCACACCCGCAGGCACGGGGCGGCGGTCCGGGTCCAGGACGTACACGGTCTGGTTGACCATGGGACGGCCCGCGAGGACCGGTCCGGCCGGGTCCGTGCGCGAGGCCCGCCAGTACGTCGTGTCCACCGAGACCTCGGTGGCGCCGTACAGGTTGACGAGGTCACCGGGGAAGCTCTCGGTGAACCGGCTCACCAGCGTCGGCTGGAGCGGCTCGCCACTGGCGAAGGCGTACCGCAGGTGCGTGCAGTCCCCGGGCCGTACCCGGGAGACGAACAAGTCCAGCAGGCTCGGCACGAAGTGCAGGCCGACCACGCGGTGGGCGCGCATCAGGCGGGACACCTCGGCCATGTCGAGCCGGTCGGAGCCCGGCACCAGCACGACCGTGGCACCCTGCCACAGGGGCCAGAAGATCTCGTACGCCGACACGTCGAAGGACAGCGGCGTGGCCTGGAGGAAGCCCTCGCCCGGAGCGATCGGGAACGCGTGCTGCATGCCGGCCAGGTAGTTGACCACTCCGCGGTGTTCGATGCGGACGCCCTTCGGGCGGCCCGTGGAACCGCTGGTGTAGATCAGGTAGCACAGGTCGCCGAGGTCCGCGACGGGTTCCGGCGCGTCCGTGGGCAGGGTGTCCGGCAGGTCGGCGGGGCGGTCCACGGCCAGCAGGTCCGGGCCGTCCGGCAGCAGGGCGGCGTGCGCGATGTCGGTGACGATCAGCGGCGCGCCGGAGTCCGCCACCAGGTACGCCAGCCGTTCCTCCGGGTGCTCCGGGTCGAGCGGGACGTACGCGGCACCGGCCTTCAGGATGCCGAGCAACGTCCACACCATGGCGGGCGAGCGTTCCAGGCAGACGCCCACGGGTACGTCCGGACCGATGCCCGGCACAGCGCGCAGCCGGTGGGCCAGACGGTTGGCCCGCTCATCGAGCTGACGGTACGTCAGAATGTCCGTGCCGCAGACGACTGCGACCGCGTCCGGGTCCTGTGCCGCCCGCTGCTCGAACAACCGGTGCAGTGTCGCTGCCGGAACGGGCGCGGCGGTGTCGTTCCACTCGGTGAGGACACGGTGCCGCTCCCCCGCGTCCAGCATCTCCACCTCGGACAGCGCGCTGTGCGGGCGAATCGTGGCCGCGGCCAGCAGGTTGGTGAAGTGACCGGCCAGGCGGCGCGCGGTGTCCTCGGTGAAGAGGTCGTCCGCGTAGACCACGGCGCCGTCCAGCGTGCCGTCCGCCGCCTCCGCGAGGTACATCGACAGGTCGAACTTGGCGTCCCGGACCGGGGGCTCGACGGGCTCCGCCGTCAGGCCCGGCAGGTTCCAGGCGTCCGCGCCCGGCATGTTCTGCAACGCGAACAGGGTCTGGAACAGGGGGTTGCGGGACAGGTCGCGGTCGGGGGCGAGTTCCTCCACGAGGCGTTCGAAGGGCAGGTCCTGGTGGTCGTAGGCACCCAGCGCGGTGTCCTTGACCCGGGCCAGCAGTTCGGCGAACGTCAGGTCGCCGGACAGGTCGGTGCGCAGGACGAGGGTGTTGACGAAGAAACCGATCAGATCCTCCGTCTCGGCACGGTTGCGACCGGCGACCGGGCTGCCGACCGCGATGTCCCGCTGCCCGCTGTAGCGGGCCAGCAGCAGCTGGAAGACGGCCAGCAGGGTCATGAACAGGCTCGCGCCGCTCTCGGCGGACACCGCGCGGGCACGGGCGGCGACCTCGGCGGGCACCGAGAACCGGACCACCTCGCCCCGCCCGCCGCGCTCCGCCGGCCGCGCGTGGTCGGTCGGCAGCTCCAGCGGCTCCAGTCCGCTCAACCGATCGCGCCAGTAAGAGAGTTGCCGATCCAGCGGCGCACCGGACAGCCAGGCGCGCTGCCACACCGCGTAGTCGGCGTACTGCACCGGCAGTGGATCCGGCCCGGGCGTGCCGGAGCGGTCCGAGAGGGCTTCTGCGTACCGCGCGGACAGCTCGCGCACCAGCACACCCACCGACCAGCCGTCGAAGGCGATGTGGTGCACGGTGACCGCCAGGACGTACTCCTCGTCGGCCAGCCGTACCAGCAGCGCGCGCAGCATCGGTCCGGTGCCGAGGTCGACCGGCCGCAGTCCGTCCTCGCGCAGCACCTCCGCCAGGGCGTCCTCGCGGGCAGCCGTGTCACCCATCCGGCGCAGGTCCCGTACCAGCATCCGCACCGGCAGCGCCGGGTCGATCAGCTGCGCCGGGGAGCCCGCCGCGTCCGTACCGAACCGGGTGCGCAGGATCTCGTGGCGCGCCACCACCGCGGTGAACGCGGCGTTCAGGGCGTCAGTGTCCAGGGGGCCGTGGATGCGGAAGGCGAAGGGCAGCAGATATTCGGCCCGACCCGGCTCCAACTGGTTCAGAAACCAAAGCCGTTGCTGCGCAAAGCTGAGTGGCGGCGGAGCGCTGTGGCGCGGCGCCGCCGGGATGCGGCCGACCTCCGTGCCATCCAGCTCCGTCACGGCCGCGGCCAACAGCGCCGGGGTCGGCGCGCTGAACAGCGTGCGCACCGGCACATCGGCGCCCAACCGCCGGCGCAGCCGCGACACGACCTGGGTGGCCAGCAGCGAATGCCCGCCCAGCGCGAAGAAGTCGTCGTGCACGCCGATCCGGTCGACGCCCAGCACCTCGGACCACACCTCGGTCACCGTGCGTTCGATGTCCGTGCGCGGCTCGGTGTACGCGGCGCCCAGTCCGGACCGGTCGGAGGCAGGCGCGGGAAGTGCCCGGCGGTCTGTCTTGCCGTTCGGGGTGAGCGGGATGCGCTCCAGCGGCACAAACGCCGTGGGCACCATGTAGTCCGGCAGGTCGCGCTGGAGGTGGGCGCGCAGCGCGCTCGCGTCGAGGGGGCCCACGGGCACCACGTACGCCACCAGCCTCTGCACACCGGGAACGTCCTCGCGCAGCACGACGGTGGCGCCGGTGATCGTGGGGTGGGCGAGCAACGCCGTCTCGATCTCGCCCAGTTCGATGCGGTAGCCGCGCAGCTTGACCTGGTTGTCGGAGCGGCCCACGAACTCCAACCGCCCGTCCGGCAGCCACCGGGCGAGGTCACCGGTGCGGTAGACACGCCGCGGCGTGCCGTCCACGTCCACGATGGTGAACTTCTCGCCGGTCAGCTCGGGCCGGTACAGATAGCCGCGGGCCAGCCCGGGGCAGCCGATCCACATCTCGCCCGGCACGCCCACCGGCACCGGCCGGCCGTGGCGGTCGACCACGAACACCTTCGCGTTGGCGACCGGCCGGCCGATCGGCACCCGGTCGACGGGACCGTTGATCCTGGCGGTCGTCGCCTCTTGCGCGGCCTCCGTGGGGCCGTAACCGTTGACCAGAGGCACCGCGCAGTGCCGGAACCACTGCCTGACCTGTTCCCGCTGGAGCGCCTCGCCGCCGAGCCTGACCAGTCGCAGCTGCGGGCCCAGCGCGTCCGGCCCGTCCAGGTCGGCGGCCAGTGCCCCGAACGCCGACGGGGTGAGCCATGCCACCGTGACCCGGTGCTCGCGCAGCGCCGCCGCCAGCCGGCCCGAGTCCCAGGTGTCGTCGCGCAGCACCAGACCCGCCCCGGAGACGAGCGGGGCGAACATCTGACCCACCGACGAGTCGAACGCGATCGAGGCGAACTGCAGGACCCGGTCCTCGGGCGTGAGCCCCAGCTCACGGCGTGTCTCCCGCATCCGCGCACGCAGCGCGCCGTGGGTGATCTGCACGCCCTTGGGGCGGCCGGTGGAACCACTGGTGTAGATCACGTAGGCCACGTCGTCCGGGCCGGCCTGCGCCACCGGACCGGCGGAGGCGGTGTGGGGCCGCTCTGGCCAGTCCCCGTCCAGCAGCAGCGTCGGCGTGTGGGCGGGCAGGCGGCCGGTGTGCGCGGACTGGGTGACGATCAGTGGGGCGCCGCTGTCCTCGACCATGTGGGCGAGCCGGTCCGTGGGGTACGCCGGGTCCAGCGGCACGTATGCCGCCCCCGACTTGTGGATGCCGAGCAGCGCGCACACCATGTCCGTACCGCGGTCCAGGCAGACCGCGACCAGGGTGCCCGGCCCGGCACCACGCTCGCGCAGCCGGCCGGCGATCCACTCGGCCCGCTCGTCGAGCTGACGATAGGTCAGCCGGTCGGCACCGCAGGTCACGGCCGGCGCGTCGGGGTGGCGAGCGGTCTGTTCCTCGATCAGCCGGGTGACGGTCACCGTGTCCGGGGCGTCGGTGTCGGCCCCGTTCCACTCGCCGAGGATCGTCCGGCGCTCGGCGGCGGTCAGCATCGGAAGCTCGGACAGCCGGGCGTCCGGGGTGGCGCAGGCGGCAGCCAGCAGCGTCTCGAAGTGCCCGGCGAGCCGCACCATCGTGGCTTCGTCGAACAGGTCGGTGGAGTACACGATGGTGCCGTCCAGAGCGCCGTCGGCGGCCTCGGTGGCGTAGAAGGTGAAGTCGAACTTGGAGTCCTGGGCGGACACGTCGAGCTGGCGCACGGTCAGGCCCGGCAGTTCCCAAGACCGGCTGTCGGGGGTGTTCTGGAGGACGAACATCGTCTGGAACAGCGGATTGCGCGACAGGTCCCGCTGCGGGGCCAGCTCCTCCACCAAGCGTTCGAAGGGCAGGTCCTGGTGGTCGTAGGCACCCAGCGCGGTGTCCTTGACCCGGGCCAGCAGTTCGGCGAACGTCGGGTCACCGGACAGGTCGGTGCGCATGACCAGCGTGTTCACGAAGAAGCCGATCATGTTCTCGATCTCGGCCCGGTTGCGGCCCGCGATCGGGGTGCCTACCGTGATGTCCTCCTGGCCGCTGTAGCGCGACAGCACCACCTGGAAGACCGCCAGCAGGGTCATGAACAGGCTCGCGCCGGTCTCCTGGGAGAGCCTGCGGGCGCCGTCGGCGGTCTCCGCCGGCACGCGGAAGGTGAGCATGGCACCGTTGCCGCTGCGCCGCGCCGGACGTCGGCGGTCGGTGGGCAGCTCCAGCGGTTCGATGCCGGCCAGTCGGGCGCGCCAGTAGTCCAGTTGCTCCGCCAGCACCTCGCCGGTGAACCACTGGCGCTGCCAGGCCGCGAAGTCGGCGTACTGGAGGGGAGGTTCGGACAGGCCGGCGGCCTTGCCCGCGGCCCGCGCGCCGTACAGCGCGGTCAGCTCCCGGGACAGCACCCCCGCCGACCATCCGTCGAAGGCGATGTGATGTACCGTCAGATAGAGAAGGTGTTCCTCGTCGGCCAGCCGGATCAGCAGCGCACGCACCATCGGTCCGGTGCCGAGGTCCATCGGGCGGAAGCCCTCGGTGTCCACGATCGCGGCGGCCTCCTCCTCGCGCGCGTCCTGTCCGGCGACGGACCGCAGGTCGTGAACGGCGAGCGGCAGCGGCCGGGGTGGGTCGACGACCTGGCCGGGGTTGCCGTCCGCGTCGCTGGCGAAGCGGGTGCGCAGCACCTCGTGCCGGCTCACCAGCTCCGACAGCGACGCGCGCAGCGCAGGGACGTCCAGCGGGCCGCGGATGCGCAGTCCCATGGGGATCAGGTACTCGGCCCGGCCGGGCTCCAACTGGTCCAGGAACCACAGTCGGTGCTGCGCGAACGACAGCGGCAGCGGACGTCCGTGCCGGGGCGCGCGGGGGATGACCGGAGCGTCGTCCGGAGCCCCGGCCGCCACCAGGGCGTCCATGGCGTCCGTCGCGCCCTCGGCATCGAAGTCGGCCGACTCGAACAGCCGGTGGGTCCGCAGCAGAGCTTCCTCCGCGAGGAACGACGCCACCCCCCGCACCGTCAACGGCTCCGGCAGTGTTTCCGCGCCGAATTCCGAACCGAATTCCTCCGCGATCCGGCGTGCCATTTCCGCCGCCTGCGGGCGGGTTCCGCCGAGCCGGAAGAATTCGTCCTCCGCCCCGGTCACCTCGGCGCCGAGCACCGCATTCCACACTGTTGCGATGCGGGCTTCCGCAGGAGAGAAACCGCCCTGCTCGGCCCTCTGGCCGGAGGCCGCGGCCATCATCGGCTTCGTCGTCATGTGTCCACCAGTTCCTCGTCATCGACCGTTTGCGAAAACCCTCGGAAACTCAGCCGAATCCGATGCTCGCAGAGCGATCTGGAGGAGATAACTGGTCACTTCTGCCCGTCGGACGTGGCCACTTCTGCCCGTCGGGCGTGGGCACTTCTACCCGTCGGGCGTGGGCACTTACGCCGGTCCGGGCGTGAACACCGCGCCCGGTCAGCGGAGTTCCGCTCGCCGTGGCGGAGATCTGCCGTCCGGGCAGAGGCGGGGACACGGAACCGGCGGCCGACAGGCGGTCCACCGCCCGGCCGGTGCCGGTCCCGTACCGCCGCCTACGCGGCTTCCTTGGCCGCCGCTTCCCCGGGAACCGAAGCCTTACCGGCCATGCTCCCATTCCCGTGCTCGGTGCCGACAGGGCTCGCGTCGGACACCGTCCGCTTGCGCATGCCCGCCCACTCCCGGTTCAGGGCCGGCACACCGATGGCGACGAGGTAGAGCCCGCCCACGATCCACAGCGCGCCCGAGGTGCCCGCCACCGTCACCAGTCCCGCGCCCAGCAGTCCGCCGAAGGGGATGCCCGCCCAGGTGACGGCCTGAGCCAGCGTCTTGACCCGTCCCAGCAGCGGAGTGGGGATCAGTTCGTACGTCACGGCCCCCACGATCGGATTGACGAAGCCTGAGCCCAGGCCACCCACCGCCAGCACCACCAGCACCAGCCACAGGGGCGCCCCCGTGGCCATGGCCACGAAGCGCGGGACGCCGCCCAGCGTGAAGCCGATCAGATAGACGGTACGCCGGGGCAGCCGCTCGGCCACTCCCGCGGCCACGAGCGCGGCGACGATCGATGTCGCGGCGAAGACACTGACCACCAGGCCAATGGCTCCCGCACCGTTGCCCGTCTCCTTCGCCCAGACCGGCAGCAGCACGGACATGAACGCCTGGTCGAGCAGGTTGGTCACGGCGAGCATGCACACGATGGACCGCAGCAGCTTGGCGTCGCGCAGGAACACGGCGCCCTGACGCAGCCGCGAGAGATAGCCCTCGGCCTCCTCGACCGGCGTCTCGTGCGGCTCGGGCACCGGGTCGCTGAGGGTGGTGGAGACGATCAGCGCCGACACACCGAACAGGCAGGCGGTGATCCACAGGGCGTAAAGGCTGCCGAAGGAGGCGACGACCACACCGGCGACGGCCGGTCCGATGGTCGTCGCGGTCCGTTCGACCGCCGCCGACAGACCGGTCCCCCGTTCCAGCGGCACCCGGGCCGCGCGGGTGGCCGCGGGCACGAAGAGCCCCTTGGCCCCGTTGGCCGGGCCGTCCGCCGCGCCGACCACGGCCAGCAGCCCCAGCAGCAGACCGAAGGACAGGTGTCCCGTCAGGTAGAGCAACGGGGCGGTGGCCGTCGCGATGGTGGAGGCCAGGTCGCCGGCCACGCTGATGCGCTTGGGGCCGACCCGGTCGATGATCGGCCCCGCCAGCGCCTGGGCCACCACGTAGGGGACTATCTGAAAGAAAGCGACCAGACCCGTCTTGCCGACGCTGCCGGTCGTCGTCAGGACGAACCAGGGCAGGGCGATCGAGAGCACCCGATTGGCCGACAGGGAAGCCGCGTTGGCCGACAGCATGCCGACCAGTCCGCGCAGGACCCGGGGCCCGCCCTCCGGGGCGTCCGGGGCGTCCGGGGCGTCCGGGGCGTCCGGGGCGTCCGGAGATGGTTTGCGTGTGCCACTGTCCGCCGCTTGCTGGGCGGCCGCGTGCCGAGAGGTCATCTTTCTCACTCCGAGTCGGTGGGGTGGGAGACGTGCCGGTCTGCGCCGGTGGGGAACAACTGGAACTGGAAGGCGACTCGCGCCGCGCCCTCGGGCAGCGGCGAACCTGCCGGTTCGGGCGAGGAGTTGCGTCGGCGGAGCAGTTGGTGGATATCCGCCGACAGCTCTTCGGCCTCGGCCGGGGTGAGCGTGAGCACGTAGTCGCCGAAGTCCTGGGCGTCGCGCCACTCGGGCGACAGCGAGGTGGTCGCGTCGATGGCGGTCGTCATCGCGTCGGACCAGACCTGGCCGAGCGCCTGCAAATAGGCGGTGCCGAGACCGTCATCGCCCGCCAGCACCGAATCGTCCGGTACGACCGTGTTGACGTGCGCCGCCTGCCACCAGCGCTCACGGCGGCCGCCCCGGGACGGCGCCTCGACGATGAAGCCGTACTCGGCTAGCTGGCGCAGGTGATAGCTGGTCGCGCCGGTGTTCTGGTTCAACCGCCGGGCGAGCGTGGTGGCCGTGGCCGGCCCCTCCGTCCGCAGGACCGTCAGCATCCGCACCCGCAGCGGATGTGCGACACCCCGCAGGTTACGAGCGGTCAGTTGCACTTGGGAGGGCTGCTCAGGAGGTTCCATGAGGCCCAAGGTAGATGACAAAGACTTCTGTGCACAGACTCCTGTGCACAGAAGTCTTTGCAGTCGAGGAGGTGGCTGAATTCCGGCGGTACGCGGACTGATACCAGCACCGACTCACGGCTGGACTCCGTACCGCCGGAGGGACCTCTTCCTGCTACGGCGCACGTAGAGGAACGGCAGCGCGTCGCGGTCGACCTCGGGGCGCCCGCCGGCCCCCATGGCGCCGCCTCCGCTCACGGGGTGCCTGGGCTCCCGGAACACAGCGCGTGGTCGATGAGGGCGCCGGCCGCGTTCGCCCGGTCCAGGATGCGCTCCAGGTCCCCAAACCCTTCCTCCCCGACACCCTCTGCGGCGAGGGCTCCCTGCAGCACCTAAAAGTCCACCACCGCGCACACGCCCGCGTCGAAGACGCGTATCCGGTGCGGCAAGACCACCGGCTTCGGCCGCTTCCCCTCCCGGCACTTCCACATCGCCCACCTCACTGAGCCTTTGCCAACCTCACGCCATGCGTGATGGAGGACGAGAGCGGTCTGGACGATCGCGGTGATGCGGTTGGTGCTGCAGCGAAGCTTCCGTAGGGGTGGCCGACTCCCTGGTACGCCCTGTCCTCGCAGCACTTCGGCTCGGCCGCGGCGAGCGCGTCGGTGATCCCGCAGGTGCGTGCGGCGGTCAGGTCGTGGACAGACCCGGGCAGGGCGGGGGACGCCCGCAGCAGCCGACCGAACGGAACGGTGAGGACGTGGGCGTTCATGCCGTGGCGCTGTGTTTCCCGGAGCGGTACGGGGTGTCGGCGGCGATCCGGCCGATCGGCAGGAGGGTGCCGTCCGGGATCACGAACGCCTTGGTCCGGATGGTCTTCATCGCCTCGGTCGTGGTCGGGGCGAGGGCGGCCAGGACGTCGATGACCTCGCGTGTGCAGCGATGGACGGTCGCGATGCCGATGCGGAACCCGGCGGCGAGCCGGGCACAGGTATCGCCGCACCGCAGGTGAGCCAAGACGGGCAGGGCCTGCCGGTCTGCGGGCAGACGCCGCCGGCACGTCCCGGTCGCCCCCGGGCACACAGCTGAGCGCTCAGGCAGCGCAGGGTCCGGCTGGACAGACCAATCGACGACGGGTGGACAAACACGCGAAGCTCCTGGTGGGGCACGGTGGACCTTGGTCGTGACACCTCCTGCCAGGAGCTTCATCGCGTCGCAGAGCCCGCCCGACTGACGGACACCGCCGACAGGTCGGAATCAGCTCACTCCTCGCCCCCGATCGGAACCAGCCCAGACGTGCGTTCAGCGACGGTGAGTTCGACAGGCAGCCCGAAGGTCCTCCAGAGAAGGATGTCACCAACTGGCCGGACCGAGCACCCTGCGTCTTCACACAGCACGGTCATGTGTACAGCAAAGGAGTCCGGCTCCGAAGCGGCCCGAAGCCCACCCGCAAACAGCAGCCCGTCCATGGCGAGTTGTCGCCACTCATGGTTCCCGCTCTGCGACATTCGGGCGTCGTGGACAGCCCGACTGCGGGCAGGAGACCCAGTACCGTGCCGGCCGCCACCCGACTGGCGAACTGTCCAGTCCACGCCGGCGTCAACACGGTAATGACGACACGCAGCGGATCAGCGCAGTCCGGCGAAGAGATCGTTCTCGGGTACGGCCGCGCCGGTGGCGTCCTTGACACGTACGAAGGTCTCCATGCCCATCAACTCGCCGAATCTCTCCTTGCCCATCTTGAGGAAGAAGATGTTCTCGCCCTGACTGGCGTGCGCGGCCAGCGCATCGAACTTCTGACCGCTGAATGCGGTGGTGTCCACCCACGTGGTGATCTCATCGTCGGGCAGACCGATCTCGGCCATCGCGGCGGCCTCGGCAGGATCCGGTTCCGGCATGTCCTCATGAAACTCGCGCATGGTCTCCCCGAACCGCTGCATCATCGAGCGAGGCATCGTCGTCCAGTACACCTTCGGTGTCAGCGCGGTCATCTCCAGCGCCGCCATCGTGATGCGGTGGGCCTGAATGTGGTCGGGGTGGCCGTAGAAGCCGTTCTCGTCGTAGGTGACGACCACATCGGGTCGGTAGTGACGCATGAGTTCCGCAAGTCGGGCAGCACCTTCCTCCACGGGGGTCTGCCAGAAGGATCCGGGGGCGCCATTGCTCGGCCAGCCGATCATCCCGGAGTCGGCATAGTCCAGCAGTTCCAGATCGCTGACCTTCAGGACGTCACAGCTCGCCTTGAGTTCTTGGCGGCGCATCAGGGCGACGGCCGCCGGATCGTGCCCGGGATCGCCCGGCTTGACGCCCCCCGGTCCGTCACCGCAACCGCCGTCGGTACATGTCACGAGAACCGTGCGGATGCCTTCCGCCGCGTACCGCGCGAGGACCCCTCCGGTTCCGGTGGCCTCGTCGTCGGGGTGGGCGTGTACTGCCATGAGCGTCAAGGGCCGGTCAATCATGAAACAGTCCTCCTGCAGAAATACGGGTTGGTCCGAGGGCGCGGCGGGCGCACCGCGCCCCTGGGGCCCGGATCCTGGCGGGGCGGACACCCTTGCAGTCTCCGTGTCTCCCCGCCCGTACGGCGCCGGTCCTCGGTCGATGCAACCGTGCCGACCGGACCGCTGTTCCCGGCGCAGCCAATTGGCCTGTCAGGCGTCGGAGTTTCGACGCGAACGCGGTACAGGCGCGACCTGCACGTCTCAGCGCCACGTCGAACCGCCCCGGGTTTGATGGAGATCATCAAGACCCGGAAGGATGCCGATCACGGCTGCTCCCCGTAAGTACCCCGACGAACTGCGTGAACGCGCGACGCGTCTGGCCATCGAGGTCCGCAAGGACCCGGCCGGGCCGGAGCGATCAAGCGGATCGCCGACCAGTTGGACGTGCACCCCGAGGCCCTGCGGGGCTGGGTGAAACGGGCCGAGACCGACGAGGGATTCGTGCCCGGGACTACCTCGGAGGCTGCCCGGATCGCGGAGCTGGGGCGGGAGGTGAAGGAACTGCGGCGGGCGAACGCGATATTGAAGTCCGCCTCGGCTTTCTTCGCCGCGGAGCTGGACCGTCCACTGCGATGAAGATCGCCTACACCGACCAGTACAAGGAGACGTTCGGCGTCCAGCCGATCTGCGACGTCCTCGCCGAGACGGATGCGCCGATCGCGCCGAGCACCTGATACGCTGCCCACACCCGTCCGCCGTCGGCCCGCAGCCTGCGCGACGAGCAACTCCCCCAGGAGATACGCCGGATCCACGCCGACAACTACGGTGTCTGCGGAGCCCGCAAGGTCCACGCCGCCCTGGTCCGCGAGGGAGTCGAGGTGGCCCGCTGCACGGTCGAACGCCTCATGCGTCAGGCGGGGCTTCGCGGCGTGATCCGGGCCAAGGGCCCACGCACCACCCGCCCTGCTCCGGAGACCGACCGTCCGGCCGATCTGGTCGAGCGGCAGTTCACCGCAACTACCCCGAACCAGTTGTGGGTTGCCGACATCACCTACATCAGAACGTTCTCCGGCTGGGTCCACGCGGCCTTCGTCATCGATGTCTTCTCCCGCCTGGTCGTCGGCTGGCAGGTCGCCACCAGCTCTACACCGACCTCGCCCTTCACGCGCTGGAGATGGCGATCTGGCGCCGTCGGCACACCGGCGCCGACCTCACCGGCCTCACGCACCACTCCGACCGCGGCGTTCAATACCGTGCCATTCGCTACACCGAACGCCTCGCCGACGAGGCGGCCGTGGCCTCGGTCGGTTCCAAGGGCGACTCGTATGACAACGCCCTCGCCGAGGCGTTCAACAGCCTCTTCAAGGCCGAACTGATCCGCAACAAGGGCCCCTGGACGTCCATCAACGACGTCGAGATCGCCGTCGCCGAGTACATCGACTGGTTCAACCAGCGGCGCCTGCACGGCGAACTCGGTCACGTCACCCCCGCCGAGCACGAAGCCGCCCACTACGCGGCCCAACCCCCAGCATCACTCCAGAAAACCAGCTAAGACCGACCGGCAATTGGGGAGTGGGTGAAGGAGCGGGGCTGGGTGCATGCAGCTGCAAGGCGGAGGATTGAGGCAACGCAATGGGGTCTCCCCTGCTCGAGCGAAGCCGAGAGCTTGGGGAAGTTGTTGATTGACGACAACGCGGCAGATGTGCGTGCCCAGCCCCGCTCCTTCACCCACCCCCCAATTGCCGGTCGGTCTAACTCACTCTCCACGAAACCCGGGGCTTGACTCCACCGTCGCCCGTACGGTCTGCGCCTCGCTCGCCACGTCGCCGCCCGCCTGCGATGCGCTCGGAGGCCGTCGCGTGACAGTTCGACGGAGGACAAGTTCGCCATTCCGCCACGATCTTGCTCAAAGCCCTTCTAAGATCGCTGTCAAGGCGGTTCTCCGCATCTCTAGGTACTCCCTCACGAGCAGGGCATCAGGCCCTTCTAAACGCTGAGAGCAGGAGATGACATCTACGAATGAACAAGCGAAGGGAGCCGCGCCCGAGCCGCGTCGGCGGCGGCCGGGCATGCTCGGTCGCCGCACCGTCGGTTGCCTGGCCGCGCTCGCCTTGGGAATCGGTAGTAGCTCGTTAGCCGTCGCGCCTGCGGCGCATTCACAGACGGAGGACGGGTCAGTGACGGTCCGGGTGATCCGGGCCGTCGACAACAGCGGAGTGTGGACACCCGCGCTGGAACCGGGCCTCGCGGGCGTCAGGGTGACCCTCACCGACGACGCCGGAACGGGCATCGAGGGGGTCACGGCGGCCGACGGCACCGTGACACTGACTCCGGCGGCGGGTGGGACCACCAGCGGCAAGTACCGGGTGCAGGTGGTGAATCCGAAGCCGGATGCGCTGTTCCCGGCCTTCGCCTCGCGCCAGGGACTGGACGGTGCCCCCAACCAGTTGAGCAGCAATGAGGAGTTCGTCGACCTCTCCGGCGGGAAGAACGTGGCATACACCACCGGGTTGTGGAGTCCGGGTGACTACTGCCAGAAGAACGCGCCACTGATGACGACCTGTCAGCCCGCCACGCGTGAGGGCGGGACCCAGCGCACGCTGGTCTCCTTCCCGTACAACGCGCGCGGCCAGGACGGCGTCGACGTCAACGTCACGAACATCGCCACCAACGCCGAGACCGGTACATTGTTCGGCATCGCGTGGAACAAGGCCGACAAGCGGGTGTTCTCCTCTGCAGTGGCCAAGCGCACCACGGACTACGGTCCGGGCGGCGCCGGGGGGATCTACGTGACCGACCTCGCACAGAAGAAAACCACGCTGTTCGCCGTCGTCCCGGACGCGGGGACGACGGCGCACGGGTCGGGTACCGACGACGCCTTCCTTGCCGTTCCGGGCAAGGAGAGCCTGGGCGGCATCAAGATCACCGATGACGGCAAGGACCTGTTCGTCGTCAACCTCAACAACCGCAAGCTCTACCGCTACGACGCCACGGCGGCGACCGCTTCGGCGCCGAAGGCCGTCCACGCCATCCCGGACCCGGGCTGTTCGACGGCCGGGGACTGGCGCCCCTTCGGCCTCGGCCTGCAGGACGGCGTCGGCTACCTCGGCGGCGTGTGCTCCGGCGAGTCCACCGGGAAGCTCTCGGACCTGCGCGCGGTGGTCATGCCCTTCGACCTCGCCACCGGAGCGTTCCGCAAGGCGGTGCTGGACCAGCCGCTGGACTACCCGCGTGAGTCCACGGTCGGCAATGGCCCGTGCGACGGCGCGGGCTGGTTCCCCTGGACCAACACCTTCCCGACCTCCCAGAACGGACAGGCTTGCCAGAGCTATCTGGCCCAACCCGAACCGGAGTTGGGCGAGATCGGATTCGAGGCCGACGGCTCCATGCTGCTGGCCTTCCGCGACCGCTTCGGCGACCGCGCCCCGGCCGGTCCCACACCCAACGCACCCGCCAACGTCTTGTCAGGCGGCGACCTGAACAAGGCATGCCTGGCAGACGGGGTGTACGTGATGGACACCAACAACGGTTGCGGACTCTCCCCCCGGGGCACCCGCTTCTTCGACAACAGCCGGATGGGCTCCCATCACAACGCGTCCTTCGCGGGCATGGCGCTCTCCAAGGTCGAGGACACCATCGCGACCGCCGGCTTCGACCCCAACAGCACCGCCTTCGGGTACGGCACCGCCTTCGTCAAGCGCGACGGAAAGCAGGACCCGAAGGGCGGCCTGCGCCTCAACCCACCGGGAAGCATCGCCCCGTTCGGCAAGGGCGCCTCGATGGGCGACCTGGAGGTGCTCTGCGACCAGGCCCCGCTCCAGATCGGCAACCGGGTCTGGTACGACCCCGAGCGCAAGGGCATCCAGAACCCGGTCCAGCGCCCTGTCGTGGGCGCGACCGTCAACCTGTACGACGAGTCGGGCAAGCGCGTGGGGACGACCGAGACGACGGCGCGTGGCGAGTACTACTTCGACGACTCCAATGTCACCGGTGGCCTCCAGCCGAGGACCGAGTACACCATCCGCCTCGACAAACCGGCCGACTACGCCAAGGACGGCCCGCTCTACCGGTGGGTGCCCACGGAAGCGGATGTCGGCGACAACCACTTCATCGACTCCAAGGGCATCGTCCCGCGCGACGCGCGCTTCCCGGAGCGGGCGTTGACCACCGGCGGGCCCGGAGAGAACGACCACACCTACGACTTCGGCTTCCGGCAACAGGAAGGCGTGCTGCGCCTGGTCAAGCACGACCAGGACGGCAGAGCGCTGGCCCGGGCGAAATTCCAGCTGTGGAAGGAGAGTAACGGCTCCGACGAACTGCAGACCACCGGGGCGGAGCCGGACACGAAGGTCGGCAAGCCCTGCATGACCGGGACCGACGGTATCTGCCGCGGCACCGGCGCACCGGGCATGTACTACTGGCAGGAGGTCAGCCCGCCCGCAGGTTACGTCGCACCGGACGTGACCGTGTTCGGGCCGCTGGTGCTGACCTCCGACAACCTCGACGACGGGGTCTCGGTGACAGCGGTCAACCGACGGCTTCCCGCCACCGAGCCGACACCGACACCGACGACGCCGGTACCGGACACACCGGGCAAGCCGGGTTCGCCGGGGGCGCCAGGGGCACCGGGTGCACCCGGCCACGCACCCGACTCGGGCCTGGCTTCCACCGGTATGAGCCAGGTGGTTCCGCTGGCCCTGGCCGGCTGCGCCGCGCTCACAGTCCTCGGTGCGGCACTGGTCGTACTGATGCGCAGGCGAAGGGCACAGCACCGCTAGCCCCGGAACGGGGCGACCGGCACCGGTGACTGTCCGGGCCGGCCCGGGCGGGTTCGCGGACCAGCGGTTCGCGAACCCGCCCTCCTGTGTGACCGACCGATGAGAGAAGGCGACCGCATGGCTCGGAAGAGGAAGGCCGACGGCCGTACGCCACGTCGGGCCCTCTGGTTGAGAACACTGATCGCGATCACGGCGTGCGGCGCCGCAGTGGGCGGCATGGCCGCTTACCGGACCTACTCCGACGACACCACCGCCGAACGACCGGTGACGATGGAGGAGGCGTCCAGGCTGGCGCTGTCGCGGCTGAATCTGCACCAGGCCAGTCCCGTGGCGGTGACCCTGACCGCCACCGAGGGCGGCGGAGTGGTGGTGCGGGTCAAGGGGGTCGTGGACTACCGAACCCACCAGGCCGTGGGGAGCTACCAAGTCACCGGATCCTCCGGCACTTCCGGGCCCGCCACCGGGCAGCTCGACCACGGGCTGATCGTCTGGGACACCGGCGGCCTCGGCCTGGCCTCCGTGCCCAAGGGCGACAACAGACCGCCCTGGCAGCAGGCCGAGCACATCCCGCGCTCGGGCTGGTCCGCGCGCTCCTACACGACCGATCCCCTGGACGCCGGGCTCCAATTGCTGATCGGACTCGGCGCGGACCGCCCCGACAACCCGCTGTTGCTCGCACAGTCCGGAGCTCGCTGGCTGGGTCGCGACCGCGTCGACGGCCGCAACTACGACCGGTTCGCCGGGCCGCGCGCCCAGGGCGTCACGCCCGGTGCGGGTCCTGACGACGGACGGTCGCCACTGACGTACTGGGTCGACGCTGACGGCGGCCTGCGGCGGGTGACGATGCGGATGCCGGGCCTGGGAACTCCGACCACCGTGGAGTTCTCCGGACGTGAGGGCCGCGCGAAGCTCCCCGAGGCGCCGTGGGGCACCGGCTGACATCGCGGTGCCGATGCGCCCCGGCTTCCGGGGTTGCCGACGGCCCTCCTCGCCCCACCCTTCGGGGCGGCACGGTGAACGGGGGCCGAGTCCACCGCGGCGCCATGCTCAGCGTGAGTACGGCACGGCGTCCACGTCCTTCGGGAGCGGATACGCGGCCGCGTCGACGGCCCCTGGCAGGCCGGTCGCCGGCCTGCCAGGGGCCGTCGGGTCCGGCATGGACGGTTGGGCGGGTGGGGCCGGCACCCGGCTGAACGGGACGCCGGGCGGCGCCTGCACCGGCGCGGTCCGGCCGGTGGGCAGCGCGCCCCGGCCGCGGGTGCCGCAGCCTGCGCGACCCTCCAGGCCGTTCGGGCTCTGGGTGTCGGGCCGGTTGCCCGCGAAACAGTTGCCGGGGTCGGCCGAGGCCAGCACGAGGTCGATGCCGTTGCCGGTGGCGCGGTTGCCTTCGACGCGATTGCCGCTCGCCGGATGCCCCGGCGGGTCGGTGACGACCACTCCGGCCGCCCGGTTTCCTCGGACCAGGTTGCGCTGGACGCGGTTCGCGGTGCCGCCGCCGATACCGATGCCGATACCGAAGCCCCCGTCCGCCTGCTCGGGCGTGTCGGCGGCGTTGTTGTCGGCGACCACGTTGCCCGCGATCACCGCGCCGTGCTGCGGGGCGAGGGCCTCCAGGTCGTTGGAGTTGACTGTGACGCCGACCCGGTTGCGGGCGACGCGGTTGCCCAGCACCGACAGGCTGTCCGAGGCATTGGTCAGCTCGATGCCGACCGCGTTGCGCTCCACGGTGTTGCCACGGACGACGGTGCCGCAGGGCTTGCACTGGCCGACGTAGATGCCGGAGTCGGCGTGCCCGGAGGCGTAGGAGTCCTCGATCACTCCGTCGCGCGCGTCAAAGGCGTAGATGCCGTACAGGCCGTTGTTATACGCCGTCACCCGGGTCGCGCGGAAGCCCCGGACGGGAGGAAAGCGGGTGGTGTCCAGCGGGTCGTAGGCAGAGCCGCCGGCGCCGCGCTGCTGCAACCGCTCGTCGGTGACGCCGGTGAACAGTACGCCGTTGGCGAGGTATCCGTGCACGGTGAGGTTCTCGACCACCGAGCCGGCGCCGGTCACGGTGATGCCGTTGGCCAGACGCAGACCGCCGTCGAAGACCACCTTGTTGCGGTCCGTTCCGCGCAGCACCAAGCGGGGCTTGGTGACACGCACGCTCTCCCGGTACACCCCTGGGCCGATCAGGACCGTCTCGCCCTCACGAGCGGTATCCACCGCCTGCTGCACCGAGGGGAAATCCTGCGGGACGCGCAGCACGCTCCCCGCCGGATGCCGCGCATCGCCGGACGCCGACCCCGCACCGGAGCATCCGGTGGCCGCCAACGCGACCGAGACGACCAGTGCCGACAGACGCCGCGCCGCCCGGAACACCGGTGCCGGGACTGCCGAGCGGTTCAACAGGCGTTCCACAGACAGGGTTTGCATGTCAGATGTTTTATCGTCTCCAATAGGCCTATGCCCACCGAACAGGGAAATGCGCAGGATCCGTTCCGACCCGCGGCAACCGGCTTCGGGCGGCGTCGGGCACTGCTCGCAGCCGGAGCGGTGCTGGCCGCCGGGGTCGGCGCGGCAGCCGACGAACTGGCGAGAGACGACCGGACAGCCGGCCGTGCCACCACCGGCGCCCCGCCGGCCGAGGCCGCGATTCCCTTCCACGGCGCCCGGCAGGCAGGTGTCACGGCGCCCCAGCAACCGGCGACGTACCTGCTCTCCTTCGACCTCCCCCAGACCTCGGCCGCCACCGGCCGGAAGGCCCTTCGCAGCGTCCTCGGCGCGCTGACCAGCACGCTCGCCACCGCGGCCTCCGACGCCCCGCCGGACCCACGGCTCCAAGGCGGTGGCGCGACCCGGCTCACCTCCCTGGTCGGCATCGGCCCTGCTCTCGCCGCTCGGCTCGACCTCAACGTCCCAGCCTCACTGGAGGAGTTGCCGCCGTTCCCCGGCGACCGCCTCGACCCGCGCCGCAGCAACGGCGATCTTCTGGTCCAACTGTGCGCAGCGGACCGCTGGACGCTCACCGTCGTTGCCGAACTCGTCGGCGGGGCCGCACACGCGGTCGGCGCCGTGCCTCGCTGGACACAGTCCGGCTTCCTGCCCCACACGGCCCCGGGCACCACCCCGCGCAACTTGTTCGGCTCCAAGGACGGCACCGCCAACCCCGATCACGCGGCGGCCGAGCAGTGGGTCTGGGGCCCTCCCGGAGCCCACGGGAACGGGAACGGCACCGTTCTGGTCTACCGCAGGATCCGCATGGACGTCACCGGCTTCGCGGCCCTCTCCGAGAGCCGGCGCGACCGGGCGATCGGCCGCCGTGCCCGCGACGGCGTCGCCCTCAGTGGCACCGCCGAGCATGACGAGCCGGACATCTACGCGAAGAACCCCGACGGTTCCTACGTCATCCCCGCCACCGCCCACGTGCGTCTCGCCAGCCCTCGCTTCGACGGCGGTGCCCGTATGCTCCGCCGCAGCTACAGCTACGACGACGGCCCGACCGACCGTGGCCTTCTCTTCTGCGCCTTCATGCGCGACTCCGCCCAGTTCACCCGCATCCAGAACCGGCTGGCCGCCCGCGACGCCCTCACCCCGTTCCTCCAACACCGGGCCTCGGCGGTGGCCTACGTCCTGCCCGGCGCAGCATCCGCCGGGACTCTCGGCGAACAGCTCTGGACGTGAAGTCCGCCTCGCTCCCTCCGCCCGGAAGTGCCCCGGAACGGCTGGTCAGAGCTGGGACGTGCCTGGGAAGAGCCGGGAGCTGGGCCGGCTCGGGCCGGGAATGCTGCTGATGGCCGGCCGCGGCATCACCGGCTTCGAGCTGTGGCGGGCCGCCTCGGGCACGGGCGCGGACCTGTTGTGGCGCGTCCGCAAGAACATCGTGCTCCCGGTCCTCGAAGCCTTCGACGACGGCTCCTGCCTGTCGGAGATCGTCGCGGCAGGCGACCGTGAGCGCCGGGATCCGGTCCGCTTCATCGAGTACACCCCTCGGCCATGAGGACGACGACACGGTTTACCGGCTGGCGAAGGCGAGCCCAACTCAGCAGGTCAGCGACGGTTGACCAGCGGACCAAGAACCTGCTCGTGTCGTACTCGGCGAAGAGGCTCGGCTTCTTCCAGGGGCACGAAAACAGGTGCCTGACCAGGGATTTCCTCTGTCAGGCACCTGTTGGCACGCTCGGCCGGTGATTCGTCTCGGCCGACGCGAGCCCACTCCTTGATCGGCTGTTCAATGAGGCGGTTGGCGTGCTCTTGCAGGCCGTCAAGGAACTTGGCGCAGAAGCGGGACAGGACCTCATGTTCTGGCCCGCTCGACGTGCACACTCCGCCAGGTCCGCACCCATACAGCCGGAACCGAATCCCGCTGGAGTACTAGGCGGCCCCGTTCGCCCAGGCATGGGCCCATGCCTGGAGTTCCGGATCAGCCAGAGTGCGCAGCCACAGGTCGGCCTGGTCAGCGCCCTCTTCGGCCGGTCGAGGTCCCACGCCGAGCACGCGCATGCCTGCTCTCCGGGCCGACTCGACGCCGGTGACCGAGTCCTCCACAGCCATCGCTTCCTCCGGCCGCACGCTGCACAGGCGGACCGCGGTGGCGTAGACGTCCGGATGGGGTTTCGGCAGCAGACCGTCACCCGCGACGACGACATGGGCGAAGTAGCTGCGCAGACCAACCCGGGCAAGGCTGAACTCGACCACATCCAAAGGGCAGTTGCTGGCGACCGCGAGCGGGACATGGCGGGCGGCGAGGCGGACCAGTGCCGCCGCACCCGGCATGGTCACGGGGTCTTCGGCAACGAGCGCCATGAAGTGGCTCAGGAGCGCCTGCGCCATGTCGTCCGCGAGTTGCGGCTTCCCGGTCTCTCTGGCCATGAGGCTGCCGCATTCGGTGTAGTGCACGCCCTTGGCCCGCTCGGCGAAGCCCGGGCGGGGCTTCAGCCCGAACTCTCCGAAGACCCGGCTGCGCGCGTCCTGCCAGTGTCTTTCGGTGTCCATCAGGGTTCCGTCACAGTCGAAGACGATGGCAGCCGGGGACCATGTGAAGATATGACGAGGTGTCATTTGCCTGCCGTTCTCGAAGAGCGCGCCACCCCGCGTCGTCAGTGCTCGCAGTAAGAAGCAGGGGACTACGGAGAGGCCCGCTCGGCCGCAGAAGGTGCGCCGTCGAACGAGCCCCGCTCGACCACGCATGAAGGCTGATGCTTCGCCTCCGGGCCCTCCAGCGATGGACATCGTCCGATCTTCTCCGGATGACCCCAGAAACATCGTGGTGACTACGTTAATTTCCCGACCGAGAGGGCGCAATCATCATTTTGAGTGTTTGACGGCACGCACATTTCCAAGTACTCGCGATGCGCGCGCGACAATCGGCGACAGCTGAATGAGGCCTTTCACCCCTTCAACTCCGTTGGACAGAACAGGACTTGGCCGCATACGCCGAACCCCGCAGATCGGTGACCGCGCCCGGCAGCACCGGCGAAGGGTGATTTTCCGCCATTGGCCGTACTCACACACAGCCCAATAACAATAATAATCTCCACGCATTAACGGCACGGAGCGCCGTCAGTGCGCCGCGGCGCACGACCTTCCCGGATCAAAAAAATGGGAACTGACGAACGAGGGCGGAACACATATGCAGGACAGGGCGCGCGCGACCCGAAGGGCTCTACTGGAAGCCGCAGCACACCTTTTCGTTGAACAAGGGTACGCACGGACAAGCATCAATGAGATCAGCGACCTTTCGGGGCGCACCAGCGGAGCCGTCTACTTCCACTACTCCAGCAAGGAGAAACTCGCACTGGCGGTCGTGCGCGAACAGTTCGCAGCCTGGACGTTGTTGGCCGACCGTTATGCCGCCCCCGGGGTCCCGCCGCTGGAGAAGCTGGTCGCCCTCAGCTTCGATATCGCCAAGGCACTGCGCGACGACGTCATGACCCGGGCCGGCGCGCGTCTGTGGGCTGAGCGCCGCACCATCGACGTCGCCATACCCACGCCCTTCGCCGTCTGGACAGCTGCCGTCACGCGCCTTCTGGCCGAGGCGCGTGCCGACGGCGAACTGGCCGAGGAAGTCGAGCCGTCGGGCACCGCCGCGACGTTGGTGTGCGCGTTCTTCGGGCTGTACGACCTCACCGAGGAGATGGCGGAGCATGAGGATCTCTCCGACCGGCTGCACCGGTGGTGGCTGCTGATCCTGAAGGCGTTGCAGGCACGCCCCGAGCCCGCCGCCCTGGTGGCGCGGGCCCTGGCGCACCACCGGCCGACGCCCACCGGGTGAACCTCCCGGCCGAACCGTCGGTCCCGGTCTCCACAGAGACGTGCCGCACCCGTGACGCCGCCACCGGGCTCGATCACCAGCCGGTCATGCGGCGCAAGGCTGTAGCGGTCCGGCTCCGTCCTGCACAATCGCTTCGTGATACGTCAGCCGCACTATGACACCAGCGGGTGAATGGTCTCGGAGGCTGACCAGGATCACTCTGCTGGCTCGCGGGCGTACCTCGCTGATCGGGTGACATCAGATGGTTGCGGCCGCGCGTGCCACCGCGCCACCACTGAGAAGCGCGCGGATGTCGCTCCGTCGCCCCACAACTGCGATGCGCCGGACGTCGTCACCGCCCGCGCCCCTGCGCAGCCCCTTCCGGATCAGGCATGCACCACTCGCATGCAGTACATCGAGGCGCATGCGCAGTTCGCCGTACCGCCGGGCAAGGTCGTGGACGAGGCGTGAACCGGGAGAGCTGCTGCCGCACCGGTGCGGCCGAGTTCGAGTGGCAGCCCGACGGTGGTCGGCTAAGACTGAGGCAGCGGTTCGGGATACCGGACAACTGATCCCGACCTCGTGAATTCCGGACCACTCGCTCCGGCCATCGAAAAACGCGAGTACGGGGCGCCGACCGTAATGGCGGCGACGCTCGAAAGTTCCTCAAGGAGCTCGCATGGAGGAGAAATCCCTCGACGTCTTGACGCCCGGGCCGGATGAATCCGCGGTCGGTATACGCAAGTACACCAGCCCGGAGACCGGCATCGAGAAGGACCTCGCAGAGGTGCTGGCTGACGTCATGTGCGTCGAACGGGTGCCGATCGACGGCCATTTCTTCGATGACCTCGGCGCCAACTCTTTGGTAATGGCCCATTTCTGCGCACGTGTCAGGAAGCGGGCGGACCTTCCCTCGGCGTCGATGAAGGACATCTACCGGCATCCGACGATCCGCAGCCTGGCGACGGGGCTCGCGAATGCCGCGCCCGTCGAGCCGTCGGTCCCGGCACCGACCGAGGTGGTGACCCCAGTCCGCACGGTGCGGTACGCACTGTGCGGAACCCTGCAGTTCCTGCTCTTCCTGGGCTACTCGTTCCTCGCCGGGCTTGTTGCCGACCGAGGCTATTCCTGGGTCTCCGCCGGGTCGGGTGTGATCGATGTCTACCTGCGGTCGTTCGTCTTCGGGGGCGTCGGCCTCGTCGCTCTCTGCACCTTCCCCATCGCGGCCAAATGGCTCCTCATCGGCCGTTGGAAACCGCGCGAGTTCCCGGTCTGGGGTCTGACCTATCTGCGCTTCTGGACCGTCAAGGTGCTGATCCACGCCAACCCGATGATGTTCTTCGTCGGCAATCCCTTGTACGTGCTGTACCTGCGAGCGCTGGGCGCACGGATCGGCAAAGGGGTCACGATCCTCTCCCACAGCGTTCCGGTCTGCCCCGACCTGCTCACAGTCGGTGCCGGCACGGTGATCCGCAAGGACTCGTTCTTCCTCTGCTACCGGGCGCACGCCGGCCGTATCCAGACCGGCCGGGTCACCCTCGGCCGGGACGTGTTCATCGGCGAGAAGACCGTGCTCGACATCGACACGTCGATGGGTGACGGGGCTCAACTCGGCCACACGTCCACGCTGTACAGCGGCCAGGCGGTGCCGGGCGGTCAGCGCTGGCACGGGTCCCCGGCACAGCTCACGCAGCACGACTACCTGAGGATCGAGCCGGCCACATGCGGCACGCTGCGCCGGGCCGGCTTCGGTCTCATCACCGTGTTTCAGTTGTTCTTTCTCTACGTGCCACTGGCTGTCGGGGGCGCGTACATGCTGGTAACCCTGGTGCCGGCGCTGCACGACCGGCTGGAACCGGGCACGGTGCAGCTCACATCGCCGGATCTCTACATCGACGCGCTGCTCCTTTCCCTGCTGCTGTTCTTCGGCTTCGTCGTCGTGGGCCTGACCGTGATGTTCACTGTTCCGCGCCTGCTGAACCTGGTCGTCAAGCCGGACAAGGTCTATCCGCTGTACGGGTTTCACTACTCGGTGCACCGGGCGATCGGGCGCATGACCAACATCAAGTTCTTCACATGGCTGTTCGGTGACAGCTCCTACATCGTCCACTACTTGCGCGGCATCGGATACGACCTGTCCCGGGTCGAGCAGACCGGGTCGAACTTCGGCACGGAAGTGCAACACGAGACCCCGTTCCTGTGCTCGGTCGGGAGCGGGACGATGGTCGCCGACGGGCTCTCCATCGTCAACGCCGACTATTCGAGCACGTCGTTCCGGGTGTCCCGGGCCTCGATCGGGGCATACAGCTTCCTCGGGAACAACATCGCCTATCCCTCGGGGGCCAGGACAGGCGAGAACTGTCTCCTCGCGACGAAGGTGATGGTTCCGCTCGAGGGCGAGGTGCGCGAGGGGGTGGGACTGCTCGGCTCGCCGTGCTTCGAGATTCCCCGGTCGGTCGAGCGTGATTCCCGGTTCGACCATCTGCGCACCGGTGACGAGTTGCGCCGCAGTCTCGCTGCGAAGAACCGCTACAACATCCGCTCGATGGTCTTCTTCCTTCTCGTGCGGTGGCTGCACTTCTTCGTGCTCACGATGTTCGGCCTGGCGAACGCCGAGCTGTACGACTCCTACGGGCATGTACTGATCGCCGCATTCCTGGTGTTCAGCCTCGGGTTCACCGCCGTCTATTTCGTACTGGTGGAGCGCGGCATCGCGGCATTCCGCGCGCTGCAACCACAGGTGTGCTCCATCTACGACCCCTACTTCTGGTGGCACGAGCGCCTCTGGAAGGTGCCCGACACCTACCTCAACATCTTCAACGGCACGCCTTTCAAGAACGTGATCTGGCGGATGCTGGGGGTTCGGATCGGCAGCAGGGTCTTCGATGACGGCTGCTATATGACGGAGCGGACGCTCACCACCATCGGGAACGACTGCACGCTCAATGCGGGAAGCAAGGTCCAGTGCCACTCGCAGGAGGACGGCACCTTCAAATCCGATCGCAGCACCCTCGACGCCGGCTGCACCATCGGCGTGGGAGCCCATGTCCATTACGGCGTGACGGTGGGCGCCGGCGCGGTGCTCGCACCCGACTCCTTCCTCATGAAGGGCGAAGAGGTCCCCCAGCACGCACGCTGGGGAGGAAACCCCGCCACGGAGATGCGAGACGCCCCCCATCAGCCCGAGGCGCTGACGCGGGAGGGATAGCAGCTCCGTCCTTCTCGGCGCGGAACAGCACGGTAGCGAAGGCGAATGGAAAGAGACGGCCAGATGGGAATGCAAGCGCAGGCCGACCGGGAATTCTGGCGCGATGTGCTCGTCGCCGGCGGATTCACCGAAATCCCGCGGTGGACGCTCAATCCGGTGAAGGGCATCGACGAACACGAGGCGCCGATCCCGGACGACGTCGTGGCGGCGTTGGAACGGCTCGCCGAGGAACTGGCGCTGCCGCTCGACTCGGTGCTGCTGGCAGCGCACGCCAAGGTGATCGCCGCATTGTCCGGCGAGCACGAGGTCGCGACCGGATATGTCGGTGCGGAAGGCGACCGGCCGCTGCTGTGCCGGCTGACGACCGAGCCCGACTCGTGGCGGACGCTGCTGCTGGACGCCCATCGAGTCGCGTCGGAACTGCTGTCGCACAAGGACTTCCCGGTCGATGAGCTCAGGCGCGAACTGGGCCTGGCCGAGCCGTCGATCGAGGTCGTGTTCGATCCGCATGGCATGGGCGGCGAAGTCACCCGTAACACCGTGTTGTGGGTGGGATTCTCGCAACGCGGCGGCCACCTTGTGCTGCGGCTGCGGTACCGGACCGACGCGCTCGACGAGGACTGCGCCGTCAGGATCGCCGGTTACCACCTCACCGCACTCGCGCTGATCGCCGCCGATCCGGACGCCGAGCACGGGCGGCAGAGCCTGCTCTCCGCCGGGGAACTCCACTTCCAGCTCGAAGAACTCGCCGGTCCGCGCCGGGAACTGCCGGACCACCGGTTCCACGAACTGTTCGAGCAGCGGGTGGCGTCACACCCGGACGCCGTCGCCGCGGTGCACGGGGAGCTGCAACTGACGTACCGAGAACTCAACGCGCGCGCCAACCGGGTGGGCCGGGCCCTGCTGGCGCGGGGACTGCGCCCCGAGGATGCCGTCGCGGTGGTGACCGAGCGCAACCTGGACTGGATGGCCGCCGTCCTCGCGGTCTTCAAGGCCGGCGGCGTGTACCTGCCCATCGAGCCGCATTTCCCGGTCGACCGCCTCGCGACCATGCTCTCCCGCGCCGCATGCGGGCTCGTGCTGACCGAACCCGGCAGCACCGCCACGCTCGACCAGGCCCTCGGCTCACTGCCCGGGGTCCGGAAGCTCTTCGTCGGCGCGGCCTACGAGGAAGACCATCCCGACGATGATCTGGGCCTCCCCGTCGCTCCGGACCAGCTCGCCTACATCTACTTCACCTCCGGCTCCACAGGTGAGCCCAAGGGCGCGATGTGCGAGCACGCGGGCATGCTGAACCACCTCTACGCCAAGATCGACGACTTGGGGATCGGCGAGGGACAAGTGGTCGCCCAGACCGCGCCCCAGTGCTTCGACATCTCGCTGTGGCAGCTGGTGTCCGGGCTCCTGGTCGGGGGGCGGACCCTGCTGGTGGAGCAGGAGGTGATCCTGAACGTCCAGCGGTTCGTCGACAAGATCGTCGACGGCCGGGTCGCTGTCCTCCAGGTCGTACCCTCCTACCTGGACGTGGTCGTGTCCTGGCTGAATCAGCACCCCCGCGAGCTGCCGGACCTGCGGTGTGTGTCGGTCACGGGCGAGGCGCTGAAGAAGGAGCTCGTGCAGCGCTGGTTCGCCGCCCAGCCCGGGATCAAGCTGGTCAACGCCTACGGGCTGACCGAGACCTCGGACGACACCAACCACGAGGTCATGGACCGCGTGCCCTGCGGAGACCGGGTCCTGCTGGGTCCCGCGGTCAACAATGTGCACGTCTACGTCGTCGACGAGCACCTGGTCCCGGTGCCGCTCGGAGCCCCCGGTCTGATCGTCTTCTCCGGCGTCTGCGTCGGCCGCGGATACGTCAACGACCCCGAGCGCACCCGGCAGGCCTACCTGGCCGATCCGCACCGTGAGGGCGCCCGTCTCTACCGGGGCGGCGACTACGGCCGCTGGACGCCCGAGGGAAAGCTGGAGTTCCTCGGCCGCCGCGACACCCAGGTGAAGATCCGTGGCTTCCGGATCGAGATCGGCGAGATCGAGAACACCCTGTTGCAGGTGCCCGGTGTCCGCGACGGTGCGGTCGTGGTCGCCGAGCGGGCCGACCGGAGCAAGCACCTGGTGGCCTTCTACTCCGGTCGGCGGCCGCTCGATGTCGACATCGTGCTGGACCGGCTCGGTGCGTCGCTGCCCGCGTACATGGTCCCGTCGGCCTTCCACTGGCGGGAGACTCTGCCGCTGACGGCCAACAGCAAAATCGACAGAAGGACTCTGCAGGCACTCGCCGGAGAACTCGGTGTCGTCCGGGGCGACTTCCACGCGCCGGATACGCCGACCGAGCAGCAGTTGGCGGCCGCCTGGGCGAAGGTACTCGGCATCCCGCAGAACCAGATCGGACGGCGGGACCACTTCTTCGACCGGGGCGGCACGTCGCTGTCGGCAGTGAAGCTGGCCATCGTCCTGGACCGTGCTGTGTCCCTCAAGGACGTCACCCGGCACCCGGTCCTCGCCGATCTGGCCGGGCTGGTCGACGGCAGGTCCGAGCGGCGTGGCGGGCTGCTTCAGCCGCTGTCGGAATCGGACGGTGCGCAGACCGCGGCCCTGGTGTGCTTCCCCTACGCCGGCGGCAACGCGGTGAACTTCCAGCCGATGGCCAGGGCACTGCCGGACGGTGGACCGGCGGTCTACGCCGTCGAGCTGCCCGGTCACGACGTGGCCGCCGAGAGCGAGCCGCTCGCGCCGATGACGCAGGTGGTCGAGCAGGTCGTCGACGAGATCACCGGGCGCGGTCTGACCAGGGTCCTGCTGTGGGGCCACTCCTCGGGCGCCGCGCTGGCCGTGGAGACAGCCAGAAAGCTGCGGGAGCGCGGGGTGGACGTCCAACGGGTGTTTCTCGGCGCGCAACTGCTCGGTGACGCCGAGGACCGGCGCGCCACCGTCGACGAGATGGCCGGGCGGAGCAACGCCGAGATCGCCGCGAACCTGAGTGCGGACGGCGGCTGCACCGCACTCGGTGAGCTGGGTGCGCAGCACGCCGAGCACGTCGGCGCCGCCTGCCGGCACGACTGTGTGTCCGCTCATCGCTATTTCACCGACGCCCTGGAGCGCCCGCCCGCTCAGAAGCTGTCCGTGCCGGTCACCGTGGTCGTGGCCGCGGACGACCCGAGCACGGCGGATTACCCGCGCCGGTACCGCGACTGGCAGCTTCTGGCCGGACAGGTCGACCTGCACGAGCTCGCCGACGGCGGCCACTACTTCCTGCGTACCCGTCCGGCCGAGGCGGCAAAGGCCGTGCTGCAGGCCACCGAATTGTTCGCTTCTTCCTGAGTCTCAGTCGAAAGGAGATCGAGATGTCGTCCACATCCACGGCGTCGCTGGTCGACGTGGAACTGGAATCCGGCAAACCCCCACGGCTGCGGGCCGAGGCCACCGGCGACGCGCCGGCCTGGGCGGCCGAGCGCCGGGACGCGCTGCGCGCAGTCGTCGCCGAGCACGGTTCGGTCCTGGTCCGCGGCCTCGGGCTGCGTGACGCGGCCGAGACCGGAGCCGTCTTCTCGAAGCTGGCCACCGGTCTGATGACCGAGCGGGAGGCCTTCGCGCCCCGGGAGGCCTACTCCGACGGGGTGTACTCCTCATCGAAGTGGCCGCCGAACCAGCCCATGTGCATGCACCACGAGCTGAGCTACACGCTTGAGTTCCCCGGCCTGATGATGTTCGCCTGTCTCAGCGCTCCCCCCGAAGGCGGGGCGACCGCGGTGGCCGACTCACCGACCGTGCTCGACGCGCTGCCCACCGAGCTGACCGAGCGGTTCGAGCGCGAGGGCTGGCTGCTGACCCGCAGCTACAACGACGAGATCGGCGCGTCCGTCGCCGAGGCCTTCGGCACCGAGGACCGGGGCGCCGTCGAGCGCTACTGCCGCGCCAACGCGATCTCGTTCGAGTGGCAGCCCGACGGTGGACTGCGCACCAGACAGCGCCGCAGCGCCGTGGTGCGCCACCCGGTCACCGGCCGACGCTGCTGGTTCAATCAGATCGCGTTCCTCAACGAGTGGACGATGGCCCCCGAGGTGCACGAGTACCTGGTGGACGTCTACGGCGCCGACGGGCTGCCGTTCAACACCCGCTTCGGCAACGGCGACCCGATCGGCGAGGACGTCGTGCAGCTGCTCAACAGCGTCTACGAGGCGAACACCGTACGCGAACCGTGGCAGGCCGGCGACCTGATGATCGTCGACAACGTCCGCACCGCGCACAGCAGGGAGCCCTTCGAGGGACCGCGCGAGGTGCTGGTCGCCATGGCCGATCCGGTGCGTCTGGACGACTGCTCGCCGACCGTGGAGGTGACCGCGCGATGACAGCCGTCGATTCCACCCCGAGAAAGCCCGCAGGGGTCGCACCGGTCACCGTGCCACCGTTCGCGGTGATCTCCGGTGCCCAGGTCCAGCGCACGCTGCACGGATGCGAGAAGCGGATCACGGAGCTGGTCGAGGCCACCTACCGGGTGCACGGCTCCGGTGATTCGGTGAACCCGCCGTCGTACTTCCTGCGTTTCCCCGACCGCCCGTCCTCCCGGATCATCGCGCTGCCCTCCTCGATCGGTGGGAAGACACGGGTGGACGGCCTGAAGTGGATCTCCAGCTTCCCGGAGAACGTAGCGGCCGGTATTCCAAGGGCATCGGCGGTGCTGATCCTCAACGATCACGACACCGGCTACCCGTTCGCCTGTCTGGAGAGTTCGATCATCAGCGCCACCCGGACGGCCGCGTCGGCGGCGTCGGCGGCCGACTGGCTCAGCCGCGACCGGCCGCGACCGACGCGCGTCGGGTTCTTCGGGGTGGGCTTGATCGCCCGCTACATCCACACCTTCCTGGTCGGCACCGGCTGGTCGTTCGACGAGATCGGCGTACATGACCTGTCCGCCGAAAGCGCGGCAGGCTTCCGGTGCTACCTGGAGCAGTCGGACACCGTCGGCCGGATCACCGTGCACGACAGCGCCGAGCAGTTGATCCGAAACAGCGACCTGGTCGTCTTCGCCACGGTCGCCGGTCAACCACACGTCAGTGACCTGTCTTGGTTCGCACACAATCCGCTGGTGCTGCACGTGTCGCTGCGCGACCTCGCGCCGGAGATCCTGCTCGCCTCGACCAACATCGTCGATGATGTCGAGCACTGCCTCAAGGCCGACACGTCGCCGCATCTGGCCGAGCAGCTCACCGGCAACCGGGATTTCCTGCACGGCACGTTGGACGACGTGATGGCCGGGCGGGTGACGGTGCCGACGGACCGGCCGGTGGTGTTCTCGCCCTTCGGCCTCGGGGTGCTCGACCTCGCGGTGGGCAAGTACGTCTACACCGAAGTGGCCCGCAATGGAGAGTTGTACGTCGTCGACGACTTCTTCCACGAGATGAGCCGGTACGGATGAGCCGGGCGAGAGCGCAGGAGGCTCCTTCAAGGCCGACCCCGGGCGAGACCACCAGGTCACGTCGCAGCAGGTCCTGACGCACGAGACAGCGGCCGCTGGCACAGGGCCCCGCCCCGCCGGTTGGAGACGGGGTCCCGCCCGCACAGGCGAGGAGCCCGCCCACGGCCGGATGGTTCCGAAAGTGCTCTGCACCAGACAGAGGAGACCATGGTGCCCGTCATATCCACTCCTTACGCCTTCAATGAAGAGGATCTCTATGTCGACCTCCGGTCGATCTTCGGGCACTCGCTCTTCCTGAAGTGCGAGGGCTTCAACTTCGCCGGCTCGATCAAGTTGAAGGCCGCGACCGAGATGGTGGAGGCCGCTGAGCGGGATGGAATCCTGACGCCGGAATCGATCCTGGTCGAGTCCTCGTCCGGAAACCTCGGCGTGGCGCTGAGCATGATCGCGGCGAGCAAGGGCTACCGGTTCCTGTGTGTGACGGACTCCCGCGGCAATCTGTCGAACAGAATGATGATGGAGGCGCTGGGCAGCCAGGTGCATGTGATCACCGAACAGGAGGCGGGCTGCGGTTTTCTCGGCGCGCGGCTCGATTACCTCCGCGCGCTGTGCGCCTCCGACGACCGGTATGTGTGGCTCAGTCAGTACACCAATCCGAGCAACTGGAAGGCGCACTACCGCACGACCGCGCCGGAGGTCGCCCGTCAGTTCCCGCGGCTGGACGTGCTGTTCATCGGAGCCGGCACCACCGGGACCCTGATGGGCTGTGCGCGCTACTTCCGGGGATGGCACCGGCCCGTGCGGATCATCGCGGTGGACAGCGTCGGCTCGGTCTCCTTCGGCGGTTCGCCGGGCCGCCGGATGATTCCCGGTCTGGGCATGAGCATGCGCCCGCCGCTGCTCGACGAGTCCTATGTCGACGAGGTGATTCTTGTCGAGGAGGCGGACACCATACGTGCCTGTCATCGTCTGGCCAGGCGCGGATTCCTGTTCGGCGGCTCCACCGGCACGGTGATCAGCGGCGCAACGGACTGGCTGGCCCGGCATGACGCGCGCGAACTCACCGCGGTGGCCGTCGGCCCGGACCTCGGCGAGCGCTACCTCGACACCATCTACCAGACCAACTGGCTGCAGGATCTCTACGGTGAGGACGTGCTCGAATCCGCCAAGGAGACCGCCGACTCCTGGGCAGCCGCTCCCCCGCCGGCGGCACGGTAGGTCCGTCGGGCGGGCCTGCGGACCGGCAGCCGCAATGGCGACCCTCACAGGCTCCAGGCACGTGAGTCCAGGGCGCGCCGTCCGAGGAGCCGGAAGCACCGACGGGGCCCGGCCCTTCCCGGTGTCCGCCTCGGCCGCTCGGGCCGATCCGGTCGGGTGCGACGCTCGGGATCCCTGTATCGATGACGCTTTTGAGGAGCGGTGTTGAGCCATTCGTGTTGTGATCGATGACGGAGGAGGCGACGCTGTCGGAACGGGAGGAAACCATGACTGAGAAACTGCGGGCGCGAGACATCATGTCCGGCAACGTGCAGTGCGTCGGTGCGCATCAGTCGCTGTTCGACGTGGCGAAGATGATGCGCGATCTGAACGTAGGTTGCCTGCCCATCTGCGGCGACAACAACAAGCTCACAGGCTTGATCACCGACCGTGACATCGTCGTCAAATGCTGCGCCGAGGGCATCGACCCGGCAACCGTGCAGGCCGGATCGCTCAAGGGCAAGGTGCACTGGATCGATGCCGAAGCGGATGCCGGCGATGTCCTGACGACCATGGAGGAACACCAGATCAAGCGGTTGCCGGTGATCGACGTCCAGGGTGGCCACCGACTGGTCGGCATGATCACGGAGGCGAATCTTGCGAAGAATCTGAGCGACGAACAGATCGCCGAGTTCGCGAGCCGCGTATACGCGGGCGCCGGGATGTCCGGCGGGTCCGGGGACTGAGGTCTCGCCGAACCCCACAGAGGTGTCCATCCGTGGCGGATGATCATCAGCACGGCGAGGAAGAGCAGGAGGCGGGATCGGCGGATCGGGACGGCGGTCATGGCGGCTCCCGGCGGTCGATGGTTGTGGTGTTCTCGGACCGGGCCGGGTCAGTCCCGGTCCGGCAGGATCAGCAGTGCATCCCCGACAGGGCGTTCACCGGCCGCGTCGGACGGATTGTTGATCACTTGTCCGTCGACCGCCATCGTGGTCGACCCGCCACCGTCGAGATTGACCGCGTCGCGCAGGCCGAGTGCCCTGGCGACGGCGGCGCTCTCGGGGATGCTCAGCAGGCGGGGTCGTTCGCACGCTTCCCGATCCCCAGCGGGCTGTGGCAGTGGCTCGCGGAGGCCGGGTTCGTGCCTGAGCAGTTGCTGGACGGGCGCGCCGGGTAGCGCCTCCCCGGAGCAGGCAGGGCGGCGCCGCCCTGCCTGCTCCGGGTGGTGTCCGGCCTCAGCTGCGCTCGAAGATCTCGACCTCCCCCACCGCGATCGGCCGCCCCTCGCCCTGGCCGGACGCAGCCCTCAGCACGAGCCGGACGGAGATGACGTCGCTGATGCCGGTCCGTACCGTCTGCCGGCCCGGCTTGTCGGTGAGCGTCATTGTCTTCTCGTGGACCTCACCGTCCGCAGAGGTGATGATCAGATCGGCCCGGGTGGGCCTGGCTCCCTGCCGGAATTCCTCGGGCTCCGTCGACACACCGGGGTACACCACGACGCCGACCAGCCTGAACGGCTTGTCGAAGGTGCACGTCAGCGACGAGCCGAGCGTGGGTGCTCCCCAGTATTTGTCGGTCAGTCCGTCGACGGCGGCGGACGCCGGATGGCCGGGAGCGTGTGCGCTCGCGGTGACCCCGGTCGGGCTGATCTCCGCCGTTGCGCCGAGCTTGTCCCGTACGTCCTCGAAGACGTAGCGCCCGGCCGGCAGGAGCAGGAAGCCCGCGAACAGCAGCCCGACGACCACCAGCACCAGCATGGTCCGTCGCAGCGCCCGGCCCGATCCGCTTCTCACCCGGCGGCGGAACGGCCACACCGTACGCCACCACGGCAGCGGCGCGGGCTGCTCCCTGGTCTGCAACGGTGCGGCGCAGCGACGGCAGAACTTGCGTCCCGGCAGGTTCGGGGTACCGCATGCCGGGCACGGCGGCCCGTCCGGCTCCTCGTCCTCCGTCACGGGCCTCACGACAGGCCGCCGGGCGATCGGCCTGGCCGGCTGCACCGCGATCACGGGCTCGTCCGGTGCCGGTGGTTGCGGTGCTTGCGGCCGGACAGGAGCGGGCTGCGCCGGTGGTTCCGGTCGTACGGGGGCGGGCGGTGCCGGTCGCGGTTCCGGCACCGGTGCCGGTGTGGGCTCCGCGTGCGGCTGCGCGGCGGGTTCCGGTGCACGCGAGCGCGCCGGCTCGGGGCGCGGGGAGGGCTGATCCCCGGCCTGCGGGGCCTCGGGCTGCGGGGCCTCGGGCTGCGGGTCGGGAACGGTCGCGGGGCCGGTCACGGGCTCGGCCGGGCTTCCGGTCGCGGGCTCGGCTGCCGGGCCCGCCGGTTCGGTGGGCCGGGCGGGAGCGGCGGGTTCCGCAGCGGCGGGCGCGTTCTGCGGCGTCCTGGACGACCAGCCCAGGTAGGAGCCGCAGTTCCCGCAGAATTCGTCGTCCTCGCGGTTGGCCGAACCGCACGCCGGACACGAACGCATCGCGTCAGCCTCCTGTCTCGTCTGGCGGGCCCGGCAGGATCTCCACCCGGCATGTGAGGTGTACGGGGCACGAGGCCGCGACGACGTCCAGGACACGGTTCGCGTCCACCGGTCCGCCGTGCAACGCCCAGACGCGCACCAGCAGTTCTCCGGTAGGTGGCAAAGGCAGCTCGGCGCCCGGCCGGGACGACCATGTGGCGCCGCCCCCGTCCTGGACATCGGCGCCCACGTCGAAGCAGAGCCGGAGGTGTTCGATCAGGCCGCGACGGGTGCCGCGGCGTCGGTGCAGCTCGACGGCGCGCGCGACGACGGCCCGCCGCAGCTCCTCGGGCCACGCCGGATCGATGTCGGCGGCCACCCAGGACGACAGCCAGGGCAGGAAGTCGGCCGGTGCCAGCGACGGGTCGAAGTAGGCCGGGAGGTTGTCCAGGGTGGACAGGACGGGCGCCAGTACGGTGTCGAGGCCCGCGGTGAACCGCTGGGCCAGGTCGTCGTCCGCGTACAGCGCGGGCAGCAGCCCACCGATCGGGTAGCGGCTGGCGAGCCCCGGAACCGCGGCTCTGGTCATGAGCCGTCACCGGCCACGCTCGCGATGACCTCCACCTGGTGCTGGTGCGAGAAGACCAGGGCGCCCGGGGCGACGTCGATCCGCTGCACCGCCGCCCCGCGCCGCCCGGTGATCGGGTCAGCGGGGAACATCCGTACCTCCTCCACGAGGGACACCCCTGGCACGCCCTGGAGCACGGCGAAGATCTCGCCGTACTGCACCGGCCTGCCGAACGGCCACCCGGTCCCGTCCGCACCGCCCCGCAGCGGGTCGATGTGGCGGAACAGCGCCGCGACCGCGTCCCCCCGGACCCGGTCCACGTCGCCGTCGGCCGTCACCAGCCTGGCGACCACGGTGACTCCCTGGTAAGCGGGCGGTTCCACCACCAGCCGGGTGCCGACCAGTCGCCGCTCGTCGAGCCGCTCCGTGACCGCCGCGAGCACCGGGTCCGACGGGATCAGCTGCTCGAAGCGGAGCTGGCCGCCCTCGTCGGCGACCGCGTCGGGCACCACCAGGACCCGTACCGCGCCCGCTTCGCCCGCGACGGCGGGCAGGCACCGGACCCTGCGCAGCGAAGGCGCGGCCTCGCGGGCGACGGCCTCGTAGTCCCCGGCCGTGACCGCCCGTTCCTGCACCCGCAGGATGTTCGGCGCCCGGACCTTCGCGTTCTCCACGGTCTCGCCGTCGACCCCGCCCCTGGCTGCCTCGCGGTTGTCCACGCCCGCCACGTACGGCACCGAGCTGCGCAGCACACTGATCGCGCCCCGGGCCACGTTCCCGGCCGCGCCGCCGCCGGTCCGGTAGCGCGGGACCCGCAGTTGTGCGCCCTTCTCGGGCACCGCTCCATAGGCGCGCATCGTTCCGTCCGGTTCGCGTACCTCCGGCGGGAACGCGAACTCGCCGGAGACGGCGTCGATCCGCACGTGCCGGTCGTGCGGCAAGGACGCGCCGAAGTGCTCCACCGCGGTCCAGTTCTGCCAGCCGTCCGCGGAGGACACCTGGACGACCGGCGGCTCCCCGTCCAGCAGCAGCGGTGCCCTGCTCACGGAGAACCGCTGCCCGGCGACGCCTTCGGAGGTGCCGAGCGGGACGTCGATGATGGTCTCCGCGTGTTCGACGTCCGCCGTGCCGCCGACGGTGAACACCTCGGCCTCCCGGATCGTCGGCGACTCGGAGTAGAACGGCTGGCCCGGTTCCGGCGCGGTGACCCGGCAGCGCAGCCATCCCGCCCGGGTCCCCGCGGTCACCGACGTGGTGTGTCCGGCAGGGACGAACACGATCACCTCGCCGGGCCTGTTCAGCCCGCCGGTGCTGTCGGTGCCGGTCTGGCAGGTGACCCAGCGGGCACCGTCCCACGCCTCCCACACCAGCGGAGGCTGGCGCGGGTCGACGCCGACGCCCTCCACCCGGCTGTCCAGGCGTACGGCGACGATGCAGCGGGGCACGGCGGTGGGCAGCCCGAACAGCAGGGCGTCACCGGGCTCCGGGCGGGACTGGAAGCACGGGATGTCCTTGCCGGCGCCGAGCGGTGCGGTGCGGTCGGTCTGGTCGCCGGACACCGGCGCGGTGACCAGCCGGACCAGCGAACTCGGCACGATCGGCAGCTCTTCGGAGGTGGAGAACACCACCGCCTCCTCGGACTCGCCGCGTGAGGTGGCGACCTCCGTGCCCGACGGGAGCCGTACGGTCTCCGGCTGCGGCGCGGACAGCCAGAAGTCGACCTCCGCCCGCGCCACCGTCGGCGGGAACAGGGTGACGCCCAGCAGGTCGAGGAAGGCCGAGTAGTTCTTGTCCGGTACCCGGTTCAGCCGGTACAGCAGCTGGTCGACCATGTACGCGAACGTCTCGATGAGCGTGACCCCGGGGTCCGACACATTGTGGTCGGTCCACTCGGGTGAGCGTTGCTGGACGTACCGCTTGGCCTCGTCGACGAGCTGCTGGAAGCGGCGGTCGTCCAGGTTGGGTGAGGGCAGGGCCATCAGCGCACTCCCGATTCTTCGGAGCCCTCGGAGGACGGAATGGTGTAGAAGGGGAAGACGAGATTGCGCAGGTCGTTCGTGGCCCGCACGGTGTAGTGCACGTCGATGTACAAGGTGCCCTCCTCGATGGCGTCGAACGCGATCACCACGTCGGTCACCTCGATGCGCGGCTCCCACCGCTCCAGCGAGGTGCGGACCTCGTGGGCGATGCGCCCGGCGGTGGCGCCGTCACCGGGTGCGAAGACGTAGTCGTGGATGCCGCAGCCGAACTCCGGGCGCATCGGCCGCTCGCCCGGCGCCGTGCCGAGCACCAGTCCGATCGCCTCCTCGATCTCCTTGTCCCGTTCGACCATGCCGATGCCGCCCGTGGCGCCGACCCGCAGGGGGAAGCCCCAGCCGCGTCCGATGAATCCGCCGCCGCTCACATCGGGCCCCCGATCAGTACGTTCAGCGCACCGCTGATGATGGGCGCGCCGCAGCTGGTGTTGTCCCGCATCCGGGCGGCGGGCAGCCCGCCGATCAGGACCTGACCGGTGACCGCGGCGGCCGGGTTGGGCGTGATCACATTCCCCGGCCCGAGCGCGGCGTGCGGGGGAACGACGCACACGTGCAGGCTCCCGGTGACGGCCGCCGGCCGGCCGCCGATCAGCACGGTGGCGACGGCCACCGCACCCGGGGGCGGGGTGCCGATGAGGCCGCCGTGGGCGGTGCTGTCGCCCGTGCGGGCTGCGGGGGGCATGGTCGGTGTTCTCCTTGCTGGGAAAGGGACTTCTGGGGGTGTCGGACGGTTGGTGGGGCGTCAGTTGATCCTGATGAGCTTGGCCTTGAGCACACCGAGCAGTCCGCCGTCGATCGTGACCCCCGTCTTGCCGTTGACGGTCACCGAGCTGCCCTTGATGTTCACGTCGCCCGTTCCGGCGTCGAGTGTGATCCCGGACGCGGAGAGCGTCACGGAGCTCAGCGCCCGGGTGCCGCCGCGGGCGTACACCGTCAGCGCGATCTCGCTCCGCCGCTCGTCCAGGGTGACTTCGAGCCGTTTGTCGCCGGTGGCCAGCCGGACACCGGACGGCCCGCGCGGGGCGTCCAGCAGCTCCAGCCGGTTGCCCGAACGGGACACCAGGGAACGACGATTGACCTTTCCGCTGGTCGGGTCGACCAGCGGCACGTCGTGCGGCGAGGGCTTGTCGACCCCGTTGTAGAGACCGCCGAGCACATACGGGCTGTCCAGCAGCCCCTGCTCGAACCCGACCAGCACCTCGTCGTTGACCTCGGGGCTGAACACCCCGCCGCCGCCCTGGCCGCCCCACTGCACCGTACGGACCCAGTCGGTCACATAGGTGTCGTCGAGCCAGGGGAACTTCAGCCGGACCCAGCCCCGTTCGGCCTTGCCCTCGCGGATGTCGGTGACCACGCCGATCGCGAGACCCGGCATGCGGGGGCCTCGCGAGGGTGCGTTAGCGCCGCTGGTCAGTCCCGCCAGGGAGCGGTCGGGGGCCGCGCTCACCAGCACGGTCGTGCGGTAGCCACCGTTCGGTTCGAGTACGTGGTGCGCTGCGGTCGCCGTGTAGCGCCCGGCGAACGCGGGCCCGACGTTGCCGAGGGCCACCGGCTCGCCCGCCCGCAGTTGGGGATTGCCCTCGGCGACCGCCTCGATCTCGCCGAATCCGGCGCTCACCGAGGCGGCCACCGAACCGGCCACGGCCGTGGCCTCGGCCTGCGTCCGGTACGGGGTGTCGGTGACCGTCATCCGGGCGTTCGGACCGAACGCCCCGGCCGCCAGCGACGGGCTCATCCCCGGGGACACCGTGTCGCTGCGGACGGACTGCTGGCGGGCGACCAGCCGTGTCTTGGTGTCGACGTTCCAGCCGCGCACCTCCACACTGTCCGCCCCGTCCGCACCGGTCAGCACGGCCCGCAGAGCCAGCAGGTTGCGCCCGTACTCCAGGACCATCGGGTGCCGGGTGGCAGAGGTGGCGGGCGAGGGGGCGGAGGCGGCGGGCTTCGGCTTCACGAACTGCAACAGGCCCTTGTCGTCCACCCGCACCTGCGCGCCGCTCTCGCCCGCGAGGTACTGGAGGAACTCCCAGTCCGAGACATTGGGCTGGGTCAGCTGCTTGTACGTGATGGGCGCGGCCTCGATCTTCCCGCACGCCAGCCCTGCGCCCGCGGCGACCTTTCGGACGATGTCCGCGGTCTTCATGTTGCGGAAGGCCGCCACCTTCCGTCCGCGCTGGAGCCGGTGGGCCTTGGAGAAGGCACGGACCACCGTGAACGAACCGGTGGTGTCGCTGTCCAGCTCGACCGCCGTGACCTCACCGGTGAACAGCCGCTCGCGCACCCGCTCCTGCACGGTGACCACGGATATCTTCAGCGGGGTGCCGATGGTGAGCCCGGTGGCGGTGAGCAGCTTGTGATCGGGGTCGCGGTACGTCAGCACGGCGGTGTCCGGCAGGCCGACGTTCTCGTCCACCACGCAGCTCACCAGCTGGGCGGCCCAGGCCGCCGGCAGCTCGCCGGGGGCCTCGACGATGGGGTCCGCGGCGAAGGAGCGGCCGGGGGCGGTCACCGGCTGCCCTCCGGGGCGTGGTCTTCCAGTCCGGGCACGACCAGCTCCGTGCCGGGGATCAACTGCATCGGGTCGTCCACGTCGTTGGCCTCGGCGATCGTGCGCCACGCGGTGGCGTCGCCGTACTCCTGCCAGGCCAGCAACGGCAGGCTGTCACCGGCGACGACCCGGTGCGTACGACGTGCCTCCCGCGAGCCGGACGTGGGATTCTGGCCCGCCGGGTCCACGCTCGCCTCCTCGATCGACAGGGCGCAGGTGGCGCGCAACGGCTTCCCGTCTACGTCGAACAGGGTGTACGAGACGGAGAGGTTGGACATCACGCCGTCGAACGAGGTCGTCTTCGACGTGCCCCAGTCGAAGCGGACCCAGGGGCTGGCGGGTGTCTTGCGGGCCAGGCTGCTGGGGGTGGGCACACATGCCAGCATCAGCTGCTCCACCGCCTTCTCCACCGAGTTGTCATGGGTGGCGGTGGAGTCCAGGAAGACCTCCAGGGACAGCGCCCGGGGCCCGCTGCCCACGAACTCGGGCAGTGCGGACTGCCCGGCCATCCGGGACGGCGTACGCCGCCATTCGGTGCTCTTGCTCAACGACAGCTTCGCGGGGTTGAACTGCAGGGTGATCCGGGCGAGGTTCCCGCCCGGTTTGGCACCGACGGTCGTCGGCGGTTCCATGATGGTCAGCTGGGCGCGAGCACGGCTGGTACGGACAGCGGGTGACATGGCGCTCCTCCTTCCCTGTCTTCTCTGATACCTCTGCCTGCTACGGAATATGACGGTTCATCAGGAAGGCTCCAGGCCCTCGTGTGCGATCTCCAGTGTCTCGATCGCCGCCTGGGAGTTGGCGGGGTCGAAGGACGGCCCCTGCCAGCGGACCGGCACGATTCCGTGCACCTGCCAGCTGATGATGCGGCTGAGGTCCGGACGGAGTGCGACGATCTCGCCGTCCTTGGGCTCGACCCGCTGGATCGTCTCGTTCAGCCACCGTGCGATCTTGAGCGTGTCGGCGGTGACGGGGCGGGTCAGTGTGATGTTGGTCCACGTGATCCGCCCCGGCAGCTGCCAGGTGAAGCCGTTGTTGCCACCCTCGGCGTACTGCTCCATCTCCACCTCGGCGCCCAGACCCGAGCAGGTGTGGAAGGCCCCCAGATCGCTGCCCCCGATGACGAGCTTGAAGAACACGCTCGTCGCGAAGATGTTGTCCGTCATGTGCTTCTCTTCTTCTCTGATGTATTCAAGTACCGTGCGATGTAAGGCTGTTCGTACCGCCGTCAGCGACGTCCGTCGTACAGCCGCCCGGTACGCTCCCGCCCTCTGCGCATGTCCGCCCGGATCAGCCGGCTCACCGGGTCGAGCAGACGGCGGGCCAGTTCCTCGATGTCCGCCGCGGTGACCCGGTTCGCGGCCGGGACCTCCTCGGAGGGCGAGTCGGCCGGTCCGGCCGGCCCGGTCCTTCCCGGTTGCTGGGCAGCCTTCACCGGGGCCGCCCGCACCGGAACGCCGGTGATTCCGGCGGCGGCGGCCGCGCGCTGAAGCACCTCGGCCGTGGCCCCGGAGGCACCAGAAGTTCCGGTGGCGCCGGAGGCTCCGGCTGCCGGAGCCGGTGCGCGTTGCGGAACCCGTACCGCAAGGCTCGGTGGCCCGGGGAGGGCCGCCTCGGCTCCCTCCATCGGTCCGGTGGCCACCGGAGCGGCGGATTCGGGCACCACCGGCAGCGGCATCCGCTGTACGGGCACGACGGTCGCTCCCGGCCGGTGCGGGCCGGGCGGATCCGGGCGCACAACCGGAACCGGCTGAGCGGCGGACGGCACGGACGAAGCGGACGGGGTGGCGGGTACGGGCCGTGGTGCCGGGGACGGCGGTGCGGGACGGTGGGCGGGACGTGGCTCCGCGAGTTGCTGCTCCGGCCGGCGGGGCTCGGGGCGGGACGGCGACGTTGTCGCACCGCCTCGTACCGCACGTTGCACGAGCCGCACGAGGGTTCCGCCGCCCGCCGGCCCGCGCGCCTTCCGGTCGGCGGCCGGCCCTGCATCGGGTGCGGCTCCGGTCTTGGCCTCGGGTGCTGCACCTGCTGCCCGTCCTGTGCCGGGAACGCGAACGGGTTCAACCGCGGGCGGCCGGCCTGAAGGCGTCCCGCTCCGCGCGGGGCCGGGCGGCGGGTTTCCGGGCACGAGGCGTTGGACGGTGCCGCCGGGTGTCGGTCTCTCGGGCACCACGCCCCCGGACGTCGGCCCCGGGCCGGTTCCACGGGGCCGGTGCGGTGCAGCGGGTTCGGCGGGACGCGAACTAGTGGGCCCCGACGTCAGCGACGGCGACGGCGCATCGGACCCCGGTTGCTGGACATCGCGACGCCAGGTGGGCACCACGACCGGCCGCGCAGTGCTGCCTGCCGTCGGCCCCGAGAAGCCCTCGCCGGAGCCTGTGCTCACCTTCAGGGACCTGCCCGCGAGGAGAGCCCGCGACCGCTGGACGACGGGCGTCGTCGACCCCCCGGCACCAGCGGCGGGCCCGGCTACCTGTCCCTGCTCCCGTTCCGGGATGATCCTGCGGACACGGACCGGCGCAACAGGAGCCGGAGCGGAAGAGGCAGAGATGGTGGCCGGTTTGCCCGCACGCAAGGCGTCCACCGCACGCTGGACGGCCGCGGGTTGCGGTGCGGGCTCACCGGGCGGAGCAGGTACGACGGACGAGCGCACCGGCATCTCGGAAGGCGCGTTCGGGGGCTTCGGCATCGGCATGACCGGTGCGGCGGGCGCAGTCTGCCCCGACGCGCCCTGATGCGGGCCTGTGGCTCCCGGCTGGGGTGTCCCACGGCGGTCGCCGAGCAGCGGAGCGTCGTTGCGAAGTCGGGCCGTCGACGGAAGCCCGGGGAGAGGGGTGCCGATCCCGCCGCGGGCCCGAGCCTGTGAGCCGGGCCTGTCGGGCTGCGACGGCTGCGGGGCCCGAGCCTCCGGGGCCCGGGCTTTTGACGGGGACGAGGGCTGGCGTACCCACGGCTCGGTCGCATCCGACGAAGGCGCGGTCACCGCCGGGGTTGCCGTGTCCGATTCCTGGCGCTGAAGTACCGGCATGTCCGCCGGCTGTTGCCCTGCCGGGGCGGACGGGACGACCCCGCTCGGCGCCGGCGGGCCGGAGGGAATGGCCCCGGTGGGGAGTTCCCGCAGGGGCTTGCCCAGAGCGGGGCGCACCGGGGCGGCAGTGGCACTGTCGGCGGTGGGAATGCTGTCGGCGGTGAGACGGTCAGTGGTGCGGTCCGACGGCGGTGCGACACCAGGCGCGACGGCGGGCGCGGTCTGCTGCGACGCGCCCTGCCGCACGGTGGAGGTGGTGACGGAAGTGCCCGGTGCGGAGGCCGTGGGCGGCAGGATTCCGGCGATCTGCCGCAGTGCCATCGCCGGACGCCGCGCAACGATCAGCGGCGGGGCGATCCGCCGAGGACGTACGGCCGCGGGCTCGGCCCGCTGGAGCGAGAGGGGTGCCGGTGCGGTGTCCGCCGGATGCTGCGATGCCGACGTGGCGGCCCGCTCCGGTGCCGGGCCCGGAGTCGCGGCCGGTGCCGTGCTCGTCGCAGGGGCTGCCCCTGCCGTGGCTTCCGGAGCGGTCGCGCCGTCCCCGCCGGCCCGCCGCCGCGATGCTCCGCTCCCGGAGGAGCGGGGAGACGAGGTACGGGGAGACGAAGACCGGGGAGACGGGGCGCGGGAGGACGTCTTGGTGCTCGTCCGCTGGACGGTCGCAGGCGTCGGGCCCGCCGCAGCTTCCGACTCCTCGTCCGCACCGGTCCGGGCGGCACGCAGCAGCAGCGGTCCACCGGCGGACTCGGAGCGCGGTGCGCCCGGACGGGCGACACCATGGATGAGACCCACCGGCGCGGACGGCAGTACGGCATGGCCGAGCTCGCTGCCGAACGCGAGGTCCTGCCACGAGGCGAGGCCGTCCCTGAACCGCAGTCCGTCGCTCACCCCGATCGAGGACCGGGCGACGGTCACCGTGGGCGGCGCGACCTGCCGCCAGCCACCGTCCCAGTCGCCGCCCCGACCACCGTTGCGCCGATCGGCCCCGCTGTCGCTCCGGCCGGCCTCCGGTTCCGGGCTTCGCCCGGTGTCGGCCCCGGCCCCGACCGGGGACGGCGTTCCGGGCTGCTGCCGGTCCCCTCGGCGGAACCAGTCTCCGAACCCCACACGATCACCCGCCTTCGTTGACGCGGGTGTTGATCCGCGCTATCTCCCGCACCCACTCCTGACGCTCGCCGTGGGTGAGGTCGAGGATGTCCTCTCGCTGCCAATGGAAGTGGTAGGCGACGTACGCGATCTCCTCCCGCAACCGGGAGGGCGCGTACGTCACGATTCCCCCAGGCGCCCACCCGACAGGTCCACCTCGAACGACCCGTGGCACAGCGGGCAGGTCACCGCGGCGTGCGTGTGGCCCTCGCTGTTGATCCGGCGGTAGAAATCCTGGAGGAACGCCACATCCGTGGCGTACATCCGCTCGACGACCCCGGCGTGCACATCGGTGATGGTGCCGAGCTGGGTGATCACCTGGCTCAGCAGCACCACGGACAGATAAGCCGGGTTCTCCTTCACCCGCAGGTCGATCTGCGGGCGCAGCTCGTCCCGCGCCGTCGCGAGCCGCATCGAGCCGCGCCGGTGGACCTGGCCCTCGTCGTCGACGTAGCCGCGCGGGAGCTCGAACTCGAACTCCGAACGCATCCCCTGCTGTTCACGGGCCGGAGGCTGCGCGGGAGCAGCCTCCTCCCGCGCGGCGGGCTGGGCGGACGCCAGGCTGTCGAGGACTTCGTCGAGTCCGCCCGACGTAACGGTCCTGCGCCTCATTCGACCACGATCTCCTCGAAGGTGATGGTCACCGACTCCGTGGCGGCACTGGATTCGCCGGCCTTCAGCGAGGGGCCCTCCCACTTGCTGGCCCAGCCCTGCATCAGCTGGATGCGCCGGACCGTCTCACCCTTCGAGTCCTTGATCTCGATGGTCAGGTTCTGGCGCGCGGTGTCGACCGCACCGTTGTTGAGCGTCTCCTTGATCCATTTGGTGAACTCGCTGCTCTTGTCGAGTCCTCGGGTGATCGTCACCTCGCCCGCCTGACGCGCGCCGGGCTGCTTGCGGATGATCTGCTTGCCCTCGGCGGTCACTTGACGGACCTCGACGACTTCCTCCTCGACGGTCAGGCCGCTGATCTCTTGGATCGACTCGACGAGATAGCCGCCGAGCTGCACGCCGAAGACGTGGGTGGAAAGAGCATCGCCCTCTGCCATGACTCTGTGTCACCTGTTCCGTTTACGGACCCTGTCGGGTCACTCGTTGACAAGGCTGGTGCTGTCGGAGAACTGCGCGAGGCGGAAGATCACGAACTCCGCGGGCTTCACCGGAGCGACGCCGATCTCGCACACGACCTGACCGAGGTCGATCGACTCCTGCGGGTTGTTGTCACGGTCGCACTTGACGTAGAACGCCTCCTCGGCCGTGCGGCCGAACAGGGCGCCCCGGCGCCACTCCTCGGTGAGGAAGGCGGTGACATTGCGCCGGATGCTCGACCACAGACGGTCGTCGTTCGGCTCGAACACCACCCACTGGGTGCCCAGGAGGATCGACTCCTCCAGGTAGTTGAAGAGGCGGCGCACATTGAGGTAACGCCAGGCCGGGTCGGAGGAGAGGGTGCGCGCTCCCCAGATCCGGATGCCGCGCCCGGGGAAGGCGCGTACGCAGTTGACACCGATCGGGTTGAGCAGGTCCTGCTCGCCCTTGCTGAGGCGGATCTCCAGGTCCAGCGCGCCGCGGATGACCTCGTTGGCGGGGGCCTTGTGCACACCGCGCTCGCCGTCGCTGCGCGCCCAGACACCGGCGACGTGACCGCTCGGGGGCACCAGGGCGTTCTGGCCGGTCGCCGGGTCGAAGACCTTGAGCCAGGGGTAGTACACGGTCGCGTAGCGCGAGTCGTATCCGGCGTCGTCGTTGCGCCAGGTACGGACACGCTGGGCGTTCATGCCCGGCGGGGTGTCCAGGACGGCGACCCGGTCACCCATCTGCTCGCAGTGCGAAATCACCGCCAGCTGTACGGCCTTGACGCCCTCGGCGTCGATGTCCCCGCGCTGGTAGGCGCTCATCAGGTCCGGAACGGCGACCATGGTGATCTCGTCGATCGCTTCGAGGCCCGCGAACCCCGTGCGGGCGGCGGCGTCGCCGACGTACTCGGCCGGGTCGACGCGTGCGACGCCGGTTCCGGGGGCGGCAGCGGCGGGCGCGAGGGAGAGGCTCTGGTTCTCGGGGCGGGTCTGGGTCGCGCCGGGCTGCTCGGTGACCTCGATGAGCTTGGACTGGCGGGCCTGGGTGACGAGATAGCCCTTGACGTTCTTGCGGCTGGAGACGTCGTAGGTCTCCACCACCTTGCCGGCCTGCCGCACCAGCAGCCGGAACCGGTCCTCCGGAGGGTTCTCGCCCTCGGCGTCGGTGACCTCGACGGAGAGGTCCGCGCTCGCGCCGGGCCGCGCGGACACCTGGAACCCTCCGAGGGCGGCGGGCGTGGCCGACCCGGACACGGACTGCTCCGCCGGGTCCTGCGCGGGGCCGCCGATGCGCACGATGTAGGCCGCGCCGCCGCCGTTGGCGAAGTAGCCGTAGACCGCGGGGGTCAGATAGGTGTCGGCGGTGAAAGTGCCGAAGGTCTGGACGTACTGGTCCCAGTTGGTCACCAGCGTCGGCTGGTGGAAGGGGCCGGACTCCGCGAAACCGACGAAGGCTGCGACCGCGGTGCCGACTCCCTCGATGGGCCTGGCTCCGGACTGCACCTCCTCCACGTATACACCGGGGGTGAGGTACGACGGCATACTCGCTCCTTCGCGTGGTCATTCGTTCGCCGCCGAGTCTTCCTCGGCGGCCGTGGCGGACAGTAGGTCTCAAAGTCCTGGACACGGGGCAACGGTGCTGCCTTCCCAGGCACCCGGGCGACGGAAATGCTTCCCCTTGCGGACCGGTCGCTTCGGTCGCCGCATTTCCCGGTCCAGTCATGTGACAGCAACGTGTACTGCGGATTTCCGGAAGATGTCCGCCGACAGGGGGACGGGCGGAAATCAGCCAGTATTCGCGGGCAGCGACTATCCGCTCAGGACCAGGAAACCGAATCCGATCCTTGGCCGCTCCACGTGCCCTTCCGGAGATCTCCGAGGGGCCCGTGGCCGGAAACTCCTCACCCACTGCAGACATCACGGAACCCGGACGGGCCGGCTGACCTCTCCTGTGCACGGGAGAAGGAAAACTGCCAACGACCGGCAAGCCGGGTTTCCCTCGGTCGGGATTTCTGCTGTTCTCATCCTCCGTGGGGGAAGCAGGAGGCCAGGAGCCTTGTTCCTACGGTGCGAGATCGCTCAGCACACCGCTGACATTGAGCACCTGATGGCATTCGGAAGCCTGGGTTCCGGTCGCCGGTGTGCCGGGTTTGGCACAGGTGACGGACGCGGTGACCGTGTCGTTCTCCTGGATCTGGATGGGGGTGACCCAGTGGTAGTCCTGGTTGCGAAAGGTCTCCAGCGCAATGGTGGTGATCTTCCGTTCACCGAAGGAGATGGTCAGTACTCCTTCGTCTCCCTGGAAGTTCGCCACCACGATGTCCGTGATTCCGAATACCTTCCCCTTCGGAACCCGGTACGTCCCGTTCTTCTTGGCCCCGGATCCGGTCTGCACATCGATCGTCGCCGAGCTCTGCTGGGTGCCGCCCGTTCCCCCGCCCGTTGCCGAACCGGAACCGCCCGAACCGGAGCCTCCGGACCCGTTCGGCTTGCCCTGCCCCTTGTCGTCTCCCTGACCACCGGACGGGTCTCCCGTACTGCCCCCTGTTGCCGAACCCTGTTGCCCGCCGGGGGGTGTCTTCTCCTGCGCGGCCTCGTGCGCCGCCTGCTTCGCGGTGCTCCGTACGGCGGGCCGGACCAGCGCGAACCACGCGAGCAGCAGGGCGAGCAGCGCGGCAAGCACGATCAGCAACCACCTGGGCAGAACGGGCAGTTGGGCAAACTCGCCCGGCAACGCCTCGGCCCTGCCGGGCAGCTCGCCGTCGGTGTCCCCTTCGGTGCCTTCGGCGGCCTCGACCTCGAACGGCCAGGTGACCGGCGTGCCGAACCAGATCAGTTTCCGGGTCCGTACCCGAAGGCCCATCTCGGCGGACTCGCCCGGTTCCAGGCGCCGTTGGCCCGGGGTGAAGGCCAGTCTCAGCTCCTCCCCGGCCTGTTTGCCGGTGAGGGCGATGTCGACCGCGGTGTTCCCCTTGTTCTGCACCGAGGTGCGGAACCGGGCGCCCAGCCAGCCGGAGCGGCGGCGCGGGTCGAGCTCCGCCCGGAGCTCGTGAAAGGGCCCGACGACCACCGTGGCCTCGGGGACCGCCACCGACTCCGGGTGCTCCGTGGGCAGGACGCGGACACCCAGGGGTATCTCGCCGGCCCGCACCTCATGGGACCGGGGCGGGGCGAGCCGTACGGTCACCACTTCGGAGGTGCCCGGGTAGAGGGACACCCGTGCCGGCTCGACGGTGCTCCAGGCGGCGCAGTCGCCGACCACTTCGAACGTGTACGCCTCGACGATGTCGCCATCGTTGCGCACGGTCAGGGTCGTCGTCGCCTCGGCACCGGGCGACACCGTCACCGTGGACATTTCGAGTTCGGCAGATGTGGTCACCCTGCGACGTTAAGCCGCACCGACGGCCGCGCAGCAGAGACGCGAGGGCAACGATCGGGCACGAGTGGTGCCCCGGGGGCACAACGGCGCGTTGTCCCGGCGACCCCTCCGCGGGCCCGCTCGCCGTGCCGGAGGGCGGCGCGGTCGAGTGCGGAGAAAGGCGTATCGGACGGAAGCAACGACGGAAGTATCTGAGGAAGACAGGCACGCAGAAGAATGACGACGACAGCAGAAATGAAGAACACGGCCGTCGAACGCGGCCATTACCGCAGGCCGACCGCGGCGGAACGATCCGCCGAAGGCCGGGCCAAGGAGACTCCCCGGGGCAGGGTCTCCGTCGCCGTGTACGCGGAGGACCTGATCCTGCGGACCGGTGTGGAGCACCAGATTCGTCCGCGGCCCGAGATAGAGCTGATAGCCGACGCCGAGGCGGACCGGGCCCAAGTCTCCTTAGTAGTAGTGGACATGGTGGACGAGCGCACCGTCCAGCTCCTTCAGCGTCTCCAGCGCAACACCACGACCCGCACCGGACTCGTCGTCGGTTTCTTCGAATCGGGCGCGCTCCAGACCATGATCGAGTGCGGGGTCGCCGCCGTCCTCAGGCGCGGGGAGGCGAACCAGGACAGTCTTGTGCACCTGGTGACGGCCATGGCGAACGGCGAGGGAGTGCTGCCGGGCGACCTGCTCGGCAAGCTCCTCGACCATGTCAGCAGCCTGCAGCGCACGGTCCTCGACCCCCGGGGGCTCTCGCTGTCCACTCTCACGACGCGGGAGGCGGAGATGATCAGGCTGGTGTCGGAGGGCTACGGCACCGCGGAGATCGCGCAGAAGACCTCGTACTCCGAACGCACCGTCAAGAACGTTCTGCACGAGGTGGTGACGCGCCTCGAACTGCGCAATCGGGCGCACGCCGTCGGCTACACCATGCGGCACGGACTCATCTGAGTGCTGTCCCCGGGCTCCCGTGCGGACGGCGTGAGGACGTCGCCGCGCGGGGGTGTGCCGGTGTTCCCGGCCGTGCGGCCGGACGAGGGGCCGGGGAGGCGCCGCAAAGGGCAACAGTCGCTTCCCCCTCTCCGGGTACTCCGGACCTGTCCTCGGCCCCGCCCGCGCACGATGCTTGTCTTGGAGAGTCATCAAAAGGACTGTGAGGTGGGCCGTGACCGGCACTGCTGGCCCTGCGAGGCATACCCGGCTGGGCCGACTGACGGGCGCCGTGGTGCTGTTGGCGCCGCTGCTGGTGGCGGGTTCCGCGACCGCGCCCCAGAGTGCGCCGCGAATCGCCGCGGTGGCGGACGAAAACCCGGCGGATGCCGGGCGCATCACCTACGCCGGTACCGAACACCGCAGCCTCGGCCGGGTCACCGACCCGGCCACCAGCGCCCCGCTGTTCGGTCCCGGACCGGCCCACTACGACCAGGACCCCTCCGCACGTGGTGAGTTACTGGTCTTCACCAGCCTGCGCGACAGCCTGCGGCCGCAGGTGTACGTGCGTGATGCGGACGGAGCGGTGCGCAGGCTCACCACCGACCGGGACGCCGCACACCCCGAGCTCTCCCCGGACGGACGGACCGTGGTGTTCGACTCCGCGGAGCGCGGGTCGGACGGTGTGGTCCAGCGTGAACTGTGGATCGTCGGGGTCGACGGCTCCGGCCTGCGGCGGCTGACGGACACCCCCAACAACGAGACTTCCCCGACCTTCTCCCCGGACGGCTCGCGGATCGCGTACTCCTGTGACTCCGGTCCCGGGCGGACCGGTCTGATCTACGAACGGGCCGTGTCCGGCGGCGCGGCGAGGGTGATCAGTGACGGCCCGCCCGGCGACGCGACCGAGCCGGAGTGGAACCCGGTGGACGACGACACCCACCGTGCTCGTATCGCGTACACCCTCACCACGGACGAGACGACGGGTCCCCGGCTGCGGGTGACCGAGGGAATCGGAGCCGACCGCCCGCTGCTGGCCGGTGTCCAGGCCGACTGGCGCACCCGCTCGGCCGCCTGGCTGCCGGACGGGAACGGCCTGCTCTTCCTCAGCCCCGACACGACCTGCGGGTGCAAGGACTACGACCACGTCTACCGGACGACCGCCTTCGACGGGAACGAGCCGGGCCTGACGCTCGGCGAGGACCGTGCGGTCGAATCGCCCACCTGGCTCGGGCCCGCGGACTCCGGAACCCCCGTCGTGGCACGGCGGACCACCCGCGAGGCGAACGACGTGACGCTCCAGGACGTCAGGCAGGACGGTTCGGACCCGCGGGACCTCGGGCTCTCCATCCTGGACGAGGACCCGGAGGCCAATACCAACACCGACCCCGCCAAGGACCCGCTGTTCAACCCGGCGGAGGCCTACGACCCCTGGACCGAGCGGCAGAACTACACACCGGACGGCAGGCGCATCGTCCTGACCCGCTTCGAGGGTCCGGAGAAGCAGCGCGTCGAGCGGATCTGGCTGGCCGACGCCGACGGCACCCACGAGGCGGCGCTGCCGCTCGCCGGGCGCGGTCCCCGTGACTGGGACACCGACCCCACGTTCTCCCCCGACGGCACCAAGCTGGCATTCACCAGGACCTCACCCGGCCGGGTCGACGGGCAGCCGGGGCCGAGCAGCATTCTCATCGCGGACGTCGCCACGGGGGCGATCGCAGGCCGGATCGTGCCGCCGGAGGGGCAGTTGACCGGAGGCGACGCGCAGCCGGCCTGGTCGTCGGACGGCACGACGCTCGCCTTCACCCGCAACCACGTGATCCGGGGCCTCGGCGGCATCAAGCACGTCTGGACCGTCCCGGTGGCGGCGCTCGACCAGCAACGCGACCTCAGCGCCACCATCTGCCCCGGTGAATGCAAGAAGATCGACGACAGTCCCGCGTTCTCCCCCGACGGCAGCTCGCTCGCCTTCAACCGGAAGGACGGCGGCGGCCGGGTCAACGAGCGCGCCGGTGTCGTCGTGACCTCGCTGACCGGCGGTCAGTGCCGGGTCGTGCTTCCGTCCGTCCAGCGGAACAACCCCGACGCCTGCCACCAGGAGATCCCGGACACTTCACGGACCGGTCCCTTCCAGCCCCGCGACGTGGCCTGGTCGCCGGACGCGGGACGGCTGGTACTGAGTTCACGCCGGGCGCTCGCGCCGAACTCCCCGGAGCAGCTGTCCGTGCTCGACCTCGCCTCCGGCACGCTGACGCCGTTCGGCGAGAGGATCGGCGGGCGGCAGAAGGAGCCCGCCTTCCAGCAGTCGGTCGATCTGTCCCTGACCGCGCCGCCCACCGGCCCCTCGGTGGAGACCGGTTCCTCCGTCCCGGTGACGGTCACCGTCACCAACCGGGGTCCCGCACCCTCGCCCGGCACCGTGCTCACCGTCGACGCCCCGCCCGGCGTGCGTCTGGAGGAGCTCACCACCCCGGCCGGGCCCTGTGGCGCCGAGTCGCCCCAGTGCGACCTGGGTGTGCTCCCGCCGGGGACGAGTGTGGAGGTCACCGCCCGGCTGACCGGGGTGACAGCCGGGGACCAGCGGATCGGCTGGTCGGTCGCCGGAACCGTGGTCGACCCGAACCCCACGGACAACGCCACCGGCACCACCGTCCCGGTCCAGGAAACGCCCGAGAAACCGACGCCCACCCCGACGCCCCGGCCCCCGGCCCCCCAGCCGCCCGAGCCCGAGGCTGGGCCCGCGGTCTCCGTGCGGGCCCGGCCCAGCCCCGGCTACGTCGGCGGCCGGGTGGTGGTGACATACACCGTGCGCAACGGCCGGAACGCGCTCGCCACCGGACTGCGACTGAAGCTCGGACTGCCCGCACGGATCCCGGCGGGTCCGCTTCCGGCGGGCTGCACCGCCGGGGTGTGCGCGCTGCCCGACCTGGCACCGAACGCCTCCACGGTCGTCCGCGTCGTGCTCAAGCCGGACCGGGCGCTGACGACCAGCATCACCGGAACACTGACCACGACCGGCACGGACGCCAACCCCCGTGACAACGTGTCCAGGAAGCCGCTGCGCATCCTCCAGCCCCGGATCATCGCGGTACCTGCCGTCGGCAAGCCGGGGTTCGTCACCTCCGTGCGGGGCAAGGACTTCCCGCCCGGGGCACCCGTGAAGCTGTCCTGGAAGCCAGGGATCACGGCGGCCGCACCGCCCACCCTCCCGCGCCGGGACCGTACGTTCATCGCGCAGTTGCTGATCCTGGCGAAGGACCAGACGGGGCCGCGCACGATCACCGCCAAGGGCCCCGGGTTCAGCCCGGTCACCACGTCCTTCCTGGTGGTCGGCGGCACCATCGTCCCGCCGGACGAGGTGGGGCGCCGATGATCCACGAAGTGGACGAGGGGCTGCGGCTGTTGCTGGTCGACGCAGGCCTCCAGGAGAGCGGCGTCGACCTGGTCTTCGACGCGCCGACGAAGGACTGGTCCGCCCGGCGCAACGCGCCCACGATCAGCGTCTTCCTCCACCGCATCCGTGAGGACGCGACCCGCCGGCGCACCGGCGCGGCCGAGGAGCACGACGAGGAGGGAATGGTCATCGGCTGGCGGACCCCGCCGCGCTGGTACGAGCTGACCTATCTGGTGACGGCCTGGACCAATCGCCCGCAGGACGAACACCGCCTGCTCTCCGAGGTGTTGCGCTGTCTCGTACGGTCTGACGTCCTGCCCGCCCGGATGCACACGGGCAGTCTCGCCGAGCTCGGGCTGGCAGTGGAGCTGGAGGCGGCCGGGCCGGGCACCGACGGGCCGTCCGCCTCGGACGTGTGGTCCGCGCTCGGCGGTGAGCTCAAGGCCGCGATCGATCTGCGGGTGTGGGCACCGCTGGCCGGTGAACGGACGGCCGCCGGCCCGCCGGTCACCGAAGGCCTGGTGGTGAAGTCCGCGCCCGCACGGGACGGCGACGAGGCAGGACCGGGGCGCCGGCTGCGCTACGACGGGGCGTCCGACCCCGGCGGTCAGGGCTTCGCCGCGGAACGGGAACGGCAGCTGCCGCCCGGCCGGCGCAGGCGCGGAGGCGCGGCCCGATGACCACGACACAGGGCACCCGTGCCGTTCACGAACCGGCCGACGCCCCGACAGCGGTGATCGAGGAGCTCTGGGAGCGGCTGATCCACGTCGAGCAGCGGGTCAGGACCGCTGTGGCGCTCCGGCGGGCCGCCGATCCGCAGCCGGACGATCCCTACCGGGGGCAGTACCTCACCCCCGAGGCGGCCGCGCGGATCATGGAGTCCCGCGACGCGTTCTCGCCCGTCCCCACGTACGGCTCCGAGCCTTTCCCGCAGTCGCCGCCCGGTAGCCGGATCCGGCGGCTCGCCGAGAACTTCGGCCTGGCCCCGCTGGACTTCGATCTCCTGCTGGTCGCGATGGCCCCGGACATCGACAACCGGTTCGAGCGGCTCTACGGCTATCTCAACGACGACCTCACCCGGCGCAGGCCCACGATCGGCCTGGCGCTGGACCTCTGCGGACTGCCCGCCGCGGGCTCCGGCCGCTTCCGGTTCTCGCCGTCCGCCCCGCTGGTCGCGGGCGGGCTGCTGGAGGTCCTGGAGGCCGACCGCCCGCTGCTCTCGCGGGTGCTGCGTGTGCCGGACCGGATCACCGCGTATCTGCTGGGCGACGACGAGATCGACGGGAGGCTGCGAGGTCTCGTCCGGACGGTCACGTCCGAGGAAGGGCCGGACACCGCTCCGGAGGTCCTGCGGATCGCGGCGGCGGTGGGCACGGGCAGCGGACTGGTGCATCTGCTCGACCGGGGCGGCGATCCCGGCAAACTGGCGGTCGAGGCGCTTCTCGCCGCGGGGCGCCGCCCGCTGGTGGTCGACATCGCGGCCCTGGCGGCTCTTCCCGAACCGGCGGAAGCCGTACGGACTCTGGCGGCCGAGGCCAGGCTGAGCGGCGGCGGGGTCGTCCTCGGGCCGCTGGAGGCGCTCGCCCCCGAGCGGCCCGAGCGAGCCCGGCTGCTCAGCGGCGTCTGCGCCGCGGTCGGCGGTGCTCCCCTGGTCGCGTACGGGAAGAAGAACTGGGATCCGCTGTGGACGGCGGAGAGTCCGGTTCCGGTCCCTGTCCTGTCCCCCGGTCCGGGGGGCGTGGCGCGGCAGTGGCGGCGGGCGCTCGCCGAGGTCGGCGCTTCGGTCGGGCTGCCCGCCGGGAGCGCGTCGGCCGACGAGGAGCTCGTCGGGGCCACCGCCTCCTACCGGCTCGACTCCGAGCAGGTGCGCAAGGCGGCCGTCGTCGCTTCCCGGCTGGCCGTCCTGGAGGACCGTCCGGTGGACGCGCAGGACCTGCGTACGGCGGTCCGGGCGCAGAACGGGGCAGGGCTCGAAAGGCTCGCCCGCCGCATCGAGCCGGCGGTCGGCTGGGACGACCTCGTGCTGCCTGCCGCGACCCGTCACGAGCTGTCCGAGCTCGCCCTGCGCGCACGCCACCGCGAGCAGGTGCTCGGTCAGTGGCGGATGCGGCCGGGTGGCGGCCGGGGGCGCGGGATCATCGCGTTGTTCGCGGGCGAGTCCGGGACCGGCAAGACCATGTCCGCCGAGGTGGTGGCGTCGGAGCTGGGTATGGAGCTCTATGTCGTGGATCTGTCCACGGTGGTGGACAAGTACATCGGGGAGACCGAGAAGAACCTCGAAAGGATCTTCGCGGAGGCGTCCGATGTCAACGGCATCCTGCTGTTCGACGAGGCGGACGCCATCTTCGGGAAGCGCTCACAGGTCAAGGACGCGCACGACCGGCACGCCAACGTGGAGTCGGCGTATCTGTTGCAGCGGATGGAGTCCTTCGACGGGATCGCGGTGCTCACCACCAATCTGCGGGGCAATCTCGACGAAGCCTTCACCCGGCGCCTCGATGTGATCGCGGAGTTCCCCATGCCGGACGCCGTCCAGCGCCTGGCCCTGTGGGACCGCTGTCTCGGGACGGCGGTCCCCCGCGAGGCCGGACTCGACCTGGAGTTCTGCGCGGGCCGCTTCGAGCTGGCGGGAGGGTCGATCCGCGCCTGCGCGGTGACGGCCGCCTATCTGGCAGCGGAATCGGGGAAGCCGCTGGGGATGGAGCAGATCGTCTCGGCCGTGCTCCAGGAGTACCGCAAACTCGGCCGGCTGGTCCGGGAGAGCGAGTTCGGCCCCTGGCTGGAGCGGGCGCGGGGCGGCGGCGCGGGATAGCGCCGCCGCAGACCTGTACGCGTCGGGGCACGGCAGCCTGCCCCGGTCTTCCTGTTCGGACCGTACGGGGGTCGTGGTGCGCTCAGGTCTTGATGCGGGTCACGAGTCCGTCGATGAACTCGGCCCAGTCGGCGCGGGTCGCCGGTTTTCCGGAAGAGGTCCATCACCTCGTCGAACACCCCGAGGAAGAAGTCGAGCGTCGACTCCTCGGCGTTGAGGATGCTGGTGTTGACGCCCCACCGGGGGCTCGTCTCCAGCCGCTCGCCCCGTACACGAGGGAGTCAGCGTCCCGAGGCGGACGTTCCGGGTGTCCTGCGTACGGGGTGCTTGCTCAGGATCGAGACCCGGTTGAAGGCGTTGATCGTGATCGCCACCCATATCACCGCGGAGATCTCGTCGTCGCCGAACACCTCACGGGCCGCACCGTAGGCGGCCTCCTGTGCGGCGGCGTCGGCGGGATCGGTTGTCGCCTCCGCCAGCGCGAGCGCGGCGCGTTCCCGCGGTGTGAACACCTCCGTGTCGCGCCAGGCCGCCAGCACTCCGAGGCGCTGCGTGGACTCGCCCGCGCGAAGCGCCGCCCTGGTGTGCACATCGAGGCAGTAGGCGCAGCCGTTGAGCTGCGAGACGCGGAGATTGACCAGTTCCACCAGCACACGGTCCAGGCCGGCGTCGGCGGCGGTCGCACGGACCGCCTCGGAAGTCTGGACCAGAGCGTGGTACGCCTTGGGGGACTGCTTGTCGACGAAGACCCGCCGACTGTCCGGTGTACTCATCGCGTCGCTCACTCCGGTCTCCTTCCGACCGCGCCGGTACGCCCGCCGCTGCCGTGCGCTTCGGGCGGTGGTGCCCTAAGATCCAACCATGATAGTTGAATATCCAACAAGCATGATTCAGGGGGGTTCCTGGCAATGAGCAACGCTGAGACGGACCCGTCCGAGGTGCGCCGCGCGGCTTCGGCGAACGACGGGCACGGCGGAGGAACACCTCAGGTCGAGGTGCTGACCGCGCGCGACGTCCCGCTGGGCGGCCCGCGGGCGATGACTGTACGGCGCACCCTGCCACAGCGCAGTCGCACCCTGATCGGCGCCTGGTGCTTCGCCGACCACTACGGCCCCGACAACGTCGCCGAGACGGGCGGCATGGATGTCGCACCCCACCCCCACACCGGGCTGCAGACCGTGTCCTGGCTCTTCAGCGGGGAGATCGAGCACCGCGACAGCATGGGCAGCCACGCCTTCGTGCGCCCCGGCGAGCTCAACCTCATGACGGGCGGGCACGGCATCAGCCACACGGAGGTCTCGACCCCGCGGACCACGATCCTGCACGGCGCCCAGCTGTGGGTGGCGCTGCCCGAGGAACACCGGCACGCGGAGCGCGACTTCCAGCATTACGTCCCCGAGCCCGTCCGCCTGGACGGGGGCGAGGCCCGGGTCTTCCTCGGAACACTCGCCGGCACCGCGTCCCCGGTGCGGACCTTCACCCCACTGCTCGGCGCCGAACTCCTCCTCGACCCGCACGCGACCATCACCCTCACCGTGGACACCGGCTTCGAGCACGGCGTTCTCATCGATCGGGGCAGCATCCGCCTGGGTGAAACCCCGGTACTCCGAGCGGAGTTGGGCTATGTGGGCCCCGGATCCGAAACCTTGACGCTCACCAACACCTCCGGAGAAACGGCACGGGTGCTGCTGCTCGGCGGCACACCGTTCGAGGAGGAGATCGTCATGTGGTGGAACTTCATCGGCCGTAGCCACCAGGACATCGTCCGGGCCCGCGAGGAGTGGGAGCGCGCCTCCGAACGCTTCGGCGTCGTCGACGGATACCCCGGTGACCGCCTCCCCGCACCCACCCTGCCGAACGCCACCATCCAGCCGCGCGGCAACCCCTCGCGCCACTGAGCCACTGCCTCCACCACCCACTCGACGATTGGAAACACCATGACGACGCACAACGCCTCCGCCCCCGTCGTGGAGCGCATCGACGCAAGGCACCGGTACGCGATCCAGGTGGACGGAACGACCGCCGGCTTCACCGTCTACCGCGACCGGGACGGACAGCGGGTCTTCTACCACACGGAGATCGACGATGCCTTCGCCGGTCAGGGCCTGGCCTCGATTCTCGTGACGGAGGCCCTCAACGACGTACGCGAGAGCGGCATGCGCGTCGTTCCGGTCTGCCCCTACGTTGCCAAGTACCTCAAGAAGCATGACGAGTTCGCCGACATCACCGACCCCGTGACCCCCGAGATCCTCCAGTGGCTCGGGGTCGAGAAGCCGTAGGCGCTCCCGGGCGGACGCGGCGGTGTTCCTCCCCCGCCGGGCCGTCCGGGCCCCATTGCGATCCTGGGTATCGCCGGTCGGGGCTTCCGGTCGTCCGGTCCCGCGACGGCACCTGGCTCACGGTGGCAACGGAGCCGCGCCCGGAATGGCGGCGCGGCGGAAACTCAGCCCGAGACGGCTTCGACCTCGTCGGCGGCCGCGTCGAGCAGGTCCGGCAGGCCGCCTTCGTGGTCGGGCAGCCGCTCGGGGGCGGAGGCGGGCAGCTGATGCTGACGGGCCACCAGCCGGTTCGCGACTCCGGGGTCCCAGGGTGTGAGCAGGGCGGCGGTGACATCGTCCGGGCAGTCGGTGCGGGCGATCAGGCCCCTTCGCTGGGTGCGTGCGAACGGTTCACGCCGGTGTGCGGCAGCCAGTGCGGACCAGTCGACGGGTCCGGCGGTGAGTACCGCGTCGGCGTCCAGCACAGTCCGGGCGGCGCGCAGCGCGGCGATCGCTTCCTCGGGCCCGGCCGAGGGCGTCCGCGCAGGCCGGGCGCGTGCGGCGGCCCGGTCCTCGAAGCTGCGCGTCCGCGCGTCGGAACGCCGCGCCCGGGCGGCGAGGACGGTGTCGTTCAACTCCGCCGAAGCGGGTGGGCGCGCGTCGTCCGGCAGCAGTGAGATCGCCCAGGTGAGCAGCCGGTGGAAGTCTGCGGCTCGTCTGTCCGCGGCTGCCTGCGATGTCGCGGAACCGACCTTGTGGATCATCCGGCCAACCGTTCCCGTCAGTGCTCCGCCGTGTGTCGTCTCCGCCCCGGCCGCACCCCGCACGGCGCGGACTGCTGACCGGTACTCAACCGTAGGCGACGAGGCTCCATGACCGCGCGGCGGTTTCCGCCCGGGCCGGCGGCCCTCGGCCCCGACGCCGCCCGTCGCAGGTGGTGACCGGAAACAATCTTCTTTGGCCTCGATGACGGCCTGTGGCAGGGTGCTCCGTTGTGACAGAGAACGACAGCATCCGGATCATCCCGCTCGCCGAGCGTCCGTCGTTGGTCTCGCGACTCTACGAGATCAACGACTCCTGGCCCGTGTTCACCCACCACGAACCCGTCGCGGGTGCCTTGTTGAGCCAGGTTCCCGAGGAATTCCCGCAGTACTGCGTGGCGGCGACCGACGGTGACCGGGTCGTGGCACGCGGGTTCAGTGTGCCGTTCAACTCCGAACTCGACGGACGTGAGGAAATGCCCGATCAGGGCTGGGACCGAGTGCTGGTGTGGGCGTTCCGCGACCGGCAGTTCGGGAACGCGCCGACCGCGGCCAGTGCGCTCGAGATCTCGGTGGACGTCGACTATCTCGGCCGGGGTCTGTCCTATCGCATGCTGGCCGCGCTGCGGCAGGCGGCCGGCCGGCAGGGGCACGACGCCCTGCTGGCGCCGGTCCGCCCGACGGCCAAGCACGTGGAGCCTCGTGTGCCCATGACCGAATACCTGCGCCGCCGCCGGGACGACGGACTGCCCGCCGACCCGTGGGTCCGGGTGCACGTCAAGGCGGGCGGCACCGTCGAGAAGGTCGCTCCCGCCTCGATGACGGTCAGCGGTTCACTGGCTCAGTGGCGGCAGTGGACCGGCCTGCCGTTCGACCGCGACGGTGCCGTCGAGGTACCCGGCGCGCTGACACCGGTGCACTGCGACACCGCGCACGATCACGCCGTCTACGTCGAACCCAACGTCTGGATCCGGCACGCCATCGAGGCGCGTACCGCTTGAGAAAGCACCTCGGCTACGACAGTGTGTCGGCGACCACGGACGCCGCCTGCGCGATGAGTTCGTTGTCGTAGTCGGCGTCCGGCTCGCTCCGGTTCGAGAGGATCGCCACCACGATGGGGGCCTTGTCGGGCGGCCACACCACGGCGATGTCGTTGCGGGTGCCGTAGGTGCCACCGGATCCGGTCTTGTCGCCGATGACCCAGTTCTTGGGCATTCCGGCCCTGATGAGCTCGTCTCCGGTCGCATTGGTCCGCAGCCACTTCGTCAGCTGCGCGCGTTCGCCCTTTTCGAGGACGCCTCCGAGGACGAACGCCCGCAGGTCGCCCGCGAGCGCCCGTGGCGTGCTCGTGTCGGACAGGGCACCGGGCGACCACTGGTTGAGTTGCGGTTCCCCGTGTTCCATCCGCGTCACGTCGTCGCCGATCCCGGCGAGCACCGCGTCCAGGCCCCGGGGGCCGCCCAGCCGGTCGAGGAGCAGGTTGGCCGCGGTGTTGTCGCTGAAACGGACGGCGGCGTCGCACAGCGCGCCCAGGCTCATCCCGGTGCCGACGTGCTTCTCGCTCACCGGGGAGTTGCTGACCAGATCGTCCCGGGAGTACGTGATCACCTCGTCCAGCCCGTCCACGGAGTACTTGCGCAACACCGCTCCCGCTGCCAGTGCCTTGAACGTGGAGGCGTAGGCGAAGCGTTCTCCGTCGTTGTGGGTGACCTCGCGACCGGTGCCGGTGTCGATGGCGTAGACGCCGAGCCGTGCGTCGAACTTGCGCTCGAGCTCCTTGAACCGTCCCGTGAACGGCTTCGCGCCCTCGGCCGGTCCCGTCGCCCCGGCGCGCGGGGAGGACGCCGCCGGGGAGGAGGGGGACGAGGGGTGGGGATCCTCGCCGCCGCATGCCGTGAGCGGTACGAGGGCGAGCGTGGCCAGTGCGCATACGGTGACGCGGCGTTCCGTGCCGATCAGCGGTTTCATCGTCGTCCGGTTCCTTCTGTTCGTTTCGGCGGCGCGAGTGCGGCCGGCGCGGCTGCGACCGGTGCCGGGTCCAGTGGGCCGGTATTCGGCAGGGCCGGGCTCCCGTGCAGGGGTGGACCCCGGCGCCGTTCCCCGGCGAGAGCCGCCAGCACGTCCCGGTCCGGGAGAAGCCCGACGACTGACGGTGTGCGTCTCAGGCGTGGAAGCCGTTGCAGACGACGGAGGTGTACTTCGTGGACCCGCCCTCGACGTGGTACAGCACCACGGTCCAGTCGCCCCTGTCGTCTCCCACCGGGAGCGCGTCGACGGTGCGTTCGCCGAAGTGGGCACGGAAGTCGTCGGGGTACTTGAACCTGACGGTTCCGCCGGAGGTCCAACGGGAGTAGATGTCGACGGGTTTGCTGGTGAAGCCGATGCCCTTGCTGACGGACCGGAGGGGCCGTCCGGTGGATCGGTCCGTCTCGTGCGGGGGCCGCACCCCCACGGATATGTAGTACGGCGCCGGCCTCTCGCCCTCTCCGGCGTTCTGCGGGCGCAGCTCCAGCGTGGCGGTGTCGGAGCCCGTGGTGTGGGAGACGGAGGACCGCAGTCCGGTGGGCGGTGAGGCATCGGCGATGCTGGACAGATCGCAGGAGCCGATGCCCTGGGCTGCCTGCGCAGGATCGTCGGACAGGGTCCAGCGGTCCTGCGAGACGCGGTCGTTCACGATGTGGTCCGGCGGTCCACCGGCCGGCCGCTTGCCGGCGGACGGCGAAGAGGCCGTCCGCGGCGCGGTCGGCTGCCCGGACGTGGTGATCTCCGTCGTGGGGTCGGCACCGGTGTCCCTGCTGTCCGATTCCGGGAGCAGCCAGACTGTCATCGGCACCGCGATCGCCACCGCGCACACCGCGAGCCAGGCTCTGCCGCGTGAGGTCCGGGCGGGGCGCCGCTGCGGGTCCGGGCCGTCGTCCGGTGCGGTGTCCGGCAGCCCCTTGGGTGCGGTGGTCGCGACCAGCTCCGCCGTGCCGACGACCGGCTCGCGGTTCGTCGGCTGTGTCCCGGCCCCGCTCTCCGACGCCCGGACCGTTCCAGTCTCCGGCTCCGCCTCCAGGTGCACGCCGGACGGCGTGGGCGGCGTCGTCGCGTACCCGGGTTCGGGTACGGGTTCGGCGGTGCGTACCAGCATCCGGTAGTGGGCGTCCGACGCAAGCGGCGAGTCCACCGCGCAGTGCGCGATCACGGCGGCCGGCTCGGGCCGGTCCTCCGGGCCCTTGGCCACGCACTGCCGGATGATTTCGGCCAGCTCGGGCCGTACGCCTGCCAGGTCGATGTCCTCGTGCACGGTCCGGTAGCTCACCGCCGCCGGTTCGCCGGTGCCGTACGGAGGCCGGCCCGTCGCCGTGTACGCGAGGGTCGCGCCCAGCGCGAAGACATCGGCCGCCGGGCCCACCTCGTTGCGCAGGAGCACCTCGGGTGCCGTGAAGCCGGGGGTCCCCGACACCATCCCGTCCCGGGTCAGGATCGTCTGCTCAAGTCCTCGCGCGATTCCGAAGTCGATCAGTTGCGGCCCCTGCGGGGAGAGGATCACGTTGTGCGGCTTCAGGTCCCGGTGGGTGACTCCATGGGCATGGACCGCGGCCAGTCCTTCGGCGAGCGCGGCGAGCAGTCTCAGGGCGCTGTCCGCCGGGAAGGGCCCACTCGCACCCACGGCGCCGCGCAGGGTGGGCCCTGACACGTACTCGGTGGCCAGCCAGTAGGGAGGCGCGTCGAGCGAAGCCTCGATCAACTGCGCGGTGTAGGCACTGCGCACGGCCTCGACGGTCGCGGTCTCCCGCCGGAACCGGGCCAGCGCCTCGGGGTGGTCGCTGATCTCCTCTCGGATGACCTTCACAGCCACCAGCCGTCCGCCGGGCGACCTGCCGAGATACACCTGCCCCATGCCGCCCGCGCCGAGACGGGCGAGAAGGTGGTAGGCGCCCATGCGCGCGGGGTCCTGAGGTCGCAGTGCATCCACGGCACGACTGTGCCATATGTGCACACACGGTGGAGCGAAGGTCGTCAACTCGTAACCGGATCGGTCGCTCTCAACACGAGGGTGACGACGCAGGCCGTGTCAGGATGCTCGGCATGTCCGGTCGCGCACTGAGTTTCGGAGTGATGGCGCAAGCGTACGAGCGGTTCCGGCCGGGGTATCCCGTGGAGCTCTTCGCCGAGGTGATGGCGTACGCGGGTCAGCCGGCTCGCACCGCCCTGGAGATCGGCGCGGCGGACCGATCCAACTGGCCGACCCGGCTGTGGCGGGAGCTGTTCGCGCGGCACGGGCACCGTTCTTGGAGAGCGACGAGATTCCGTCCCCGGACGGGACGCCTCCCGGGCACGACATGCAGTGGCCGGGTACGGAGCTGCAACGGTCCGAATGGTTCACCGGCGTTCAACAGTCCGTGATCGAACGGCGCTTGACGATGAGTGCTGCCGACTATGTCGGCCAGCTCTCGACCATCTCGGCCTATCTCGTATTGCCGTCCCCGGAGCGCGAGCAGGTATTCAGCCGGATCACGGGGGTTCTGCCTGAGACCGTTGAGATTGCCGCCGACATCACGGTCCACCTCGCCCGTCGGCGGTGTGCACAGTAGTGGACCGTCACGGCGCGCCATCCGCCTGTCAGTAGGCGGAGTTGACGTTGTCGATGGATCCGTAGCGGTCGGCGGCGTAGTTGGCGGCCGCGGTGATGTTGGCGACGGGGTTGGTGAGGTCGTGGGCGGTGCCGGCGACGTGGTAGGCGCTGAAGGTGGGCTGGATGACCTGGAGCAGGCCCTTGGAGGGGGTGCCCTTCTGGGCGTTGATGTCCCAGCCGTTCTCGGCGTTGGGGTTGCCGCCGGACTCGCGCATGATGTTGCGGTGCAGGCCTTCGTAGGAGCCGGGGATGCCCTTGGCCTTCATGATGGCCAGGGACTGCTTGATCCAGCCGTCGAGGTTGTTGGCGTAGCCCTTGCCGGTCTGCTGGGTGTCCTGGACGTCGCCGGCCGGGGCGGTCCGGACGACGGGGGCGCTCTGTTTGGTCTCGGCGGCCTGTGCGGAGGTCGAGGTCAGGGTGAGGGCGGCTGCGGCCGCGCCGGTGGTGGCGAGGGCGGTGACGGCCAGGGTGCGGATGCGGGCGGTGCGGGCGGTGCGGGTCTGCGTGGTCATGCGGGAGTGACTCCTGGGGGTGTGGTGGTGCCGTCCGGTGTCGGCGGCGGCGGGGCGGGGCGGGGGCCCCTGTGTGGTGCGGGACGGGGGTGAGCGGGTCCGGTGGTGTGTCCGGGCCGGTCGTGGTTCCCCGTGATGACAGCCATGGTTAGCGGCGGCCGTGGCGGGGGTCAATGATGTGACGTACTACCCCAATACGGAGTAATGTCCGAAATGAGACGCTCTGGACTGGTTCTGCACCGTTCGGGCGGGGGTCGTGTCTACTACCCGCCCTAGGATGTGACGTGGCCCCTATGGGTGGCATCACACCCACAAGGCCGTTTCGAGGCTCCCGAGCCCTGTTCGCCGACCACTCCACACTGCGGCCTGGCGCTCTTCCGATAGAGTTTTGATTCATGCCGGACATCCGCCACTCCCCCGAGGCGCCCACCCGCACCCAGGCGATGGCTCCCGGGGAGCGCATCGACGCACACCGTCACGACGACCACCAGGTCGTCTACGCGGGGTCCGGCGTTCTCGCGGTCACCACCGACGCGGGCACCTGGTTCGCTCCCGGCACCCGGGCCATCTGGGTCCCCGCCGGCTGCGTCCACGCCCACCGCGCCCACGGGCATCTCGCCCTGCATCTGCTGGGCCTGCCCGCCGACACCAATCCGCTCGGTCTCGACGCCCCGACCGTCCTCTCGGTCGACCCCCTGCTGCGCGAACTGATCCTCGCCTGTACCCGAAGCCCCCACGACGACACCCCGGAGCGGCTGCGGCTGCGCGCGGTGCTCCTCGACCGGCTGCGCGCCTCGCCCCAGCAGCCCGTACAGCTGCCCGCCCCCACCGACCCCCGCCTCAAAGCCGTCTGCGACCTCCTGCACCAGGACCCCGCGGACCCTCGCACGCTGGCCGCCCTGGCGACCACGGCCGGAGCCGGCGAGCGCACCCTCAGCCGTCTCTTCCGCCGCGAACTCGGCATGACGTTCCCGCAGTGGCGCACCCAACTGCGTCTGTACCACGCCCTTCGCATGCTGGCCGACGACGTACCGGTGACCACGGTCGCGCACCACTGCGGCTGGTCGTCCACCAGCGCGTTCATCGATGTCTTCCGCCGCGCTTTCGGCTACACCCCGGGCACCCACAACCGTCGGCCCTGACTCATCCCATTCCGGCCAACAGGCAGTACAGCGACCCAAGTTGGCGATAAGTCCGGGATCGTGGGAGTGACCGGCGCCGGCCCGTTCCGTTGTGCGACGACACCCGTAACGTGTCGTCCATGACAAACCACTCGGCCTCCGATCACACGCCCCGTCTGGACACCGGCAGGCTCGCACCCGAGGTGCACCGGGCGATGCTCGAGCTCGACCGCGCCGCGAGTGCGGGCATCGACCCGGGCCTGGCCGAGCTGGTCAGAATTCGCGCTTCACAGCTCAACCGATGCGCCTTCTGCCTGGACATGCACACCACCGACGCCCTCGCCACGGGCGAATCGGCGGAGCGAATAGCCCACCTCAGCGCCTGGGAGGTGTCCCGGCACTGCTATACGGACAAGGAGCTCGCGGCGCTCGAACTCACCGAGGCGCTGACCGTCGCGGCGAACGGCTCCGCCTCCGACCTCGCGCTCGCGAAGGCGGCCCGGCACTTCGACGAGCGCGAACTGACCCATCTGATCGCGACGGTCATCGCCATCAACGTACTGAACCGCCTCGCCATATCCGTCCGCATGACACCGGGCTACTACGCACGCGGTTCCCGAAGACGCTGACAGGCGGAATTTCGACAATGGTTGGCAGATTATCGGAAGCGCGACACACCGTCCGGCGATGACGATGATGTCATGCCAAGGAATAGATCAATCGTTCTACTGTCGGTCGGGCATGCGTGTGTGGATGTCTATCAGGGCGCCGTGGCGTCGCTCGTCCCGTTCTTCGTCGCCGAGCGCGCCTACTCCTACGCGGCGGCCTCGGGCATCGTACTCGCCGCGTCGCTGCTGTCCTCGGTGGCACAACCGGTGTTCGGGGCGCTCACCGACCGACGGGCCATGCCCTGGCTGCTGCCCGTCAGCACCGTCCTCGGCGGGCTCGGGGTCGCACTCAGCGGCCTCAGCGGTTCGTACCCACTGACACTGCTGTTCGTCGCGGTGTCCGGGATCGGGGTCGCCGCCTACCACCCCGAATCCGCCCGCGTCGCACGGCTCGCCAGCCAGGGGAGCCACAGCTCGATGGGGTGGTTCTCCTTCGGCGGCAACGTCGGCTTCGCGGTCGCCCCCCTCATGGTCACCGCCGTCGTGGCCACCGGCGGACTGCGGTTCTCACCGCTGCTCGTGGTGCCGGCCGTCGTCGGCAGTGTGTTGTGTCTGCCCGTCCTGCGTGCGCTGGAGCAGTCGGCATCCACCGGCCCCGGGGCGGCTGCGGCGACGGGGACCGACGACAGGGCTTCGTTCGTGAAGCTGTCGCTCGCGGTGGTCTGCCGGTCGATCGCCTTCGTCGGCCTGAGCACCTTCATCTCGTTCTACGCCCGGCAGCGCACGGGAGGCGGTACGGCGGCGGGCACGGCGGCGCTCTTCGTCCTCTACCTCGGCGGCGCGGCGGGCACCGTGCTGGGCAGCCGCCTGGCCAACCGGTGGGACCGGGTCACGGTGGTGCGCATGTCGTATCTGATCACGGTCGGCGCCGTCGCCGGGATCGTCTTCGTCCCCGGCCCGGCGATCTATCTGTTCATCGCCCTGACCTCCGTCGGCCTGTACGTCCCGTTCTCGCTGCAAGTCACCCTCGCCCAGGACTACTTGCCCTCGCGCGTCGGCACCGCCAGTGGGATCACTCTCGGGCTGACGGTCAGCATCGGTGGCCTGGTCAGCCCGGTCATCGGCAGCATCGCCGACGCGACCTCCCTGCAGACGGCCCTCACTCCCCTGATCCTGATGCCCGCCCTGGGCTGGCTCCTGTACCGCACCATGCCCGAGCCGGCCATGCCGAAGCACCTCATCGCCCCATCGCCGGCCGAGGACGGGACCGGCGTGGAACATCCGCCGGCCGAGCGGACCCGCAGCTGACTCCCGCGACCCGCGGGTCACGGCAGGAGAAGCTGCTCCAGGTCTGCCGGAGGCCGGTGGCCGACGAAGGGGCCGAGCGCGGTCCGGGAGCCTGTCTCACCCGCGAGGATCCCGCCGAGCAGGCGCCCGGACTCCGGCTCCAGGAAGACCTTGGCGTAGCGGGTCGTGCCCTCGGCGAAGACGGCTTCGGCGGCAGGACCGCCCCGCGGGTGAATGATGCCGAACGTGGCCACGTGCACACCGAGGAGTTTGAGGGACGTGGAGGTGTCGGTGCCGTCGAAAGGGCGGGGGCTCCGGCCCGCCAGCCGGCCGGCCACCGTTTCGGCCATGCCGTATCCGGGGGCGACCAGGCCGTAACAGCGCCCCTGCACGGCGGCGCACTCACCGACGGCCCAGATGTGCTCGTCGGCGGTGCGGCAGTTCTCGTCGACGAGTACGCCGCCGCGCTCACCGCGCTCCAGTCCGAGTGCCGCGGCCAGTTCGTCCCGCGGGCGGATTCCTGCCGCGAAGACCACCAGGTCGCTCTCCAGGACCGTCGCGTCCCCGAGAACGACGGCCCGTACGGCGCCGTCGGGGCCGGCTTCGATCGACGCCACCGCCGTACCGCAGTGCAGCCGGAGGCCCAGCCCGGTGGCACTGCGGTGGAGCACCCGCGCCGCACCGGCATCGAGTTGCGTCGGCATCAGATGAGAGGCACTCTCCACGACGTGGGGCCGCATCCCCAGCAGGCGCAGCGCATGGGCCGCTTCCAGACCGAGAAGTCCGCCCCCGACCACGACGCATGGTCGGCCCCGGCGTGCCGCGCCACGGATCGCGTCCAGGTCGTCGAAGGTCCGGTACACGAAGCAGTTCGCCAGGTCCCGGCCGGGCACCGGCGGCACGAAGGGCTCCGAACCGGTGGCCAGTACCAGCGCGTCGTACGGCAACTGCTCGCCGTCGGCCGTCCGGACGGTGCGCTCCGCCCGATCGCCGGACACCACCGCACATCCCAGACGGAGGTCCACCCGGGGGTCCTCGGTGAAGTCCCGGCCGGCGAGTGCGAGGTCCTGCCTGCTGCCGCCCGTCAGATACGAGGACAGGCGGATGCGGTCGTAGGCGGGGTGAGCTTCCTCGGCCAGGACGACGATGCGCCAGGCGCCCGAGGTGTCCAGGGCTCGCAGGCGTTCCGCGAGCCGGTGGCCGGTCATGCCGTGCCCGACGACGACGAGCGTGCGGGTCACGCCGCCCTCCCGGGTTCCCGCCGGGCCTCGCTCTCCCAGAGGTCGCACTGCTCCGCCACCTGCGGCCCGCAGCCGCCGCAGCCGGTGGTGGCCCGGGTCGCCGCGGCGAGAGCCGTGACCGTACGGGCTCCCGCCCGCCAGGCCAGGGACAGGGTCCGGCGCCGGACGTTGTTGCACAGACAGATCATCGCGTCCTCGTAGGTGTCGGACTCGCGCGACGACGGCCGCGGCGGCCACCCCAGCAGCAGCCCCAGCCGGTCGGAGGGGAGCTGCTGCCCTCGCCGGTGGAGCAGACCGATGGTGGCGATGGCCTGCGGCAGGCCGAACAGCACGGCCGCGACGACGCGTTCGTCGCGCAGCGCGAGCCGTGCGTACCGGTGACCGTCCCGGTCGGTGAACCCGAGCATCCGGACGCCGGGAGCCTCGAAGGCGTCCGGTGAGCCGATGCAGGACACGTCCACGGCCCGGGTGCGCAACCGGAACACGGGCGGAACGGGCCGGTGGGCGGTGTCCCGGCCGGTGAGGATCTCCGCGAGGTCCTCGGCCTGGGCCCAGGCGGCGTCGAGCCCCGCCGCCGCCCGCCCCCGGTGTTCGGCGCAGTCGCCGATGGCATGGATGCGGGGATCGCCGGTGCGCAGCCGGTCGTCGACGACGATCCCGTCGCGCACCTCCAGACCGGCTTGACGGGCGAGCCGGGCGGCGGGGACGGCGCCGGTGCACAGGACGAGTGTGTCGGCGCGCGATGTGGTTCCGTCGTCCAGCAGCACGCTGCCCGGTGTGCGTCGCACGACCGTGCGTCCGCCGAGTACCCGGACCCCCTCCCGTGCGAGCAGCTCGGTGAGCATGCCGCCGCCGGTGTCCCCGAGCCGCTCGTACAGGGGGTGGGGGCGGTCGCAGACCAGGGTGGTCGCGGTCCCCCGCGCGGCCAGCGCACTCGCGGTCTCCACGCCCAGCGGTCCGCCGCCGAGCACCACCACGGTGTTCCCCGTGATCCGCTCGCAGTCCGCCGCGGTGCGCAGGGTGGTGACGCCATCCCCGGTGCGACCGCCGTCGCCGGTCGCACCGGGGATGGCGGGGACAGCGGCGCGCGCCCCCGTGGCGAGTACCAGGGTGTCGTAGGGGTGGACGGTCCCGACACCGCCACGCTGCGCGCGGACCTCGCGCCGTTCCCGGTCGATGCCCGTCACCATCGTGTCAGTGAGCACCCGGGTGCCGGGCGGGAACGGCATGCGCAGGGCTTCGGGGGTGAGCCGGCCGGCGACCACGTGGGACAGCAGCGGCCGGTGATGGGCGGGCGCGGGTTCGGCTCCGAGGACGGTGAGGGCCTCCGCGTGCCCGTGATGGCGCAGGCGCTCGGCCAGCCGGTGCGCCGCCGGTCCGGCGCCGACGATCAGGATCCGGTTCATGGGGCCGCCTCCGGGAGTGCCTCCAGCCGCACGGCGCTCACCTTGAACGCGGGCATTCCGCTGCGCGGGTCCAGCGCGGGGTGGGTGAACAGGTTGGCCCGGCCCTCCCCGGGAAAGTGGAAGGGGACGAACACCGTGTCCAGGCGCATGGTCGCGTCCAGCCGGACCCGGGCCGTCATGCTGCCCCGTGCCGAGGTGACCCGGGCGAGACCGCGGTCGGCCAGACCGGACCGGGCCGCGGTGTCGGGGTGGACCTCGACGAACGGCTCGGGGGCGGCCGCGTTCGACTCCGTGACGCGCCGGGTCTGTGCCCCGGACTGGTAGTGCGCCAGGATTCTGCCGGTCGTGGCGTACAGCGGGTACGCGGGGCTGATGTCCTCGGCGGGGCCATGGTGTTCGACCTCGGCGAAGCGTGCCCGGCCGTCGGAGTGGGCGAACCGGTCCAGGAAGAGCCTGGGCGTGCCCGGGTGCGGGTCCGCGGCGGCCGGGCAGGGCCAGTGCAGGCTCTCTCCGGTGTCCAGGCGCTCGTAGGAGATTCCGGAGTAGTCCGCCCTGCCACCCCGGGACGCCGCGCGCAGTTCGTCGAACGCGTCCTGCGGAACGGCCGGATAGCGGTCCGGGGGCTCGCCCAGCCGTACGGCGAGGTCGTGCAGGACCTGGAGGTCGCTGCGTACCCGCGGCGGCGGCGCCATCAGCGCGCGGCGGCGCAGTACCCGGCCCTCCAGGTTGGTCAGGGTCCCCTCCTCCTCGGCCCACTGGGTGACGGGCAGCACCACATCGGCCATCCGCGCGGTCTCCGAGGGCACGAAGTCGGCCACCACGAGCAGGTCGAGCGAGGCCAGCCGCCGGACCACGTGGGAGGCGTGCGGTGCGGAGACAGCCGGGTTCGACCCGAACACCAGAAGTCCGCGCGGGCCCCCGTCGTCGCCCAGGGCGTCCAGAAGCTCATAGGCGCTGCGCCCGGGGCCGGGCAGGTCTTCCGGCGGGACTCCCCATACGCCGGCGACGTGGGCCCGCGCCGCGGGGTCGGTGATGGACCGGTAGCCGGGCAGCTGATCGGCCTTCTGTCCGTGTTCCCGACCGCCCTGGCCGTTGCCCTGCCCGGTCAGGCACCCGTATCCGCCGCGGCCGGATCCGGGCAGTCCGAGAGCGAGTGCGAGGTTGATGAACCCGGCCGCGGTGTCGGTGCCCCGGCTGTGCTGTTCGACGCCCCGCCCGGTGAGTACGTACGCGCCCCCGTCCCCGGCCCCGGCCTCGGCTCCTGCGAGCATCCGGACGGCTTCGCGCTGCGCGCTCACGGGCACTCCGGTGATGCTCTCGACGCGTTCGGGCCACCACGTCATCGCCCGTCGCACCGCGCCTTCGATGCCACGGGTGCGCCGCCGGATGTAGTCCTGGTCGAGCAGTCCGTCGACGACGGCGATGTGCAGGAGGCCGAGCGCGAGGGCGAGGTCGGTGCCGGGCGCGGGCTGCAGATGCAGCTTCGCGCGCCCTGCGGTGGCGGTGCGGCGCGGGTCGACGACGATCAGCTCGGCCCGCTCCAGGTGCTGCATCAGGGGCGGCATGGTCTCGGCGATGTTCGCACCCGCCAGCAGCACGGTCCGCGCGCTCCGGAGGTCGCCGACGGGGAAGGGCAGCCCCCGGTCCAGGCCGAAGGCTTCGTTTCCCGCGAGGGCGGCGGACGACATGCAGAACCGGCCGTTGTAGTCGATCTGGCTGGTGGCCAGGGCCAGACGGGCGAACTTGCCCAGCAGATAGGCCTTCTCGTTGGTCAGTCCGCCGCCGCCGAACACGGCCACCGCGTCGGGCCCGTGCCGGGCGCGGATCCGGCGCAGCCCCTCGGCCACGGTGTCCAGCGCGGTGTCCCAGGACGTTTCGGTGAGCCGGCCGTCCGGGCCGCGGACCAGGGGCCGCGTCAGCCGGTCGGCGGCCGCCAGTACATCGGGGGCGGTCCAGCCCTTCTGGCAGAGCCTCCCCCGGTTCACCGGAAAGTCCGTCGGCTCCACCTTCACACCGACGTCCCGGTCGCCCGTCAGCCTCGTACCGCATTGCAGGGCGCAGTACGGGCAGTGTGTGTCCGTCTCCGGCCTGAGGGCGGGGAGTTCAGACACGGCTGGTCTCCCTGGCGGCGCGGGCCGCGCCTCTGCCCTGCGTCGGCGTGCGGCGCAGATAGACCAACCGGAGCACGGTCACGCACAGCGCGTAGTAGGCGAGGAACGCCACGAAGGCGGGGATGCCGGAGCCGGAGCCTTCGGAGTAGGAGAGCTTGAAGGCGACATTGATGGCGGCACCGCCGAGCGCGCCCACCGCACCGGCGATCGCGATGACCGCGCCGGAGAGCCGGCGGGCCCGGGCGAAGGCCCCGACCGCGTCGTGGCCGACGGTCACTTCGTGCTCCGCCTTCTTCGCGTAGACCGCCGGGATCATCTTGTACGTCGAGCCGTTGCCGAGGCCGCTGAGCACGAACAGGACGGTGAACCCGGTGGTGAACAGGGCGAAGGAATGGAGACGGGACGCGACGACGAGCACGAGGGTGCCGGCGCCCATGCCGAGGAAGTTCCAGAGGGTGACCTTCGCCCCGCCCATCCGGTCGGCCAGCCATCCGCCCAGCGGGCGGGAGAGGGAGCCCAGGAGCGGGCCGAGGAAGGTGTAGCCGACCGCTTCGACCGGGGTGGCGTCGAATTCGCTCTGCAGGACGAGTCCGAAGGAGAAGCCGTAGCCGATGAACGAGCCGAACGTGCCGATGTACAGCAGGGAGATCCACCAGGTGTCCCGGTCCCTGGCCGCCTCGCGCTGGGCTCCGGGGGCCGCCCGCACGGAGTCCACGTTGTCCATCTTCCATGCCGCCAGCAGCGCGACGAGCACGATCAGCGGCAGGTAGGCGGCCGCGACGTAGGAGGGATGTGTCCGGCCCGCCACCGAAATGACCGCGAGTCCGACGAGCTGGACGGCCGCGACACCGAGGTTCCCGCCGCCCGCGTTGAGGCCGAGGGCCCAGCCCTGGTGGCGCTGCGGGTAGAAGGCGGTGATGTTCGTCATCGAGGAGGCGAAGTTACCCCCGCCCACTCCGGCCACGGCGCCGATCGACAGGAACACCCACAGAGGTGTGCCGGGTCGCTGGACGAAGTACAGGGCGAGCAGCGTGGGGACGAGGAGTATCGCGGTGGCGAAAACGGTCCAGTTGCGTCCGCCGAAGCGCGTCACCGCGAAGCTGTAGGGCAGCCGTAGCAGCGCGCCGACGACGGTGGGGGTGGCCACCAGCAGGAACTTCTCGCCGGGGTCGAACCCGAGACCGATGTCGGGGGACATGAACAGGACGAGGACGGACCACAGTGTCCACACGGAGAACCCGATGTGCTCGGAGAGCACGGAGAGGGCGAGATTACGGCGGGCGACACGGTGTCCGCTCCGGTGCCAGGCGTCCTCGTCCTCGGGGTCCCAGCCGGTGAGCCACTTGCCCTTGGCAGGTTTGTCGACCATTTTGCGCTCCAGCTGTGTTGAAAGGCGGGTCGAAGGACAGCGAACGCTCGGATCCCCCGGGTCCGGACCGAATGGTGCCCAGGATTTCGCGGCCGGGGATTCGGTGATCAGGGTTTCGTGATCGGAGGTCTGTGATCAGGGGTTCGTGATCAAGGGTTTGTGATCAGGGATTTACAGAACTGCTCGATGACGTCGTCGAGCTTTCCCGCGCTCTCCGGCAGAATTCTCGGTTCATTCCCCTGGAACTCGACATGTTTGTCCAGCAGGAAGAAGCTCTGCACCACATGACGGGCGCCCAGTGAATGCACCACCGGCCGCAACGCGTAGTCCAGTACGAGCAGATGCGCGACGCTGCCTCCGGTGGCCAGCGGAAGCACTGCCTTGTGCGTGAATCCGGCCTGTGGCAGCAGGTCCAGGAAGGTCTTCAGCAAGCCTGAGAAGCTCGCCTTGTAGGTGGGTGTCGCCAGCACGATCCCGTCGGCCCGTGCGACCTGTTCCAGCGCCCGGGCGATCGCCGGATGCGAGACATCCGCGCCGAGCAGCGGCTCGGCGGGCAGGGTGCGCACTCTCAGATGTCCGGTGTGCCACTCGTACTCGGCCAGCCGCCGCGCCACATGATCACCGATGAGTTCGGTCTTGGAGGACGGGGACGGACTACCGGAAACAACCAGCACTTTCGACATGGATCTCTCCTCCGAACAGGTTGCTGTTCTACGGGAGTTGATGCCCCCGGGACCTCGATGACGGGGACGCCGCCGGCGGGCGGTGCGTGGGTCGTGCCACGCACCGCCCGCCCGGCCGTCAGGCCGGCCAGCCGAACGCGCTGATCGCGTCCCGTGCGCGCTGCGGCTCGGGGTCGTTGAACACGAAGCAGCGGGTGTTGCTCACGCTGCCGCCCTCGGCCTGTGCCGTCGAGAAGATCAGCACCGGCTTGGGAGCGCCCTCCCTGGTGACGAAGTTCGCCCGGAAGTTGATGATCGGCGAGTCCTCGTCCCAGCGCGACAGGAAGTCGTCCAGCAGCCCCTGGTCCTCGTAGATCTTGCGGATGTGCTGGCCTACGTACTCGGCGGGCGACGAGCTGTACTCGACCAGTGCGACGTCGGTCGGATTGGCGTGCATGACCTGGCCGTTGACCCCGATCAGGTGGATCGCCACCGGCGCCACCTCGTAGAACTCACGCATCACCTCCTCCTCTTCCTTGCCGGGGGCCAGGGAGGGGAGCTCGCACTCGTCGACCGCGCGGATCCATGCCGCGGCATCGGACGTGGCGTCAGGTGTGCTGGTGTTGGACACCGGAAGCCGCTCGCCCAGTTCCGGGCGGCTCACCCAGTGGATCCGGGTGCTGTCGCCGCTGCCGGTCAGCACGGCGTTGACGCGGGAGGTCCGCTCCTCCTTGCCGTCGGCGCTCCGGTAGGTGACCTGGAGGTTCTCGACCCGCTTGTCCTTCTCCAGCCGTTGCAGCAGCGCGCTCAGTCCGCTCTCCGCCCCGTCGACCGCTATGCGTCCGGAGAGCCGGCCGGCCTCGCCGCCCATGAGCACGGACTGCGCCCTGTTGTGCAGCAGGACGGCGCCCGACCCGTCGGTCACCGCGATCCCCACCGAACTGTTCGTGATGACGTCGATCAGCTGCTCGACCGAAGGCTTGTCAACCGTCATTTTCCACTCCCATTCGTTCCGGATCCTGACTGCGATCCACGATTTGACTGATCTCTGCTGCGATTGATTCCTGGCCGGAAAGGTAATAGTCGTGCCCGCCGGGGAATGTGAACATCCCCAGCCAGGGGCCCTTCGTGAAGCGCTTCCATTCCTCCATTTCGGCGGGCCGGGCGAAAGGGTCGGAGATTCCGCAGAACAGCGCCAGTGGTGCGCGGATCGGCTGCTTCGCCGTCACGTACTCCTGCCGCAGCCGCAGATCGTCGGTCAGCCACGCGCCCTCGCGGTCGCCTTCCTTGTCCGTGGTGCCCCGCTGCCCGCGCAGGGCCGCGAAGGCGGTGGCCACGAGCGAGCGCGGCGTGCTTCCCGGTTCGCGGGCGCCGGAGGCGGACAGACTGGCGGCCTCGGTCCCCGACCGGTCCTCGAACCGGATCGCGAGCTCGTAGGCGAACAGAGCTCCCAGGCTGTGTCCGAAGAGGTGCAGCCGACGCCCTGGCAGCAGCGCGGCAAGTTCGTCCGCCCAGCGGTCCACGGCGCCGTGCACGGACCCGGGCGTCTGCTCCCCTGCGGTGCGGCCGCGGCCCGGCATCTCGCAGTGCACCGCCGGCAGTGTGTCCGGCAGACAGGCTCCGATCGGGAAGTACGGTGATGTGATGCTGCCCGCCGGTGGCAGAAAGACCACGACGTCCTCGGCCTTTCCCACAGTGCCCTGCACAACGATGGATCGCCCCGATGACATGGCTGTCGCCACCCCCAGCACTGATTCCGGCTACTGATGAAGGAAGTTCTTCTCGATGGCCTTGAGGGTTCGGAAGGAGTCGAGACCGACCTCGTTCGACTGCAGCATCGTGCCGCGCAGTTCTTCTACGTAGAGGACCAGCTCCACGAACTGCAGGGAATCGACGATGCGCTTCTCGATGATGTCGGTTTCCGGGTCCAGTTCGGTCAGTTCAGGGTTGCGTTCCAGAATCCAGGAGCGCACATCTGTCCAGCTCGCTGCCATCACTACTCCTTGTTCTTCTCGCCGGACAGGACCTATCGGTCGTTGTCGGCCGTCAGGTAGGCGGCGAGCACATTGAATGCCGCGACCCTGTCCGCCAGCTCGGAGGCGAGTGCGAGATCCCCCGGGCCGAAGGCGCCTCGGCGCTGCGTCGAATCCCGTACGAGGACGAGACGGCCGCCGGAAACACCTCGGTAGTCCAGCGAGAGGGCCACGGCCGAGTTGATCTTCCACTCGTGCAGCTGCTCCAGGTGCACCGGGTCGGTCTGCTTGGCGAAGCCCTCGTGCTCGCTGATCACCAGCTGCCGCTGATCGCTCTTCGCGGCGAGGGTGCGCATTCCCTCGAGCGCTGCCGAGAAGTCGGTCGGGGACTGGACGACGGGCCCGGAGTGCGTGGAGGACGCGTCCAGTGAGATCGCGGAGGCGAAGAAGGGGACGGACGCCCTGGCCACCGCCGGGATGACGCTCTTGAGGTCAGCGGTCTCCCGGATGGCGGAGCTGATGTGCGCGAGGAACCCCAGGGACTCCTCCGCCGCCTTCCGTCCCGCGATGTAGCGTAGTGCGGTACTCCAGTTGTCGGACTGGTTCTCTGTGCTGTTCTCAGGCATGACGGATCCTCGGATTCGGGGATGTGAGTGGGCGACTGCCTCGGCCCCGGCCCTTTCGCGACGGCGACGGCGGCAGTGTGGCGACGGGTCAGTCGAACCGGACGTCCGGGTCGAGCAGACAGAGTTGCCCGTCCGCCAGGTGGAGTCGGTCGTTGCTGTAATTGAGTACGGCGGAGCGCAGATCGCGCAGGGACTTCTCCAGCCGGGTCGGTGAGTCCTGGAGGTAGCCGTGCCGAAGGCCCACCGCGTCGATCAGGCCGTCGACGGCGGCGCAGCACTCCTCGGCCGCGGTGATCTTCAGGTTGTTCAGCAGCAGTTGGCTGCCGGTGGAGGACCAGTCGGTTCCGCCGGCGACCAATGCCTCCGTACGGCGCAGGAGCGCGTGGACGGTGTCGAGCCGCTGCCGGGCCCTGGACAGCCGCGTCAGCAGCAGTTCCGAGCGGAGGTCGAACCGCTTGCGGCCCGCCGGGTCGCGCAGCAGGTGCAGCACCCGGGACAGGGCCCCGCTCGCGGTTCCCAGCCAGGCCGCCGACCAGCCGATGTGGGCGAGTGGGCCGAAGACCGACTGGACGATCTGGTGGAAGGCCCCGTGCTCACCGATCACGTGGTGGGCGGGTACCGTGCCGGTGATCTTCAACGGCAGGCTGTGCGTGGCGCGCATCCCCATCGGGCACCACTGGCCGGCGGTCTCCACGGTCAGCTGGCTGCGGTGGGCGTAGACCAGGGAGACATGGTGGTCCGCGGTGGCGGACGGGCTGCGCATGGTGATCAGGAAGCCGTCCGCGTTGCTGCCACCGGTCGAGATCGGCGCCGCCCGGTCGATCTCCAGGGCCTCCTCGGTCTCGCGCAGCGGGGCGTACGACTTGAACAGGTCACCGCCCTTGCCGGACTCCGTGGTCACCGACGCCAGGTACAGCTCACCGGCAGCCAGCCGGGCGAGCAGTTCCTCGCGCAGGGGCGGCTTCGCGAAGCGCACGATCGCCTCCGACTGCTGACAGTGCATGGCGAAGATCATCGCCACGGACATGTCGGCCCGCCCGAGGATCATGCTGACGTCGACGAGGTCGGTGACGGTGCCGCCGAGGCCTCCGTCGGCCTCCGGGACGAGGAGGGCCAGCAGCCGGGTCCGGCGCATCTCCGCCAGTGCGTGCTCGGGGAACGACGCGTCACGCTCGGTCTCGGCGAGGTGCTGTTCCGCGACGCGGGCCACGGCAGCGGCGCGTTCCGCCAGGTCCGCGGCGCGGCTCGCCGCCCTCGCCCGGTCCGCGGTGTCCGGGCCCGTGGACGTGTGGGCAAGGCCGTTTGACGTCTTCGCCGCTGCCGTGGTCATGGAGCCTCATTCCGGGAGATGGCGGTGGTCGCCTGGAGCGACCGGTGGTCGATCTTTCCGTTCCTGCTCAGGGGCAGCGAGTCCCACTCCCGCCAGCGCCGCGGCACCATCGGCGGGGGCAGGGCCGCACTCAGGGCGTCCTGGAGTTCCTGCTGCGGCACCGGGGCGCTCAGGGTGTAGTGGGCGACGAGTTCGCTGAGTCCGCCGTCGTCGGACACGGTGACGGCGCACTGCCCGATGCCGGGATGCCGGCTGAGGACGGCCTCGATCTCATCGAGTTCCATCCGGACGCCGGTGACCTTCACCTGCCGGTCCTTGCGGCCGAGGTAGTACACGAGCCCCTCGTCGAACCGGGCGAGGTCGCCGGTCCGGTAGAGCCGTCCGGTCGGCGAGGCCGGGTCGAAGGGATCGCGGAAGAAGGCGCGGCCGGTGGTGTCGGGGTCGTTCAGGTAGCCGAGCCCCACCCCCGTACCGCCGACGAACAGTTCGCCGGTCTCCCCCGGTTCGGCCGCTCGCCAGGTGCCGTCCTCGCCCTGGGCGAGCACATAGAGCGAGTTGTTGGCGACGGGGGAACCGACCGGCAGCCGGCGGCGGGCGAGATCGGCCGATGTCACCACGTGGAGGGTGACGTCGTCGGAGCATTCCGCGGGACCGTAGGCGTTGACCAGCGACACCTGCGGGAACGCGTCGAGAATCCGTGCCGCCGCGGCGGGGTACAGCTCTTCGCCGGTGGAGAGCAGCCAGCGCAGCTTCCCCAGCGCGTCGCCGCCCTGGTGCCGTGTCTCGTCGACGAGCCAGCCGATGACCGTGGGCACCAGTTCGGCGACGGTCACACCGGTGTCCTCAAGGGTGCCCAGGAGCCAACGCGGCATCCGCGTGACGGCGTCGTTCACGACCACGACCCGGCCGCCGACCAGGAAGGGGCAGAGCATCTGCCAGATCGAGATGTCGAACACCAACGGCGCCGTGAAGGCCACCGCGTCGCGGGAGTCCAGCGACAGGTCCGCGACCTTGGACCAGAGGTGATTGAGCAGACCTCGGTGCTCGATCGTCGCGCCCTTGGGGCGACCGGTGGTACCCGAGGTGAAGATGGTGTAGCGGGCCTCGCCCGCCCGGTCGGTGACGCTGCGACGCGGCAGTTCGCCGGCCTCGGACTCCGCGGGCAGGCGCACCACGGTGATCCGCTCGGACTCGGCGGCCGCCCGCGCGGCGCCGCTGCCGGCACCGGAATAGTCCAGCAGCACGGCGACCCGGCTGCGATCGAGTACGTCCCGGACCCGGATCTCCGGCCAGGCGGGGTCGATCGGCAGGTACGAGGCGCCCAGGCTCTCCAGTGCCAGGAAGACGACAGGTGTGTCCGCGCTGCGGGGGCCGACTGCTGCGACCACGTCACCCGCGCGCACACCGTGGGAGAGCAGGGCCTGCCTCGCCGTGGCGACCCGTCCCAGCAGGCCCCGGTAGCTCAGCGACCGTTCGCCGTCGACGACGGCGTGGCGGTCGGGATCGTTCTTCGCGTGCCGGATCACCTGGTCCAGCACCGCGGTTCCGGTGTCCGTGTGCAGGGTGTTGTGCAGGGACAGGGCTCTTGCCCGGGACAACGCCCCTGCCGCCAGGGGAAGTTCCGGATGGTCCGCCGGACTCTCTTCGTGTTCGGACTGGCTGTTCAAGGTTTCTCCAGATTCGTCTGCGGGTGCCGGTCCGTCGGTCAGCTCGGTGCCGTGACCAGGAGATGCGTCTCCAGAGGGAGCTCATGGATGGACTCCACCGCGAACCCCGCCTTGTCGAGGAGAGTGCGGTACTGGGCCTCGTCGCGCTCGCGGCCACCGCCCAGCACGACCAGCATGTGCATGTTGTAGCCCTGGGTCAGTGAGGAGCCGGTGCCCTTGGTGAGCATCCGTTCCAGGATCACCAGCTTGCCGCCCGGTGCCATCGCGCGACGGCAGTTGGTGAGGATCCGGTGGCACGCCTCGTCGTCGAAGCAGTGCAGGATGCGGGAGAGGAGATAGACGTCGCCGTTCTCGGGAACCGACTCGAAGAAGTCCCCGGGAACCCGTTCGCACCGGTCCGCGTGGTCCGTGGCGATCGGACGGCCGGCGGCTTCCTCGATCACATGGGCGGCGTCGAAGAGCACGGCGCGCGGGCCCGGGTTGGCGTTCAGGATCTCGTTGAGCAGTGCTCCGTGGCCGCCGGCGACGTCCACGATGCGCCGCGCCCCGGAGAAGTCGAAGGCGCCGCTGACCTCGGCGAAGAAGGGCGTGCCCGCCACCATGGCCCGCTCGTACGTCAGCGAGAGCTCGGGATTCTGGTGGAGGTAGGAGAACAGGTCGCTGCCGTAGACATGGGTGAACGCCGAGCCACCGGTCCGGAGCGAGTGGGACAGGGCGCCCCATGCCTGGTAGAAGTGCGAACCGTAGATGCGTACGTGGTCACGCATCGAATCGCGGGTGTCGGTGCGCAGCAGCTCACCGACGGGGGTCAGGGCGTAGCCGTTCGTCTCGTCGCCGTCCACCACGCCCAGGCTCTCCAGGAAGAGGAGCAGCCGTCCCAGCGCGTCGGGGTCGGTCCCGGTCTCCAGTGCCAGCTCGATGGCCGGGATGCGGCCGTCGACCGGGATGTGGTCGACGATGCCTGATTCGGTCGCTATATAGACCGCCTGGGTCTTCCAGAAACCGGCCATGAGCTCGATCAGTTGACGGCCTGCTGGACTCTGCATCGTCACGCTCCCACCGTTGTGTCTGATGTCTCGCCGGGCCGCGCGGTTCGCGGCAGTCCTTCCCCGACCAGCCTGGCCAGCTCGGAGCGCTGGATCTTGCGGGTGGAGGTGCGCGGCAGGTCGTCGAACCTGAACTGCCGGAACGGGGCCATCGGAGGCAGGTCCAGCGTCGCCTTGCGCCAACGGCGCTCGTCGAGCGGCAGTTCGCCCCGGGTGGCCACCACGGGGACGGGTTCGCCTTCCGGGCCTGCCACGATCACCACTTCGCGCAGTTCGTCGAGCCGTTCCATGAGCAGGTCCTCGGCCGCGAGGTTGCTCTCCATCGAGTCGATGCGGTCCACCTCACGGTCCATCAGGTGGAGCAGCCCCCACCGGCTGAGGCGGCCGACGTCGCCGACGCGCCACCAGCCCTCGTGCAGCTCGCGCTCGTACCGTTCGTCCTCGCCGAGGTAGGTGAGGATGCGGGTGCGGCTGCGCACTTCGAGGTGGCCGGTCCGCCCGTGGCTCAGCCGCCTGCCGTCGCCGTCGACGACCCGCATCGAGATGAAGCCGGGCAGCGGAAGCCCGACGCACCGGCCGTCGGCCTTGTGGGCGGTGCGTCGCGTGTACCAGCGGCCGGCCATCGGTCCGATCTCCGACTGTCCGTAGAACTGGACGAAGACCGGCCGCTTTCGTTTCGAGGCGCCGAGCATCCGCTGGATGGTGCGCGGGTGCATCGCGTCGAAGGTGGCGCCGTAGACCCGGACGCTCGACAGGGGTGCGCCCGGTGCCTGGTCGAGTTCTTCCCAGTCGACGTACGTGTTGGGGTGGGTCTCGATGTATCCGGGCCGTGTCCGGACGAACAGCGGGCCGATGTGTTCCGGATCCGGGTCGACGGCGATCACCATCGGATTGCCGTGGCTGAGGAACATCGCCAGTCCCTGGTAGAAGCGGGAGTGGACGAACGTCATGCACAGCGCCGCGGTTTCCCGTTCGCGGATGGGCCACGACACCATGCGCTGCGGCACGAGCCGGTGCCAGCCGATCTCGGGGCAGTGCACGGCCAGCTTCGGTACGCCTGTCGTCCCGGAGCTGTGCGTGATCAGCGACGGCTGGCGGGGGTGGAGGAAGACCGGATCGCGCCTGGGTGCGCCCGCGTGCGCGGCCAGCGTTTCCACCGCGCCGCTCTTCTCTGGCACCTCGTCGGCGAGATGCTCGGGAACCTCCCCGACGGACAGCAGGGTCCTGCGTACGACATCGGCCAGCGGTACGTCGCGCAGCTCCCCCGCCAGGGTGTCGCCGTCGGTGAGCAGCCACGGCTGCTCCAGCCGGACGAGCAGCTTGCCCACCGTCGCGCCGTCGAGGGCCGGTGAGAGAAGCGCGGGCACCGCACCGATCCGGGCGGCCGCGCAGGCGAGCAGGGCGATGTCGAAGTTGTCGGTCTTGTACAGCGCCACCCGCTCGGTCGGCCTGACCCCCGAGGACCAGAGCCGGGCCGCCAGCTCGTCTATCTGGTCGGCCAGTTGGCCGACGGTGAACTGCGTGCCCCGGTCAGGGGCCCACAGCAGCGGGCGGTCGAGGGTGACGTCGGTCGAGGCGTCCCGGCGCGCGGCGGCGTGGAAGATGTCTCCGATGTAGAAGCCGTTCCCTCGTGTGACCCGGCCCAACAGGGTGTGCAGCACTGGTCCTCCTCGTAGGTCAGAGCCGATGGCTGAAGATCGGGGCCGTCGGCTCTCGCCGGGAAGCCGTTTCGGGGCCCGTGGTGAGGGCGAACTCGGTGTCGTAGCCGTACAGCCAATCCAGGTGCTGCAGGCTCTGGCTCGCCCCCATCCCGCGGTCGCGTGCGACCTGGTGCGCGCCGTCGGGGAGATGGAAGGTCCGTGCCAGTTCGCGGGCGCGGCGGTGCACTTCGGCGGTGCGCGGCCTGCGGAGCCGCTCATAGCGGTGTACCGCCGGTGTCAGGTCGCCAGGACCGGCTTCGCGCAGGCACCGGGCGAGGACCACGGCGTCCTCGAGCGCCTGGTTCGCCCCTTGCGACAGATAGGGCAGCGTCGGGTGCGCGGCGTCGCCGAGGAGCACCACCCGGTCCGTCGTGTACCGGGCGGCCAGGTCCCGGTCGAACAGGCCCCAGCGAGTGACCGACTCGGCGGCGGTCACCACCTGCCGCACCTCCTCGTGCCAGCCGGCGAACGCCGCGTCGAGGTCCTCGGTCTCCCGGCCGGAGGAAGAGGATTCCGGGCGTCCGTCGGCGGTGGCGCAGACAGCGCTGAAGTGGACGGTGTCGCCGCCCACGACGGGGTAGTACGTGACGTGCCGCTTCGGGCCCAGCCAGAACATGACCCGCGGATCGTCCTTGAAGGAGGGCATCACATCGGCCGGGACGAGTCCGCGGTGTACCGAGTAGCCCGAGAAGCGGGGTTCGTCGTCGACGACCGCTTTACGGACGACGGAGTGCACACCGTCGGCCCCGATGACCAGATCGGCTCCGGTGACGGAGCCGTCGGTGAGGTGGAGTTCGACCTCGTCGGGCCGCTCCACCACGCCGGCGCAGCCCTTGCCGAGTTCGACGATGCCCTCGGGGAGGGCCGACAGCAGGCAGTGCTGGAGGTCCGCGCGATGGATCAGGTAGTAGGGGGCGCCGAACAGTTCGTCGCAGTCGGCTCCGTGCTCCACCCGGGCGATCGGGCTCCCGTCGTTCCAGCGCCGGGTTTCGATGGCCCCGGCCCTGACCCCGGTCTCCGCGAGGGCGTCGGCGAGTCCGAGCCGGTACAGGACACGGACGCCGTTCGGTGAGAGCTGGATGCCGGCGCCCACCGCCCCGAACTGCTGCGACTGCTCGAAGATACGGACATCGGCGCCGTGAGCGTGCAGGAGGGTGGCGGTGACCAGGCCGGCGATGCCACCTCCCACGATGGCTATGCGTGCCTTCGCCTTGGTCATGCGCATCCTCTCGACCGAATGGGGGCCGACCGGCGGCCCGCTGCCAGGGGTGCTTGCGTTGTCAGCGTCGCAAACGCCTGTCGAGACCGAGTCATAGGAGCGCTCAACGCCGTGCAGGGGCACGGGAAAAGGCAAGAGCCCGCCCCGGGGGAGGGAAGACGGGCTCTTGCCGGCTTGTCGGTCCGGCCGGGCACTCGGAGCCCGGCCGGTGGATCAGGGCCCGGTCGCGGCCCTGCTTTCGGATCGGCCCTACACGGACCGCTGTGCCTTCTCGATCTGCTGCGGCGACAACCGGGCAATGGGCAGCAGCATGAGTGCGGTGATGGCGGCGAGGAGGCCGAACGCAAGCTGGTAGTCGCCGGTGGCGTCGCGCAGACCGCCCACGACGACCGGCCCGATGGCGGCGCACGCGTAGCCGACGAAGAACGCCATCGCGGCGAACCGCCCGGCCTGTGCGGCGTCACGGCTGGCCGCGACGGGCAGCGTGAGCACCAGCGTGAAGAGTCCGCCGTGGCCGACGCCCATGGCGATGACCCAGAGCCAGGTGCCGGTGCCGGGGCTGAAGCCGAATCCCACGAATCCCACGGCGGTCAGCACCGTGGTCAGCGCCAGGCCGAAACGCTTGTCGGCGCGTTCGCCGAGCAGCGCGGGAACACCCAGCATCGCCACGACCTGGATGGAGATCATCACCGTGAGCGCGAACCCGGCGCTGGCTTCGCTGAGTCCGCCGTCGTCGTGCAGCAGCGGTGCGATCCAGGCCAGTTCACAGTAGTACAGGGCGGAGTTGCCGGCCGAGATCGCGGTGATCCGCCAGGCGAGCCCGGAGCGCCAGGGCAGGCCGGTGGTCGCCAGGCCCTTGGGGCCGTCGATCTGCGAGAGGCCCAGCGACCCCTTGGCCGCCGACCAGAAGACGATGCCCGCGACGGCCAGGAGGGCCCAGGACGCCAGGGCGGCGGGCCAGGAATCCAGGGCGTCGGCGAGTGGCGCGCTGACTCCGGCCGCCACGGCGCCGCCGAGTCCGAGTCCGGCGGTGTAGATCCCCGTGACCAGACCGGCGCGGTCGGCGAAACGGGTCTTCACCACGGCCGGCAGCAGCGTCTGCGCGATCGCGATCCCGGCGCCCACCACAGCGGCGCAGCACAGCTGCAGCCAGGTGGCCTCTCCCAGGCCGCGTGCGGCGGTCGCGATCCCGACAACGGCCAGACCGATCAGCACGCCCAGTTGCAGTCCCCACCTGCGGCCGATGGACGCGGCCAGCGGTGCGCACAGCCCCATGGCCAGCGTCGGGACGGTCGTCAGCAAGGAGAGCCCGGTCGCCGACAGGTCCAGGTCCGCGCGAATCCGGTCCGCCAGCGGAGAGACGGCGGCGATCGCGGGCCGGAGATTGGCCGCGGCTACGAACAGGGCGACGGCAGCGAACCCGAGTGCGGCCCGCCCCTGCGCAACCGTCGGCGTGGCGCCCTGTGTCGTGGGCCCAGGTGCCGCGGCAGCAGACGACGACGAATGTAAACGATCTTCAGTCTCGCTCATGACCTGCACCTTCAAGTATCTCGGATATCTGACATCCACGTTATAGCAGAATCACGGATACTAAGTGTCTGAGATTGCTATCCTGGAGTCATGAAGCTCTCCAACGGCGTCGAGTGGGCCCTGCATTGCTGCGTCACGCTCGGCCAGAGCCAGAACCCCGTATCGGCCGCCCGGCTGGCGAAGCTGCACGGAATCCCCCCGGCCTACCTCGCCAAACACCTGCAAGCGCTGTCGCAGGCCGGGATCCTGCACTCCACTCCGGGGCCGGTCGGGGGGTACGCACTCACCCGGCCCCCGGCGCGGATCTCCGCGCTGGACGTCGTACGCGCGATCGACGGCCCGGAACCGACGTTCCGCTGTACGGAGATCCGGAAGCGGGGGCCCTTGGCACTGCCACCCGAGGAGTGCATGAACGCCTGCGCCGTGTCGCGTGCGATGGCCACCGCCGACGCCGCCTGGCGCGCGGCGCTCGAGGGCGTCACGATCGCCGATCTCACCCAGGACATCGACGCCGACAGTTCGGGCACCGCGATGAGCGGGGTACGGGAGTGGCTGGCCGGGGCAGGATGATGCGCCCGGCCGTTGCCGGCGTCACCACGCACCCGCTCGCCCGCTGAGTGTTCCCGTACCGGAGGTGGATTGCTCCAATGAGCCCGCATGACGGCCTCTTAGTCACGCTCGGTCCAGAACTGTCCGCTGTGGAAGCAGTACCGATCGGCCTCCTGCTGCGAGCCGATTCCCCTCGCCGTCTGGGTGAGAACGACGAGCACGTCCGCGCGCTCGCCGAGTCGGAGGAGCCGCTTCCGCCCATCGTCGTGCACCGCCCCTCGATGCGTGTCATCGACGGCATGCACCGCCTCCTGGCCGCCCGTTGGCGCGGCAGCAGCGAGATCGAGGTGCAGTTCTTCGACGGACCGACGGAGGACGCGTTCGTCCTCGCGGTCAGGGCCAACGTCGGGCACGGCCTGCCGCTGTCCCTGGCCGACCGCACCGCCGCCGCGGCGCGCATCATCCACTCGCACCCGGATCTGTCGGACCGCGCCATCGCCTCCCTCACCGGCCTCTCGGCGAAGACGGTGGGCGCTCAGCGCCTCCGGGCGTTCGGCCCGCTCCAGCAGTCGGCCCGGATCGGCAGGGACGGCCGGGTCCGCCCGCTCAACAGCGCCCAGGGACGCAGGATCGCGGCCCGGCTCATCGCGGAGGACCCCACCGCGTCGCTCCGCACCATCGCAAGGAAGGCGGGCATCTCACCGGGCACGGTCCGCGATGTACGCGAGCGGCTGAAACGCGGGGACAATCCCGTACCGTCGCGAAGGCAGCCGGGCAGCCCGAAGCCGGCGTCCAAGCGGATGCCCCCTCCGCGTCCCGCCACGCCGCCCCCCGCCCACCACCGCTATCCGGCCCGTATGCCGGCCGAGGCACGGGAGGCGATGTTCCGGAGCCTGTGCCGGGACCCCTCCCTCAGGATGACCGAGACGGGGCGTCTGCTGCTGCGCATGATGGAACTCCATCTGACGGAGGACCATCAGTGGCACCGGATCGTGGAGGCAGTCCCTGCGCACTGCGCCGACTCGATCTCCGCGATGGCCACGGCCTGCGCCGAGGTGTGGCAGGAACTCGCCGCCCTTCTCAGAGAGCCCGCCTCCGCATAGCGGTCGCGCACCCGTGGCTGAGGAACCCTGGGTTCCTCGGCCACGGGTGCGCGACGGCCGGCGCGAGCCGTCACCACCGGCCGCACGGCTCAGACGGCGCCCGAATCCGAGTTGAGAATGGCCAGTTGGAGCTGCTGGAGCGGGTGACCCGGCTCGATCCCGATCTCACTCACCAGCCGGGCACGGAGATTGCGAAGCACTCCCAATGCCTCGGCCCGGCGGCCGCCGAGCGCGAGTGCGCGGACGTACTGGGCGTGCAGGCCCTCATGGAGCGCGTGTTCACTGGTGACCGCGGCGAGCTGCGTGATGGCCCGCTGATGCATACCAGCCTTGATCTGCGCATCGGCCCGCACCGCTATGGCGTCGAGCCGGGACTCCTCGAAGAATCGCCGCTTGGAGTCGAGCACCGGGCCGACCGGAGCGTCCACCAGGGCGTCCCCCCGCCACAGCTCCAGAGCCGCGTCGAGATGCTCGATTCCCAGGATGTTGTTTCCTTCCTCCAGGGCACTGAAACCGAGATCCCTCAGGCGCTGGAACTCCATCCAGTCCAGGCGGACATGGGTGCTCTTCAGGCTGTAGCCACCGGCCCCGGTCACCAGTACTTCCTCGGAGACCCAGCGGGCCGGACATCCCGTGAGTCGGGACAGCAATTTCCGGCAGTTCAGGATGTACGTCTGCAGGGTCCGCAGGCCGGTCGCGGGCGGGTGGTCCTGCCACAGTTCGCGCATGAGGGCCTGCACCGGGACCACTTGGCCGGCGTGGACCAACAGCATGGCAAGGACCGTTCGGATCTTCGGCGCGATCGCAACGGCCTGGGCCGTCGCCCCGACGCCTATGTGGAGCGAACCCAGCACTCCTCCGTCGATACAGACATCGACACGCTCACGTACAGGGTGGTGAAGCACAACAGGGTGTTCCAGTCCGCGCTCAGTCCGATACGTCGAACGGTACACGCATCCCCCATTAGACAATTCGGTCACCAGTGATGACGACCAGCCAGATGAATCCAGTCAAGCGGCCCGAACATAACATCGACCCGTTGCCCGGTCAGGAAAGAATCCAGCCCTCTTGGCTGTAAAGATTCATAGGAGTGTTGCGTATATGTGCAACTGAGGGAAACCCACACTTGCACGTATACGCACGTCACCCGCCGTCGAAACGGGGCCGGACGCCCGCCCGGAAGCCGCCGGAGCTGGGATTCGACGGTTCTTCCAACTGTTTCTTGAACACTCTTTGCGACGCTACGACGGACCCACCGCAACTGACCTCCGCCTCCGGCCTGCTGCAAATATTTGCCAGGCAGAAGGAGTACCTGATGGTGAGCGCCGCGTTAACAGGAAATTCATTACGCCAGATCAGAATGTCCGGTCATGGGGACGGCAGGCTTCTCCTCGTTCCCCTGGACCACTCCGTGTCCGACGGTCCCATCACCACGAACACCGGTTTCGACGAGCTGATCCTCGACATCGTCCGGGGCGGCGCAGACGGAATCGTCGTGCACAAGGGGCGGGCCCGGTTGCTCGATCCGGGCCTGTTCGTGACCTGTTCGCTGATCGTGCATCTCAGCGCCAGTACCGCACAGGGGCCCGACAGCAACGCCAAGGTCCTGGTCGGGGGCGTGGAAGAGGCGATCCGTCTCGGAGCGGACGCGGTCAGCGTCCATGTGAACATCGGCTCCGACACCGAATCCGCTCAACTCGCCGATCTCGGCGCGGTGGCGGCTGCCTGCGACCGGTGGAGCATGCCGCTGCTCGCCATGATCTACCCACGTGGTCCGCGCTTGACCGGACCCGCGTCCCCCGAGCAGGTGGCCCACGTGGTCAACGTGGCAGCCGACCTCGGTGCCGACCTGGTGAAGACGGTCTTCGCCGGCCCTGCGGAACGCATGGCCGAAGTGGTGGCCGCCTCGCCCGTTCCGGTCCTGGTCGCGGGTGGCTCCGACAGCCGCGAGAACCTACCCGATTTCGCCCGTACTGCCATGGCCGCCGGATGCCGGGGCCTCGCGGTCGGCCGGCGGGTCTTCACCTCCCCGGCGCCCGGAAAGACCGTCCGGGAGCTGGCGGACATCGTGCACGGTCCCGGTTCCGATTCCGTTCCTTTCCCCTCCTCACGAATGGCAGGTGTGGTGTGAAGCTCTGCTGGATCGACATCCGTAATGTCGGCTCCGCGAAGGAAGCCGTCCTCCAAGAGGCGATCCACGCCCGCGTGGACGGCATACTCGCCGCCGACCCGGCGGACCTGGAGCACTTGCCGCCCACGGTGAAGAAGGTCCTCTTCCCCCAGGGGCAGCCGCTGCCGGAGGACTTCGGCTCCGCCGACGTGGTCGTGGTCGATCCGGCGAAGCACGGGGACCCCGCCGAGCTGTCGGTCCTGCACCCCACCGTCGAGTTCGGCCGGTTCGTGGAGATCGTGGACGCGGCGACGCTGGAGGACGCCTGCCGGTCCGGCCGCACGGACAAGTGGAGCCTCCTGCTGTTCCGCGACCCCACGAAGATCCCGCTGGAGATCGTGATCGCCGCGGCCGCCGGGGCGAACGGCAGCCTGATCACCGTCGCCAAGGACGTCGAGGAGGCCGAGATCATCTTCGGCGTGCTCGAACTCGGCTCGGACGGCGTACTGATGGCCCCGTCACGGGTCGGCGACGCCACGGCGCTCAAGCAGACCGCGGAGACCGGGGTCCCGGATCTGGAGCTGGTCGAGCTGGAGGTCACGGCCACCGCCCACGTGGGCATGGGTGAGCGGGCCTGCGTGGACACCGCCACGTACTTCCGCAAGGACGAGGGCATCCTGGTCGGCTCGCACTCCAAGGGAATGATCCTCTGCGTCAGCGAGACGCACCCCCTGCCGTACATGCCGACGCGTCCGTTCCGGGTGAACGCCGGGGCCATCCACTCGTACACCCTCGCCAAGGACCAGCGCACCAGCTATCTCAGCGAGCTCAAGTCGGGCAGCAAGGTCACGGCCGTGGACATCCATGGGAAGACCCGGCTGGTGACGGTGGGCCGCGTCAAGATCGAGTCTCGTCCGCTGCTGTCCGTGGACGCCGTCGGCCCCGACGGCCGGACCGCCAACCTCATCCTGCAGGACGACTGGCACGTCCGTGTCCTCGGCCCCGGCGGTTCGGTGCTCAACAGCACCGAGCTCAAGCCCGGCGACAAGGTGCTCGGCTACCTGCCCGTGGAGGACCGGCACGTCGGCTACCCGATCAACGAGTTCTGCCTCGAGAAGTGATCCCACCCGGCCGGGGGCGGCCCCAGCGCGCCCCCGGCCCGGGCCCGGTTCCGACCCGTCATCCTGGGAGACCCCTGTGAGTAGGAGAGAGCTCACCGTCTGCATCGTCGGTGCCGGACCGCGCGGGCTGTCCGTGCTGGAGAGGCTCTGTGCCAACGAGCGGAAGTCGGCCTCGCACCCGGCCGTCACCGTCCATGTGGTCGACCCGGCGCGGCCCGGCGCGGGCAAGGTGTGGCGCACCGACCAGCCACGGCAACTGCTGATGAACACCGTGGCCTCGCAGGTCACCGTCTACACCGACGACTCCGTGGAGATGGCGGGCCCGATCGAGTGCGGTCCCAGCCTCCACGACTGGGCACGGGCTCTGAGCGCAATGAGCCGTCTCGACCAGCTCCTCGCCGGCCACGACGACGCAACACTGGCCGAGGCGCGCGCCATGGACGGCGACACCTACCCCACCCGGGCCTTCTACGGCCGGTACCTGGAGGACGCCTTCCGCCAGGTGGTCACCGCCGCACCGGAACACGTCGACGTCACCGTGCACCGCTCCACCGCGGTCGCCCTGCACGACACCGGTGGCCCGCAGACCCTGCTGCTCACCGACGGCACCCGGCTGGCCGGGCTCGACGCCGTGGTACTCGCCCTGGGACACGTGGGTTCCCGGCAGGACAGCGGACTCGGGAAGGAGGCCGCCGCACTGGGCCTCGCCCATCTGCTGCCGGCCAACCCCGCCGACCTCGACCTGACGCACATCGGCCCCGGCGAACCGGTGCTGCTGCGCGGTCTCGGTCTCAACTTCTTCGACCACATGGCGCTGCTCACGTCCGGGCGCGGCGGCGAGTTCGAACGGGAGCCCGGCGAGGGCGGGCGGCTGCGCTACCGGCCGTCCGGCCTGGAACCGCATCTGGTCTCCGGTTCACGGCGCGGGATGCCCTACCACGCCCGCGGCGAGAACCAGAAGGGGATCCACCACCGCCACACGCCGCGGCTGCTGACGCCCCGGACCATCCGGGAGCTGTCCGAGCGTCACCGGAGCGGTGACCGGCTCCAGTTCTCCACCGCCCTGTGGCCGCTGATCGCCCGCGAGGTGGAGAGCGTCTACTACAGCACGCTGCTCGCCTCGCGCGGACGTGCGGCGGACGGGGCGCGGCTCGCCGATGCCTACCTGGCGGCCGCCGACCAGGGGGCGCGGTCCGCGGTCGTCCGGGACTTCGGCATCGAGGACCTGGATCACTGGAGCTGGGAGGAGACGGAACGGCCCTACGGAGGACGCCGGTTCACCTCCGCCGAAGATTTCCGCGGCTGGCTGCTGACCTACCTGGAGCGGGACATCAGACGTGCCCGGGGCGGCAATGTGGACGACCCGCACAAGGCCGCCCTGGATGTGCTGCGTGATCTGCGCAACGAGATCAGGCTGGTGGTGGACCACGCGGGCCTGGACGGCGACTCCCATCGTGATGAGCTCGACGGCTGGTACACGGGGCTCAACGCCTTCCTCTCGATCGGCCCGCCCGTCTCCCGCATCGAGGAGATGGCCGCGCTGATCGAGGCGGGTGTCCTCGAAGTCGTCGGACCGGGCATGCGTGTCCGTGTCGACGAGGAGCGTCCCGGATTCGTCGCGGACTCCCCTGCCGTACCGGGAGCGCGGTACCGGGCGACGACGTTGATCGAGGCCAGGCTGCCGGAACCCGATCTGCGGCGCACCGCCGACCCGTTGCTGCGCCAGCTCCTCGCCACCGGGCAGTGCCGCACCTTCCACATACCCGCCGACTGCGGCAGGACGTACGAGACCGGAGGCATGGAGGTCACCGACCGGCCGTACCACGTGGTCGATGCCGAGGGGCGGGCCCATCCGCGCCGCTTCGGCTTCGGCATCCCCACGGAGTCCGTGCACTGGGTGACCGCGGCCGGGGCCCGCCCCGGGGTCGGCTCGGTGACGCTCGGCGACGCCGACGCCATCGCCCGGGCCGTGCTGGCCCTCTCCCCCGTTCTCTCCCATGCCGTCGTGGAGCTGAGCGGCGAGAAGCCGCTGGGCGGGCAGCGTGCCGAGGTGACGGCATGACGGCGCACCGGGACCACCGACCTGAGGCTTTCCGGCCCGGGGCCGTGGACGCCGGCCTGCTGTCCCCCGTGCGGGCCGGCACCCCCGTCGAGGCCGTCGTGTCCGACATCGCCTGGCTGCAGGCGATGCTGGACGCCGAGGCCGCGCTGGCGCGGGCACAGGCACGGCTCGGTACCCTGCCCGGGGCCGCGGCGAAGGCCATCACCTCGTGCGCCCGCGCCGAACTGATCGACCCGGTCGCCATCGCGCGCGGCGCGCGGGAGACCGCCAACCCCGTGGTGGGTCTGGTGGCGGCGTTCACCGAGGTGGTGGCCGCGCAGGACCCGGACGCCGCCGACTACGTGCACCGCGGGTCGACCAGCCAGGACATCCTCGACACCGGCACCATGCTCGTCGCCGACCGTGCCCTTCGGGTGGTCCACCGTGATCTGCACCGGGTCGCCGAAGCCTGTGCCGGGCTCGCGGCGGAGCATCGCGACACGGCGATGGCCGGTCGCACCCTGGCCCTGCACGCCGTGCCCACCACGTTCGGGCTCAAGGCGGCCGGCTGGCGCCGGCTCGTCGTCGACGCCGCCGAGCGGGTCGGGCGGCTGATCGACGGCGGCCTGCCGTTCTCGCTCGGCGGAGCCGCCGGGACCCTGGCCGGCTATCTGCAGTACGGATCGGCCGGCGACACCGTCCCACACGACACATCCGCATCCCATGACGACGAGCAGGCCGACTACGTCGACCGGCTGGCCGACGCCTATGCGGCGGAGACGGGGCTTGCCCGGCCCGTACTGCCCTGGCACTCGCTGCGAACCCCTGTCGCCGACATCGCCGCCGTCACCGCCTTCGTCACCGGCGCACTCGGAAAGATCGCGGTCGATGTGCAATCGCTGTCCAGGACGGAGGTCGGCGAGGTCGCCGAGCCCTCGGTGGCCGGGCGGGGCGCCTCGTCCGCCATGCCCCACAAACGCAACCCGGTCCTGGCCACGCTGCTGCGCAGCGCCGCGCTTCAGGTTCCCGTCATGGCGGCCGGTCTCACACAGTGTCTGGTGTCCGAGGACGAACGGTCGGCGGGGGCCTGGCACGCGGAGTGGGCCCTGCTGCGCGAATGCCTGCGCCTGACCGGCGGCGCGACACACACGGCGGTCGAGCTGACCGAGGGCCTGCTGGTGCACCCCGACCGGATGCTCGCCAATCTCGGTCTCACCGGCGGCCGGATCGTCTCGGAGCGGATCGTGGCCGTACTCGCGCCCCGGCTGGGCAAACGCGCCGCGAGGGAGATCCTCACCCGGGCCTCGGCGGAGGCGGCCCGGACCGGGCGGGCGCTGGCCGCGGTGCTCGCGGAAATCCCGGAACTGTCCGGACACTTCGAGGACGGGGAACTGACCGTACTGCTCGATCCCACCCACTACACGGGCGCCGCCGGAACTCTGGTGGACTCGGCTCTGACGGGCAACAGCACGCCGTCCACCACAACGGAACGATAAGGAGGGCAGTTCATGACCGACGCAGGCACATCACCGCACCCCATCGGCTCCCCGCCGGGACGCCGTCGGCGGACGGGCGTGAAACGGCAGGGCCTCGCTCTCCGGTTCGCGCTGATCATCGGCGACAGACGTCTGGCCGGTGCCCTCCATGTTTCCTGTCATCTGGACACCGTGGTGGTGGACTTCCCCGAGACGTCCGTCCATATCGGCCTCTCCCCGCTGCCGGGGAAGGTGGACGCAGGCATCGTGCTGGACTGCCGGGTCGAGTACCGCCCAGGGACGGAGGCCTCGCACCGCGCCACACGAGCCGAGTGGCAGCAGGTGCTCATGGGCCGGCCTGGGGTCCTGCACCAGCGGGAGGCGCTGTTGCGGGAGGTGCTGGCGGCGAGGGGCCGGGCGCCCGACCGGATCGTCGTCCGCCCGGCGCTGGCCTCGTTGCGCTACCTGGCGGCAGCGGTGTGAACGGCGCGCACCGTCCCACGCCGCCGTTGCGCTGCGGTCGGGTCAGTCGTCCGAGGGGTTGGCGAAGCGTGTGACACCGGGGACAGCCAGGCACAGCAGACTCGACGCGGCGACGACGACACCGCCCGCGATGAGCGTTCCGGTCATGCCCATCAGGCCGACCATGGGCCCGACGAGCGCGTATCCGACGGGCAGCAGGGCATAGGCGCCGAGCTGGTCCAGAGCGAACACCTTGCCGAGCAGTTCGTCGGGAATGGCGCGTTGCAGCGCGGACAGCCAGTAGACGAAGTAGAGCTCGACCACGAAGCCGCCGAGTGCGAAACAGAGGATCACGACGGGCAGCGGGAACGGTGCGGCCAGACTCAGCGGCACCAACGCGTACCCGGTCAGGGCGAGCATGGACACGGCGCCGCGGGCCTTGGGCCGCCAGCGCGCGGCCAGCGCGATGGCGGGGAGCGCGCCGAGCCCCATCGCGGAGAGCACGACGCCGTACGCCACATCTCCGCCGAACTCACGCCGCGACACGATCGGCAGCAGGGTGAGCGCGGTGGCCGAACCGGCGAAGAGGTGCAGGCAGACCGTTCCCATGACGGCCATCACCCATGGCCGGCTGCGAATGGCCCGGAGTCCGGCCGCGGCATCGGCGAGCGGCGATGTGCGGGAAGCCGTCGCGGGCCCGGTGTCCCGCACCCGCATCACGGAGAACGCGGCCAGCGCGAACACGATGCCGGTCACCAGCAGCGCGGGCCGCACCCCGATCAGAGTGACGGCGGCGACGCCCGCCAGTGCGCCGAGGACGGCGGAGCCGCGCTGCGCCGCGGACACCAGGGCGTTTCCGCGCTCCAGGAGGGCATCGGGCAGCAGGCTGGGCAGCAGGGAGCGGGAGGCCGGACGGGACAGCGCCTCGCCCGCGCCGACCAGGGCGGTGACCAGGGGCAGCAGACCGAGCGGCAGCTGCGTGAGCAGGAGCGCGGTGGTCAGCAGCAGCACGGCGCGGAACCCGTCGGCGGCGACCAGAATCCGGGTGCGGCGCATCCGGTCCGCGATCACGCCACCGATCAGCAGGCACACGACCAGGGCGACGGCCCGGCCGGCCAGCACGAGGCCCACCTGACCCGCTCCACCGCCCCGGTGAAGGATGTACAGGCTGAGCGCCACGGGGAGCACCTGGTCGCCGATTGCTCCACTGGCCTGCCCCAGCCACAACTGCAGGAAGGACCGGTGGTCACGCAGCTTCCCACCGGGTGAGCCGCTCTTTCCCGCACCTCGGCCGGCGCGGTCCGGGGCAGTGGTGTCTTCTGTCATCAGTTGTCCGGGTCGCTTTCTCTACGCGGTACGACTTCTCTACGCGGTACGACACCGGACGGTGCCCGAGCACCGTCCGGCCGGCCGGCGGGCCGAGCAGACACGGAGGGCGGCAGCAGCAGACCGATGTCGACCAGCACCGCGGCCACCTTCCGGGCGTTGCTCTCTCCCAGCGCCGCGCCGAGACCGGTCAGGTCCGCGACCGGATCACGGCGCAGCCCCTCCAGGAAAGGCAGCACTGCCGCGGGCAGCCGCACCCGACGGCCGCCCACCGAGAGCTGGACGTCATCCTTCACGCAAGCCGTGTGAAAGTACACGCCGGTCCGGAGCCGATGAACACCGTCTGCACACGCGTCGTCGTCCACGGGCAGGACCGGCACGGGTTCCGGGGTCTGCTCATGGAACGCCGACTTGCGCACCGCCCACAGCACTTCGTCCGTGGAGATGTCGCGGCCCAGCGCGGCGAGCCGTTCGCCGGCCTCCCTCAGAGTGCGGCGCGCGAGGTCGGGGTCGGCGACGAGTTGGTCCGTCTCCACCCCGGCGCGCAGCCAGTCGTCGTCGACCGCTCTGCGCACGAGCTCGGTGAGCAGATCGTGGCGGGTGGTCCTCGACACGGCGACGGTGAGGTGGATGGACAGTTCGTTCTGCGTCATCGGCGAGTGCATGGTTCCCCGGGGCAGGTACAGGCTGTCCCCTGCCCGCAGCACCAGGTCGGCGAGCGGCTGGGAGGCGTCCTGCAGTTCCTTGCGCCGCTGGGCGGAGACGTCGAACCATGCGTGCGCCGCCAGCGGATCGGGCAGCGGCGGGGTACGCAGCAGCCAGCGTTTGGCACCGGCGATCTGCAGAACCAGGACGTCCTGGACGTCGAAGTGCAGGTCCACGCCCTGGGAGTTCGGCGGCGTGACGAAGGCGTTGACCTTGACGGGGTGCCCCAGTTCGGCGGCGAGCTCGTGCGCGAAGCGGCGGATCGGGGCGTGGAAGCGGTGCAGCGAACGGACGATCAGCGTCTGTCCGGCCTTGAGTCCGGCCCGGATTCCGTCGGTGCTGGGGAAGGGCGCCGTGCCGGGCGCGTCGCCGGACTCCGGGATGCATCCCCGGGTGATGTCGCCCTCCACGCCGTCGCGGACCAGCCGCAGCGACGAGGTGCGCAAGCCGCCGGAGATCAGGTCCTCCAGGCCCTGCGGGGAGAACAGGTCGGCGAAGTCCTCCGCAAGGTCCTGGGCCGGTGTGTGCAGGTACCGGCGGCCGAACACCGATTCACGGAACTCCTCGGGGGGCAGCGCGGTGCAGCGCTTCAAGCCCATGGCGTACTCCTGTCGTGTGCGGGCCCGGGGTCAGGAGACGAGAACCGGTGCGTCAGCGCACCGCGCCCGGGCGTGGAAAGGCGAAGTCGGCCGGGAGCAGCGAGGCGGGCCCTTCCGGGACCCCTGCGGCCAGGAGATACACGGCGAACTCCTCGTCGGGGTCGACGCCGAGGAACCGTTCCACCTCGCTGTCGACGAAGGCGACGGTCTGGAACGGGCCGAGGCCCAGGGCCGTGGCGGCAAGCGCGAAGGTCTGTCCGTAGTGCCCGGCGTCGTACATCCACAGCCGATAGGCCCGCGGATGGCGGTATTTCCACGCCAGGCGGTTGGCGACGGCCGTGGTGAAGACGGTGAAGGCACCGTCGTAGGAGGCTTCCTGACCGTAGGTCAGTTCCGCCACTCGCGCACGGGAGGCGTCGGAGTCCAGCAGCTCCAGCGCGTGGCGGGCCACCGAGTAGTGGTACAGGCCGGGTTCGACGCCGGTGACGTCGTACGCGACGACGTACGCCTCCACTTCGTGGCGGCCGCCTGCCGAGGCGCTGACCCGGCACTGCTGGACCCCGAAGGCTCCGCCGTCGATGAACCTGTGCGGCGCGAAGCTGTGGAAGAGCAAAGTGCCGAGCTGGTCGAGCGTGACGGGAGCTCCGGTGAACCGGCGATGGGTGCGCCGCGCGGCGAACACGTCGTCGACGGGTGCGGTCAGGTTCAGTGGCCGGCGGGGCAGTGGCACGACCGGGCGGTCGGTGTACTCCTTGAACGCCTCGGGCGCATCGCCCTCGGTGAGGATGGCGTCCGCCTCGTCGGCCCGCCGGGGGGAGTCGACGAGATAGTCGGCGTCGCGCGCCTCGATGTGGAGGCGCTGGGCCAGGCCTCCCCAACGCTGCCACAGCGGCGGCATCCGGTCCGCGCCGTCCACCGCGACGAGCACTCCGAGTCTCAGCAGCGCACCGACGGCCTCGCGCACGCCGGCCGCGTGCTCCGCGCCGAAGGCGCCCGCGAGATCGTCCAGTTCGATCCCGTCTCCGGCCCTGTCCAGCACCTTGCGCAGATCGTCCGAGAGCCGGATCCACTGGCGTCGCCCGGGTACGCCGGCTTCCAGCCCTTCGGGCACCCAGCGCAGGAGCAGTTGCTCGGGGCGGCGGACCTTCATTCGTCTCTCCCTCTCGGCTGCTTTCGCCCGGACCCGGGCCTGTCCGCCGGACAGGCCCAGGTCCGGCTGCGGTGCTCTGCGGCACCGCAGCCGGACTGACCGTCATCCCCTCAGGGATGATCAGGTGGACGGGTGGTGCAGCAGCACCTGGCCGTCCTCGATGATCTCGATGTCGAGAGCCATTTCTGTCACCTCCGCTTCTTTACCGAAGTTCCCGCCGACGGGCGCCGGCGAGGAAGGAAGAGAACCCCTTGCGAAAGCCCGGGTCGCGGTCCGCCTTCCGACACGTTGAACATTAGGCGCCGTATTTCGACATCGGCAATATCTCTCACGGTCAATGACTGGAAAATGAGCCCCATTTCGTCGACCTCATCGAGAAAGCCGAGGTGAGAGTGGACGCGAGCGAGCCGTATGCCACCGCTCACGGCATCCGAAAACAGTCTCCACGGAATCACGGATCAGAGCTTGATTGATCCTCGACAGGGCCGAGTTAGAATCCGGCCGGAGATCCTGCAAAACCTCGACTTTTTCTCTGCAGGTCTCATCTCCAATAGGATGGAGGCGAATTTCGATGCGAAATTCGATGCCTCGCAGAGTTGCGCGCGACCGGTTCGGGCAGTCGGGATCCGGGACGCCGCGCACGGCTCGACGGACTCCTTTCACCAGCCCTCCCTCTGTTCCTAAGGATTCGTTATGGACCGTCAGAACGCCCTGCCCTCCCAAGCCCCGGCCGTCGCTCCCGCCCTCGCCCTCGCCGTGGACCTCGCGCAGGTCGCGGCATGACCGCCACCCGGCCCGGCCCGGACATATTCGAGACCCTGGAGTCGGAGGTCCGCAGCTACTGCCGCGGCTGGCCCGCCGTCTTCGACCGTGCGCAGGGCAGTCGCATGTACGACGAGGACGGCCATACGTACCTCGACTTCTTCGCCGGCGCGGGCTCGCTCAACTACGGCCACAACAACCCGCTGCTGAAGCGCGCGCTGATCGACTACATCGAGCGGGACGGCGTCACGCACGGCCTGGACATGTCCACCACGGCCAAGCGCACCTTCCTCGAGTCCTTCCGGAACACGGTCCTGCGCCCCCGCGGACTGCCCTACAAGGTCATGTTCCCGGGCCCGACGGGCACCAACGCCGTCGAGGCGGCGCTGAAGCTGGCACGCAAGGTCAAGGGCCGCGAGTCCGTCGTATCCTTCACCAACGCCTTCCACGGCATGTCGCTCGGCTCGCTCGCCGTCACCGGAAACGCCTTCAAGCGGGCGGGCGCCGGCATCCCGCTCGTGCACGGAACACCCATGCCGTTCGACGGCTATCTCGACGGCCGGAGCCCGGACTTCCTCTGGTTCGAGCGGCTTCTCGACGACTCCGGGTCGGGCCTCGACCGGCCGGCTGCGGTGATCGTCGAGACGGTGCAGGGCGAGGGCGGCGTCAACGTCGCGCGTGGCGAGTGGCTGCGCGGCCTCGAAGACCTGTGCAGGCGGCACGACATGCTCCTGATCGTCGACGACGTCCAGATGGGCTGCGGCCGCACCGGCGGGTTCTTCTCCTTCGAGGAGGCCGGCATCGTGCCGGACGTGGTCACCGTGTCGAAGTCCATCAGCGGCTACGGCCTGCCCTTCGCACTCACCCTCTTCAGGCCCGAACTGGACATCTGGGAGCCGGGCGAGCACAACGGCACCTTCCGGGGCAACAATCCGGCGTTCGTGACCGGGGCCGCCGCGCTGGACGCCTACTGGGCCGACGGGCAGGCGATGGAGAAGCAGACGCTCGCACTCGGCGACCGGGTCGAGGAGGCGCTCCGGGCGATCCGCTCCGAGCATTTCGAGGACACCGAGGATCCCCGCGGCCGCGGTCTGATCTGGGGCCTGGAGTTCCACGCCCGGGACCGGGCGACCCGGACCGCCCGGCGCGCCTTCGAGCTGGGCCTGCTGATCGAGACCTCCGGCCCCGAGAGCGAGGTCGTCAAGATACTCCCGCCACTCACCATCACCCGCGAGGAACTGGACGAGGGCCTGGGCATCCTGGCCCGCGCCGCACGCGAGACGGCCTGACAGCACCCGGCACGGGCGGCCCGTTTGGATGACCAAAGTAGCGAGGGGTTACCATATGAGCGCCGCCTAGCTCGAAAGATAAACCTGTGACTGTCAATGACGACTCGTTCACCAGCTGGAAGAACCGCGAGGAGATCGCGGAGTCGATGATCCCGGTCATCGGGAAACTGCACCGGGAGCGGGACGTAACGGTCCTGCTCCACAGCCGATCCTTGGTGAACAAGTCGGTGGTCAGCATCCTGAAGACCCACCGATTCGCCCGCCAGATCGCCGGTGAGGAGCTGTCGGTCACCGACACGCTGCCGTTCCTCCAGGCCCTCACCACGCTCGACCTCGGTCCTTCCCAGATCGACATCGGCATGCTCGCCGCGACCTACGCCGCCGACGAGCGCGGTCTCTCGGTGGAGGAGTTCACCGCCGAGGCCGTCGCCGGCGCCACGGGTGCCAACAAGCTCGAGCTCGGTGACGGACGCGACGTCGTCCTCTACGGCTTCGGCCGCATCGGCCGCCTCGTCGCCCGTCTGCTCATCGAGAAGGCCGGCTCCGGCAACGGCCTGCGGCTGCGCGCCATCGTCGTCCGTCGGGGCGGCGACCAGGACATCGTCAAGCGCGCCTCGCTGCTGCGCCGCGACTCGATCCACGGCCAGTTCCAGGGCACGATCACCGTCGACGAGTCGAAGAACACGATCGTCGCCAACGGCAACGAGATCAAGGTGATCTACGCCAACGATCCGTCCGAGGTCGACTACACGGCGTACGGCATCAAGGACGCCATCCTCATCGACAACACCGGCAAGTGGCGCGACCGCGAGGGTCTGTCGAAGCACCTGCGCCCCGGCATCGACAAGGTCGTCCTGACCGCGCCGGGCAAGGGCGACGTCCCGAACATCGTGCACGGTGTCAACCACGACACGATCAAGCAGGACGAGCAGATCCTGTCCTGCGCGTCCTGCACCACCAACGCGATCGTGCCGCCGCTGAAGGCGATGGCGGACGAGTACGGCGTCCTGCGCGGCCACGTGGAGACCGTCCACTCGTTCACCAACGACCAGAACCTGCTGGACAACTACCACAAGGCCGACCGCCGCGGCCGTTCCGCGCCGCTGAACATGGTCATCACCGAGACCGGTGCCGCGTCCGCGGTCGCCAAGGCGCTGCCCGAGCTCAAGGCGCCGATCACCGGCAGCTCGATCCGGGTCCCGGTGCCGGACGTCTCGATCGCGATCCTCAGTCTGCGGCTCGGACGCGAGACGACCCGCGACGAGGTCCTCGACTACCTCCGCAATGTGTCGCTGACCTCGCCGCTCAAGCGCCAGATCGACTTCACCACCGCCCCGGACGCGGTGTCGAGCGACTTCATGGGCTCGCGCCACGCCTCGATCGTCGACGCCGGCGCCACCAAGGTCGACGGCGACAACGCGATCCTCTACCTCTGGTACGACAACGAGTTCGGCTACTCGTGCCAGGTCATCCGCGTCGTCCAGCACGTCTCCGGCGTGGAGTACCCGACCTACCCGGCCCCGGCGGTCTGATCCCGGCGCACTCCCCTCCCCCGGGCCGGCACCCCCGTCCCGGGAAGAGGATCATCCGGACGCACCACGAAGGGCGCCCGATGGGCAGCTGCTCATCGGGCGCCCTTCGTGCTGCGCAGGGCCTGATTCCGGATGCGCCGACATCCGATGTCGCGCGCCCGAAAGCCTGTGGCACGATGCCCCGATGATCACCAGTGCACCCATACCCCCTGTCGTTTCCGCAGGTCGGATGGCCCGGAACGCCCAACTGGTACTCGGCCTCCCCAACGGCCTGGAGTTGCGACCCTGGTGCCTGGAGGACGCCGATGCGTTGGCAGCCGCCGACCAGGATCCGGCGATTCGCCGATGGAACCTCTTCACCGTGGAGTCGGCGCAGGACGCACGCAACAGGATCGAGCGCATGCACGGGCGCTGGCAGGCCGAGACGGGCGCGGTCTGGGCCGTCGCCCGGCCCGGTGGCGAGGCCACGGGACTCATCGGGCTGACCGACGTCGATCTCGAAGGCGGCAGCGCCGAGATCATCTACTGGCTCCTGCCCGCGGCCCGCGGCGGTGGGGTCGCGGTCGAGGCGGTGAAGCGCGTCAGCCGGTGGGCCCTGGAGGAGCTGGGCCTGCATCGGCTGCGGCTGTGCCACTCGGTGGCCAACCCGGCCTCCTGCAAAGTGGCGCTCAAGGCCGGATACCCCATCGAAGGCGTCATGCGCGGCGCGCTGCTGCACGCGGACGGATGGCACGACCAGCGCACTCCTGGCCAAGGGCGTGCGGCAGGGCCGCTTCGCCGCGGACCTCGATACGGCGGCGCGCGCTTCCGAACTCCTCGCCCTGCTCGACGGGTTGAGCACGAGGGTCGTCCTGGGCCGGCGTGGAGCCGACCGGGCGAGTGCGCTGCGCACGGCACTGTCGGCGACCGAGCGGCTGCTGGAACGGGACTGAGCCCTCCGACGCCCCGTCCGGGCGTCCCACCCCCGGGGACCCTGGGATACGGTGGGTCGGCAACACGGCGTGGAGGGAACCACATTGACGCGGGTTGCGATTGTCGGCGGCGGGATCGGCGGCCTGGCCGCAGCGCTGTTCCTGGGCCGTCGGGGCCATCGGGTGACCGTTTTCGAGCGGGACGGCCACCGGCCGGGACGCGACCTCGACGGGGACTTCTTCGACTGGCACCGCCCCGGTGTGCCGCAGGCGGTCCAGCCGCACGGTCTTCTGGCCCCGGTCCGGACCGTGCTGCGCGCGGAGGCTCCGGACGCGTACCGCGCGATGCTGCGCATGGGGGCCCGGGAACACAACGAGTTCGACTGGTTCGCCGAGCGTCCGCCCGCCCGCCCCGGGGACGAGGATCTGGTGACGCTCCGGACCCGGCGCATAGTACTGGAGGCCGCCCTGCACGACGCGGTGCACCGCGAACCGGGCGTCGATGTGCGGCTCGGGGAGGCCGCCGAGGGGCTCACTGTCGACCGGCACGGCGACATCCCGCAGGTCACGGGGGTGCGGTCCGCGTCGCAGGCGCACCGCGCGGATCTGGTACTCGACGCCGGCGGGCGCCGGTCCCCGGTGCCCCGGTGGCTTGCCGAGGAGGGCTGCCGGGACGCGGTCGTGGAGAACCACCGCGTCCCGATCGCGTACTTCTGCCGCTGGTACCGGCTGCGTGCCGACGGGCCGCGTGATCCCGGACGCATCAGACCCGGTTCGTTCTCGGCCTTCGCGGTCGGCGGGGTGTTCCCGTCGGACAACGGCATCTTCGCGGCGTCCTTGACGGTCTCCACCGCCGATCCCACCCGCGCGGCCCTGCGGGACCCCGCGGTGTTCGAAAGGGTCGCCCGGACCTTCCCCGCCATCGCGGCATGGCTGGACCTGGAGCCCGAGCCGGTCTCCGGTGTACTCACGATGGGCGGCCTGCACAATCACTGGACCTCGCTGGCCGACGCCGACGGGCCCGTGGCCACCGGCCTGGTGGGTATCGGGGACTCGCTCGCGTACACCAATCCCACGATGGGGCAGGGAGTGGCCATGGCCCTGCTGGCGGGACAGTGGGTGGCCCACCATGCGGGCACGGCCTCGGACCCGGCGTCGTTCACCGCCGAGTACCGCCGATGGGCGGCGCGCGACCTGCGCCCGTGGTTCGACGCCCAGGTCGCCGCGGACCGGGCCGATGCGGCTCAACTCAGCGATCCCGCACGGGTGTCGACGGAACCTCCCACCGCGGCCGGCCGCGAGAGGGCGGCTCTCGCCGCCTGCGCCTTCGACGACCCGCTGGTCATGCGCGCACGGGCGAAGGCCCGCCATCTCGTCCTGACGGCCGATCAGGCATACGGCACCGAGGAGGTGCGTGCCCGGCTGGCACACTGGCTGGGCGAACACCCGGACTTCACGCCCGCGTTCGACGGCCCCGCACGTTCGGAGTGGGAGTCGGCCACGGGGCCCGCGGACCACGCCACCTGAACGCCCGCGAAGACCGGCGCGACCGGAAGGTAGCACCAACCGGTAACGAACGGCGTCCGGGCGACGGACCGAACACCTTTCGCACCATTTTTACACTGTTATCACCCGTACGGTTGGTGTATCACTGGGTGCGGCCATATTGTCGATTCAGGAACGACGGCTGGAAGAAGGGCGTCATGCCCGGCGACCGCCCCGGGCGGCGTGGGCCCGACAAGAGGCAGCCGAGGAGCCGATATGCAACTACGCAACCTCAGGACAGCGGTCATGCTGTGCGCCGCCGCCGCGTTCGCAGCGGCGATTCCCGTTCCGGCATCCGCTTCCGCATCAGCACCCGCGTCCACGGAGTCCCGCCCAGCGGATCGCACCGTGGCCGTCGACTGTTTCTCGGAGGCGCAGGTACGCCCCGGCGACTTCCTGCTCGCCTGCGGGGACGGCAACAATCGCCTCATCGACATCCACTGGTCCCACTGGGGACCGAATTCCGCCACGGGCACGGCGCTCGACGCGGTGAACGACTGTCAGCCCTACTGCGCGGCCGGCAAGTTCCACTCCTACCCCGTCATCGTCCGGCTGGACCGCCCGAAGACCTGGCCGTCCCATCCCGAACTGCGGCAGTTCACGCGGCTCCATCTCGTCTACACCGACGGCAGGCCGGCGTACACCGAGCGGGTCATGACGCACGAGCTCTGGGACTGACCCGCCCCGGAGCCGGCCGCGACGGGGCACCGGCCGCGAGGTGATGCGCGTGACAGTTCACGAATGCACACGATTTGCCGGTGGCCGGTGGCGGCCGGGCTATGTGGCCGCGGCGCTGGTGTTCGCCGTGGGAATGGCCGGCACCACTCTGCCCACCCCGTTGTACGGTCTCTACCAGGAGCAGATCGGGTTCTCCGAACTGATGGTGACCGTTGTGTTCGCCGTCTACGCCGTCGCGGTCATCACTGTGCTGCTGGTGGCGGGAAACTACTCCGACGAGGCCGGCCGACGACCTGTGATCCTGTGCGCCCTGGCGTTGTCGGCGGCGAGTGCGGGGTGTTTCCTGCTGGAAAGAGGTCTGCCACTGCTCTTCACGGGGCGGCTGCTGTCCGGCTGCGCGGCCGGGCTGCTGAGCGGTGCCGCGACGGCGGCCGTCATCGAACTGGCGGGCCCCGGGCACAAGGCGCGTGCGGGGTTCGCCGCCACCGCGGCGAACATGGGCGGTCTGGGCTGCGGGCCGCTGCTCTCCGGGATCCTCGCGCAGTACACGCCCTGGCCGCTGACGCTTCCGTTCTGGGTCCATCTGGGACTGGTGACGCTTGCCTGCGGGATCACCTGGCTCCTCCCGGAGACCGTTGCCGAGCCGAAGCGCCGGCCGCCCCTGAAGCCGCTGGGGCTGGCCGTTCCCCCCGAGGTGAAGGGGGTCTTCCTGCCCGCCTCACTGGCGGCCTTCGCCGGTTTCGCGCTGCTCGGCCTGTTCACCGCGGTCGCACCGAGCTTCGCATCGCGGACGCTGGATGTGCACAATCTGGCCGTCTCGGGCGCCGTGGTCTTCTCCGTCTTCCTCGCCTCGACCGCCGGGCAGTCCCTGACCCAAGGGATCGGCGCACGCCTCGCGCTCCCGGTCGGCTGCGGCGTCCTCGTCGTCGGCCTGCTGCTGGTGGCGTCGTCACTGCTCGCCGAGTCCCTGCTCCTGCTGGTCCTGGGCGCCCTGTGCGGCGGCACCGGCCAGGGCCTGGCCTTCCGTGCCGCGCTCACTTTGATCAGCGGCGCGGCCCCGGCGCAGCATCGCGGCGGCACGATTTCGGCGTTCTTCGTCGTCGCCTACGGCGGAATCTCCCTGCCGGTGGTCGGGGTCGGCGCCATGGCCACCTGGCTCGGGCTGCGCCAGGCCGGGCTGATTTTCGCGGGCTGCGTGATGCTGCTGACGGCGTGCGCGGGCACGTACGCGGCTCGCAGGCTGCCGCCTGACGCGGATCTGCAACCGGGCTCACCACCGGCAGCGTCCTCCCGGTTCTGAGTACTTGGCCGGAACGGGCGCCGACGGCCCGTCCTTGTATAAGGTGCCGTTTCGACATCGGCGTTCTGCGTGGGAGACGTAAGTGATGAGTGGTCAGCAGCCGGACTCGGGAAGGGCCTCCCAGGTCTTCCAGCCGCTCGACGGAGACGACCCGACCACCATCGCCGGGTACCGGCTCGCCGCCAAGCTCGGCGCGGGCGGTATGGGCAAGGTGTACCTCTCATACACACCCGGCGGACGGCCCGTGGCCATCAAGGTGATCCGGCCCGAGTTCGGCGAGGACGCCGAATTCCGCCGCCGGTTCACGCAGGAGGTGCAGTCCGCTCAGCGCGTGCAGGGTCTGTTCACGGCGCCGGTCATCGACGCCGCCACCGACGCTGCGCAGCCCTGGCTGGCCACCGCTTACGTGCCCGGCCCCTCGCTCGCCGACGCGGTCGTCGCGCACGGGGCGCTGCCCGTCGAGACGGTGGTGCTGCTGATCGCCGGCATGGCCGAGGCCCTGCACATCATCCATGGCGCGGGCATCGTCCACCGTGACCTGAAGCCGTCCAATGTGCTGCTCGCCGCCGACGGCCCCCGCGTCATCGACTTCGGTATCGCCCACGCAGCCGACGCGACTTCGCTCACCGGCAGCGGCGTCACCATCGGCACCCCCTCGTTCATGGCGCCGGAGCAGGCCGCCGGGCGCAAGGTGACCCCGGCCACCGACGTCTTCGCGCTCGGCCAGGTGGCGGCATACGCGGCGACGGGGGTCCCGGCGTTCGGCGAGGGGACCTCGCACGGCGTTCTCTACCGGATCGTGCACGAGGAGCCCGACCTCAGCAGCATCCCGGAGCGGCTGATGGACCTGGTCAGCCGTTGCCTCGCCAAGGACCCCGCGGCCAGGCCGTCGATCGCGGAGGTCATCGCGCTGTGCCAGTCCGCGAACGCGGAGACGGTGCTGCGCCGCCCCGAGGACTGGCTGCCGGCTCCGGTCACCGCCGACATCACGGTACGCGCGGCGGCCCCGGCTCCGGTCCAGACTCCGCCGCCGCCCACCTCCGCCCCGCCCGTGGCCTACTCGCCGACCACGCCGGTGACCCCGGCCACCCCGCCGCAGGGATACGGTCCGCCCGTGGCGTATCAGCCCACTCAGCCGGCTCAGCCCTCCCAGGTCCCGCCCCAGCCGCAGCACCAGTACCAGGCGCCCACTCCGGCCCAGGTCCAGGCCCACGCCCATGCCTACGCCCCGACCCAGATGCCGACGCAGATGCCCGCGCAGGCACAGACGTATCCCGGTCAGCCCGCGCCCCAGGCGCCCCGGCCCGCCGGGGACTCGGGGAAGCGGCGCGCGGTCGTCGCGATCGCCGCCGCGCTGATCCTCGGTGTGGTCGGCGGCGGCACGCTGTACGTGCTGCTCAAGGAGAAGGACAAGGGCGAGCAGACGCACGCAGGCGGTTCCTCCCAGAGCAGTCAGGCCGGCGACGGGACCAAGGAAGGGAACAAGGAGGCCGGCTCCAAGCCGAGCACCAGGCCCGATCCGAAGCCCGATGAGTACAAGGGAATCAATCTGACGGCCGGCTACCACCTGACGCTCGGGGACGACAACGTCCGGCCCCAGCAGGGCGAGGACGGTGGGTACGAGCTCTCCTACGACACCGGTGGATATCTCGACGCGGAGACCACGGGCGGAAGCCTGGTACTGCTCGATCCGGGGCAGGAGGGATCGCTCGCGACCTGCCGTGCCGAGACGCGGTTCACCGAGACCATCTACCTGAACACGATCTCGAAGGGCCGGCAGATCTGTGTCACGACGGGGACGGGGCACATGGGCCTCGTTACGGTCCAGGGGCTCTCGGGCGAGGACTCGCCCAGTACGTATATGACTCTGGACCTCACCGTCTGGCGCAACGCCGCCAATTCCGGCAGCTGATCCGTCCCGGTGGCAGCTCCCGCCGGTTCTGGGCAGCATGGACACATGTCGCTCGATCAGGGAGACCTCATGTCCGTCGCGGTACTCGGCGCGACCGGTGGCCAGGGCGGCGCGGTGGCCACCGCCCTGCTGGAGTCGGGACGCGCCGTGCGCGCGGTGGTGCGCGATCCCGGCAGCGGACGGGCCAGGGCCTTGGCGGCGGCCGGGGCGGAGGTCGTGCCGGGGGATCTGTTCGACGCGGCCACGCTCGCTGATGCGTTCCGGGGCACCACCGCCGCGTTCGCCGTCACCACCCCGTTCCAGGACGGCCTGGACGCCGAGGTCGCCCAGGGCGCGGCGATCGTGCGGGCCGCCGCGGACGCCGCTCTGCCGCATCTGGTGATGGCCTCCGTCGCCAGTGCGAACCGCGACACGGGTGTCCCGCACTTCGAGACCAAGGCCAGGACCGAGAAGCTGCTGGCCGCCTCGGGGCTGCCGGCGACGGTGGTGGCGCCGGCCTACTTCTACGACAACGCACTGGGTGCTGTGGACGAGGTGGCCGCCGGTCGGCTCACCATGCCGGTTCCCGGCGACACCTCCATCCAGCAGGTGGCGCGGCAGGATCTGGGCCGTGTCGTGGCCGCGGTCGTCGCCGATCCGGACCGCTGGATCGGGCAGCGGATCGAGGTGGCGGGCGACGATCCCACACCGGTCCGGATGGCTGCGGAGATCGGGCGGGCCGCAGGTGGCACGGTCGCGTTCCGGCAGTCTTCGCTGGAGGACCTCCGCACCGCGAACCCCGATATGTTTGCCATGTACAGCTTCTTCGTGGACAGCGGTTACCAGGTGGACATGGCGGCGCTGCGGACGCAGTTCCCCGCTGTCCCCTGGACCTCCTACGCCGCGTGGGCGGACGCACAGGACTGGCCGAAGCCCGCCGTGTGACGCCCGCCCCGCGAACGGCCACCCCTACCAGGTGACGACGATCCGCCGCGGGCTGCGTGAAGTGGTGCCCAGGTGCCACTCGACCTCTTCGGCGGGCTCGGCCACACGCAGACCGGGGAAGCGGGCGGCGATCCGGTGCAGCGCGAGCTGGAGCTCCAGCCGGGCCAGCCAGGCCCCCAGGCAGTAGTGCGAGCCCGCCCCCAACGCCAGGGTGGGCGCCGCCAGGGGTGCGAAGAGGTCGTCGAACGGCCGGGGCGGAAACACGTCGGGATCGCGGTTGGCCGAGCCGCAGTCGGCGAGCACCACCGAACCCGCCGGGATCGTCACACCGCCGACCTCCGTGTCGATGGCGGCATGGCGCGCGGTCCCCCGGTCGTCGCCGAGCGGAATCAGATGCAGCAGTCGCTCCGCCAAAGCCCCGGCGGCCTCTTCGTCCGCCCCGAGACGCGGCCAGGCCTCCGGCCGTTCACCGAGCAGATAGAGCAGCGAATTGCCCAGCATCGTCATGGTGCTGTCATGGCCGCCGACGACCAACCCGCATACCAGGTCGACGAGTTGACCCTCCGGGATGCCGCCCTCCTCGTCGGCCGCCTTGACCAGCATGCTGGTCAGGTCCTCACCCGGTGTGCTGCGCCGCTCGGACAGCAGCTTCGCTCCGAAGACGGCGAACTCCGCCAGCGCGGAGGTCATTTCCTCCTCGGGATGGGAGCCGTCCGAGAAGGCGTACTGGCTCCAGTGGCGCAGCTGCTCCCGGGCATCGGTATCGAGCCCCATCAGTCTGCTGATCACCGCGACCGGGAGCGGCAGGGTGAAGCCGGCCACCAGGTCCACCGGACGATCGCCTTCCGCGAGTTCGTCCAGGCTCTGTTCGACGATCGTCTCGATCCAGGGCCGCCAGCGGGCGACTGCCCGCGGTGTGAAGGCACGCCGCATGGTGCGACGCAGGCGCAGATGGTCCTCGCCGTCCTGGTTGAAGATCAGGTCGAGGCTGCTCACCAGCCCGGATTCGCCCGACAGCGACGGCGCGTCCGGCGGGTGCAGCCGTGCGCGTCCGAATCGGCTGTCGGTCAGGACCTTGCGGACGTCGGCGTAGCGGCTCACCTGCCAGGCCCGTGTCCCATCGGGTAACTCGACGGGCCTGGGCGGGCCGGGCGGGTCGAACGTCAGACGGTGCAGCGGGGGCATCGGCGGGCCGGGGCGGACGTGGGCGTCGGCGGGGCAGGACATGGGACCTCCTGGCTTGCGTGGGTACGGCGGACTGCTGGGCGGGTACGGGCGGGATGCGGTGCTGCGGGGCCGGCGTCAGAGTTCGACCAGCACCTTGCCCCGGCTGGCTCCGGTGTCCTGGTAGAGGCTCCGATAGGCGTCGGGGATGTTCTCGAAGCCGTGGTGGAGGGTGTGTCCGCAGCGCACCTCGCCCCGCCGGATCAGGCCCCCGAGCTCGTCGTGGAGCGCGCGCCAGTTCTCGTCGGTGAACCATTCCAGCGAGAAGATGCCTCGCACGTGGGCGCGCGGGAACATGATGTACGGCAGCAGCCGCGGTCCCGTGACGTCACGGCCGACCTGGGTGGCCCACTGCCAGCACACGGCCACCTGGCTGTCGATGTTGAGCATGGAGAACACGGCGTCGGTGACGGGGCCGCCCAGATTGTCGAAGTACTTGTCGACGCCGTCCGGCGCGGCCCACAGGAGGGCTTCCCGTACGGCCTCGCGGTTGTCTCCGTGGCGGTAGACGACGACCGCGTCGAATCCCAGCTCGTCGAGGTAGTCCGCCTTCTCCGCCGTCGACGTGGTGCCCACGACCCGGGCACCCGCGAGCTTGGCCAGCTGGCCGACCAGTGAGCCGACGGATCCGGAGGCGCCGCTGACCACAACGGTGTCCCCCGGGCGGATCGACATGAACTTGGTCAGGGTGCCCCAGGCGGTCATGCCGGGGCCGCCCATGACGCTGAGCGCGGTGGGGAGCGGCAGCGCGTCGTCGTACCAGCGGGGGTCCAGACGGCGGTAGGCCGGGAAGACCATCGGGAACGTCCCGGTCTGCCAGGGGGTGGGCGCGCCGTTGCTCACGAGATGGGTGCGCCAGCCGCCGAATCCCTGCACCAGATCACCGGGGCGGTGGGCCGCCTCCGGACCCGCTTCCAGCACTTCCATGATCGAGTCGGCCCCCATGTGCGCACCGAGCGGGGTGTCCAGCGCGATGCCCTGGAGGTAGGGGTCCACCGATACGTAGCGCGTCCTCAGGAGCATCTCGTCCGGGGCCAGTTCGGTGTCGATCTCCTCCTCGACCTGTCCGTAGACCCTTTCGATGTCGGGGACGCCCTCGATGTGCTCGCGCACCACCCATTTCCTGGCCCTCATCCCGTTCCCTCTCTCTCGACGAGGGCCGGGCGGCCCTCTGCGACGGGCCGTGGCACCGGCCGCGGCCCCACCTCGATGACCCGGTGGGTCGGTGGCGGACCGCTCCGGTCGACGGACGCGGTGAACTCGCGGCCGTCGTCGCGGCAGATGAACTGCATGACGTGGCGGCCGGCCGCCGCCGCGCGGATCAGACCGCCCGTGGTGGCCCAGACTCCGGACTGGTAGAAATTCCGCAGTCCCGGCAGGCCGGGGCCGTGTTTCTTGACGAGCTTCTCCAGCGTTTCCCCGCTTTCCACGAACGGCTGCCAGCCGAGCACCGTGCCGTCGTAGTTGCCCGTGTACCGCACCTGGGTGAGCGGGCTGGACACATCGCGTACGGCGATGGCGTCCGAGATGCCGGGGTGCTGTCGCTCCAGAAACGCCACGAGTGTCTCGCGGGCCCGGCGCTTGGCCGCGTAGTAGCCGCGGCCGTGGCGGACCGGAAGCGTGTGGAGCTCCTTCCCGCCTCGGGTCCGGGTCGCCTGTTCCGGGCCCTCGTCCAGGGCGCGCCAGGGGGCGATGTCGCAGAAGTAGGTGACGTACGCGACGCTCGTCCCGGGCGGGGAGAGCTCCGGATAATGCCTGTTGCGGAACTGGACGTTGATGCTGGGGTGCCGGATGCCGGTCAGGCCGGCCGCTTCCGTCTCGTCGAGCAGATAGGTGGTGCAGGGGTCGGCGTCGGGGAATTCCCGGCGCAGGCCGAGGAAGAGTGTGAAGTATCCCGGGAACACCATGCCGGGCTGTTCGATGGTCCGGGTGTAGAGGCGGTGGTACGCCTCGTTGAGGTAGCGGCCCTTCAGCAGGTCCATCATCGTGGTGCGTCCGTCGCAGGCCGAGACGATGATGTCGGCACGCAGTTCACGCCCGTCGCTGAGCCGTACCCCGACCGCGCGGTCGTCCTCGACCAGTACTTCCTCGACCTTGGCGTTGTAGGTCACTTCGCCGCCGAGCCCGCGGTAGCGCCGCTCGATCGACTCGGCCAGTCCGAGCGATCCGCCTTCGGGGACGCCTGCGGAGAGATTGGCGTGCGAGGCGAGCTGGAAGTGGAACGGCAGTACGGGGAAGGCCGGGTGCTTCTCGTAGAGGATGAAGTTGAACGCCTCGCGCAGCAGAGGGTCCTTGAACCTGGCCGAGAAGTCGGTCATGAGTACGCCGATGGATTTGCGCACGACGTTGAAGTACGGGATGAAGGAGGCCAGCATCCGCCAGCGCTCCATCGGCGGCATCAGGCCGACCGGTCTGAGGAAGGGATAGACGGCGAGACATTTGCGGAAGGCGCGCAGTTGTCTGCAGAAGTCCCTGATCAGGGCGGAGTCGGCGGGCGAGAGCTCCGTGAGGTGGGCCTGGAGCCGGTCGGGGTCGGAGTAGAAGTAGACCGCCCGGCCGCATGTGCCGCGTACGACGTTGAACACATCGAAGTGCCTGACCTCCTTGCCCTGCAGCGCGCCGAGCTCCAGCCAGATCTGGTGCATCTCATTGCCGGGGCCGCTGCCCAGCAGCCAGCTGACGCAGGGGTCCAGCCTGAAGTCACCGCGGTCCCAGGCGGTGCAGCAGCCGCCGGGCAGTTCGTGCATCTCCAGGACTTGGGTCCGGTAGCCGTTCATCCGGGCGTAGCAGCCGGTGGAGAGACCGCCCAGCCCTGCGCCGATGATGATCATCGACTCTCGTTCGGTACGCGGCATGTCCCTGTTCTCCTCGGTGTTCATGTGCGGGTGTCACCACGCATGGACCACTTGTCGAGCTGGGGCAGCCGGCCCAGCTTCCCGGGGTGCCAGGGCTCGGTGCCCCGGCTCTCGGACGCCGTGAACCCGCGCCCCAGCTCGTCGCAGAGGTACTGGACGACGAACCGCCCGGTGGACGCGGCACGGATCAGTCCGCCCATGCCGACCCACTGCCCGGCCATGGAGAATCCGCGCAGGCCGGGCAGGCGCATACGGTCCTTGCCGACCAGCTTGGCCGCGATGTCGTCGGCCTCGGAGAACGCCTTCCAGGCCAGGATGGAACCGTCGTGGTTGCCGGTGTAGCGCCGGGTGGTCGCCGGGGACGCGACATCGACCAGCTCGATGCGCTCACCCACCCCCGGCAGTTGGCGCTCCAGGAATCCCCTGACGAAGTCGGCCACTTGGCGCTTCTTCTCGCGGTACTCCTTGCGGTCGGCGGCGCGCAGCTCCTTCCAGTACCCGAAGTCGCTGAAGTAGGTGCAGTGGACGACCGATCTGCCGGGCGGGGCGAATCCGTCCGAGTAGTCGGAGCGCAGCTGCACCACCACACTGCTCTGGAGCGCGCCGGGCAGTCGCGCGGCGTCCTCCGGGGCGAGCAGATATGTGGTGCTGTGGGGCCGGCCGGGGCCCAGCTCGCCCCGGATCCCGACGAAGGCGGAGACCACCGCGGGGAACAGGGTTCCGGGGCGGTGCAGCAGTTCGTCGTACAGCTTGTCGATCCGGGGTCCGGTGAACCGGCCCTCCAGAAGGCCGTGGATCGTGGTGTGGCCGTCGCAGGCCGAGACGACATGGTCGGCGTAGTACCGCCTGCCGTTGCGCAGTTCGATCCCGACGGCGCGCCCTTCCTCGACCAGGATCCGCTCGACGCGCGCCCGGTAGCTGATCCGGCCGCCCAGCGATGTGTAGCGCTCCTCGATCGACCGGGACAGGCCCAGCGAACCTCCTTGCGGGAAACCGGCATTGTTGTGGTGGGCGCCGGCCATGTTGAACAGGTACGGCAGGAGCGGGAAGCCTTCCGGGTCCTGGAAGAAGATGTTGCGGAACGCCCGGCGGAGCAGCGGGTCCTGGAACCGGTCGGCGAATGCGTGCATCGGCGTCGAGGCCGTGCGCCAGAACAGCCGGAACGCGGGCAGGACGGTGCGCAGCAACGCCGCTCTCTCGCGTACGGTCCGCAGGGCGGGGGCGGTCAGGAACGGGTACAGCTCGATGTCGATGAACCTGCGCAGATCCCGGCAGAACGAGCGGATCAGCCGGGCGTCGGCGGGCGAGAGTTCGAGCAGATGGCGTTCCAGCCGGTCGGGGTCGTTGTAGAAGGTCACGGAGCGGCCGGTCTCGTCGACGACCTGGTTGAACATCTCGAAGTTGGTGATGGTCTTGCCGTCGAGCGCCCCCAGTTCGCGCCAGACCTGGTTGGCTTCGTTGCCGGCGGCCGTGCCGATCAGCCACTCGATGCAGTAGTCGAAGACGTAGCCGTCGCGCGACCAGGCCGTGCAGCAGCCGCCGGGCAGTACGTGCTTCTCGAAGATGCGGGAGCGCATCCCGTTCATCTGCGCGTAGCACCCGGTGGACATTCCCGCGACGCCGGCGCCGATGACGATGACCCGGGGGGCGCCGTCCCCCGCCCGGTCACGGGTGCTCCACTCGTCCTCCGCCTCATCGGGCATCGGCGCCGCCCTCCTGGAGGATGCCGCGTACCAGCTCTGCGTTGCGGGCCGCGTGCTTGGGGTCGAGCATGTCGGCGTGGATCCCGGAGCCGCGCAGCACGGAGGTGGCCGTGATCGAGCTACCGTGCCAGGTGCCGCGTGCGTCGGCGGCGTAGAGGGCCGTCTTCTCCTGGTCGGTGACCACACTGACGGTCGCGGACACCGTTCCGAGGTTCGGTGTGCGTCCGCAGAAGGCCAGGTACTCCGCCGCGTGGTCCAGCGTTTCACGGGCGACGGCGTCCGATCCGGTGTGCTTGCGCAGGTGTTCGGCCAGTTCCGCCTCGAAGAACTCGATGTGTTCGGGACCGGGTACGTACGGTTCGAGGATGCGGTGCGAGTCCAGCACGATCACATGGGCGACCTCGCGTCCCCGGCCCTCGAGTTCCTTGGCCACCTCGAAGGCGAGGTTGCCGCCGAGCGAGTAGCCGAGCAGCAGGCATCTCCCCTCGGGCCGGTGGGTCTCGACGAGGTCGGCGTACTGGGCCACCTTGTCCGCGCCGGGGACGTAGTTGAAGGCGATCAGCCGGTAATCGGGCAGTCTGGCGGCGAACTCCCGGTAGACGAGTCCGTGGCCGCCCGCCGGCGGGAAGCAGAACACGGTCCGCTCCTGATCGCTGTTGAAGCTGAGGCAGGGCACGTCGTCGAAGTCCGAGCCGGTGGCGATGTGCTCCAGCGACGCTGCCATCCCGTGCAGGGTCGTCACCCGGTACAGCAGGCTGACGGGGATGCCGACGCCGTACTCCTTGCGCAGCCGGTGGATCAGCTCGATCAGTTTGATGGAGCTGCCGCCGACTTCGAAGAACTCATGTGTCAGGCCGACCCGCTCCAGTCCCAGCAGTTCCTTCCAGTGCCGGGCCATGCTCACTTCGAAGGGTGTGCGCGGCTTCTCCTCGGGCTCGTCGTCCGCGTCGAACCGGGGCGCCGGCAGGGCGGCGTGGTCGACCTTGCCGTTGGCGGTCAGCGGCAGTTCCGGCAGGGTGACGAAGTGTGCCGGAACCATGTACGCGGGCAGCCGGTCGGCAAGGTGCCGGCGCAGCGCGCGCCGGTCCGGTGCCGCTCCTTCGTCCGGTACGCAGTAGGCGCAGAGGACGTCCTCACCCCGGGCGTCGGGGCGCACCGTGACGACCGCGCGGACCAGGCCGGGCCACTGGGCGAGGTGTGCCTCGATCTCGCCGAGCTCGATCCGGTGACCCCGGAGCTTGATCTGGCCGTCGACCCGGCCGAGCAGATGGACCTGCCCGTCCGCGTCCCAGCACGCCGCGTCCCCGCTGCGGTAGAGGCGTACGGGGCTCGCGCCCGGCTCCCGGCTCAGGGTCCGGGTGACGAAGCGCTGCTCCGTCAGCTCGGGGTCGCCGGCGTAGCCGAGGGCGACGCCGTCGCCGCCGATCCACAGCTCGCCGGGCACCCCGGGCGGCACCGGTTCACCGTGCCGGTCGAGCACATGGAGTGTGCTGTTGCTCAGGGGCCGTCCGATCGGCACCGTCCGTCCGGGTTCCAGGTCGTCGACGGGTCCTTCGAAGCAGGCGCTGTCGATGGTTGCCTCGGTGACCCCGTAGGAGTTGATCAGACGGGTCCCCGGCCCGCACAGCTCGTGCAGCCTGCGGTACTCCCCGGCCTTCCACACATCGGATCCGACGACCAGCAGTCGCATGAAGTCCAGCCGCAGGTCCCGGCGTTCGCAGTGGTCCATGAGGCCGCGCACGACGGCCGGCACGAACTCCGCGCAGTCGACGCGCTCCTTGCGCATCGTGGTGTAGAGGCGCTCGGTGTCGAAGAGCAGATCGCGGTCGACCAGCACCAGGCTGCCGCCCGAGCACAGTGCGCGCACCACGTCTCCGGTGAAGACGTCGAACGACGGGGCGGCCATCTGGAGGTGCACCCGCACGTCGCGGTCCAGCCGGTACTCCTGGAGCCAGGCTCCGTACGCCGAGGCGAGGTTGCGGTGGCTGACCCGCACGGCCTTGGGGAGGCCGGTCGAGCCTGAGGTGTGGATCACGTACGCGGGCGTGTCGGGGCCGGCCGGGTCCTCGGCGCCGGAATCGGTCGCGCTCCAGTCGTCCGCCGCGGGCGCGGCCTCGTGCAGCTCGCGCAGGGTCAGCGTCGGAACCGGGAGTCCCGCCAACCGGTCGCGGCAGGCGTCGTCCTCGGTGACGACGAGGGTGGCACCCGCGGCCCGTACGGTGTGGGCAACGCGGTCGGCCGGGTGGTCGGCCGGGACCGGGAGGTAGGCGCCGCCGGCCTTGAGGACCGCGAGCAGCGCGACGACGAGCTCGGGCGACTTGTCCAGGCAGAGCGCCACCACCGAGCCGGCGCCGGCCCCGACGCCCCGCAGCCGCCGGGCCAGCTCCCCGGACCTGCGGTCCAGTTCCCCGTACGTCATCCGGTGGGCCGCCCCGTGGGGCGTCGGGGCCGTGACGGCCACCGCGTCCGGGCAGTGGGCGGCGGCCTCACTGATCAGCCGGTGCACCGGCCGGAAGGCGTCCGCCTCACCGGCTCCCGTCCCCGGGGGCAGCGCGGTGCGCCCGGCGCTGCTCCATTCGCCGACCAGCAGCTCGCGCTCCCGGGCGTCCAGCATCTCCAGCCGGGAGGTGGGCAGGTCGGCCGGAGCCCGGGTCATGCTGTCGAGCAGTGCGGTGTAGTGCGATGCCATCCGCCGCATGGTCTCCGGCAGGAACAGGTCGGTGTTGTACTTCAGGACGCAGTGGAAGCGGCGCTCCGCCTCGTCCTCGTAGACGGACAGCGTCACATCGAACTGGCCTTCCTCCTCGGGGAGTTCGATGTACTGGAGCCGGTAGCCGTACTTCTCGGTGGCGACCTTGTGGGTGAGCAGGATGAACATGGCCTGGAACACCGCGGAGCGGCTGGGGTCGTGCTGCAGCCCCAGCTCGTCGACCAGCAGGACGAACGGGTACTCCTGATTGTCCAGGCCGCCCAGCACGGTCGTACGGACCTGCTGCAGCAGCCGGGCGACCGGGGGATCGCCGGACAGGTCCGCGTGGAGCGGGAGCGGGTTGACGAAGTAGCCGTAGACGGAGGCGAATTCCTGCTCGGTCCGGCCGGTCACAGGGCTGCCCACGATGACCTGGTCCTGGCCGGAGTAGCGCTGCAGCAGCAGGTAGTAGGCGCTGAGCAGCACCATGAACGGGGTCACGTCGTGCTCGCGGGCCAGGGTGTGCACCCGGGCGGTGAGCTCGGTGTCCAGTACGAAGAACTCCGACGCTCCGTTGTGCGTCTGCACGGCGGGACGGGGCTTGTCGACCGGCAGTTCCAGGGTCGGGACCTCGGCCGGCAGGTGCGAGCGCCAGTAGTCGAGCATGCGCGGCGCGGCGGGTCCGGCCAGGAAGCGGTTCTGCGCGTTGAGGAAGTCCAGGTAGCGGGCGGTGACGGGCGGCAGCGAGGGGGCGTGCCCCTGGCGCAACCCCTCGTACACCGCGAGGAGCTCCTCGATGAAGGTGAACGTGGAGATCGCGTCGGAGACGATGTGGTGCACCGCCTTCATGATCACCCAGCGGTCGTCGGCGCGCTTGAAGAGACGGAAGCGGAAGAGCGGATCGCGCTCCAGGTCGTACGGCCTGCGATACTCCGCGACGATCGTGCTGTGGATGTCCTCCCACTCCTGGTCCTGCACGTCGAACAGCGCGACGTCCGCGCTCGCCTCCGGCGACACCTGCTGCATGGGGACGCCGTCCACCGTGAGGAAGTTGGTCCGCAGCGCGGGGTGGCGCGCCACCATGCAGCGGACGGCCTCGAACATGAGGTCGGGGTCGAGTTCGACCCGGACCTCGACCGCGCCGCCGATGTTGTACGCGTAGCCCTCGGGGTTGAGCTGCCTGAGGAACCACAGGGCCTTCTGGTTCTGCGTCAGCGGGTGGCGGAGTTCGTCCTCGAACACCTCCACCGCGGCCGTGTCGGCTCCTCCGGCCTGGTGGGCGACCAGCTCGGCCAGAGCGTCGTGGAGTTGGGTGATCAGCTCGACGACGGGAGTTCCGCTGAGCAGGGCCACCACGGGCGGGGCGACGCCGAGCTCGGAGCTGATCCGGGCGCGCAGCTCCATCGCCAGGAGCGAGTCGAGCCCCAGCGCGTTGAGCCCCGCCTCCGGGTCGATCCGGTCGGGGCCCGTCCGCAGCACCGCAGCGGTCAGCGCGATGAAACGCCCGGTCACCAGGGACAGGCGTTCCGCCGGGTCCGCGTCGCGGAAGGTGTCGAGGACGCCCTCGCCCGGCCCGGTGACCGTACCGGCTGGGGCTGCCTCCGCCAGATCGGCGACCAGTGAGGGCGGTGAGGCGTACCAGGCGAGGAACACCGGCCAGTCGACGACCGTGGCGACGAGCAGCTGGGCGCGGTCCTGGCCGATGACGCGTTCCAGCACGGCCATGCCGACGTCGGGGGCGAGCGAGCTCATCCCGCGGTTGTGGAGGTAGTGGTCGACGAGCCCCAGCTCTTCGATCATGCCGGTGGCCCACGGGCCCCAGTCCACGCTCAGCCCCGGCTGCCCGAGTGCCCGGCGGTGGTGGGCCAGCGCGTCCAGGAAGGCGTTGCCCGCGGCGTAGTTGGTCTGGCCCGCCGTGGTCAGCAGAGAGGCGATCGAGGCGAACAGCACGAAGTGGTCCAGCGGTTCGTCCCGAAGGTGGCGGTGCAGCAGGTAGGCACCGACGGCCTTGGGGTCGTGGGCCTCGGCGAACGTCCGGCGGTCCATGTCCTCGACGAGCGTGTCGCGGACCTGGCCGGCGAGATGGAACACGCCGCGGACCGGGAGCGGGTCGGTGCGCCGGTGGGCATCCAGCCAGGACGTGAACGCGGCTTCGTCGGTGATGTCGAGCGGTGCCAGGACGACCCGCGCCCCGAGCGCCTCCAGCTCCTTGACGAAGGCGGTGGCACGGCCTTCGACGGTGCCGGGGTCCAGGGCCCGCCAGGTGGAGCGCTCCGGCAGGACGGTGCGTCCGACCAGGATCAGACTGCGCGCCCCACGTCGGACAAGGGTCCGGCAGAGCAGGCGGCCGAGCGCTCCGAAAGCGCCGGTGACCAGGTAGTTCCCGTCGGTGCGCAGTCGCAGCGGAAGGGGGTGCGTCAGCTGTTCGGCCTGCCGGATCCGGCTGGTGAGGCGGCCCGCGCCGCGCAGCGCGATCTCCTCCTCGTCGTCGGTCAGGAGCTCACGCAGAAGCGCCCGGGCCTCGACCTGACGTGCGTCGTCGCACTGCGCGCCGGGGTCCAGGTCGATCAGTTTGCCGGGGTGGGAGAGCAGCTCCTGGTGCCGGAGCACCCGCCCGACTCCCCACGCGGGCGCGCCCAGCGGCTCGACGGTCTCGCCGGGCTCGACGCTCTGGGCGCCGCGGGTCACGATGTGCAGCCGGCCGGCCGTCTCGCGGCGCAGCAGCGTCCGGGCGAGCGCGATCAGCGAGTACGCCCCTGTGCCGCTGTGCCGTACGAGGTCCTGCGGTGAGGCCTCGGCGAGGTGGGGCAGGTCGAGGTTCCACAGATGCACGACGTGGCCGACGGCTCCCCCGCCGCCGTCTTCGCCTTCGCTCTCTTCGCCCAGGTCGGCGAAGATCCGCTCCAGATCCGTGACGGACCCAGGGACGACCGTGAACTCGCTGCCTTCACCACTTCTTCGGTACGTGTCACCCGGGCGTACGAGGTGGCAGCGCTCGCCGCGCGCGGCGAGCAGGTCGCTCAGGGCGTCGCCGACGCCCTGGCGGTCGGCGAACACCAGCCAGTCGCCGCCGGTGGACACGGAGCCGTCGCCGGGGCCGGCTCCGTCCCCTGCCGCTTCCTCGGCGGACTCGAAGGAGCTGTCGACCCAGACGGTCTCGGCGAGCCAGGAATCGATCGTGCCGAGACCGACCGCGGTGGACGCCTTCTCCACGTCGGCTGCGCGGAAGCCGTGGATGCCGCCGAGGGGCTCGCCGCTCTCCGCGTAGAGGGCCATGTCCCCGACGAGCTCGTCCGCGTCGCCGCGGGTCACCGTCGCGTGCACCCAGATCGGCCGGTCCCCCACCGGGGCGAGGCGCAGTTCGTCGATCGACAGGGGAAGGCGGATCCCGGTCGTCTGCCGGTCCGGTTCGCCCGCACCTTCGGCTCCGGTGTCGGGCAGCTGCGTCGTCAGCAGCGACTGGAAGCAGGCATCGAGCAGCACGGGGTGGATGTGGTGTCCGGCCGCGTCGTCACCGATCACAGTGGGCGGACGGAGCCGGGCGAGGACCTCTCCGGAACCGATCCACACCTCTTCGATGGCCCGGAACGCCGGCCCGTAGTGGTAGCCCAGGTCGGCGAGTGCCGCATAGCAGTCCTCGCCGCCCAGCCGGCGCCGGGTGCGCGCCCGGAGTGCTTCGGTGTCGGCGGGGGGTCCGGCCGGGCGCGGCTGCCCCGAGCGCACGACGCCGCTCGCATGCACCGACCGGCCGCTCTCGTCCTGACTCGCCGACGCGATCGTGAACGCGGCGTTCTGCGAGGAGAGGGTCAGACGCACGGCCCGGTCCTCGCCCTCGGGCAGGAACAGTGCCTTGCGGAACTCGATGTCCGTGAGTACGACATGGGTGCCGCCGGTCAGGGCGCGGACCGCCTGCGTGGCCATCTCCAGGTAGCCCGCCGCTGGGAAGACCACCGTGGACTGGATGCGGTGGTCTTCGAGGTAGGGAAGCCGCTCGGTGTCCAGCGTGGCGTGCCAGGTCGGCTCGGTGTCCTCGGTGCGGCGGCCCAGCAGAGGATGGTCGGCGCGGCCGAGACGGACCTGGGCGACGGGCGCCGGCTCCGTCCAGTAGCGGTCGCGTCGCCAGGGGTAGCGGGGCAGGACCACAGGTCTGCCCGCCGGGTGCAGGGTGTCCCAGTCGATGGATACGCCGAGGTTGTGCAGCTCCGCCAGCGAGGCTGCGAAGCGCTCCGGTTCGTTCTCCTGGCGGCGGATCGACGGAAGGGTCCGTGCGGCCGTCCCCCGGCTTTCGAGGCACTCGCGGATGGAGTGGCCGAGCACCGGATGCGGGCCGATCTCCAGGAAGAGTCCGTACCCGTCGTCGGCGAGCCGGTCGACGGCGGAGCGGAAGCGAACCCGGTGGCGGACGTTCTTCCACCAGTAGGCCGCGTCCAGTTCGCTGCCGTGGGCCGTTCCTTCCTGCCCGGTCAGGTACACCGGAACCTTGGCCGCGCGGGGGTCGAGTCCGTCCAGCGAGGTCAGCAGTTCGTCCTTGATCGACTCCATGCCTGCGCTGTGGTACGGGACCTGCACCGTGAGGAACTTGTTGAAGACCTGCTCGGCACGCAGCCCGTCCGCGAGTTCGGCCAGCGCGTCGCGGTCGCCGGCCAGGGTGACCGCCGAGGGACTGTTGACCGCGGCCACGGACACCCGGTCCCCGAACGCCGCCACCCGGTACTGCGCCTCCTCCTCGGGCAGGCTCACGGCGAGCATGGTGCCGGTGCCGGTGAGTTTCTGCTGGAGCCGGCTGCGGTGCACCACCACCTTCACCGCGTCCTCCAGGGTGTAGACCCCGGCCTCGTAGAAGGCGGCGACCTCCCCCGTGCTGTGACCGACCACGGCGTCGGGCCGCACGCCGTACTGGCGCCACATGGCCGCGAGTCCCACCTGGACGGCGAAGTTGGCCGGTTGTGCGAGCCATGTCTCGCCCATGCGCGATCCGGCTTCGTCGGCCTTCATCTCCTCGATGAGGGACCAGCCCGCGATCGAGCGGATGGCCCGGTCGCAGCGGGTGACCGCGTCCCGGAACACCTCGTCGCCCTCCAGCAGCTGGCGGCCCATCCCCCACCACTGCGGCCCCATGCCGGTGAAGACCCAGACCAGGCCGCGCTGTTCGGCTTCGAGCTGCCTGCCGTGAACGACCCCGGGGTGCGGCTCGCCGTGCAGGAAGGCGGCGAGTGCCTCGTCCAGTCCGGCCCGTGAGGAGTACACGATGGAGAGCCGCGACTCCAGGTGCTGACGGCGGTGGGCCAGTGTGTGGCCCAGGTCGGGAAGAGACACCCCGGGCCCGTCCACGCCTGCCAGCTCGCGGCGGATGCCGGCCGCCACCTCCGGCAGGGCTTCCGGGGCACGGGCGGTCAACGGGAGGAGATTCCAGGCCCGTTCACCGGGCGCGGCCGGGGGTGCGCCCCTCTCCGGTGCCTGTTCCAGCACGACGTGCGCGTTGGTGCCGCCGAATCCGAACGAGTTCACCCCGGCCCGTGCGGGTCCTTCGTGCTGGGGCCATGCCGTCGGCTCGGTCGGGATGCGGTACGGGGAGGAGCTCTGGTCGATGGCGGTGTTGAGCTGCTCCAGGTTGATGTGGGGCGGGATGAGGCGGTGCTTGAGGCAGAGCACGGCCTTGATCAGGCCGGCGATGCCGGCCGCCGATTCGGTGTGCCCGATGTTCGTCTTGACGGAGCCCACGTAGCAGGGCGCGTCCGGCCGGCGGCCTTCGGCCAGCGCCCGGCTGAGTGCGTTCGCCTCGATCGGGTCGCCGACGGGCGTGGAAGTGCCGTGCGCCTCCACGTACTGAAGGTCGCCGGGCGTGATGCCGGCTTCGCCGCAGACACGCCGGATGAGGGAGACCTGGGCGTCCGCGTTGGGCACGGTGATGCCGTTGGTCCGGCCGTCCTGGTTGACCCCCGCGCCGAGGATCACCGCGTGGATGGGGTCGCCGTCGCGCAGGGCGTCGTCCAGCCGTTTCAGCGCGACCAGGCCGACGCCCTCGGCGCGGACGTAGCCATTGGCGGTGGCGTCGAAGGCGCGTGAACGGCCGTCGGGCGAAAGGAATCCGCCCTTCGTCTCGGCGATGGTGTACTGCGGCGCCATGTGGAGCAGGACACCACCGGCCAGCGCGAGGTCGGTCTCCCGGTTGTTGAGACTCTGACAGGCGAGATGCACCGCCACCAGGGAGGAACTGCACGCGGTGTCGATCGACAGGCTCGGTCCGCGGAAGTCGAAGCAGTACGAGAGACGGTTCGAGACCATCGTCATCATGGTGCCGGTGGCGGTGTGGGCGGCGAGTGACGAGAAGCCCAGGTCGGAGAATTGCAGGATCTTGTAGTCCAGCGTGAACGCACCGACGAACACGGCGGTGTTGCTGCCGGCGAGCCCCGCGGGCCGCTGGCCACCGTCCTCCAGCGCCTCCCAGGCGACCTCCAGCAGTTTGCGCTGCTGAGGGTCCATGTGGTCGGCCTCGCGCGGGCTGATGCCGAAGAAGGCGGGGTCGAACTCGTCGAAGCCGTCGATGTATCCCCCGCGTCCGCCGATCAGGCGTCCGGGTTTCTCCTTGTGTCTGCTGCCGAGGCTGCCGACGTCGTAGCGATCGGCCGGTGTCGGTGTGATGCAGTCCTTGCCCTCCATGAGATTCTGCCAGTACGCGCGATGGTCCGACGCACCGCCGGGCAGTCGGCACCCGATGCCGATGATCGCTACTTTGTCGCTCACAGAGGCACTGTTCACGTCGGGCAAGGCTGTACTCCTAGAGTCGTGGCGCCGCGGCACGGCATATGGAAGGGCAGTTCAGGCAGAACCGGTCCCGGGCCCCTTCGCACGGCGCAAGGGGTGGAGAAGGCTGGAAACGATCTCCCCGGTACGAGGGAAGGACGCGGGGTCGCCCAGGCCGACCGCGACCGGTTCACGGCCGGGCCGCCAGGTGTAACTGCCGAAGAAGTGGTCCCAGATCGACAGGTCCGAGCCGTAGTGACCCGCCTCGGACAGTTCGGTGCTGTGGTGCAGACGGTGCTGCTCGGGGCTGGCGAGCACATGGTTGAGCCGGCCGATGCGCACGTCGATGTTGGCGTGGACGAAATAGCCCTGGGCAGCCACGAAAAGGCCCACGACGAGCACCGAGCCACGGGAGAAACCGACCAGGGCCAGAGCCAGCTGAACGGTTCCCTGCGCGAGCACGATATCGAGTACGTGGTTGACGCCGTTATTGGCGACGTTGACCTTTTCCGGCACATGGTGCACACCGTGCACGCGCCACAGTATCGCGTTGGTGTGACCGAGCCTGTGCACCAGATAACTGGCCAGTGAACCGGTCAACAGAGCTGCGGGTATTTCCGCCCAGAGATTGAGCGCCGGTTCGCTCGGCGACAGCATGGAGACGACCGCGGAGACCAGATATTGCGCAAAGGCACTGGCCACCATCGTCAGCAGAGAATAGATGCCGTACCAACGCCATTCACCGGCGTTCGGGTGCCAGGACCGCCGGTGCGGAATCAGGCGTTCGAGCGCCGTGAGATAGGAAATGACGCCGAGCAGGAAGAGCGGGCTCACACGGTCGGGGTCCCAGTCGAGACACAACGCCGCCGCGGCCACCGAAACCGTACCCGCCAGCAGGAACGGGTACGCCGATACGCGCACGACAGCGCGCGCGGAGGGCATCGGCGCCACCTCCCTCCGGACCCGACCGGAATTCACCTCCGGATCACTGCCGGGCAACGGCTCACAACTTTCCACTCAAGCACCTTCACGAAAGGAACCAGCACGGAAACGTGCACGGCAAAGCGCACGGACCGTGAAAGAGAAACTGATGAATAGCTGCGGACGCACAGGACCGGGGCGCCGGACGCCACCTGTCACGTGCGGGGGATGTGGGATGAAGTGTGGTGCGAGCCGTCTCGTGGGCCCCGCGGACCCCAGATGCCGTCACCGGGGGCCCGCTCTACTGATTTTTCCCTACTCGGCGACCTCAACCGTCGAATTCAAGCCGCGTCGCGATGCCCGGCGGCGGCCATGACAAGAATAGCGACTGACACCCGGACCACCCGGTCAACCGTGAATATGAATTACTAGTAATACCGACAAGTCTTTTCGATTCTTCCGGGCGCCGCTCCCCGAACAGCAGGGAACGACAAGGAACGCCCCGAGTCCGCCCCCGGGTGCTCAGGCCACCAGGGGCCGGTCCTGGGGTGCGATCGGGGCCGGGAGCACCGTGGAACCGCTCAGGAAGCGGTCCGTCGCGGCGGCGGCGGACCGCCCCTCCGCTATGGCCCACACCACCAGGGACTGGCCGCGCCCCGCGTCTCCGGCGATGAAGATCCCATCCGTCCGGGTGCGGGCCGCCCGCCCGGACGGCTCCGTCGTCTTTGCCCCGAAACCGGCGTTCCGGGCGAAGTTTCCCCGGTCGTCCAGTGTGAGTCCGAGCTGCCTCATCAGCCCCGTGCCGTGTTCGGGGCCGTAGAAGCCGAGGGCGATCAGTACCAGGTCCGCCGGGATGCTCCGCTCGGTCTCCGGGCGGGGGCTTCTGCCTTCGGGTTCCACTTCCGCGAGGTGCAGCGCCCGCACCTGCCCGGACCGGTCGCCCTCGAAGCGGAGGGTGGCCGAGGCGAAGACCCGCGGATCCGCGCCTTCCTGCCCCCGGGCCTCCTCGTGGGCATGGGATATCCGGTAGACCTTCGGATGGACGGGCCAGGGCTCGCTGTCCCGCCGGGTGTCGCCGGGCTCCGGGTTGATGTCCAACTGCACCACGGAGGCAGCCCCTTGGCGCAGCGCGGTCCCCATGCAGTCCGAGCCGGTGTCCCCTCCCCCGACGATCACCACATGCTTGCTCTCGGCGGTGACGGCGGGCGCTTCGCAGTCGCCCTCGGTGACGCGGTTGGCCAGGGTCAGATAGTCCATGGCCTGATGGATGCCGCACAGCTCACGGCCGGGGACGGGCAGTTCCCGTTGCCCTCGCGCGCCGACCGCGATCACGACCGCATCGTGCCGCTCGGTGAGCTCGGCGGCGTCGAGGTCGTGGCCGATGTCCACCCCGGTGCGGAATTTGGTGCCCTCCGCCCGCATCTGCTCGATGCGGCGGTCCAGATGGCGCTTCTCCATCTTGAACTCGGGGATGCCGTAGCGGAGCAGTCCGCCGATGCGGTCGGCGCGCTCGTAGACGGCGACGGTATGGCCGATTCTCGTGAGTTGCTGTGCCGCGGCCAGGCCCGCGGGACCGGAGCCGACGATGGCGACGGTCTTCCCGCTGAGCCGCTCGGGCGGCCGCGGTGAGGCGTACCCGCGTTCCCAGATCTGGTCGGCGATGGCCTGCTCGACATTCTTTATGGTCACCGGGTCCGCGTTGATGGTCAGCACACAGGCGTCCTCGCACGGTGCCGGGCACAGCCGGCCGGTGAACTCCGGGAAGTTGTTCGTCGCGTGCAACCGCTCGGCCGCGGCCCGCCAGTCGGCCCGTCTGGCGTACGTGTTCCACTCGGGGATGAGGTTTCCCAGCGGGCAGCCGCTGTGGCAGAACGGGATCCCGCAGTCCATGCAGCGCCCGGCCTGCTCGGACACGAGCGGGAGCCGCACCTGTCCCGCGTAGACCTCGTTCCAGTCGCGCAGCCGTTCCTGGACCGGCCGTGCCGGGACGGGCCGGCGGGGGAATTTGAGGAAGCCGTGCGGGTCCGTCATGGCAGCCTCCATCGCTCACTCGCGGTGTGCAGGCGTTTTTGCCAGCGTACGCCTGCTTTGTCGACCGGCCCAGCGTGCCGGTGGCACCCCTTCGGTCCGGCCGGAACGGTTACCGGCGGGTCGCGCGCACGGCGGCTTCCGCCGAGTCCGCCAGACCCTCGACGGTCGCCACCTCGCCGTCCAGCCAGCGGGACACCGCCCAGGGCCACGGGTAGCCGAAGTCCGGCTCCCCCACCCCCATCGGCACCGGGACGGCCAGCGGCAGGCGCGGGGCGAGCCGGGGCAGCCACACGGACTCCTTCCGGGCCTGCCCGATCGCCCCGGCGTGCCGGGGCGGCCGGACGGAGAGCCGCTCGCCGAGCCGGTGGATCACATGGTCCGAGCCGGACCGGTCGAGCGGCTTCAGCGGCAGCCCCGCCCACTGGGGGAACTGCGTGTCGACCAGACGCCGGACGAGTGCGGTGTCGATCGCGGGGTGGATGTCCACCGTTCGCTCGGTGGTCAAGGACGGCTCCTGCCTCCGGCCGGCTGCGTGCGGCGGGCAGTGCCGGCCATCACAGCGTGCCCGGCACTCGCCTGTCGACCCGTTTTCCCGGCCGGACTCACTGTGGCGTCGCCGCTCCGACGCCGGTGACGGGGCCCTCGACGAACACCGGGGACGGGCCGGCCTCCAGGGTGAAGCGGCCGTCCGTCGGCTGCCTGACGGAGCGTCGGCCCCAGGAGTCGACCAGGGTGACCGGACCGGTCGCGGACACCGTGAGGTCACGGGCGGTGGTGGCCCATACCACGCGGGTCGTGCCGCTGCCGGTGAAGCGGAGGGAGTAGGCCGGTGCGGACAGGCCGTCGGTGCCCGCGTAGGTCTTGCCGCCGAGCATCCGGGCCACCACGGCCTGGGCGACCGCGGCCGGTTTGGGGGCGTTGGCGGTGACCGAGACCGGGTTCGCGGTGGTGGCGGTCACGGGCTGCCGGAGCATGCCGAAGTTCTGTTCCTTGTTGGTGGGGTCGCTGCCGTCGTCGACCAGGTCGTACCAGTAGACCCGGGTCACACCGTTGGCCAGGCCGATCGCGTAGAGCCGGATCAGGTTGTCGGCCTGCTGGCGTTCGGTGGTGCCGTGACCGGTGTCGGTGGGCCAGCCCATCTCGCTGAGGACGATCGGCTTGTCCTTGCCGCCGTTGGCGGCGCGGATCCGCTGCCGCAGGCCGGCGATGGTGTCGCCGGAGCCGCCCAGCCACTCCGGTCCGCCCGGGTAGTGGTAGGGGTGGACACTGTAGGCGTCCATCGACTTCAGTCCGCCGCGGTCGATCAGGTCCGGCGCGAAGCACTTGGTGCCGTCGGCGGCCACGCAGTTGCCGATGCCGATGGTGGCCGGGCCGACGACCGAGGCGCCCGGGTCCGCGGCCTTCACGGCCTGGTACACCCCTTTGAGCACGTCCAGGTAGCAGGCGGCGCTCTTTCCGCAGGCACTGTTGTTGAAAGTTCCAGCGTTGTACTCGTTGAGCACCTCGACGTTGCTCTGGCCGTACTGCTTCAGCACCGCCGCGGCGAATTTCCCGAAGGCTGCGATGCCTTCGGGGGTGCTCGGTGTATGACCCTTGTCGTACAGGGGGTTGGCGCCGTTCGCGATGATCATCGGGGTGATGCCCAGCGCGCGGGCGCGGGCCATTTCGGCGGAGAAGGCGGCCGGGAAGGTGTAGCTGCCCTTCTTGGTCTCGAACCGGTCCCACCAGGCGTCCTCGCGGATGTGGGCGATGCCTGTCCTGCGTACCTCGTCCAGTACGTTCAGGCCCCAGCCGGCGCGTCCGATGTGCACGGCGGCGCCGAACGGCGAGGCGGGGCCGACCACGCCGTCCGGCACCGGTTCGATGACGGCGAACGAGGTGCGCAGGTCGGTCGGGTCGGTGGAGGAGCCCGCGTGCAGGGAGAGTCCGAAGTAGCCGGGGGCGAGGCCGGCGACGGGGATCGTGGCCTTCCCGCCGGAGAGCCAGCTGGTGCCACCGCGTACCCGGGTGCCCTGTTCATCGGTGATCGTCCAGGAGACCGAGGCTGCCGAGGAGCCGAACTCCACCGCTCCCTGGCCCTGTTGGAAGATCAGGCTCGGGGAGGTGACCGACAGGGTGTGCGTCGCGGCGGGGGCGGACGGGGGAAGGGCCACGAGCAGGGAAAGTGCGAGGGCCGGCGCGAGAGCGAGGGCCGGCACACGGGAGAAGCGTGAGCGGCGTCGTGGACCTGGCCGGTTGCGGCGTCGGAGGCCGGCCGTGCCGTCGGTGCCGATGGAGGTGTGGGTCATGGTGGTTTCGCCCTCTCGCTGCCGAGATGGTGGACGTGACGGGTATCGGGAACGACGGCCGGTGCGCGCAACGTGTCGCGGCGCCCGCCGGCCGGGGTCGGGTCAGCGGGTCAGCTGTACCTGCTGATACCGCACCAGCTTCCAGTTGTTGAGCCCGTCGCCCCAGGTCTGCCATCCGTCCAGACCGAGCGAGCGGTAGTTGTTCTCCCGCTCCACACCGTCGTTCTTGTTGACTGTCAGGGTCAGCGAGAACGAGGGGTCCCCGGGCGACAGCGGGGCAATCCGTTTCCACGGTACGGCGACCAGATAGGTCGTCGTACCGGCCTCGTCGTCGCGGGCGACCCGGACATCGGCGCCCTCCACGGACCCCACCGGGTAGTCCTTCGGCAGGGATTCTACGAAGACACCCGGCCCCTCCGTCACGGTGTCACCGGCGTAGAGCATGTACCAGTCAGCACCCCAACTTCCCAGCCCCTCACCGGGTTTGCCCGGCTGGACCCCGATCCCGATGCTGTCACCGGCAGGCAGCCAGGCGATCCGCTGCGCCGTTCGGTGGTTCTTTTCCCGGACGACTGCGGACACGTACAGGTTCTTGTCGTCCCAGGTCGCCCACATGTCGCCGTCGGCGACGGAGAGTTCGATGCCGTTGTACGAGCCGACTTCGGAGAGGTCCACCTTCGGGACGTTCTCCAGTCCGGTGAGCCTGCCGTCCACCAGGTGCGGCGTGGCCCTGGCGATCGGGCTGAAGCCGAAGGAGTCGCTGTCGTGTGCGGTGCGTCCGTCCGCGAGCCTCGCGGTCACCTCGACGGGCCGGACTGCGTAGGCGCAGGCTCCGTCGACGGTGGCACGGAAGGTGCGGGTGGCCAGCGGCGGGACCGTACCCCCGCTGCCGCTGCTGACGCCTGCGATCGTTCCGGTGCGGTCGCCGAAGGACCAGCCGATCCCGGTCACCCCGACCGATGCGTCCGGCAAGTGGTTGGTGACGGTCACCGCCAGCCGGTCGGTGCGGGTGGCACCCTTCACCGACATCTCCGGGGACACGTCGACCGTCACCGGCTCGGCCGTCACCCGCGTGCCGGTCGCGACCGCGCCGGCCCGCTTCCCGTCGAGGGTGACCGCCGCCGCCAGGCCGCGGCTGCCGGGCATGTCACCGGCCGGGACCTTCAGCACGGCGCTCGCCCGCCGGCCGGGCGCCGCCGAGACGGTGACCCGCTCGCCCTCGATCTCGAAGACCGCGGTGCGCCTGCGCGTCGGCGCCCCGTCACCGTGGCCCGTGGCACGGTTGTCGAGTGTGGCGGTCACCGGTACCTCGGCGCCCGCCGCGATGTCCTTCGGCGCGGACAGCGAGAGCAGCGGTGTCTCCTCGACCTTGTCCACCGCGGCCCGCAGATAGACCGGTGCGCCGGTGGCCGTCAGATGCACCCAGCCGTCCACCGGCTCCAGCACTCGCTCCGCTCCGAGCATGTCCACCACGGTGACCGGCTTCCCGGTCCGCACCCGGACCGGCGTGCCGGAGCGGTCGCCGCTCCACAGGGCCGTGGTCACCGCGCCGCCGCCGGGCGAGCCGGAGGCGGACCTGAAGGTGTACGCGTACAGGTCGCACTCGCCCGTGCGCAGCCGGCCGGTGAACTGCGCTTCGGTCAGTTCACGGGCGACGGTGGAGTAGGCGAGGTAGGCGGGCTTCGGGTTGAGCCCGTTGGCCTCCGGGCCCGTCTTGCGCAGCAGCCCGAAGTTGTGTTCCCCGTTGCTGGGCCCGTTGCCGTCGTTGATCAGGTCGTACCAGTAGTAGCGGGAGATCCCCGCGGCCTTGGCCTCCAGCAGGGCGCGCGCGGTGGCCTGCGCCTGGGTCTGCTCGCTGACGCCGATGCCGTCCCGGTCGGCGGAGGTCCAGCCCTGCTCGGTGATCCAGATGGGGAGTTCCCTGCCATGGCTGTACTGGCGCATCAGCCGCTTGAGGCCCGCGATGTCGAGCTCGACACCCTCGGGGTCGCCCGGGGCGCGGTAGGGGTGGATGGAGATCGCGTCCATGTGCTTGAGCCCACCGAGCTTGAACAGTTCCTCGAACCAGTCAAGGGGCACCTTGAACGACGAGGCGCCGACCACGGTGACGTTCGGGTCGGCCGCCTTGACCCCGGAGTACGCGGCGGCCAGCATCTTGGCGTAGCACTTCGCGCTCTGCGAGCACACGCCGTTGGAGAATCCGCCGTAGTACTCGTTCCAGACCTCCAGCGACTCGATCCGGCCGCCGGCCTTCTCCGCGACCTGTCCGGCGTACTTCCCGAAGGCCTGGTACGCCTCGTCGGTGCTCGGGATGTTGCCGTAGTCGGAGTTGCCGAAGCCCAGCAGCATCAAGCCGTTCTGACCGCGTGCGCCGAAGTCCGCGGTGACGCGTTCGCTGGCCTCGGGCCACTGGTACTCGCCCTTGGGGCGCTCGATGCTGCTCCAGTAGACGGAGTCGACCCGCAGCGCGTCGGCTCCGGCCCGGGCCGCGAGCTTCGTGCTGTCGTCCCAGGCGTCGCCGGGGGCGGAGCGGTGGTGGTGGTTGATGCCGAAGAAGGAGTCGGTGGTGCGCTGCGGGTCGGGGCCTGGGTGCTGGACCGCGAAGCCGGCGGTGCGGGCGACCGGGACTCCGTCACCGGCGGTGCCCCGGAGCGTCAAGGTGTAGTAGCCGACGGGGAGTTCACCGGCATCGACGGCGCCTTCACGGGTGGCCGGGTCGACCACGGCGGTGCCGCTGCGCACGGTGCGGCCCCGGTAGTCGCGGACGCTCCAGGGCACGGCGCGGTCGCGGGCGGCGAGGACGCCGAAGGTCGCCCGCGCACCGGGATCGAAGAGGTTGCCGGGGGTGGTCACATCGATCCGTACGTCATCGGTGTCGACCGGGGTCGGGGCGAAGGCGTAGCGGGCGAAGCAGACCGGTTTCTCGCTGGACCCCATGTCCTGTGCCCAGGTGGCGATGCGCATCAGGCCGAGTTCTGCGTTCGAAGGACCCGGTGGGTCTCAACCAGGAGATGTGGGGACTGCTCACCCTCTACCAGGCCCTGCGCTCGGTCATGGTGACCGCGGTGGAGACAATGCCCGGCTGCGATCCCGACCGGGCCGGCTTCACCGTCGCTCTGGAAGCCGCCCGCGACACGGTGGTCAGCCTGGTCGGAACGACCGCGGTCTCAGGGCCGAGCAGCCGCCCCGACCTGGTGGGACACATCGGCGCCCGCGTCCTGCACGCGCTGCTTCCCGGGCGCCGGATGCGACTGTCCGCCCGCATCGTCAAGTGCGGAACCTCCCGCTACAACATCTGGAACCGCGACGGACGTCCACGCGACAGCACCCTGATCACCGCCATCGAGATCACCGTGCACCCACCAGCCCTGCCCAGCACGCAGGACCCGAGTCGGGCCCTCTCCGGCCGCTGGGGCCAGGTCTGTCAGATCTTGGCCGCGAACTCCAACCAGGCCATGCACACCCGGGACATCGCGCGGCATCTCGGGCTCCCCACTTCGGGGCGCCCCCTCAGCAGCCTCACCGCGCAACTCTGCTATTGGGCCCGCAACGGCCGGCTCATCCGCACCGCGCCGAACACCTACAAGATCACTCTCCCTGACACCTTGACGCCACCACCGAACCCTTAACTTCGTGGCATTGGTCCAGCATCTGACGGTGGCAGTAGCCTTCCGGCTGCCCGCCTCGGCCGTGGAGCCAGGCCGGCACCGGCAGCAACGGCCGCACGGCCGTCCACTCCGCGTCCGTCATGTCCGACGGATACCGGCGCACCCGATCGGGATGATCGGCCGCGTTGCCGTACACGTGCGCGAGGCAATCGCACGAAACGGCGGGCGAGTTGAAGTCAACGGGCGCGGGCGCGTACAACAACGACAACAGGGCCTCCGGGATCCGCTCGGAATGGGGTCGCACCCCCGAGCTACCAGGAGGCCCTGCCTTCATGTGCGTACGACCGGAAGATCACCCGACCAGGAACCCTGTTCGAACCGCACGTTCCAAGATCGGTTGAGATACGGCTTCTCACGACTCACTCGAGCCCTGACTCACACCATCCATGAGCTGCTGGAACGACTCCTGCCACCCCGCAGGCAACGCTCCAACCCCCGTGTCATCAAACGCAAGATGTCCAACTGGCACCTCAAACACACCCACCACCGCAACCCACCCCGACCACCCACAGCAGCAATCACACTGGTCCCACCCACCAAACCAACCAGCAAGCACCAGAAAAACACCTAAATCACCGGTATTGACCCTAAGGGGATACGTCACGGGCCCGGCGCAGGCCTGTCGGCGTGATCGTGACGATCAGCGACGCGTGGCGCCACCCGGAGCGGCAGAGTTCCTCGACCAACGAGGCCAACCACGTCTATGTGGTGGAGGTCCACGGCGTACAGCAGGCCCTCCATCCCCCAGAGACCGGCGAACGCCGCCCAGGCCCACGACGCGGCGGAGACTGCCCGCCCCGTCCCGCCCGAACTCGGCGTACCCGTAGTACCCGAGCACCAGGCCCGTCGCCACAGCGGCTCGGCCGCCCCGGGCGCGCACACCGCTTCTCGGTCCGGCCGAGGTGGCTCTGCTCCAGGGCCGTCGCCTCGCCGGTCCGCTGGTTGGCAGGGCGAACTGCCCCTCCGGCGGCTCGGGACGGGGGTACTCGCCGGCGACCCACAGGGGCCCACCGGCCGACGAAGTGCCGGTGGCAGAATGGCCGCCATGTCCAACTCATATGCGCAGCCCATCCTGAGGACGGCTGATCTCGCAGAGGGTTTGCGAGTGGTCGAGCGGTTGCTCGGGATCGCCGATCTCCGGGACCTGGAGGTCGATTTCGAAGTGCTCATCTCCTCGGCGCACGTCCTGACACCTCTGCTGAAGTTGTTCCCGGACGCCGAGTGGTGGGCGGAAGGAGGCAGGAGCGGCTCGTCGGCGAAGGGCGACGACCCGTCGACGCACCTGCCCGTCCGGCTGAGGAGCTGGGCCACTCCGCCGGAGGCTGTGGGGCCGTTCCTCGACGCGCTGGGTGGCAGCCCGGCCACCGTGCGGTGGGACTTCATGGGCTGGCCCGAAGCCCCCGAAGTCGGCTTGGGTGCCGGCGGTGCCAGGGGTGCGTTCGTGACGCTGTGCGTCAACGTCCGCGACCTCGAACTGGAGGAGCCCGCGACCGACCACACCGTCTTCGTCCATGTGAAGCAGATCGAGGCCGAGCGCGCACCGTGGCTGGCCGGGCAGGTCGGGCAACAGGTGATCGGCGACCTGGTGATGGCTCCGTACTGAGTGGCCGGTCTCGTCTCCAAGACCCACGTGGGTCTTGGAGACCGAAGCCGTACGGTCAACTCAGGTCAGGCGCACACGCTCGGATCGCAGGAACCGTTGTAGTTCGGTGTTTCCACGGCCTCGTGGAATCCGAACGGATCGAAGAAGTCCTTGCCCATCTCCTGGATGCCGCCCCAGAACCCGAAGCTGCGCACATAGCTGTTGGACTGGGCGAACGGCATCAACGATCCCGCGACGCCCAGTACTCGGCCGCGGATTCTCGGGCTGACCCGTGTGGAGTTCACCTTTCCGGTCGATCCGTTGAAGACTCTGCCTGAGTCGAACCCTGAGTCGGGGTGAATCACGCGGACCCGTGAGTCGCCGCTGTAGCTCTTGACCACCTGACCGGCCTGTTCGGCGGTTGCGGCGACGTATACCACGTTGTTCGCCTGCTTCTTGCCGTTGGGATTCATCTTCCCGTCGATGTCACCCTGGATGTGATTGAGGGCCTTGTCCGCCTTCGTGGTACCCGTTGCGTCGAAGTCGATCACATCGACGATCTTCCCGTCCTGGTAGGAGACCTTGATGAAGTCGGACGTGGTGCCGTTCAGCCTGGTCTTTCCGTCCTTGTCGGTGAACGAGCCCTTGCCCACGAGGGGCTCGGTGTCGTCCTGCGACAAGTAGATCTCACCGGTCCCCTTGTTGGAGCCGTCGGTGTGGAGCCCCGCTGCCCTGAGGTCTTCGTTCAGGATGTCGATGGCTCGCCTCGCTGCATCGTTGTCGGGTGAGCCGCCCACGACGTGTCCGATTCCGTACTCGTCGTAGATCGCCCTGCGGCCGTCGGGTGTTTTCGTCTCCGTGAGTTTGGGAGCAGGCGGGGTGCCTCCTCCTCCGCCTCCGCCGCCCAGGACCATGCCGGGGATCAGGATGAGCATCAGCCCGCTCGGGTCGCTCTTGCTGATCGGGCTGTTGTTGCTGTACGCGTATCCGTTCATCTGGAGCGGGTCGGCGATGTCGATCAGCGGGTCGGCCGAGAGGAACCGGCCGGACGTCTGGTCGTACTCGCGGGCGCCGATATGGGTCAGGCCTGTCGCCGCGTCGTCGATGCCCACACCGAGGTAGCCGCGTCTGCTGGGCCAGCTCCCGGGCTTGGTGCCGCGCGACTCGCCGTACGGCTTGTAGGCGCGACGTGTCACCGGCTGGGTACCGGACAGCTCGACCGCGGTGGTGGAGGTGCCGAGGTGGTCGGCGAGCAGAACGCTGATCCTGTGGCCGGTGGTCGCGCCGTTGGCCGTAGTACGGATGACGGTCGGGGCACCCTGCTGGGCGTAGGCCCGAGCGGCCTGGACGATGGTCCCGCTCGCGTCGGTCGTCACCTCGGTCTCGCCCAGATACAGGGTCGAGCCCGCTGCCGACTTCTCCAGGAGGCGGTTGCCCTCGGCGTCGTACACGTACGACGTGCTGCTGCCGTCGGCCGTGATCGTGTCGAGGCGGTTCTCCTGCGTCCAGGTCAGACCCTGCGTGGTGTCGGACAGATCGCGAACCTCGGTGTTGCCGGCCACGTCGTGGATGTAGGAGCTTCCCCGGCCGGACGGGCTGGAGCTGATCCCATCGACGGCGTGGGGCTGCTTGGTGTCCTAGCCGTAGCTGTAGGTGACGCTCTTCGTGGCGTCGGCCGGGTCGTGTTCCTTCAGCGAGGCACGGTTGCCGAGCCAGTCGAAGGTGAAGGACTGGCGGTAGGCGGTCGCGCCCGTCGCGACGGACGCCGCATCAGGTGCGGCGGCGGCCAGGGTCGACGTCAGTGAGGCATCGGGGGCGGACGTGTCGGTCGCCGCGTCGGGAGCATCCGCCACCGGCCCGGTCGAGGCCTCGTAGTCGGTGCGGGGGCCCCAGGCCGCGCCGTTCGACGCCTTGCAGCCGGTTCCCTTACCGTTCGGGACGATGCTGGACGTCCAGGCGTTCACGAGTTCACCCATGGCGTCGTAGGTGAAGCACTGGGTGTCCCAGGTCGTGCCTGATGCTCCGGAAAGACTGCGGGCGTCGGAGGTGATGGTGCCCGAGACGTCGTACGCGTAGTAGTTGTCGGCGATGCGGTGCGGGCCCGCGGTCTCACGGTCGGCGACGGTGCGCTGGAGGCGGCCGGTGTGCGGATCCATGAAGTTGGTCGTCCACACGCGGGCCGGCTGGGAGCCGGAGACCGTGCGAAGGGGCTCACCGAACGGCGAGTACGTGACGTCGGAGGTGTACCAGGCGCCTCCGGAGGTGGACTCGGCCAGATCGTCGCTGTTGTAGCGCGTGATCACCTTCTCGGCGGCCAGGCCGCCCACGGCGGGCAGGGTGACCGACTGCGGCTTTCCGCTGACCGGCGTGTAGGTGAACGCGTAGGCGTAGGTGCCGGAGACGCCCTTCGTCATGGCGTTGGACGGGATGACCGTCTCGCGGCCCGTGGGCCGGTACTCGGTGTCGTAGCCCGTGACCCGGTTGACGTAGTTGCCGGTCGCGGTGTTCCGGGCGGATGCCACCGGCCTGCCGAGGCCGCCGGGCAGCGTGTCGTAGGTGTACTCCTTGACGGGGGTGGCGGTCTTGGACCCCTCACGGACCTTGGTGACCCGGCCCAGTACGTCGTACTCGGTGTAGGTCGTCCGCCCCTTGGAGTCGGTCACCTTGTTGGGGCGGTCGGCGGCGTCGTACCAGGTCTCCGTCGTGCCGGTGTCCGGGTCCGTCGCGGAGGTCACGCGGCCGCGCGCGTCGTAGGTGTACGACCAGCTGTTGCCGGCGGGGTCGGTGACCTTGGTGCGGTTGCCTCGGGCGTCGTACTCGTACGCGGTCGAGCGTCCGGCGTCGGAGGAGGCCGTGCGACTGTAGTGCAGCACCGAGGTGACCCTGCCCAGGGCGTCGGTGTAGGTCCGGGTCCGGGGTGCGGTTCCGCCCGCGGGGTCCACATAGGTGCTGGTGTCGCTGTAGTAGGTGTAGGTCGCGTACCTGTAGTCGCCGTCGAAGTAGGCCGACTGGCGGACCGGCCGCTCCATCCCGTCGTAGCGGTTCTTGGTCCAGCTCGGAATCGCACGGGTCGACTTCGGGGTGAACAGTGCGGGGGCGGGGTCGCCCTTGGCCAGGTAGCCGGCGGTCTGCTCGTCGACCAGTCCGTGGTCGTCGTACGAGGTGTCCGTGACTATCCGGCCGGGGCCGTGGGCGTCCTCCTGGGTCTGGACCTTGCGCGTCAGGCCGTCGTAGATCGTGACGTGCTTGCTGTAGGTGCCGTCCTCCTTGAGCGTCCTGACGGTGACTGCGGCCGGGCGCGTCGTCGCGGAGGTGGCGATGGCGCTCTGGTAGTCGATCAGGACGTCCGCGGACTTGCCTCCGGACGAGCGGGACGCCGACCAGCCCCTGACCGAGCGCCCGAGGGCGTCGTACTCGGTCTTCATCATGCGGCCGTTGGGGTCGGTGACGGTGAGCGCCAGGCTGCGGCCCGGGTCGAAGGTCGTGACGCTGGCGTGGCCCTTGGCGTTGATCGCCTTGATCGAGGTGACCGGGCCGCCCTCTTCCGGCGTGTACTGCGTCTCGGTCGTTCCCTTGCCGGGCTCGGTGACGGTGCGCTTGCGGCCCAGCGTGTCGTAGGTCATCTCGGTGACCCTCGCGTACGAGGTGCCGGCGCCGTCGGTCTCGGCCCTGGTGGTGATCTCGCCACGGGTCGGAGCCATCCCGTACGCCTGCTTGTCGTAGGTGTAGCGCACCGCGGACTTGAGCAGCTTGGCGGGGTCGGCGGTGTCGTGGTTCGCGCAGGAGGTGGCTGTGGTGCGCTGCTCCTTGGTCAGGCCGATCAGCCACGCCGAGGGGTTGTGGAGGTACGACGTCCTGGTGCAGCTCTGGTCGGAGAGGGTTTCGCCCCCTGTGCCGCCGGGTTTCACCACGGCCGTCTCGACCTGGTGAGGGAGACCGTAGGTGCCCTCGAACGAGGTCAGTGTGCGTACCGAGCGCCAGCTCGTGTCGGCCGTCTCGATCTCGTCGGTGCGTCTGATCGCGGCGCGATGGGCGAGGAGCGGCTCAAGATCCGCGCCGGTCTCCGCCTCACGGGCGCGGGAGGCCGTCTCCTTCGACCAGGGGTGATGCAGTGTGCGCCTCTGGACCCGCTTGTCGGAGTTGAGGTAGGTGATGCTCTCCGCCGTCAGGCCCGCGTACTGCGGCGCGTCGTCATCCACCAACGTGTAGGCGCCGGTGGAGTCCTTGACCGTACCGCCGACTCCCTGGAAGTAGCGTGTCACGGAGTGCGACTGGGACTGCGGGTCGCCCTGCTGGGAACTGGATTTGCTGCCCTTGGTGACGGCCACCTCGCGGAAGCCGCGCCAGTCGCTGTGGGTCTGCAGGGCGGGCCGGGTGAACTCGTCGACACTCTTGGCCCAGGCAGGTCCGGTGTAGGCGTATGTCGTGTGGATGGGCTTGCCGTGGGAGGTGACCTTGTCGGTCTCGGTCACGGAGTGGACGACGTACTTGTTGAACCAGGACTTCGCGGGCGTCCTCTCGTCGTCGTCGGGGGACCAGCGCACCGGGAAGCACGTGCCGTTGTTCTTCCCCTTGTCCTCGGCCGGTTCGCTCGCGCAGCCGCCCTTGTACTCGACCTCGATGTCGCCTCCGTACTCGGTGGCGACGGTGCCGATGCGGGGCCGGGTGAAGGCGGGGCGCTGGTCGTTCTTGCCATTCGGGACCAGGTTGGCGCGTCCTGGCAGGGGAGGGAGCGGGTCAACCGGGCGGTCGGGCGGGAGCCCGCGAAGCGGTGGAAGATCCAGCCACAGCGGTCATCGTCGGCGGCTCTGGTGCACCGCGGGGACTGTGCCCTGTATCCGGTCGAGGGCGGATTCCTCAACCGTGAGGAGGCGGTGATCGCCTTGGCGGAGCCTTCTCTGAACTATGTCGGACCGTGCCCTGGCAGTGACAGACTGGGCAACATGACCGCGCACCCAAGGGTCGGCTCCGTCTGGGCCTTCCGCTATCCAGGCGCCCCGCAGCACGACCACGAGTTCCGGGTGACCGGGGTGTTCACGATAGACGGTGTCACCTACATCGAGTCTGAGCGGCTCGACAGCGGCGCACACTGCAGGGGACGGCTTGATTACGCCCTTGACTACGCGGAGCCCGTCAGCACCGACTGGACCGGCACCCTGGCCATCTCCTGGCAGGTCAGCGGCCCTTGACCGAGCCGTTCCCGGTCCGCAAGCGCCTGCAAAATGCGCTGGTAATCCGCCGACAGCACCGACCAGGCCAGCCCCTCACGCCACATCGGCACCTGCGATTTCGGCTTCGCCGCCGCCCGGAGCCAGCACCGTATCGACCCGCCTACGGGCGATCACCCACTCCTGCCATTTCAGCTCGGCCACGGCCAACTCAGCCTGGATACGATCGGCCTCCTCGCGCAGCTCGTCCACGCGACGGCGAGCACCCCGCTCACGCTGTTCCAACAGCCCAACCACCGACGGCATCCACGACCTCCCGGGGAGCGACAGCACGACAGGCCACTACTCCCACAGGACCTCCGCCCTACGCCCCACCAGCGGAAACGCAGCTCTCAAGTCCGGAAAGACAACAGCTTCTAAGCTTAATCCCTGACCGCCGGGGAGAGATGGAGATGGGCCAGGTCGTGCGGGACCGGTCCGTCCGGGCGGAAGAGCGGTGCGCTCTCGCCGTCGGCCGCCGTGGCCGGGGCGTCCGTGAGGCGGAGGCGGGTGCGCAGCCGTCCGTAGAAGTCGTTCGGGCCGAGCCTGATGACCCGCAGGCGGCGCGGTGACGCGTACACGCCGAGCCAGTCCCCGGCGGCCAGTACGCCGCGCAGCTGGCCGTCGATGGTCACCGCGCCCTGTCCCGAGTGCGGCAGGACCCGCACGGCGATCGGTTCGTCGGCCGCGGCGACCACGGTGCGGTCGAAGGTCATGTGTGCCGCCACGGGCGTGAAGAGGACGGCGTCCATGCGCGGTGAGACCACCGGGCCGCCCGCGGCGAAGCTGTAGGCGGTCGAGCCGGTGGGGGTGGCCATGATGACCGCGTCGGCGGAGTACGAGGCGAGGAGCCGGCCGCCGATGTAGACGCCGAGGCTCACCTGCCGGTCGCGGGCGAGCTTCTCCACGACGACATCGTTGAGTGCGGTGACGTCCAGTGCCACGCCCCAGCCCTCCGCCGCGGCCTCCTCTTCGAGGGCGATCTGGGGAGGCGGCAGCATGGGGCGCTGTCCGTAGCCCATCAGGGCGTCGATGTCCGGGGGTACTTCGAGTACGCGGGAGGCTCTCATGGTCAGGGTCATGCGCTCCTCGACCTCCGCCCGGCCCCGGTGGACGGCGTCGAGCGCCCGGACCACGTCCTCGGCGGGCACCTCGGTGAGGAAGCCGACGCGGCCCAGGTCGATCCCGAGGACGGCGCCGTCGTTCTTGGCGGCGATCCTGGCGCCGCGCAGGAACGTCCCGTCGCCGCCGAGCGTCACGATGAGATCGGGGTTGCCCGCGACATCGGCCTCCTCGCGACCGCCGCGTCTGCGTTCGTCGTCGCGCCACACGTCGATGTCCGTGCACGGGATGCCCTCGCGGGCACACCAGTCGCGCACGACTCCCGAAGCGACGACGGCTTCGGGACGGCCCTGGTGAACGACGACTCCGACCCGCTCGACACTCATCCCGCCACGACTCCCCGTGTTCCGACGACGTCCCTCACCCCACTGTGAGGGCATCGGGGGTGTCTTCGCCCGTCGGCGGCGGCTCTTCGCCGACGGGCGGGACACCGCGCGGAACACGTCCGGGGAGGGTCAGGACTGCGCGTCCTCCGGAATGCTGACCAGCCAGCGGGTCTCCCGGCGAGGCCGCAGGTAGAGCGCCCAGTAGAGCGTGGCGACCGCCGTGATCCCACCGGTCCACAGCAGGTACTCGGTCTCCTGCTGGATGAGGATGTACATCAGCACGGCGATCAGCAGCACCGGGATCGCGGGCCACAGCGGCATCCGCCAGGCCGGTGCCTCCTGGTGCGTACCGCGGCGGCAGAGCAGGGCCGCGACCGCGACCAGCAGGTACATGGCGGTGACGGACACGCCGGTGACGCCGTACAGCGTGTCCAGGTTGACGAAGCAGAGCGCGGCGCCGGGGACGCCGACGACCAGGGTGGCGACCCACGGGGACCCGAACCGGCCGAGCCGGGCGAGGGCGTTGTTGATCGGCGCGGGCCATGCCTTGTCACGGGCGGAGGCGAAGAGCACCCGAGAGTTCTGGATGACCATCACGATGCCCGCGTTGATGATCGCGAGGGCGACGCAGAGGCTGACGAAGGTGCCGACCGCCGAGTTGGACCAGGCGGCCACCATCGTGTTGAGGTCGCCCGAGGTCAGGGCCTCCAGGTCCGGGGCGCCCAGTGTGATGGCGATGACCGGGACGAGGATGACCGCCGTGGAGATGGCGAGGGTGGCGAGCACGGTGCGGGCCACGTTGCGCCGCGGGTTCTCCAGCTCTTCGGAGAGGTAGACGGCCGTGGAGAAGCCCTGGGTGATGAAGAGCGCGATCGCGAGCCCGGAGACCACCATCATCGCGGTGACGGTCGAGCTCGTGCCGTCCGACGAGGCGACCGATCCGTGCACCAGCGCCGATCCGCCTCGCTCGGAGTGGGCGAAGCCGAGAACGGCGACGACGCCTGCCGCGATCACTTCGAGTACGAGGAAGATTCCGGTGATCCACGCGTTGGCGCGCAGGTCCAGGAGGCCGGCGAGGGTGGCGAGCAGCATGACGCCGGCGCCCGCGAGGGGAGCCGGAATGTGCACGACGGGTGCGAGGTAGTCGGCCGTTCCCATGGCGATCACCGGGGGAACGATCATCACGACGAGCAGCGAGAGCACGAAGACGAGCCACCCGGCGAGCCGCCCCGCCATGGTCGACACCATGGCGTACTCGCCGCCGGCGCTGGGGATGAGCGTACCCAGCTCCGAGTAGCAGAAGGCGACCGCGATGCAGAGCAGCGAGCCGATGGCGATGGTGAGGGCGGTGTACGTGCCGAGGCTGGAGAACAGGTCCGGTACGACCACGAAGAGGGTCGAGGCGGGCGTCACGCAGGAGAGCGTGAGCAGTGTGCCGCCCACGACGCCGATGGAACGCTTGAGCTTCTGTGGAGTGGGGCCGGTCGCTGGGGCGAGCGCCTGGGGAGCGCTGAGCGTGTCGGTCATCGTGCGGTTCCGATCAACAGGTGCGGTGTCTGATGCACGGGAGCGGTATCGCCTCCAGACGAGGACGTGGTGAGTGGTTTCGTCGCTCCCAGCGCGATATGCAATCCCGACGTGTTCCGCAGGTCAAGAGCTGTTCACCTTCGGAATTCGTTGTTCCGAAGGCCTAATCCGACGGTTTGGCGTTAACAACGCGTCATAGTCCGGGGATCCCGGGGTGCGGGAACCGCAGCCCGGGCCGATGGAAAGTTTCGCCCGTATCCAGCATCCGGAAGGCGGGGGCGGCCTCCCGCACGGGCGGGGCGGCCGGGTGCGGAGCGGGGGCGACGAGCCCGCGGGTCGCGCATCCGCGGTGTTGATGCCAGCCTGGAGTCATGGCTTGGGCGTCATGGACGACTTGCGGTGTGTTCTCCGGGCACGGTGGCGTGCTCACGGAGGAGGTCGGTGTCCTGTCCGGGGACCTGACCGTTCACACGACCTGGGCGGATGACACGGCCCAGGTCACTGTGCAGTACACCGGTGCGATCGACTGGTTCACCATGTCGGGCAGTCCCGTTGTGTGCTGTTCGGAGGAGGACAGCCGTCGCCTGCACGACGCGGTGGTGCAGGCGGTCCGGGCCGGGGAGGCGGCGACCGTTCCGGTACTGCCTCGCTCCGGACCGGGGAAGCCGGCGCAGCACGCCCCGGAGTGACGGTCCCGCGTAGCCGAGCGGGCGCTGCGAGACGCTGGTGCGGCGACGGTCAGGCGCTGCGCAGCGCCGCGGCGACCAGTCCCGCGATCTCGCCCCTCGGCACCGCCCCGCCGCCCACCAGCCGGTCGAACACCAGCCCGTCCACACACGCCAGCAGGGTGAGCGTCCGGCCCTCTGCGTCGGCCACGCCCCGCGCGCCCAGGAATGCCCGCACGGCCTCGCGTGCCGCGTTCTCGCGCGGTACGAGAATCTCGCGCAGCTCCGGGTGACGCACGCTCTCGACCGCGCACGCATAGCGGGCGAGCGACCTGCGCCGCCCCTCTCCGGCCAGCCGGCTCGCCACGAAGCCGGCGAGCCCGGCCGTCAGTTCCTCCGCGTCGCGCGGCATCCCCGCCTGCTCACCGGCCGCCTGCAACTCCGCCTGGTCGAGTGCGACGAGCCGCCGGACCAGCCCGGTGAGCAGCGCCTGGCGAGTGCGGAAGTACGCGGAGGTGGTGCCCGGCGGCAGGTCCGCCGCCCGGTCCACGGCCCGGTGGGTCAGGCCGCGCATCCCCTCCTCCGCCAGTACGCCGATGGCGGCATCGGCGAGGACGGCGCGTCGATCTGTGCTCATCCCCCCTTTCTACACCCGTAGAGGTTTCTCCACCTGTAGAGACGGCGTAGTACGCTCCTTCTACAGATGTAGAAGACCGAGGCGGCGCAGGAGAGGGGACCCGGCATGGGCAGCAGCGCGGTGGTGGTCGGCGGAGGCATCGGCGGGCTGGCCGCCGCGATCGGGCTGCGGCTCATCGGCTGGGAAGTGACGGTCGTCGAACGCTCCCGCACCCTCGACGACGCGGGCGCGGGCATCTCCCTGCATGCGAACGGCCTGCGCGCGCTGGACGTCCTCGGTGTCGGCGCGGCGGTACGCGACGCCGCACGGCCGCAGTACACCGGCGGCACCCGCACCCCGGACGGACGCCTGTTGGCACGCATGGACGGAGCCGCGCTGGAGCGCGAACTGGGGACCCCTATCGTGGGCATCCCCCGGGCCGTGCTGCACCGCTTGCTGCGCGAGGCCCTGCCTTCCGAGTCCCTGGCCGTGGGGGCCGAGGTGACGTCCGTCGAGCGCACCGACGCGTCGCGGGTGCGCCTCGCCGCCGGTGACACCGCCTTCGAAGCGGATCTGGTCGTGGCCGCCGACGGGATCGGCAGCCGGTTGCGCTCCCAGCTCTTCCCGGGGCACCCCGGTCCGGCCTACAGCGGCTCGACCGTACTGCGCGCCATCACGGAGTCTCCGGTCGACCTGAGCACCGACTTCGAACTCACCTGGGGGCCGGGGGCCGAGTTCGGCCACATCGCCTTCACGGACGGCCGGGCCGAGTGGCACGCGGTGCTCAACGCCCCTGCCGGGGTGCGGCATCCGGATCCGCTCGCCGAGGTCCGCCGCCGGTTCGACGGCTGGCACGACCCCATTCCCGCACTGCTGGCGGCGACCCGGCCCGATGCCGTCCTGCACCACGACGTCAACGAGCTGGTCGTCCCGCTCCCGTCCTACGCGGTGGGCCGGATCGCCCTGCTCGGCGACGCAGCCCACGCCATGACCCCGAATCTCGGACAGGGGGCCTGCCAGGCGCTGGAGGACGCGGCGACGCTGGCCGCCGCGCTCTCCGCCGGACCCACCGTCGAGTCGGCGCTCGGCCGCTACGACGCCGAGCGCCGGCCCCGCAGCCAGTCGGTCGCCCGGGCTGCCCGCCAGGCCGGCCGGATGGGTCAGCAGCTGTCCCGTCCGGCGGCCGTCGCACTGCGGAACACGGCGCTGCGCCTGGCGCCGCCCCGCGTCACCGTCCGCACGATCCTGCGCCATGCCGACTGGACGCCCCCGCGGCTGGGTTCCGTACCTCAGTAGGCCCCGAAGACGTTGTCGATGGAGCCGTACCTGTCGGCCGCGTAGTTGCACGCCGCGGTGATGTTGGCGACGGGGTCGTAGGCGTCCATCGCCGTTCCGGGCACGTGGTAGGCCCGGAAGGTCGGGTCGATGATCTGGAGGAGACCCTTGGACGGCGTTCCGGCGGCGGCGTTCGAGTCCCAGTTGTTGATGGCCCGGGGGTTGCCGGAGGACTCGCGCAGCACGTTGCGGTGGATGCCGTCGTAGCTGCCGGGGATGCCGTGCTCGGCCATGACGGCCAGCGACTCCTTGATCCAGCCGTCCAGATTGTTCGTGTACGTCGCGGGCTGTGCGGCGGGCGCCGCGGCGCTGACGGACTGCGCCGGTGCCGCCGAGGCGGTGCCGGCACCGGTCAACGGCAGCAGGAGGGCGGCCGCACCCGTGCCCACGGCTACGAAGCCCCGGGTCAGCGAGGTGGACTTGCGACGACGGTACGTACCCGTTGCGGGCATGGTGGATTCCTCTCCGTCGCCTGCGAGGTGAGCTGTCGGGTTCGGGCTGGAGATGCCTGGCCGCGCTGAGCGCGGCTTCACCCCGAGCCGTTCCGGATACCGGACCGGCGGCTTACCTGGGTCCCCCGCTCCTGCCGTACACGAGTGGGTCGGATTGCCGGACGGCGGCAGGATTCGGCGTTCCGTCCGGATTGACGGTGACCGTAGGCGAGAGGGACCGAAAGGGACAAGACCCCGATTTCCCCATGCAATTCACTTACAAGATCGAGTCGTGGGAATTGTGGTAATCCACCTCACATCGAGCAGTTCCCTTTCCTTGCGCGGAAAGGGAACCGAATCGCGTGACGTGACTTCGAGGGGCTCGAACGTGACTCGCGCCACGAATTCACAAAAGGTGCATTTCACCTCGCATTCAAAAAGGTTATTTCACTTGAAACGCCCATATCGGGGCACGCATGTCAAGGCGGAGAGCTCACATCACCGCCTCTGCCCGACGCCCGGACGCCTTGCCACCCCTCCCTCCCCGCCGTTATGGTCTTGGTGTCCTGTTGTCTCCGATAGAGGTGGACGTTGCGCATCTGAGGTTCGCGAACATCACGCCGTACGGCTCCGCCCGTACGCCCGTCACGCCGTAGCAGTGCTCCGCACTGCCCGTGGCCCCGCGTGGATGCGACCTCGGTGCATGAGCCGTCCCTCGATCTTCAGGACCGCCGCACCTTCCTCTGCTGCTCGGTCGCCGCGTGGTGCTCGCACACGAAGCCCCCCACTCACCGTGCTTGCGAATGCGAGGAACACCATGGCGACACCCACCACCCCCGGCGCTTCCCTCACCTGCTCGGCCCTGTCCTTCCGCTGGCCGGACGGCACGACCGTCTTCGACGGGCTCTCGCTCGCCATCGGCCGGGGCCGCGTCGGTCTCGTCGGCACCAACGGCGCGGGCAAGTCCACACTGCTGCGGCTGCTCGCCGGTCAGCTCCGCCCCTCCCAGGGGTCGGTGACCGTCGGCGGCAGCCTCGCCCACCTTCCGCAGAACATCACCCTCGACACAACACTGCGGGTGGACCGGGCCCTGGGCATCGCCGACCGGCGCGAGGCGCTGCGCGCCATCGAGGCCGGGGACGTCGACGAGAAGCACTTCGAGACGATCGGCGACGACTGGGACGTCGAGGAACGGGCCCTGGCGACCCTGGGCCAGCTCGGACTCGGAGACGTCGAACTGGACCGCACCGTCGGCCAGTTGTCCGGTGGCGAGACCGTCCTGCTGCGCCTGGCCGCACTGCTGCTGGACCGTCCCGACGTGCTGCTCCTGGACGAGCCCACCAACAACCTCGATGTGTTCGCCCGCCGGAGGCTCTACGAGGCCGTCGACTCCTGGCGCTCGGGCGTACTGGTCGTGGTCAGCCACGACCGCGAACTGCTGGAGCGCGTGGACCGCATCGCCGAACTGCGCGCCGGATCCGTGAACTGGTACGGCGGTGGCTGGTCCGCGTACCAGGAAGCCGTGGCCACCGAACAGGAGGCCGCCGGGCGGACGCTGCGGGCCGCGGAGGCCGATCTCCGCCGCCAGAAACGCGAACTGGAGGAGACCCGGGTGAAGCTGGCCCGCCGCCAGCGCTACGGCAGGAAGACCGAGGCCGAAGGGAGCCTCCCTAAGATCCTGGCCGGCCGCCGCAAGCGGTCCGCGCAGGAGTCGGCGGGCAGACTTCGCGGCGTCCACGAGGAGCGGCTCAGCGAGGCGCGCGAGCGCCGCGAGGAGGCCGCGGAGGCCATCCGTGACGATGCCGAGATCCGCGTGAGCCTTCCCCACACTGCGGTGCCCGCCGGACGCACCGTACTGAGCCTGCACGAGCTGCGCCCCCGGTTCGGGAGGCTCCGCGAGGGCAGCCTCCAGGTGCGGGGGCCCGAGCGGATCGCGCTCGTCGGCCGCAACGGCGCCGGGAAGACGACGCTGCTGCGCACTCTCACCGGTGAGCTGGCCCCCCTTTCCGGCGAGTCCATGACCTTCGTCCCTACACGGTTCCTTCCGCAGCGGCTCGACGTGCTGGACGAGGAGCTGAGCGTCGCGGCGAACGTGGCCCGGACGGCCCCCGGGGTCACCGACAACCACATCCGCGCCCAGCTCGCGCGCTTCCTCTTCCAGGGGAAGCGCGCGGAGCAGCCGGCGGGCACCCTCTCGGGCGGAGAACGTTTCCGCGCCGCCCTCGCGGCGACGATGCTCGCCGCGCCGGCGCCGCAGCTGCTGATGATGGACGAGCCGACCAACAGCCTCGACATCGCCAGTGTGCGGCAGCTGACCGGTGCGCTCGAGTCCTACGAGGGGGCGCTCCTGATCGCCAGTCACGATCTGCCCTTCCTCGGATCGCTCGGCATCACCCGGTGGTTGCTGGTCGGGGAGGAGCTCCGGGAGACCTCCGCTCAGGAGGTGGTCGATCTGCTCGCGGTGCCGGAGCAGGAGAGCCCGGCCTGATCCGAACGGGAGGCCGAGGGGTGCGGGCCTTCGCACGACTCCATCCGGATGGTCATGCGAAGGCCGCACCTGCGCTGCGATCAGAGCCTGTCGATGATCTTGTTCATCTGCCCGATCTCCGCGGTCTGAGCGGTGACGACGGCGCCGGCGAGCTTCTTCGCGTCGGCGTTGTCGCCCTTCTTCTGCTCCTCCTCGGCCATGGTGACCGCGCCCTGGTGGTGGCCGATCATCAGCTGGGCGAACTTCTTGTCGAAGTCCTTGCCCTTGGCGGCCGACAGGTCGCTCATGTCCTTGTCGGACATCATTCCGGGCATTCCCGAACCGTCCGTGCCGTGGTCCATCCCGGGCATGTCACCCATCGAGGACGAGTCCGAGGGCAGCGGCTTGCCCCACGAGGTCAGCCAGCCCTTCATCGTGTTGATCTCGGGGTCCTGGGCCTTCTCGATCGCGGTGGCCAGCTTCTTGATCTCGGGGTCGGCGGCGCGGCCGTCGGCCAGCTTCGCCATCTCGATGGCCTGCTGGTGGTGCGGGATCATCTGCTGCGCGAACTTCACGTCCGCGTCGTTGAACGTACCGCCGGGCGTGGCCGGTGCGGAGGCGCTGCCCGAGCCGTGGTTCATCCCGGGCATGGACGAGCCGTCGGACTTCGAGCCGTCGGAGGAGCCGCAGGCCGCCAGTGTCAGAGCGAGGGCGGCCACGGTGCCGGCGGCCGCGAGCGTGCGGCGGCGGGCAGCGAAGGACAGGGAAGCGGACATCACAGGTTCTTTCCAGGTGGACGCGCCACATCCATGGCGCGCGAAAGGGACAGGGCCATCCGGCCGGTCCGGGCCCGAAGAGCCGTGGACCGGCGGATTCCTGTCACGTCCGCGCGACGCACACCTGGAGCAGCAGATCCCTGCCGGCGAACGGCGGACCCCGCCGGGCCGGTCCGCGTACGGCCGTGCGGTGCCCGGCGAGCACCCCGACGGCCAGCAGCACCAGGCCCAACGCCATCAGCAGTGGCAGCACCCGGTCACGGGCATGGGTGAATACGCACGACTCCCCGTTCGTCGCGGGCACGGCGGCGGCCACGTGCGCGGAGCCGCGCTCGCCCCGAACGGCAGAGTGGCCGTCAGCAGTGGTCATGGACATGGGCGCCGCCGCGCTCATGACCATCGCGTCGTGACAGCCCTCCGCGGCGCTCGCCGGGGCACCGTGCATGAGGAACAGTCCGCACAGGACGGCACACAGCACGAGCAGCCGGGACGTTCCCGGTGTGCGTGTCCGTCCGCGATCCACGGCTGCCTCGAATGCTCGGTCGTACGGGTCGTGCGGTGCGGGCCCGAGGATACCCCCACCGGGTTTCCCGTGACGTGGCGCCCCGCGCTCCGCGCCGGTGCCGGCCGCCCGGTGACGGGCTCAGCCGTCACTGCCGGCCCGCGTCCGGACGGCGTCGCGCAGCAGGCGCAGGCCGTTGGGGCCGACGATGACGGTGGAGCCCTCGTGCCCGGCGACACCCAGCGGGAGCGGCAAGGTGCCGGCCAGGTCCCAGATGACGAGGCCGGTGATGGAGGCGGCCGCGCGTCACACGGCGCCGCCCTCCCGGGCGAACACGTCCGTCAGGAAGTTCCCGAGGATCTCACCGAAGGCATCCGGCCGTTCCATGTTGGGATAGTGCGCCGTCCCTTCGACGCTTGCCTCACGGCCGTCGGCGACCGTCCGTGCGAGGCGCCGGGCCATGGCGAGGTGGTCGTCGGAATCGATGCCGCCCGTGACGGTCAGCACCGGGACGCCGATCTTCGCCGCCCGCGCCCAGGTGTCGGGGACGGGCACGAGCCGGTCGGGTTCGTCCGCGGTGTGCTTGGCCAGCGTCCGCTCGGTCATCGCGCGCAGGCGTCGCACAACGGCGCCGTCGACGTCGTCGAGTGTGCGGTGCGGTCCCGCCGCGAAGAGCATGAAGGCGTCGATCCAGCCCGCGACGTCACCGGCGGCCAGGGAGCGGGCCTGCTCGGCCAGGATCTGGCGGGACCAGGAGTCATGGAACTCGGGCTCGCTCGTCCCCGCGCCGCTGACGACCAATGCGCGTACCAGACCGGGGTGTTCGAGCGCGGTGTCGAGCGCGGTGGCCCCGCCCATCGACACTCCGACCAGGACCGCGGGGCCGGCGTCGAGGTGGCGCAGCAGGGCGGCCAGGTCGTCCGTGTGACGGAAGGGCCTGCTCGCGTTGGACGATCCGCCGTGCCCGCGGGCGTCCGGCACGATCACACGGTGGTCCCGCGCGAGCTCCGGCACCTGGTCGTCCCACATCCCGTGGTCCAGGAATCCGCCGTGCAGCAGCACCAGCAGCGGGCCCTCCCCGGTGTCGCGGTAGACGAGGCGGCCGTCGTCGGTCTCGAAGAGTTTCAGCTCGGAGGCAGCATTCATGACAACCAAGGTGCCACCTGCTCCCCAAATTGACAACCAAGGTGTCATGATGGCGGTATGACCGACAACGATCCGCCCCTGGCACCCGAGGAACTGGCCCACCGGCTCACGGAGGTCTTCGCCCTGGTCGGCCCGCTCTACCGGCGTGTGCAGCGCAAGGTGGAGCAGGCCGCCCCGATCGAGGGCCTGTCCGTGGGAGTGCGTGCTGTACTGGACCTGCTGCGTGAACACGGCCCGATGACGGTCCCGCAGATGGGCCGGGCACAGGCGCTGAGCCGGCAGTTCGTGCAGCGCATGGTCAATGACGCCGCGGCCGGACACCTGGTCGAGATCATCCCCAACCCCGCCCACCAGCGGTCGTCCCTGGTCCGGCTGACCGAGGGCGGCAGGGCGGCGATCACCGCGGCCCTGACCCGCGAGCAGTCCCTGCTGCGCCAGGTGGAGGGGGACCTGACCGATGCCGAGGTGACGGCCTGCGTGCGGGTGCTCGGCAGGATGCTGGACCTCTTCGACCAGGTCGACGTCGACTGAGACCGCGCGGCGCACCGCCCCGGAACGTACGGAAACGGCGCGTCCGCCACCGCATGCGGAACCAATTCCCGCCGTTTACGCTCAGATGTGGATCTATGCCGCCAGGAGTCGTTGATCGACAGGAAGCGAGATCCCCATGGAGCGGCTCAAGAAGTCCGGACTCGTCGGGGAACTCTCGGCGGAGTTTCTCGGCACGATGATTCTGATCCTCTTCGGCTGCGGAGTCGTGGCCCAGGTCGTGGCCGGCGGGGCGCTCACCGATCCGCCCGGCGGCCTCGGAAATCACGACAGCATCGCCTGGGCCTGGGGTCTCGGAGTCACTCTGGGCGTCTATGTGGCGGCCAGACTGAGCGGAGCCCATCTCAATCCGGCCGTGACTCTCTCGCTCGCGGCCTTCAAGGACTTCCCCTGGAAGAAGGTGGCGCCGTACGCCCTCGCGCAACTCGCGGGGGCGTTCGTCGCGGCCCTGCTGGTGCGCTGGAACTACACGGAGGCGCTGGCCAAGGCGGACCCCGGACACACGATCAAGACACAGACCGTGTTCTCCACCCTGCCCGCCAACGGAAACCCCGCACTGCCGGTCCACGAGTGGGGAGCGTTCCGGGACCAGGTCATCGGCACCGCCATTCTCGTACTGCTGATCTTCGCGGTCACGGATCTCCTCAACACCCCGCCGGGTGTCAATCTCAGCCCGTTCATCGTGGGCCTCATCGTGGTGGCCATCGGCATGGCGTTCGGGACCAACGCGGGGTACGCGATCAATCCCGCCCGTGACTTCGGCCCCCGGCTCGCGAGCTTCCTCACCGGCTACGGAGGGGCATGGCGGGACCAGTACGGGAACTTCTACTTCTGGGTGCCGATCGTGGGCCCGTTCGTCGGCGGCCTGGTGGGAGCGTTCGTCTACAAGACCTTCATCGGCCGCTTCCTGCCCTCGGCGGAAGAGGAGCCGGAAGGCAGCATCCCCGTACTCCCGGAGAAGTGACGCCCGGTCCCACCACCGAGCCCGGACTCAGGAGAGGCAGCATGCCATGGCGGACTTCATCGGCGCAGTGGACCAAGGCACCACCAGCAGCCGCTTCATGATCTTCGATCACGGAGGGAACGAAGTGGCCAGACACCAGTTGGAGCACGAGCAGATCCTGCCCCGGTCGGGCTGGGTGGAGCACGATCCGGTGGAGATCTGGGAACGCACCAACTCGGTGATGCAGAACGCTCTGCGCACCGGAGGCCTGAGCGGCACGGATCTCGACGCCATCGGAATCACCAACCAGCGCGAGACGACGGTCGTCTGGGACCCCCGCACCGGCCGGCCGTACTGCAATGCCATCGTGTGGCAGGACACCCGCACCGACTCGATCGCCAAGGCCCTGGAGAACGAAGGGTACGGCGAGGTCATCCGGCGCAAGTCCGGTCTTCCTCCGGCCACTTACTTCTCCGGCGGGAAGATCAAGTGGATTCTCGAAAACGTCGAAGGGGTCCGCGCGGCCGCGGAGCAGGGACACGCCGTGTTCGGGAACACGGACTGCTGGGTGTTGTGGAACCTCACCGGCGGCCCCGACGGCGGGATCCACGCCACCGATGTGACCAACGCCAGCCGGACGATGCTGATGAATCTGGAGACACTCGACTGGGACGACGAGTTGCTGGACATCTTCGGTATCCCCCGGGCGATGCTCCCGGCCATCCGGCCCTCCTCCGACGCGGAGGCGTACGGCCGCACGCGCACCTCCCGGCCGCTGCGCGCCGCGGTCCCGATCACCGGGGTGCTCGGCGACCAGCAGGCGGCCACGGTGGGGCAGGTGTGCTTCGAGCCGGGCGAGGCGAAGAACACCTACGGCACCGGCAACTTCCTCGTGCTCAACACCGGTACGGAACTGATCCGGTCCAAGCACGGCCTGCTCACCACCGTCGCCTACCGGTTCGGGCAGAGGCCGCCGGTCCACGCCCTGGAGGGCTCCATCGCGGTCACCGGGTCCGCGGTGCAGTGGCTGCGGGACCAGATGAAGATCATCTCGAACGCGAGCGAGAGCGAACACCTCGCCCGGACGGTCGAGGACAACGGCGGGATGTACTTCGTGCCGGCCTTCTCGGGTCTCTTCGCCCCGTACTGGCGCTCGGACGCCCGGGGTGCCATCGTCGGCCTGGCCCGGTACAACACCAACGGCCATCTGGCGAGGGCCACTCTGGAGGCCATCTGCTACCAGAGCCGGGACGTGGTGGAGGCGATGGAACAGGACTCCGGCGTCCACCTCGACGTGCTCAAGGTCGACGGCGGGGTCACGGCCAACGACCTCTGCATGCAGATCCAGGCCGATGTTCTCGGCGTACCCGTGAGCCGTCCGGTCGTCGCCGAGACGACCGCGCTCGGTGCCGCCTACGCGGCCGGGCTGGCCACCGGATTCTGGCAGGACCAGGGCGAGTTGCGCGAACACTGGCAGGAGTCGAAGCGCTGGGAGCCGCAGTGGAGCGAGGAGCAGCGGGCGGAGGGCTACGCGAACTGGAAGCGGGCGGTGGAGCGCACCCTCGACTGGGTCAGGGTGGGGTGACGGCCCCGCGCACCGTGCGGGCACGCCCGCACGGTGCGCCAGGGGCTCAGGCCCGCGTCCGCAGCTCGGCCAGGAGCTGGTAGACGGTCTCGGTGCCCTGCCGCAGTGCTTCGACGCCGATGTGTTCGTCGGTGCCGTGCATGCGCTTGAGCATGTCCCGGTTCACGGTGAACGGGTACATGCCGTACACGGGTACGTTCTGTTCCCGGAACGGCACCGCGCTGGTGACCGCCTCGAACTGGCAGGCGGTGGCCCGTACTCCGGGGTGGGTCCGGCGTACGGCGCTCTGCCAGGCGCGGAAGACGTCCGTGTCGTAGTCGGAGTCGGGCGTGGCCAGATAGCCGCGCAGCCGGTCCAGGGCCTGCTGCTCGCTCTCGCCGGGGTTGCCGACCACACTCAGCGTCGCCCGGTTGCCGATCAGCGAGCGCAGTTCGGCGACGATGCGTCCGGGGTCATCCGCCCCGGGCAGGAAGGCCGCCCGGAACTCCGCGGTCGCGGTGCCCGGCACGATGCTCGGGTAGTAGCCGGACTGGGCGGAGGTGAAGGCGAGCGTGGTCCGCAGCATCGCGTTGTGCAGTTCCGGGGTCTCGCTGAGCCGCACCACCGCTTCCCCCGCCCTGTCCCGCCGCAGATCCGTGCGGGCGGCGAGCATCTCCCGGAGCGCCTCGGCGAACGGCCGGTCGGTGGTGGCCCCGGCCAGTTCGGCGAAGTACTGCCGGGACAGTGCGTTCGGGCGGATGTGGGCACGCCACTCCCCGAGCTGGTCGAGCACCTCGCCCAGCCGTATCACCGCCTGTCCGCTGAACGGCTTGGACGTGTGGGTGGCGTACGAGGCGGTCTCCAGGCGCAGCAGCAGGGAGCGCTTGTCGTTGCAGGTGAGCGAGGCGATCATGGGCGTGGTGCCGTCGCGCTGGTTGAGTACCCAGCCGCCCTCGGTGATGACCGCGCCCGCCGCCACCTTGCCGGGGTGTTCCGCGAGGAACCAGCGCACGCCGTAGGGGCCCTGTTCCTCGTCGCAGTCGGACCAGAAGACGATGTCGCGGTCGAAGGCCGCTCCCTCGCGGACGTGACGCAGCACAGCGGCGACGAAGGCGGCGTTGACGCCCTTCATGTCCAGCGAGCCGCGGCCGTACAGCTTGCCGTCCTCGATCTCTCCGGCGAAGGGGTCCGTCTCCCACCTGTCGCCGATGGCGGGCACCACATCGGAGTGGCCGAGCAGGACCAGGGGCTTCTTCGTGGCCGGTCCGCTGCCGGGTATGCGGGCGAAGAAGTGGACGTTGCCGTCCTTCGGAGTGGGCACGATCTCGGTGGCGACCCCGGCGGCCCGGAAGATGCCCTGGAGCATACGGGCGAGCGGCAGGGTGATCGCGCCGTCGCCGGGGTTGCTGGTGTTCTGGCGGATCATGGCGACGGCCAGGGCCACGGGGTCGGTGGGATCGCCGTCGAAGGAGATGCCGCCCATCGGCGCGGCGGCCCGCGCCGCTGGTGCCGCCGATGCCACCGCGCCGAGGCCCAGCACCGTGGACGCGACGGCCGTCGCCCCGGCACCGAGCACGGAACGCCGTGACGGCCGGGTTCCGGGGAGTCCGTCGAGGCAGGCGTCGATGACCGCGGCCGGGTTCTCCTGGTGGGCATAGTGACCGCCTTCGACGGACATCAGGGTGCATTCGCCCCGGGTCCACTCGGCCCAGCGGCGCACGGTGACCTCGGGCACGTGCGGGTCGTCGGTGGCCCACACCGCACGCAACTCGACCTGCGGAACGGCTCCCCGTCGGCCGTCGTACCCGGCGGCCAGCCGCAGATCGGCGATGACGGGAGGCAGCAGCACCTCCTCGAACTCGGGGTCCGCCAGCAGTTCCGGATCGGTCAGTCCGGTTCCGGCAACGAAGGCACGGGCGTCCTCGACGGTCACGTCCTCGCCGCGGCCGTGGAAGTCGCCGGGGCACTGTCCGGCCACGGCGCACAGGCGCGCGACGGGCACCCCGGTGTCGAGCAGCCGGCGGCAGGTCTCGTACGCCAGCAGGGCGCCGAGGCTGACTCCGATCAGCACCAGCCGCCGTCCGCCCCGCAGTTCACGTACCGCGGCCGCCACCGCGTCGGCGTAGGCGGCCATGTCGGTGACGGGCTCCTCGTCGACGCGGGTGCCGCGGCCCGGCGGTACGACGAGCGCGAGGGTGGTGTCCTCGGGAGTCAGGCCCCGCCAGCTCGCGAACGTCGAGCCGTGGGCACCGGTGGGTGCGAAGCACACGGCGAGGGTGCCGGTGGCGGCGCCCGGTGGCGGCTCGCCCGGCACGGTCAGCCATGGGTCGTTCATATCTGTTCCTCCTGCTGGATCTCGCGGCACAGGGCGGCGATCGCGGTGACGGTGGGTGCGCCGAGGATGCGGCGCAGCGGTACGCGGCGGCCCGCCGTCGTCGCCAGCCGGTTGGCGAGCCGTACGGCGAGCAGGGAGTGGCCTCCGGCGTCGAAGAAGTTCTGGTCCGCCGATGCGGGCGGTGCGCCGAGCAGTTCCTGCCAGAGCGCGGCGACGGCGGTCTCGGTGGCGTCGGACGGGGCGAATCCGGCCGCCCGTTCCTGCCCGATGCCTGCCACGAGTGCGCGCAGGGCGGTGCGGTCCAGTTTGCCGTTGGTGCTCAGCGGGAGCTGCGGGACCTGCTGGATGCGGGCGGGCATCATGTAGTCGGGCAGCCGGTCGCGCAGATACGCGCGCAGTGCGGCGGCGCCGGTCTCCTCGCCGGCGGTGACACAGGCGACGATGCGTGTTTCGCCGTCCTCGTTCTCCGCGTAGGCCCCGGCGTCGGTGACGTCCGGTGCCTTGCGCAGGGTGGCCTCGATCTCCTCGAGCTCGACGCGGTAGCCGCGCACCTTGATCTGGTTGTCGGCGCGGCCGGTGATCTCCAGTACGGAGTCCGGGAGCCGGCGGCCGCGGTCGCCGGTGCGGTAGTGCAGGACTCCGGCGTCGTCGGTGATGAAGCGGTCCTCGCCGTCACCGCCGACATAGCCGAGGGCGAGTGGTGGTCCGCAGACCCACACCTCGCCGGTCACACCGGCCGGGAGGCGCCGGCCGAGCCGGTCACGGACCGAGAGCGAGGCGCCGGCAACGGGACTGCCGACGGGGACGCGTTCGGCGCCGGCGGGCAGTCGGGCGGTGTCGTAGGCGGCGACGTTGGAGGCGGTCTCCGTCATGCCGTACAGGTTGAGCAGGGTGGTATCGGGCCAGACCTCGCGGAAGCGCAGGACGGTGTCCACGGGCAGGGTGTCGGCGCCGCTGGTGACCAGCACCGGCCGGTGCCCGCCGGGGCGTTCGGCGCTCTCCTGAAGCAGTCCGGCGATCAGCTGCGGGGTCAGGAAGAGATGAGTGATCCGTTCCTGCTCCACGGCGGCGGCGAAGAGCACCGGATCGAGGAGTTCGTCGGTGGCGAGCACGACGGACGGGACGCCCTTGAGCAGTCCGCCCAGCAGCTCCCAGGGCGAGGCGACCAGTGCCAGGGACTTCTGGACGGCGAGCACCGCGTTCTCGGGGAACGGGTGGTCCTGCCACATCCACTCCAGCCGGCCACGGACCGAACGGTGGCTGATGCGTACGCCCTTGGGGTTTCCGGTGGTCCCCGAGGTGTAGACGATGTGGAACAGCGCGTCCTCGTCGGGCTCCTGCTCGGGGGCCTGGTGCAGCGGGCCCTCGGCCAGGGGTGCCAGTGTGACGCGGGGTGCGTCCAGGGTGGGGAACTGGTCGAGTCCGGGCTCGGCCAGCACGCAGTGCGGTCCGGTCTCCTCCACCATCCGACGCTGCCGTCGCACGGGTATCGCGGGGTCCAGCCCGAGGTAGGCGGCGCCGGTCTTCAGTACGGCGAGGACTCCGGCGACGGCTGCGGGGCCGCGCTGGGCGGCGAGTGCCACCAGCGAGCCGGGGCCGGTGCCCTTGGCGGTGAGCCGGGCGGCCAGCCGGCCGCTCCATTCGTCGAGTTCGCGGTAGGTGACGCTGGTGCCGGTGTGGCGCAGGGCAACGGCCCGGGGGTGGGCCGCCACCTGCTCGGCGAAGCGTTCCAGCAGGGTCGGCGTGGTCATCGGTGATCGTCTCCGGGCAGCAGATCGAGGGAACGAACGGTGGTGTGCTCGGCGCGCTCCGGATCGGTGAGGGCCCGCAGCGCGATCAGGGTGGATTCCAGTACGTTGCGGGCGGCGGGCGTGTCGAGCAGCTCCCGCTGGTAGGCATACTGGAGCAGCAGTTGGCCGGGGCCGTGCGGCTGGACGTACAGGGCGCAGTCGTACTTGGTGTAGCCGGTGTCCAGTTCGACGAAGCGGAACCGGACGTCCGACGCGGTGGTGGCGCGTGCCGGGTAGGGCAGCATGTTGAGCATGGTCTGGAAGACCGGGGTCGCCGAGGAACTCCGTGAGGCGGCCGGAAGCCGCCGCAGCGTCCAGCCGAAGGGGTGCTCGGCCGCGGCGTAGGCGTCGTACACCGTCTCCCTCACCTGTGCGGTGAACTCCGCTAGGGTGGCGGCCGGGTCGATGTTGAGGCGCAGTGGCAGCATGGCGAGCATGAAAGCGGGCACGTCGGCGGTCTCCGGCCGCTCCCGCCCCGCCATCGGGGCGCCGACGATCACGTCGTCGGCGTCGCTGTAGTAGCTCAGGGCCAGTGCGTAGGCGGCCAGCAGGGGTACGAACGCGGTGGCGGACGCGGCCAGTGCGGTGTCGCGCAGCCGCCGGGACAGCTGCTCGTCGAGGACCGCCTCGGTGATCTCGCCCCGGTAGGTGGGGGCGGCGGGCCGCTGTTTCTGTGCGATCTGGAGTGCGGGGAGGTCGCCCACGAGCCGGCGCAGCCAGTACTCCCCCGCCTCGGCCACCTCCTCGGTGGCCAGCCGCTCGGTCAGGTGGTCGAGATAGCGGTCGTAGCGGGTGGCGCGTTCGGGATCGGGCCCGGCCGGCCGCTGTTCGTAGAGTTCGGCCAGCCGCTGGAACAGCACGGTCGCTCCCCAGCCGTCGAGGAGCAGTTCGTGCATGGTGACCAGGAGCCGGTACTGTCCGTCGGGCAGCCGGAACAGCGCGGTCCGCAGGGCCGGTTCGGTGAGGAGGTCAAAGGGCCTCGCCGCTTCCTCGGCGGCCACCGTGCGGAATGCCTCCGCTGTGATGTCCTGGGCGCCGGCGGGCAGCGGAACCTCCCAGTGCGGGTAGTGGTGCACCACCTCGTGCCCCGCTTCCCGCGCTGCCTTCTGCCCGTCCGTCCCGTCCGTCCCGGCGGTCCCTTCGGTCTCGGCGAACCGGGCGAGGAGCAGCGGATTCTCGGCGAGCAGCAGCTGCCAGGCCCGTGCCAGCCGTGCCACGTCGAGGGGGCCGTCGAGCTCCAGGGACCCCTGGTAGCTGTAGTAGGGGCTGAGCGGGTCGAGCCGCCAGTGGAAGTACACCCCGGCCTGCTGCGGGGTGAGCGCTCGGGTGTGCGGCGCGTCGTCCCGTGCCGGCTCCGGGCGGGATGCGGGCGCGGGCCGCCGGTCGCGGCCGAGCGCGGCGAGGGCGGCGGGGCTGCCGTCGCGCAGAACGTCACGCAGGCCGGCGGCCGATCCCGTCTCGCGCAGGGCGGCGACCAGCCGCATGGCGAGCAGCGAGTCCCCGCCCAGCTCCAGGAACCTGTCGTTCCTGCCGACCCGTCCGGTGCCGAGGAGCCCGGCGACGACGGCCGCGATCGCGGTCTCCGCCGCGCCGCGCGGCGGGTCGTACGGGCGGGTGCCGGGGCGGCTGCGGCGCGGTGGAGCGGGCAGGGCCTTGTAGTCCGTCTTGCCGTTGCGGGTGAGCGGGAGCCGGGGAAGGACGACGAAGGTGTGCGGCACCATGGGCGCGGGGAGCCGGCCGCTCAGATGGGCACGCAGTGATTCCTCGGCCGGCTCGTCGCCGGAGGCGGTGACGTAGGCGACGAGCCGGGGCGGCTGCGCGGCGACCGGGGTGTGTGCGCTCTCCCGGGCGACCAGGGCTCCGGTGTCGTCGGGGGTGTGGACGGTGACGGCGCAGCCGGCGATCCCGGGGTGGTCGCCGAGCACCGCCTCGATCTCGGCGAGCTCCATGCGTACGCCGCCGAGCTTCACCTGCCGGTCCACCCGTCCCAGGTACTCCAGTTGGCCGTCCGGAGTCACGCGTACGGCGTCCCCGGTGCGGTAGAGGCGTCCGCCGCCGTGGCCGAAGGGGTCGGTGAAGAAGGCGCGTGCGGTGCGCTCCGGGTCACCGAGGTATCCGCGGCCGACTACCAGTCCCCCGACGAACAGCTCCCCCGTCTCCCCGTGCGCACAGGCGTGCCACTGCTCGTTCTCCTCGCGCAGTACGTACAGTTCGGCGTTGCCGATGGGCGAGCCGATCGGCAGGTGGCGCACTCCGGCGGCCGGAGGGCCGAGTTCGGCATGGGTGACGTCGTCCGAACACTCGGTGGGGCCGTACGCGTTGAGCAGCCGGATGCCCGGCATGGTGTCGTGCCACCGCCGGGCCAGCGCGGGTGGCAGCTCCTCGCCGGTGGCGATCATCCAGCGCAGCGAGCCGGGCCTGATTCCCGCGGTCTCCTGGGCGTCGAGCAGGAAGCGGATCAGTGTGGGTACGGTCTCCAGCACCGTGGTTCCGCGTCCGCGCAACTCCTCCAGCAGCAGGGCGCCGTCCTGTGCCTGCTCGTCGGCGAAGATCTGTACCCGGCCGCCGACGAGCAGCGGGGCGAGCATCTGCCAGACGGAGATGTCGAAGCTCAGTGGTGCGGTCTGGGCCAGCCGGTCGTCCGCGGTCAGCCCGAGGTCGTCGATCTTGGCCCGGAGATGGTTGAGCATGCCGCGGTGCTCGACGATCGCGGCCTTGGGACGGCCGGTCGACCCCGAGGTGTAGAGGACGTAGCGCACCTCGTCGGGGGCCGGTGGCTGGGGCCGGGTGTACGGAGGGTCCGCCGGTTGCGGTGTCGTGGTGGGTACGCCGGCCGCGCGGGCGCCCTTGATCAGTTCCCCGCTGTCCGCCGGTGCGCCGGTGGTCAGCAGCAGTGCCGCGCCGCTGTCGGTGAGCAGGGATTCGACGCGTGCGGCGGGCCAGCTCGCGTCGACAGGCAGGTAGACGGCGCCCAGCAGTTCCAGGGCGAGGAAGGCCGTGACGACGTCGGCGCCGCGTCGGCCGCCGACCGCGACGATCTGTCCCTGCGAGATCCCGGCAGCCGCCAGCTGCGCGGCGGTGCCGCGCATCCGGTCGGCCAGCCGGCCGTATCCGAGGGATACTTCGCCGTCCTCGACGGCGGTCCGGTCGGGGTGTGCGGCCGCGAACCGCTCGACATGGGTGTGGACTCCTTCGCCCAGCTCGTACGGTTCGTGGCGGGTGAGTGCCACGGCGACGGCACGCTCCCGCGCCCCTTCGGCCAGCGGGAGCCGCGGGTAGTGCTCGGGCAGGCCGGTCATCGTGCCGCCCGCTTCTCGGCGACGACCAGCAGGTACTCGACCGGCACGCCCGTGCCGCGCTCGTCCGTGGTGTGGAACCCCTCGGTCATCTCGACCATTTCCGCTCTCAGTTCCTTCCATCGCGAAGGCGGCGAAATGGTGTTCCTCGCCGCGATGCAGGGCCCGAAGCAGTTCTCGAAGAAGGTCACCAGGTCCTCGGCCGTGGCGAACGGGTAGAAGAGTTCGCGGCGTTCGGACGTAACCGTGAATCCGGGGCCGAGGAGTTCGGCGAGGTAGTCCGGTGAGCCCCACAGCATGGGTTGTCCCTGATGGCCGTTGGGCGAGGGGAAGTAGGCGGAGAGGATCTCCTGGAAGTGCGCGGTCCAGCTGCGTGCCGTCCAGTTGCACATGCCGATGCGGCCGCCCGGCCGCAGCACCCGGGCGATCTCTCCGCTCGACGCGGCGTGGTCGGGCGCGAACTGGATCCCGTAGGTGGAGGTCACCAGGTCGAACGAGGCTTCGGCGAAGGGGAGTTCCTGGGCGTCGCCGCGGTGCAGCTCCACCTGGACGCCGGCCTCGGCGAACCGTTCGCGCGCGTCGGGGAAGAACTCGTCGGTCAGGTCCAGCCCGGTGACGACGCAGCCGCGCCGGGCGGACAGCAGCGCGACGTTGCCGTTGCCGGTGGCCACGTCGAGGTGGGCGGTGTCCGGCGCGGGGGCGAGCCGGTCCACCAGCTCGACGGCGCCCGGTCGCAGCAGATCGGCGACGTGCCGGTACTCGCCGTACGACCACATGGTGCGGTTGATCTCCTGGATGTTCTGATCGATCGTCATGCGGGTCCCCCTCAGAGCGTGAGCCGGGCGCCGAGACCGGCGGCTTCGGCGCGGGCGTGGATGCGGTCGGCCACGGCGACGTCGAGGATCGACATCCCGAACGGGTTGCTGATCACGATCTCGTCCTGGTCCCGGCGGCCCGGGTGCCGCCCGGCGAGTACGTCGCCGAGCGTGCCGTCGACGGGGCGGGCGCCGGGCCGTGCGGTCACTCCTTGGCGCGGAGTGCCGTCGGGGCCGAGCAGCGTGCCCGCCCGGTACATCCTGCCCAGCAGCCGTCGCGGGTCGTCACGGACCAGGCTCCAGTCGTCGACGATCACCGTGCCGGCCGAGAGCACACTCGCCTCGGTGAGGTCGTCCAGCGAGACATGGCAGACGAGCGCGCCGGGCCGCAGCCAGTCCGGCTCGATGTATCCCTCGGTCACCGTGGTGACGGGCACGACGAGTTCGGCGTCCCGTACCGCCTCGCGCGGCCCGTCGGCGACCACCGTCTCGATGTCGGCCGCACCGGGCAGCGAGGCGATGTGGTGGGCGACGGACTTGGCACGGTCGGGCGCCACGTCGTACAGCGCGATACGGCGCAGGGTGGGCACGGTGCGCAGCAGCAGCGCGATGTGCGCCTGCGCGAGGGCGCCGCAGCCGAGGAGCGCCAGCCCGCTCGGTTCCGCCACCGCCAGATGACGCACGGCGAGCGCGGTCACCGCCGCGGTGCGCATCGCGCTGATGTAGGCGGCCTCCATCAGGGCGAGGGGGCGGGCGGTCTCCGGGTCGAGGAGCAGGGTGAAGCCCTGGGAGCGGGGTATGCCGCGCCCCGGGTTGCCGATCGAGGCGTTGATGGTCTTCATGCCGATGACCGGCGGCCGCCCCTCCTGGGCGAGTGCGCCGGGCATGGCCAGCAGCCTGGCCGAGTCGCCCTGCGGGGTGGTCCAGCCGAGGTAGGCCTCCTCGGGAAGGACGGACTGTCCGGCGGAGTGCAGCCGGAGCGCCTCGGCGACCGCCGCCACGATGTCCACGTCGCGGGCGGCCTCGATGACGTCCGCGCGCGTCAGGTAGCGGAAGTGGCTGTCGGGGTGTTGCTCGAAGTCCATGACGGGCGTGGCTCCTTGGCGAGAAGGGATCGGTTGCGGTGGGGACGGTGCGGGAACGGGTTCAGCCGCCGGTGGTGGCTGCCGAGCGGAGCATCACGAAGGGGACGAGTGCACCGAGCAGCAGAACACCGGCGAGTGCGATCCAGCCGGCCGTGCCGAGGGCGAGGACGACGCCGGTCATCAGCACCGGGCCCGCGACCCGGTTGGCCACCGTGCGGCTGGTGTTGAACAGCACCAGGTAGGCGCTGCGCGCCTGTTCCGGTGCCAGGTCGAAGGAGAGGGTCCACGAGGCGCCGACCTGGAACAGCTCGGCGAACGTCAGCAGGACGACGGCCGCGCCGAGCACCAGCAGCGCCTCCCGTGCCCCGAGGCCGGGCGCGGCGGCGAAGGCCAGGGCGCCGCAGCTGAGCAGCAGGGCCGCGGCCGCATACGAGAACCATGCCCGGCGCGTGGTGCCGTAGCAGCGGTTGAGGGGGTACTGGAGGGCGATGCACAGCACGGTGTTGACGGCGTACAGGATGCCGACATAGCGCTCCGGTACGTCCGTCTCGGTGACGAGCCACAGCGGGAAGGCCACGTTGAGCACCGGCATCCAGAGCGACACCAGTGCGTTGTACGCGGTGAAGCCGAGCAGCCGGCGGTCCTTGAGCAGATCCGCCACCCGGGCGCTCCCGACCGCCGTCGCCGCCTCCTCCTCCCGCCGCGCGGTGGCGTACACCGCGGCCACCGCCACATAGGCGACCGCGCCCCCGATCAGCAGCGGCCGGAAGGCTGCCGGCGCGCCGGAGCCCAGGGCGACCCCGGCGATCAGCCCGCCCAGGCTGATCCCGAGGTTGACGACGGTGCGCTGCACGGCCATGACCTTCGCGCGCAGGCTCTCCGGGGCGCGCGCACCGACGTACGACTGGACCAGTGGGGGTGAGGACTGCTCGGTGACGGCGATGACGGCGACCACGAGAAGAAAGCTCCACCAGCCGTCCACCCAGAGGTAGCCGACGGTGGCCAGTGCGCGCAGCAGCATCACACCGATCAGCACGGGCTTCGGCCCGAAGCGTCCGGCCAGGCGGGCGATGGGCACGGCGGCGGCGACGGCGACGGCCCCGCCGATGGTCAGGCCGGTGCCGACGGACGAGGTGCTGAGATGGGCGACCTTGACGAAGTAGATGGTCGAGACGGCGAGGAAGAGGCCCGTTCCGGTCCATTCGATCAGCGTGGCGCCCTGCACCAGCGGCAGGTACTGCCGGTGGCCGGGGCGTGTCCGCTGCCGGTCAAGGGTGGTGCTGGTGCCCATGCTCAGTGCTCCTGGTGCTTTCGGTCGAAGAAGAGTCCTTCGCTGCGCAGGTGTTCCACGGCGGAGGTGATCTCCTTGGCGACACCCTGTTCGGTCGCCCAGTTGTCGGAGTAGAGGGTGTCGCGGTATTTGGCGCCGCCGTCCGCGGCCAGGCAGACCGCGAGCCGGCCGTCCGTCCCGGCCTCGTCCTGATCGGTCAGCATCGCGCGTACGGCGCAGCCGCTGGAGCCTCCGAGTGCGAGTCCGATGTCCTCGGCGATGATCCGGCAGACGGCGATCGCCTCGATGTCGTCGACGTGCACCGCACGGTCGTAGCTGTGCGGCGCCGTCAGGAAGACGGACGGCCGGCTGGCTCCGATGCCCGGGACCAGGCGTCGTCCGGCGCTGCCCGAGACGGCCAGTGAGCCGCGTACGTCCACGGCGACCGCGGCGACGTCGGGCCGGTGCTCGCGCAGATGGGCACTGATTCCCGCGAGGGTGCCGCCGGTGGAGACCGGTATGTACACCGCGCCGAGCTCCGGTCCCGCCTGCTCGGTGAGTTCGGGTCCGGTGGTGCGCCGGTGGATGTCGGGCGCGGCCCAGTTCTCGTACTGGTCGGGCCAGCGGTATCCGGGGTTGTCCGCGCACAGCTCGCGCACCCGGCGCAGCCGGCTCAGCAGGTAGCCGCCCAGGCCGTCGGGTTCGTCGACGACGATCACCCGGGCTCCGCTGTCGGCGAGCCTGCGGCGGGTGGCGTGCGGGGTCTTGAGGTCGACCACGGCGAGGAAGTCGCAGCCGACCGTCGGCAGCAGCCGGGCCAGGGCGAGGCCCAGGTTGCCCGAGGTGGATTCCACCACCACCGTGCCCGGGGTGAGCGGCCGGTCGTCGTGCAGCGACCGCAGCAGTCCGACGGCGCTGCGGTCCTTCACCGATCCGGTGGGGCCGTGTTCTTCGAGCTTCAGCCCCAGACGCCGCACCCGCCCCCGGTGGGCGACGTCCAGGCGGAGTAAGGGTGTTGTGGTGAGGGCCCGTGCCAGGACGGGTTTGACACGCGACACTGCTTCCCCCTGTGGGATGCGTCGTTTGACCATGGCGATGGATCGACCGGCCGGCCCAGCTGCGCGCCATCAGACCTTAGGCGGGCGGCCCCCGGTGTCACCACGGCACTCACGCGCGCGCGTGTCGTGGTTGGCCGGGAACACGCTTGACGCGCCCTCATTCCCTTCCCCCGGCCGTTTCCGGGCCCGGTAGGCCGCAGAAACAGCCCGGTGTTCCGGCGGGCTCGGGCGAGCACGGTTCATCGAATTGGCCGGTTCGATGCCGGGTGGCCCGGACGGCCGGACGGCCGACGGCCGGGCCGCTGTCACGAGCGGAGCCGGCCCGGCAGGACCTCTCCCGGCGGCCTGTTATCTTTACGTGACTTCGCGACGGAACTCTCGGTCATGCTTTGGCCTTTGCTCCGGCGGAGTCGACGTGCCGGCATGTGGCGGCGGACGCTCAATGACCACTGCACGGGCACGGTCGCGGTCTGCGGCCGGCCCGGCCTGTCATGGCTGGACGGAATGACACAGCACAACATATTCAGCAGGACGGCGCGGGCCGCACGGACGGTGCTGGTGCCGGGAACGGGGCGCCGGAAACAGACGAAGCGCCCATTCGCCCGCCTGCTGCGCATACCGGACCTTCCGCGCGCGGGCCGACAGGGCTGGCGAAGATGGGTGCCCTCCTGGCGGCTGGTCCTGGGCTCGGTCCTGTTGTTCACCGGGACACTGGCGACCGTGGTGGGCGTCGCCTACGCGCGTACGGACATACCCGAGGACCTCAACGCCTTCGCCACCCAGCAGGACACCGTCTACTACTGGGCCGACGGCACACCGATGGCCCGGACCGGCTGGGTGAGCCGCCAGGAGATGCCCCTGTCGAAGATCCCCGACCACGTCCGATGGTCCGTGCTCGCGGCGGAGAACGCCAACTTCTACTCCGACCACGGCATTTCGACGCAAGGGATCACCCGCGCGCTGTGGCGCACGGTGGGTGACGGTGACACCCAGGGCGGGTCCACCATCACCCAGCAGTACGTCAAGAACGTCTATCTGTCGCAGGACCAGTCCTTCTCGCGGAAGTTCACCGAGATACTGATGGCGGTGAAGCTGGACCGCCGCCTGAGCAAGGACGAGATCCTCCAGGAGTATCTGAACACCAGCTGGTTCGGCCGCGGAACCTACGGCCTCCAGCGCGCCTCGCAGGCCTACTACGGCAAGGAGGTCACCCAACTCAACGCCAGCGAGGGCGCGTTCCTCGCCTCTCTGCTCAAGGGGGCCTCGCTGTACGACCCCGCCGTCAACCCCCGCAACCGCGAGCGGGCCGTCGAGCGGTGGCGGTGGACGCTGGACCGCATGGTGGAGATCGGCAGGCTGAGCCCGGCCGAACGGGCCACGTACACCACCTTCCCCGAGCCGAAGCCCCCGCACCGGCCGAACAGCGCGGGCGGGCAGGACGGCTATCTCGTCCAGCTCGCCGAGTCGTACGCCAAGCGGGCCGGACACATCTCCGACGCACGCTTCGACCTCGGCGGCTACCAGATCTACACGACGTTCGAGAAGCCGCGGATGACCGCCCTCACCCGGGCCGTCCGCGACGCACGCGGCGCACTCGACCCCGAACAGCGCAAGGCCGACCGGTTCGTCCGGTTCGGGGCCGCCTCCGTCGCCCCGGACGGCCGGATCCTCGCGGTGTACGGCGGACCGGACTACGAGCGGCAGGCGTTCAACGAGTCCAACGCGGGGACCGTACCGGCCGGTACGGCGTTCACCCCCTTCGTCTACGCCGCCGGGCTCCAGCACGGGGTGACACACAAACGCAACGGTCCACGCTCCACCGTCACACCGTCGACCATGTACGACGGCGACGACGACATCCCGGTCATGACACCCGAAGGCCCCTACTGGGACCGCAGCGGGAAGATGGTCAAGGGCCGCAACGACGGCGACACCTCCTACGGCCGCATCAGCCTGCACGACGCCATGGCGAAGTCGGTGAACTCCCCCTTCCTCCAGCTCGGCATGGACACGGGCCTGAAGCTGGTCCGCAGCACGGCCGAGGCCTCGGGGCTGCTCCCCTCCAGCTTCGGCCCGCCCGTCCCGGCGTTCGTGATGGGCAACTCCACACCCAGCGCCATCCGGATGGCCGACGCGTACGGAACGTTCGCGGCCCACGGCGTGCACACGGACCCGTACTCGGTCCGCAAGGTCACCCGCAACGGCGAGCCGGTCCGGCTCGACCTGCCGCGGCCCAAGCGCGCCGTCCGGTCCGACGTCGCCGACGAGGTCACCGCCGCGCTCGCCCGGCCCGACGGCAGGAACGGCGCCGTCTCCGCCGCACCGGTCGCCGCCAAGACCGGAACCACCGAGGACGACACCGCTCGCTGGTACGTCGGATACGGCCCCGCCGCGTCCACCGCCGTCGTCGTCTACCGCATGGACCTGAAGAAGAGCCTCGCGCCACTGCCGCTGAAGGGGCTGGCCGGTGGTCCGGCGGACGACGGGAAGCTCCCGGCCCAGATCTGGAACACATACACGGAAGCCATGACGAAGTGACAGACACCGCAGAGAAGTCCACTGTTCGCCGCATACGGGCCCGGCTCACGCCCCGGGTCGTCCTCGGGATCGCGGTTTGTCTCGTGGTGTCGGGTTCCGCGGCACTCATCCCGCTGATGTCCGACGAGGACTCGGACGGCCGGACCCCGCAGCAGGGCACACGCACCGTCGCCGCGCCGAAGCCGACCGCCACCGAGCACCGCGGGGACAAGGCGAGTGAGGAGGAGGAGAACTGGGACGGGAAGGTCAAGATCCTCGGGGACGGCTCCACCTCCTACACCGGGCCGCAGCCGAACCGGCCGAAGGCCGAGCGGCTCAAGCCCGGTGAGCGACCGCCGCAGTTCGTGGTGTTCTCGTGGGACGGCGCGCTGGAGGGCGACGACCACATGTTCTCGCGCTTCCGCCGTGCGGCGAAGGAGAGCAATGCCCACATGACGTTCTTCCTCACCGGCATCTACCTCCTCCCGAAGGAGAAGCGGGACCTCTACCAGCCGCCCCAGCACAAGGCCGGAGCCGCCGCGATCTCGTACCCGACGCGCGAACACATCCGGATGACGCTGGACCAGCTCGGTGGCGCCTGGAAGGAGGGCAACGAGATCGGGTCCCATTTCAACGGCCACTTCTGCGAGAAGAAGGGCGGTGGGGACTGGAGCAAGGACGAGTGGATCAGCGAGATCAGCCAGTTCTACTCCTTCGTGCAGAACTGGAAGACCAACACCGGCTACAAGGACCTCGATCCGCTCCCCTTCGACCCCACCCGTGAGGTCGTCGGCGGCCGTGCGCCCTGCCTGGAGGGCCAGAAGACGCTGCTTCCGGCGACCAAGCCGTTCGGCTGGCGCTACGACGCGAGCTCCCCGGGCGACTTCCAGATCTGGCCGTCCAAGAAGGACGGCGTCTGGGACTTCCCGCTCCAGATGCTGCCGTTCCCCGGCAAGGACTTCCAGGTTCTGTCCATGGACTTCAACTTCCTCTACAACCAGTCCAAGGGCAGCACCGAGGGCGACCCCGCGAAGTACGCGACCTGGCGCGAGGAGGCACGGCGCGCGTACGTCGCCGGCTTCGAGCGGGTCTTCCACGGCAGCCGCGCGCCGCTGTTCATCGGGAACCACTTCGAGGACTGGAACGGCGGCATCTACATGGACGCCGTCGAGGAGACGATGCGCGAGGTCTGCCCCCGCAAGGAGGTCCGCTGCGTGTCCTTCCGTGAACTGGCCGACTGGCTCGACGCGCAGGACCCCAAGGTCCTCGCCCAGTGGCGGACCCTCGACCCCGCCCAGCCCCCGAGCTGGAAGCAGTAGCCGGAGCAACCGGGCAGCGCTGCTCCGGCCGGAGTCGCGCTGCCCGTGTGTGTGCGGGTGCCATCGGCCCGCGGTCAGTTCGCCTTCTCGACGAACGCGGAGGGCGAGCACACGCGCATTCACTGGCCCCGCCGTGTCTTCGCCCAGGTGCTCCTCACCCAGGTGGCCATCACCACCGGAGTGATCACGCTCATCACCGAGGGCTGGTCCGCCAAGGAGTCCCCCGCGCACCGCGGGCGCGGTCTGGGTCTGGCGCTGGTGCGCCGGCCGGCAGAGCGCTACGGTGGCGCGGTCTTCACCGCCGTCCTGCCCGAGGCACTCACCGTCCGGCCGCTGACAGAAGTGGGAGAGTCGCGATGATCGATGTCCTGGTGGTGGACGACGACTTCCGGGGCGCCGAGATCAATGCCGCGTACGTGGCCAAGGTCCCGGGCTTCCGGGTCGTCTCCCGTGCGCACACCGCCGCTCAGGAGCTGTCCTGCCTGGCGCGCGACCATGTCGACCTCGTGCTCCTCGATCACTATCTGCCGGACGAGACGGGGCTGACGCTGGTGCGGCGGCTGCGCCGGCTCGGCCACCCGGCCGATGTGATCATGGTGACGGCGGCTCGCGACGTGTCGACCGTCCGGACCGCCATGGGGTACGGGGCACTGCAGTACCTGGTCAAGCCGTTCAGCTTCAGCGGGCTGCGGTCCAAGCTGGAGAGTTACGCGGCTCTGCGCCGGACCCTCGAAGGCGTGGGCAGCGGCCGCGGCGAAGCCGGACAGGAGCAGGTCGACCAGATCTTCGGTGCCCTGCGCACCACGGAATCCGGCCCGGCCTGCGGGCTGCCCAAGGGACATACCGCGCCGACCGCGGAAGTCATCCGCCATGTCCTGTCGGCCGCCGAGGGGCCGCTGTCCGCACACGAGGTCGCCGCGCGGGCGGGGCTCAGCCGCTCCACCGCCCAGCGGTACCTGAAGTGCCTGGGGGGCGCGGGCCGGATCAGTCTCAGCCTCAAGTACGGCGACACGGGCCGCCCCGAGCACCGCTACGCTTGGGCGGACCTCCGTCCGGAGCCGCTGCGATGAGCCCGTCGGGTGCGTCGCCGGTGGAGCTCACCCCCGCGGCCGCGGAGCTGCTGCGGCGGCTGCGGGAGGTCCATGGGCCGCTGATGTTCCATCAGTCGGGCGGCTGCTGCGACGGCAGCGCTCCCATGTGCTACCAGGACGGCGAGTTCCGTACCGGTGGCTCCGATGTGCTGGTCGCCTCGCTCGACGTCGAAGGGGTGGCGGAGAGCATCCCCTTCTGGATGTCGAGGAGCCAGTTCGAGGTGTGGGCGCACACCCGGCTGATCGTCGACGTGGTGGAGGGGCGGGGCAGCGGCTTCTCGCTGGAGGCCCCGGAGGGGGTGCGCTTCCTGATCCGTTCGCGGCTGGCCGGCCCGGACGGGGGCTGACCCGCCGCTCACGGTCGCCCGGCAGGACGCCGGGGTCAGGGCGTGAGGTTGCTGACGACGTCGGCCGTGGCGGCCAGGCTGTCCTGAATGGACGGCGCCATGCTCGTACCCGCGAGGAAGAACCCGAGCATGGCGCAGACCAGCGCATGCGAGATTTTCAGCCCGCCGTTGCGGAGGAAGATCACCGCAAGGATCAGCAGAAGCAGCACCAGTGAGATCGAAATGGCCATGGCCAACCTCCTCCGCCGCGCCGGAATGCGGCATTCGGCCGCCAGTGTGGCGTAGCGGAGGAGCCGTCCGGGGCACTGGCGTGTCCCCCATCCGGGTGTTGACTGGCTGTCACGCTCGGGGCTGTGCGTCCGGTCAGCCGCGGAGGTGGGCGGCCCCGGTCCGGGTGTCCCGGTCGTGGGTACGGAGGAAGCGTTCGAGCCCTGCCAGATCATCGGTGTTGAGGTGGTCGACCCCGGCGGCCAGCAGCTCCGTCCAGACCGCCTCCCGCTGCGGGCCCGGCTCGTCCGGCGTGGCCCAGAAGCGGACGCGCTGACCACTCCGGTGGGCCCGGGCGACGTGCGCGCGCAGTTTGTCCCGCTCGGCCGCGGGGAAGGGGCCCGCGCCCAGCCAGCTGAAGTCGTCGGTCCAGCTGCTGCTGATGAGCGGGATGAACGAGGCGGTGGCCGAGGTTCCGAGGTCCTCGGGGCGGCCGTCGTAGAAGGCGTAGCGGGTGTGCTGCGCCTCCATCGGGGCGCGGGCGGCGCGGTCGCCGGAGATGACGGAGGTGACGGCGCCGGGGCGTACCCGGCCGTGGTGGTACGACGTCAGCATCCGCCGGTAGTTCCGGAGCTGCCGGTCGAGTTCGAGGTAGGCCGCGGCGCCGTCCGTCTTGATGTCGATCAGCAGCTGCACGGGTTCGTGGTGGCCGGGGTGGACCGTGCCGTGGTTGGCCCGGACCCTGGCCAGCAGCGGGTCGAGGTAGAGCGAGGCGAAGGTGCGGGCGGGGTCGAGGTCGGTGGCCTCGTGGGCGACCAGCAGTTCCCCGTCCACCAGGAAGATGTCGGCCTCGACACTGGTGAAGCCGTGCCCGAGCGCGTCGTGCAGGGGGCGCGTGTGCAGGTAGTCGTTGTGCGCGTGGGCCCTGCGCAGCGGCTGCGTGCGGTGGCGTCGTGCGGCCGGGGACGCGGTGGCCGCCTCGGACGCGACGGCCGTCTGCGGGGACAGCAACGCGCCTGCGGCCACGGTGGCGAGCGCGGTGGTGACGGCGGTTCGGCGGGTCGGGAACGCCATGGATTCTCCCGGGGCGAGTGGTGGACCGGACGGGCGGACGCGACCGAGTATGCGACGGCGCCCGCCGCAACGGGCATCCGCCGCAGAAGAGTTGACCGGTTCGTCGTCCGCCCGTCGACTGCCGTTCCCCGGTCGGGCCGGAAGTGTCCAGCGCTGGTTGCCGATGCCGTCCTCGTGGACGCTGCCGTCGCTCCGAACCACTCACCCCGGCGCCGCTGGAACAGGTGCTGCCGACACTGGTGGCGCCGAGGGCGGCGGTGACGGCCTGGCTGCCCGCCATGGCGGCGGGCAGGTCGGGGAGGGCCTTGGAGTACGGGGAGTCGGCGAAGGTCGCGGCGTTGTTGTTCCAGTCGAAGTACTCGGCCCAGTCGACCATTCCGCCGGCGGCGATCTTCGCGCCGGTGCCGGTCCGGAGGCTGCCGAGTACGAACGAGGTGCCGGCCGTGACGTCGGTGATCGTGGCCCGGTACCAGCCGGCCGTGGTGTCGGGTGCGATACGGAAGCGGTAGTGGCGCCCGGCCGTGAACCGTTCACCGAGGCGGCAGGTTTAGCCGGTGCCGCCCTCGGCGAACGTCCGGCATTAGGTGCCCGTGCTTCCCGGCCGGCCTCGGGTGGAGTCCCGGAGCGAGAAGAGGAACAGGCCGCCGCCGGCGCGGTTGCGCTGCATGCCGATGTAGCCGCCGACCCCGTTGGTGAAACCGAACCGGTGGGACCAGAAGACGTTCGCGCGGCCGGGGTCGGACTGGACGGTCGTGCCGAAGGAGACCTCGTCGAGGGTGGTGGTCCCGGCCGGGAAGGTGTAGTTGCTGTACGAACCCGGGGTCTGGCCGGCCGCGGCGGACGGCCCCGCCGGTCCCAGGCAGGCGGCGACGGCGAGGACCACCACCACGACGGTGGCGCGTGTTCTGCGCATGTCCCACTCCTTGTCCGGGGCGGATGGAACCACCGTTTAGTCATGGACTCGTCAACCAGAGTGGGGGTGTGCCACGCGCCAGGGGCATGGACTTATCCGGTCGGGCTCATGGACTCCTGCGGTGCTCCCGGTCCGGAGCACTCCTGCCAGCCGACCGTACGGTCGCACCAGCGTTCCAGCAGCACCCGGTCGTGGCCGACGGCCAGCAGTCCGGCCCCGGACTCCCTCCGGTAGGACTCGACGACCGCCACCAGCGCGGCGGTCGTCGACGCGTCGAGCATCGCGGTCATCTCGTCACAGATCAGCCAGCGTGGCCGCAGGACCAGTGCCCTCGCCAGACAGGCGCGCTGCAACTGGCCGTCGCTCACCTCGTGCGGGCGCCGGCCCAGCAGCTCCGGTGTGAGCCCGACGGCCGGTGCCAGCCCGGCCACCCGGTCCGCCACCTCCGAGCGGCGTCCGGTCGCCCGCAGCGGCTGGGCGATGAGTTCGCGCAGGGTGAGCCGGGGGTCGGCGGAGAGCCGGGGCTGCTGGAAGACGACGCCGACGGCGGTGCGCTGCGCCCGCGGGGCGCGGTGCCGCCAGCCGCGTACCGGTTCGCCGTCGAGCACCACCGTGCCCGCGTACGGGCGGTGCAGCAGGGCCGCGACCCTGGCCAGGGTGGACTTGCCGCAGCCGCTCGGGCCCAGCAGTCCGAGGGACTCCCCCGGCGCGAGGCTCAGCGAGACTTCGCGGACGACGGGATCGCGTCGGTCGTATCCGGCGGTGATGCGGGTGAGTTCAAGCATGGACCGGCTCCTCCCCGTCCGCCCGCACACCGTGGTGGCAGGCGAGAGCGCCGTCGAACGGGGGCGGTACGGAACACCGGTCGTCGGCACGGCCGCAGCGGGCCGCGAACGCGCACCCCTCGGGCAATGCCCCGAGTTCGGGCGGCATTCCTGGGATCGGTACGAAGGCGCGCTCCGGCAGGGCGTCGAGGAGGCCGCGCGCGTACGGGTGGCGCGGTCCGGGCTCTCCGAAGAACCTTTCGGCGTCGGCGAGTTCGACGATGCGGCCCGCGTACATCACGGCGACCCGGTCGGCGATCCGCTCGGCCGCCGCGAGATCGTGGGTGATGATCAGCAGCGCCCGGCCCCCGTCGGCGTGGCGGCGCAGTTCGTCGACGGTCCGCTCGACCAGCTCGCGGTCGAGTCCGGTGGTGGGCTCGTCGGCCAGGAGCAGGGGTGCGTCGCCGATCAGGGCGAGCGCGGTCGCGGCCCGCTGGGCCAGGCCGCCGGAGAGTTCGTGCGGGTAGCGGTCGAGGTGCCCGGCCGGGAACGAGGCGCGTGCCGCGGCCTGTTCGGCCGCCGGGCGCAGGGCGGGCCTGCGGGCGCCGGTCAGTTCGCGGAGGGTCTCCTCCAACTGGGCGCGCACGGTGCGGACCGGGGTGAGGTGCGCGGCGGGGCTCTGCGGTACGAGTCCGATGCGGCGGCCCCGTACCGTACGGGCGAGGCTCCTCTCACCCAGGCCGAGGAGATCGGTGCCGTCGTCGAGCAGCGCCGAGCCCGAGGTGCGCGCATTGCCGGGGAGCAGTCCCAGCAGCGCCGAGGCCAGCACGGACTTGCCGCAGCCGCTCTCGCCGACCAGGGCCAGGCACTCCCCCGCCGCGAGGTCGAAGTGCGCGTCGGCGACGGCGGCGATGTGCCGGCCGCCCCGCATCCGGAAGCGCACGGAGAGGCCGCGGACGGAGAGGACCGGCGCCGTCGGGCCGGGGTCGTTCTTCACAGCATCAGCTCCGATCGGCGGCGCGGGTTGATCCGCTCCCGCCAGGCGCCGGCGAGGCCCGCCAGCGCGAGGGTCGGTATCACCAGGAACAGGCCGGGGAAGAGCGTCGGCCACCAGTCCCCGGCGAGGAGCGAACCGCGCGCCGTCTGCACGAGATTGCCCAGGCTCGCCTGATGGGTGGGCAGCCCGAGTCCCAGGAAGGAGAGCGCGGACTCGTGCCACATGGCGTGCGGCACCATCAGCACGGCCGCCAGGCCCGCCTGCGGAAGCACCGCGGGCAGCAGATGCCGGACGACGACCCGTCCGCGCGAGGCCCCGCCCGAGATCGCCGCGTCGATGAACGGACGCGAGCGCAGCGACAGCACTTCGGAGCGGACGATCCTGGCCGTGGAGAGCCAGTGGGTGAGCGCGACGGAGACGATCACCGGGCCCACGCCGGGCCGGAACATGGCCACGATGAAGATGCCGAGCAGCAGATGCGGTACGGAGGAGAAGGTGTCCACGAGCCGCATGACGACTCGGTCGGTCCATCCCCCGAACGCCGCGGCCAGCGCGCCGACCGCGGTCCCGATCACGGTCGCGGTGAGCCCGGCGACGACGCCGACGAGCAGCGAGACGCGGAGCCCGTAGACGCAGCGCAGCAGCAGATCGCGCCCGACGTCGTCGGTGCCGAACGGGTGCTCCCAGGACGGTGGCCGGAGCCTGGCCGCGAGGTCGACGGCCTGCTGGTCGAGCTGGACCAGCGGCGGTACGAGCAGGACCGCGAGCAGCACCGCGGCGACGATCCCGGCGGAAGCGATCACGCGGATGCGACGGGTGGTGCGCAGCGGGTGCCCGAGGGCGGTTTCAGCCATCGAAGCCCACTCTCGGGTCGGCGATCGCGTACAGCAGGTCGGAGAGGAGGTTGCCGAGGACGACCGCCACGGTGGCCAGCACCGTGAGCGCGGCCAGCAGCGGGAAGTCGACGGAGGTGGCGGCCTGCACGGTGGCGGCGGCGATGCCCGGCCAGCTGAAGACCGTCTCGACGAGCAGGGCGCCGGTGATGAGTTCGGGGACGCGGGAGCCGATGAGGGTGAGCATCGGCAGCATCCCGGAGCGCAGTGCGTGGCCGAGCAGTACGGTGCGTTCGCGCAGTCCGCGGGCGCGGGCGCCGCGCACCGGGTCCTCGCCGAGCGCGTCCGCGACGCCCTGGCGCACGTAGAGGAAGAACCACGGCAGCTGGGAGATCCCGAGCACGGACGCGGGGAGCACCAGATGGACGGCGACCTGCCCGGAGGTGACGGTGTCGCTGGCCGCGTCGGTGAGACCGCCGGCCGGGAGCACGTCGAGCTCCAGGGCGAAGAACCAGATGGCGAGCAGCCCGAGCCAGAAGGCCGGGGCGGCTTCGAGCGTGTACGCGGCGGAGCTGACGCACCGGTCGAGCAGGCGGCCGGGCCTGCGGGCGGCCAGTACGCCGAGGCCCGTGCCGAGCAGTACGGCGAAGGCGAAGGCGGTCGCGGCGAGCAGCACGGACCAGCCCAGGCGTTCGCCGATGACATCGGCGACCGGCTGGCGCATCACGGCTGAGTCGCCGAGGTCGCCGCCGAGGGCGGAGCTCAGCCAGTTCCACCAGCGGCTCACGAGCGGCTGGTCGACACCGAGGTTGGCCCGCAGCTGGTCGAGGTTCTCCTGCGACGCGGTGAGCCCGGCGGTGCCGGCGTAGGCCTTGACCGGGTCGAAGGGGGAGGCCGCGGCGACGGCGAAGACGCCGAACGTCACAACGGCCAGGACGGGGACGGCGAGCAGTGCCCGCCGTCCCGCCATCCTGCCGATCGGCCCCCAGGGGAGGCGCTGGTTCACTTCTTCGGCGTCCAGTCCTCGACGTTCCACCACGGGCCGGAAGCCAGTCCGTGGTCGTGCGGTTCTACCTGGGTGGTCAGGGGGCCGAAGCGGTCCTTGACGACGTAGAGGTGGTCGATGTGGGTGAGGAAGGTGTAGCCGGGGTTCTTCACCAGTTCGCGCTGGACGGTGTCGTAGGCGGCCTTGCGTGCGGCGCCGTCACCGCTTCTGCGGCCCGCTTCGAGGGCCCGGTCGACGGCCTCGTTGTCGTACCAGGCCATGTTGTTGAAGCCGTCGCCCGCGAGCGAGGACTTCAGCAGGGTGTACTGGTCGAAGTCGGGGTCGGCGGGCGATCCGCCGCCCGCGAGGACCGCGTCCTGCTTCATCCGGGGCTCGATGACCTCCCAGGTCCCGGCCTCGGTGGTGATGTCGATGCCGGCCTTCTTGGCGTCGGAGGCGTAGGCGAGCGCGTGGTCCTGGCGCAGCTTGTCGCCGGTGAGGTACCAGAGCGGGAAGGCGGCGCGGACGCCGTTCCTGGTGCGGATGCCGTCCTTGCCGGGCTTCCATCCGGCGTCGTCGAGGATCTTCTTCGCGGCGGCGAGGTCGTGGGGGCGTTCGGTGCCCTTGGTGAACCACTGGCTGTCGGTGGGGACGGGCCCGTAGGCCGGCCGGCCCTCGCCGTTGAGGATGGAGTCGACCATGGCCTTCCGGTCGACGGCGACGTCGAGGGCACGCCGGACGGCGAGATCGCCGGTGACCTCGTTGTGGGTGGGCAGGGTCACGGTGCGGTAGTCGTACGTGGAGGCGGCATAGGTCCGGGTGCCGCTGCCGCGGGCGAAGCCCTTGGCCAGGTTGGGCGGCAGGATCGCGCCGTCGAGTTCCCCGGAGCGCAGCCGGGTGGCGCGTACGTCGTCGTCCTTGATGACCGCCATGGTGAACTTCTTCACCCTGGGCGCGCCGCCCCAGTAGCCGGGGTTGGCCCTGAAGCCGATCTTCTCGCCCTTGGACCACTTGGTGAGCAGATACGGTCCGGTGCCTATGGGGCTGGTGGTGAAGGAGCCGGTGTTGACGTCCTGCTTGCCCGCGATGTGTTCGGGCGCGATGGGCAGGACGGTGCGCTGGGCGAAGGGCGCGTAGGGGTACTTGAGCCTGAAGACGACGGTGTCGTCGCCGTTCGCCTCGACGCTCTTCACCGCGTCGAGTTCGGTGCGGGAGGCGTTGTTGGTCTTCTTGTCGAGGATGGTCCGGTAGGTGAAGACCACGTCCTTCGCACCGAACGGCTCGCCGTCGCTGAACTTCACGCCCTTGCGGAGCCTGTAGGTGTACGTCAGTCCGTCGTCGCTCACCTCGGGCAGGGCGGTGGCGAGTGCGGGCCGCAGCTTCATCCCGGCGTCGAGGGCGAGCAGCCCGTCGAAGATCTTGGAATTGCCGTCCTTGCCGTAGCCGAGCAGCGGGCTGAGGCTGTCGGGCTCGTAGGCGATGCCGACCACCACCGAGTCCCCCGCACCCGACCCGGAGCCACCGCCGTCCGGGCCACCCGGCTGGGAACAGGCCGCCGCGGTCAACGACAGTACGGTCGCCAGTGCCGCGGCGACCGCTCCCCGTATCGATCGGGCCGTCATACTCTGCACATCCCTTATTAAAGATCAGATGTTATTGCGAAACTCTCGCAATTAAACAGCAGGTAAAGGGGTGACCGGTACCCCGCCTGACGCGGGAACGCGGGAGCGGAGGCGCGTGTTCACGCGCCTCCGCTCCCAAGTCCCGCAGCTCTGCGGGCCGTTCCCGCTCCTCCGTTACGGCGCGGGCAGTTCCATGAGCTCGGCGATGGTCCCGCGGTGCCGCCCGGCCGTGCCGTACGCGATGGAGTCGGCCTTGGCGCGCTTGAGGTACAGGTGCGCCGGGTGCTCCCAGGTCATGCCGATCCCGCCGTGCAGCTGGACGCACTCCTCCGCGGCGTGCACCGCGACCCCCGAGCAGTACGCCTGCGCGACGGCCACGGCCAACAGCGTGTCGGGGCTACCGGTCGCGAGGGCGTCCGCGGCGTTGCGCGCGGCGGCGCGGGCCGACACGACCTCCAGCCAGAGCTGCGCCATGCGGTGCTTGAGTGCCTGGAACGAGCCGACCGGGCGGTTGAACTGGTGCCGTTCACGGGTGTAGCGGACCGTTTCGGTCAGGCACCACTCGGCGATTCCGAGCTGCTCGGAGGCGAGCAGTCCGGCGCCCGCCAGCAGTCCCCGGCGCACGGCGGCGACCGCTGACGCACCGTCGGCCAGGCGCGTTCCGGCGGCCCCGGCGAGGGTGACGGTGGCGAGCGGGCGGGTCAGATCGAGCGGCACCAAGGGCTCCACGGCAACCCCTTCGGCACCGGTCTCGACCGCGTACAGGCCGTCGGTTGTCGGCACCAGCAGCACATCGGCAGTGGCCGCGTCGGCGACGCCGGTCACCGTCCCCTCCACCCGCCCGGCCACGACACCGGCCGGCTGAGCGGCGTCGGGCGCCGGGGCGGCGAACGGCACGGCGAGGACCGCGACCCTGCGGCCCGCGGCGAGCTCGGCGAGCAGCGCGGCAACCGGTCCGTCGGGCGTCCCCAGCGCGAGGAGCGTCTGTGTGGCGACGACCGCACCGGTCAGATAGGGCGCGGGTGTGACGGCGCGGCCCAGCTCCTCCAGCACCACCGCGGCCTCACGATGGCTCGCGCCCTGCCCGCCGAGCTCCTCCGGCACCAGCAGCCCCGCGGCGCCGATGCCGGCGGCGAGGGCCTTCCAGAGCCGCGGGTCGTACGGCGTGCCGGACTCGACTCGGGCGAGCACCGCCGGCGCGTCGCTCCGGTCGGCGAGCAGCGCACGCACCGCTGCCCGCAGGTCCTCCTCGGCCTCCGAGTACAGCAGATCGGGCGCCTGGGTCTCTTCGGTCGGTGCGGTCATCGGGCCAGGTCCTTCCAGGCGACGTCCTTGTCGTTGCGCGGCTCGGCGGGCAGGCCGAGAACACGCTCGGCAACGATGTTGAGCAGCACCTCGCTGGTGCCGCCCTCGATGGAGTTGCCCTTGGAGCGGAGATAGCGGTAGCCGGCGTCCCGTCCGGTGAAGTCGACCAGCTCCGGCCGGCGCATGGTCCAGTCGTCGTACAACATCCCTTCGTCGCCGAGCAGTTCGACCTCCAGTCCGCTGATCTCCTGGTTGAGCCGGGCGAAGGCGAGCTTCATTCCGGAGCCTTCGGGACCGGGCTGTCCGGCGACGAGCTGCTGACGCAGCCGGGTGCCGGTGAGCCTGGCCACCTCGGCCTCGACCCAGAGGGTCAGCAGACGCTGGTGGAGGTCGTGGGTGCGCAGTTCGGGACGTTCGCGCCAGGTGCGGGCGACCGGGCCGATCATGCCGCCCTCGCGCGGGATGCGTGACCCGCCGATGGAGACCCGTTCGTTCATCAGCGTGGTCTGCGCGACCTTCCAGCCCTCGCCGACGGGGCCGAGGCGCCTGCTGTCGGGGATGCGTACGCCGGTCAGGAAGACCTCGTTGAACTCGGCCTCACCGGTGATCTGGCGCAGCGGCCGCACCTCGACGCCGGGGTCGGTCATGTCGCAGATGAAGTAGCTGATGCCGCGGTGCTTGGGCAGGTCCGGGTCGGTGCGGGCGATGAGGATCGCCCAGCGGGCCAGGTGGGCACTGGACGTCCAGACCTTCTGCCCGTCGATCACCCAGTCCTCGCCGTCGCGGACGGCGCGGGTGCCGAGGGCGGCGAGGTCGGAGCCGGCGCCCGGTTCGCTGAAGAGCTGGCACCAGACCTCCTCGCCGACCCACAGCGGCCGCAGGAAGCGCTGTTTCTGCTCATCGGTGCCGACGCCGAGGATGGTGGGGGCGGCCATGCCGAGGCCGATCCCGATCCGGCGCGGGTCGTTGTCGGGGGCGCCGGCCGCGGCGAGTTCGGCGTCGACGACGGGTTGCAGGGAGCGAGGCGCGTCGAGGCCGCCGAGTCCGGCCGGGTAGTGCACCCAGGCCAGTCCGGCGTCGAAGCGGGCCTTGAGGAAGTCGGTGCGGCCGGTGGTGGCCGGGGGGTGTGCGGCGAGCAGGTCCTGGGTGCGGCGGCGGAGTCCGGCCGCGTCGGGCACGGTCATCGGGCGGCTCCTGCCGGGAGGACGGCGATCCGGCCGGTGCTGGTGCCGTCGGCGACCCGCTGGACGGCGTCGGCGGCCCCGGGCAGCCCGACGCGTTCGCTGATCAGCGGCTTGATGGCGCCCTGCGCGGCGAGCCGGGTGAGCTCGTCGTGGCAGGCGCGGACGGCGGCCGGGTCCTTGGTGTTGTACAGGCCCCAGTGGAGTCCGACGATCGAGTAGTTCTTGACGAGTGCGTGGTTCAGCGCCGGGGTGGGGATGACGCCGCTCGCGAAGCCGACGACGAGAACCCGGCCCTCGAAGGCGACGCACTTCACGGACTTGGCGTAGGCGTCACCGCCGACCGGGTCGTAGACCACGTCGGCGCCGCGGCCGCCGGTGGCTTCCTTGACCGCGGCGACGATGTCCTCGCTGTGGCGGTCGATCACCAGGTCGCAGCCGAGTTCGGTGGCGGTCCTGGCCTTGCCCGGGCCTGAGACCACGCCGATGACGGTGGCACCGGCGGCCTTGCCCAGCTGGACGGCGGCGCTGCCGACCCCGCCGGCCGCCGCGTGGACCAGGAGGGTCTCGCCCGCCCGGAGGTGAGCCCTGCGGTGCAGGCCGAACCAGCCGGTCTGGTAGCCGATGTGCAGGGCGGCGGCCTCGGCGTCGTCCAGGGTGTCCGGTGCGGGCAGCAGCGCCGCCTCGTCCACGACGACGTACTCGGCGAACCCGCCGTACGGCAGGACGGGGTTGGCGAGTACCCGCCGCCCGTCCGCCGTCCTGCCGCAGATCTCCACGCCGGGTGTGAAGGGCAGTGGCGGCCGCACCTGGTACTGGCCGCGGCAGAGCAGCGCGTCGGGGAAGTTGATGTTCGCCGCGAGCACCTCGACGAGCACCTGCCCGCCGCCGGGCGTGGGGCGGTCCGTCTCCTCCAGCCGCATCACCTCGCTCGGCTCGCCGTTCCGGTGCACTCGCCATGCCTGCATGAGGGGCCTCCACAACACTGTCGGCATTACCACTGCTCCGGCGCATACTAAGCGGTCGCTTGCCCCTCTGGGAACAACTCGCCGGTCCCGGTTCCGGCCGGGCCCGGACATGGGTGCGCCCGGTCCGGCCCGAAGGAGCTTCGGGCCGGACCGGGCGCGGGGACGGTTCCGGGTGCGGGCCTCAGTCCTGGCCGGCCACCACCACATCGGCGATCTGCGGTGCCGCCGGCCCGGCGTGCCAGACGAGCCGCACCGCGTCGGCCGTGCGGCCCGCCGTGTCGACCCGGGTGTACGGGCCGTCGAGCGCGCCGACGGTCCGCCAGGTTCCGTCGGTCCCCCGCAGCTGGATGTCGGCGCGGCCCTCGGACCCGGCCGGCTGGAGAACGGTGACGGAGGGCACGGCCCGCGCGGCGAGGAGCCCCAGCTCCAGCGCCTCCCCGGCCTCCGGGGCGCGGGCCGCCCGGTAGACGGTGCCCGGGTCCCCGTCAAAGGCCGCGCGCAGCGAGGATCCGGCCGCGGCGGGCGGCCCTCCGGTCACCGCGCCCTCGTCCGTCGGGATGCTGAACTCCCGCACCACCAGCCAGTTGTCCTGGCCGGCGGTCACCCGTGCCCGCACGTAGCGCGCCTTCGTCCCGGCGGGCGCGGTCGCGGTGACGTCCGGCTTTCCGGAGAAGGCGGTGAGCTGCTGCCAGCTCTGCCCGTCGGCCGAGTACTCCAGCACCCCCTGGTGGAGGTAGTCCTCGGTGCTTCCGGGCTTGGCCATCGCGAGGGTGACGGAGCCGATGTCCCGGACCCGGCCGAGGTCCACGGTGACCGCATCGCCCGCGGCGGGCGCCCCGTCGCTCCAGAAGTAGGTGGCGTCGTCGCCGTCCAGCATCCGGGCCACGGTGTTGCTCTGGTACGTGCCGAGGCCGGTCGAGGCCGAGGGCCTGCCGCTCACACCGAGGATCCGGTCGTGCTCGGCCTCGGCCGCGTCGACGAACCGGTCCAGGACGCCGTCACCGACGAGGACCGGCACCTTGCGCCCGTCGAGCCCGGTGTACGTGAAGGACTTCGCCGCGGTGAGCTGCGCGGGCAGCTGCTGCCGCAGCTCCCAGGCCTGGGCACCCTTTCCGGCGCGGGCCGCCTCGACCATGTGCAGGGCGGTACGGGCGGCGGTGGCCCAGGCCCCGGTCGCGTCCAGCCAGGGAGCGGCGTCGGCGACGAAGCCGCGGTCCGGGAGGCCGGCGCGCAGCCTGCCGGGTGCCGAGCCGAGTGCGCCGAGCACGGAGGTGAGCCGGGCGGCGTCCCCGGACTTCCAGTAGCCGGCGAACTCCGCCGCCAGCTCGGGGGCCTGATCCTTGTTGAGGGCCGAGCTGTAGTTCACGTCGGCGAAGGCCCGCAGCGCCTGCTGGGTGCGCGGGTCGCCGCCCGCGTACTCCTTCAGCCCCTCGCCCCATGAGGTGCGGGGGTCGTACGCGGCGTCGTTCCACGCGTAGTCGGCGACGGTGTACAGGGCGATCTTCGAGGCGTACGGCTGGATCATCGGGTTCGCCGTGATCCCGGCCAGCTCGCCGGGCAGGCCCTTCTCCCGCCCGCTGAACGGGCCGAGCAGCAGCCGGTTCGTCGCGTAGTCGTTGACCGGGTAGTTGTCCCAGGTCAGGATCGGATGGTCGAAGACCGTGCGGGCGGCCTGCGCCTGCGCGACGGTCATGGTCGGCGCGACGACGCCGACACCCGTCCACTCGACCAGGACATTGGGGTCGAGCTGCTCGGACAGCGCCTTCTTGTACGGCGACGCGGAGACGTCGTAGTACTCGGTCGGGACCATCTGGAGCGGCTGGGCGCCCGGGTGGGTGGCGATGAACTCCTTGTTGACCCGGTTGAGCAGATACGCCTGCGCCGCGCCCGCGGCGCCGCCGCCGGTCCCCCACTTCGCCTTGTCCTCGGCGCAGTTCCAGTCGGTGTAGCTGATGTCGTCGAGCGGTACGGCGAAGGTGCGTACGCCGATGTCCCAGATGGTCTGGAACTTCTCGACCAGCGCCTTGGCGTCCGCGTCCGAGCTGTAGCAGACGGAAAGGCCCGGCGAGAGCGCGTAGGTGAACTCCACGTGCCGCTGCGCGGCCCGGTCGGCGAGTTCCTTGATCCGGTCCAGCTGGTCGGCCGGGTAGGCGTCGCGCCACTTCGCGCGGAGGTACGCGTCGTCCTTCGGCGAGTACACATAGATGTTCATCTTGTGCTCGCCGTAGTAGTCGAGCTGGTCGAGCCGGGCCTCGTGCGACCACGGAGTGCCGTAGAAGCCTTCGATGACGCCGCGCAGCGCGGTGCCGGGCCAGTCGCGCACCGTGAGCCCGGCGACCCGGGCACCCGGATGCTTCTCCTGCGGCAGGATCTGACGCAGTGTCTGCGCGGCGTAGTACGTGCCCGTGGTGTCCTTGCCCGCGAGGACGATGCGACCGGCGCCGACGCCGAGCACATACCCCTCGGCGGGCAGCGCGGACGGACCCTCGATCCCTTGCGCGGCGAGCGCGGCCGGATCACCGACATGGACGGTGAGCCCGCTCCGGGCGGGTCTGTCGCTGCGTACGACGCGCTGGGCGCCGGCCCGGCGCAGCGCGCTCTCCACGACCTGGATGGCAGATTCATCGGAGGTTTTGCCCGTCACCACGGTGACGGTCGGGCTGATGGTGATCCGGTCGGCCCGGGTCTTCACGGACTGCGGGGTCGGCGTGATGGCGGGGGCCGGTCGGACGGCCGCGGCCTTCGCCGGGGTGTCGCTGCGGGCACTGCCTGCCGCCTGGGCTGACGGCACTGTGGTCAGCAGACCTCCGACGAGCAGCGTCGCCGCCGTACCGAGCGCAGTGAGACGGGGTGGGCGAGGCGTCACTAGTCCTCCATTGATCACTCAAGTCACCAGAGTCGCGCAACACAACAACACCGAATTCAACAGCGTGGCGCTTACATGTCAATGGTCTGGACAACATCAACACGTGGACCTGCAGTTTTGCCTCCAGAAGCCGTACCCGTGCATGCACGACGCCGAACATGCAATGCCGGAATTCCGAGCCGGAATGCCGAATGGAGCCCGGACCGGACCCCGACCCGACCGGACTCAGCAGGTAAAGAGTTCGAACGTGACGGCCGGACGCCCGCCGAACCGCTCCCCCTCGGCCCGCGCACGGTCGGCCAGGAAGGTGCGGCAGTATGCCTCGGGGTCCTCGTCCGTCAGCCCCTCGATGTACGTACGGTGCGCCACCAGCGACTTCACCGAGCGCTCCAGCCCGCCGTCGCGTCGACGGCATGGGTGGGGGCGCTCGACCCGGCGACCGCGACCCACCGCACCCCGTTCCACGGCTGGAGGCCCGCCTCGGCCAGCTCCGGGAAGATCCAGCGGTTGCCCGCGTCGCCCGCGGCGTCCAGGGTGGCGCGGCCGACCGCCCGGTGGTCGGGGGTGTTCCAGGCGACGCCGCCCCAGGTGTCCCGGTGATTGAGCGTCACGAGCAGCTCGGGGCGGTGCCTGCGGATGGCCGCGGCGACGTCACGGCGCAACGGGAGGCCGTACTCGATCACGCCGTCGCGGTGGTCCAGGAACTCCACGGTGGACACACCGACGACCGCGGCGCTCGCCCGCTGCTCGCACTCACGCAGCGGAGCCGCTTTCTCCGGTTCCAGCGTGTCGATGCCGGCCTCGCCGCGGGTGGCGAGGAGGTAGGAGACCTCTCGACCGCCGTCGGTCCACCCGGCGATCGCCGCCGCACAGCCGTACTCCAGGTCGTCGGGGTGCGCGACCACTGCGAGGGCGCGCCGCCAGTCCGTGGGCATGGGTGTGAGCTGCTCCGTCATGTCGGCAGGCTAGCGGCCCACGCTCGCCCCGCCCCGCGCTGCGCAGACACCTTCCCTGCCGTAGCGCATGTCTCACCGAGCCCGCGAATACCCCTAGGGGTATTGATGTTAGCCTGAGCGAGAGATACCCCCTGGGGTAAAGAATCGCGGAAGGAGCCGTGTCGTGTTCTTCGTCGACACCATCGAGACAGCGGGCCTCGGAAACCGCAGCTATCTGGCGGGCGGGCAGCGGTCCGCCGTGGCCGTGGACCCGCCGCGCGACATCGACCGGGTCATCACCGCTGCCGCCCGGCGCGGTGTACGGATCGCCCTGGTGGTGGAGACGCATCTGCACAACGACTACGTGACGGGCGGCCTGGAGCTGGCGCGCGTCACCGGGGCGCGGTACCTGGTGCCCGCCGCCGCGCAGGTCGCCTTCGCCCGTGTCCCGGTCTCGGACGGCGACATCGCCCCGGTCGACGACGGCCTCGCGCTGCGTGCGCTCGCCACCCCCGGGCACACCCCGCACCACACGTCCTACGTGCTGACGGAGGAGGGCCGCGACGTGGCCGCCTTCACCGGCGGCTCGCTGCTGATCGGCAGTGGGGGCCGGCCCGATCTGGTGGAGCCCCGGCTCACCGCCGAACTGGCCCGCGCCCAGCACGCCTCCGCGCACCGGCTCGCCGATGAGCTCGCGGACTCCGTGCCCGTGCTGCCCACGCACGGCTTCGGCAGCTTCTGTTCGTCCTCGCCGGGCGTCGTGTGGGTGCACTGCGCGGGCGGGACGCGGGCGGCCATCGCCGCGTCGATGCTGGACGCGGCGGGGCGCGAGGTGGTGGCCGTCGACGACGGTTTCGGCGCGGCGGCGGAGGCCGGCCTGCCCGTCACCGAGCCGACCCCGTGACCACGCTGTTCGTGGCGCTGGCCGCCGGTGCGGTGGTCGGCCTGGCCCTCGGCGGACTGGGCGGCGGCGGAAGCGTGCTCGCGGTCCCCGCGCTGATCTACCTGCTCGGCTTCGATCCGGCCGCGGCCACCACCGCCGGGCTCCTGATCGTCATCGCGACGTCCCTCACCGGGCTGGTCGCCCATGCCCGGGAGGGCCGGGTCCGCTGGCGTACCGGAGGTCTCTTCGCGGCGGCCGGGATCATTCCGGCCGCGGTCGCCGGAGCGCTGTCGGTGCGGGTACCGGCCGGGGTGCTGACCGCGGGGTTCGCCGTGCTCGCGCTGGTCGCCGCGGTACGGATGCTCCGCCCGAGGGGCGGGCCGGCGTCGCAGGCCCTGGACGGTGCGGGTGCCCCGTCCGCCGGACGGGTCGCGCGGACCGGCGCCGGGCTCGGCGCGGTGACCGGGTTCCTCGGCGTGGGCGGCGGGTTCCTCGTGGTGCCCGCGCTGGTCACCGTGGTCGCCGTCCCGATGACCGCGGCGGTCGGCACCAGCCTGCTGGTCATCACGGTGAACTCCATGGCCGCTCTGGTCACCCGGCTCGCCACGCCCACCGCGCTGGACTGGGCGACGATCGCCCCGTTCACGGCGACGGCGGTGCTGGGCGCCTGGGACGGGCAGCGGCTCGCCGCGAAGGTGTCCACGGCCGCCCTGCAACGGATCTTCGGCGTGGTGCTGCTGGCCGTGGCGGCGTTCATGCTCGTCGACGCCGCGACATGAGACGCCGGCATGGGACGCCGTGACATGAACCACGGCATCCGCGACGCCCCCGGCGCGCTCAGGCCAGCGAGAGAAAGAGCTTCTCCAGCCGTGCCCGCATCTGGTCGCGGTCCTCGGGCTCATGGCCGCCGTCGGCCATGCAGTGCTGCAGGCCCGTCGCGATGATCGCGAAACCGGCCCGGTCGAGCGCCCGGGACACCGCCGCCATCTGCGTGATCACGTCCTCGCAGTCCCGGCCCTCCTCGATCATCCTGATGATCCCGGCGAGCTGGCCCTGCGCGCGGCGAAGGCGGTTGAGGACCGATTTCAGTTCGTCGGCCGCCATGTCCAGTTCCACAACATCCTCCTTCTGATACCCCAAGGGGTATTCTAGCCTGACCGGGGAAGGGGGGACCGCATCCCTCCCGAGCCCCGGTGAACGAAAGGAAACACTGCTCGTGACCAGTCCCGTCTCCCTCTCCCCCGCCCAGGCCGCGGCCCGCCTCGCGGAGTTCACCGTGATCGATGTGCGCGCTCCCGGCGAGTACGCCTCCGGACATGTCCCCGGTGCGCTGAACATCCCGCTGGACCGCCTCACCGAGGCCGTGCCCGCCCTGAAGTCCGCAGCGGCCCGCAGCTCGCTGCTCATGGTGTGCGCCTCCGGCGTCCGCTCCACCCGGGCCTGCGACATTCTCGCCGCCGCAGACATCGAGGCCATGACGCTCTCCGGCGGAACCTCGGCCTGGGAGGGCGAGGGCCGCGATCTCGACCACCCGGCCGGAGCGCGCGCGACCTGGCCGATGGAGCGTCAGGTCCGGCTCGCCGCCGGTTCGCTCGTGGTGGCCGGTCTGCTCGCCGGGATGCGTTTCCCCGCGGCGCGCTGGATCTCCGCCGGTGTCGGCTCCGGCCTCGTGTTCTCCGCCGTGACCAACACCTGCGGCATGGCGGCGGCCCTGTCGAGGCTTCCGTACAACCGGGCCCCTCGCTCGGCCACCGGCCTGGACGCCACGCTGCACGCCCTGCAGAGCTGAGACCCGTGGTCCCGTGAGCGGGCGGCGCCGGCCGTCCGGCTCCACCCGCTCACGGCAACGGTCAGACTTCGTCCCGGACCAGGGCGAGCAGCCGGTCCAGCACCCGCTCCCCGCCCGCGCGCAGCCCGTCGTGCTCGTACTCATTGGTCACCCAGGTGCGCAGGCCCCGGATCGAGGCCGCCGTGCGCAGCGCGTGATCCGTGTCCACGTACATGTCGTCGTGGTAGACGGCGGCCGCGACCGGCACCTGATTGGCCGCCAGGTGCCCGGTGTCGTACAGCGGCGCCCAGTCGGTGCGGGCGGCCAGCAGTTCGGCGGTCTCGCGCAGCGGGCGCAGCGCCGGGTCCACCTCGAAGTGCCAGGGGTGGATGCTCTCGCCGGTGAAGAGCACCGGACCGTCGCCCTTGAGCGCCCCGGCGGCGTCGAACTGCGGGAACTCGGCCCGGACCCGCTCGGCCGCCCAGCCGGTGGGCTGCTCGCCCTGGCCGTAGATCGCCTCGTGCATCAGCGCGTACAGCGGATGTCCGGCGAACGAGGTGGCGGTCCGCACGGCCTCCTGGAAGGTGTCGGAGAGCTCGGTGCCGTGCGGTGTACGGACGAAGGCGTTCTCCAGCAGGTAGTGCAGCTGGTGGCTGCCGCTGCCGCCGCCCAGCATGATGCCGAGGGACTGGAACCCCTCGGGCGTCAGCCGGTGCCCGGCGCTGTCGGTGGGGTGCTCCAGCAGATGGGCGGTGATCTCCCGGGCGCGCTCGACGTCCTGCGGGTAGCGGGCGTAGTGGGCGGCGACCTTGCGCTCGATCCGGGGGTAGGCGGCCCGGTACACGTCGTCGGCGTGTGCGTCGAGGGAGGGCAGCCCACCGGTGATGAGGACGGCCTTGAGTCCTTCGGGGGCGGCCGACAGATAGCGGACCGCGCAGAAGCCGCCGAAGGACTGGCCGAGGACCGTCCACGGTTCGCCGCCGGTCAGTTGCGGGCGGATCAGCTCGCAGTCGCGCACGATGTTGTCGGACCGGAAGTGGGCGAGGTAGTCGGCCTGCTCGCGCGGGCCGCCGCGCAGCGGCAGGGTCTGGCGGTTGGCCGGGGTGGAGAGACCGGTGCCGCGCTGGTCGAGCAGCAGTACCCGGAATTCCCGCACGGCCCTGCCCAGCCACGCCTCCGCGCCGACGAAACGCCGGGCGCCGAAGCCGGGGCCGCCTTCCAGGTACACCAGCCAGGGCAGATCCTCGCCGGCCCTGCCGCTCGCCACGGCCTGCCTGCCGAAGAGTTCGATCTGCTCGCCGCCCGGATCGCTGTGGTCGAGCGGGACCGTGAAATAGCGGTCGGTGAAGACGATGCCGGGCTGCCGGTAGCTGCTCACAAGGTGCTCCTGAATCAGATGTGCCACGGACAGTTCAGCACACGTCCGTGACCCGGTCGGTCGCGGCCCGTGTGCGGGGCGCCCGGGTGCCTCCTACCGTGCAGGCATGATCCGGTTCGAGCAGGTCGGCAAGGTGTATCCGGACGGCACGAGCGCGGTCGACGGTCTCTCCTTCGAAGTCGCCGAGGGGGAGCTGGTCACCCTCGTCGGACCGTCCGGCTGCGGCAAGACCACCACGATGATGATGGTGAACCGGCTGATCGAACCCTCATCGGGCCGGATCCTCGTCGACGGCGAGGACATCTCCGGTGTCGACCCGGTGCGGCTGCGCCGCCGGATCGGCTACGTCATCCAGCAGGTCGGCCTCTTCCCGCACCGCACCGTCCTCGACAACACCGCGACCGTGCCCGCGCTGATCGGCTGGAAACGGGCCAGGGCCCGGGAGCGGGCGGCCGAGCTGCTGGATCTGGTGGGCCTCGACCCGAAGACGTACGGCTCCCGCTACCCCGCGCAGCTCTCCGGCGGTCAGCGCCAACGGGTCGGCGTGGCGAGGGCGTTGGCCGCGGATCCGCCGGTGCTGCTGATGGACGAGCCGTTCGGCGCGGTCGACCCGGTGGTGCGCGAGCGGCTGCAGAACGAATTCCTGAGCCTCCAGGCGACGGTCCGCAAGACGGTCCTGATGGTCACCCATGACATCGAGGAGGCGGTCCGGATGGGCGACCGGATCGCGGTGTACGGGGCGGGGCGCATCGAGCAGTTCGACACCCCGGGCGCGGTGCTCGGGGCTCCCGCCACCCCGTACGTGGCACGGTTCGTCGGCGCCGACCGGGGGCTGAAACGGCTCTCGGTGACCACGATCGAGCCGGAGGACCTGGAGGAGCCGCCGGTCGCCCGGCTGGACGAGCCGGCCGGCGCGGCGGCGGCACGGCTGGGCAGCACGGGTGCCCGCTGGGCGGTGGTGCTGAACGGCGAGGGCGATCTGCACGGCTGGGTGGCGGCGGACGCGCTGCGGATCGCGGGAGAGCACGGCACGGTCGGCGAACTGGCCCGCAGGATGGATGCCTGGGTGCCGGTCGGGGCCCCGCTGAAACAGGCGTTCAGCGAGATGCTCCAGCACGACGCGGGGTGGGTCGCGGTACTGGACGGGTCCCGGTTCCTCGGCGTGCTGACCCCGGCCAAGCTCCACGAGGCGCTGCGCCGCTCGGTCGACGCGGACGCACGGGGCGTGGGCCGGGACGAGGTGCCCTTCGACTCGGTCGCGGACGCGTAGGGCGCGCCTGCGTCCGGCCTGCGGGCGGTGTGTTCTCACGCGCCCGCAGGCCGGATCGGGGGTGGTGTACGCGTCAGAGGTAGGTGGCGGCGGTCACGCAGAAGCCGCCCAGGGCGACGGCCCAGACGTACGGCAGGGTGCGGAGCATCACTTGCTGCGGGGTGACGCCCGCGTACTGCGCGCTCCACACGGTCTGGGTGCTCGTGGGGTCGGCGACGCCGAACACCTGGTTGTACGAGGTGGCCAGGCCCAGCACCGCGGTGGCGGGGTAGATGCCGGCGGCGATCAGGACACCGGCGATGCCCGCGCCGAGGCCGAAGACATTGAGCGGGCCGCGGTAGAGGCAGAGCGGTACGAGGACGGTGAAGACGAGGACGAACAGCACCGCGTTCTGCGGGCTGACCTCCTTGACGAGGGGTTCCAGCGCGTCGATCGCCCCGGGCAGTTTCACGGCCGCGAGCAGGATGCCGATGGCGATGAACAGGGTGATCGGTGCGGCGGCCACCTCGAAGCCGCCGTAGAGGGTGCGCAGCAGCCGCTTGTTCATCTCGCGCGGCCGGGTGGTGGTGATCAGGCAGTACAGAACGCCCGCGAGCAGCGAGGGAATGATGGCCAGTTCGAGGCCGAGGGCCAGGACCAGGGGCACGAGCGGCGTGAGCAGCGCGTACCAGGGGGCGTCGCCGAGCCGGGCACGCCTGCCGGAACGCGGCTTCGGCGCAAGGGACTTGGCCGACCAGGCGTGTTCGACGCCGCGGCGGCGGGACTCGACGAGGACGAAGAGGACCGCGGCGGCCAGTGCGAACGGGAAGAGCTTGATCATGAATCCGCGCACGGTGGGGATGGGCAGTTCCAGCGCGGTGGAGAAGAACTGCCAGACCGGGAGCTCGAACGGCATGCCCGCCGCGATGCCCATGAGGATCGTGCCGGCCGCGGTGACCTTGGGGATACCGACCGCGATCATCGCGGGGATGCCGATGATCCCGGCGAGCATCGCCGCGGGCGCGGAACCCGTCACCGTACCGACGATAGTGGAGACGGCGAGGACACCGAGGGCCACCACGACCGGGCGGTCCCCGCCGAATTCGACGATCTTGCGGACGAGGGTGCCCGCGATGCCGGTCTCGTCCAGCAGCTTGCCGAGCCAGGAGCCGAGCAGGATGGCGATCATGGTGGCGGCAAGAGCCGGTGCGCCCTCTTGGAGGACCGTGTCCAGAACGCTGTTCTTGCCGGTGAGCGGGGCGCCCGCGACGAGGGCGATGACGACGGCCAGGACGACGAGCGCGAAGGCCGTGGGGAGTTTCCGGGTGAGCATCGCGGCGACACCGGCCGCCATGACGAGGAGGATGACGACGCCCATGGCGTTACTTCTCTCTTCCGTGCGGTGCGGTGGTGGGGTGCGCGTCGGCCGTGGCCAGCGCGGCGGTCAGCAGCAGCGGGCTGCGGCCGAGTCCGCAGGCGGTGCGGGCGTAGGCGTGGGCGGCGAGCTCCTCGGCCCCTGCGACGTGGCCGTACAGGCGTCGGCGTCCGACGCGCAGCACGACATGGCCGAGTGCCTGTTTCAGCGCCGCTCCGGCCGGGCCGTGGTGGAGGAGTTCGTGGACGGCCTCGTGCGCGAGGGCCGCGGCGCGGACCGAGCCCGCCGGGTACCAGTGGCGCCAGCCGCGCTCGTCGACCAGCGCCTCCGCGCGGGCGAGGGTGTCGGTGTAGAGCTCGACGGTCGCGGGGCGCGAGGTGTAGCGGGCGAGGAGGCCGTGTGCCAGCCCGCCCTCGCGTTCGACGACCCGGGCACGGGACGGGGCGGGACTGAGCCGGGCCCCGAACTCCGTTGCCACGGTGGCCCAGTGGCGCAGCAGCTCGCGGTCGCGTCCTTCGTGCGTGGGGGTGGCCGCCAGGAGCCGTACGCCGAACTCGATGTCGTCCGTGGCGGCGAGGTCGGCGGTGCGGCTCATGTCCGTACCTCCACGACCGCGATCACGGGCTCGTCCGCGGCGCGGGTGCCGAGTTCGCTGCGGGCCAGGGCGAGCAGCGGCTGCGGGTCGAGGACGCCGGAGAGGTCGGCGATACGGGAGCCGATGAGCAGCCGCAGGGCGGGGGCGCGGACCCCGCCGTCGCCGTACGAGGTGGCCTCGCCGACGAGCCGGGCGAGGGTCTCGGGGGCGCCGGCGACGGTGGTGGTCTCCACCAGGGCGTCGGGGGCGTGCAGCCGGACGACACCGTCGGCGTCGACGACCCGCACCGGGTGCCGGGTGGTGCGGAAGCGGCGCCGGATCTCGGTGCCGTAGACGGTGTGGGCGGGGGTGCCGGCCAGGATGCTGACGTTCGACGGGTCCGCCTTGAGGCTGGCCGCCGCGGCGCGCAGCCGTTCGCCGTCGTCGGCGCGGTGGGCGCGGTCCTGGGTGCGGAGTTCGGTGGCGCCGGTGGCCACCGCCCGTACCGTACTGGTCTGCGGGTCGACGGTGACCTCGACCTCGACGCCGTCGGCGGCGGCGCCCTGGGCGACTACGGCCGCCTCGGCCTCGGCGCGTACGGCGAGGATCTGTTCCTGGCCGGCGCCCGGGATGATCCGTTCGACCTGCTCGCGGACCAGGGCGAGGGCGACTCCGATGGGGCTGATGACCTCGCTGTGCCGGGCGATCCGGCCCTCCTGTCCGGTGACGGAGGCGAGGTGCGGGGTGACGGACGCGGCACCTCCGCCGCCCCCGACCAGTACCGCGGTGTCCTTCTCCAGCCGGTAGTCGCGGATCATGGCGTCGGTGACGGCCCTGACCTGTTCGATGCCGGCGTCGAGGAGCCGGGTGGCGGCCAGCGCGACATCGGTGGACAGTGCGGCGGCCAGCGGGGCCAGCGCGGCATGGGCCGCGTCCTGGTCGCAGCGGGCGAAGTCGCCCTCGGGCACCCGGCCCAGCGCGTTGGCCGCACAGGTCATCGTGATCGCGTACCGTCCGCCGGCCGCGTCGATCACGGCGTAGTCGTCGGGGTCGCCGGTCATCGGCCGGACGGTGGTGAGGCGCGCGTCGCGCAGTTCGTCGAGCGTGGCGAAGCAGGCGTAGGGCAGTCCGGCGATGTGCGCGCTGCGGGGCCCGACGCCGACGACCTTGCCGCCGTCGATCCGGACCATGGACCCGCCGCCGACACCGACGGTCCGTACGTCGAGGGCGGAGAGGTACGACGCCTTGCCGAGGATGGTGGCGTGCCGGACGGCGACCTTGCCGCGGCGCACGACGCTGATGTCGGTGGAGGTGCCTCCGGTCTCCAGGAACAGGCCCTCGCTGATCCGTTCCTGCATCAGCGCGCCCGCCACTCCGGCGGCGGGGCCGGAGAGCACGGTCAGCAGCGGGCGTCTGCGCATCTCGTCGAGCGACATCACACCGCCGTCGCACCGCATCACCATCAGGGGCGCGCTCACCCCCGCCTTGGTGATGGAGGAGTCGACGAGGTCGGCGGTGGCCAGCATGCGTGGCAGGACCGCGGCGTTGACCACGGCGGTACGGGTCCGCTTGGCGAGTCCGTACAGCGAGGTGATCTCGTGCGCGGCCGTCATCGGCAGTCCGTGCGGGCGGGCCGTTTCGAGGACCGCCTGTTCGCCCTCCGGCCGGTCGACGCCGAACGGCTCGCTGGCGACGAGGACTTGGGCGCCTTCCCGGGTGACGGCGTCGACGGCGCCGCCCACCTCGTCGGCGTCCCCGGGGTCGGCGACATGGGCGTAGGCGAGCGGCAGCCGCTTGCCCGGGGCGAGTTCGAGTCTGCCGAGCGAGGCGAGCCGGCGGGTGAGCACGGCGCCGGGGCCCGTTCCGATGCCGATCAGCCCGACGGTGGCGACATCGCCCTCCAGCAGGGCGTTGGTAGCCTGTGTCGTGCCGTGGGCCAGGAACGCGACGTCCTCGGCGGCGCGGCCGGTCTGTTCGAGCAGCCGGTCGAGTGCCTCGACGATGCCGTGGGCGACCCCGTCCTCGTGGTGGTGGCTGGTGGGAACCTTCACCTGCCCCAGCAGTTCGAGGGTCGTGGCGTCGACGGCCACGGCGTCGGTGAAGGTTCCGCCCACGTCGATGCCGACGCGGATGCGGTGGGTGGTCATGGCTGGGCACCTCCTTGTGCGAGTGGGTTGATGCGCGGGCGGGCCGGGTGGGACAGGTGGAGCTGTCCCACCCGGCGTTTCACATGCGGTACGGGCGGTCAGTAGCCGCGTACCTCGGGCCAGTGGCGCTGGATCCCGTCGCGGTCGAGGAGCCGCGCGAACGCCTCGTACCGCTTGTCCTCGGACTGGACCTGCTGGGGTTCGACGCCCTCGGCGAGGCAGTGGGCGGCCAGGGCACCGGCGACCTCGCCGATGTTCCACTCCACCGGGTGGAGCCGGTAGCAGCCGTTGGTGATGTGCGTGGTGCCGATGTTCTTGCCCGCGGGCAGCAGGTTGCGGACGCGGCGCGGTACGAGGGCGCCGAGCGGGATCTCGAACGGGACCGAGCCGATGTCGATGTAGTTGTCGCCTCCGGTGGAAGGGTGCAGATCGATGCGGTAGCTGCCGATGCCGACCGCGTCCCGGTGACGTGTTCCGCCCTGCGGGCCGACGATGTCGATCGACACGTCCTGTTCGGTGACGGTGGTGACGGCCTCGATCCGGCGGGACTCGCGTACGTACGGGGCCTTGGCGAGGCCGTCGTCGGTGCCGGTGATGTCGGGGCGGATCCGCAGTCCGGGGAAACCGGTGCCGCCGTCCTGGCGCGGGGCCTCGGTCTGCAGCCAGTACAGCAGCGACAGCGACAACTGCCGTGCCTCGGCGACCGCTTGGGCGGATACCTCGTCACCGGCGCCGACCAGGGGCTTGAGCCAGTAGTCGTTGAGCGGCCAGTTGACGAGCGTGATGTCCGAGTCGAAGGCGGCGGGTCGGTGCATGCCGCGGGCGAGGATGCGGCGGAAGCCCCAGAGCTCCTTGTCGCCCGCGTCGGCGCTCTGGTCGGCGCTGATGGCGAGCGGGTCGACGTCCGGGTTGGGGACGAAGGTGCGCGGCACGGATTCCAGGGTGCGCGGGTCGGGCGCCTGGAAACCGAGAAGCGGGCCGGGCCAGAAGCCGGGACGGTAGGAGCTCCAGAAGCCGTAGTCGGCGGGGCGGTCGATGGTGTGGTTCTCGCCCTCGTGGTGGGAGAGCGCGAAACACACCGTGATGCCCTGCTGGTTGAGCGGCTGCGCCTGTTCGGGGGCGTGCGGTTCGTCGAACTCGCTCCGTGCCTCGGCGCCGGTGGCGTGCTCGACCCCGCCGAGTTCGAGCAGTTCACCGGTCTCGGTGGCGTCGACGACATAGCGGGCGGTGACGGTGGTGCGGTCGCCGGTGCGGAGGTGCTCCACGGTGACGGCCCGGATGACATCGTTGTCCGTCTCGGCGGCCACGGCCCGGTGCTCGGTGAGCAGAGTGAGACGGCCCGCCGCCAGGTGCGGTGCGAGCATCGCCTCCAGCACGGCGAGCGCGATGCGCGGCTCGTGGCAGAGCTTGCTGACGCGTCCGGCGCCCGGGTTGAGGTCGGTGAGGGCGAGGGCCTCGGAACGCATCGGGTACCACTGGCGGTAGTACGCCCGGATGCCTTCGCGCAGCCGGCGGTACGAGGCGGTGGTGCCGAACTGCTCCACCCAGGGGTGCTCGTCCGGGGGGACGGCCTGGGAGGTGAGCTGGCCGCCGATCCAGTCGGTCTCCTCGGTGAGGACGACGGTGCGTCCGGCGCGGCAGGCGGCGAGCGCGGCGGCGACGCCGCCGAGTCCGGCGCCCACGACGAGGATGTCCGGTTCGGGTATCACTGGTCTCCTTGAGCTGTACGTACGGGTGGTGCGGTCGGTCAGCGGTCCGCGATGGCGGGCGGCGGGCCCGAGGTGACGCCGGGCCGGAAGGTGCAGGCGACCAGGGGTTCGGTGGCCTCCTCCCCCGCGACCAGCGCGGCGAGCATGCGTACGGCGGCGGCGCCGAGCCGGGTGCGGGGGATGTCGAAACCGGTGGGTTCGGGTCCGTCCGCCAGGTCGGCGGGCGGACTCCCGAGCAGCGCCAGGGACGCCTCGCGCGGGCAGTCGATCCCGGCCTCCGCGACGGCGCGGCGCAGGGCCCGCCAGGCGGCCCCGGTGTCGGTCTCCTCGGCGACGAACGCGGTGACGCCGTCGGCGAGCCAGCTCCGCAGCCGCTCGGGGGTGAGGTCTCGTTCCGGATCCGCGGAACGGAAGACGGCCCCGCCGGGGCCGCCGGCCGGGCCGGCCGCCTCCAGCCCTTCGAGGAAGCCCTGCTCACGGTCGGTGGAGGCGGGCGCCTCGTCGTCCTCGCGGATGAGCACCATCCTGCGGTGCCCGAGGGCGGCGAGATGGTCGACGACCTCCCGGGCGGCGCTCACGTAGTCGGCGCCGACCCAGTGCAGGCCCTCCGGCTCGTCCCGGCGGCCGAGATGGACCACCGGGAAGCCGTCGGCGACCAGCCGGCGCAGCTCCTGGGCCGGCGCGTGGCGGCCCAGGAACAGGCAGCCGTCGGCGAGGCGGACCCGGTTCAGCGCGTCGGGTCCGGCGGCCCCCGCGCCGCCGGTGCTCGACCCCGTGAACAGCACCAGGTCGTAGCCGCGCTCCGCGGCCTCGCGCTCCACGCCCACCAGGAACGGGTAGTACGAGTGCTGCACATCGGTCGGGAACGTCGCGGTGAAGCTGAACACGCCCAGCAGGTTGTTGCGCGCCGCCGCGAGCCTGCGGGCCGCCGGGTCGGGGACGTAACCGAGACTGCGGGCCGCCTCCAGGACCTTCTGCCGGGTCTCCTCCGAGATCGCGGGGCCCTGTCTCTTGTCCGCGAGCACCAGCGAGACAGTGGCCTGCGAGACCCCGGCGAGCCGTGCGACCTCCGCCTGGCGCGGGCGGGCCGTGCGGCCTGCCGGTGCGGGTGCGCGGCCGGGCCTGGCCCGCTTCCTGGGTTCCTCCACCATGGCTCCTCACATCGATTAATGCGTATTAGTAATGCGCATTAACGAGTACTGTGAGGGTCGGCCGGGCGTCGGTCAAGAGGCCGGGCACAACTTCTTCACCGCGCGCCCCCGTACGGTGTGATCAACCATCCCCGCTAAGAAGGCGGTCCCGCATGTCCCTGTTCGATCTGCCGCTCGGCCGGCTGCGCGACTACCGCAGCGGGTCGGTGGAGCCGGAGGACTTCGACGCGTTCTGGTCGAAGACGCTCGACGAGGCCCGGTCCCACGACCTCGACGCCCGTTTCGAACTGCGCGCCGGCACGGGGCTGCGCACGGTCGACGTGTACGACGTGACCTTCGCGGGCTTCGGCGGTCACCCGGTCAAGGGCTGGTTCGTCGTCCCGGCGGGCACCACTGAGCCGCTGCCGGTGGTGGTCGAGTTCATCGGTTACGGCGGCGGGCGGGGGCTGGCGCACACCCATCTGCTCTGGGCGTCGGCCGGTTTCGCCCACTTCGTGATGGACACCCGCGGCCAGGGCAGCGGCTGGCTCGTCGGCGACACCCCGGACCCGGTGGGCAGCGCCCCCGCGTACCCCGGCTTCATGACCCGGGGCATCGAGGACCCGGAGTCGTACTACTACCGGCGGGTGTTCACCGACGCGGTACGTGCGGTGGAGGCGGCACGCTCGCATCCGCTGGCCGACGCGGCGCGCACCGCGGCCATCGGCGAGAGCCAGGGCGGCGGCATCACGCTCGCCGTGGGCGGGCTGATACCCGACCTCGTGGCGATCGCGCCGGACGTCCCGTTCCTGTGCGACTTCCCCCGCGCCCTCACGGTCACCGACCGGACTCCGTACCGCGAGGTGGGCAACTACCTCAAGACGCACCGCGGCCGGGCCGGACAGGCACGGGCCACGCTGTCCTACTTCGACGGGGTGCACTTCGCCGCGCGCGGGCGCGCGCCGGCGCTGTTCTCGACCGCCCTGGAGGACATGACCTGCCCGCCCTCTACCGTCTTCGCCGCTTTCAACGCCTACGCGCACCAGGACAAGACCATCGAGGTGTACGACTTCAACGACCACGAGGGCGGCGGGCCGTTCCAGCAGGCCGTGCAGCTGGCCTGGCTGCCCGGGAAGCTGACGGCCTGACCGCGCGAGGCGGCGGTCAGCCCCGCGGGACGAGGTTCTCGGACTCCAGGTAGGTGCGCGCCACGTCCTCCGGCAGCCGCCGCCAGCTGTCGACCTGCTCGTTGAGCCGGGCCAGGTCGGCGGTGGTCAGTACCGTGTTGAGCCTGCCCAGCGCGTTGCGTACGCCTGCGCCGCCCGCCCGGGACCGGTTGACGACGGGGACGAGGTAGTCGGCGTTCTGGAGGTGCTTGTCGTCGGCGAGCAGGACGAGGCCGAAGCTGTCGAGCGTGGCGTCGGTCGTGGTGGTCAGCACCATGTGGTCCTGCCCCTTCTGGACGGCCTGTTTGGCCTGGGTGGTGCCGACGCCCTTGGGGTCCACGGCGGTGACGCGGATGCCGTACGTCTTCTTCAGGCCGGGCGCGCAGTAGGGGCGCCGCACGCATTCGTCACCGGCCGCCAGCCGTACGGGCAGACCCGACCTGCCGAGGTCGCTGAGGGTCCTGAGGTGGTGCTCGGCGGCGTACGGGGCGGCGACCGCGAAGGCGTTCTGGTCGACGGCCCGCCCGGGGTCGAGGACGGTGAGGCCGCGGGGCGCGGCCAGCGCGCGCAGGCCCTTCATGGTGGCGGCGAGGTCGGGCGAACCGGCCGGGGCTGCGTCGGCGCCGTTCTTCTTGGCGTTCAGCCAGTCGGCGAAGGTGGCGGCGTACTCCGGTACGACGTCGATCTGGCCGCTCTCCAGCGCCGGTTCGTAGATCTCCCGGTTGGTGACCGAGATGATCTTCGTGGAGTAGCCGGCCCGGTCCAGCAGCAGCGCGTACATCCGGGCGAGCAGATCGCTCTCGGTGAAGCCCGCGGAGCCGATGGTGAGGTGCTTGCTGTCGCCCGGCGGTGCGGTGACCTCGCCCTGGTTCTCCAGGGAGGGGCCGGTGCTGCACGCGGCCGCCGCGAGCAGCACCAGCAGCGCGGGGACGGTGGTCCACGGCCTCATCCGGATCCCCCGCCGCGGAACCGGCCGGGCACGAGCAGCCGGCCCGCCTCGAAGAGCCCTTCGACGATCAGCGCGAAGACCGCGACGAGGACCGCCCCGGCGACCACCTGGGCGGTGGAGGCGAGGTTGAAACCCGCCGTGATGATGCGGCCGAGACCCCCGCCGCCCGCCAGCGCCGCGAGAGTGGCGGTGGCGACGAGCTGGACGGCGGCGATCCGTACGCCGGTGAGGATCAGCGGGAGGGCGAGCGGCACCTCGACGCCCAGCATCAGCTGTCTGCCCGTCATGCCCATTCCCCTGGCGGCGCGCACGACATCGCGGTCGACCTCCCGCATGCCGACATAGGCGTTGGTGAGCAGCGGCGGTACGGCGAAGAGCACGAGGGCGATGACGGTCGGCCACTCGCCGTGCCCGCCGATCGGGGTGAGGAGCAGCAGCACCAACACGGCGAAGGTGGGCACGGCCCGGCCGATGTTGGAGATGTTGACGGCGAGCGCGCCGCCCTTGCCCAGATGGCCGAGGACCACCGCGACCGGCAGCGCGATCAGACAGCTGATCAGCAGGCAGACGACGGTGAGGAACAGATGCTGGCCCAGCCGCTGCCGGATGCCGCCGTCACCGGACCAGTTCGCGGAGGTGGTGAGCCAGGACCAGGCGTCGGCGAGGGTGTTCACTGCTGCCTCCGGGCCCATGGGGTGAGCAGTCGCTGCGCGAGCAGGAGCAGCAGGTCGGCGGCGACGGCGATGACGACGCAGAGGACGGAGGCGGTGAGCACCTGGGCCTTGAAGTAGGTGTTCATCCCGGAGTAGATGAGGTTGCCGAGTCCGCCGTAGCCGACGATCGCGCCGACCGTGACCAGGGAGACCGCGGAGACGGTCGCGATCCGCAGTCCGGCCATGGCGGCGGGCAGGGCGAGGGGCAGCTCCACGGCGAGCAGCAGCCGCAGGGGGCCGTACCCCATGCCGCGCGCCGCCTGCCGGGTCTCTTCGGGCACCGCGCGCAGTCCGGCGAGGATGTTCCGTACGAGGAGGGTCAGTGAGTACAGCACGAGCCCGGCGACGACGAGCGAGGCGGAGAGTCCGTACACCGGCAGCAGCAGCGAGAACATGGCGAGCGACGGCACGGTGTAGAGGACCGTCGTCACGGCGAGCACCGGGCCCGCCGCCCAGCGCCGGTGCCGCGCCGCGAGGGCGAGGGGAACGGCGAGGACCAGGCCGATGAGCACGGAGACCGCGGTGAGCTGAAGGTGCTGTACGACGGCGTCCCAGAGGATCTCGCGACGGCTGGAGAGATAGGCCCCGCAGAGCCACTCGTTGCGCGCTAGGCAGTCGTCCGGGGGCGCGGTCACCCGTCCATTGGAGCGCGGGGAGCAGCGCGGGCGCGCGTCCTGATCGGCTGTCCGGGGGCGCTCCGGTCCCGGGGCCGGAGTTGCTGCGTACGGGGCGGCGTCGGCGCGTCTACCGCCCGGTATGGCCGGACCTGACGGTAGACCGGGTCCACGTCCCTCGTTCCCCCGTACCTGCCGAGGAGCCCCGCATGCCGCCGTCCGGACCCTCCGACGACGCCTACCGCTTCGACGATCTGCGTGCGCTGTACGTCAACTGCACCCTCAAGCGCTCACCGGAGATCAGCAATACGGAGGGGCTGATCGACCGCAGCCGTGCGGTGATGGAGGAGCGCGGCGTCAGCACCGAGGTGGTCCGGGCCGTCGACCACCACATCGCGACCGGCGTCTGGCCGGACATGCGGGAGCACGGCTGGGAGAAGGACACCTGGCCCGGACTGTACGAGAAGGTGATGGCGGCCGACATCCTGGTGCTGTGCGGGCCCATCTGGCTGGGCGACAACAGCTCGGTGTTGACTTCCTCCCCCTCGTGAACGAGGGGGATTCCTACGGCTCGCGCCGTGGGGGTTTCTGCTTCGTCGCCGACTGCCCGCCCGGAGAACTCCG
>NZ_FPJO01000078.1 GCF_900119365.1 Streptomyces atratus
GTCCTGCTGCTGAACGGCGAACTGGCCACTGCCGAACCGAAAAAGCTCCGCTACCGACTGCTGCACGTCGCCGCCCGCCTCACCCGAGGCGGGCGGCGCCTCCGCCTGCGGATATCGGCGACCTGGCCATGGAGAAACGAACTCGCCGACGCCTTCCATCGCCTTGCCGCGCTGCCCCGACCAGCCGGCTGACCGACAACCCCCTGCCCGCCCACGACCCGAAGGACCCTGGAGAACCCGACCACCGCGCCGGGCCTCCGCCATGCCCAAACAGCCAAATCACCTCGCCCACCCGGCGGCTGACGATCAGCGACGACTCATCACCCCAACCGAAACGGCGAGGTTAAACGACAAGCTCACCGCTCTGGGACCGTGACCCCTGCCGCCGCGAACGCGTCCAGCAGCACCCGGTACTGCTCCTCCGTCAGTTTCGTACGCTTGCGAGCTGAGCGCCACCCCGTACACGAGGGCGTGGCTCGAGGCGAACGATCCGGAGATGTTCGCACTCCTCGAGCAGGTCTACGGAGCGGGGGGTACACCGTGAACGGAGCGTCCGAACGAACGCGCAGCTACCGACTCCTGCAGGGCGAACGTCTCGCGCTCGAGATACGCGGTGAGCCGGGGGTCCTCGTGAGCACCTCAGCGCCGCCGTCCCTTCCGGGAACGCCGCCGGTGACGCATCCGTTCGCGACCGCCGACTTCCACCTGGCTGAAGTCGAGGGAGAGCTCGGTGCGCTCCTGCGCGAGTCATCCGACATCGATGCATTTCTCGAGGCGGCCGACCGCGCAGGCTACCGGATCGAATCGATCGGCTGAACGCGACGTACGCCTGCGGCTGTGTGCGATCTCTCACCTTCGTGTCAGTACGCCACCTGCGCGTGGCGGCATCTACGCCCTGCAGCGCATCATGGAGGACTCCCCCGTTATGTTCTTCGTGGTCCTGCAAGAGGGCCGCTGGCCTCCGGGCCCGGCATGACTGTGTCCCCCTGTCGAACGGATGACCTGGGGGGTGGTGTCACCGGGCCCGGGAGGTGCCGCCGGAGACGCTGATGAGAGGTCCGGCCACTGCCCGGTCCGGCGCAATGCCGGACAGCTCGCGGGCGGCAGGTCTGCATAACGTGGATGCGCGCGTACGACACCACTGCCGAGGCCGGCACGTTCAACTCGCCTGGAGGGGGGCGATGTTCGATACCGAAGACGTGGGGCGTGTTCCTCGGCCTGGACGTCGGCAAGAGTGCTCATCACGGCCACGGACTCACCCCGGCCGGGAAGAAGATCCTCGACAAGCAGCTGCCCAACAGCGAGCCGAGGCTGCGGGCCGTGTTCGACAAGCTGACTGCGAAGTTCGGCACCGTCCTGGTGATCGTGGACCAGCCCGCCTCGATCGGCGCCCTCCCGCTGGCCGTGGCCCGCGATGCGGGCTGCAAGGTCGCCTACCTGCCCGGCCTGGCGATGCGCCGGATCGCCGACCTGTATCCGGGCGAGGCGAAGACCGACGCGCGCGACGCGGCGGTGATCGCGGACGCGGCCCGCACCCTCCCGCACACCCTGCGCTCTCCAGGATGAAAACCCTCAAAACCGGCAGCACGAACTTGACGAAGGACATAGAGGCCCCCCCGCGATCACCCCACCATCGCGAACGTCCTCGCCGCTCACATCCGCGGCCACGCCAGCAAGAACCCGGGTAAGGGCAAAGAGATCTCGGCCGACGTACAAGCCGCCCTCACCGTCCTGCTCACCCGCGACACCACCCACGATAAAACCTTCACCCTGAACCTCCGCCACACCTGGCTCCCCAAAGCCGACCTCACCTCCCCAGCACCGAACAATGACCCTGACCAGCCACCGGCCCACCTGGCCAACGCAAACCTGAACGGCGCACACCTGCGCGACGCGAACCTGGGCGACGCGAACCTGAGCAACGCGGACCTGAGCGTCGCGGACCTCTACCGCGCGGACCTGACCGGCGCGATCGAGCGCGGCGCGATCGTGTCCGACGCGAACGGCCCTGAGTGACCGTCGCAAGAAAGGATCGCTACTACGACACCATCATGACGCCGCCATCCGATCCCCGAAACCGCCCGGACGGGGTGCACTCGCCCGCGTCGCGCAGCAGCTCGGGCCGGCGGCCGCCGCAGACCGATCCCACCGGGTCCTGTCGCGCCTGTCGCACACCCGGGAGTCCCGGCCTCCCGGCGCAGGCCACAGGGCCTCTGTCGCGCCGACAGGCCGACCCGCACGACAGGGCCACACGACAGCCCCGGAGCCCCCGGCCAGGTGACCGTCCTCACGTGCACGCGGGTGCACGTGCACGTGTGCACGCCGTGGAACCGGACCCGGCCCCCGGACACCCGTCGCGTAGTGCTCGGGCAGACGGGTGCAGCGGCGCAGGCGCGGGCGCCCCGAGGGCCTACCGGGGCAACTGGCGGACCGACACCGGGCCCGAAGATCGGCATACGGGCCCCTGCGGGACGATCTTCACCCCGAACGACCCGAGGGGGGCCCGGGGGCGGAGATCGTCAGCGAGAGGCGCCCTCAAAGGGCTTGAGGGGCGGTCAGAAGGGTGCGGGTCCGGTGGACCCGGACACAGCGGCGAGCTCGGGATACTGCGCGGCGAGCTCGGCCCGGATACGCGCGGTCTCTTCAGCGGCGGCCTGCTGCTGGGCGGTGCGCTCCTCGGCGACACGCTGGTCCTCGGCTGCCTCCGCTGCTGCGTGCTCCTCGGCCTGGCGATCCAGATCGGCACTCAGGTCCGCGGCAGCCTGCCGCTCCGCCTCGCGGTCGGCGTCCTCCTGCTCCCACCGGTCCGCCAGCTGCTGCGCGGCGGCAGCCGCCTCCTCCTGGCACCCGACACACTCCCCGCCCTCTGGGACCTCGCCCTTGCCAGGGGCGTGGCAGATGGTGCACTCCCACCAGCCAGGGCGGTGCGGTGCCTGCCGAACGGTCCCGGTGTCCCTCCCCGCTGCTGCTGCCGCCTTTCTGGCCGCCCGCCTCGGCCCGCCGCTCCACACCGGTATCGATGTCGTACCCGTCTTCGCACCGGGGGTACGGGCACTCCCCCGCCTGCACCAGGGCCACGGCCACGCCCACAGCGCTCCCGATGCCCTTGCCCTCGATGGAGTGCAGCGCCTCCGCGTACCCATGCTGGACCCAGCGGCGAGCAGCACGGTCGATGATCTGTGCCGTGGTCCGCCCACCCATGCCCGCGAGGAACTGCGGGCGGTTGCGCTTCGCCGGCAGGGTGCGGTAGGGCAGCAGCTCCACCAGCTCGGCCGGCAGCGACGCTACGACCGCCTTGACCACGGCCACCTGCTCCCCCGTCAGCTCCGGACCCTCAGCCCGCTGCTGCGGCACATTCGGGGGGTACGGACTTGTAGTCTCTACCCCCTCCTCGATGTCAGGCCCGGCCGGTGTGCCCTGCCCTTCCGACGACGAGCCAGCTTCCCCGGACGCGGCGGAGCCGCCCTCCACGCGCTCGCACGCGCTACTACCCGCACCAGCCCTACGGGGCGTCAGCAGCGCTACGCGCCGCAGGCGCTGGATCGTCTTCTGGTGTCTTCTGGCTAACAGTCTTCTTAGTGACTCCCGCGTTCCCCGACACCCGGGAATCCCGGGAGTCGGGGAACGGTGATCTCGACTCGCTTCGAGGGCTTCCCCGCGAGCTTGGCCTGGCGCTTCGCGGCCGCCGCCTTCGCGGCCGCGGTCGGCTCGATCAGCTGCACCTGCCGGACATCTGGCTCACGCTCGACCGAGGCCAGCAGCGCGGACACCTCCGCGTCCATCGCCGGGGTGTCGTAGACCACGACCTCCGTGGACCACTGGTTGCCCTCCCAGGCCATGTGGGAGCTCTCACTCCGCTGACCAGGTAATCCTCACTCCGTGACCAGCCAATCCTCACTGCTTGTCCAGCACCAGCGCCCGGCCATCACTGCTCAACACCCCATAGAAACAACCGAACCGGCCCGCTCCACAGCGCCCAAGACCGGACACCAAACCGAGAGCCAACCCGGACACGGAAGCAAGAACTCCCACAGGTGGTCCGGAGTCAGCTGCAATGACTCCGGACCACCTGTCTGTCTGACGCTGTTGCCGTTGTGTCAGGCCTCGTCCGCGCGGTCCTGTTCGCACGGGTCGCACATCGGTACGCGCCAGTCCTTGTCGAGCTCCCAGGCGAACGGGTCCTGTCTGATGCTCACGTCCGGCTTGTCCTCGTTGCCATTTCCGAACGGTCATGCGGTCGACACCGGCCTGCCGGGCGAACCCTGACTCGGTGGCGTCCCCCCGCTCGATGAGGGTGATGGCGGTCTGCTGGAGGCAGTGGTAGAGCTGGCCGAGCATGCGGTAGAAGAGATTTCTCTGGGCGGCAGCGTGCCAGTCTCCGTGGTCGTCGCGGCGCCTTCGGTAGTGGGCCTTGGCGCCGGGTGAGGCTGTGATGGCGGAGAAGGCCCAGAGGTAGCCGGTGTGGTTGAGCCGGTCATTCTTCACCCACCGCCGAGTGTCGACGTGTACGAGGTCGCCGGGGGCGGCGTGTTCGTAGCGGCGGATCACCCGGCCGGTGGCACGGTCCAGGTGGGTCAGGCGGGCCAGGCCGTAGCGGGTCAGGACCCGGTGGACGGTCGCGGGGTTCAGCCCGAGGAGGTAGGCGATGCGGGCCGGCCCCCAGCGGCGCAGGACGCGGACCTTGATGATCCGCCGCTCGGTACGGGTCGGGGTCCGGCGCGGGCTGTGGTGCGGGCGCGAGGACCGGTCGGTCATGCCTGCCTCGCCCAGCTCGCGGTAGCGGCCGGCCCACCGCTGAGCCGTCGTGGGCGAGACCTGGAAGCGTTCGGCGGCCCGGCGAAGGGGCCAGCCGTC
>NZ_FPJO01000079.1 GCF_900119365.1 Streptomyces atratus
GGCGTGATCGTCTCCCACGAGACCGTCCGCCGCTGGTGCGCGAAGTTCGGCCAGGCCTACGCCAACGGCCTGCGCCGCCGGCGACCCCGGCCCGGCGACAAGTGGCACCTGGACGAGGTCTTCATCAAAATCAACGGAGAGCAGAAGTACCTGTGGCGAGCCGTCGACGCCGACGGCAACGTGCTCGACATCCTGGTCCAGAACCGGCGGGACACCGCTGCGGCCAGGCGCGTCTTCCGCCGCCTGCTGAAGACGACCTGCTCGGTGCCGAGGGTAGTCGTCACGGACAAGCTGCGCTCCTACGGGGCGGCCCACCGCGAGGTGATGCCCTCGGTCGAGCACCGCTCCCACAAGGGCCTGAACAACCGGGCCGAGAACAGCCACCAGCCCACCCGCCAGCGCGAACGCGCGATGAAGGGGTTCCGCAGCATCGGTGGAGCACAGCGGTTCCTGTCCGCGTTCAGCGGCATCTCACCCCACTTCCGGCCCCGCCGCCACCTGATGACCGCCGCCCACTACCGCGCCGAGATGACCACCCGCTTCGCCATCTGGGACCAGATCACCGGCGCTGCAAGCCGGCCCACCACGGCCTGACCCCAGGCCCGAAACGCAAGCCCACCACACCCCGACGCCCCATCAGACACTCACACACCCAACAACGTGACAGAGCCCTCGCTCGTGGTGCCGGGCCTGGCACCGGCGTCGATCTGGTCCTGTCGCACCCACTTGCGCAGTGTCTCGGTCGTGCCGATGCCCAGTTTCTGGGCGACCGCTTTCATCGCGGCCCACTCGGTTTCGTACTCCGGGCGCACCTCAGCGACCATTCGCACCGCACGACGGCGCAGCTCAAGCGGGTAAGGGGAAGGACGTGCCATGACTCGATCCTCTCAAACGATCGAGTCTCTACCGAATCCGGAACGGTTCAGTGTCGAGATTCGGCAGAACGGCGGAGATACCTGTGTTTCTCGCACCCTGCGGGTTGTTGCCCAGGGAGGAGGACTCAACGCCGGAACTGCCTCAAGTGCTGGGCGGCTGCTGATTGGAAGGCGTCGTGTGCCCGGCGGGCTCGGTCTTCCGAGCCGTCGATGGCTGGACGATCGTCGTGTGCGTGGTTTTTGATCTCACTAGACGCGTCAACCAGAGCAGTCGCCAAGCGTAGGAGCGTTGCGTTGTCGGTCGCGAGGGTGAGCGCGGTCACGGCCTTGGTCACTACGCACTGTGCCTCGAACCGGGCCGTCTTTAGCTCCAGACTTTCCGCCTCGCCCGTCCCGCGGACGACATGTTTCAGGTACTGGTGGCGGCGATAGTCTGTCGCGGCACCGAGCAGGCTGGCTACTGCAGCAGCCAGCGCTTGCCGATCACGATCACGGCGGGCGGAGAGAGTGATGAGGTGCTGCATAGCGCCCGCCACAAGAGCACCGAGCAGGGTGCCCAGCACGGCGATGATCGCAGTTGCCACAAGATTCCCCTTCTGCTGTCCTCCTTCCGTATTAGCGGACGCGTTCTCCACCCAAAGCCGGTGTTACCAAATTGATTTGAAGGTACGAGGTCAGGTCCTGTCGCGACTGAAGGAGGGCAGTGTCTCGATCCAGCGACTGAGGGCCAACTATCGGTCAACGCTCTGACCACATTGGAATCAACGAAGCACTGTGTCCTGACACGTTCGGTGGAGAGCTGGCCACTTGCCTCGCAAAGTCACACCACCCCTACCAGCGCATGCCGAGGTGGTTGAGGTCGGTGCGTCGTTGTTCGGTGAGTTTGTCGGCACGCTTCCGTACGTTGTCGAGCCACATACCGAGTTTGACGTCCACGGGCTCGTCAGGGCCTGCTTGACGGCTTGCTGGGCCCGTCGTATCTTCCGTTGCTCTTTCCAGGTGTTCGGTGTGTTTGCGGGGTACGCGCAGGTGTCCTTCGCGGGCGTGGTACTGCTGTGCTGCACGCAGGTTGAGTGCCCATATGTCGTCCTGTGTCCGTTTCACCGGCCGTTCTGTCTCCTCGGCGGGTTCGATCCCGAGGACGTTCTCCAGCAACCACTGCTGCGCGGGCAGGAGCTGCTCCCACCCGTGCCGCTGCGCCGCAACCCAGCGCCCGAGGTCGTCTCCTTGCACGATCGCTTTGCCGGCCACCACCGGCAGGACCCCGCCGTTCTGGAGCAGGTTCTGGGTGAGGCGGAAGCACCGCTGCCACCCCGTATCCCATACCGGGCACCATCCCGGGTCGATCTCTTCCAGCGCTGCGCGCCGCGCCTCGGTCAGTGTGCCCGCACTGGAGGGGACGGGGAGGCCGGCTTGTCGCCGCTGTACGACCTGATCCGCTGCCCGGGCTGCGTATCGCTGGTTTTTGGTCCAGGTCCCGACGGGGTATCCGTCCCAGACGGCGGTGGTGGGCGGCAGCAGGTGACCGTGGGCGGCGGCCCAGGCGCGGGCGGCTGTGAGGCCTTCCTCGAAAGCGACGTCCTGGTGCGACCACACCATGCCCAGCCCGTCGAGCTGTTCGACCCGCCCCGGATCCAGGTACCCGGCTTTGTGGGTTTTCCGCTGGTCGGCGAGCCAGGTCCCGAGCGGGAACCCGGCCGGAACCCAGTCATCAGGGGTGACGTAGTCGTACGGCACCCGCAGCTGCTGCGCCCCGGTCTCTTTCACGTACCGCACGCACGCCTGGATACCGCGCCGCCAGAAAGTGTTCTCCGGCTCGATGACCCGCAGCTTCACGAACTGCGCCAGCAGCGCCGGATCCCTGGGTGTGCTGAACTTCAGCAGCTCCCGCGCAGGCGCACTCGCTTCCCGCTCACCCGGCGGCAACTCCCACTCGCCTTCCCACTCGCCTTCCCGCTCACCCACGGCTTCGCCTTCCGCGCCTTCCTCGGGTACCCAATGTCCGCTGCGGATGCGGGGGTCGGCGAGGTGCTCGATCGTTTCGGTGTCGTGTGCCCGCAGCGCCCCGAGGACCTTCGCGAGGGTGCCGTAGGCGTCCGAGGTCAGCATTTCGCCCGGTGTTTCACCCGGAGCGAGAAATACGGGAACAATCAGAGAAGCAATCTTCCCTGCCCCCGGCTTGATTCTCAGGGCTCGTCCGACCATTTGCACGATATCGATCATCGACCCCCGAGCATCACAGAATGCGACGGAATCACAATTCGCGGTATCGACGCCCTCGCCCAGCACCTTCACCGAGCTCAACACCCGCAACGCCGCCGGCACCAGACCCCGCCCACCAACACCACCCTCCACCAGCTGCGCCTGGTCCTCGATGACGTCGGACGCGAACTCCTCCAGGACGGTCCGTCGGTGGGCGGGTGGGTGTTGGCCGTACAGCCAGTCCGCCCATACCCGTTCGGGGTCCGGGTAGCGGCTGGGGTTGTCTTCCCAGAGCTTCCTGGCCGCGTCGAGGACTCCTGTGGCCATGGCTTCGGCTTCACTGACCCGGCTGTGGAACGTCAGGACCTTGCGCAGGTTCTCTTCGGCGGCTGCGGTTACGAGTCCGGTCTGCAGTGCCGCGAGCCGTGCTCCGCGTGCGGCGTCCGACCCGTACCCGGCCTCCTGGCGCAGCTGGTGGAACTCGGGATCGTTGATGTCGACGCACACCACCTGGTACGGGGCTACCAGGCCCCGGCTCACCGCTTGTGAGAGCGTCAGTTTGTACGCCACCGGCCCGAACACCCGCGACCCCGGATCCATACTCGCGATCAACCGTGGCTCCCCGCCCTCACCACTCCGGGCATGCTCGGGCGCCTCCCAGATCCGCGCCGTCGCCGTCATGTACAAACGGCGGGTCGCTGGCATCTTCGTCTGGTCGTGCACCGCGGCCCATGGCTTGCCCGCGTACCCACTGGTGCGGTGCGCCTCGTCGACGACCATCAGGTCCCACGCACCAAGCCCGGCACCATGGGCGGTCTGGAGGATGCCGAGGCCGACGGCGGCATACGTGGCGAACACCGTTACCCGCTCCAGCCCCCTTACCCAGGAGACGAGTTCGCCAGGGTCGGTTGTGCACGGCACACCGTCGGAGTCGGCGGCCCGAAGCGAGCACACCCCGACCATCGCCCCTGTACGGCCTCCTTCCCGCCACGCGGCTGCGGTCTGGGTCAGCAGGTCCAGTGTCGGGACCAGGACCAGGACACGTCGCGCGCCGAGTTTCTCGGCGGCTGTGACGGCGATCAGGGTCTTCCCGGAGCCGGTCGCGGCGATGACCTGGGTCCGCAGCCCCTCGGCCGGCAGGTGTCCGTTCGCAGGTGTCTGCAAGTCCCTCAGAACCGCGTCGACCGCTTCCACCTGATGCGGAAACAGCTCCTTCAGCGTCACCGAAATTTCCTCTCTCGACCGCTTCAGATATATTTCCAAGCCAGAAAAGACCCGGACCCCTGTTCAGCAACATGCATTTTTCAGCGACAACCAAGACACAGACAACCGACCCCAGGGACAGCCGGCAGGGTGTCCGCTCACACTCCTTAATGTAGCTGGGCATCAAGAGTGACGCATGCCGACTGGGAAGTAGTTCTCCGAACCGCCAGTCCGTCATCTGCACAGAGCCGTCCCTGCCAACCCATGAACCCTCCTGACAGGGACTCAAGGAACCAGAGATCGAGTAGAGAAGCCCCCGGTCCTCACGACCCGTCACCACACCCCCAGCAAGACCCCCAACCGGTAGCCCCCTCAAGGGCCTTGCGGAGCATGGCCCGTCGCCCGGATCGCGGAGCGATCCGGGCCGCAGTCAACGAAGTTGACTGCCCGGGCCACGGAGTGGACCGGCAACCCCGGACGAAGTCCGGGAACAACGCACGGAGTGCGTTGTTGTCTTCCGCCGCGTAGCGGCGGCGCGTCGTGTTCGCGGAGCGAACCGCGCGC
>NZ_FPJO01000080.1 GCF_900119365.1 Streptomyces atratus
ACGACTGCCTGTACCAACGAGCTCCGTTGCTCCACGTCGAGAACCCGTCAACACCCCTTGCGTGACCTGCGAAAACGCTAACTACCCGGCCTTGGGGAAGCTTCAGAACCGCTGCCAGAAGCGGTACGTGCCTGGCCTCTGCCGCCCTGGGTGGGGGTGGGTTGTCAGCGGAAGTTGTTGAAGGCGATGCCGTTGGTCAGGGAGGTGGTGCCGCTCTGGACGCCGTCGATTTTGACGGTCTGGCCGGATACGTGCTTTACGTAGAGTCGCAGGAGGAACGTACGCGTGCCGCAGGAAGAATCGATCGGGATGCCGGTCAGGGAGGAGTAGCCGACGGCGTGATGCGCGTCGTCGGTGATGGTCCGGCGGGCAGTGGCGCTGTGCGTGCGGCAGGTGTGGCCGGTTGCGTCGAGCTGGATGAACTCAAAGCGGGTGTCCACGACCGCGTTCTCCCCGCGCGGGTAGACCTGCATGGCTCCAGCGCAGGAGGCGGTTGCCTGGTAGCACGTGGTGAGTTCCAGGTTGGCCTGCGCCGAGACGCTGACAGCGTCCGGGTGCGCCTGCCACTTGTAGACCGGGGTGCCGTCGTCGTAGAACACCCAGGCATCACGACGGGCCGCTCCGTCACCGACGTAGGTGCACGCACCCGTACTGTCGTCACTTTCGCAGGCAGGGTTCTGCCACCAGCGTGCTCCGGTCTGGTCGGTGTCGTCCGTCTCGAGCCAGGTGTTGTTGGCGACCGCGGTCAGGTGGTAGCTGCCGGGCAGGGACGAATAGGCCGTGCCCTGGAGCACGCAGGTGTAGGTGCCGGCGGTGGGAGCGGTGAAGAGCAGGTCCGCATAAAGCGGGAGATGCCCTGGAGTTGCGTAGGTGGTGGTATCGCTGCCTTCATGGTTACGGGCCGAGGCCGCGACCACGGACACGGTCGATCCTGACGCGTTCAGACATCGGATGCGCTGGGTCAGGCCGACGATGCCGGTGGTAGTGCTGGTGGCCTCCAGTCGCGCGCGCAGATGCCTCTTCTCGCCGGCACCCAGGGCTATCGTCCGCCGCACCAGATCAACCGTCACCCCGCGGGGGATATCGGTGTCCACCGCCAGGGTGCCGCGGGTGACACTTCCAGCATCCGCCACAGCCATGTCGGCCGCGTGGGCTGGAACGGACCATAGAATTCCCAACAGCATTCCCAGCCCTGCTATGAACGTCCTGCGGATGACTCTGTTCGTCATGGTGCCCATGAACTGGCTTGCCCATTCTGATTTTGGAGGATGTCTCACGTGGTGAGCTTCGCGAGTCTCTTGTAGCACGTCAGGGCTGCGGCGAGGCCGCAACTCCGCATCGCCAAGGACGACGCACGCGACCGCGGCGGACTGCCCGACTGGGCCTCGTAGGACGGGTGAACCGCCCGCGTGAAGCTTCCCCGTGATCTTGGACACTCGATGCCTATGCTGCGAAGTCGTGTTGGTGTCGTTGCCGGGTTTCGGCCGGGGTGAGGTAGCCGAAGACCTTGTGTTTGCGCAGGCGGCGGCGGTTGTAGAAGGTCTCGATGACCCTGTTGCCCAATTGGGTGAAGCTGCCGTGATCGTCCGTCGCGTGACATTCCGGTCCGTGAGTGTGTGGTGCGAGGCGGTTCTGAGGGCGCGAACTGGGTGTCCGGCCACGGAATTCGGGGGTGGTGTGCTGTGTCCATGCGGCCGAGCTCGGGGGCCGGAGGTGCCCGCGGTGACAGGGGATGTCGCTCGGGCAGCATTCCCCAAGGGTTGTCTGGCGATGAGGATCCGGGACAGTCTCGGTCCGCTGTTCCTGGATGAGGAGTTCAGAGCGGCCTTCGGAGTTCGGGGGCGTCCTGGCATCTCGCCCGGTCGACCGGCGTTGGTCAGCATCCTTCAGTTCGCCGAGAACTTGACCGATCGCCAGGCCGCGCACGCGGTGCGGGCCAGGATCGATGTGAAGTACCTGCTCGGCCTGGAGCTGACCGACCCCGGCTTCGACCACACCGTGCTGACCGGGTTCCGGGAACGGCTCCTGGCACACGGACTGGAGGACAGGATCTTGGACCTGCTTCTGGAACGGCTGGCCGAGATGGGGCTGGTCGCCCCCGGCGGGCGGCAGCGCACGGACTCCACGCACGTCCTGGCCGCGGTCCGCAGCCTCAACCGCCTGGAATTCATCGGCGAGACGTTGCGGGCGTCGCTGGAGGCGCTCGCCATGGCCGCGCCGGACTGGATGCGCGCGTCGATGGACCCCGCATGGCAGGAACGCTACGGGACACGGGTCGACGCCTACCGGCTGCCGACCGACGAGCAGGAGCGGCGCACTCTCGCACGGCAGATCGCCGCCGACGGATACCGCCTGCTCGAAGGGGTCTTCGCGCCGACGGCGCCGGCATGGTTGCGGCAGGTGCCCGCCGTCTCCATCCTGCGCACGGTGTGGGTGCAGCAGTTCACCCGCACGGTCACCGACGGCGAGGAGGAGGTGGCCTGGCGGGGGAAAGACGATCTCCCGCCGAGCAGAGCGATGGTCGCTTCGCCCTATGATCCTGAGGCCCGTTACGCGAAGAAGCGCGGATCCGCCTGGGTCGGCTACAAGATCCACCTCAGCGAGAGCTGCGACGACCCCGGGGAGACGAATCGCCCCCACTTGATCACCCACGTCGTCACGACCGATGCCACGGTCAACGATGCGATGGTCATCGAGGAGATCCACGACCGTCTCACCAGCAAGGACCTCCTGCCAGCGGAGCACCTCCTGGACGCCGGATACACCTCGGCCGAGCTGTTGCTGACCGCGCCAACCACCCGCGGTGTCCACGTCGTCGGCCCAGTCCGGTCGAACAACACCCGGCAGGCAGCCAGAGGAAGCGGCTTCGGCAAGTCCTCCTTCACCATCAACTGGCAGTCCGAGCAGGCCACTTGCCCGACCGGTGCCACGAGCAGGTACTGGACGGCGGGAGTGGACAACAACGGCCGGGACGCGATCCGTATCCGCTTCGCGACCACCACCTGCGCACCCTGCCCCATGCGAGACCAGTGCACCCGCTCCACCAAGTATGGGCGGCAGCTCACCGTCCGCCCCCAGGACCAGGATGCGGTGCTGGAACGCGTCCGCGCTGAGCAGTCCACGGATGAGTGGAAGGACCGCTATGCGGCCCGAGCCGGCGTGGAAGGCACCATCCATCAGGCCGTCGCGACCGCTGGAGCCCGGCGCACCCGCTACATCGGCCGAGCCAAGACGCGTCTCGCGCACATCCTCACAGCCACCGCCATCAATCTGATCCGCCTCGACGCCTGGTGGAACGAAACACCCCTCGCTCGCACACGCACGTCCCGACTGGCAGCCCTCGACCTCTCAGCATGAGACCAATTGGGCAACAGGGTCATCGACGGCTTCTACAACCCCCGCCGCATCCAGAAACGGCTGGGCTACCTCAGCCCGATCGAGTTCGAGGAGAAGCACTACGCCGACCAGGCAGCGACCGAACAAGTGAACCTGAAACCACGTCAACCCGCTCTGACCAGCTAGTCAGCCACTCCCGCGCTGCGGGGGAACCTCACATGCGGTTGAAGAGATTTCTCTGGGCGGCAGTGTGCCAGTCTCCGTGGTCGTCGCGGCGCCTTCGGTAGTGGGCCTTGGCGCCGGGTGAGGCTGTGATGGCGGAGAAGGCCCAGAGGTAGCCGGTGT
>NZ_FPJO01000081.1 GCF_900119365.1 Streptomyces atratus
AACTGGGACCGCACCCAGGTCATGGCCAAGGGCATGGTCGGCTCGAAGGTGAAGCAGATCCAGTGCCTGCTGAACTACAACTACGACTACACGCTCACCGCCGACGGCAACTTCGGAGAAAAGACCGATGTCGCCGTACGCGCCGTCCAGCGCTGCAGCGGCCTCAATCCCGACGGCCAGGTCGGACCCCAGACCTGGAAGTACCTCGACACCCCCATGTCCGGCTGCGGACACTGAAACAGGCGATCCAGCGGGAGGATCGCCGTTCCAGCGTTCCACCGGAAGAACTGGGCCGTTCCACCTGTTCCAGTTGTCCCACCGCTGGACAGTTCTTGCCCTCGGCGTTGGCAGCGCCCCGGTGGCCGGCCTTCGCCCGCGGCCGCCTGGTCCTCGTTGCCGTTCCCGCGAGTAGGCGCTGACCCGTGGTCGGGCCGACCACAGCCCCGACCACAGCCCCGACCACGGGCTGGGCCAGGACCACGGTCCCGGCCCGGCCGGCCCTGAATCAGGGTCGCCGCTGGGCACTGGCCGACGACGAGCACGACCAGGAGCGCGGAGCCGACACTGCGCCCGCGGCTGCTGTCCGCCGAGCGGATCGAGCCAGTGCGCTCCTGGGCGCTGCTGACGCCGAGCAGCTGCCCGCGCGAAAGCCAGGCGAATCCACCCCGGCCTGGGATCTCCTGCGTCATTCCTTGCGCGATCCCTTGCATGATCTCCTGCGGTATCTGTTGCACCCTCTCTCCACGGCGTCGGGCGTTTGTGCAGGTCACCATCCTGTAGAGGTGTGGTCGGGGTGCTGACATCCCCTCTGCGTACCCCCTGCCGCCCGAACTGCCGAAGTGGAGAGGGTGGGGGCGGGGCGGGCGGGAGCGCCTCGGGGATCGGCGGCCGGCCAAGTTCCTCGCGCGCGTCGGCGGGGCCGCGCGCGGGCCGGGACGTGGCGGCCCCGAAGTCGATGGCGGGTGCCGGGACGTCGCCCTGAGTGCCTGTCAGCCGCCCCGGGTCTCCCAACCCAGGGCGGCCCGCGTTCGGGCCTCAGAAGGGCGCACAGGCGCGGTTGCGTGTGTGGCCGTGGACTGTTCCTGGTCTGCCAGGTGTTCGCCGGGGGTGTTCGTCACCTGCCGCGGGTGGTGCGGCGCTTCGTGCTGCGGGTCTTGCGGCGGGGCTTGCGGGCGGGAGGGCGGGGCGGGGTGGTGTCGGCCGGCCGCGCGGTCACGGCGGCGAGGGTGAGGGCGGCCAGGTCGATCCAGTTCTCGGGGAGCCCCATGGCCAGGAGTGTCACTCCGAGCGCCATCAGGACGATGCCCATGACGGGCTTGCTGCGGAGGAGGAGCGGGGTGCGGTCGTTCGAACGCTTTTGCATGACAGCTGCCTTCTAGCCAGTTTTGCGGAACGGGTGGAAGACCAGAGTGTGTTGGTGGTCTGATGTCCGTTTACGTCCGTTCACGTCCGGGCATGTCCGCGCAGTTCACAGCGCTGGAACCCGTCTGAATTCCATGGACACGAGGACGGATTCGACCCTTACGAAGGCGGTGCCTGTGCATGACGAAGAGCGGCCGACCCATCGGCTGAGGGCCCGGCATAGCCCGGTAGCGGGGGACACACCGCAGGCGGATGAGCTCGCGGAGTGGTTACGTGCCCGGGTAGCCGGGCGGACTTTGCGGCAGCTGGAGGAGCTCTTTCCCTTCGGCCGTACGCAGTGGAGCGAGTTCCTCAAGGGCCGCAAGCTGATTCCCCTGTGGCTGCTGGACAGCGTCGTCGCCAAGCTGGTCCCCCCACAGGAGCAGCAGCTTCACCGAGGTCTCGGGCACGAACTGCTGAGAGCGGCCGAAGAGGCGGACGCGGCCCGCATGGCAGCCAAATCCCCCGACATTTCGGGCAGCGCGCCGCACGATTACGAGATGCGCCTGGACGACGCCCGCCAGGGCCAGATCAAGGCGCAGGAGACGGTACAGAGTCTCACCCATCTCATCTACGTCTTCATCAGCGCGATGGCTGACCTGAACCAGCGCTGCAAAGACCTGGAGGCCGAACGGGACCAGGCACGCCTGCGGCTGCAGGAGGCGGAAACGACGGCCAATCAGCAACGCGCGGCCGAGAACAGGAAACGCGCGGCCGAGGACCAACGGCTCCTCGCCCAGACCGAGCAGCGCCTGGCCGAGGCCGGGCGGCGGCACGCGGAGTTCGAGAAAAGGCTGACCCGCGCCCGCCGGGAACAGCAGGAAGCCGAGGACCTGCGGATCGAGGCGTTCCAGCAGGCCGAACAGCACCGCCGCGCGTTCAGACAGCTCACCGGACGCGACACTCCCGCCGGCCCCGACGGCGAGGACCCCGGTTCTGTGCCCGCGCCCCAGCCGTGGGAATACGACCACTTCCTCGAGACCGCCGACGCCCAGCTCGACGCTTATACCGCCCACCTGGACGCTGTCCGCGAGCAGATCGGCAGCCCCGTACCACCCGCCCCCCAGGGGGTGCGGACCATCCCGGGCCAGGTTGTCCGAGCCCCGTCCACGGACAGCGCGGACACCACCCCCACCAGCGGTGACCCCGTCCACGGCCCGTCCGCGGACACCCCGGACAACAGCTCCGACAGCGCTGCGGAAGGCCCTGCCGCCATGCCCGACAACACCAACCGGCAAGGCAGCGCCACACTTCCGGCGAACGGGGCCGGGGGCCGGAAAGGCAAAGGCATGCGCGTCGCGCTGGTCGGTACCGCCTGCCTCGCCCTCCTCGCCGGCGGCGGCTGGCTCACCTGGGACCACTACCACCCGCAATACACACTGGCGGACTCAAAAGTTCTCCAAGACGCGAGGGCGAACGGTGAGCTGAGGATCGGAATCAAAGAGAATCAGCCGAGGCTGAGCGAGAAGATCAACGGAAAATGGTCAGGATTGGATATCGAGGTTGCCAGAAATATTGCGAAGAAACTCAAATTCAAAGAAGAGGACATCAAATTTGTCCCCCTCGGTACCGCAATTCGCGAAGAGGAGCTGAGGAACCGCAAAATCGACCTCTTCGTGGGCAGCTACAGCATCACTCCTGATCGCAAGGCTGAAGGCGTAGCTTTCGCTGGCCCCTACCTCTCCACCGACCAGGGAATTCTGGTAAGCACGGTCGACGGCAACCCTGAGAAGACTTTCGTTTACGAAGACGGAAAGGAAAAGGTATACCCGGAACCGATTTACTCGGTCGACGACTTCAAGAATGGTACAAAGGTGTGTACGGCTAAAGGCTCGATTTCGAAGGGAATTCTGGCAAGAACGGCGAAAAATGTGGTGGTCGAGGATAAATATGCCGACTACCAGCTTTGCGTGGATAAGATCATAAAGAAATCCTGGAGCAGTGACGATCCGATCGCTATGGTCACGGACATTCCCATCCTTATCGGCTTCGTGGCCAAACACGAAGGACTGGCGGTGATCCGTGACCGAGTCAAGGGAACCACGACAGACTGGGGCGTCGGGATGGTGGACAACGACCCCGCCTTGCGTCATCTCGTATGCGAATCCATT
>NZ_FPJO01000082.1 GCF_900119365.1 Streptomyces atratus
CACCCACCCCCACATCCACACCACCACCGTCACCACCCGCGAAGAAACACCCGGCAACAAACAGCTCATCGCCTACATCGTCGCCAATCCCGGCAACACCCCCACCACACACCAACTCCGCACCCACCTCCAGCGGCAACTGCCCGACTACATGGTCCCGAGCACCTACGTCCCCCTCGACCAACTGCCCCTGACACCCAACGGAAAGGTCGACACCAAGGCGCTCCCCGCGCCCGGCCACCACCGCCCCGAACTCGCCACCACCTACGCCGCACCCCGGACGGACACCGAGCGCACCCTTGCCGCGATCTGGTCCGAGATCCTCGGTATCGACACCGTCGGCATCCACGACAACTTCTTCGAGATGGGCGGGGATTCGATCGTCAGCATTCAGATGATCGCCCGGGCCAAGAAGTTCGGTGTGCACCTCACTCCGCGGCTGATCTTCAAGAACCAGACGATCGCCGAGATCGCGGTCCACGCCGCTGCGACCACGCCGGTCGACGCGGAGCAGGGCCGCGTGGCGGGCGAGGTCCCGCTGACACCGATCCAGCACTGGTTCTTCGAGAAGGATCTGCCGACGTTCGACCACTTCAACCAGGCCGAGCTTCTCGTCACCGACGGGCTCGCCCCCGACGTGCTGCGGCTCGCGCTGGCCGACCTGATCGAGCACCACGACGCGCTGCGCCTGCGCTGCGTGGACGGACCCGACGGCTGGCGGCAGTACCTGGACGAGACCGTGGACACCGACATCCTCGACGTGCACGACCTGTCCGGAGTCTCGGACGAGTCCCTGGCGGCGGTGTCGCTGGACATCGCGGAGGAGACGCAGCAGAGCCTCGGCCTGGCCAAGGGCCCGTTGTTGCGGGCCGCCCTGCTGGAGTTGGGACCGACGCGCGGGCAGCGGTTGCTCACCGTCGTACACCACCTGGCGGTCGACGGTGTGTCCTGGCGGATCCTCCTGGAGGACCTGGGCAGTTGCTACGAGCGGCGGGCTGCCGATCTCGCGCCCCTGCTGCCGGCGAAGACGACGTCGTTCCGGTCGTGGGCCCAGCGACTGAACGGCTTCGCCGACTCCGCTCAGGCACGGGCCGAGTACGCCTACTGGGCCGAGCCCAAGCCGGCCGGCCGGGTGCCGCGTGACCGGGACGGCCGCAACGACCTGGGATCCGCCGCCAGCGTCGTGGCGGCGCTCAGCCCCGAGGAGACGCGTGCCTTGCTGCGGGACGTGCCACGAGTCTTCAGCACCCAGATCAACGACGCGTTGCTCACCGCACTGGCGCACGCCCTGCGAGACTGGACGGGGAACGACGAGATCCTGATCGGTCTGGAGGGACACGGCCGTGAGGATCTGTTCCCGGACGTGGACCTGTCGCGAACGGTCGGATGGTTCACGTCCGTCTTCCCCGTCGCGCTGCGGCTGGCGCCGGGAGCCACCGATCCGGTGGCCTCGCTCGACTCCGTCCGCGAGCAGGTGGCGCGGATCCCCAACAAGGGCGTCGGCTACGGCATCCTGCGCCATCTCGGCGCCCCGGACATGGCCGCCGTACTGCGCCGGCAGCCCACTCCGGAAGTGAACTTCAACTACCTGGGGCAGTTCACCAGGGACCTGCCGGGCATCGGGCGGTACGCCGGTCCTGACGAGCCCAAGGGCCACTCGATCAGCCCGGACGGCATGCGCTGGAACATGCTGGACGTGACCGCCGCCGTCGAAGGTGACACGTTCGGCCTGTACATCAACTACTCGACCGCGCTGCACGAGCGGCGCACCGTCGAGCGCCTGGCCGACGGTGTCGTCGGCCACCTGCGCGAGCTGATCGCCGGCAGTGCAGACGGAGCCGCCGACGCCCGCCGGGAGTCCCCCGGTGTTCCCCTCACCGATGTCGGTGACGCCGACATGGCCGCGATCCTGAAGAGGTTCTCGATATGAGTGCGCACAACGTGGAAGACGTCTACGGACTCTCGCCCCTGCAGTTCGGCATGCTGTACCACTCGCTGGAGGACACTTCCGACACGCGCCCGTACATGGTGCAGATGACGGAGGAGGTCGAAGGACCCTTCGACGAGACGCTGTTCGGAGCCGCCTGGCAGCAGCTCGTCGACCGGCATTCGATCCTGCGCAGCGCGTTCGTGTGGGAGGGAGTGTCAGAGCCGGTGCAGGTGGTGCAGCGCCAAGCTCCCCTCCCCTTCGAAGTGAGGGATCTGCGCGGCCTGTCCGGTCAGGAGGAGCGGCTGAGCACCTTCCTGGCGGAGGACTGGGACCGGGGGTTCGACCTCTCACGGGCCCCGCTGGTCCGGGTCACCGTGCTGCGGATGGAGGAGGAGCGCCGGACCGTTGTCTGGTCGTTCCATCACATCCTCCTCGACGGCTGGAGCGTGCAGATCCTCCAGAAGGAGCTGTTCGCCCTCTATCGCGCGCTGCTCGGCGGCACTTCCGCCGAACTGCCGCCGACCGTCCCCTACCGCCGCTACATCGAGTGGCTCAACTCCCGGCAGGACGACGGCTCCGCGGCGTTCTGGACCGACTACCTGGCTGGCGTCACTGAGCCCACCGCCCTGCACATCGACCGGGACACCGGTGACACGGGAGTCGGCGAGTTCGAGGTGTGCGCCTCCGCAGAGCTGTTCGCGCGGGCCCGGGACTACGCCAAGTCCCAGCGCGTCACGATGAACACACTGGTGCAAGGCCTGTGGTCGGTCCTGCTCTCACGGTACAGCCGCCAGGACGAGGTGCTGTTCGGCTCCACCATCTCGGGCCGGTCGATCGATCTGCCCGGCGTCGAGTCGATGATGGGCCTGTTCATCAACACGCTGCCGGTGCGCGGCCGGCTCACGGGCGACCTGGTCGTCTCCGAGTGGCTGAGGGATCTCCAGGACGAACAACTGGAGATGCGGCAGTGGGAGTACTGTCACCTCGTCGACGTGCAGAAGCACAGCAGGATCCCGCGCGGCGAGCCACTGTTCCGGTCGATCCTCGTCTTCGAGAACTACCCGGTGGTGCAGAAGCCGTCGGACTTCCCCGAGGGACTGACCCGGCGCCTGGTCAACTGTGTGGAGCGCACCGGGTACCCGCTGACCCTCGTCGTATCGGCGGGCCGGGCCCTGGAGTTCCGTTTCGTCTACGACCGGAGCAGCTTCGACGCGAAGACGATCGAGCGCATGGCCGGCCACCTCGAGAGCCTGCTGACCTCCGTAGTGGACTCGCCCGGCGCACGCATCGGCGATCTCAATATGCTCACGGTGGGGGAGCGGCGGGAGGTGTTGGTCGAGTGGAATGGTGTCAGCGGTCCGTATCCGGACACTGCGACCATTCATCGGCTTGTCGA
>NZ_FPJO01000088.1 GCF_900119365.1 Streptomyces atratus
CAGCGAGGCCGAGCACGCCGTGTCCACCGTCACCGCCGGCCCCTCCAGACCGAACGTGTACGAGATACGACCCGACACCACACTCGCCGCATTGCTGGTCATCGAGAGGCTGTCGGCGTCGGTGACACCCAGCAGGAGCGTGGCGTAGTCCTGGCCGTTCGTGCCGGTGAACACACCGGTACGGCTGCCGCGTACGGACGCCGGGTCGATACCGGACCGCTCGAACGCCTCCCACGACGTCTCCAGCAGCAACCGCTGCTGCGGGTCCATGCCGAGGGCCTCACGCGGCGAGATCCCGAAGAGAGCGGGGTCGAAGTACCCGGCCCCGTAAAGGAATCCGCCCTGGTCCGTGTACGAGGTGTTGGGCGTGCCTCGCTCCGGGTCGTAGAGCCGCTCCACGTCCCAGCCACGGTCGACGGGGAAGCCTCCGAAGGCGTCGCGCCCCTCGGCGACCAGATCCCACAGCTGCTCGGGCGTGTTCACGTCGCCGGGGAAGCGGCAGCTCATCCCGACGACGGCGATCAGGTCGCCATCGCCCTCGTCGTCGGATCCGACGCCGGCCGTGGCCGAGCCGTTGCGCGCCGTGCCGTGGGCGACCGCGGTGCTGACCTCGCCGAGGAGGCTGGTACGCAGGTGGTGCGCGAGAGCCTCGGGCGACGGATGGTCGAACGCGAGGGTCGCCGACAGCGCCAGTCCGGTCACTGCCTTCAGGCGGTTGCGCAGCTCGACCACCGTGAGGGAGTCGAAGCCGAGGTCCTGGAAAACCCGGCCCGGCTGCACGGCCTCGGCGGTTGCGTGACCGAGGACGGCGGCGGCCTCGCCGCGTACCAGCTTGAGCAGGGTCTGGTGCTGCTCGGCCGCGGAGAGCGACCGCAGGCGGCCGAGGAACGCGGAGCCGGTCTCGTCCTCCCCGTCCCGGGCCCGGTCGACCGCCACCAGCAGGCTGCGGACCTCCGGGATCTCGGAGATCAGCGGCTGCGGGCGGGCAGCGGTGAAGCGGGGCATGAACCGGTCCCAGTCGATGTCGGCCATCGCGACGCAGGGCTCGTCGGCGGCCGCCGCGCGTTGCAGGGCGAGCACGGCCAGGTCCGGGTCCATGAGGGGCAGACCGCGCTTGCGCATCAGCTCGCCGGCCTCACCGTCGGCCATGCCGCCTCCGCCCCAGGCGCCCCAGGCGATGGAGGTGGCGGCCAGGCCGCGCGAGCGGCGCTGCTGGGCGAGCGCGTCGAGGTGGGCGTTGGCGGCGGCGTAGGCGCCCTGGCCCGCGCTGCCCCAGACACCGGCGCTGGAGGAGAAGAGGACGAACGCGTCCAGCAAGGTGCCTTCGCTGAAGTACGTGTCGAGGAGGGCTGCTCCGCGGACCTTCGCCCCCAGCACGGCATCGATCTCAAGAGCGGTGAGGTCGGAGACGGCACGGGTGGGGCCGATGCCTGCGGTGTGCAGAACGGCGGTGATCGTGTCGCCCGCCTCGCGCAGTCCGTCGAGAAGCCCGTACAGGGCCGTGCGGTCGGCGACGTCGCAGGCCGCGAGGGTCACCCGTACACCCATGGCGGTGAGTTCGTCGCGCAGTTCCTCGGCGCCGGGGGCATCGGCGCCCCGGCGGCTGGAGAGGACGAGATGCTCGGCGCCGTTCCCGGCCAGCCAGCGGGCGATCCGTCCGCCGAGGGCTCCGGTGCCGCCGGTGACGAGAACGGTTCCCCGCGGGTTCCAGGCCGGTGCCGGCTCGCTGAACGGTTCCCGCACCAGTCGGCGTACGAAGACCCCGGATCCGCGGACGGCCAACTGGTCCTCGTCGTCGGTGGCCGCCAGCACCGCGCAGAGGCGGGCGGCGGCGCGGTCGTCGAGCTCCGCCGGAAGATCGACGAGACCACCCCAGCGCTGCGGGAGTTCGAGGCCCACGACCCGACCGAGGCCCCAGACGGCGGCCTGCTCGGGGCTGGTGATCCGGTCGGCCGCCCCGACGGAGACGGCTCCCCGTGTCAGGCACCACAACGGCGCCTGCACGTTCGCGTCGGCCAGCCCCTGGACGAGAACGGCCGTGCCGTGGAGATCCACGAGCGAGACCACACCGTCGGCCCGTGCGTCGGTGAAGGCCGCGGCGAGCGAGGACCGGTCGGTCAGGACGACGCGCGTGACATCGGCACCGTGCGCGACGAGTGCGGCGGCGACGACTTCCGCGTGCGGGGCCTCGGTGGTCTCCTCCGGAACGACCAGGAGCCAATGGCCCGACAACGCTGGGCCGGTGGTCGGGACGGGCTTCCAGGTGATCCGGTACTGCCAGTCGTCGAGCGTGGCATGGCTGCGCCGCTCGCGCCGCCACTCGGAGAGCAGTGGAAGCACGTTCGCCAGCGAAGCCTGGGTGGTGTCGTCGCCGTCGGCTATGTCGAGGGTGTCGAGCAGCTGAGCAACGTCCGCCCGCTCGACGGCCTCCCAGAAACTCGCGTCGACCGGGTCGGCGGCAGCCTTGGCCTCGACGGGGGCGACAGGCGGCTCGGGCCAGTAGTGCTGGTGCTGGAAGGCGTAGGTGGGCAGGTCGGTGTGCTGGGCGCCGGTGTTGGCGTAGTACGTCGTCCAGTCGATGCGGGTGCCTCGGACGTGGAGTTCGGCGAGGGC
>NZ_FPJO01000051.1 GCF_900119365.1 Streptomyces atratus
CCAGTAGACGACTGGGTTGATAGGCCAGATGTGGAAGCCCGGTAACGGGTGGAGCTGACTGGTACTAATAGGCCGAGGGCTTGTCCTCAGTTGCTCGCGTCCACTGTGTTAGTTCTGAAATAACGAACGGCCGTGTTGTTCCGGTGTTGTTTATTTCATAGTGTTTCGGTGGTCATTGCGTTAGGGAAACGCCCGGTTACATTCCGAACCCGGAAGCTAAGCCTTTCAGCGCCGATGGTACTGCAGGGGGGACCCTGTGGGAGAGTAGGACGCCGCCGAACTCCTTTTACGGGAAAGCCCCGTGCCCTTGTGGCACGGGGCTTTTCTGCGTTTACGGACATTTACCGACGGTCGCCGGCTTGTTGTGTTCTCAGGCGGGGGTGACCAGGTGGGTGTCGTAGGCCAGGATGACCGCCTGGACACGGTCACGGGATCCGGTCTTCGCGAGGATGCGCGTGACATGCGTCTTCACCGTTGATTCGGCGAGGTGGAGCCGTTCGGCGATCTCCGTGTTGGACCAGCCTTGACCTATGACAGTGAGGATTTCCCGCTCCCTCTCGGTGAGGGACGCGATGCGTGCGTCCCGGGTGGCGGGGCCGCCGGGAACGGTCGGGAGATGCTGGACGTACGCGTCCAGCAGGCGGCGGGTGAGGCTCGGGGCCACCACCGCGTCGCCGCCGGCCACGGCCCGGATGCCGGAGAGGAGCTCCTCCGGCAGCGCGTCCTTGATGAGGAAGCCGCTGGCGCCGGCGCGGAGGCCGTCGTACGCGTACCGGTCGAGGTCGAAGGTCGTGACGATGAGGACGCGAGTGCGGGCACCGGCCTTGACGATGCGGCGGGTGGCTTCGATGCCGTCCAGGAGCGGCATGCGGATGTCCATCAGTGCGACGTCCGGGCGATGCCGCTGAACGAGGCTCAGGGCTTCGAGGCCGTTGCCGGCCTCGCCCACGACGGTCATGTCGTCCTGGCTCTCCAACAGCATGCGGAAGCCGAAGCGTTGCATCGGCTGGTCGTCCGCGATGAGCACGGTCGTCACGAGGGTGTGTCCTCCAGAGAAAGTCGGAGTCGTACCTGCCAGCCGCTCACGGAAGCGGATTCCGGCAGCGGGCCCGCGTCGAGTGTGCCGTCGTACAGGGACGCCCGCTCACGCATTCCGGTGATCCCCTGTCCGCCGCCGCCCTCGGTACCGCGACGGCCGATGGTGCCCGTGCCCGTGATCAGGGCTTCCAGTTCCGTCGGCCGGTAGGTCAGGGTGACCTCCGCAGTCGGCGACGGGTCCGTGCCGCCGTGCTTCAGGGTATTCGTCAGGGCCTCCTGCACCACCCGATAGACCGTCAACTGCCGTCCCGCGGTGGGCGGGGCGGACGGGGGCGTTCCGTGGATGCGCAGGCGCACGGGGAGGCCCGCCGTCCGTACGCCGGTGAGGAGTTCGTCCATGTCGTCCAGGGTCGGCTGCGGGGTGCGGTCCGCCTCGGCGGGGTGGTCGCGCAGGACGCCGAGCAGGCGGCGGAGTTCGGTGAGGGCCTGGCGGCTCGTCGTGCCGATGGCCTCCAGGGCCTGGGCGGCCCGTTCCGGGCTCTTGGCCGCCGCGTAGGCGCCGCCGTCCGCGAGGCCCGTGATGACGGACAGGTTGTGGCCGATGATGTCGTGCATCTCCCTGGCGATGCGGGTCCGTTCGGCGGCGGCCGCGAGCCGGGCCTGCTGGTCGCGTTCCAGCTCCAGCCGACGGGCCCGGTCGACGAGGGCTTCCGTGTACTCCTTGCGCGTACGGACCACGATCCCGAGCATCGCCGAGAGCGCGAACGCCCAGAGGTGGGGAACGATCAGCGGGTCCCAGCTGTGCGGGCGGTGCACCGCGCCGGCCACCAGCGGGGCGGCCACCAGGGCGCCCGCCCACGCCAGGGCCCGTCCGGGCAGCCGCAGGGCGACGTTGAAGACGACGATCTCCTGCAGGAAGGCGGCCTGGATGACGGCGCCGGACCAGGCGTTCACCAGCGAGACCGGTGCCATGAACGCCAGCACGGCCAGGGGATGCGTACGCCGCCACAGCAGCGGGGCGGAGAAGGCCACGCTCATCAGCAGGACCGGTGTCCCGGACACGTTCGGGTTGAGGGCCACGGTGCGCCAGCCGCCCGAAGTGACGTCGAGTACGGCGAAGAGCACCCAGGAGACGGTCAGCAGCTCGTTCCAGACCATCGGCCGGCCTAGGTCGAAGGCGCGGACGCGCTGGAGCAGGCGCTGGAGGTGCCCGGTGATCCGGGTGATGCCGGGAGTGGTGCCCGGGGCCTTTGCTGCCGGAGTCCGGTTGATGTCGTCGTCCGTCACGCGTCCATCCTCGTTGTTGGCCGCCGCCGGGTCATGCGTCGCGTCGGCGCAGCAGCATGGCGGCCGCGCCCAGGCTCGTTGCGGCCCACAGCAACAGTGCGAGCAGGGCGCCGCCCGTGGAGGCATCGCCTTCGAGCGGGGTGGCGGAACCGAGGACGCCGGCCGCCTGGGTCGGGAAGTACTTGATGGCGCTCTCCACCACGTCGTACGGGAGCATGGAGAGGACCTCCGGCAGGATCAGCACGCCGCCGATGTAGGCGCCGATGGCTCCCGGCACGGAGCGGAGCAGGGCGCCGAGGCCGAGTGCGATCAGGCTCAGCAGGGTGATGCCGGCGGAGTTGCCGACGATCGCGCCGAAGACGCCCGGGTCGCCGAGCGAGGCCGCCTGGTCGGTGTCGTGGAATCCGGTGACGGTGCCGGGCCGGACCGTGAAGTCGAGATCCTGGACGACGGTGTTGTCCCCGTATTTCTTGGTGAGTTCGTATGCCCTGATCATGCGGTCGACGCTACGGAGCGGCACCGCGGCAGGCGTCGGACCTGGGGCGGGACGTGGTGGTGCGCGTAGTACCGGGGTACGACGTCACGCGGTGCGGGAAATGGTGTTTGCGCAGGTCGGGCGGTAGGGGGAGGATCGGTGGATGGAACATGTGATTCGAGCCGTGCGCGCCGACGAGTGGCCCCTGGTCAAGGAGTTGCGGCTGGCCGCGCTGCGGGATCCGGTCGCGCCCGTGGCCTTTCTGGAGACGTACGAGCAGGGCGTGGCCCACTCCGACGCGTTCTGGCGGGACCGGGCGCTCGGCGCGTCCGAGGCCGGGAGCGGTGACGTGCGGCAGTTCGTCGCCGTCGCGCCGGACGGGCGGTGGGACGGTGGTGTCACGGTGCTGATCGAGCGGCCGGACGCGGAGGTTCGGTTCGGGGAGGCCGTCAGCGTCCACCAGGCGCATGTGGTCGGTGTGTACGTCCGGCCCGAGGCGCGGGGCGCGGGTCTGGCCGAGGAGCTGTTCCGGGCGGGGACGGAGTGGGCCTGGTCGCTGGCGGAGCCGCGGATCGAGCGGGTGCGGCTGTATGCGCACGAGGGCAACGCGCGGGCGGCGGCGTTCTACCGGCGGATCGGGTTCGTGGCGACCGGGGGCTCGGTGCCCGTGCCGGGCGACCCGTCCGCGCAGGAGATCGAGTACGCGGTGGAGCGCGTTTCGTCAGGGTGAGGCGGTGAGTTCCTGGGACCAGCGGGCGCGGGCCTGCTCCTGGGAGCGGAGGAGTGCCAGGGCCGGTAGCCCCATGTCCTGGCCGGTCGCCAGCAGTTCCGGGAGCCGGGGGAGGGGTGCCACCGCGGCGATGTCGTCGAGCACCAGCGTCATTGGTGGGTCGAGCCGACCGTCGGATGACCGTGCGGCCATGCGGCGGCCGTGCTCGACCACGTGTGAGGCGAGTGCCGTGAGCAGGGGCATTGCTCCTGGCCCTGAGCGGGGGTCCTCGATCGGTTCACCCACCACATAGAGGGTGCCCCCTTCGGCCGCGAAAGATTCCAGCGCGAGCGAATCGGCCCGGTTCGGTGTGCAGGCCTCGCGGATGTGGACCGAGGACAGCGCGCCGAAGGCCCGTACCGTCAACTCCTGTGCCATCTCGCGGCGCTCGGGATGGGCGGTCAGCGCCGACTCCAGCAGGCCGGCGAGTCCGGAGGCCGCCTTGGGGTGGGTACGGAGCAGGCGCACCGGTTCGTGGGCGCTGCCGCCGAGTGCCCAACGGTGGACCTGGCGGAAGGGGCGGCCGTCGATGGCGGCGGCGTGCAGCCAGCACTGCAGGAGCGTTTCCGCGGTGTCGGCGGTCGCCGCGTCGATACGGGCCTGTGGCCGGAGCGGGGCCAGGAGTGCGGTGGAGCGGGCCGCGGCCGTGTCGGGCTGTTCGCAGCCCGCGGTGGGGGACCAGTGCAGGCGGGCCGGGGTGTCGCAGAGGTGGCCCGGGTCGTAGACGAGAACCGGGCCGAGCTTGGCGCGGGCGTCCTTCGTCTCGCCCCAGACGGTGGGGTCGGAGGTGACGACGAGCGAGGGGCCGTCGGCTTCGAGGATGGCCTGGACGACGGTGGGGCGACGCGTCGCGGCCGGCCCGTAGACGACGAGGGGGGCGCGGGGGGAGGGGAGCGGGGGGAGGACGGGGGCGGGGGCTCTTGCTCCGGTTCCGGTTCCGGAATCGGCTTCAGTGGGGGCCGTGGGGGCCGTGAGGGCGGTGGTCTCGGCCGGTGCGTGTTCCATGGGGGCGGCCGCGGGCTCGGTGGCGAGCGGCTGTGCCTGGCGGCGGGGTTCCTGCCGCTGCCGGGACCGTACGGGATCGCCCCCGTTGCCGTCCTCGTACTGCTGGTTCCGCTGCCGCGCCCGTACCTCCCGCCAGCGTGCCACCACGCCCAGCACGAACACCGTCAGCACCACCAGCACCATCAGTTCGCCGATGAACAGGCCCCAGAAGAGCCCGTACCCGGAGAGCTCGCCCGCCGGGGTGTTCGGCCAGGCGGCCGGGAGGTCGTGCGGTGCGGTGACGAGTCGGCGTATCGACAGGGGCGTCTCGGCGAGCGTGACCCCTTCCGGCCAGGCGCCGTGCGCGAACAGTCCGGCGAGTCCGGTGGCCGTCCACGCCAGCAGCGTCAGCCCGAGCAGGAAGGCCAACAGGCCGATCAGCAGGCCGTCAGGGATGCCGCCGCCGCTGCCGCCGTTACGTTCCTCAGCGCGCCCTGCCATGTCATGCCACCGTTGACTCGGACGACTCGTTCAGCCGTTGTTGGTGCTCGATCCGTGCGGCGCGCTGCTCCGCCTCCAGGTCCGCGGCGAGTACGTCCTCGGGGAGGAGCTCGGCGGCGGAGGAGGACTCGGTCATCGCGCGGTCGGTGAAGACCAGGGGGCGTTCCGCCTCGGTGATCAGGTGTTTGACCACCTGGACGTTGCCGTTGACGTCCCAGACCGCGATGCCCGGGGTGAGGGTCGGGATGATCTCGACCGCCCATCGGGGCAGGCCGAGCACGCGTCCCGTCGCTCTGGCCTCGTCGGCCTTCTGGGCGTAGATCGTGCGGGTCGATGCCATCTTGAGGATCGCGGCGGCCTCGCGGGCCGCCGCTCCGTCGACGACGTCGCTGAGGTGGTGGACGACGGCCACGAACGACAGGCCGAGCCGGCGCCCGAACTTCAGCAGACGCTGGAAGAGCTGTGCCACGAAGGGGGAGTTGATGATGTGCCAGGCCTCTTCCACCAGGAAGATGCGCTTCTTCCGGTCGGGCCTGATCCAGGTGTGTTCCAGCCAGACGCCGACGATCGCCATCAGGATCGGCATCGCGATCGAGTTCCGGTCGATGTGCGAGAGATCGAAGACGATCAGCGGGGCGTCGAGGTCGATGCCGAAGCTGGTCGGTCCGTCGAACATGCCGCGCAGGTCACCGTCGACCAGCCGGTCCAGGACGAGGGCGACGTCCAGGCCCCAGGCCCGTACGTCGTCTATGTCGACGTTCATCGCCTCGGCGGACTCGGGCTCCGGGTGACGGAGCTGGTCGACGATGTCGGTCAGGACCGGCTGCCGGTCGGTGATCGTCTCGTTGACGTAGGCGTGGGCGACCTTCAGCGCGAAGCCGGACCGCTCGTCCAGGCCGTGCCCCATCGCGACCTCGATGATCGTGCGGAGCAGGGCGAGCTGGCCGGTGGTGGTGATCGAGGGGTCGAGCGGGTTGAGCCGGATGCCGCCGTTGAGGGCGGCGGTCGGGTCGAGGCGGATCGGGGTGAGGCCGAGCTCCTGGGCGATGAGGTTCCACTCGCCGACGCCGTCCTCGCCCTGGGCGTCCAGGACGACGACCTGGCGGTCGCGGAAGCGGAGCTGGCGGAGCACGTACGTCTTCTCCAGCGCGGACTTGCCGTTGCCGGACTCGCCGAGCACCAGCCAGTGCGGGGCGGGCAGCTGCTGTCCGTACAGCTGGAAGGGGTCGTAGATGTAGCCCTTGCCGGAGTAGACCTCGCGGCCGATGATCACGCCGGAGTCGCCGAGGCCGGGGGCGGCGGTGGGCAGGTAGACGGCCTGGGCCTGTCCCGTGGACGTGCGGACGGGCAGCCTGGTCGTCTCCACCTTCCCGAAGAGGAAGGCGGTGAAGGCGTCCGACAGCGCGGACAGCGGATCTCGCATGGCGTGACCGACCTCCCTTTCGGTTCTCTCGGTTGTCTCGGGTGTCTCGTTTGTTGCAGCTGCTGGCGCTGGTGCTGGCGCTGGTGCTGTGCGGTGGGGCTAGCGGCGGATGCCGGTGGCGAACGGCAGGGTGTTCACGAAGGCGCGGTGGTGCTCGCGGTCGCACCACTCCAGCTTGAGATACGACTTGCCGGCCGAGGCCCGGATCGTCCGCTTGTCGCGGGCGAGAGCCTCCGGCGAGCGCGACGACACGGTGATGTACCCCACGAGATTCACGCCCGCCGCGCCGCTCGCGAGATCTTCACCGCGCTGGTCGAGCCGGCCGTGTGCGGCGATGTCGCGCGGGTCGACGGTGCGGTTCATCTTGGCCTGACGGCTGGCTTCCGCCTCGTCGTTCGTCTTCTCGGTGAGCATCCGCTCGATGGCGACCTCGGTGGGTTCGAGGTCCATGCAGACCGCGACCGTACGGATCACATCGGGGGTGTGGACGAGGAGCGGGGCCAGGAAGTTGACGCCGACGGGGGTCATCGGCCACTCCTTCACCCAGGCCGTGGAGTGGCACCAGGGGGCGCGGGTGACCGACTCGCGGGTCTTGGCCTGGAGGAACGTGGGCTCGACCGCGTCGAGTTCGGCCGGCCAGGCGTTGCGCCTGGTCATGGCCTGGATGTGGTCGATGGGGTGGTCGGGGTCGTACATCGAGTGCACGAGGGAGGCGAGCCGGCTCTGGCCGAGCGGCTGGCGGACCCGGATGTCGGCCTCGGCGAGGCGGGCGCAGATGTCGGTGAGCTCGCGTGCCATGACGACGGCGAGGCCCGCGTCCCGGTCGAGCCTGCGGCCGGCCTGGGGGCGGGCGGCACGGGCCATGGCGTTGGCCTCGGCGGCCAGTTCGCGGGTGTAGTGCATGCAGGCCACGAGGTAGGCGCGGTGCTGCTCGCTGGAGGTGGAGACCATGGACTGGAGCTGGTCGTACGACTCCTGGAGCCAGCCCGGGGACGTCTTGTCGCCGCGCTGGGCGACGTCCTTGGCGTGCGCGTCGGGGTCGGCGGGCAGGGTACGGGCCAGCATCTGAATGCGGGTCACGAAACCGTCGCCGTTGGCGACGTGCTTCAGCAGCGTGCCGAACCGGTCGACGAGGGCTTCCTGGTCCTCGCTGTCGCGCAGCCCGACGCCGGGGCCCTCGATCTCGATCGCGGCGGTGACGGTGCGGCGGTCGGCGTGCAGGAGCACGGCGATCTCGTCCGGACCGAAGGGGGCGGCGAGCCAGTTGATCCGGCCGATGCCGGGGGGCGGTCCGATCTCGACCTCGCGCCCGTCGACGCCGACGCCCGCCTCCATGGCGCCGGAGCGGTAGGCCGTACCGCGGCGCAGGGAGCGCTTGTAGCTGCGGTTGATCTCGAACCATTTGTAGAAGGTGCGGTGTTTGTACGGGAGGTACACGATCGCCAGGGCGAGCAGGGGGAAGCCCACGAGCAGCACGATCCGCGGGCCCAGGTAGGGGACGGCCAGCCCGCTCACCATGCCGAGGAACGCGCCGACGATGATCAGCGCGATCTCGCCGGTCTCGCGGTTCTTGCCGACGATCGCGTTCGGCCGGGCCCGGCCGATGAGATACGTACGGCGGGGCGCGATCGTGTGGGACTGAGTCGTCAACGCCCTCCACCTCCCGTGCTGTTGTTACCTGAACTGCCTGATCCGCCACCTCGGTGGGAGCGGCTGCCGTGGGGGGTGCCGGAGGTCGGCCCCGATCCGCTGCGCGGCGGAGGTGCGGCGGAGGGGACGGATCCGCCGCCGACTCCGCTCCCGCCGGTGTTGCGGGAGCTGTGCGCGGCGACTCCGCCGCTGACCGCGTTGGCGGGCCGGCCCCCGCCGCTGCCGCTGTCGCCGCTGTTCTGGCCGCTGCGACCGCTGTGGGTCTTGATGCCCTGGGAGACCAGAGCGGCGGGGGAGCTGATCATCGCGGCGGCCTGGGAGCCGTCGGTGGCCTGCTTGCGGTTGGTACGGGCACCCTGGATCTCGTCGCCGAAACCGGGGACGAACCGGTAGATCATCGCGGAGGCGAAGATCGCCAGCAGGATGATGGCGAGACCGGACACGACGGCGGAGATCGCGTTCGGCCCCTCGTTCTGGGAGAGCGCACCGGCCAGCCCGAGCACGACGGCGATGACCGGCTTCACCATGATCACCGCGATCATGATGCCCGCCCAGCGCCGGACGTGGCCCCACATGTTCTTGTCGACGAGCCCCGCGTAGACGACGGTGCCGAGCAGGGCGCCGACGTAGAGCAGGGCGGCCCGGATGACGAGCTCCAGCCAGAGGACGCCCGCGGCGAGGATCGACACGAGCGAGACGACGATCAGCATGATCGGTCCGCCGCCGATGTCGGAGCCCTTCTTGAGGGCTTCGGCGAACGATCCGAAGAAGACGTCGGTCTGCCCGCCCGAGGACGTGGCGATGACTTCGGTGACGCCGTCGGTCGCGGAGACGATCGTGTAGAGGATCAGCGGAGTGAACGCGGACGCGAGGACCGTCAGCCACAGGAACCCGATGGCTTCGGAGATCGCGGTGGTCAGCGGCACGCCACGGATCGCCCGCTTGGCCACGGCGAGCAGCCACAGGATGAGCGTCAGGACGGTGGAGGCGGCGAAGACGATCGCGTACTGCTGGAGGAACTTGGTGTTCGTGAAGTCGACGTTGGCGGTGCTCTTCACGGCCTCGCTGAGCTTGCCGACGATCCATGCGGCGGCGTCGGCGCAGCCGCGGGCGAGGGAGGTGAGGGGGTCCTGGGAGTTGTCGAGGGTGGAGGGCAGGTCCTTGGGAGCGCCGGATTCGCCTCTTTCGCAGTAGTCCTTGGCGGGGCCGCGGATGAGGTCGCACGCATTGTTGCTACCGCTGGGTGACGGGCTCGGAGAGGGCTCAGCGGATGCGCGGCTGCCCAGTAGTACGAGCGTGACCTGCAGACTGGCTGCTGCCGCCGCGAGCGAAAGGGCTCGACTGGATCGTTTACCGGGCATATGTGAACCCTCCGAACTGTTCCACGGCGTTGGCCATGTCCTCCGCAGAGGAAGCAGCCTGGTCACGGCCGACGGGGGTGGGGCCGTCCTTCTGCGAGAAGTCGGTGACATTCCAGTCTCCGTCGATCCACGCCAGTTCGAACGTGTTGGTGAACCAGCTCTCGGAGACCGGGTTCTTGGAACCTTCGCCAGCCAGCCCGAACAGAGCCGAGTACCAAACGGCGACGCTTGCGGAGTCGCCGTTGAACTTCACGACCTTGGTGCCGACCGGGTTGGAGCGCGAGATGAAGGTGAGCCCAGCCGGCGTGGTGCCATCAGCGTTCAGCCCAATGCTGGTCAGGAAATCCTGACCGGAGTACACCCTGTCCAGGTCGCCCTGGCGAGCGGCAGCGACCTCAGGGGCGTACACGGCGGTGATGACCGCGCGGCGACGGTCCCTGTCGAACATGTCGGTCGAGCCGAGTGCTACTGCGTAGTTCGCCGCCGCGCTCTGCGCCCCCTGCTCGTCATGGGCGAACCCCGACGGGATCGACCCGTTCTTCCCCGTCACCGGCTTCGTCCCCGTAGCCGCCGTGGACGACGATTCCGGCTTACTCCCCCCGCTCCCCGAGCCGTCGCCGTTGTTGCCGTTCCCGGCGCCCCCGCCCATGTTCGCGAACGCGATAGCCGCGATCAGGAGGACGACCACGCCGACCACCGTGACCAGGGAGCGGGATTTGCGGGCGGGCCGGCGGGGGGCGCCGTAGCCGTCGCCGCCCTCGCCGTCAGGAAGGCGGGTACGGGTCTGGCGCGTACCGCCGATGGTGCTGAATCCATCGTCGTTACGACCTGAGTCGTTGCCGTAGCCGTTCTCGTCGCCGAGGCTCATGCCGCGTACGCCCCCTCAACCGTTGCCTGAACCGGGTAGTACGACGGTAGCCGTGCGGGTTTCCGCGCAGACGCGGTGTGGTGACTCGACATCAGGGAGACGCAACCTCTGCCGGTGGGCACGACGGACGGATGGTGTGGGAGTGGGCGGGACTGCCCCTGGCGTGGAATGACAGCCGGTCAGACGGCCATTCCGTAGACGATGGTGAACACGGTTCCAAGGGATCCAATGATGAACACACCGGTCAAACCGGCAACGATCAGCCCCTTGCCCTGCTCCGCGCTGAACGTGTCGCGCAGTGCCGTCGCACCGATGCGCTGCTTCGCCGCACCCCAGACCGCGATGCCGAGGCAGAGCAGGATGGCGATGGCCATCACGACCTCGATCATTACGCGGGCCTCGTTGCCCAAGGTCCCGAACGGCCCCCAGTTCGGGGCGATTCCGCCGATGATGGTGGTGATGTCGCCCTTTTCAGCTGCCAGGATCATGTAAGTCACCGCCCCTGTTGGGTAGTTCATTGCCCGTGCCGGACGGCACGGGTCGCTCTCTATCTTCGCTGATGAAACTGCTCTCGCACGACGGCTTGACAGCTCTCTTTACCCGGATCTCGTACATTTGGCCGGTCCGGCCGCCCTGCCCCGTGGATCGAGATGGTGTGTGACCGAATATGTATGGTTACTCTGTGTATCACGGGGTGTGACCCCGGGCAATGATTGCCATCCCGCCACCCTGGCCGAGAATTTTGCGCATGCCCTGGTCAGCGCGTCGTGCCTGGTCGGGGCAGGCGGCGGTCAGAGCAGTGGATGGCGGGGAACGGGCGGCCGGGGCGGCGTTGTCCAGGTGGGCGGTGGCCGGAAATCGCACCAGGTGCCGTCGAAGGGAAACGTTCCGGCCTCGGCGAGCCGGACAACCGAGGCACCCTCGTCCCGGATCGCGGACGCCTCGTCGGCCGTCCAGTAGACGGGGTGGCCGGTTTTCTCGGCGAAGGACTCCTCGTCCTTCCACTTCCAGGTCCGGTCCGGCGCCACGTTGATGTCGAGTTCGTGGTCGGTGATGTCGATGTCGTCACCGCGATGGATCCGGCGCTCCAGATTTACGTACCAGCCACGGAACTTCCGTCCACGCCCGAAGAGCCAGAGGACCGAGTGGGCGGCGCCGGCCGGCTGGTAGAAGAGCGCGTTGCCCATCGGCCAGCGGTCGGCGACCACCGGGTAGCCGTCGGCGGGGCGGTCGTCCGGGGCGATGTCCCGCAGATGTCTCCCGCGCGGAAGCTTCGTGCGCCACATGGGTGTGCCGCTCTCCATCCACACCAGCTGGCCGGCGTCGGTGCGCTCGACGAGACGTACGGGCACCGACGCGCTCAGGTGGCCGCCGATGAAGAAGTTCCAGCGGAGGATCCTGCCCGGCTCGTCGTTCATGCCGTTGATCATGCCCGCGCCGCGCCGACCGAACACGTTGTCCGATCACTTGACCCGGAGTCACCACGGCTGGAGTCACCAGAGCTGGCGTCACCGAGGTCGGAGTAGAACGTTCTTGCGCCTCAGTCGGCGATGATGCCCCGGGCCTCGAGGATCTCGGCCTTGAACGGGACGCCCAGCCCGCAATCGCGGGTGCCCACGATCCGCCGCAGGTTCGGCAGCAGGTCGAGGTCGTCGAGCGACCCCACGTCGAACAGGTCGTCCTCGCCGTCCCAGACCGGGGAGCACTCGTAGTACACCTGGTGCCCGCCGTCGACGAGGAAGGTGTCCACCGTCGCGAGCAGTTCCTCGCTGATCTCCAGTGCCTCGAAGTAGGCGCGGGCCTCTTCGAGCACCGTGTAGGCGAGATCGTTGTCGAACGCGTAGAGCTGCGCGTCGTCGATTCCCTTGGCCCGCAGGCATTCGTCGATGCTGAAGGCCGGGGTGAGCGTCTTGTCCTCGTACATGAGCTTCTCGATGACCAGCAGCTTGAAGTTGAAGTCGCGGAAGGCAGGCATGGCGGGACCCTACACAAGCCCCCGGACAACGGGGGCGGTCGGTTGTCAGTGCCGCCTGCCAGACTCGTACACATGACCAGCAGCACCGGAACTCCCGTTCCGCTCCCGGCCAATCACCGCATCTCCGAGACGTACGTCGACTGGGCGCGCGCCCGGGTCCCCGGCGCCGAGGCCGATGCCCGTGATGTGCTGGAGCAGGCGGACCGCGGCCGGCACAGGGCCTGGGAGAAGCCCGGGCGGTTCGTGGACGATGCGGGGCGCCTGGCCCGGGGGTTGCCGGCCGCCCATCTGCCGTGGTTCTGGGACACCATCGGGCACTGGATGCTGGAGACGCACCGCCGTTCCGCCGCCCGCGCGTACGCGAACGCGCGCGCTGCGGAGCGGACCCACGGGCTGCCCGTCGACCCCGACTGGCAGTGGGCGAACCTTCAGCTGTTCGCCCGGTTCGGCGCGCTTCCCGCCACCGAACTCGGCGGCGCCCCGGCCTGGCTGGCCGAGGTGTTCGAACCGGGCGACGCACACCGCGAGTTCGTGCGGCTGCTGGCCGTCTGGGCGGCGTCGCCGGGCGAGCTCCCCGCCGATCTGGCCCGCCGGGTCCGGGATTCCGCGCGTGCGGCCGGTCTCGGCGCCGACGAGGAGGCGCGGGTGCTGGGCGAGGTGCTCGCCTCCGCCCGCGGCAAGGCCGTGCCGGACCGGCTGCTCGACGCGGCGCTCGGCCCGCTCGCCGCTCACCCGCCGGCCGACGACCGGGCCACCGCCCTGCTCGACCTGTTCCCCGAGTCGAAGAACGACGCGGCCGCCTGGCTGCGGCTGCTCCTCGGCTGCGGGGCCGCCGACGCCGCCGCGGCCGGCCGGATCACCCCCGAGGGCGGCCTCGGCGAGTGGCTGCGGCGGTACGCCACCCAGTACTCCCACCGCACGGTCGCCGGCGGCGGAGTGACCCGCCAGGCCATGCCCGCCGAGCTGTTCGACCTGGTGGCCCGGTTCGCGCCGCTGCTGAAGGAGGACGGCACCCCGGTCCGGCTCCACGAGGACCGCTACCGGTGGGCCGCATCTGGACGCCGACCTGCTCGACGTGTGCCTTGCCGAGGGGATCCCCGTCCACGATCCCGGCCCCACCATCTCCCTGGAGTTCTGGGACAAGGAAGCGCGGCGCGACCTCAGGGCGCTTGCCGCCGACCCCGTTTTCGGCTCCCGGCTCGAAGGCACGGTGCACGCCGGGCTCCGGCCCGGGGGAGGCTCCGCCATCAGCCGGCTCCCGCACAATCCGGGCATCGCGGCCGAGGTGCACGGCCGGATCGAGAAGCTCCTCGACGCGCTGCGCGGCGGCGGGCTCGCCGCCGCCGACGAGGCCGTCGAGGAGCTGCACGGCCTCCTCGACCGGCCCACCGCCATCGCCCTGGACGGCATCGAGGAGGCTCTCGAAGCGCTGGACCTCACCGGCCCGCTGGCCCGCGCCCTGCGTTCCGGCCTGCCCGAGGAGCTGGGCTGGACCGCACTGGAGGAGGCCCTCGCCGAATTCCGGCCGGACGAGACGGTCCACACCACCTGCACCTGGCCGGTGCTCACGGTGTACGGGGAGACCCGCGCGTTCGCCGTCGACCACGAAGGACGGCGCGGCGAGCACACCCTGGAGCTTCCGGAAGGCGCCGGCCATCCCACGGTGCACTGGGTCGGCGGCCAGTTCCTCGTCGCCTGGACGGGCTCGGGCGACGGGAACGGGGTCAGTACGGCGTACTGGTCCGGCAGCCCCGCCGACACGTTCGAGCCGGAGCAGTCCTACGGGCTGCGCCCCTACGGCGGCAGCATCCAGGGCGGCCTCGGCTACCAGTTCCAGACCCCGGACGGCGGCGGCCGGTTCGACGGCGAGAACGTCCTGCGCCCCGGAGACACCGCGGGCATCGGCCACCGCGACTACCAGATGTACGACGGCCGGGACTTCTGGAGCACCGAGGTGTTCAGCGAGGACAGGGGCAGCAGGGGATGGGCCCGCCTGGACCCCGCCACCGGTGTGCCCACCGCCGACCGCACCCTGCCCGACTTCCACCGCCCCGACTCGTTCCCGGACGGCACCAGGCCCTTCCCCGACCACCGCATCCTCGCCGAACTGCCGCCCGGCGCCCCGCCGTCCCCGCTCGGCCAGGACGGCCGCCTCACCGGCTGCCGGGTCAACTACCGCACCCCGTACGCGGGCCCCTCGCCCCGCGAGTTCGTGCTGGAGTCCGCCGACGGCCGTACGGCCTCCTACCGCACCACCGTCTGGGGCCGCCGCCCGTGGGGCATCCTCGCCCTCCCGGCCGGCGGCGAGGACGCCGTCGTGGTCGGCAGCACCACCGTCCGCTGCCATGCCGCTGAGGACAACTCACTGCTCTGGCAGGTCCGGGGCTTCCCCGGCAGCCGCCACCGCGGACCGGTGCGGGCCACCCTCGGCGAGCAGGCCGGTCCCGTACCGCCGCCCGCCTTCTGGCACTTCCTCACCCCGCGCGACGAGCCCTCCTCCCGCGCTCTGCGCGCGGTCACCGAAGAGGCCGTCCGCGAGCTGCTGCGCTCCGGCGCCGAGGACGGACTGCCCGGAGTGACCGATCCCCGGATCCGGCAGGGGGTCGCGCGCGCCGTCCGTCTCGCCGCCGATGTGCTGCGCCGCCGCGAGGAGCTGTCGCACCGGGTGGCCGTCATGCGCTCCGGTCCGGTCGTCGAGCTGCCCGACCCGGTGCCCGACACCCGGCTCGTCCCGGCCCTGCACGGCCTGCTGGCCCGGCTGAGGGGGTACGAGGAGCGGCCGTCGCAGCCGCAGCCGGCCCTGCTCACCGCGGTCGCCGCCGACGGCCGGTATCTGCGCGGTGAGATCGACGACGAGGTGCGGGTGCTGGCCCTGCCCGCGCCCCCGCCCGAGTGGGCGGTGCTGACCGGCCGGACCGATGTCGTGGCCTGGCGGGCCGTCGTCGCCGCCACCCCGGACGAGCACCGGCAGGCACTGACCGCGCTGCTCGACGTGTGGAGCCGCCAGCCGTTCGCGGAACGGGGCACCACCTGGCGCACCGGCCGCGCCCCCGAGCCCGGGATCGCCGAACTCCGCGCGTCCGGCGTCCCGGTGGCCTCAGGCCCGGTCCGCAGCGACCTCGTCCCCTTCCTCCAACGGGCCGCCGACCCGGCGCCCGCCGGCGCCGAGGAGTGCGAGACCCGCACCGTCACGGGCGACGACACCACCCGGATCCCGCGCCTGCTCGCCCTCCTCGCCGAACGCGGCCCGCTGCCGGTGCCCGAGGAGGCCGTGGACCTGTTCCGGTGGCGTACGGGGGTGCCGCGCGCGATCGCCGCCCTGGTACTCGACGGCTTCGCCGGCAGCGACGACTACGCGGTACACCTGAAGCTGTGCCGCGCCAAGCCGTACAAGGCCGACCGGGCCCTGGTGCACGAGTACGACGTCGCGCGGATGAACCTCCGCCCCAAGGGCCGGCGCGCCGTGCTCGCCGCCGCCGTCCCCGCCGACCCGGCGGAGCTCTGGGCCCCCGGTGGCATGACCGCTGCCGCGGACCGGATGGCCGCCGAATGGTCCGAACGGCTCGCGGTCACCCCGTACGCCGACGACGGCAGCCATGGAGCCGCGCTGGCCAAGGACCACGGCCTGCCCGAGACCTGGGCCACCGCCCTGCTCACCGGGCGCCTGGCGGAAGCGCCGCTGGACGCGGAGGGGATACGGTCCGCCGTCACCGCCCTCACCTGGGCGTTCAGCGAGCGACCGGTGGGCGACCCGGTCGCGGAGGGTGCCCGCCTGCTGCTCGGCCGGCTCACGGACATCCCGGCCGATCAGCTCACCGCCCTGCGCGCCTTGGCGGACCGCTCGGCAACCACCCCGGTCCCACCCGGCCAGTACGAGGCCAACCCGCTCTTCAGCGTCCCGGCCCTGGTGGACGAGGTGGCGGCGTCCCTGGGTGTCGGCCGCGACGCGGCGGCCCTCCACCTCCAGCTGCACGCCTTCGACCGCCCGGCCGACCGCACCGTACGCCGCTGGAACACCTGGACCCTCGACCACCACCGCGCCGTCCGCAAGGAACTCACCGCCGCGAAGGCCCCGCGCCCCGCGTCGACGCCTCCGGCCGCCGTCCCGCCGCCTGCGCACGAACGGTTCGCTTGCGCCTGGGCGGAGGCCGGCGCTTCTCCTCGGCGGTGAGGCCCGGCACCAGCCGGCGGGTTCGGCGATCCTAAGGACGCCGTAGGTGCCGTCCGACTCAATATGGACTGCGCGTGTGCGCCGGGCGAGCCGGTCCCCGGCGGTCTGACGGGCAGGCAGAGCGCACACCCGGGCGCCGTTCGTCAGTCGCCCGGATCCAGTTCCGCAGCATCTCCGCGCCCACTCCCGGATCGGTGGCGACAGATCCCCGGGATCTGGTGTCCGCGGTGTCCGAACTCCGGCGTCAGAGCCCGTCCTCGGGCGCGATGTCTCCTGATCGGTGAACGCGGCGGCGAAGACCGCCGAGTGCACTTGCATGGTCAGTAGCCAGGACTCCCAGGTCTCCAGCATCACCGCGTCCGGGGCCCCCGATGCAGCGGATGCGCGCCATGTCGAGGGATGTGGCCAGAGCCCCGCTCCTGGCGCGATGTGAGGTCCCGATGGTCTGCAGCGAATCGGCCAGGGACTTCTCCATGACGGGGACGATTGTCTCCATCGCAGCCGTCGGATAGCTCTGGCGGGACACACTCCTGACCACTGATCTCCCCTGCCAGATTCAGATCTTGGGGTATTCGAGGACCGCTCCAGCGTACGTACCCTTGCCCTCGACTGCGTCCTGGGCTGACGCGACGATCGGCGCCATGGCCTCGGCCGCGTTGTCCGTACGGAACGCGTGGCGGGGAACGACGGTGGTCATGTGTGCCTTACGTGGGGAATTCGCCGCACCAGTTGCGTCCCAGGAGGGTGGCGGGCAGGTACTCGGACTCGACTTCGATGGGGATGCCCGCGTCGTGGGCGAAGCAGGCCATGGCGAGCGGTGCGAGCGCGACGAGGCCCGGGACCAGACCGGCCCGGTCCTCGTGGGACCAGTACTCCTTGTGCCACTGGAGGGCGGCGGCGAGAGCGCGGTTGAAACCGGCGTGGTCGTTGCGGACGACCCGGTGGAACATCTCCATCGGTGGGTAGAGGATCTTGCTCACCATCTCCTGGTCGGCGCTGGTGTCCGAGTCCGCGCCGCCGATGGCGGCCACCAGCTTTGAGCCGAGGTCGTCGCTGCCGAGCCAGTAGGTCTGGAGGGCGTCGATCCAGGCGTAGTCGAACTCCTTGTAGCGTGCGCCGTTCTCCCGCAGCAGGGACAGGGGCACTCGGCACAGGGCGGTGATCCTGTCCCGTTCCCGGCACACCACGGCGAAGTAGAAGGCGGTGAGCCAGGTGCTCGGGGCCACGTACGGCTGCGGGCCGGTGGCCTGGAGGGTGCGGTCCTTGTGCGCGATGCGGCACTGGACGTGGCTCTCGGTTGTGGTCGCGGCAGCGAACGCGGCGGAGCCGAGCTGCATGGCGTTCACCCAGGCGTTCCAGGTGGGGAAGATCGATCCTCGCGGGTCCAGCAGGCAGTGCGCTTTGGCCAGCGTGATGCAGGTGCCGAAGGCCTCGCCCAGACCGGTGGAGTCCGCTTCCAGCCCGTCGATCCACCTGTCAGCGCTCTCCTGGAGAACGGCGATGCCCCCTTCCGCGTGCTCCGTGGGGAAGGGGTGGCGGGGAATGATCGAGACCAACGCGTTTCTCCTCAGAAGAGTTTGAAGTACTTGAGTACGGCCCCAGCATGACCGGTGTTCTCAGGGGCCTGGACGAGGACGTAGCTCGGATGTGGCTGTCCAAGTGCCAGGAGCCTTCTCGGTCAGCTTTGGCAGGAGTTGGCTGTCGACCAGCTCGTCGGCATTGTTGCGCTAGCCGGGACCCCACTTGTCGTAATGCTCCGTCTGCTAGTCCGGGTCCTCGTTGGCCAGCCGGGCTGCCCCGCCGGGGAGCGCAGTTGATCCAGGAGAATCTCGCAGAACTGCGTCATCCGCGTCTGGTCACGGCAAGATGACAGTCAGTCAAAAGGCTGTCAGGCAGTTCCCCGCATCAACTGTCGGCAGCGGGCCCCTGCCGGAAGAGTCCGCAGCTTGCGGTTGATGCTGCACTCGACGGAACACTCGCTCGCAGGGCCGCACCCAGCTGGATCGGGTTGACCGTGGCTTCCCACGTCCCCACTGTCGGCGCTCGTGGGTCAATGACGCAGCGAGCACGCAGAGTCGGGAGGCAGGAGTTGAACGCGAAATCGATCACGTCGACTGATTCTTCAAGAGTGCCGATTCGCCGGGCCATCCGCTCGCCGGGTTGCTCCACCATCCTCTCGGCATCAGGTCCGCCCGGTATGCCATGCCGGGCAATAATCACGGGCACGGACCGGCTGGTATCCACTGCCGTGGCCCTCCCGCCCGGTGGCATCACGTGTCGAACTCGCCCACCCAGGAACGGTCCAGGAGGCGGACGGGCAGGTACTCGGACTCGACCTCGATGGGGAAGCCTGCGTCGTACGCGAGGCATGCGACGGCCAGCGGCCCGAGGGCCAGGAACCCCGCGATGTCCCCCGAACGCTCCGGCGCACTCCAGTACGCCTTGTGGAGTTCCAGAGCCTCCACGAGCGCCTGGTTGAACCCGGCGTGGTCCTTGCGCAGGAACTGGTAGAAGAGGTTGATCGGTGGGTACAGCACGCACTGGAGCAGATCGCGCGGCGTGATCGTGGCGATGTCCGGATGGGACTGCTCGATGGCCGCCGTCAGTTTCTCCGGCAGCCCCGGTTGCTCGCGCCAGTAAGTCTGCAGGGCGTCCACCCAGTGGTAGACGTACTCGTCGCCCTCGGCGCCGGACGACTGCAGGAGATCGAGCGGAATCTGGCACATCGCGTCCATACGTGGCTGATCCCGGCAAACCGCGACGAACCAGAGCGTGGTCAGCCAGTTTCCGGCGTTTGCGTAGAACTGGGGACCCGTGGCCTTGATGGTGCGCATCTCGTGTGCGACGCGCGTCTCAACCAAGCCTTCGGTGACGGAGGCGGCGGCAAAGGCCGCCGTACCCACCTGCATGGCTGAGACGGTGGAATCCCACGTGGCAAAACGGTTGCCACGCGGATTGAAGGCCTGGTTCGCCTGCACCTGCAGGAGTGCCTCGCTCAGTGCCATGCCGACGATCGCAGGCGAGGCATTCAGATTCTGGATGCTCGTCTCGAACTCCTCGGCGAGGCGCTCGGTGACCTGCTGGTCGACCGTAGGAATGGCGTGCCGCTCCACAATCACCGTCACGGATTACTCCTGTTAGTAGCCTCGAAGAAGAAGTAAGCCCGCATTGATCAAGGCCCCTGCCTGGACTTTCGTCGCTGGTAGGGGCCTTGATGCTGCGCTGGGGAAGCTACGCGTCGAACTCGCCGCGCCAGGCGAAGTCCAGCAGGGCGGTCGGCAGGTAGCCGGACTCGACCTCGGTCGGAATGCCGTTGGCCTTCGCCAGGCACGCCACCGCCAGCGGGGCGATGGACACGACTCCTTCGATGTTCTGGACGCGGTCCTCGTCGGCCGTCCAGTACTCCTTGTGCCAGCACAGGGCATCGTTCAGGGCCTCGTTGAAGCCTGCTGCGTCGTTGCGCAAGTAGCGGTAGAACATCATGATCGGCGGGTACTCCAGCTTGCTCATGGTCTCGGCGTCGAGGACGTGAGTGACCTCAGGAGCACTCAGATCCACGGCTCGCACCAAGTGCTGGCTGACATCGTCATGCCTCAGCCAGAAGCTCCGGAGGGTCTCCACCCAGGCGTAGACGTACTCGTCCAGCACACCACCGCAGTCACGCAGCAACGACGCGGGCACCCGCGCCAGCATGTCGAGGCGGGCCGTCTCCCGGCAGATCAGCGCCAGGAAGAAAGCGTTGAGCCAGGTCCCCGCATTGAGGTAGATCTGCGGACCGGTGGTGGCGAGCTGGCGCTCCTCCTGCTGGATCTTGCAGGCCACGGTCTCCTGATCGGTGAACGTGGCGGCGAAGACCGCCGAGTGCACCTGCATGGTCAGCAGCCAGGACTCCCAGGTTTCCAGCATCACTGCGTCCGGGTCCCCGACACAGCGGACGCGCGCCACATTCAGGGACGTTGTCAGGGCCCCGCTCCTGGCACGATGTGAGGTCCCGATGGTCTGCAGCGAATTCGCCAGGGACTTCTCCATCACAGGGACGACTGCCCCCATCTCAGCCACCGGATAGCTCTGGCGGGACACGCTCGTAACCACTGATCTCCCTTGTCGGATTGAGATCTTGAAGTATTCGAGGACCGCTCCAGCGTACGTTCCCTTGCCCTCGACGGCCTTCACCATCGCATACTCCAGGTTTCCGCTTTCGAACGCCGGCCTCAGCTCGGCCGCCAGATCGGCGTTGGTCCAGGTTTTCCCTGCGCTGTCGGTCACCGAAAGCAGCGGGCGGGCTTCTCTCTCAGAGATGATGGTTTCCAGGTAGTGGCTGGTGCCCTGCTGCACCATAAACTTCTCGGCGGCGCCCTTGCCTCTGCGCCAGATGAGCCCCGAACTCGGTGCCTTCGCCTCGATGATCACGAGCTTGCCGTCCGGCCGCCGGTGCAGCTGGTCGAACATGTTGGCACCGTTGGGCGTCTTCGGCAGAGGCTGCTCCACCGCACCCTCGAACCGCTCAGGCACCACGTGCAGCCGCGCGGCGTCCTCGCCCAGACGCTCGGAGTAGCTGCTGTTGTTGGACGTCTGATCGTCGAAGTGATCGATGAACTGTTCCCGGGCGCGCTCCACTGCGGCCAACGTCTGCTCGGTAGGCGCGGCCTTGTGCGCACGCTCGGCGTTGGACAGGTCCACAGAGACCTTGCGATCCTTCGCGACATCGTCGAGGTGGTCGATCTGGTCGACCGGGGTGCTCCCGCGAGTCAGTGGGTCGCGGCCGTACCTGATCTCCGACGGGGCCGAGGGCAGGTCGTGCTTGGAGATCCAGGATCCGTCGCTGTCCTTTGCGAGGATGGGTAGTTCGACCCCGTCGATCTTGGTGTGGATGCTGTGGCGATGGCCGTCCGACCGATAGTAGAGGTCGAACCAGGACTTGTCCGGGTCATTCGCACGCCGGACGAATTCGTCCTGCTTGACCTTGATCTCTTCAGCGGTCAGCTGCCGATCGCCCGGGGGGTGCGCCGGGTGCGCCGCATCATCCGCGCCGTGCGCCGCGTCGTCCAAGTGCCCGGGTTCTCCGGGAGGTGGGTGCCACCGCCCGCGGACGGGGGTTCGTGGTGGCCACCGCCGCCGGGCCCCTCCGTGTGGCCGCCTGTGCTGGAAGGGCCGTCACCGTGGCTGGTACCCGAGGGGCCGTCGGCGTGGCCGCCGCCTCGGGGGGTGCTGTCCAGATTGTTCGTGGGCATCTGGTCGCCCGCGTGGCCGCCGGGGGTGTGGTCCGGGGTGTGGTCGCCCCTGTGGAGTGGGTCGGAGATGTCGCTGCCCAGACGGATCGCGTCGTCGCCGTCGCGGCCGCCGACGCCTACCAGCTCGCGCTCCGGGACCCCGGCCGTGGCCGGGGAGTCCACCTTCGGGGCGTCGACGCGCGGGATGTCCGCGCCCGCGTCCGGCTTGCCCGTCGGGGCGTCCTTCGCGTGCTGGGTGATGTCGCCCGCGGCGTCGTAGATGTTGCCCTTGGGGTCCATGAACTGCGACGGGCCGTCCACCGGCAGCTTCACCGTGCCCGGCGGAAAGGTGGTGGTGCCTTCGGGGAGCTTGATGTTGCCGTCGGGGAGCTTGATCGCCCCGTCCGGGACCGCCGAGCCTGACGGGAGGTGGATCGCCCCGTCGGGGAGGTGGACGGCACCCTCGGGGAGAGCGATCGCACCGTCCACGTTGATGGTTGGAGCCTCGAACTTGCCCAGGCCCTTGAGGCCGGCCATGACGTCGCTGATCTTCGACAGTCCGGCGCCTGCGCCCTTGAAGACGTAGGTCATGGGGTCCACGGCGCGGGCGGTCTTGCTGGTGAGGGAGAGGGCCTTGGCGGCCAGGCCGGCTTTGCCCGCGCCTGCTGCTGCGCCGCCGGTGCCGCCGGTGAAGACGGTGGTCAGGACGTTGAAGGTGACCGCTCCGGCGGCGCGGGAGGGGTTGCTGCCCCACTGGTCCCAGGCGATCAGGGCCTTGCCGGTCTCCTTCACCGCGGTCTGCGAGTCACGTATCCAGGCCGAGTGGTCGCCGGGCAGGACGTGCAGGACGAGCAGCGCGG
>NZ_FPJO01000090.1 GCF_900119365.1 Streptomyces atratus
GAACCCCTCGACAAGGTTCATCGTCCCAGCTCAGAAGGCACTTTCGTATTTCCTCCCCGCTTCCGGCCTCATCTCAACCGAAACGGCGAGGTTAACCTCGTCTCCGTTGGGGGTGGGGATGGAGCAGGCGGTTTTCGAATCCGTCAGGTACTCCGCTGAGTGCCAGGACTGCGGTGCGGAGCTGGAGTGCTGGGGAGTTCAGGCCCTGGTGGACGGCCGGTTGCGATGGGACGTTGAATCAACCTGTTTCGCCTGTGGATTTGCGGTTGCCGTGTGCGGTGGCGACGTGCCGGCCGAACGGCGGGATCAGATGCTCTCCGAGCATGGACCCGCGAGGCTGCAGGTGAGCAGTCCGCCGATGAAGAGCGTCGTCATCATGCGCGTGTTACGGGCTGAGCTCGGCATTGACCTGAAGAACGCCAAGGCTGTGCTGCACCGTGTGCTGGACGGTGATTACTCAGGAACGCTTCCTGAGATGGAACACCTGGCCCGCACGCTTCGGGAGGCCGGCATCGCTGCTGCCGCTACTCGCCCTTAAGGCGTCTGATCTGGTAGCTCCGTGACGGTTCGCCTGGGTTTGGTGCCCTTCTTGTGGTGAGCGGGGCGGCTGTATGCCTGGCCGGTGGCGAGGACTCGGCCCACGTTGTGACGGGTGGCGGGGCGGTGGTTCTTCGAGCCGAGTGGTCGGCCGGGTCCGGGGCGGGATGGTTTCGGTGCACCGGCTGGAGAGCCGGTCTTCGCGCGCAGGTTTCTGAACCCCCTGCGGACTCGGGCGGGCGTGAGTCTGTTCGGCGGGGTCGGCTTCTCCCAGGGCCGCCGGAGGTCGGTGGCCAGCGGGCGGGCCAGCCGGAGCTGGGCGTAGGCGGCGATCACCCAATGCCACGAAGTTAGGGGCCCGGAGATGGTGTCAAGGTGTCGGGCAGCGTGATCTTGTAGGTGTTCGGTGCGGTGCGGGTCAGCAGGCTGTGGCGAGTCCAGAGGCAGAGCTGGGAGGTGAGGTTCTTACGGGCCCGAGGCACTGTGAGTCCCATGTGGTCGGCCAGGTCACGAGCGTGCATGGGTTGGTTGGCGCGCGCAGTGAAGATCTGGCAGAGCTGTTCCCAGGAACTGGAGGGCTTGCGAGCCGGGTCCAGTGACGTTGGGAGAGTAGGCGCACGGATGGTGATGTCGATGGCAGTGATAGGGCTGCTGTCACGGGGCCGGTGATCCTGATTCCAGGTGTGGTAGCGGGAGATACCGCGCTTCGCCACGCGGGCTGAGGTCCGCGGACGACGTTTGGGGAGCATGGTGTGCAAGAGCCGGGTTCCGATGTGTCCGACCAGGTCGGCCTGGGTGCCGGGGCTGTGAGCCGCCTTGGGGCCGGCGATGATGGCGACGGTGTCGCGTGCGGCCTCCAGAGCGATGATGAAGGAGGCTCGGTCCGGATCAGTGCAGTACCGGGTCTCCATAGCCGTGACCATGACCGATCGCAGGGCTTGGTAGAGGGCGAGCAGTCCCCATAGTTCCTGTGTGAGACCGGCGGGATCCTTCGAACGCATATCTGCTGCCGGTTCCACGTCGCGTCCTGCTGGGTCCGTGCCAGCACGGCGACCGCGCGGGCCAGATCGCTGTCCTGCGGCAGCGGCCGGTGGGCGTGCATGTCGGTGCGCAGGATGTTGGCCAGGACCAGGGCGTCGCCGGGGTCGGACTTCTTGCGGGAGACGGACGTCCGGTCGCGATAGCGGGCAGCCGCCATCGGGTTGATCGCGAACACCTGCCGCTTGCCCGTCCTCAGCACTGCGACCAGCAGTCCGCGAGAGGTCTCGATCGCGACCGGGATCGGGGTCTCCTCGGTGTCGCCGTACTCGGCGAGCAGGTCCAGCAGGATCTTGTAGCCGACCGCGTCGTCGGTGATGTGCCGCTTGGCCAGAAGCTGGCCGCTGTCGTCGACGAGGGCGACGTCGTGTGGGTGCTGTCACGTTGTTGGGTTGCAGGTGCCTGACGGTGCGTCGTGGCCTGGTGGGGCCCGCGGTCCGGGCCTGTGGTCAGGCCGTGGTGGGCCGGCTTGCAGCGCCGGTGATCTGGTCCCAGATGGCGAAGCGGGTGGTCATCTCGGCGCGGTAGTGGGCGGCGGTCAT
>NZ_FPJO01000055.1 GCF_900119365.1 Streptomyces atratus
GCCGCTGTCACCAGCATCCGGATCGACGGTGTCCTGCACGAGTTCACCACCGTGCCGGGCGTCAAGGAGGACGTCACCGACCTCATCCTCAACATCAAGCAGCTGGTCGTCTCCTCGGAGCACGACGAGCCGGTCGTGATGTACCTGCGCAAGCAGGGTCCCGGCCTGGTCACCGCTGCCGACATCGCCCCGCCGGCCGGTGTCGAGGTCCACAACCCGGACCTGGTCCTGGCCACGCTGAACGGCAAGGGCAAGCTGGAGATGGAGCTGACCGTCGAGCGCGGTCGCGGCTACGTCTCCGCCGTCCAGAACAAGCAGGCGGGCCAGGAGATCGGCCGTATCCCGGTCGACTCCATCTACTCGCCGGTGCTCAAGGTCACGTACAAGGTCGAGGCGACCCGTGTCGAGCAGCGCACCGACTTCGACAAGCTGATCGTCGACGTCGAGACCAAGCAGGCCATGCGTCCGCGTGACGCCATGGCTTCGGCCGGTAAGACCCTGGTCGAGCTGTTCGGTCTGGCGCGCGAGCTCAACATCGACGCCGAGGGCATCGACATGGGCCCGTCCCCGACGGACGCCGCGCTCGCCGCCGATCTGGCGCTGCCGATCGAGGAGCTGGAGCTCACGGTCCGTTCGTACAACTGCCTCAAGCGCGAGGGCATCCACTCCGTGGGTGAGCTCGTGGCTCGTTCCGAGGCCGACCTGCTCGACATCCGCAACTTCGGTGCGAAGTCGATCGACGAGGTCAAGGCGAAGCTGGCCGGCATGGGCCTGACGTTCAAGGACAGCCCGCCCGGATTCGACCCGATCGCCGCCGCGTTCGGCGCCGGCGACGACGCGGACGCCGGGTTCGTCGAGACCGAGCAGTATTGACAGGGCGATTCACGAGGTTCGGCGCTGGCGCCCGTCCGCGCCCGGATGCGCGCCACCGCTTGGGCGTCCGCCCCTTCCCCGCTGGCAACCTTCACGGCCAGGCAACCAACGACCCCGGTCCGTGCAACGCCGCTCCGCTCCTCAGTCTTTACGTACGTGACGTTGCCCAAGTCTGATCGCGAAGACCTGAAGCGGATGGCATACGAAAAGGGGCTCTGGATCGGAGACCTGATCGGCACCCTGCTGACGCCGACGCTCGAAGAGTGGCGCCAGCTCAACATGACGACGACGGCGAAGACCCTCAAGGCGGCGCATAGGCGCCTCTCCCTCCAGCCCAGTGCGGGTCACCCCCCACTCGCACCTGATCCCGTCCCCGTCGCGGTCGAGGTGCAGCCCGTAGCCAGGCTCCCCCTGCGCACCGGAGTGGCGCCAGCAGCTCGCGCAGCGGCGCAGTTGGCGTACGCCTCCTGGCCGCCGGCCTCCTCGCGGTACCTGCCGTCCGGCGAATGCCCAAGCCAGCGGCCCAGTTCGAAGCGCATTTCGACACCGGAGGTCAAGAACAGCTCAGCGGAAGGGACCGTCGGTCGCGAAGGCGTGGGCAGCAAAGCGCTTGCCCATTCGGCGGTACGCGGCGGCGGTGGGGTGAAGGCCGTCGGTCAGGTCGTCTGTCTCGTCCGGGCCGAGCAGCGCTCGTCCGTCGAGACAGCGGAGGTGGGGATCAGACGCCTGTCGTGCCGCAGCGATCCGGGCCAGCTCGGCACGGACCACCGTCAGCGACAGTGCGCCGCCGGCCACATCGGCCGGGTCGCCCAGGGCAGCGATCCTCCCGTCCGGTCCGGTCTCGGTCGGGCCGGGAACCTGCTCAAGGGCCGGACAGCTCACCGGGGAGATCAACAGCAGCGGGGTGTCCGGGTGACCGTCCCGGATCGTGTCCAGAAATCCGTGTACCGCCGGGCCGAACGTCCGCAGCCGGAAGGCGGACAGGCTCACGATGTTGATGCCCACCTTCAGGCTGATCAGGTCGGCGGGCGTGTCGCGGATCGTCCGGGCGACATAGGGATCCAGCAGCGCGTTGCCCGCCTGGCTGAGGTTGATCACCTCCACCCCTCCGAGCGCAGCTGCCACCACCGGCCAGGTCCCGGTCGGGCCGTCAGCCTCGATGCAGTGGCTGATGGAACTGCCGTGGTGCACCCAGCGGCGCCGCCCGTCCGGCAGCGGCGCCAGCACGTCGCCGTCAGCGCGCAGTGCCACCAGTTCCGTAGGGGTCTGCTGCGGAAGCCACAGCTCGACGTTCTTCATACCGGCCGGCAGTCCGGCGAACCGTACGGTCCCGGACTTGCCCGGGATAAGTCGCTGTACGGCCCCGGGGCCCGCCATCCGCAGCACGTTGCCCACCGGCGCCTGCCGACGCCCGGCCAGGGCACCGTCCACCAACAACTCCAGCATCCCGGTTGGGCGAGGGTGGGGGTCGGCGTCGAGCTGGCCGGTGGAGGTGAGTACCTCGAACTCCAATGCGCGCGCATCGGTGCGGAACACCAGCCGCACCCCCGAAGGCATCACGGTCACCCCGTAGACCGACGGGTCCTGGTACTGCTCCTTGGTCCACGCGGGCAACCGGCGCGGCATCACCCCTGCCGCTGTGGTCTCCAGGTCCAGCGCACCCCGTAACTCCACCGGCCCGCCCACCAATGGAACCGCCCGCATCGCCACCGTCACCGCTCCTGTCCCAGATCAATGCGCTCCGGAGATGGCATCGGCCCGGTGCCTCCGTGGTTCATCGACGCCCGCCGAACTCCCAGTCGTGGACCTCGATGTCCGCGTACCGGTCCGGAGTCAGGGCGGCGCGTGCCGTATCCGGGCTTGGGGCCCTGAGCAGCACCGCCGTACCCAGCCATGTGTCGCCCTCGTCGGACAGCAGCGGCCCGTACGCGATCAGCTCGTCATGGTCGGGCGGCAGGGCGAGGTCTGCGGCCAGGCCCTCGCCGAGGCCGAGCACCAGGTACCGGTTGCCACCGCTCCGGCCACCGGGAAAATCCCACATGGTGCGCCCCAGCACGTTGCGCCACCGGCGCAGCAGCACGTCCCGGTACGCACCGGCCTGGTAGTTGGGCTCGTCGAAGGCGAACGCACGGGCAGCGGCGGGATCGGGCAGATCGACGATATGCACGCTTCCCGTGGGTGTCTCACCATCATCGGCGAAGGTCGGACCGCGAGCGATCAGCTCCTTCGCGTACCGGTCCATGTAGGACCAGTGCTCCTCCAGCAACTCCTCGCGTAACGCGAGGGAGCCCAGCCGGTCTCGGTGGTAGCAGAAGTACTCCATGACCACAGACCCTTCCTCACCAAGGGCACCTTCTCAACCGGCTTTGCCGCCGAAGACCCCGCGTTCCAAATGAAACAGCATTCCGTCAAACGGCGTAGACACCACGGCTGCGCGGTCTCAGCCAAGTGGCATGCGCTGCTCTGCAGGATGATTGCCAAGTTGCCCTTCGCCTGGACGTCCGCCTTCCGCGCTGCAATCTCCCTCCCCCCGAGCCTTGACCACCACGGGCTCGTCAGCGCCGCCCTGACGGCCTGACAGCGCATCTGCCGTCTCCAGCCTGCTCAGCATGCTTCCGGGGGACCCGAAGGTGTCCTTCGCGGGCGTGGAACTGCCGTGCCGCCGCGAGGTTGAGGGCCCACATAGTGTCCTGCGTCCGTTTCACCGGCCGCTCGTCTTCCTCGGCTGGTGTGATCTTGAGGGTGTTCTCCAGGATCCACTGCTGTACGGGCAGGAGCTGTTCCCACCCGAACCGCTGCGCGTTCACCCAGCGTCCGAGGTCCTCGCCCTGCACGACGACGTCGCCGTCGGCCGTGGGGAGTGTGCCGCCGGCCTGGACGTGGTTGTGGACGAGGCGGTAGCAGCGCTGCCACCCGGTGTCCCATACCGGGCACCACCCCGGATCGATCGCGTCCAGCTCATCCCGCCGCGCTTCGGTTATTGCCCCGGCCGCCGACCGGACAGGATGGCCGGCCGCCCGGAGCTCCTCGTCTCCCGAGCCCTGCGCGCCGCCGCCCGGGCGTTCTTCGCCCACACCCCGATGGGATGCCCCTCCCACGTCGCGGTGGTCGGCGGGAGGAAGTGGCCGTGGGCGGCGGCGTACTCCTTGGCGACGGCGACCCCGTCCGCCCAGGCCGCCTCCTGCTCGGACCACACCATCCCGAGCTTCTCCAGCTCGGTGATCCGCCCGGCCTCCAGCGTCCTGGCCGCGTAAGCGCGGCGCTGGTCGGCGATCCACTGTCCGAGCGGATACCCGCCGACCCCGCCCCAGTCCTCCGGCGTGACGAGCGCGTACGGCACCCGCAGCACCCGTTCCCGGTTTCCCGCAGCCACCGACCGGCCGCCTCGATCCCACGCCGCCAGGACGCCCCTCCGGATCGATCACCCGCAGCCGCACGAACCGCGCCACCGCCGCGGGACGGGCTGGCCTGACTCAGGACTCTGCACGGGTGGGGGACGTCTGCGGGCTGCCGCTGCTGTGCTGGCCCATCTCCGACGTTCAAATGCCGGTGCGGGTGGTGGGATCAGTGAGCGCGGCGCCGTCCGGCTGGCCGCGGGCTGGTACGGTCGCGGCGCATCGTCCCCGAACACAAGGAATCGACTCCTAATGATGGCTCAGTTGGCACGGTATCGCCGTCACATGATCATGCTCGTCATCGTCGGCGTCCTGCTGATCATGGTTTCTCGGATGGGGCAGTCCTCAGGGGGCTTCCTTGCCACCGGAATCGCCGCCGTCGTGCTCGGGGTGGCTCTCCTCGTCGTGACGAGTGTGGGCGGGCGTCATCCTCAGCGCCCATAGCGGGCCTCAGCTCCCTTCGTTAGCCAACCGAGCCCGACCGACGGCACATGCCCTCGCTCAGCGTGCGAAGCGAGCCCGGTCCTCCGAACTGCCGGAGGACCGGGCCCGTGCCGTGTGCCGACCTGCCCAAGCGATGTGTCGTTTCGGGGGATGGTAGTTGGTGTGCTGGGAGTGGTGTGGGCTGTCCGATCCGGGCTGTAGTGTGGGTGCCCTGGCCGAGATCTGGGAGGGACGGGGCATGGAGGCAGCCACCGCACGGTTCATTGAGGAGTCCACGGCTCTGCCGCCCGCGGCGCTCGCCGCGTTGTACGAGGACTCCCTTGACCGCTGGAGCCGGGGCGGCCGCGATGCCAGCCGTGCGACCAGGGTCTCCGCGTCGGAGAACTCCGCGATCGAACGTGCCGTCCGCACCGCTCTCCTCCGCCGCACCCACGAACTGGACGCCTTCCGCCCGGACCTCTGCTTCGACATCAAGCCTGCCTGCTCGATCGCCGCGTGCGCTGTCTGCAAGCGTACGAAACTGACGGAGGAGCAGTACCGGGTGCTGCTGGACCCGTTCGCGGCGGCAGGGGTCACGGTCCCAGAGCGGTGAGCACCGAGACCTAGACGGCAAGGCAGCGACCCGCCTGTCCCTGCCGACCTCCATGCCCGGTGTCCCGATCGACGCGTTCGACGAGATTGAAGGCGAGGCTGCGGTGCTTTGGTGCGGGTGGGTTCAGTCGGTGATCACGAGGTTGTCGGTGCTGTTCCACTGGGCGGTGAATTCGGGCGCCCAGCCGGTGGCGGCGGTGTTGCCGTAGCCGAGTCCAGGCTTGCTGACGAGTCGCTGCAGATGCCCCGGGGCACTCTCACGCGAATGTCCAGGCACAGCACCTGATACGGGGCAATAATCCCCCGGCGGATAGCCGTCGACAGTTTCAGCTTGTACGCCACAGGCCCGAAGATTTTGCTGTCCTCGTCCATGCTCGCGATCAGCCGCGGCACCCCACCCTCGGCCTCCCACACCCGCGCCGTCACCGTCATATGCAGCCGCCGCACCGCCGGAACCCGCTCCTGGTCATGCACCACAGCCACGGCTTCCCCGCATCACCACTCGCAAGTCCGCGTACGCACCGAGCAGCAGACACCCGAATGGAAGGCCCGCTACGCGGTCCGCTCCGGCGTGGAGGGCACCATCAACGAGTTCGCCCACGGACACGGCATGCGCCGCTGCCGCTACCGAGGACAGCCGAAAACCCACCTGCAACACGTACTCACAGCCATCGCCGTGAACATCGAACGACTCAGCACTCGGTCAGTGACCCAGGAAACCCCTTCACCGAGACCGCCGACCGCCTTCCAGACCTTCCTGGACCAGCAAGGAATTCCCCGATCGAAGTCCTGGCGCACCCTCGGCACCTAACCTCGACCATCCAAGATCACCGACAGAGTCAAGCTGAAGCTGACCGGGAACAGGCCCAGGAACTGCTCGCACACACCCGTAGGCTCCCGCCGGAGGCCGTGTACTTCCTGTACAAGGGTGCTGGTGCGCCTGCCAGCCCGCCCCGCGTCGCGCGCTGGCTCAAGGAAGCCGGCGCACCGCAGCCGACTGAGGCCTACCGTGGCCCAGACGTCCCGGCATGGCTTAAGGACGGGCTGCAGGACGTGCTGCGCTCCTTGAAGCGGGGGGAGACGCAAGCGGGAAGTGTGGTCACAAGCCTGCCGTCGAATGTGCGCGACGCGCTGCGGCTAGCGCGGCGTGCCCTCAGCACCACCTGGGTGGAGGCATGGGACGAGCACAACATGCTGGTGCAGTACCTCGTCTTCACCTGCGGACCGCTGCGGTCTGCGACCCTTCAGGCCACTTTCGGCGTGGTCTACGCCGAGTTGGAGGAAGCAAGCGATCCGCTGCGCATGTATGAGCTGCTGCTGCACGAGACGGCGCACCATGCACTGGCTCTGAAGGAACAGTTCACGCAGTTCCTTGACAATCCGAATGCTGTGGGAACTCACGCGCTGCGCCCCGATCCGCGGCCGCTTCGCGGGGTTCTGCATGCCGCTTTTGTGATGTGCCGCCTCGCCGAGGGACTCGGTAGGTACCTGGAGGCGCACCCCAGCGGCGGCCCGCTGGATGGGTGCCCAGTTCGTGAGCGTCATGCCTTCGCTCTGAAATCGCTGTGCGAGGCGCTGACCGTCCTGGACGACACCGCCGTGTGGACCGAGGACGGATGTGCCCTGCGGGCAACCTTGGGAGTGTGCCTGGAACGCGAGGGGGCGCCGGCATGACAGCTACACCCGTTGCACCGGCTTCACCGCGCTTTGGTCCCGCCGGGCGCAATACCGCGCCCCATGCGGTGCCTGAGGGCCAGGACGGCATGCACTGGCAGTTCAGCAACCAGTTGGAAATGCTCGAACTAGGCGACGGCTCCTTGTTCTTCGACAGCATCTACGCCGATCACCGGGTCGTTGCCCGGCCGCCCGAGATCCTGCGCCGGATCCTGCGGATGATCGAGAACGACAAGCCGACGCTCTGCCAGATTGCCTCTGGTGTCGCAGAAGACGCCCCGGATACAGTTCTGGCCCGCATCGAACGGCTCCTGAAGCCGTTTATGCGGGCCGGAATCCTCGTTCCGCTGCGCGACGGCACCCGCCCGGCCTGGGCCGACGACGCACTCGTGGAGCGCTTTTCCACTCAGCTCGACTGGCTCGTGACGCTGGCCACCGGCCCACAAGACCACTGGGACTTCTTCGGTCGGCTCCGTCAGGCGCACGTTGCCGTGATCGGCCTTGGCGGAGCAGGCAGTCTGCTGGCACAGTCTCTCACTGCCGCGGGAATCGGCCGCCTCACCATCATCGACGGCGACACCGTGGAGCCGTCCAATTTGTTGCGGCAGATCCTGTACAACCCCGACCAGAGCGGCCGCTCCAAGGCCGGTTGCCTGGCAGAACAGCTGGAACGCTTCTCTACGCACACCGATTACCGGGTGCTGGACCGCTATGTCCACAACAAACAGGATGTTCTGGACTGCATCGATGGCGCTGACTTCGTCGCGGTGTGCGCCGACGCGCCGCGTTTCGTCCTCAACCGGTGGATCGATGCCGCCTGCAAGGAGAACCGCACCCCTTACCTCAGCGCCTTCGCTGGCTCCGTCGGCCCGCTGTACCGCCCAGGTGCCCCAGGCTGTTTCAGTTGCTTCGAGCACCGCCTGCGTGAGGATCTGGGCGAGCGTCACGATCTGCTGGTTGATGCACTGGCGGCCAAACGGTCATGGCGCTATCCGGCTTTCGTGTCCGGTCCGCTGACTGTTGCGCACCTGATGGCGACGGAGATCGTGCTTCATCTGACGGGTGCCGCACCGCCCTCCACCGCAGACGGCATTGTGCGCTTCCAGCACCCGCACACGGTGCTGGAACCATTTCTCGGACACCCCTCATGTGACTGCGCGTCAGGGCAGAGCCAACCATCCGTAGATCCCGTGGCCACCTGAGTATCCGGCACGTCCCCATCCGATGCGTTCCTGAGCAGACACAGCGAGGCAGCGTGAAGACCGCACTGACGAACTTCAAGAACATCGCCCATCTCCCCGATGCCCGGCGGCTGCTCGCCGCGGACGCGACATCCAAGGCCGGCGACTGGATCCTCTATGTCGCGATGAGCACGTTGGTCTTCGAGGCAGGCGGAGCGGGGGCACTTTCCCTGTTCACCGCATTGCGCGTGGTAGTCCCCTTTGCACTGGGGCCCTGGGCGGGACGCTGGGGAGCAGCGTTGCGACCTCGCACTCTCATGATCACAGCAGATGCCGTGCGATCCGTCCTGCTGGTGCTGGCTGCGGTGACGGCCGGTGTCCATCAGCCCGCCTGGGTGCTCGTGGTACTGGTGGTGTGCTGTGCGTCGGTGTCCGCATTCCACGCACCGGCCGAACGCCGTTTCCAACGTGATGCCATCGCCCCTGATCAGCGGGCAAGTTTCAACGCCGTGATCGGCGCGACGGGCACCACGGTCATCGTGGTGGCACCCGCGCTCGGCGGACTGATCATCACTGTGGTCGGTAACGTCGGGGCTCTGGCTCTGGACGCGCTCAGCTTCCTGCTGTCCCTGGTGTTTGTGGCACGGGTCAGCGGGCCCCTCCACACTGTGTCCCCGAAGAATCAGGAGCAGGCCGCCTCAGCAGGCAAAGGTGCCCTGGCCACAGCCCTGGGAGCCATGCAAAAGGACCCGACTGTACTGGCCTGTTTCCTGGCCCAGGCCGTGGCTTGCACAGTGGCCGGAGCCTCCCTGGTCTTGCTGCCGCTGCTCGGTGACCGGCTGGACGTCGGCGCTGGCACGGTCGGGTGGCTGACCGCAGCGGTCGGCGCCGGCTCCGTCCTCGGCGTCCTGATCGGTGGCAGTATTGCCAAGAACGGGCGCGTCGTACTGGGCGTGACGAGCGTGGTGTCGATGGGCGTGATTCTTGGTCTGCTCGGCTCCAGCCCCAACCTTGTGGTCGCCCTCCTGTGTGCCGTCCTCGCCGGTACGGCCGCCAACATTCCCGAACCTCTGTACTGGACGTCGTACGCCGACCGTGTCACCGAGCGCGATTCCAGCGCCTTCTACGGCTTGGTCGAGTCGTCTATCACCGGAGGCTTTGCCCTGGGCGGGGTGATTCTCGGGGCAGCCGCCGCCGTCCTGGGCACCTCCATTGGAACCTGGGTCGTGGGTGTGGCAGGCAGCCTCATTGCCGCAACGGCTCTCATTCCAGCCCTCTGTCATCGTCGGGCCCTCAAAGCAACGCTCGCTTCCCCGGCGCCGACCCTCGAATCAGTGTCATGACCCCGGCGTCCGGCGGGCACGCCCTCATGGCGGCCGACCGCATGGGAGCGGCGTCGGCCACCACTGCGGCACCCGCTGCCTGGCGCCAGACTCGACCAGTGGTGGCGCGTCTCTGCGAGTTCTTCTCGCAGCACCACTGCGGCATCGTGCGCCAGTTGATCGGCGGCCGGTCCTTGCTCGCGTCTCTGCGGGTTCGTCTCGCAGCACCACTGCGGCCGCATGTGCGAGACGCACTCCGGGCGGTCCTCGCGGCGTCTCTGCGGGTTCCGCCCGCAGCACCACTGCGGCAGTCCGGCCGGTCTCCGCATGGTCCGGTATGTATCCGGCGTCTCTGCGGGCTTTCCCGTTCCCCGCAACACCACTGTGGCACCTGCTCGAACTGTGGATCGTCTGAGAATTCAAGGCTTGTCTGCGGGTACCCGCAGCACCACTACGGTCCCGAGGAGCTGCCCTGCGCCTCCCACGCCATCCGCCGCTCGCCGTCGGGCGAGGTCGCCATCACGTCGGCCCTCCACGAGCCGTCGGCTGCCGCGACCTCAAGCTCGGCGAACCAGCCGGCCGCGCGGATAGCCCCGGCCATCTCCAATTTTCCGAGCAGCCGCGAGTCCGTATTGCGTCTGAGCTGGGCGGATGCGTCGCGGTCATGTCCGGGACGCATCCCCTGTGGGGTCAGCCTTCCAAGTCCGCCGGAGCGGTCCCAGCAATGAACCCGCGCGAGGTGGTCTTCAACGGCGCCTCGTGCGCGGGTTCATGGGCATGTGAGGTGTTACTCGAAGGCGATGCTGTCGGCGGCGCCGCAGCGGTCACACAGGATCCACCTCGAAGCTCTCGACCACCAGTACCAGCTCCTCGATGGCGACCTCCGTGGCAGTACCGCTGAGCGACGGTGCCGAGTACTGCTTGGGCCAGGCGTTGGTGAACTTCCACCGCAACGCCGGCTTGCCCGCTTCGTCGTTGAGCACGATGTGGCCGGTGCGGCGAACCACAGTGCCCTCCAGTACGGCCCGGCGCCAGTCCCACAGCTCGCGGTTGGTGGTGAAGCCTCGCTTGAGCGTGATGTCACCGAACTTCTTCAGCCCCGGGAGCTTGATGACCGAGAAGTCCATGTTGCCCTCGCGGTAATCGATCACGTCCTGCTCGGTGTTGGCCCCGCTGCACTCCGAAAAGCCGTGCGAGCCCTCCAGCCCGTCGATGGTCAGAGTGAAGTTGAACGCGGCGAATGGATCAACCCGCTGTCCCGTTGCCACAACCGTTCCTCCTCGTGCCTTGGTAGAACGCCCGTCGACCTGCGATATCCATCACGGATAGTCACGATCGATGAGCGGGGCGTATCCGCCCGCGGTGATCTTAGGAGCTGGGCTGTGGCAAGTGACGTGATCTCATCAGTCTCGTGCCGCCGGAGCGTTGCCCTGTTCGAGGAGTTGGGCTTCGAGGTCGGCGATGCGTTTCTTTGCGAACCGGAGGTTGGAGCGGGCGCCTTCGAGCCGCTCCTGGAGCTTGCGGTGCTCCTGAGTGAGCTGGTGGACGCGGTGCTTGAGGGTGGTGTTCTCAGTGGTCAGCTGCTGGACGGACTCGCCGGGGACCATCTGGTCGAAGTCGCGGAGCTGACCCATCAGCTCTCCGATCCGTTGCCGATGGGCGAAGACCTCCTTCTGGGCGCGGGTCAGCTCGGCCTCGGCGTTCAAGGACCGCTCCCGCCAGGACGCCTCGATCCGGTCGTGTTCTCGCTGGGCCTGGCGGTCGTGGCGGCTGCGGCTGTCTGCGACGGCGTCCTTCACGAGCGCGCGGGCGGCCTCGTTCTCGTAGAGGAACGTGGCGGAGACACCGGCCCGCTCGGCGATGGCCCGGACAGCCAGCCGGCCGCGCTCGCGGCGGAGCTGGCCGATGGCCGTCTCGACCCGGGCGAGTTTCTCCTCGGTCTGCCGTTGCCGCGCGGCGATGGCGGCCGCGGTGGAGCCGGGCCTCACGCGGCCTCACCGCCCTCTTCATGACGGGCCAGTTCCTGGGCCCGGAAGGCGGTGGACCAGACGCGGCCGAAATAGTCCTGCGGCCGTCGCAGGTCGAGGGAGAGAGCCTCGTCGAGGAGGCCGACGGCTTCCAGGGCCTTCTCCAGGCCGCGGATCGCTCGGGCGGTGGGTTCAAAGAGGTCGTGCAGGGAGTCGGCGGTTGCGCTGTCCGGAGCACCTTCGGCCACCGTGCGCCACTGCTCGCGCTTGCGGTGCCAGTAGACGAGGTCGGCGCCGGACATCACGAATTTGTCGCAGCTGTGGCAGTTGAGGTTGAAGGGGCAGGTGTCGCCGTTGACGACCGGCTGGAAAGTGCAAAATCCGCCTTCGGCTGGGGTGGACTTGCGGGTGAGGTCGATGAGCATGGCCTTGGCTTCTGTCCGGGACATGGGCTCGCCGCCGGACAGCACCATGCCGGGTTCTGCTGAGCCAGGGCCACCGACCCAGACGGCCTGGAGAGCGTCCTCCAACTTGGGGTCAGTGTTGGCGAGGTGAACGTAGTGCTCGGCCATCGCCTCGGAGACCTGGCCCAGATAGCGCTTGACGTGGGTAAGGTTTGCGCCGTTCCGCAGCAACTTGGTCGCCAGCGTATGGCGGGCCTGGTGGGCGACGTGATGCCCGATGTCCAGCCCTCTGACCCAGGTGCGGAAGGCTCCGCTGAACCAGGTGTAGCTCAGGCCGTCCCCCGCCCCGGGCGCCACAATGATCTGCAAGTGAACAGCCACACCAACCGCCGCCACGAGACTTTCCCAGTCCCGCAGCCACACCACCGCACGCACCCCGGCATGAGCCACCCCCGGATGGCGCCCCCGAGAGCCCCGGAAACTGCCGCTCAGCCCCGGCCGGACCGCAGAACGCCCCCGAGAACTGCAAGATCCCGCCTGATCGACTCGATCGGACGGGATCTCGGGCCAGCCTGAGCGAACTCAAGAACTTCCCCAAACAACGTGTTTGGCATTCACATCAACCCGCCAACGCCTGGGGGATACATCCAAGACAGCTGTGCCGACTACCTCGCAGCGTGCAAGGCCACCCTCTGGGCCATGGCCAACTGCGCCCGAGGTCACCGGTCGGCCGTCGGGCTGGCAACGACCGGATCCGCGACGCGCACGTAGTCCTTCACCGCCATCACGATCGACCGGTCGAGGTCTCCCGCGTTGAAGGCGATCTCTTCGTGGGCTGACAGGAAGTCAGCATCGGCAACCAGGACCAGTTCCGAGGAGAACGAAACCGGAGGTACCGCACCCATCGTGCAACCCGAAGTGTTCTGCGCCTGGCATCGATCACGACCTGCAGGTTGGTCGAGTAGGGATAGTTCTCGCTCGACGCAGAGGTGATCCCGAACAGCGGCGCCACCAGCAACCAGCACGACGAGCTGCTCGAACTGCGACTGACGGGACAACCTCTACAGGCCGAGGTAGGCGCCTACATCATCTTGGGGCCGTCGACAGCCCTCTGGGCGCAAGCTGCAACGTGGGCGCAGCGGACCGCTTTTGTCAGCGGGTGGACCTTGCCGAGCACCTGTACGGTGTCGGAGAGGGTCTGCTCGAACAGCGGGATTGCCTGGTTCAGGTCCCCGGCCGACTGGTAGGCACAGGCGAGGTTGTTGCGGGCGGTCAGCGTGTCAGGGTGGTCTTCACTGAGCACCCGTACGGTGTCGGAGAGGGTCTGCTCGAACAGCGGGATCGCCCCGCTCAGATCCCCCGTCGGCCCGTGGCGATGGTTGTGCCCACACCGGAGGCACCAGTCGGAATGGTGCTCTGACATGACATTCCCTTTCTCGCGTGAGTCGCGCAACTGGAACCGCGGTCGCTCGTAGCGCTTCGACGACTTCGACTTCTCGGTCCGGTTCAGTTACGTGATGGGAAAGTCAAAATAGGTGTCCGGGTAAGGTTCGTCTTTCAAGGTGTAATGCCACCATTCACACTCGTATGGGCTGAAACCGCAGGCCTCCATGATGGAGCGGAGGTGTTGTCGATTTCGCGCCTCGGATTGTGTGACCCCTTGTGCTCCGTGATGCGAGATCGGATCCATCAAGTCGTGGTCACCGCCCATGGCGGCAAGTTCTCCGGTGGCCATGTGGTAGAGAGTCAGGTCGACGGTGCTGCCCCGACTGTGGCCGGACTTTGTGGCGACATATCCCATCTCGAACATATCGGCTCTGTCGATATGCGGATGGTGTCGCTGCTTCGTGCGGCCATCCTCCGGCTGCCTCGACCAGCGCACAAAGCAATCTACGGCGCGTTGAGGGCGGTATCCATCCCAGAGGAGCAGGCCAAAGCCATAGGAGCGGGCCTCTTCTCGCGCCCTTTCCAGGGCCGCGAACAAAGGCCTGGTGCCGACGATTCGATTGGCCAGGTAGCCGTCCACGGGTTTGCCGGTAAAGTTGTCCCAGGTGGCGTACTTGGAATCCCAGCGTATTCCGGGTGTACATTCGTCCAGGAAGGCAAAGTTGTCATTCATCGGATTTTTCCCGTCAGTGCCAACGTCACCATCCGGTCGATCACTTCGGTCAGCGTAATCCCTGCAGCCGCCATCATCCTTGGATAACGGCTGTAGGAGGTCAGGCCAGGCAATGTGTTGACCTCGTTGAGGACTACACTTCCATCCTCCTTGAGGAACATGTCCACTCGTGCCAGGCCGCTGCATCCCAGGGCGCGGTAGATGGTCTTTGCCGTCTCCTGAACGAGCGAGCGCGACTCTTCTGAAATGTCGGCGGGAACGATGAACGTTGAGTTCTCGGATCCGCTCTCCGGGTCTTTCTCCTGATGGATCTTGAAGAACCCGTGCGACAGCGCGATTCGATCCACCTCGCCTGCGATCAAATCCAGTTCGTTCCCCAGGATGGCGCATCCGACTTCGCTGCCGACGACAGCCTCTTCGATGAGCACCTTTGAGTCGTACTGTCGCGCGATTTCCACCGCAGGCAGCAGTTCTTCCTTTTGCGATACCTTGCTGACGCCGAAGGACGACCCCGAACGGGCCGGCTTCGCAAAGACGGGATACGTCAGCTGCTCGGGATCAATATTCTCGTTCGCCGCAACGGTCCAGAATTTCGGTGTGGCGATTCCCGCGCTCCTGGTTATTTGGTAAGCAAGGGACTTGTCCATGCACAGAGCGGAACTCTGTACGTCGCAGCCCGCGTAGGGGATGCCGGTGAGCTCCAACAGGCCTTGCATCGCGCCGTCTTCGCCAAGTCTTCCGTGCAGGATGGGCAGCACGACGTCCAGATTGATCGTGTTGTAGCGCCCCTGCTCCAGGACGAGCAATCCGCGTATGCTTCTGTCCGGTGACAACAGCGCCGGACGACAGCTGCCGCTCTCCCAGTCTAGGCCAGGGCTGTCGCAAAGTTTCCAAGCACCGCTCTTCGTGATCCCGATGTAGAAGGGTTCGTACTTGTCGAGATCGATATTTTTTGCGACCTCTTGCGCAGATTTGATGGAGATGGGGTGTTCTTCGGAGCAGCCCCCGAATACGATTCCGACGTTGAGCTTATCCATGCTGGTTCCTGCTTTCGAATTTCAGGCAATTGGTGATGGAGTTTTCGACCGTGTCGCTCAGGGCGTGGTCTGTGTAGTAGGCGGTGTGCGGACTGATGATCACGTTCGGCATCTCTTGCAGCCGCAACAACGCCTTGCTGTCAATCGGTTTGTTTCGGCAATCGGTGTAGAAGATTCCTTCCTCTCCTTCGAGGACGTCCAGCGCGGCACCGCCCAAACGGCCGCTTTCCAATGCGAAAACAAGGGCCTCGGTGTCGATAAGTGAACCGCGTCCAGTATTGATAATGCATGAGCCGTGCTTCATCTGCTCGATGCGGTGGCGATTCAGGAGGTGGTGTGTATCCGCGGTGAGCGGCGTGTGGAGCGTTACGATGTCGCTCAGCTGCAGCAATTTATCGAGAGGGACGTAATCGGCCTCGGTCGTGGAGTGACTGTCATGGGCCAATGTCCGGCATCCGAAACCCCGCAGCCTGTCCATGACTGCTACGCCAATGCGCCCCGTTCCCACGACTCCGATGGTCAGATCGCGAAGCTCTTTTCCGCGGACGTCGTTCAACCGGTAATCGTGCACATCTGCGTGACGGATGATGGACTTTGCGTGTCGCGCCGTCATCAGCATCAGCATCAATGTGTAGTCGGCCACGCTGTCGGGTGAATAGGCGACGTTTTCCACGGAGATGCCGACGCTCGCTGCGTACCCCACATCGATGTGGTTGTATCCCACGCTTCTTGTGGAGATGTAAGCCACGCCTGCCCGGCTGAGTGCAAGAAGAGTGGAATTTGCGATGCCAGTTTTATGGCTGACGCTGATGCATCGGTTTCCGTTTGTCAATTCAACGTTGGCTTCGGATACCGCTGCCTCGGTGATGGTGGGAATTGCGCCGACGCGAGGCGCCATCTCTCGGAACAAGGCGGCCTCGTCCTTCCCACACCCATAAACCGTGACTCCCGTGGGTGCGACGGCTGTGGGATGCGAGGACGTCAGCGATTGGGTGCGGCCGACCGCCGCGTGTGCTGGTTCGCTGTAGGTCATGCCTACAGTCAAGGCGGCGTGGCGTTGCCGGAACGTATGAGGTTTTCGATATGCCCACGATATGCTACCGATGGGTAGCGTATCGTCAATGTATTGAAAACCGCATACACGCTAGCAACACCACACCGCCTTGACTTGAGGCGTGACCTATAGCGAACCAGCCTCCTCGTACCTCTACCTCGCCGGCCTCGCTCCCGCTCGCTGGCTCCCGCGCCGCGTGGGCATCGTTCCGCTCAGCCTCGGCGAGATTGCTGCGGTCGTCGGCGGGACGGTCGCGGGCGACGACGCAGTGACGGTGACCGCGCCGGCCGTGCTCGACGGTCGGCTGGCCGAGCCGGGCGGCCTCTTCGTCGCCATGGCCGGGGAGCGTGCCAACGGCCACGATTTCGCCGACCAGGCCGGCGAGGCAGGGGCGGTGGCTGTGCTCGGCTCCCAGCCCACTCCGCTGCCCACCATCGTCGTCGACGATGTCCAGGCGGCGCTGCAGACGCTCGCCACCCATGTCGTGGCCCAGCTGCGCAACGGGCTGACCGTTGTGGGGCTGACCGGCTCCCAGGGTAAGACCAGCACCAAGGACCTGTTGGCTGCCGTGCTTTCGAATGCCGGGCCGACGGTCGCCACCATCGGCTCGCTCAACAACGAGCTTGGTGTACCGCTCACCATGCTGCGCGCCGACATGGGCACCCAGTACCTCGTCCTTGAGATGGGAGCTCGCCGCATCGGCGACATCGCCGAGCTAGCGGGCCTGGTCGCGCCTGACATCGCCGTCGTCCTCAACGTCGGCAAGGCACACCTCGGTGAGTTCGGGTCGCGCGGAGCCATCGCCAAGGCCAAGGGGGAGCTGGTGGAGGGGCTGGCGCCCGGCGGCACCGCCGTCCTCAACGCCGACGATCCCCGGGGGGTCGCGATGCGCGCGCTCACCGACGGTCCGGTGGTGACCTTCGGGCGGGCCGAGCACGCCGACGTACGTGTGCTCGACCTGGCGCTGGACCGGCTCGGCCGGCCGTCCTTCACGCTGCGGACCGCCGACGCCTCGGCTCGCGTCGCGCTGCCGCTCGTGGGTGCGCACCAGGCACTCAACGCGGCGGCTGCCGCGGCGGCGGGGCTGTCGGCCGGCATACCTCTGGAGGTGGCCGCGGCGGCGTTGGGCACAGTCTCGCTGTCGAAGTGGCGCATGGAGCTGCGCGACCTCGCCAGCGGCGCGATGCTGCTCAACGACTCCTACAACGCCAACCCCGACTCGACCCGCGCCGCCTTGGACGCGCTGGCAGCAATCGAGGGCGGGCGTCGCATCGCCGTCCTCGGCGAAATGCTCGAGCTGGGGCAGGAGAGCGAGGCCGAGCACCGTGCAATCGGCGCGTACGCCGCCGCCCGGGCCGACGTGGTGGCGACCGTCGGCGCGGGCGGCCGTTCGATCGCCGCCGGCGCGGGAGAGGCGGCGGTGGCGCTGGCCGACAACGACGCGGCCGTCGACTGGCTGCGCGGCCACATTGCCGCAGGCGACGTGGTCCTCGTCAAGGCTTCCCGCGGTGCGTGTCTCGACGAGGTCGCCGCCGCGCTCACGTAGCTTGCCGGGGCGAGCCGGACATCCGCGTCGCGGAGTGGACGGTCGACGACGTGGTCCCGGGACCTTGGAGGTCGCAGGAATCGGAACGACTTCCCTGCTTCGTCGACGTACCCGCGGCGCCGGTAGAACTTGTGTGCACCATGCCGACGATCACTACTGGTGACCTTCATGCCGAGGCATCCGCGCGTGGGGGGCAAAGGACTCCGAGGCCGCGACATGTTCATCGGCGACGCCCGCACCGCCGATGAACAACCCGCCCTCGACGCCGACTTTTTCGGGCCGCCCGGACTCGTTCGACTCACGATGGACCTCAAAGGCGGTTTCCCTTAGCCTCAATACCGTTCAGTTAAGCGCTTCTGGGTTATTGTGGGGGGATGCCGCGTTCTGGTTGGGTGAAGCCGTCTTCTGATGTCCGGTTGTCGGATTTGGTGTCTGTGGGGTTGCTGACGCGGGTGTTTCCCGCAGATGTGGTTGACGCGGTGATCGAGGATGCGGGGCGTACTGAGCGGCGCCACCGGTCCTTGCCCGCGCGGGTGATGGCGTACTTCTCGATGGGGATGGCGCTGTATTCGGATGGCTCCTACGAGGATGTGTTCGCGCAGCTCACGGATGGGCTGTCGTGGGCGTCGGGGTGGTCGGAGTCATTCACGCCGCCCTCGAAGTCGGCGATCTTCCAG
>NZ_FPJO01000095.1 GCF_900119365.1 Streptomyces atratus
CAGATCCTCGACAGTGTCGACATCGACATCGACGTCCACCAGGACAATCCGCCCCGGGTTCTCCGTCTGGGCGGAGCGCACCAGACCCCACACGGAGCCCGCGCCCATGTCCTGGATCTCGCCACCCGCGACGGCCACCGCGCCCCGGGTCACCACGACCAGGCGGGCATCCGTCTCGCTCTCCGCGGCCAGCCACTCCTGCAGCCGGACCAGTACGTGGACGATCCGTTCACGTACGCCCGGGAGGGCCGACGCACCGGTCCGCGCACCGGGGACCGTCAGGATCTGCAGCCCGGAATCCGTGCTCGGGTCGATCGCCGGAGCACCCGCGGCCGGGACCCACTCCAGGCGGAACAGCGACTCGGCCGCCGCCTGGTTCTCCGCCGCACGCAGCTGGTCCGCGCTCACGGGCCGGAAGGCCAGGGACCGGACCGCGGCGACCAGGGCACCGGCACCGTCGGCGGCCTCGACCGAAACGGCCTGGCCCCCCGCCGATGCCAGCCGCACCCGCAGCGCCGAGGCGCCCGCCGCGTACAGCTCCACACCCTCCCAGGCGAAAGGCAGTTGCAGACCGGCCTCGCCCGGGAACAGCCCGCCCGCACCCACCGCGTGCAGGGCGGAGTCGAGCAGCGCCGGATGCAGGCCGAACCGGCCCGCCTGGCCGGCGGTCTCCTCGCCGAGCGCGACCTCCGCGAACACCTCGCCCGCACGCCGCCACACCGCGCGCAGGCCCTGGAACGCCGGGCCGTAGCCGTAACCCGTCGCCGCCAGTTCCGCGTAGAAGTCGGAGACGTCCACCGCTTCGGCGTCCTGCGGCGGCCACACGGCGGCCCAGGACGCGTCCGCCGGCTGCTCCGTGCCGCCGCCGCCGACGGCGGCGGTCAGCACACCGGCCGCGTGGCGGTTCCATGCCTCCGTGCCCTCGGCCTGCCCGTACACCGTCAGCGGGCGTGCGCCGGATCCGACGCCGTCCTCGCCCTCCGCACCGACGACCACCCGGACGACGACGGCGCCGCTCTCCGGCAGCACCAGCGGGGATTCCAGGACGAGTTCGGAGACGGTGCCGTGGCCGACCTGGTCCCCGGCCCGGACCGCCATCTCGACGAGAGCCGTGCCCGGCACCAGCACCCGCCCGTCGACCACGTGATCGCCGAGCCAGCCGTGCGTACGGACCGCCAGTCGGCCGGTCAGCACCACACCACCAGGGCCCGGCAGGTCCAGCACGGCTCCCAGGAGCGGGTGCTCCGCGCCCTCCAGACCCACCGAGGCGACATCGCCGGTGAACTCGGCCGCGCGCGGCCAGTACCGCTCACGCTGGAAGGCGTACGTCGGCAGGTCGACGGCACGGGCACCGGTGCCCTCGAAGAGGGTGCCCCAGTCCACGTCCACACCGAGCACCCAGAGCTCGGCGGCGGACTGAAGCATCCGGTCGAGTCCGCCTTCGTCGCGGCGGAGGGTGCCGAGGGTCGCCGCTTCTGCTTCGGCGTCGTCGATGGTGCCCTGGAGGCCGAGGGAGAGGACGGGGTGGGGGCTGACCTCGATGAAGACGGTGTGGCCGTCGGCGAGGGCGGTGCGGGTGGCCTG
>NZ_FPJO01000096.1 GCF_900119365.1 Streptomyces atratus
AGCTTGGCGTTTAACCTTGCTGCGCTTTGTGTTCCTTGATCGACGCGGCGCGTTTGACCGTCTTGCCGACGTCGTGGCGCTTGGCTCGGTGCTTGTTCTTCGAGCCGGGTGGCCTGCCGGGCCCTGGCCGGGACGGTTTTGGTGCGGCTGCCGGGCGGACTGTGGCCGCGTGGACGTTGCGAAACCCGCGACGGACCCGGGCGGGGGTGAGGCGGCGGGGTTCGGCGGGCCGTTCCCAGGGGCGGCGGAGGTCCTCGGCGAGGGGACGTGCGAGGCGGAGTTGGGTGTGGGCCGCGACGATCAGCCAGGTCCACAGGTCGGCGGTGTCCGCGTGGCGGACCTTGGGAGCGGTCCAGCCGAGGGTCTGCTTCATCAGCCGAAAGGTGTGTTCGAGATCGAACCTGCGGAGGAACGACTGCCACCAGCGGTCCACGTCCGCCGGTGTGGCGGTGGTGGCCGAGCACCACAGCCAGACTGGTTTGGGGTCGCGATCGCCCGGCAGGTGCTCGACCTTGAGTCGAATCAACGTGCCGTGCAGTACTGGGAGTTCATCTTTTGCGTGGTTCAGCCAGGGGCCACGATGGGTGAGCCGGGGGTGCATATGGTCCCAGGCCATCGTCTCAGCGGTGCCATAGCGGGTGGTGTCCGTGGACGTGGTCACCTCGGGGTTGTGCCAGGTCTCGGGCCGGGCCAGGGCGAGGGCGCCGCCGTGCCGGCGCGGACGCCCGCCCCTGGGCCCAGAGCGGGCCTCGCCCGGGTCGCGGAGCATGACACGGTCCGAGCGCAGACGCCCGAGCAGCACGACGGGCAGGTCCTTCAGTGCGTGGGAGAGGTAGGTGACGTCGTAGCCCGAGTCCATGACGATCAGGATCTCGGGATCCCCGGGCTCCCACTGTCCGGCTTGCATCAACCGCTCGACGGCGCCGCGGAGTTGGCTGGCCGTGACCACGGTCGCGTCGTCGGCGGGACCAAGGCGCACGGCGTCCAGCAGAGCGACCCAGGAGGTGCGGCCGGTCTCCAGAGCGGCCACGAAGGAATACGGCCAGCCCGGCACGAACTGGTCCTTGCTGCGGGCGCCACGCCCGTAGACGTGGCAGAACAGGCGGTCGTCGCTGGTCGGGGCGTCGGGACGGAGCCAGTTGCTCACGTCCACGGCCAGCACGATCCGCCCGTCGGCCGCCTTCGGCAGCGGCAGGCCCGCCAGTGTCCGCCGTAACCGGGCCGGCTCGGCCCAGCCCCGGTCCAACGCTGCGTACAGAGCACCATGCCCACGCCGGTGCTCGAGGGCCAGCGACAGTTCGACCAGGGTCTTCACCGGCCCGTCCGCGCACAGCACCGCGTCCGTGAGCTCGAAGAGTGCATCCGCGCGGGCGTAAAGGCACTCGTAGAACTCGACCCGAAAGCGGGACAAGACATCCAACGCCTCGCCTGCGGGCCCTGGGAGAGGGAGACTCATACGCAGCGGCCGTTCTCTCGTGCTTCGTGACTCGACATCTCGAAGCGTGGAGAACGGCCGCCTCCGCTGTCCCGGGAAGAACCGCAGATCAGCAGGTTGGGTGACAGGCGAGGATAAACGTCAAGCT